>OY970070.1:0-1975906 GCA_963705355.1 uncultured Thermoplasmata archaeon
GAGCGTGAGCGAGGTACTTGCTGGTCCTCTTCTCGTATCTTTCGAACTTGGGTATGTACCTCATGTACTCCCTCTGCACGACGATCGTGCCCTGCATCTTCGCCGACACGACAGTGCCGCTCAGGGTCGTGCCTCTGACTGACAGCTGTCCATGGAAGGGACAGTGGTTGTCCTTGCACGCGCCCTTGGGCGGCTCCACATCGAGCCCTATGTCCCTCACGCCGGGCTTCGCCGTCTTCTTGATCTTCTCCGCCATCGCATCTCACCTTACCGCACTTTCTTGATCCTGTCCTCAGGTCTGAACTTGATTTCCTTGCCGGAGACGATGTGCGTCGTGGAGCCTTCCACGAACCTGAACTTGCAGCAGTCCTTGGGGATCATCTTCTCCCTTCCGTCCTGCTCGATCGTCAGAGTGTTCCTCGTCTCGTCCACGACCTTCCCCTTGATCCCAAGGTACTGGTCGCAGGTCGACTCGAGAACCTCCACCTCAAGTCCGATCAGCTCCCGTCTCCGGAAATCTCCTAAACTCATGCTCGGCTACCTTCACTCCACTGAGAACCCCAGCTCCTCGAGCACCTCTTTGACCTTCCTCTTGTGGTCGCCCTGCAGCTCTATCCTGCCCTCCTTGGCAGTGCCGCCGGCGGCGCATCTGGTCTTGAGTTTCTTTGCGAGGTCGTCGAGATCTATGTCCGTGGCGTCGATCCCTTCGACGACGGTCATGATCTTTCCGTATCGTCTGGTGTCAGTGAGTATCCTTATCTTCTGCTGTTCCTTCGCTATCTGCTCACACATGCACAGCTCTTCTGGTAGTCCACAAACCGAGCAAATTCCCGCCATTACTTCTTCTCCTCCTTCTTCGGCTTCTCAGCCTTCTCCTTCTTCACCTTGGGTTTCGGTTCCTCTTTCTCGTCTTCCTTCTTCTCGTTCTGTTCCTTCGCGGGCTTCTTGGCGCCTGCCTTCACGGCAGCGGCCACTTCGAGCTCGCGCGTGATAGTGTGAATTCTGGCGATCTCCGTCCGGAGAGCCCTGATCTTCCCCGGGCTGGCAGGCGCACCGCCCATCGCAGCAACGCCCCTCTCGTGCATGAGCTCGTCGCTGAGCTCCTTGAACTTCGCCCTGATGTCCTCGGGCCGCATAGCCCTGATCTCCTTCGCCCTCAGCAGCGCCATCGGTTCACGTCTCCTTTTTCTCTTCAGCGCCTTCCGCCTTCTTCTCGGGCTCCTTCTTCTCAGGAACCTCGGCCAAAGGTGTCGGCTCGGGCGCTGTGATTGCCTGAATCGGGGCGGGCGTGATCGCTCCCTGGGCGGGAGCTGCGGTGTCTTCCTTCTTCTTCCGCTTTCTAATCGGCTTCTTCTCCTCGCCTGATGCGGTCACTCCCTGCGGTCCTGCTGGTCGTGCAGCCTCGTCCTCTTTCTTCTTCGCCCTGGTCTTCTTGGGTTTCGCAGGCGCCTCCGCAACCGCGGCTTTCTTGAGATCTTCCACTGCCTTCGCCGCCTTCTGCTCCTCCGCTTTCACCTCTCCTGGTGCGGCAACCGGCGCCTCTGGCTTCGGTGCCGGCTCTGCGGGCGGTGGGATGATGTCTATCTCATCGGGCAGCCTCGCCTTCGGATCCATGATCTGCACTGTTACGCCTATTATTCCCGGCTTCAGCTTCGCAGCGGCAAAGCCCTGTGTCATGAAGTTCAGCTTCGCCTGGCCGCAGTACTTTATGTGGCCCTCTTTGAACTTCTCAGTCCTGTGCCTCTGGCCTGTGAGCTTGCCGGCAATGATGACCTGGCAGCCCCTTGCACCATTGTCCATTATCCTCCGGACGGTCGAGTGGCCTGCCCTCCTGAAGTGCCAGCCTCGCTCGAGCGCGTTCGCCAGCTTCTCCGCCATGATCTGGGCGTTCAGGTTCGGGTTGTCCACCTCCTGAACCTCGATCTGCGGGTTGTTGAAGTTGAAATCCTCCTCGATGGCCCGGGTGAGGCTCTTAATCGCCTCTCCCCTTCTGCCTATGACCAGACCCGGCCTCTCGGTTATGAGTGTGACCCTCGTGCCCATGGGTGTCCTCTGGACGTCCAGCCCTCCGAACCCGGCCCTGCCGACCCTGCTCATGAGGTACTCCTTCAGCAGGACCCTCCGGATGTTCTCAGTGACGAACTTTCTCTCGCTTGCCATTGTGATACCTCCGTCAGGCCGTCCTAGGACGCCTTGATCTCCTCCAGCACAATCTCGATGTTGGTCGTCTGCTCGTTCCAGGGTGTGCTTCTCCCCTGTGCCCTCGGCATGTATGATTTCTCGATCCTGCCCCTGTGAGCGGCCACGACCTTGATCCTCATGTTGTCCGCTTCGAGGCCCTTGTACTCCGCGTTGGACTGCGCGCTCTCCAGCACCCTCAGGATGGCCTTCGCGGCCTTCTTCGGGTACCTGCCCGGTCCAATCTTGGGCTTCGGGTTCAGGAACATCTTGAACCTCGTGTAGGGCACGGCGATCTCGAGCTCGATGACGCCCTTCAGGTACTTCTTCGCGTCCTCGACCTTCATGCCCTTGAGCATCTTGCAGACCTCTCTGCAGTGTTTCGGCGAAACGCTGAACTCCTTGCCGATGGCCCTCGAGGTCGTCTCCGGGTCCGTCTCCTGTGTGTATCCCATGCTTCTCGGCCTCCCTCACTTCAGCGGCATGAACTTGGACGACCTGGTCGCACCGACACCGAGGCCGGAGTGCCTCACGGACTTCCGTGTCATCGCGAACTCGCCAAGCGCGTGTCCGATCATCTCGGGCTTAATGCTGATCGGCGAGAACTCCTTGCCGTTATGGACTTGAACGGTCTTCCCGACGAACTCCGGCAGGATCGGTATCTCCCGCCTGTGTGTTCTGACCGGTCCCTCGGAGCTCCTCAGCCTTCTCACGAACGCCTCCTGCTCGGGGTTTAGACCTCTGATGTAGGTCCGGCGCGCTCTTGCCGGCAGGAGCTCGATAATATCCGCGAACGGAAGCTTCAGGAGCTCCTCCATCGTGTGGCCTCGGTATGTGAACTCCTTCTTCCTTCTCGCCTGGATCTGGCTCTTCTTCTTTCTCATCTTCCTTCTTGCAGCCTTCGCAGATCCCTGGTGTCTCGCAGAGGGCTTGATCTTCTTCTCGGGCGGAGGTGCGGGTCCTGTCGCAGGTGCGGCTGCTGGTGCCGTTGCCAGTGCCGGCTTGGCTCCCGGCGCCGCGGGCTTCGCTCCGGCCTTGTCGGCCGGTGTCTTCGCCGCTGGCTTCTGGGCTCCCTCTCCCTTCTTTTCATCGGCCATTCATCACACCTTCTTCTTCCTCTGTGGAGCCAGTCTACCGACCTTTCTTCCGGGCGGGGTATTCCTGCCTACGCTGGACTGTGTACCAACATGCGGGTGACCGCCGCCGCCGTGCGGGTGGTTGACCGCGTTCATCGCAATCCCCCTGACCTTGAAGTACGCCTTGGCCTTCGCGCTGTATGCCCAGAATTTCTTGCCCGACTTCGCGAACGGTTTATCCTTGTGTCCGCCGCCAGCCACAAGGCCTACGGTCGCCAAGCACTTGTGGTCGACATCCTTGAACTTACCAGATGGCATGAGCAGGACCGTCCTTGCGCCGTGCGAGACGACAGTTGCCGCCGTGCCAGCGGTCCTCGCGAACTTCCCGCCGTCCCCCGGTTGGGACTCAACGTTGTAGACGATCGTGCCCTCCGGCAGGTTCCCAACGGGCATCGTGTTACCAGCCTCGACGGCCCCGCGGGCTCCGAAGGTCACTTCCTGGCCCACCATGAGTCCGTCGGGGGCGATCATGAAATGCTCGCTCTGCCCGTACTGGATCTTTGCTATCGGGGCTATCCTTCCAGGCTCGTGGACGATGTCGAGCACCATCCCGTTGGCCTCCCTCAGCCGCGGGTGGGTTGCGTCAGTGAACCTGAGATGTCTCGGGGACCTGTATCTGCCAAAGCCTCGTCCCCGCCTCTGAGTTATCAATCTCTTTCCCATGTCAGTACCACCTCAGAATATGCCGATCCTCATGCCGATGTCCTCGGCCGAGTAGCCCTTCTTCAGCTTGATGATCGCGTGCTTGCCGTCCCTCATGAGCTTGACGTTGACTTTCTCGACCTTGGCCTCGAACCTCTCCTCGAACGCCTTCTTTATGTCTGGCTTGGTGGCCTCCTTGCGGACCACGAACTCCAGCCTGTTCCCGTCTTTGAGGTCCTGCGAGGGTGTTCCGGACATGGCGTTCATCGTCTTCTCTGTCACATACGGATGCAGAATAATCGTGCGCCTCATCTCCTCCAACCTCCTATGGTCTGGAGCGCGCTTTCCGAGACGAGCATGAGCCTCCCCGGCGCCCCTCCGGGAGCGAGCACTGAGGCGTTAAGCGCGTTAGGGGTCGCCACATCGATGCCCGGGATGTTTCTGACACTCCGCCCTCCCTTGCACTCCTTGGAGACGACTACGAGCAGGCTCTTCGGGGTCCGGTATCTCCTGCCCCTCATCTTGCCTCTTCCAGCCCTGATGTTCTTGCCGTCGATCGCCCTCTGGACATCGTCATATACGCCTATGGACGCCAGCGCCTTCACCGCCTCCTGCGTGCTCTTGATGTCCTCGAAGTCGTCCTTGACTATGATCGGTACCGTAAGCTTCTCGTCGAACCTGTGACCCCTGGCCTTGACGAGATCGGCCTCGCTCGTCGCGCGGAGCGCGGCGAGCTTCCCCAGCAGGAGCTCTTTCTTGTTGATCTTCTTGCCTAGGTCTTTCTCGACTTTCGGCGGGTGCGCCCGCCTGCCCCCGACGTTGTTCGGCGACTGAGCGGCCGTGGAGCTGCCCATCAGTCTCTGGACCCTTGCCACTCCCCTGCCCTTGCCCCAGGTCTGCACCGAGTGGCGCATGCCTGCGGTCGGCGAGGGGGCGTAGGGTTGCCTGGCGTTGGCCTCTATCGCGGTCACTGCCCTTCTTATGATGTCGGGCCTGTACTCTACCTTGAAGATTTCAGGAAGCGTGGTTTCTCCAGTGACCTTGCCCTCGAGATCGTACACATTGAGCTTCCCGGGAGCGGTCTTCGTCACTTCCTCTTCTGCCTTTATCTTCTTGACTTTCTTCTCGGCCATGAACTCACACTCCCTGTTTTGATTCAATAGATATGAAAGTCAATTGGGGCGGTTCGGTGAGCTCTATCCCGGTCGTCCGAACGGGCTCCCTCAGGCGAACAATCCTCTTCGAAGGCCCGGGCACTGTCCCGTGAAGTATCAGGTAGCTGTTCCTCACATTCCCGTAGTGGAGGAAACCTCCCTTCGGGGTTATCTCATCGCCCTTGTCGCCGATCTTCAGAACGCGCTTGTTGAGCTCGGTCCTCTGGTGGAATCCTCTCTGGCCACCTTGTGGAACTGTGTGCCTTACATAGTTCGGCCTCTTGGTGCCGAGCGTGCCTATGAGCCTCCTGTGCTTGCTGTTCTTGTGCATCAGCAGCTTCGTGCCCCATCTCTTAGTGACGCCCTGCCACCCCCTGCCTTTGGTGATGGATGCCACATCGATCATCTCGCCTTCTTTGGTGAAGTTTCTTATCGTGACGGGCTTGCCCAGGACGCTTTTCGCGTAATTCAGTCGGTCCTCCATCTTGCCGCCGCCGACCCTGATCTCCATGAGCTCAGGCTTCTTCTTGGGCAGACCGCTGACGAGGATTGGCTGGGTGTAAACCAGAGCGCGGATGTCGTCGTACTCAAGCTTCTCCACTTCGGTCCAGCCTGCCTTCTCGTCGTAGCCCTTCGGGATCGGGAGCCTTCTAGCGAGCTCCTTGTCGATGTTCTTAGACCAAACCTCTCCGATCGCCTTTCTCCCGTAGGCGGTATCCTGGTAGAATCGGATCGCGCAGACTTTCATAGGCGGGACTTCCAGCACCGTCACAGGCACCTGGATTTCCTGTCCCGCTGTGGTGCTCCTCGGTCGGTAGTCCACTATGAACACATGGGTCATCCCTGCCTTGTATCCAGCAAAGCCCTGGAGCTTCGCCCCGTCGCCTCCTTCGGGCCACGTGGAGATTCTGGCGGTTATGCTGCTGGCTCTCTTCCTTGGCGAGTAGCCCATCGAGCCCTTTCTTGGACGTCTTGTGGTTGGCATAGCTATCCCTCGTCTCGAATCGATAGACCTGGCTGTGAGTCCTCGAGTGTTCGAGCACAGCGTCCCATTGGCACTGCTTCTCGGCCGTGACGCCTCGTAAGCGCCTGAAAACCTGTTTCGGCGCTAGTGTTGGGGTGCTCAGAGCATTGCCCAGACGGCGTCTGGCCGATACCGCCTCAGGTATCGCAAGCCGCTGAATGGGCTGCTGATATATAAACGTGGCCGTTCGGCCGAGGTTCAGAGCTTTCCTTCTTTGGCCTTCTTCTGCGCGCGCTTGCTTCTCTCCTTGGCGGTGTATCCCGTGGCCTTCTCGAGAAAAGTGTTGTACGCCTTGATGGTGTTCCGCGCCACGTCGTCTGCGACAGAAGGGTCCATCGTCGTCTCGATGGCAAGAGCCTTCTTCGACGGCCAGGCAGCAAATTCCTTGAGCGCGCCGAATGACGAAACGAGCTTGCCGTTCTTCTCTTGCGCGTTGCCGAAGATCTCCTCCATGAGCGACCTCAACTTCTCGGGTTGCAGGTTGTCTTGGAACCCCTTGCGGATCTCATGCTCTTGCACAGGCCCACCTTCGGAGGATTAAGCTCGCTGCCTCCTGAAAAACCTTTGGAGGTCGCAGGTCCCGCCCATCACGTATCCCTCGATGTCGATGATGCTCTCCCAGATATCCCTGCAGTCGCATTCAGGAGAGCCGAGCTTCGACTTGTCCTGCGACAATGAGTACGACCTGATGGAATCCAAGATGATCTCATCGCATTTTCCGCAGTTGTGTGCGCCTCTCTCCTTCCCTCCGCCGGTGGGATCGCAGATCAGATTCCTTCCCTTGGCGTCCGATTCGCGAAGTACCTGCAGAACGCTCCAGAGCCACGGAGGCCTGTACGCCCAGTTCCTCCAGAGCTTCTCGACGAGAGTCCCCTTCTGGACGTTCACAGGGTTCAACGAGATCGTCTTGCTCGAGCGCGATGCGAACTCAATTGTGGACTTGGCATCGGCAACCGCCTCGGCCTCGGTAAGGTAAGGTGGCTTCAGGAGCACGTAGGTCCTCAGATCGATGCCCTTTTCACTCAGAATCCTGGCCGCTCTCTCGTAGTCCTCGACCGCGAGACCTTTGTTGATCGAGTACCTGAGCACATTGTCGTTCGAGCTCTCCAGTCCGATGGCGATCTCCAGGTTGTCGTGGATGCCGAGCACATGATCCAGTCTTTCGGCTGTGACGTACTCGGGTCGGGATTCGAAGAGGAGTCTGACACTGGCATTTGCGCATTCCTTCAGAATGTGATCAGCAGTCGGTCCTGAGATCTCGCACTCATCCAAGAACGATCCCGAAGTGTAGATCTTCAGAAAGCCAATCTCGCCGAGTTGCTCGAGCGCGTGATCGAATTGTTTCACGATGTCCTGCGGTGTCACGTTAGTGTCGGAATCGATATTGTAGCCGCACATCGAGCATCCGCCAGCATGGAAATGGCTGCATCCAGGCGTCCTGAGAATGATGACCCCTGCATCTGCGGTTCCGCCATCCAGAAATTCCTTCTCACGCCAGACAGATGCTGCGCGGTCCCGGCCTCCATATCTGCCACGCGACTTCTGCGCTGTTCTTTGGTTCTCTGCCATGTGCTTACCGGGGCACTTGCTCTCACAAGTCGTAAGGCTTCAGGGTCCTTCTGCCGTTCTTCTTCGCCCTTCGTGCCGCGCTCTCGATCATCTCGTGAACCTCCCTGTCCAGCTCATAGTAGAACTCCTCGGAGATCCTGATGCCCTCTCCGGCCACATCTTTCACATCGGACACTTTGATGATCATCTTCCCATTTCGCAGGGCTGAAACCTTCATGCGCTCCCCCTTTGGATCCCCGAGTGGGAGTAGTCCTAATGCCTGTGCCCTTCTTAACGTTTTCCTTTTGGTCTCTGTCCCAAAGCTTTTTCCTGTGCATTCTTCTATCGGGAGAGGGCACAGCAATGGACGTCGAATCGAAGTTCGCGCTAGCCTCCAGAAATGCTCTTGAGATAGTGACCTCCGAGGAGCTGAAGAAGCTTTTTGAGACTAACTCGAAACCATCGGCATACATCGGGTACGAACCCAGCGGATTCGTCCATGCTGGACAGATCATCACCGCAAGCAAGATCCTGGACCTCCAGAACGCTGGCGTCGAGGTGATCGTTTTCTTGGCGGATTGGCACGCTCTCATCAACGACAAGTTCGGAGGGAAGATAGAGGACATCAGAGCCTGCGGAGAGTATCTCAGAGAGTGCCTTCTTGCACTGGGCGTCAAGGACTCGGCCAAGTTCGTCTGGGCGAGCGACCTCATCGACCATGCCAGCTACTGGGAGAAGTTCATCCGAATTGCCAAGGCCAGCTCGTTGGTGCGCATCAAGCGCGCCATGACAATCATGGGGAGGACTGAGGACGAGGCGGAGATAGACGCGTCCAAGGTCATGTATCCCCCGATGCAGGCGGCCGACATCTTCGAGCTCGGCGTCGATATCGCCCTTGCGGGCATGGACCAGCGAAGAGCTCACATGTTGGCAAGGGACGTGGCCGAGAAGCTGAAGTGGAAGAAACCGATTGGGCTTCACACTCCGCTCCTCGTGAGTCTCTTGGGTGGAGGGCGCATGGATCCTGTTGAGGCGAAGATGTCGAAGAGCAGCCCGAACAGCGCTGTCTTCCTGCACGACTCTCCGCAGGAGATCTCGAAGAAGATCAAGAATGCCTTCTGCCCTGCAGAAACAGAGGGCAATCCAATCATCGACATTTTGAAGTTGATTGCGTTTCCGAAACTGGGCTCCGTTCACATTGATCGTTCCCTCAAGTACGGCGGCTCGGTAGATTTCGGCTCCTTCGAGGAACTGCAAACGGCATACACTTCGGGCAAACTGCATGCTCAGGACATGAAGAACGGTGCTGCAGATTCCCTCACGACTATTCTGCAGCCTGTGAGGGACCACTTCGGGAAGCATCCCAAGAATCTGAACAGGGTCAAGGAGCTCTCAGTCACCCGATGATCACATTTTCCGAAGCAGCCTGAGCGCGCTCTCCACCGATATGTTGAGGATCGCCTCCACATCGCCTGTGCCCGTCAGGCCAGCAGCGCCCGGATGACCTCCGCCTCCGTTGGTGGTCTCAGAACCGACTCCGCCCAGAAGCTTGCCGAGATGTATCCCTTTTCTGACCATCGCCTGAGTCGCTCGCGCGCTTATTCTGAACTGTTCTCCCCTCTGCGAGCCGACAAATGCTATGTCCGCCCCCAGGGACAGAAGCGCCTTGCAGACGGAAGCCTCGAATGCGCTCCCCTGCGACACCGCGACGATGTATTCTCCGACCTTCCAGTACTTCAGTCTCTGCGCTCCCTTGAGCTGGGATATTCTTTCGGAAATATCCGTCTCAAGGTCGACGAGGTTCATCGCTTCGTCCATCTGGATGTTGTGAGTGCTCATCAACTCGGAGAAAGTCACAAGCGTGCCTGGCTTCGCGAACTTGAAGTAGCCAGAATCCGTCAGCATGCCGAACAGGAGTGCCAGGGCAACTTCCTTCGTCGGCACCATCCCCGCAGATCTCAGGAGCTCAAAGATGATCTCAGAGCACGAAGTTCTGGTGTCGTCGCAGTGATACATCTTCGCTTTTTCCCACTTCGCATTCTTCACGTGGTGGTCTACGACGATCGCTTCTGAGAGGTCGAATTCGCCGTTGAGCTGTTCAGGCCCAGATGTATCGAGTATGAGCAGTCGCTTTCTCGGGACCTTCGCGACGTCCTCCCTGGTTTTGATTCCAAGGGTCTCTGCGAGGACTTTGGAGACTCTGTCCAGACCCCCCGGGACTCCGATTACGACATTCAGGAACGACTGTTGCACAGCGAACGCGCTCGCAAGTGCGTCCGCGTCGGCATTGCCGTGCAGAAGCACAAGTGTGCCACCTTCCTTGCCGAGCTCGGCTGCTATGCTGGAAAGCACGAGTGGATGTCAGAACGAATGACCTATAAAATAGATAGCTAGCTCCCGTCGAAGAAGTGCTTCTCGGGAGAATGGAATCGACTGCAGATCTAGGTCTCGTCCACTTCGGGTGCAGGCTTCGCAGGAGCTGGCGTCTGCAACGCCTGGGTTATCTGGTCCTGCAAGCTCTTATGCCTCTCCCTCAGATGCTTGTCCTGCCTGTCGAGGGTCTTGACGCGGACCTCCGCGGTCTCCTTCTGCTCCTTCAGTTCGGTCAGAAGCGCGGGCTTGTCCTTGACTTGGATCAGGAGCGAACCTACATTCTTGAAAACTGCCGAATCCTCGGCCAACCTCTCAAGCTCCTGGATGGTCCTTTCGAGTTCCCTCACCTGCGCCTCGAGCTGGATTTTCTGGGTCGTGACCATCTGTATCTGCTGGGTCAGCTGCTGGAACTGCGCTATCTGGTTCTGGACCTTCGGTGGTATGTTGTCCATCATCTGCTTCCTGCCTCCTTCGCCGTATCCTCTGCCACATTCGTCCATCTGATATATGAGTTCAGGGCCGCTCTCAGAGCGTTCTGGTCGTCAGCCTCTATGACGATCCGAACCTCGCCGTCCCGCTTCTCGACGACGACCTTCGTCCTCGGGATGTTCTCAGCCAACTCTGGCGAGAGAGCTCCCGCGACGATTTCAGGTCGCGAGGTCTTCACGCTCAGCTCAGCCCTGCTGGTCAAGGTCATCTTCCCTTGATCGACTTCCTCACGTTCGGCCTCTCCTTGTAGAAGACCTTCGAGCCGCACTTCTCGCACTGAAGGCCCACCGTGTTCACGTTCGTCCTCACGGGCTCCTTGCACTTCGAGCACTTGTACATGTCACCTACTCCTTCTTCTTAGCGCTCTTCTTGGGCTTCTCGGCCTTCTTCGGCTCCTTTGGGGGGATCACTTCGGACTCCTCTTCCTCCACCCCGGCCGCCTCCTCCCTGCCCTCTGCCTTCGCCAGCACTTCCGCGAGCTCGCGCCTGACTGCTACAGGAGGCGTGGGCTTGTAGGAGCTGCTGGCCATCCTCGTGCCGCAGCGCCTGCACACCCAGATGCCGGTGGCAGTCCGACCCATCGTCACTCCATGGCAGACTGGGCACTCGTGCCTTCCCTTGCACTCGACCTCGACTTCTGCTATCCGCTTTCTGACCGTCACGCCGTATCGCGCACCAAACCTTCCAGCCGAGCCAACCTTCTTAGTCCTCTTGGCCATCGTATCTCCGTCCCTCAGAGCTTCGAGCGAACCTCGGCTCCGATTCTCCTCGCCGCGTCGACAGTCTTGAAGACCTCTTCCAATGTAAATGCTCCGTCGAGGCCCTTCTGCATGGCGCACAGGTTTCCGGTCTCGATTGTTGCGACGGTCAACCTCGCGTCCGCGACCCTCTCCTCGTCGTGGGTCGGGTCCACGAGGATCTTCCCATCGATCTTGACAGCCGTTATCGAGATCGGCTCGTGCAGTACGGGCAGCGGATAGTCCTCGCCCTTTCCGGCCCTCTTGGCAGGCACGATCGTGCTCTTGAACGCCGCGTTCGCGCCGATGTTGGCCGCGTCGAACAGGTTGCCGTCGTAGTCGAGCACATGCACATCAACGAACATGATCCAAACCTCTTTGCCAGGCTCAATGCACAGCTTGGACATGTCGACCGCATGTCCTTCTCTGATGCCCCTGTCGATGACCCTTGCGACCTCGATCGATTCCTGGTCCGGCGGTCCACCCTCGAATGTGTCGCTCGCCATCGGTATCAGTTCGGCATTGGTCGTGAGAACGCCCGTGTTCGGCGTGTCCGGGAATGGCTGGCCCGTGACCAGCTTCACTCCGACCACGACTTGCGTGTCACCCAGCTTCACCCTGGCGGAGCCTTCTGCCGAGCCGATGAAGTTGGTCTCGACGGTCAGCGGACGGAGCTCATCGAACCGTCTTCCGTCAACCCGCTGGCCCTTTGCCAGCAGCTTAGAGATGTAATCCCTCTTGAGGTCGGCCACAACATCTTTTCCCATCTAGACCGCCTCCGAGCGTTCCGCAGGACCAAGCTCTGTTTCCTCGGTCCTGGCAGAGTATCTCCTCTTTAGCGCATCACGCTGAACCTCGGAGATCTTCTTACACGCCTCCACGGCCATGTGAACGCCCTTGCCGAACTCCTCAGGCGTGAGGTCTCCGTCCATCTGGAGCAGAACGATCTCCCCAGTCCTCGGGACATATCCGACAGGAATATCTGCCTGGCCGGAGTTGTCCTCCTCCTTGCCCAGGTCCAGAACGATCGTGTCCGCGACCTTGCCGGCGGCACACGCCGCGACCAGGTCCCTCATCGGCACGCCCGCATCGGCAAGCGCCACCGATGCCGCGGTCAAGCCAGCACATCTCGTGCCCGCGTTCGCCTGCAGGACCTCGATGTAGACGTCTATGGAAGTCCTCGGGAAGTATTCGGTGAACACTACGTTAGTGAGCGCCTCCGAGATGATCTTGGATATCTCGTGAGACCTCCTGTCGGGACCGGGCCTCTTCCGGTCGTCCACGGAGAACGACGCCATGTTGTAATGGCACTGTACCAGCGCCCTCTCCGGGTTCTGCAGGTGCCTGGGATGGCATTCCCTCGGGCCGTACACTGCGGCCATGACCTTGTTCAGGCCCCATTCAACATATGCGGAGCCGTCCGCACGCTTCAGCACGCCAGCTTCTATCTTCAGAGGCCTCATCTCGTCGGGCCTCCGGCCGTCTAGTCTCCGGCCATTCTCGTCGATCAACTTGAGATCTGTAGGTGTTCCACCCATGCACTTCACGCTCCCTTCCCGGAGCTCTGCTCCAGGAGTTTCTTAACCTTCTCTGTCAGTCCGAGGCTGTGAGCCTCATCCTCTATCATCCTGATCGCTTTCACGGCCCTGACGATACTGTCCAGCTCGCCGTCGATCCAGATCCTTCCGTTCTGCCCCACGTAGATTCGGCAGCCTGTCATATTCTTCAGCATCTGGATCATGGAGCCGTCCTTGCCGATGACTCTCGGGACCTTGGACGGCGAGACCTCGATGACCATGCCGCCCGCGAGCTTTCTCAGGCCGTGCTCCTGCATCGAGACCTGGATCCTCATCATCTCGTCAACGCCCACGATCTTCAGCAGCACGACGTCCCCCACCGACATGAACTTGCTAGTCTCCCCGAACTCGACCCTCCATGGGACCTCGTTCACGTGCAGAGGGGACGGATAAGGCGAGTTGATGTCGACGAGCCAGTTGGATGGGCCTATGTCCACGATCTTCCCGACCACGAGGTCTCCTCTAATCGGCATATACTGCCCTGCGAAAGGAACGACGCTTATGGAATCCGGCCTGACGCTCTTTATGCCCAGCTGAGAGGCGAATATCTTGCCCCCCTCCGAATAGGTCCCGGGCCCGGCCTCCTTGCTGGATATCGCCAGGAGATCTCCAGGTACCACTATCTCTCTGATGTTCTCCTTAGAATCACTCGACTGCATATGACTCACTCGCATGTTTGCGATAAACACGCTGCCAGCGAGGCTTCAAATCACAAGGATTTGCTTCGCGGCTCGCAGTAGTGCATTTACCCTTATCTCTCTTCGGAGCGGAAACTGCGTCATATCCTTAAATCTTTTGGTCGCACCCGGCAGGGTCCAGCCGCGACAATTCCAATGCAGCCAGGCACCCAGGAAGTCACTTCAGTATCTTGGTTTCCGCTTCCCCGTGCGTCTTGTTGCTGACCTTCTCGAAGAACTCGGTCTGCAGGCCCGCGGGCATCTCGATGACTCCTATCCAAGAGCCGTCCTTCTGCCACTCCTCTCTGGTGATCTTGCCGAAGTGCTTGAAGTCCTCGTAGCATCTGCCGTAGTCCTCTCCCGAGACCTTGACCGCTATCCGGACCTTGTCGAACCTTATCGGGATGAGCGGCCTGAGAGCGTCCATGACCCCGGGGACCTGCGCCTCAACGGGTTTGAACGGGTCGATGTGGACCTTCGCCTCCTCCATCGCAATCTCGATCCGGGCTGGAGGATGCGGAGCTCCAGTCTGGGGGTTCATGGCGTTCCTCGCGATGTACTCGACGATCCTCTTGCGCTTGTTTTCCTGCATTATCTTGCGCTGCTCGGTCGTGAGCTGGACCTCTCCCTTCAGGATGATCGTCTTCGCGACCACTGCGGGATCGACCGTGCCGAAGATCTCCTTGATCTTGTCCTCAGGGGCCCTCGTCCCCTTCTTCGCGTTCTTGAAGATCGTGTCTATGACCATGTGCTCGAAAAGGTCGACCTCTTTGCCGTCCTTCATCTTCTGGACGACGGCCGGGTCTATCAGTATCTCGAAGCTCTCTCCGTGCGATTCGTACCTTGCGACAATTGCCTCGTCAAGGTCGACCATGATATCAGCACTCAGGTCGCGAGCTTCTTCACGTAGGCCTCCACCTCGGCCTCCGTGAGCCTCCTGAACTTCTCGCCGACCTTCACCAGACCGATCTCGACGGCTTTGGTGTTGAGACTCTCCTCAGTTGCCTTGGTGAGGGCCCTGAGCCCAAGCAGTATGGCATCGTCCTGAGAGAGGTCTTCCTTGTACTCCTCCTCGAAGACGTCCATGATCGCGTTCTTGCCCGCGCCGATGGATCCGGCCTTGTACGCCACGAGCGCGCCGCTAGGGTCCGTCTCGAACAGATGACATCCCTGCTCGTCGACCCCGGCGACCAGAAGTGCCGTGCCGAACGGCCTGACGCCGCCATACTGTGTGTAGTTCTGTTTGAAGTCGCAGAGCCTTTTGACAAGAGTCTCGATGTCCATCTTCTCGGCGTATGTGACCTTGTTGACCTGCGCCAGCATTCTCGCGTAGTCCACGAGGACACGCGCATCGGCTACCAGACCTGAGGTCGCGCAGCCAATGTGCTCGTCTATCTGGAAGATCTTCTCGATCGATCTCGACTCGATGAGCTTGCTCGCGATCCTCTTGTCGACTATGAGCGCGACGCCGTCCTTGAACTTCAGGCCAACGGTCGTCGTTCCTCTCTTGACTGCCTCTCGGGCGTATTCCACTTGGAACAGTCTGCCGTCCGGCGAGAAGACTGTGATCGCCCTGTCGTATGCCATCTGTCCTGGTTGCATGTGTATAACACCTCTTCTGAAAGTGAGATAGTCTGAGCTATAGCAGCTATGACTGGATTCTGCCTAAGGTGCTAACTCGTTATAAAGGTTTTCGGCGGCCACTCAAAGGTGATATTGAGGGTTTCCGGACCTCTGGAACGTCTCTTCCCTCGTGCCTATCCTCGACCTGTACTTCACCTTCAGGGTCTTGATCGTGCCCGAGGTTCTCAGGGTTCTCACACTGCATGAAACACCCCTGATCGAGCCCATGGAGGAGAGCACCTTGATGGCCTCCTCCTTCAAAAAGTGGGGCACCTTGAGGATCCCGAAGTTGTTGTCGAACACGGTTATCCTGAACGAGTTCGCAAGCCGTGTGCCCCTTGCAGCATGGATAAGGGAATCAAGGAAATCGTTCCGGGCGAAGCCACGCTCGCTCTCGATGCTGAAGGCGATGTATCTCCACCTTTCACCCGGAGCTTTGCTCGGCATGGAAGCTCTCAGCGCACGAAGTCTACCCCGTGCTTGCTCTTCGGCTCGAGGTCTTTCGCAGACATCAGAGCCGGACTTTTCACGCCCGTGAGCACGACCATGGTTCTGATGAGTCCGTTCAGGTTCGGGTCGACGCTGCAGCCCCAGATGAGCCTGGCGTTCGGGCTTATCCTCGCGCTCACCAGCTCGGCTGCCTTCTCGGCCTCCGTGACCGTCATGTCGTTCCCTCCCGTGACCCTGACCAGCGCCCCTCTTGCAGATGATAGATCGATGTCCCCGAGAAGCGGCGACTCGAGGGCCTGCTGGATAGCCGAATCTATTCGGTCTCCCTTTGCCGTCTTGTTGGTCGCCTCTCCCATGCCGATCATCGCGACTCCACCGTTCTTCATGATGGTCATTACATCGTTGAAGTCGAGGTTCACGAGCCCTGGCTTCGTTATAATCTCAGTTAGCCCCTTTATCGATTCCATCAAGACCTCGTCGGCGACTCTGAATGCCGCGTCCAGAGGGAGCTTTGGCACGAGCTCGAGCAGTTTGTCATTCGGTATCACGGCGCAGGTGTCGCAGTGCATCCTGAGCCGCTCGAGCCCCTTGAGCGCATTCTCCATTCGGACCTTTCCCTCAGCCTTGAACGGTAGAGTGACTATGCCGATCACAAGCGCGCCCGACTCTCGGGCCAGCTTTGCGATCACGGGCGCAGAACCGGTACCAGTGCCACCTCCCATCCCAGCGGTTACAAATACTATGTTGGAATCCTTGACATACGCCTTGAGTTCGTCCACCGCTTCTTGCGCTGCTCTCTCACCGACCTCAGGGAGAGCCCCTGCACCCAATCCCCGCGTCGTCGACCTGCCGAGCAGCACCTTGTGGGGTGAGTGTACATGCAAGAGGTGCTTCGCGTCGCTGTTCGCCGCGACGAGTTCCGCGCCGAAAATCCCCGCGGTGCTCAGGCGGTTGACCGTATTTGATCCACCTCCGCCGCATCCAACGATCGCTATGCTGACCTTCAGCTTCTCTACAATCTTCGCCAGTTCTTCGTCGTCCGGCGTCCCCAAATCAGTCTTTGTGCCCTTCACTAGCTCGTGCTGTTCAAGAGCATCATCAATAAGCGACTTCATGTCATCCCATCCGAAGTTGTTTACGCATACGTATTATACACTGTAGTATATAAATGCAGTCCGGCCAGATAGCGTCCAGGCGGTCTCTGGAAATGCTCATCGAATCGCGAATGATCTGTCACAAAGTACTGTGATTTGCCTTTCTCCATATTCGAGGATTTAGCATCCGATTGAGTTGTGCGCGCTCTCACGCATCAAGCGACAATCTAGCTTCTCTTCCTTAGGAAGAGAAAAACCGAGCATACTGGCTCGCGCCTGGTTACTAGATATATTTATATTCTGGGTTCATGATTACTTAACTAGTCTCATGGGGTGCACTCATGCCGAAGTCTCTAGTGAAAGATGCATTGGGAAAAGACATACCGGAAGTGATGGAGAAGTCTTCCCCTCAGCCCGCAGCGCAAGTGCAAGCAACACCACCTGCGCCATCGACCGCGGATGACGAGGAGATAGCGAAGATCGCGGCGCAATTGGATGTTTCTATCAAGATCATTGGTTGCGGCGGCGCCGGTTCCAACACCATCAACAGATGTGTTGAGGCCAAAATCTCAGGCGCTCAGCTTTGCGCGATCAACACGGATGCCAAGCACTTGTTGGCCATCCATGCTCCGAAGAAGATACTGATAGGAAAGAACATTACGAGAGGTCTTGGCGCGGGCGCCATACCTCAAGTTGGTGAAGCAGCAGCCAAGGAGAACGAAAGGGAGATCCGCGATTTCCTCCAGGGTGCGAACATCGTGTTCGTCACAGCAGGAATGGGCGGCGGAACCGGGACAGGATCTGCTCACTTCGCGGCTCGCTTGGCGAAGGAGCAGAAGGCCCTTACCATCGGAGTCGTCACACTGCCCTTCAAGGCGGAGGGCGATGTGAGGATGGAGAACGCTCTAGACGGCCTTGAGAGGTTGAGGAGACTGTGCGACACCACGATCGTCATCCCCAACGACAAGCTGCTCGAGCTGGTTCCCAAGCTGCCAGTTGACGCTGCCTTCAAGGTGGCAGATGAGGTCCTGATGCAGACGATCAGAGGCCTCACGGAGATCATCACCAAGCCTGGTCTGGTCAACCTGGACTACAGCGACATCTTGACTGTCATGAATGAGGGCGGTGTCGCGTTCGTTGGCATCGGCGAGTCCGAGGAGTCAGACCCGGAGGACAGAGTCGAGGCGGCCATTGAGGAGGCTCTCAACTCCCCGTTGCTCGGCGAAATCGAGCTCAAGGATTCGAAGGGAGCGCTCATCAGGGTCGTGGGCGGTCCTGACATGACGGTCTCCGAGGCCCAGAAGGCTGCGGAGATCGTTGGTCAGAGGATCGCGAAGCACGCCAGGCTCATCTGGGGATGCAGCATCGACCCGTCGCTTGAGAGCACGGTCAAGATCCTCCTGATCGTGACAGGAGCGAGGTCCGATGCGTTCCTGAGCCAGTCCGCGACCGCTTCGCCCGCCGCGGTCTCCAAGAGAGCTCCTTCCGGAGGCTCCAGATCGTACGGAAGAGAT
The DNA here is from genome assembly GCA_963705355.1 of uncultured Thermoplasmata archaeon. Taxonomy (GTDB): domain Archaea; phylum Thermoplasmatota; class Thermoplasmata; order UBA10834; family UBA10834; genus COMBO-56-21. The sequence continues at coordinate 18,217 of OY970070.1, forward strand.
GACGAGCCGATAGACTTCGTCAGATGAAGCGGCTCTTTACGCGCCGACTCTCCACAAACCACACAGGCCGGCGGACGATTGGATTGTCCGCCTAGCGCCTCACTTTTCTTTCGACCTTTCCTTCTAGCCGCGGCTTGTCTGCAAATCTCGCACCACATATCGTGCAGAACTGGTCTTCCAGCTCGACACTTCCGCCACAGACCGAGCACTCGACTCCCCCCACCCTGTCCGAGAAGATGACGCCGCAGAGGCATGCGAACGCATCCTTATCCACGCGTCTTCCGCAGGCTGGGCACTCGGTCACGTCTTCGACGAGAGAGTGCCCACAGTGCTCGCAGCTGGTTGCGGTCTCTGGAATCTCCCTGCCGCATTTCGGGCAGAGCATGTTGCCTTCCCCGACTAGCAGCACTCCGCAGGCACAGGTCTTCTCATCCTCTCCCACGATCCTCCCACATTCCGGGCACTGGAACAGGTCTTTGAAGAAGTCCGTCGAGAACACGACGCCGCACCGTCTGCAGAACATGTCCTCATCCGTCAGGTTGGCTCCGCATTCAGGGCACTGAAGAGAGCGCTTGTACATCGTGCAGTCGCAGCTCTCGCCCTCCAAGAGCCTTCTGCCGCAGATGCTGCAGAATGAGGCGTTGTCGGGAGACTTCTGGACTTGCTCCTTTATTGAGAGGTAAGTGTTCTCAGTGATTTCTCCCAGAAGAAACCTCTCCTCCAGCAGGAGAAGCTTGTCATCTTTCGAGAGCGGCATCGATCTGATGGCTGGCATCTTGGAATCGATGACGTGGGGTTTCTGTGCCGAGTATCCCAGCTCTTTGCCGCAGATGGGGCACACGCCAACTCTCATTGCGCAGGAATTGTGAAACTGCTTCCCGCATCCGCACAGAACGCTCGGCAGGTCCGGCTTGATCATGCCTAGGCAGATGTCGCATTTGATCTGCCCCTTGACCCTCACCGCCTTGACCTGCGGGCGAGTCCGCATCTTCATCTTTCTTGCGGCGGCTCTCCTTTTTTGTCCCTTCGGGACCTTTATCATCCTCGGTCTGCCGGCGGGCGTCCGTCGGGCTACCATCAGAGTTGAACCAAGGACTGCTAGGGGTTTCACGCCCTTCACTCCAGCTCATCGCCTGATGGCGTCCAACGCATATAAAAGACCGACATGTGATGCACCCATCATGACTGTCAAGGACACTGTCAAGTTCGTCAGCGATTTGATGGCGGTTGCAGCCAGGACCGCGCCGAAGGCGGCGGGCCAGGATTTCATCGAGGTCATGAGTCTGTCTGATTCGGAAAGGGTCACCTTGGGCAACGAGATGATTCAGATCGGGAAGGAACGCGGTATCCACGGCTTCGAGCGGGACGGCAAGAACGTCCTGGATTCCGACGCCGTGTTGTTGATTGGGCTGCTGCCTCACAAAGGTGTGGGCCTGAACTGCGGAGCGTGCGGGAATGCGAGTTGCCAGGAGTTCAACAGTAGAACATTCACGGGGGACTTCCATGGGCCGAACTGTGGGATTCGGCTGCTGGATCTCGGCATCGCCCTGGGATCGGCCGCAAAGATCGCTTCGGAACTGAATGTGGACAACAGGATCATGTACAGGATCGGGGTCGCCGCGAGGCGCTTGAAGATCTGTAAATCCAACGTTGTCCACGGCATACCGCTCTCCGCCACAGGCAAGAGCATCTTCTTCGACAGGCCCACGAAATGAAGATGATTCGTCGCCTGGGGGCTCGGAATCACCCCATCATTCATGTGGCGGTGGTCCCAAATTGGTACCGTCAAGAAGGTAGATTCTGAGGCTTCCTTCGTCGACGAGCCCGTTTCGGAATATCGGACCAAGCCTCGCACTGCTCGATCTGTTCACAGGTGTGCCTGTCAGAAGAGGGTTGAAGGCAGGCACGACAATCAGCTCTCTCGGGCAGCTGGGATACCTCTCGAGCACGGGTTTCTTCCTAAGTGCCGCTCTCACCCAGCACTTCTCGTTGACCTTGGTCCCAAGGGTGTCCGTTAGCAGGATTGAGGGGTGGATATGCCCCATGACGAGCGTCGAGCCGCTCATGGCCTCTTTGGCTGGCCAGACATGGCCGTGACAGATTCCGGTGTCCTCGATTCTCATCCCTTTCCCTGCAACTGCTCTCACGCCCGAAGGGATTACCGAAGAGAGTCCGCCATCATGATTCCCAGCAACTATCGTCAGGTCCCTGAACCTCTTGGCGAGCTTCTCAAGAAATGGAGGTATCTCCTTGTCTTCGCGGTAGCTGACCGTTGGAATCCTGTGTTTGACGTCGCCCAGGATCACCAGGCTCTCCCCGTGGGATGACAGCGATTCCAGACTCGACAGCATCTTGGGAGCTTGGGATGGGATGTTGAACCCTGCCCTCCTCAACTGCACCTCTATCCCCAAATGCAAGTCGGCAACGCATACCCATCTCCTGTGTCCCTCGATGACGAGGGCCGGAAGATCGGGAACCGGTTCCAGATTCACGGGTCTCCATACCGCGACTATGAAGATAAATGTGATTCCCTATCTTCCGAGGAAAAGCCTCTCGGCCAGCACGTTGGGAAGTCCGGCCGAGAGTATCGCCTTTGATGTCCTCTCGATGTCGTACTCGACTCTCCTGATGTGACATCTCCTGTTGTCCGTCTCTAATACTGCAAAGCTCGCTCTGGGATCGCCATCTCGTGGTTGGCCAACGGAACCGGGATTGACTGCCAGCCGAGTGTCGAACTCCTTCACGTATGGAACATGAGTATGGCCGAGTATCAGCACCTCGCCGGCGGAACGCGCGACCACGCCCTCGGTCACATCGTCCTCGTAGACGTATTCAGTGACGCTTCCAATCGAGCCATGGTACATAGCGACTTTGACGCCGGCCGCCTCGAACTTGGATTCGATTTTCAAGGACCTGAGAAACTCATAGGAGTCGTTGCTCAATGCGGATGAGGTCCATCGAGAGGCTTCTGCTGCATAGGGATTCATCCAGGTTGTGTCTCTCGTCAGTGCTGAGAGCTCGTGGTTGCCCATGACCGCATGTGCCGAGGATTCTCTCACGATACGGCAGCACTCGTTTGGGTTCGCTCCGTACCCGACGATGTCTCCGGCGCAGACTACCATGTCTATGCCGGCGCCCGCCAGCTCGTTCATCACCGCCTCGAGCGCCTGAACATTCGAATGGACGTCCGCGATGATTCCTATCCTCACCCTCACACCTCTATGCGGTCATCACAAGTATCTGCGGAGGACCAGAGGGATCTTCTCTATCACATCTGTGGCCAATAGGCCGTAGCTCTTCTCCTCAAACGCGAGGTTTCCAGCGACCCCTGCGGTGAAGGCTCCGATCCTCGCTGCGCTGAAAGGTGCCGCCTTCTGGGCAAGGAGGGACGCAACGATTCCTGTGAGCACGTCTCCTGTGCCCCCCACCGTCATGGCGTCGTTATGGATCCTGTTTAGCTTGACGTACCTTCCGTCGCTTATCACGTCCACAGGACCTTTCAGCAGGATAGTCATCTTCAGCTTGGACGAGGCCTCTTTCACCATTCCGCCCCTTTTTTCCTGGTCGTCAGGATGCACGGTCTTTCCAGTCAGTCTCTTGAACTCGCCGGCATGGGGGGTGATCACCCCGGATTTCCTCCTCAGTATTCCGGGCTTCATGCCGCAGGCGGTGATGGCATCTGCGTCGATCACCATCGGTTTGTTCACCCTCGATATTATGCTCTGAATGGCCGAGATCGTCTCCTTTGCGCTGCCCAATCCCGGACCGATTGCGACAACGTCCACCCCCTTTGCGAAGTCGACTAGGAAGTCGACGTGATCGTCCGACAGAAGCTCTCCCTTCAGGGGCCGGACTATGATGTTGGGGGAATAGATGGAGACCGGAATCGCGGCCGTCTCGGGGGTAGCGACAAATGTGAGGTCCACGCCGCTTCTCATAGCTGCCATGCCCGTGAATGCGGGTGCCCCGGTGTATGGACCGCCGCCGATGACCAGCACCCTGCCAGCATCTCCTTTGTGCGCGTCCTTCTTCCTCCTTGGAAGGAGTGCGAACTCCCCGGGTCCGCAGAACGCCTCAGCCTCTTTTGGGATTCCGATATCCTTCACCACGATCTTTCCAGAGTTGCGTGGGTTCATGCCCACCTTTGGCGCATGGAGAGTCACTGTCGCAGTGGGCATAACCTGAAGGTCCGAGGGCCATCCAGAAGGCACGTCCACGGAGACGATGGTCTTTCGTGACTCATTCATCGTCTTGATGAATCTCGAATACGGATCCCTGGGCCTCCCCTGAAGGCCCACGCCAAGCAGCGCGTCGATGATGATCGCATACCGTTTCGGGTCGAAGTGTTCGAGGGGCCTGATGGCGTCCCTCGCCCGCTCCATGTTCATCCTGGCGATATCGCTTGAGACCTCCTTCTGAGGCTCTATCAGGAACGCATCGACACTGGCCGTCCTCGCGAGGTGCCTTGCGGCCACGAACCCGTCGCCCCCGTTGTTCCCCTTTCCGCACAGAACTGCTATTCTCGCCTCCGGCTTGCAGATGGTCTGGACATATTCCGCGACTGCGGCGCCCGCATTCTCCATCAAGGTTATCGTCCTGACCCCGAGGTAGGACGCGTTGATGTCCAGAACCTTGACTTCCTCCGGAGGTATTGCTGACCTAGCCACGGCTTCGGATTGGCTAGTCCGCTATTAAATCCTGCGAGGATGACGATCTCCTTACGAGCCAGACATCGTAAATTCATCGTCAGTCTTGAAAAGAAATATATATGCAGACCCCGTAACTCTAGCCACCGGCAGGGATAGGATAAGTGAGCGAAATAAAGCGCCTCGTTTTGGATGTGTTGAAGCCCCATCACCCGACCATCATCGAGATGTCACGTAGAATCGGTGTCCTGAACGGTGTGTCGGGCGTGAACTGCACGCTTGAGGAAGTCGATAGGGAGACCGAAAGCGTGAAGATAACCATCGAGGGGACGTCGATCGATTTCGAGAGCGTCGAAGAGACGATTTCGGACTGCGGCGCAGTCATCCACTCGGTCGACAGCGTTTCGGCGGGCAAGAAACTCGTCGAAGAGGTCGAGACGCCGCAGGACAGATAGATTTATTCCTTCGTGTGTGGAGTTGTCTTGAGCTTCTGGGCCACCTTGCTCATCAGCTGTGATTTGCGGAGCTTAGGCTCCACGAGCACCCTGCCGCTGGTGCGATACCAGTACCTGGGATAGCTCTTCTCAAGCTCCAGTATGCAGTCTAGGCCGAGAGTTTTCACCGCCGCGAAGAGCATTTGAGCGTTTGGCGTTTCGACAGCATCGCGCTTTGCAACTCTCCTTCCGTCGGCTCTGCTCACACGGACATCAAAATACGCAGGATAGAGCACGATAGCCTTCTCGGGATCCACAGCCATCTTGCGGCCTCGGCTTTGCGAACGAGGCGCCTCTATCTAATCTTGTCGGTCGCTCATCCCTGGCCTGTTGGGTCCACATTTAATATGTATCCCGCGCATGCGCCGCGTTGAGGGCATGCCGATGATAGACGAGGATGCCGCAGATGCGGCGCTCAAAGCGGTCGATTCGAACGCAACTGTTCTGCTGGCCGAAGTCAGATTGGAGGAGAGAAACGTCAGGAGCCTGTCGGTGAAGTCCTCCGAGGTGAGCAGCGTGAACTCGCTTCGGGACTCTGGCATGAACGTCAGGATCGTTCTGCCTTCCGGGATTGGTTTTGCCAGCAGCAATCGGATGTCGAAGGCCGAAGGAGCGAGGCTTGCTCATCTGGCACTCAAACTGGCGAAGAGCGGAAGGAGAGCTTCCCCGATAGCCTTGTCCGAGGAACATGCCATTCAGACAAGCTGGGAGGTGCCCCAAAAGCGCAGGCTCGTGGATCTCTCTACTGAGGAGAAGCTGGGCTATCTCAGGGAGCTTGATCGCGCGGTTCTCAAGACGGGAGTGAAGGTGCGGGGTAGGTACTACGAGCTGAGAGACTACGAGATCGAGGGCTTCTTCGCTAGTTCGGACAACTCCCGGATCTCTTCATTCCTGCCAAGAGTGGCGCTTGAAGGTTACAACATCGTGTCCTCCAGTGGCGAAGTGGCGCAGAGCGTAAGGCAGTGGGGCGCCACCGGCGGATGGGAGAAGGTTGAGGGATGGAACCTCGGGAAGGCTCTGCCTGCAGAAGTGCGGATGCTCAAGGAACAGCTCGATCACGGCAGGGCAGTCAAACCAGGCCCGCGCGATCTCGTCTGTGGATCTGAAGTCGCAGGCATCGCGGCACATGAATCGTGTGGCCACCCTATGGAGGCCGACAGGATACTAGGCAGAGAGATGTCGCAGGCCGGCAGATCCTTCATTTCGCCAGACATGATCGGCAAGAAGATCGGCTCTCGATATGCAACCGTAATCGACGATCCAACAGTCGCGGGGTCCTACGGTTACTACGCGTACGACCAGGAGGGGGTGAAGGCCAGACCCAGGTACCTCTACAAGGAGGGGCTGATAAACGAGTTCCTTCACAACCGCGAGACTGCTTCGAGGATGAATCAGAAGAGCAACGGATCTTCGCGGTCTGAGTCCTACCTGAAAGAGCCTATCGCGCGGATGGCGAACACCTTCGTGGCTCCTGGGGACTTCGAGGATGATGAGCTCGTTGGCTCCGTGAATGACGGTGTGCTGATGCGTTCGTTCACCGAATGGAACATCGATGACAAGAGATACAACCAGAAGTACGTCTCGAGGGAGGCCTATTTCATCAAGGACGGCGAAATCGCTGGCCCGGCCAAGAAGTGCACACTGGAGATAACCACGCCTGGCTTCTGGGGAGCGATCGATGCGGTTTCGAAGAAGGTCGGCTTTGAGGCGGCCGAATGCGGAAAGGGCGACCCCATGCAGGGCGCCGCGGTTTTCACGGGCGGTCCGATGCTGAGGCTCAGGGGTGTGATGCTGAAATGACCGAGCTCAAAGAGATGGCCGTTCATATGGTGGATTTGGCGAGGTCCGAGGGCGCCCGGGACGTCGTCGCCGAGGCCATCGACACCTTCATCCAACAGGTGCGCTTCTCCAACAGCCAGATAGACACCTCAAACGCCTGGAACGAGAAGCACCTCGTCCTTTTCGTTGCCGTTGGCAAGCGCGTCGTCTCATCCGATCTGAGGGAGCTGGATCATGCTGACACGCTTGCAAGGGAGCTTGTCGCCATGGCGAAGAGGGCGCCGGTGAGCGAGGGTTACGGTGGGATCGCGTCCGGCAGATTCAAGTACAAACCAGCAAAGATCGACAGGAGCATTGTCAATCTTAAGTCCCCATCCGGGCTAGCGCACGAGGCGATATCTGCCGCAGAGTCCGAGGGCGCCATCAATGTGGGTGGAACCCTTTTTGTGCGCCATGAGCGGATAGGCATCGCGTCGTCAGGGGGCGCGCTGGCTACGGATGAGATCGCGTCCGTCGACCTGTCCGTCAGGGCGTTCTCGCAGCCCGAGGCGTCGGGTCACGCGCTTTCGTGCACCCCACGGCTCTCCCGGCTGAGAGCGAAGGAGACGGGGGAGAGGGCCGGCCGTTTGGCTGTCAAGGCAAAGAGCTCGGTTCTCGGAGAGGAGGGGAGATTCGACTTCATCATGGAGCCCTTGTTCATCGGCGGCTTGGTCAATTCGACCTCCAGCATGATGAGTGCCCTTCGAGTCGAGGTCGACACGTCGATGTACGCAAAGAAGATCGGCAAGCGCGTTGCATCTGAGGAGGTCACCTTCGTTGATGACCCTGTCTCCGACTCAACTTCGAGGCGCTCGTTCGACCACGAGGGTGTCCCGTGCCGGAAGAACGTCATGATCAAGGATGGCATTCTGAAGACGTATCTTCACAATACGTCAACTGCCAAAAGATACAGGACAAAGACGACTGCCAGTGCCGGCCCACTCATTCCCACGCCCTTCGCGATGACAGCCCAGCCGGTGCCCTTCCATCCTGTTGTGATGCCTGGCGATTGGAAAGTCGACGAGATGATCGCGGAGACCAAGCGCGGTCTGTATGTGAACAACACATGGTACACGAGGTATCAGAACTACACAACCGGGGAGTTCTCCACGATACCGCGCGACGCCATCCTGCGGGTGCAGGACGGGGAGATCGTCGGTGCTGTGAAGAACATCAGGATAAGCGACAACATGATGAACTTGTGGAAGAGCGTCGATGCGCTGTCAAGGACTACCGAGGAGGTATACTGGTGGGACGAGGCCGCCCCGCCATCGACTTTGCCAACGGCCAGATTCAAACAGCTGAATGTGACAAGGTCGTCTTGAGGCTGCGAATAAAGCGATCACGCAGATGGCGACTCGCTCGGCTTCAGAAGCGCCGCATTGACGACCCCGTCCTGCCCGCATCTGGATGTGATGATCGCTTCCCCGATCTCAGTCATGACCGTTGCTCCTTTGTTCATGATGTTCCTCTGAACATAGTTCGGGTTGGACGGATTGGACTTGACGGTCAGGATCTTCACTTTCTTGATGGCTTTGGTCTTCGGGTCGACGACGTTCGCGGTGTCGACCAAGAGCAAGCAAGCCTTGGTGTTGGCTCCCTTGACCCGATACATCTTGACCTTCCTTGCGCCGATATAGGTGAACTGCTTCTCCCTTCCGACCTCGAACCTTCTCTTCTTCCGTGCGAGTCGCAGCCTGCCGCCGGATGGTTTTCTCTTGGGTCTGCCCTGCCAAATGGCCATCGATAGCCTCTCGGGAGATGTGAAAGTGGGAGGTGTATTAAAACGTTGTGGGTTTGTTTTTCTTCAGTTTGATCTCGTGGAACCGGACGTCCACGATGTCGCTAACTCGGATGCTGGCATAGAACCCATTCTTTGCCGGCCCCGGGTTCACGAAGGTCGTGTCCATCGTGATGACCTTGCCCCTCGACTCATGCACGTGGCCCGAGATCGCCAGCACCGGTTTGAACTCGTTTGCCACTCTGAGGATCCCCTCTGAGCCCAGGTTGCGTCCCCCTCTGGCTGCGTCGTTCATCCCGTATGCCGGCGTGTGCGTCACCATGATGCCACCATGGGAGGCAATTGCTCTCAGTGATCTCTCGACGATGTCCTCTGCTATCTCGAACGGCATGCCTGAGTCAGAAGGTAGTCCGCCTCCGAACCCGAAGAAGCTCCAATCATGAAGGTTGATTCTCATGTTGTGCACGCTCGCGTTCGCCTGCTCGAGCACAGCCACCGTGTCCGGAACATCGCAGTTGCCTGGAACGGCCAGCACCCTCTTCTCGATTCTCTTCAATAGAGAGCTGGCGAAGCTGGTCGAACCGAAGGTCGAGAAATCGCCGCAGATGACGACAGCATCGTAAGACTCCTCGGTCGAGGCAGCCACGATCATGTCCGCAGCCTCCATGCACCCGTGCAAGTCCGCGCAGACGAGGAGATTCAACTCTCTCAAGCAATCACCACGGAGGGGAGATGCCGAATGAGAGGCTCTCGTAGATGAGCAGGTAAGAGAGAAGATAGCCGACTATCGCTCCTCCGTTCAGGAGCGGCAGGCCGGCCTGCGGCCTTCCCCTGAGGACGAAAGTCATGAGTATCGCGAAGCCAACCAGAGATCCCAGGAGCGTGCCCAAGGCGACCAACAGGCTCCCAGAGACGTCCCCGATCATCCTCTCGGGCAGGAAATTGAACGCGGAGGTCATGAGAACGCCGGGGATTATGACGTCTCCGAGCCCCATGAACATCGCCTCCCGTTCCTCCCCTTCCTCGAGCTGCTCCATGAGCGGCTTTTGTTTTAGGAATGAATATCCCCGTTTCTTCGGTATGACCAGCAGGATCGGCAGCCTCATCCTCGTCACTCCGTCGGCAAGGGCGAGCATGTGTTTGGTGCCGTAGACAGAGATGGCGTCGTACACCGCCAGCGCAATGAGTAGGACCATTACGGGGAGAATGCTCAGAGACACCCCGAAGATGCCAATGACGCCTATTGCCATCACGACTCCGGCCGCGTCGATCACGTACCATTCTGGTTTTTTGATCAGGTAGTAGGTGAATATGCCAGCCACGACTATCGCAGCGGGGAGGGAGACGATGCCTCCGACGAACTTGGCGATGATGAGCAGGAACACGAAGAATATCGTGTACGCGACAGCGCCCAGGAAGATTATCCGCACTATGTTTTCCTTATGTTTTCTTATTATGTACAATACGGCAAGTGTGAACAGAAGCACAGCGATGATGTAGTAGATCGGTATCAACGGATCGTTGGGGTTTTCGAAGACGCGCATCTCCTTCCCGATGAACGCCCAGGCCAGCACCATCGCGCCAAGTTGGGACACAGCGAAAACCAAGCCCATGAATATGGTGGACCTTACCGACGCATCCATTGTCCAGGGCTATTCAGAAGTGCTTTAGAAATACTTTGTGCAAGGTCCCGTCGGATAAATTCCTTATAGCTCTAGACATGTGCCACACCTGTGGCAGAACTGGATATGCTCCGGGTTGACGTTTTCACCGACGAGCTCTTCATGGGCAATCCAGCGAGCGTCGTGCTCGATGCAGACGGTCTCGACGAGATGCAGATGCTGAGGATCGCTTCGGAAGCGGGCCTTCCGGCAACTGCCTTTGTTCTGAGATCTAGGAGAGCGGACGTTCGTCTGCGTTACTTCAGCCCATACGGCGAAGACCCATTGTCCGGCCACGCCACGATCGGCGCACTGTGGTGCCTTGCGGAGAGGGGGGCATTCGGAAACAAATCCAGCGGGAGGCACAGAGTTGAGACTGCGATCGGCGTACTTCCGTTCTCCGTAGAAGGAGATGCCGATGGATTGAGGAGAGTCTGGATGACTCAGCAGAGGCCCATGTTCGCGCGCGAAGGCGATGTGAAGGAAGTTGCCAGCGCCCTGGGAGTGGGTGTGGACTCGCTATTCCACGACAGATTCCCTGTCAGCAGGGCTTCAACGGGTTTGCCGTGTCTCCTGGTTCCAGTCAGATCCCTCGATGCGATTGAGCGACTCGAGCCAAAGAGAGAGGAGATACTCTCTCTCTCAAAGGAGCTGGACATCGCCTGCATCGAGGTCTACACTTGGGGGGTCTTGGACAAGAATTCCACGGTCCACGCAAGATGTTTCTTGCCATCTCCTGGAGTTGCTGAGGACCCGGCCTCTGGCATGGCCGCTGGCGCGCTGGGGGCATATCTAGTCGAGAACGAGTTCATTCCGAAGGAGAAGTTCGGGGAGATCGTGGTCGAACAGGGCCATTGGGTCGGCAGACCCTCGAAGATACATGTGAGGGTGGAGAAACAGCGCAACGCCATCCGGAAGGTTGAGGTCGGCGGCTCTGCCCGCGTTTCATTCAGGGCCAGGCTCATCGTCCCTTGATGAGGATCAGCTGACACGGACGCCGAAGGCCACGGTCCCGGAGACCTTTTCGATATTGACCTTGACCTGCGAACCCTTCGCTGTTCCAGGGACATAGATGATGAAGTTGCCTTTGCGCGCGATGCCGTCCCCCTTCTTCCCGACATCCTCGATCATGAGGTCGTAGGTCTGCCCGGCCTCGATCTCCTTCGCCTCCCGAGCCTTGACCTGCTTCTTCACATGCACGGGTCTGTGCGCACCGCAGGTCTCGCAGACCAGGATCAGGATTCGCCCGTCCTTCACGATCTTCGTGTCCGGCCTGTTACATTCGGAGCACAGCACATACTCGTCGACGTAGCTCGTGATTCTATCTGCGGCCTGCGCCGTCGCGACCTTCCCTTTGAAGACGGCCCTTCTGCCCTCGAGGGTGCCAGCCGTTCCCAGCTCTCGCAGCAGATATCCGAGAAGATGGTCAGGCTCCCTCCTAAGGGCGTCGACAATATCCCCGAAGTTCCTTATGACTGTGGTCTTGCCCTCGATCATCACGTCAGGCTCCGGGACCTGGAATCTGTCGTGCGATTCGAGCGTATGAGGCAGCTTCTTCTTCGCTCTTTCAAGAAGTGACTCATAGTCGAAGGTGTCTTGGGCGGCCATCGCGGTTTCATAGTGGATGGCCTAGTTAAACCTATTGCAGGAGTCTTTGGAAAGCCTCTCCACGTGCTTCGATGCTCCAAGTCATCGAGGCCCCAACACTTCTCGACACATTTATGAATGAGTCATGGCAATCACAATCCGAAAGAGCAACGTTGGCATGTCAAATACGGCGAAATCGAAGACTCCTCGAGAAGGCGATGCTAGCGCCGCCGTTCCAGAGGCGATTCTAAGCAGATTCTCGGCGTTCGACATCCTCTCAGACGGTGTCTCCGCTGTGGACAAGGACCTCAACGTCATATATCTCAACAGAGCCCTGAAGTCGCGTTATGGGGATCTTGCCGGCAAGAAATGCCATGAGACGCCTCTTGGTTCCGAGGAGATCTGCCGCTTCTGCCCGATCAAGTCGGATTGGGATTTCGACAAGGGGCCATGTGTGAAGCGGGTCGTGGACGAGGACGGGGCGATTCTTGAGGTGACGATTACAAAGATGCTCGACTCCGCGACAAGAGAACCATATTGGATTTCCGTCGCTCGGGACATTACCGCGAGCGTCAAGACTGAGAGCCGGCTGGCAGTCCTCGCATCTTCTCTGGACCAGATGTCAGAACCAGTCTGCGTTTCCGACGCTGAGGGCAATATCATGTACGTCAACAAGGCGTACGTCGCTCTCACCGGGTATGATGAGAAGAGTGTGGCTGGCCTCAGCATCACAGAGACATCGAAATCCGGGGCATCAGCCGGAACGATGCAGACGGTCATGAAAGTAGCAGCTGCGAAAGGCTGGAACGGCGAAATGACTGGCCTGAGACGGGACAGCACCAGATACTACACGAACGTCGAGGCCAAGCCTATAAGGGACGAAGCCGGCCAGGTCATCGGCGTGGTCGGAATACTGCGGGACGTCACACGCCAGAAGACCGAGAAAATCGAGATTGAAAAGTACACATCCGAGCTTGAAGCGAAGATGGAAGCCAGGACGACCGAACTCGCGAAGAGAGTCAGCCAGCTCACGACCATCAACAAGATCAGCCGCGTTGTCACGTCGATACTCGATTTGGACGAACTGATGAACGACTTCGTGAAAGCCATTGCGCAAGGCTTCGGATACAAACACGTCTCAATGATGATGATGGACAAGGAGCGCAGCGACCTCTTCTTCAAAGCTGGTTATGGATGGAACATGGATTCCGTTCCCAAGGACATGCGCATGAAGTTGAAAGAGGGAATCACAGGCCACGCTGCATACTTCGGAGAGACGCTTGTGAGCGGGGATATCGAGACGGACCCTCGCTACGTGAGAAAAGAACTGATCGGGACGAAATCTGAGCTCGCCGTGCCAGTCACTTTCAGGGGAGAGATCCTCGGCGTCCTGGATGTTCAGAGCGAGCTGAAGGACGCATTCACCAGGAACGACGTCAGCACGATCGAGATGTTGGCGGATATGCTGGCAACGTCCATCACGAACGCAAGGGTCTACACCGAATCAAAGGAGCGCGAGGTAGCCTTGTCCGTGCTTGACAGGATAAGCAAACAGATCTCGTATAGGCTTGAACCGAAGGTCATCCTCGATCAGGTCGCCAGGGATGCAGCCGCACTCCTGAAGGCGGAGAAGGCAGCTGTTGGTCTCGTCGTAAGCGAGCCGTCCGGCGACCTCTCCTTCGTCGCTTCGTACAAACTCAACAAGGATCTCCTTGAATCCAGAGAATCCCAGTCGAACCTCGGGGTCTCTGGCAGAGCCCTCAAGTCTCTCAAGACAGAAGTCGTCAACGACTATCTTTCAGACCCGGCCGCGATCGAGGAGGATGCCGAGATGTTCGGTATCAGGTCGATGATGAGTGCTCCGCTGCTGATCGAAGGCCGCGGGATCGGTGTTATCAATGTATACAACAAGCTTGGCGGGAGGCCGTTCACGAAGAGCGATATGCTATTCCTGTCCTCACTAGCTGATCATGCAGCGATCGCATTGGAGAACGCGAACCTGTTGTCTTCGCTGAACCAGAGAGTGCACTCCCAGCTCGCTCTCCTCGAGACGGCGCTCACTATGCAGAGGCAAATCGACACAAGCAGCGTGTACGACCTGGTCGCCGATAAACTCCGTGATGTTGTCTGGTGCGACGGGATAACGTTCTACAAACTGAACCATGAGAAGATGACGTTGCAGCCAACGATGTCAAGAGGACCATACGCCGAAGAAATCATGGCTGAGGAGTTCTCGATTGAGTCAGGAATAACGGGGTTTGTGGCGAAGACTGGAAAGGCAGAATTGGTGAACGATACCCTTAACGACCCGCGGGCCGCCCAGGTCGCAGGCACCCCGGTCCAGGAAGAGGCCATGATGGCTATCCCTCTCCGGGGAAAGGACAAAGTCATCGGCGTTCTGACGTTGTACAGGGATGGCAAGGAACGATTCTCAGCCGATGAGTTCGAGGTTGCGCAGCTGTTTGCGAGCCAGGCGTCCGTCGCCGTCGAGAACTCAGAGCTGTACAGGACCAGGGAGATGTTGCTGACGGACAGCAGGAGAAAGGTCGAACAGATGGCCAAAGTCCTTGACCTCACTGGCTCGGTGATGTACATGGACGATCTGGACCGGCTCCTGCAGCGTGTGGCCGATACGGTCGTCCAATCATTCGGATTCAGGAGGGCATCGGTCAGGACCTACGATTCTGACCGCGATGTGTTCGTCATAAGAAGCCTCTGCGGCTTCCCGAACTGGGTGAAGGTGGGAGACGAGAGAGCGGGACAGCAAGAACTCGAGGACTTCGTTGATGAGAACAAGATCGGGCCGACCAGCTACTACGTCCCATTCGAGAAGCAGCCCTACGGGATCGATGCGTTTGAGTTCCTTGCACACCCTGAGCTTGCGGACCGACCGAGGGCTGGCCCAGATGCTTGGCACGAGAGAGATCTCCTCATGATTGCCATCAAGAACAGGAGCGGCCAGCTCTCTGGATACCTTCTCGTGGACGAGCCGAACGACTTGAAGGTCCCTTCGCGGGAGCAGCTGGAGACGCTGGAGATACTCGGCGGGATAACCTCTATCGCTCTTGAGAACGCGAAGGTGTACGGACGGCAGGTCGTGGCTGCGAACGAGATCGCCCTGTTGAACGACCTGATGACACACGATATCAACAATTTCAACCAGGGCATCATGGGCTACATCGAGTTGCTCCTGCAGGACAAGCGTCTGGATGACAACCAGAGGAAATATGCGGAAAGGGCTTTGATCCAAGTGCGAAACAACGCCCGGTTGATCGACAATATCCGCAAGCTTGCGAAGATCAGGATCATGTCTGACTCGGACTTCGAAGTCATGGACATTCAGAAAATAGTCGCTGAAACCATGGACACGGTGACGAAGGCTGCGGTGGACCGCAAGGTCACCATCTTCTCCACATTGGAGTCCAACACTCACTATGTTCGGGCAAATCAATACCTCAGCGACCTTTTCCTGAACATAATCTCGAATGCAGTCAAGTTCGACACCTCAAGGCGCGTCCGTGTCGACGTGCTGATCGCCGAAGAGACGATCGCGCAAGGCAGCTTCTGGGTCGTTTCCGTCGTGGACAGAGGGAGAGGCATCCCTGACGACAGGAAGAAAGCGGTGTTCGAGAGGTTCGCGACGGGTATGACTGGAATCAAAGGCTTCGGTCTGGGTCTGTCCATCGTGGGCGCGGTCGTCGAGAAGATTGGCGGAAGGATCTGGGTCGAGGACAGGATCAAGGGGGATTTCTCGAAAGGGACTGCGTTCAAGATAGCTCTCCCGAAGGCGAGTCCGCCTGTCCAGAAGGCCGAGGATGAATCCCGATCCAAAGCGTGATGTCATCTACTTCTTGCGAGCGTGCGAGAACTCGAGCGCCGCCTTGACCAGCCCGAAATGCAGCGGCGCTGGCTTCCCCGGCCTGGACTTGAATTCTGGATGGAATTGCGATCCGATGAAATAGGGATGCCCCTGAAGTTCGGCGATCTCCATACGCTTTCCGTCAGGAGATTTCCCGGTGAACTTCAGTCCTTTCCCTTGGATCATGTCGATGTAGTGAGGGTTGATCTCATATCTGTGCCTGTGGCGCTCCGTGATTTCGGTCGCTCCATAGAGCTTCTGGGCCATGGAGCCCTTCTCGACCAGGACCTGCTGCGCACCAAGTCTCATCGTCGCGCCCATCTTCGTCACGTTCTTCTGTTCGGGGAGCAAGTCCACGACTGGGTGCGCGGTGTGCGGATCGAACTCAGTGCTGTTAGCATCGCCCATCCCAAGTATGTTCCTCGCGAACTCCACATTCGCCAGCTGGAACCCCAAACAGACGCCGAGGAATGGCACGCCGTTCTCCCTCGCATACTTGATGGCCTCGATCTTGCCCTCCGTGCCCCTGGAGCCGAACCCCCCTGGGATCAGGATGCCATCAGCTTCTTCCAAGAGGCATCTGCAGTTCTCCTTCTCGATGTCCTCCGCCTCCATCCTCAGGAATTTCACTCTCGTATCGAGCTCTGCACCCGCATGCGTGAAGGCCTCGTAGTGGCTCATGTAGGAATCTCGCTGGTCCATGTACTTCCCCACAAGGAGGATCTTGACCTCGTGCTTTGGGTTCATGACCTTGTTCAGGAACTTCTTCCAGACCGCGAGTCCGTCAGGCTTGCTGACGATGTTCATCCTGTTCAGAAGGTAGTCCGTAAGGCCCTGCTCCTCCAGAAAGATCGGCACCTGGTAGATCGATTTCGCATCTGGAGCACTGATCACTGCTTGGAGAGGAACATCGCAGAACAGCGCGATCTTCCTCTTGGCTCCTTCGTCCAGTGGTCTCTCGCACCTCGCCACGATCACATCCGGCTGTATTCCGACAGATCTCAGTTCCTTCACGGAGTGCTGTGTGGGTTTGGTCTTCTGCTCTTGGAGAGTCCCGAGGATCGGAACCAGAGTCGTGTGGACGAACAGAAAGTTGTCGTGGCCCATCTCGGACCGCATCTGCCTCATCGCCTCGAGGAATGGCATGGATTCGATGTCACCGACCGTTCCACCGAGTTCGACTATCGTGACGTCCGCGCCGGTCTTTATTGCCACATTCGAAATCATCGATTTTATCTCGTTCGTGATGTGCGGGATTATCTGAACGGTCTTTCCGAGGAAGTTCCCCGTCCGCTCCTTCTCGATCACGCTCCCATAGACCTTTCCGGTCGTCACGACGTGATCGCTCGTCAGGTTCACATCGAGGAATCTCTCGTAGTTGCCGAGGTCCAGATCGGCCTCCCCACCATCATCGAGGACGAAGACCTCTCCGTGCTCGAACGGATTGAGGGTGCCCGCGTCGAAGTTCAGGTACGGGTCAATCTTCATCGCAGTCGCTTTCAGCCCTCTCGCCTTCAAAACGCATCCGATGGAGGAGGATGTGATGCCCTTCCCTAGTCCCGACAAAACCCCCCCGGAGACCACAATAATCTTCATTCTCGTCTCACGGGATTTGGAGAAGGGCCTCACTCAACATAAAGCTTTCCTGAGATGCCATGACACTGACCAGCTGGTATTCTTGGGCTATCCATCTGCTTTCTTCATGATTGCGGAGAGGGCCCTCGTGACAAGATCGATTGAATCGATGACCGGCTTCGTTGCCTTCCCTCTGAACTCGATACTGCCGGGCTGAATGCACACGACCGCCGATCTCTTCCCCGCCTTCTCAAGCATCGAAGCCATCAGAGCGACCGCGACTCTGTGCGTCGTTGTCTCCGTTTCTTTGATGTCCTCTTTCTTCACGAGCCTGACTGCGCCCGGACTCGCGTGCAAATCCGCGGCATCCACGAAGATGACTGTCGCGTCCTCGCCTTTCTCCGAGATGTCGAGGACCGTTCCCTCGACTCCGTCGTGTTCAGAATAGGAGAACAATGGAAAGTGTTTCTTCAGGGCCTGCGCGACGAGCACTCCTGCCCCGTCGTCGGCCCTGTCGGTGTTTCCGAGGCCGAGGACATACACCTTGCTACTGCCGGTTATGTCCGCAAGCTCGGATCTCAGATCCTCTTCAGTGTCACCAGGTGCGTCGCGCAGCTTATGCATGGATCGTACGCCCTCGCCACCATTTCAAGGCCCAGCCGAACCTCATCGTCATTCTTGTCGTCGGCGAGCATCCTCTCAGCGGCTAGCTTCATGTGCCTCTCTATGTCGTCCAGGTTCTGAGCGGTCGGAGTTATGATGTCAGCGGACTCGACCAGACCGTTCTTGATTTCATAGTGGTGATACAGCGTCCCGCGCGGCGCCTCGACTGCGCCCGTCCCGGAGCCGTTCTCCCTGGTCGGCTTCTCGATCGGCGGATCGCCAAGGGACATGACCATGTCGACCGCGTCGGGTATGTGCTCGAGCGACCACAGCATCTCGATGGCCTGCGCGAGGTTGTTCATGAGCGGGTTCTTCAACCATCTGTCGTTGTAGTGCTCCTTGAACAGGTCGGCTGCCTGGCCGTCCATTCGCTTCCCCATGTTGATGAGCCTGGCATTGGCGCCAACCGTGAACGGCTTCTCCTGGTACAAGGATCTCTTTGCGAAAGAGTGTGATACGACTCTCTCGTTCGTGAGCTTCTTGTAGTCCTCGACATCGGTCTCCTTTCCGTTGGATATGATGATCGACTCCCCAGCGAAGCCGAACTGTTTCTTCGGAGCGTTCACAGACATGAACAGCATCTCCGCCTCGGGATACGTCGGATAGTCGATCGACGCGAATAGCTCGACCGCACGGACCGCATCCGGGACGAGCTCGTGCGCCTTCAGTTTGACCTCCTCAAGCGCCTTCCTGCTGGGATACTTCCCGAAACCGCCGATGATTGGGTTCTCCCCGTGGACGATCCTGCCGCTCGTGACGGCCATGACATGGTTCCCGAACTTCTTGAGGCGCAGAGCGCGCTTCACGTCATCGCCGTAGTCGTTGAGCATCGCGATCGCGGACGGATACCCGAGGAAGTCCGGCAATGCCAACAGGAAAGTGTGGAGCGAGTGGCTCTCAACGTTCTCGCCGAGCATCATGAGCTCCCTTGTGAGCTGGGCTTTCTCTGGCGGTTTGATCCCGAGGGCCTTCTCGAGCCCTCTGATCGCGGAGTATCTGTGAGAGAGCGTGCAGATGGCGCATATCCTCGGGATGACCGTGAGGTCGTCCGCAGGGGTCATGCCCTTGACCAGCTGCTCGATCAGCCTCGGGCCCTCGTGAACATCCAACGTGACGCTCTTGACCTTCTCGCCGTCGAGCGTGACTGTGATACCACCGTCCCCCTCGACCCTGGCCAGTGCCTCGACGTTGAGCTCCTTCATGCTTTCTCCTCCTTCTTCTCGAGGTCCTTCACGAGTTGAGCGACACGGGCTCCCCCGAACTTCCGGATCTTCTTGATGATCTCATCCGGGCTGTAGCCCTTCTCCTTCAACAGCTTGTACTCGGAACTCACGTTCAGGTCGTCTGTCGGTCCCCAGCACCCAACGCAAGGAAGGTTCTGTGAGGGACAGACTGCACCGCAACCAGCCTTTGTGAGCGGGCCGCCGCAGAATCTGCCGGCGTAGAGTATGCACGGATTCTCCTTCCACCGACACTCCAGGCACACTGGTGCCTGGATCAGATAGGGGTGCCTGCCAGCGACGAGCTTCGAAACGGCTCCCAGGAACTCCGTCTTGTCTATAGGGCACCCAGGGATGTACAGGTCGACCTTGACGAAAGCGTCGATGGGCTGTGCCTCGAAGGCCTTCGACACATTGATCTTCGCGTTCCCGTAGACCTTCTTGTACATCTCCTCCCACTTGCCCTCCCCGAGCTTCATGGCCTGGGGGCCGCCGTTGCAAGCGCATATGCCGATTGCGATCATCATCTTCGAGCGCTCTCTGATCTCCTTGAGCTTCTTCAACTGCTCCTCGGTCGAGATCGAGCCCTCGATAAACGCGACATCTAGCTCGCCTTCGTGGTTGTCGCTTTTGGCCATGACGAACGAACGTATTTCGGTCGCACCGAACAGGTCGACTAGCTGGTCCTCGCAGTTGAGTATCATGAGCTGGTCGCCTGCGCAGCCCGTGAATCCGTAAACGCCGATCTTAGGTGATTGCTGTGTCACTTGCACCCCTCCCGATGAGCTCCTTCATGTGGAGCACATCCCACCATGAGAAGACAGGCCCGTCTATGCATGTGTAGAGATACTCTATCGCGCAATGGCCACACTTTCCGACGCCGCATCTCATCCTCCTTTCCAGCGTCATCAGTATCTGGTGCTTGGGTATCCCCAGCTGGACGAGATTCTGCATGACGTACTTGTACATGACCGGCGGGCCACAGACAGCAGCGACCGTGTTCTTCGCATCGATCGGCCCGAGGTCCTTGAAGAGCGTCGTCACGACGCCCACCTTCTCCGTCCACTTGCCCGTGTCGTCCTTGTCGACGGACAGCAGGCAGTGAAGGTCCTCACGCTCCTTCAGCTGCATGAACTCTTCTCTGAACAGCATCTCGCTAGGGTTCCTGGCGCCGTGCAGATAGGCTAGCTTGCCGAACTTGTCCCGGTTGTCTAGAACGTACAACAGCAACGAGCGCAGCGGGGCGACGCCCATGCCTCCCGCCACTATCAATATGTCCTTGCCCTCCATCTTCTCGATCGGGAAGCCGTTGCCGTACGGGCCGCGTAACCCGATGGTATGGTTCTCCTTCAGACCGAAGAGCGTGGTCGTCAGCGTTCCAACGTTCCTTATGCAGAACTCCAGCAGGCCGGGTCTCGAAGGTGAAGATGAAATGCAGAACGGCGCCTCACCCTCTCCCGGTATTGACATCATCACGAACTGCCCTGGCAGGAAGCTGAACTTCAACGCCTCATCGACATCCACGGGCCTTACCTGGAAGAAATCGACGTCGCTGGTGAGCGGGTACTTCCTGACAATCCTCCACATTTCTGGGGTGAAGGGGTTGTCGTCTACCTCCTTCTCATCAAGGACCACGCACATCTTCTTCACTTGCCCACCTCCTGCTCCTTGAGGGCGTTCGAGACGGTGACCACATTGATTTCGACCGGACAGGTCTCAACGCATCTTCCGCAGCCGACACAGGCCGGCTTGCCGAACTCGCCGATGTAGGCCTGTAGTTTGTGCGTATACCAGAGTCTCAGCCTGTCGGCCCTTTTGTCCCTGAAGTTGCTGCCACCTGCGACCAGCGAGTATTCTCTGAACATGCAGCTGTCCCAGAAGCGGTCCCTCGTGCCTTCCAGCGCGCCGAGCTCGACCTCGTCGACCACGTTGTAGCAGTTGCAGGTCGGGCAGACCATGCTGCATTGCCCGCAGGACAAACATTTCTCCGCTAGCTGGTCCCAGACAGGGCTGTTGTAGCCGAGCTCGAACACATCCGGCATGCCGGTGAGGTCGATGCTCATCTTGTACTGGGTGTTCTTCCACTTCCTGTACTCGGTGTAGTTGAGGATGTCGGTTCTCCCAAGTTCCCTGCTGAACAGCTCAGGCCTCATCCTGATGAGGTCGTGGCCCTTTGTCGAGCCGACCCAGACAAGATAGAACATCTTGAGATCGCTGAAGAACAGGTCGAATCCCTCTGCGATGAAGTCCGTGCCGGTTGCGAAACACATGCACTTGTCATCGGGGATGCAGCTGTGGCCCAGCAGCAGAGTCTTCTCCCTTCTCTCCGCATAGTAAGGATCCCTGTATGTGTCGAGGAAGAGCTTGTCCATGATCAATATCCCGTGAATGTCGCATGGGTGTATGCCGAACAGAATCCTCTTCGGCACATCGCCGATCCTACCAACGAAGCCATCCTCGTCGTAGTCGAACATAGTGAATCTTGGGGGGTAGAGGAACTTCTTCGGTGGGATGATGGTCCTGGCCGCCTTCAGATCCATCTGCGAGAGCGAGTCGACCTTCGCATAGGAGACCCTGCCCTCCTTCTTGGTCGGACCCCAAAGTTCTCCCCACTCCTTGATGGAGTCCAGGAAGGTCGGGAGGTCCTCTTTCTTCATCTTCAAGATCATCATGTTTTCTCTTCCCTAGTCTCGAGTATCACCTAGGCCTCAAGCGGGCCCGGCTGCGAGAGCGGCCAGGCACGCTGAAGATTCCTTCGATTCAGCGTAATGAACCGTGGTATAAGAATATTCTGAAATCCCATCAAACGCATGTTGCCGGCTGTAGAAGATTATTCGAACGAGGCCCCCATTCCTTAAGCTCGATTCGACAGCGTTCGGACACCCGTCGCGGGGGATTTCGCCTCCTTTTCAACTGTTTGTCATCTATTTATATGCGGTCCGCCAATGTCTCTCGGTGCCTTGGACCTTGTTCCAAGGTTTCGAAGAAGGGATTGAGGATGGGAACAAGTGTGATTAGTAGATTGACCGCTAGGTCGGCCGTCTTTGTCTTGACCCTGGCTTTCATCGCAGTCGCCCTTTCGGCGTCTGCGCCGAACGCTAGGGCTTCGTCGGTCTTCTCTTGGACCACGGAGACTCCGATGGGGGCGATGGTTTCGCAAGCGGTCGTTGTGGGCGCGGCGAACGGGACTGTGTACGTGATGGGCGGAGTGTTGACGACAGGATACACCGCCGTGGCGAACGCATACGCGTATGATCCCGACACCGGTGACTGGACGGTTCTGACATCGATGCCGTACGCGGAGAGAGGAGCGGCGGGCGCAATCGGACTCGACGGCAAGGTCTACGTCTTCGGTGGTGCGAGCGGGTCGAGCTACACCCAGATCTACGACCCCGTGACGAACGCGTGGTCCCTCGGAGCCTCGATGCTGGACGGCGCGTGGGAGGCCAAGGCCGCCACCGTGACGAACGGATCGATTTGGGTCGTCGGCGGAGAGGGAGTCCCAGCCGGATACGTGCAGATATACGATTCTGTGGCTGACAGCTGGTCCGTGGGCAGGCCCGCTCCTGCAGCTGTTGAATGCGGTGCTATGGTTGCCGTTGGGAACGACCTGTACTACTCGGGAGGCGGCGTTGCCAGCTACACCGGGACGACGAACTTCTTCATGTATGATTCCACGGCGGGCAACTGGATTGATACTCTCCAGGCTATGCCAGTTGCGCGCGCGGCACACGCCATGGTTGTCGGAGTGGATGGGTTGATTTACGTGGTCGGCGGTTCCTCCGATGCCTTTAACACTGGCGCCGACGCGTACAGCAGCACAGTGGTCTACGACCCTGTAGCAAACGAATGGTCCACTGCGGCCGACATGTCCTATGCAAGGAAGTACCTCGGAGCTACGGTGACCCCAGACGGCAGGATAATGGCTGTTGGAGGCAACACGCCGTCCTCCGTTCTGAACGCAGTTGAGTCGCTGCAGCTGTACACGTTCAGCTACTCCATCACGTTGTCAGCCTCGTCGGTCAGAGCAGGGGAGACTGTTCTGATGACTGTTGATGCGCAGTTCACATACATCGACGAGCAATACTCTCAGCTGGACTGGTACATACTCTCGGATGCGGACGGCACGATCTACAACCCTGACAGCCTCCAGATACCGACGAACGCGACCGCAGCAATCAGCGTCGAAGTGCCGGTGCTGGCCCCCGCAGGCAGCTACCATGTGGTTGTGAATAGCTGGATAATATTCGCGGAGGGCGTCTACGAGATAGTGAAGGATCAGAAGTTTGCTCTCGAGGTTCTCCCAGCGCCCGCCCCCGTCGACGTCCTGATAGCGGATCTGGAAGCCCAGATTGCGGACTTGCAGACGGCACTGAACTCGCAAGACGCGAACGTCACCGCCCTTACTGCGGACGTCGCAGGTCTCCAGGCACAGCTTACTGCACTCCAGAGCAATGTCAATGCCGACAACGCGAGCCAGTCGGCCGCGCTCGCAGACCTCCAGGAGCAGATAACGGCCTTGCAGAACCAGCTGGACAAGGTGAAGACGACATCTGACAGCGGCAACATGTGGGGCATGGTCAACATGGTCCTCGTGATCATAGTGATCGTTCTGCTCGCCCTGATGTTCGTGATGAGCCGGAGAGGCAAGTCTCCAGCGCCTCCTACACCCTGAGCAGTTGCATCGAGCCGAAACCATGAAAACCCTTTTCCTTTTGATTCATTTGAATGCACAGCGCATGCGCTTTACATTTTGTTTGAACAAAAAATATCGCTCGACGTTCGATGATAGATTGCTTTGTCCTTGGTGCTTGGAACCCCACCATGTTTTGGTGGAGGGGTAGTTCCCCTCCGTTATTGCGTAGGAGGTGATCCATCTGCAGGTTCCCCTACAGATACCTTGTTACGACTTAACCCCCCTTGCTGAACCCAAGTTCTAGTGCCCCAATGAGAGACAACATCACTTGGACCCAACTCGGATGGTTTGACGGGCGGTGTGTGCAAGGAGCAGGGGCATATTCACCGCGAGATGTTGACTCGCGATTACTACGGAATCCAGCTTCATGAGGGCGAGTTACAGCCCTCAATCCGAACTACGGACAGGTTTCGGGATTGCCGTTGCCTTTCGGCATTGGAGCCCATTGTCCTGTCCTTTGTAGCGCGCGTGTAGCCCAGGAGATTCGGGGCATACTGACCTACCGTTGACCTCTCCTTCCTCTGATTTAGCACCAGCGGTCCCGATAATGTGCACTCCTCCTCGCGGAGAAGTTTGCAATTAGCAGCGAGGGTCTCGTTCGTTATCTCACTTAAGAGAACGCCCTACGGTACGAACTGACGACGGCCATGCACCACCTCTCGGAAAATCAGGCAAAGTCGTCAACCTGGCCTTCATGTAACCGTCGCTCCTGGTGAGTTGTCCGGCGTTGAATCCAATTGAACCGCACGCTCCTCCCGTTGCGGTGCTCCCCCGCCAATTCCTTTAAGTTTCAGTCTTGCGACCGTACTCCCCAAGCGGCAGGCTTAACAATTTCTCTCCGGCACCGGACGCCCACGTAGGACCTCCGACACCAAGCCCGCAGCGTTTACACCCTGGACTACCGGGGTATCTAATCCCGTTTGCGCCCCAGGGCTTCGTCCCTCACCGTCGGATCCGTTCTAGTTCGACGCCTTCGCCACTGGTGGTCCTCTCAGGATTACAGGATTTTACCCCTACCCCGAGAGTACCTCGAACCTCTCCCGGTCCCGAGCCTTGCAGTCTCCTCGGAATTCGAACAGTTGAGCTGCCCGATTTACCCAAAGATTTACAAGGCCGGCTACGGACGCTTTAAGCTCAATAATAATGAGCACCACTCGGGCCGCGGGTATTACCGCGGCGGCTGGCACCCGTCTTACCCGGCCCTTACTTCTCTCGCTTTTTAGGCGAGAGAACAGCCAAAGCAATGCCTTGGCACTCGGAATGCCCGCCTCGTGGTTTCCCACATTGGGCAGTTTTCGTAGCTGCTGCGCCCCGTAGGGCCTGGATTCGTGTCTCAGAATCCATCTGGGGGCTCCGTCTCTCAACGCCCCTACCCGTCGTAGGTTAGTGGGTCCGTTACACCCACTACAGCCTGATAGGCCGCAGACTCATCCTGGAGCGCCGGGGCTTTTAGCGTGGAAGCATTCCAGCACACCACACCTATGGGGTATTATCCTCAGTTTCCCGAGATTATCCCCCACTCCAGGGCAGATTATCCGCGTGTTACTCAGCCGTCTGCCGAGGTCTTGCACCTCTCGACTCGCATGCCTTAATCGCATTCCGATAGCGGTGCCCGCCGGCAGGATCAACCGGAATTGATCGATCTGTCGTCGTCACTACTATTGTTGGTCGCTTGATCTTGTCTCATTGAAATCGGCAGGGTTCTCAAGTCTCACCGACTCGTGTTATACCCTGCGTTGTGACACATGTTGTGCCACAGGATTTGCACGAAACCTTCTATCATCGAACGTCAGAACCAAGAGGTCACGACACCTCGCCGGAGATCTTGATCCTCCACCATGTCTGCGACAGATGGAGTAGGGTTGATCACAGATAATGGCGGGTTGACGCCTCCCTCCCAACCATCGCCGCTGTCGCAGCTGTTTGGGTAGCCCCGCCTAAGTTCGACGCCATATATATGCGTTTCGAACTCGCCACTCGGCGGAGTTCGAGCGCTGCGCCGGCGGAGCCGCACCTATACACTACTCTTGCGTCGTATATGAGGGTTTCGTCATGAACCGCATCTCGAACAGAAGTCGGTTCATGAATTGTCACGCGTACGAGCGGCATGTTTCTGTCTTCCACTCGTCATTCCACACTTGCTGGACAGATTCTGGGATCACCTCCAAATTCAACAAACCTTTAAGACCGCACTTGGCATTATGCGAAAATCAGGCGGGGATGGCCCAGACCGGCAAGGCGCTGGATTGCTATCTCGTTCCTGATTGGAATAGGCAAACATCCAGTGCTCGAAAGAGCTCGGGGGTTCAAATCCCCCTCCCCGCGCGGTTCTCACCCTCTCCATGGAATACTGGTTGACAGATGCACTCCTGCGAGGGCTCGTAGATCACCTTCAAAGTGTAGTTTGTCGAGGGGGAGAATGAAGTTCCTGCATACGTTTTGAAAGTCACGTCGTCCCCCTTGCCTAACAGCCCGTCTCCAATGACGTCCGTCACCTCGAACGCGAAATTGAGAGGGCCAAAGGCATGTTGTACACAGATTAGATAGGCTAGGCGTGGTCGCTCGACGTGCGCCAAGATTGACTAGTGTTACGCTGTTCGAAAGTATCACGATCTCAAAGTTGACTGACCAATGAACGCACTCTGCGGCAAGGGAATCGCTGACACATATCCGATAACGGTTACCGCATGTCGGGTTCGTCTTCCAGTCATCTAGCTATTCTTATATAGCGAGACGTTATTGCGTGTTTCACTTCGCTGGTCTGAGCCGACATCGTCGACAATAGGTCTTGCGACAGGGGGGCAGTAATTGTACTCACGCGTGCAAGAAAAGGCCGGTAACCACCGAGGAATCTTGCACCAATGTCTTGCATCAAAAGCTGCGATTTTGGTTGTCTGCCTTCTGACACTTTCGTCAATCTTCGCTTTCTCCTCGACCATCTTCTCCGTCGATCTGGCGAAATCTCCAGAGCAGACCGCAAGCACGTATACCATCAATGCGACTGATGTGACATTCAGCGCAAGTCCGACATCGGCATTCGTTGGCGACGAGATCACATTTTTTGCGAACGCCACCTCGAGCGACCCAAGTGCCACATTGACATTCACAATCTTCTACGACTACTATACCAAGCCGGGTCTGACGATCAACCCTAAGAGTGCGAGAACGGTGAACACCACTAGTGTTCCTGGCCAGGTCATAACGAAGTACGCGTACGATCACCCGGGCAACTTCACGTTGTCGGGGCGGCCGTTCTTCTGGGTCTATCTATTCGTGGCGGACGGATCGGGCAGCAACGTTTCGAAGTATGTTCAAGTGTTCGTCAACTACAACCAGCCGCCTGTGCTCAAGACTGCGTTACCAGACCCGCTCCAGACCAATGCAGGCGTGCCCACTGAGATCACTGCGCTCATTGCCGATGCGGACAGCGATACGGTCACCGTTAATTGGGATTTCGGTGACGGCACGACTGTGACGGACGTCATTGTCGCGTCTCCGACCGGAGTCTATGCGAACCAAACCCACACATGGGATCCAAGGATTCCAGGGAATGGATCATACACAGCAGCTTACAAACTGAACGTCACGCTGTCCGACGGCGTTAATCCTCAGGTGAACTATTCGACGGATGTGAGCGTTTTGGTCGGTTACAACTTCGCCCCTGACCTGCAAGTCTTCGCCTCGGAGAGGCTGGTGAATCCTCTGGATGTCATCAACTTCACCGCCAACGCGTCCGATGCCGAGGGCGACCCGCTGACGTGGACCTTCAACTACTCCGATGGAACCATCGAAGTGTTCCATACAGATTGGACTTCACCGGGACTCCTGGTGTGGCAGAACTCCACGCATTCGTTCAATGCTGCGGGCAACTATGCTGTGAACATCAGCGTCAGCGACGCATTGATACCTTATCAGGTCGGAGAGCACAACGTCACACTCACGTTGCCCATACGCGTGGTCGAAAACGTCCCGCCATGGGTGGCATCATCAATCATCGCCGACCCCGGCAGCCCGCTGATCAACGCGACCATCGGCTATGTGAACGTCTCTCTTCGTATCGATGCGCAAGATGCGGATGGGGACGTGCTAACGGTGACCTGGAACATGGGAAATGGCGACATTCGGACGGTCACCTCGCAAGGTGGAACCGGCATCTACAGTTCTTTTCAGGTGATCGTGTTCAATGATACCGGCACCTATAATATCACCGTGACTGTGACCGATGGTAGGGCCGGCCACGCGACTGAGCGCAATCTCACCCTGAACGTTACCTCCAACAACCTTCCCCCCAGTGTGTTGCGTTTCGACCACTTGCAATACGCAAGCGGAAAAACTGGCTTCGCAGCGCCCAATGAATCCGTGACATTCGAAATCATCTTGTCCGACCCCGAACAGGATGAGTTGTCGCTGATCATCGATTTCGGCGATGGCAGCCCTCGCATGTACATGAACCTCACGAACTACTCGAATGGCAACATAACCGTCACTGTTGCTCATGTGTTCACGTCGACTGGAAACTACACCGCACGGATCTTCGTGACTGATAACAAGATGGGGCTGCTGAACCATACGATCACCTATCAGGTGCCTGTAAGGGTCTTCACACCTCCTGTCGCCACTGTGGCTGCATGGGATTGGTGGGACTTCACGAGCCTGGGATTGTTGGCTTCTGTGCCCATCCTCATGGTAATCTGGTTCCTGCGGCTCAGACAGCAGCGGCAGCAGATAGAGCGACAGGGAATGACCTACGATGAATGGAAGCTCAGAAGGGAAATCGACTTGGAGGAGTTGGACAAGTGATCAGGTGCGGGGAGGTGCAATAGGATGGCTCGCAAGTCTTTTCGCTGGATCATAGCGAAGCGTCTGGTGAATGTCGTCATCACGATCTTCGGGATCATGACCCTGAACTTCCTCCTGGTCCATTTGATGCCGGGCAATCCGATTGCAAACGTGATCCCCAAGGACCCCAAGTTCAACATCGCGCTCAAGTGGCAGCTGATGGAGAAATTCCACCTCAACGATTCGTTGATTGGCCAGTACGGTTGGTACATGTACGACACACTGACCCTGAACTGGGGTACGTCCTATAAGGTGAGCAATAGAGGGGTCCTTGACATAATCACTAGTGACATGAAGTGGACGCTCCTATTGGTGGGCACCTCCACGGTCCTTTGCACACTCTTCGGGATCGTCATTGGCGCATACTCAGCGTACCGCCGGCGCGGAGCATTCGACGTCTCGATGACCGGATTCTCCCTCTTCCTCTACGGCATGCCGACGTTCTGGTTCGCCATTCTGCTTCAGATGCTGTTCACCACGCACCCGCTTGGCATGCGGTGGTGGCCCCAGCTGCCGCCTAGTGGCTATTGGGACGTCGACAAGTTCGGAGCCAACTTCCAGTACACACTGCCCATGATCCTCAGCGTGTTGAAGTACCTGATGCTCCCCGCGACCGTGCTCGCGATCGGCAGCCTCGCGGGCGTCTCCTTGATCATGAGGAGTTCCCTGATCGATGTGATGACGGAGGATTTCATATTGACTGCTAGGGCCAAAGGCCTTACGGATTACCAAGTGCTCAGACATCATGCGCTCCCGGTCGGCATGCCGCCCATGATCGCTCTTATCGCGATGGATGTGGCGTTTATCATCGGGGGGGCGTACCAGGTCGAGTACATCTTCAACTATCCTGGCATCGGTTACCGGACGATTCAATCCATTAATAACCTGGATTTCCCGATCTTGCAGTTCATCGTCGTGATTGGCGGCGTGGCGGTCGTGGTTGCGAACTTCTTGTCGGACATCATTCTGATGTACACTGATCCCAGGATCAGGATTGCGTAGGAAGTGGCATCGTGGTGCAAGGATTCGAGCAAGGAAGGGAATCGGGGTTCGAACCTCGGAGGAATCCGAACGCGAGTCCTCGAATAGGATTGCCTGGCCCATTGGGAGCCAAGAATCGGGTTCCCATGCTTCTTGCAACCTTAGTTCTAGTCTCAGTTGTAATGACTTTGGCGGTCCAACCCAGCTTCCTCAGTGCAGGGACCGATCTTTCCTCCGGAGTTGGTGTGCACGCGTTGTCGTCGTCTGCGCTCTCGTCGGCCAATGAAGCACCAGTGGCAAATGCTGGGCCTGACCAAACGGTGATGCAAGGAACTGATGTCGTCCTCAATGGAAGCGCATCCACGGGAGACATAGCGAACTACACATGGACTTTCGAGTACGGCAATCTGCAGAAACAGCTCCTCGGCCAGACCGTCGTATTCAGGTTCGCCCTGCCCGGTCAGTACAATGTCACGCTCAATGTCACCAATGCTTCTGGAAACTACTCCACCGATCTGGTTGTGGTCACCGTTCAGAAAAAAGCTGTGAACATCCTCGCCACATATTGGGAGGAGATTCTCACTGCCGCAGCTATCGTCGCCGTGCTCGTGTTCTTCTATGCTGCAGTCAAAGGCAAGATAAGATCGATTCCTGAAGCGACGCGGGAGAAGATGAAGCTCTTCATGGCTCGATGGAGGAAGATCTTCAGCCAGGTCCTCCACAATGCGATGGGTCTGTCGGGCGTGATAATACTCGTATTCTTCATCATAATGGCCGTGTTCGGTCCGACACTGGCTCCCTACAAGATCAATCCTGCAGTGGACGGTCCATTCAAGCAGTACGAGAAACCTTCCTCCGCCCATTGGTTGGGCACGGATTTCTACAAATATGATATCTTTAGCGAGCTGCTGTACGGGGCGAGGACCTCGATCATCGTAGGTCTGTTCTCCGCGATGATCGCGTCCGTCCTGGGGGCTGTCGTCGGGTTGTACTCTGGGTACGTTGGAGGCTGGAGGGACGAAGTGATAATGCGAATGAACGATGTCGTCCTCTCGATCCCGTGGCTTGTCCTGATGATCGTTGTTGCCGCGCTGCTCAGGAAGATAGACCTCACTGGTATTATCTTGATAATTGGTCTGACTGGGTGGTCGACGACCGCAAGGATGGTCCGCGCTCAAGTTCTGTCCATCAAAGAACGCCAGTTCGTCGAGCGTGCGCGGGCGATTGGCGCGTCTGATCTGGCGATCATCAGGCGCCACATCATGCCGAACGCCTTTCCGCTGGTTTTCGCGAACACGATCCTGACGGTGGCGGTCTCGATTCTTTCCGAGGCGACCCTCAGTTTCTTGGGGCTCAGGCCCATCAACACGATTACCTGGGGCACGATGCTCTCCCGCGCTTCCGAGGCGGGTGCGTTCCACATCGGCCTTCAGGGATGGATCATCCTCCCTGGCCTCTGCATAGTTGCGGTGGTGTTGGGATTCACGCTCCTGGGGTATGCTCTGGACGACATCATGAACCCCAAGCTGAGGAAGCGATAGGCGTTCACTGGGGTTGCAGAGTTCCCTGTACGCACGGTAGGCCGCAGCGGTCGCCCGTCGTGCGCAATCGCAAGTCCTGCAGCCGTCGAGTCTTTTTCTAGTGCACTGGATTGACGGCCTCAGAACAAAAGAGGTATATAGCTGTGTGTACTTGCATGATTGCAAATGCTCGTTTGGGCATCGAAGCGGATAGGGGGAGTTGTCGGCATAGTCGCAAGATACGATACCTTTTCACATCCATTCGACCAGATCGAGCATCCTAGGATTCGAGGAAACAGGGGGATACCTCAATGGGAGCAAGTTTTGGAAGAGCAACTAGAGTGTCCGTTTTCGCTGCAGTCTTGATCGTCGTCATGTTGGTTGGCGCTCCGGCGGTCCAGCTGGGCGGCAAGACCGTCAAAGTCAGTCCTGTGAGTAACGTTGCTGCTGCGAATGGAAACCGAGTCTTCAATGTCGGGCAGGTCGACTACATAGGCGGCATGGCAACTCTGAATCCGTTCGCGTACACGCAGGCCGAAGAAATGGAAACGATTTGGCCATGCTACAGCACTTTGCTGATGTATGATCGGGATGTGAACATCATTGGAGATCTGGCGCAAACATACACTTTCACACCAGATGGATTGACTTGGCACTTCGTGCTCGCGCGCAACGCCTACTTCGTTGACCCAAGGCTTGGGACTACGCCGGCCCAGATTGCTGCGGCCAACAAGATTCCCTCACACTTGGTGACTGCCGCGGATGTCATGTTCTCATACTGGGAGGTCAACAACGATTCTTCCAACCACCTGAGCTCATACCTGAACAACGGCGGGACCGGTATCATAGATAGTATGTGGACCGGTGTTGATCAATTCGATCTCTACATCCAGCTGAAGACGCCATATGCCCCGTTCCTCGGATCCATGACGATGATCCCGATCGTTCCGCTGTACATTTGGGCGGGAAAGAACCCGATCACATTCTCGAACGATCCTCCAGTCGGCTCGGGGTATTTCTACTACGGATTGTCTGGAACCCCGACGACCGTCGGTATTCTGAAGAGGAACCCGATATGGTTCCAGGAAGAGAACCGCGGCTGGCAGATCCACATAGACACCTTGCAGTATAAGAACGAGGGGAATCCAGATACTGCGTGGACTGAGTTGACTATGGACCCGCCGCTGATCGATTGTATGTTGCAGGTTGCGCCGTCCACATACAAGAACAACATCATCGATTCGACAACCCCGTATGTGATGGGGTTCGCTCAGGGCACTGGTTTCGTCTATGAGTATCAGCTCAACCAGATGAGTGACGACGAGCGCGCTTCGCTTGGTTTGGACACAGGCGGCGCGTCCAACAACCAGCTCCTTCTTGATCCGACGGTCAAGCTCGCGTTGGCCATGTCGGTCAACAAGCAGCAGTTCATCGACGATGCTCTTCTCGGCCTGGGCACCGTGGCGGATTCGATCATATCGGACGTGAACCCATGGCACTACACATATCCGAATCCAATCGTGTTCGATCCCGTGGCGGCCAGGGCGCTGTTGAGTGCCGCAGGCTGGGACTGCGACTCATCGGGGAACCCTGCGGTCTCCGATACTTGTCCTCTTTGCAAGGCGGGGGGAGCAGACCCGCTGTCCTTCCGCCTGTTGAGCATCCTTCCGGATCCTCAGTTTGACACAGGCGCCAGGGATATCAAGGCATGGGCCGCCCAAGCTGGTGTCCTGTATACAATCAATATGATGTCAACAAACCAGGCGAACACTGCCTGGTACAGCGGTGACTACGACGCATGGCTTTGGGACTGGGCATTCGCGCCGACATCGGACCCATCAACGGACTGCTTGTCTGTCCACACGACGGGCCAGATCCTAGTCTGGAGCGGGTCCTGGTGGAGCAACAAAACATTCGACGATTTGTACAACAGGTCGTTGGTGACGGTGGACCACACGGCAAGAAAGGCCCTCACGGACCAGATGCAGAAGATGCTCTACGAAGATCACGCGGCCCAGTATGTCGCCTACAGGAAGGAGCTCTACGCGGTGAACTACAGGGAATGGGACAAGGCTAGCTATGGCCACTGGGATGTCGGAGCTGGCTGGCAGTTGATGCCTGATTTCTACGAACCATGGCTCTACACGCAGCTATCCCCACCGGTTACTGACAACATGGCTCCCACAGCTTCCGTAAACCCGACCTTCCAGGGAATCAAGGATGGGAGTATTGCGTTCACCGGGACGGGGAGCGACGGATCTGGTGGGACCGGGCTCCAGTACCAGTGGTACTGGGGAGATGGCACTCCGAACACTGGGTGGCTTTCATCTGCTTCTACAACCCACACTTTCACCCAGGATGGTGTCTACACCGTGTATTTCGCCGCGCGGGAGACAGGAACGACTGACGGCTTCAGCGGCTGGAACCAGACTGTCGTCACAGTAATAGACACGGCAAACGCCGCGCCCACGACTCCGACGATAGACTATTTGCCGAGCAACCCTAACATGGGGAACGTCATAACGTTCACCGGCAGCTCGACTGACACAGATCCGCTCTATTATACGTGGGACTTCGGCGACACGTACACGGCCTTGGGGCCTGTCGTGACCCACCAATACACGTCCAACGGGATATTCACAGTGTCGCTGAATGTCACTGA
Organism: uncultured Thermoplasmata archaeon; assembly: GCA_963705355.1. Taxonomy (GTDB): domain Archaea; phylum Thermoplasmatota; class Thermoplasmata; order UBA10834; family UBA10834; genus COMBO-56-21. The sequence continues at coordinate 52,179 of OY970070.1, forward strand.
CAACCACCCGGGTCTTGGCCGCCCGGCGCACAACACGGCGTCGGTCAATGTGGCGTTCAACGGACCTCCTGTGGTTTCGTTGCCGGCCACGAGGACGGTCCCCAGGAGTGGATTGCGTACATACACAGCGACGGCTTCCGATCCCGAGAGCGACCCAATGCTGTTCACATGGGATTGGGGCGATGGTAGTCCGTATAGCGTAACTACCGCGATTTCAACGACTCATACCTTCACACAGAAGGGCTTCTACAACGTCACAGTGTATGCTGACGACCAGACAGGACTGCAGGGCCATAATGTGTCGTCGAATCTTGAGATGGTGCATGTCACCGGTGCTCTCTCGCCACCCGCTGGCCTGCAACTCACAGCGGTTCCGACGAGCGCGTTTGTCGGACAGGCGATACAGTTCACCGGACGTGCGAGGGATCCGGACGCGGGCCTCGACCAGATGCGGTTCACATTTGACTTTGGTGACGGCAACTTTGGTGTCGTGATCGGTGACGTTCCAACAGTCGCAAACGAATGGATGTTTGTCAATATATCGTACGCGTACCAGGCGCTTGGCACAGGTGTGATGACGGTGTACATGTATGTCTCTGACGGCGCGTCCAACACGACCTCATCGCCTCTGGTGATAACGCTGGCTACGAACGATCCGCCAGATGTCGTTCCGGTCTCGGACGTCTCAGGGACGGTTGGTGTCGCGACGGCGTTCAGTGTCTTCGCATTTGACCCCGACGTTGACCCGCTCCTCTACACATGGGACTTCGGAGACGGTTCGCCATTGATATCGACCCTGACAGGCGACACAACGTATGTGTATGCAACGTCAGGATCGTGGTTGTGGTATACAGTGTACGTAGACGACCAGACGGGCATCGACGGCCACAACGTGTCGAGCTCTGCGTATGCGAACATCACTGGAGTCTCGCCTCCGGTTGCGGTGCCAGGGCCTGACCAGAATGTCAACGAAGGTGACTTGGTGACACTCGACGGCTCGGGTTCCTACGATCCGGATGGCGCCGTTGTTGGCTGGTACTGGAATTTCACCTATGACGGCGTGGATTACAACCTGTCCGGCGAGGTGACGACGTTCATCTTTAATACCGTACCGGGAGACATCACCGTGACATTGTGGGTGGTCGACAACGACGGTATGTGGGGAAGCGCCAGCGCCTTGATGACGGTGACTGGCAACAGTCCGCCAGATGTCACTCCGGTCTCGGACGTCTCGGGGACGGTTGGTGTCGCGATAGCGTTCAGCGTCGCCGCATCTGACCTCGACCTTGACCAGCTCATCTACACATGGGACTTCGGAGACGGCTCGCCACTGACATCGACCCTGACGGGCGACACAACGTATGCGTATGCAATGTCAGGATCGTGGATCTATACAGTGTACGTGGATGACCAGACTGGCATACCTAGCCACAACGTGTCGAGCTCTGCGAACGCGATTATTGTTGGAGTCTCGCCTCCGGTCGCGGTGCCAGGGCCTGACCAGAATGTCAACCTCGGCGACCTGGTGACCTTCGACGGCTCGGGTTCCTACGATCCGGATGGCGCCGTTGTAGGCTGGTACTGGAATTTCACCTATGACGGTGTGGATTACAACCTGTCCGGCGAGTCAACGACGTTCACCTTTGACACCGTCCCGGGAGACATCACCGTGACATTGTGGGTGGTCGACAACGACGGTATGTGGGGAAGCGCCACGACTACAGTGACCGTCGCTGGGCCGATCCCGGAATTCCCGACAATGCTACTGCCGGTGGTGGGCATCCTGGCGCTCGTGGTGCTGTTCGGGGCAGTCGCCCCGACTCGCAGGCGCAGAAAGTCCTAGAAAAGGACAACCAGTGACAAACCTTTTCCCAACCTCTCTTTTATCTATTTTCTCGGGCGAGCGGAGCTGCCATCCAGGAATCGAGAGCAACCCTGTGGTTATTAATCCAGCAAAACACGCTCGGGTGGGTATCGTTTCTCGGCGCCCTCTGAGCGTTTTCTGTTCATTGCAGAGACGTCGTCTGCGGCTCTGCCGATCATGTCCAGTTTCATGTATGTGAAAAGGTGGTCGAGGTTCTTGTCGATGTTTGGAATGTATGTGCATCCGGATGGATACTCCATGAGCTTCCCGAGAAGGTCGTCGATCCTGTTGGATGTGACCGCATTGGTCTTCAGTATCCCGCCGCTGAGTCGGAAGAACTGCATTCCTCCAAGTGCGTTCTCGTTCTCTGTCTTCGAAGCGGCAGACTGCGCGCCCCATCTATCTATCTCCGGCTCGTCGGCCCTCGCAGCCTTCGCGATGAGGAGAAGGAAGGATCTGGAAGGCTAGATCCCCTAGATCAGCAGATAGAAACCCCTTACCTGTTTTCATTTTTCTGCTCCTGACGGACGAGCTAGAGCTCTTCCTCGGAAGACTGTCCCGAGTCCTCTCTTCAGGCGGAGCATTCGGAGAACAATGTCAATTTGCCTGAGTGACTCGTCAGAATGAGAAGCTACACCTTTGGAATCTCCAGCACGGAGTCCTCTTCCCGGGCTCGGTCGACTGCTATCTTCTCGTTTCTCGCGGACTCATCGTCAGCGACCATGTTGATCATGTCGAGCTGAAGGCTGGTGAACAGGTAGTCCAGGTTCTTATCAGCATTGGCAAGATACCTGGCGGCTGTGGGATGTTCCATCATTCTTGTAAGCAATCCATCGATTCTGTTCGAGGTCCTTGCATCGGACTTCATGATGCCGCCGCTGAGCCTGAAGAACGGCATGTCAGCTCCAAGGCTCTCAATGCTTCTCTCTGAGGCGGCAAATTGCTCGCCCCATCTGTCTACTTCCGGCTCCTCGATTCGCTTCTCTGTCTCCAATTCCCATCCCTTCTTGGAGCTAGGATATGTATCTCATGGTTTGTATATATATGTTCCCGAAGAGTCCTTTCGCGAACAGCTGTCAGGTGCTCCAGTCTCAAGCGCAGTGTTTGCTCAGGCAACCGCTTCCTCGAACAACTCCTCTGAGTAGGGAACCTCTTCCAACTCGCCCGTGATTTCTAGTAGGCCGAGTTGTATGGATGCCTCGATGTAGTCTAGGTCAGTCTCAATCTCAGGGGAGTCCGCGATCGCAGGATCGTTGCTGATGTCCTCCATCAGGTTCTCGATGCGCACTCTGTTCTCAGCGAGCTTCATCGCGACCTTCACGTCCTCGCTGTCCTGCTCGGAATCCTTCAGGATCCTGACCCTCATCGCGCGGTTCTCTTCCTTTCTCAGAAGTCCCTTCACAGCGAGAGGTACTGCTAGTCTCCTGTTCAATCCAGCATCCCATCCCATCGTATGACGATTGTCAGACAATATCTATTTCATTGTATATATATGTATCTCGGCCGTATCCTATCTCATGGGAGGGCCGGCCAGCTCATTAGCCCTTCTCTCCAGATCGGCAATCTTCCTCTGCAGGCTCCTTATTCTCGCGTCGTGTCTAGCCACCTGTTCCCTGATCTTCGCCGCTCTGGCCCTGAGCTTGGCTGCCTTGGCCAGCTTCTTGGCGGATATCTGATGCTCGTTCACTTGAGCTGTGTACTTCTTGGCCTGCTTCATAGACGACATCGTATCCCATGCAAAAAACGGGTTATGAGCATAAGAAGGTTCTGGAACCAAAGGTTTGCTGTGCGCTGAAAAGAGAATTATAGCCTATTCAGATGCGGAGCATGAGATGAAGGCGTTCGTCGAGGCCCACGGTTGCACTCTCAATTTCGGCGAGTCGAGGGAGATCGAGGATCTGCTTGCCGGGAGAGGATGGGAGTTAATCGACTCTCCGGACAAGTGCGATCTCGCCGTTCTCGCAACCTGCGTGGTGATTGAGACGACCGAACGCGCGATGTTGAAGCGAATCAGGGAGCTCTCGGACGTGCCGAAGCTCATCGTGACCGGATGCATGGCGACTGCGTGCAGGGAGAAGGCCGAGCGCATCGCACCAAATGCGCAGTTCGTCGCGCCCGGAGAGCTCGGCTCGTTCTCGGAGCTCACCGAGACCGAAAACGCTCGGATGGCGACTGGCGAGGTCAAGCGCGAGGGATATGGAATCGTGCCCATTGCTAGCGGCTGTCTCGGGAGTTGCGCATACTGTATCACGAGGATTGCCAGAGGGCAGCTGAAGAGCCGACCATTGTCGAAGACGGTGGAATCAGTGCGCGCGATGGTCTCTGATCGTCCAAGAGAAATCCAGTTGACCGCCCAAGACACGGCTGCATACGGAACGGACATTGGCACTGGTCTCCCATCTCTTGTGCAGGAAATCTGCAATATCCCGCACGATTTCCGCCTCAGGGTTGGAATGATGAATCCGAAGAGCGCGCTCCCGTTGGTCGAAGGGATTTCGGAGATGTACCTGGAGCCCAAGGTGTTCAAGTTCCTTCATCTGCCTATCCAGGGTGCCAGCGACCGTCTGCTGAAGGATATGGAGCGCGGGTACACGCTCGACGAATACAGCTCAATAGTCGAGAAGGTACGGGAGAAGATTCCAGATGTCACGTTGTCCACGGACATCATAGTGGGCTACCCAGCTGAGTCTCTGGACGATCATCGGCTAAATCTCGACTTCATCTCTGACCTTCGACCCGACATCGTCAATGTGACCAGGTTCTCCGCGAGGCCGGGCACCAAGGCGGCCGTGTCCATGCCGCAAGTCGTTGGTTGGAGGGCAAAGGATAGGTCCAGGGAGATCACAGAACTCCGATTCAGGATAGCCTTAGAGAAGAACAATTCCTTGGTGGGAAGGAGGCTGCGGGCACTCTCGACTGAGAGAGGCAAGAGCGGTTCCACAGTACTTAGGACAGACGAGTACAAGCAAGTTGTTGTTCACAACGATCTGGAACTCGGGAGATACTACAATCTGGAGATCACGGGCGCAACTCCAACATGCTTGACCGGGAAAACGGACGGCGCACAATGAAGAATAACACGAAGCTCTACCTGATTCTGGCTCTGACCATCCTGATCTGGGGAAACTCCTTTGTCGTCGTCGAGGTGGCGATCAGAGATGGGGCTTCGCCGACGCTGATAGCAATGGCACGTTTCCTGGTCGCTTCGTCCATATTCGGCGGTTACATTCTTGTGAAGAAGCCGAAGGTCTTCGAAAAAGCTGACACACGAAAGTTCCTTTTCCTCGCGTTCATTGGAATCGGGGTCTACTACATCTTCCAGTACTACGGAGTCAAGTTGGCAGGGCCTGCCATATCCGCCATCCTCGTCACGCTTCTGTGTCCAATCATGATCTTCCTCATGTCCTACCTGAGGTTTGGTGAGAAGATAAGCTCAGGCCAGAAAGCTGGACTTGCGGTCTCTGCACTTGGCGCATACTTTGTCATAACAGGCGGGAGCGTTGCATTCGCCAGCAAATGGGAAGCGCTTCTCGGCGGACTGTTCGGCGTTGTCTGCGCGGTCTTCTGGGCGATCTACACTGTTGAAGGGAAGCGTTTGGTCAAGAAATACGATCCATTCATCTCAACTGCTTACATCGCACTCATCGGGACTGTGATGCTTGCTCCGTTCGCAGTCACGGAGGCCGAGCTCACGCAGCCCGTCGTGTTTCCTCTGAGCTTCTTCATCGCCGCCCTCTATCTCGGCGTCCTGTGCACGGTGATCGGATATGTGTTCTGGTTCAGAGCTCTGACCGGGCTCACTGCGTCATCGACCGGGGTGACCCTCTACTTCGAGCCCGTCGTGACCGTAGTCTTCTCGTGGATCATTCTGGGCCAAGGGATAGGATGGTTCGCGGCCATGGGCGGAGTCTTGGTTCTGTTTGGTGTGATACTCGTTTCGCGAAGATAGCCAGTCACATGTGGAATCGGCCTAGGCATGCCTTCTGACGCGCAGGAAATCGTTAATATGAGTAGCCAACTATGTCGATTCGTAACCGCCGCAGCCCCGTAGTGTAGCGGTCAATCATGCGGGCCTTTGGAGCCTGCGACGGAGGTTCGAATCCTCCCGGGGCTACTCCCATTCATCTTCTGTCCTCTGGCCTCTTCTTCTGAGTCGCGATGTGATTTTGGCGATGATGACGAGGAAAACCACCCACCCGATGACGAGCAAAAAGAACCCTTCGGCGAGAAACCCTCCTCTGAGCGCGCGAACGATGAACATGCCCGTGAGCGTCGCCACGATGCCGAACGATATGCCCCAGATGGCCATGGTCCTGTCGATCTTCCACTTCAACTGGCGTCACCACTTCTCCCTGTGCACTAAGTCCTCGATCGGGAGTCTCTTCCTTCCGATTCCTTTCTCGGTCGGATAACCTATCGGTAGAATGGCCACTGGTCTGGCATGAGGCGGCAGATCGAGAGCCTGGGATGCCTTCTTCTCGTCGAACGCCCCGACCCAGACGCTTCCAATCCCTTTGCTGACGAGAAACAGCATCATGTTCTCGATCGAGGCTGCGACGTCTTGGAGGCAATAGAGTGTTCTCCCTCTTTCACCATAGTGCTTGATCCGCTCAAGATCAGCGCAGCACACTATGACAACAGGTGCGGTCCTAACGAAATCCTGGCCATATGCAGCCTCCATCAGAGCCCTCTTCGTGTGAGCGTTCTTGACGACTACGAAATCCCTTGCCTGAAGGTTGCCAGCAGAGGGCGCGAGATTCCCCATCCGGAGGGCCTCGTCGACGACGGAATCCTCCAGAGGGTCTGCCTTGAACACTCTGATGCTTCTCCTCGCTTCGAGGCATTCGTTGACTTCCATTCGACTCGCCTCCTCGGAGACATGCACGCCAACTTCTAAGTAAGTTGCGAGAGGCCTGTCTGGCTCTCAGCTCAATTCGCGTTTTTCGGTACAATGCCCCTGTCGTCCCCTAAACGCCCGCCGCGAGGCGGGCCCCTTCCCCTTTTTCTAGGATCTCGGCATCCTCTCGGGCTCCTCAAGAGGGTTAGAGGGTTCATTCGATGCGCTCGTTGAGATCGATGCCCGCTGCTCTTGCGAGTGCCTTGATGACGTCGGGCATGATTATCTCGCCGCCGGCGTTCTCATAGCACGCATCCTCTAAGAGCTTCTTCGGGTCGGTCCCCGTCCACGCCTCATGGGAATTCTTCTCCCCTCCCAAGACCGTGCGGTATGTGTGCGCCAGGACGAAGATCCCCTCCTTTGTCCTGTAGAACGTGTACCTATCCCAACGCGTCCGTTCTGGCCCGAAAAATGGGCTGCAGGTACCCACGCACGCGAGCTCAATCCCCTCAAAGCGGAGATCGGGCAAGCCGTCTCGTTCAACAACATGCTCACTAATCTGTCCTGTCTCGCTCATCTAATCTCTCCTGTCTCGACTCAACTCGCCAGCAGCTTAGGGCTGCCAGCGGTGAATGGATGCGGGGGTGTACCCTTAAGCCTTTCCGTCCAGCTATCACGATTCACCCTGGATGAGGCGCTCGAAAAAGGTATTTGCAGAGCTGCTGGCAACACCTCTGATGTTTCCCCGCGAGAGGAGGGGGGACACTATCCCCCGCAAGTACTACATGCCCGCGGATCCATCCCCTGCATGACGAGAGGCTACAATGAGATCGCACTCCTCGAGTGTTCCGAGACCGGCGACCGAAGCCGCCGCCGGCCGAGCACGCACAGGCGCATGTCAATCAAAGAGCCCGTCCGTCGTGACGGGCGAGCCAAGGGGAGCTCAACCGCGCAGGGGTCGCACGGAGCTCAAGAGCGGCTGGGTGTCCAGGCGCGTGTCCCCGAGCTCCCCGCTCAGAGCCCGTCGCAAGTGCGGACGGCCGTCCGTCCTGCGCGTGCGCCTGCTGAACATGCTGAGGGATCGCCCCGGCTACACATCCGATCTCGCGTCGCGGGCGGGCACCTCGCTCTTCTGGACGCGTGAGGTCCTCAAGCAGCTCGAGGCACATGGGCTCGTGAGATCGTGGACATACGCGCTCGCAGATCGCGGAGGGCGATGTCTGACCGTGCATGCATGGCGGCTCACCACGGGAGAAGAGCGACGTCATGGGAAGGAAGATTTGAATGCCACCGCTCATGCTTCCGCCCTCTTGTCCAAGATGCTGCGCGGCCGGTTGAGTAGGGTCGAGCGGCAGAACGAGATTCTCGTGCAGGACGCGCAGAGGGATCGCGAGGCTCGACTCAGCTCATCATGAGAAGATGCTGGACAGCGCGCTCAAAGCCCTCGAGATCCTCAGGAGGGCGAGGCCATCTCCTCCGCGGAGACCGCGGTCCCGAAGGCTCCCCCCACACTCCTTTGAAATTGCTCGGCATCGTTCGGCACCGTACCGAAAAATTCCAAGCCAGTCCCCCCCTGGGCACCGTGCCTCCTCTGGACGGACCCCTCGGATTTGCCGGTACTCAAGCGTGGCGGCGCCGGCATCTGGCCGAGACGACGCTGGTACCGTCATGTGAAGGGTTTTCCGGCGTACTAGCATGTCCAGCGTCGGGCCCAGGGGAGGGAGTTGTCAGCCAGCCTCTCCGTGCTCCGCAGGCCACACTGCGCGCTCAGTCGGTCGAGGGGCTGAGGCTGAGGGCTCTGTCAGCCTCATCCACGCGAGCAGGCACGCGCGCTCAGGAGATCTCAGTGCCGCTGCAGTGCCGAGCTCCTCCTCCGTCCCGAGCAGGTGCGACACACACCCACGGCCACACCCCCGAGGCCGGCGAGCTCGCGGACCGCCTGCCATCGCTGAGTCATACTGAGGCCGAGCTCGCGCTGCTCCCGCAGATCGTCGTGGTCGAGATCCTCTGGCGCTCGAGCGTACAGACCACGAAGGATTGCAAGGCCTTTAGGGACGGGCGCGTGAAAGCCTTTGCAGAGACCTGCAGGTGCAGCCTCCTCGCGACGGATCTCCTCAAATGAGAGCTCACAAGAATAGAGAGGGAGGAATAAAAGAGGTGCTGGCAGCCGCCCTCACACGAGAGAATTACTCGATTGTCTCGTGGAGCTGCACACCGCAGGCTTCGGCGAGGCGCTTGAGCGCGCTTGGGTATATTTTCCGCTTGCCCTCCGCGTCATCAGGATCGGCGTAAGCAGCCGCATCCAGCAGCGCTACCAGATCGACCCCGACCCAGGCCTCATATGCGTTGCGCTCGCCCTGCCGCTGTGTGTGGTAGACATGCTCGAGGACATGATTCCCACCCTTCGTCTCGTAGACGGTGTACTCGTCCCAGCGCTTCGACTCGTCGCCGACGTCCCGATGGGAGCTCTCCTTCGCCAGGAGGCGGCCCGTAAACACCAGGTCGCGCTTCCCGTCGCGCCTCACGACTATCTCTTTCGATGCCTGTCTACTCTGCCTGCCTGTCCCGCTCATCTATCTCACACACTTCCAGAAGGTGCATCGCGCACCCCCGAGGGGTGGAGGTGGGTGGGTGTTCTTATGCCCTTCGACACACCCTAGCAGATTTCCCCTGGTCCCGGGCCTCGAGCCAGCGCCTTGTCCTCGCCGAGGACCTGCTCGACAAGCTACAAGAGAAGACCTTCGAGGCGCTCATTCGCAAGCTCCATCTTCTCGAGGCGAGCCCTCATGCGGACCGCGAGCTCCTCTCTCTGAGTCAGCGGTGCAGACTCATCTGCTTCTGACGAGTAGCTGCCCGCTCTGCCTTCTCGCGCTCCGCGATCTTCTGCGGCTTCTTCGCATCGCGACCGCCGCTGGCAAACCTAACCTCTGCACGCGATGCTGCCGAGGTCCTCGGCGCCGGCGAGCTCGGGGGCGTAGGTGTGGGTGCGGCTGCCGTCCTCTCGAGGCATCTCTGGAAGATCTCCAAAGCCCTCGGGGCTGCAGGCCTGCGGTTCAGGACGGCGAGGAGAAGCGTGTCATCTGTGAGCTCCTCCAAGTATCCTGCATGTCCCATGAACCAATGAATCGCATCCTCGTCTGTCTTTACTTCGAGAGCCCTCTGCAGGAGCGAGGCGAACACCCACCCTCGCATGCGGAAGAGACACAAGAGCAGGCCTGCGAGGTCCTCCGCTTGTCGGTCGATAGGCGCATCTTCCGGAAGGAGCTCCTGGGTAATGCAGCTGCGGATCTGTTCAAGGATTCGGCGGAAGCGCTCGTTGGCCTTCCGCTGTTGTAGGGGCACATAGACGTACTCGCCCCTCCAGCCCCGTCCTCCTCCGGTCGGGGCCCTTCGGAGAAGTCCCTGATTCACGAGGTCATCGAGCGCTCTCTCCATCGTATGCCGAGACATGCCCTTTCTTTTCAGTCCATCCCAGACCTTGCCGTGGCTCGCTCGGCCGCCGAGATGCCGCACAATGAGGAGGATCCTGCGCTCCCGATTGTCCAACTCTGGCCTATGTGTAGTCCCTGGATGCTTGTTCATGATTACCCTTAGGGCAGATATTGCCCTATTGGTATATACCTTCTCACATAGGAGGTAAGAGAACGGTCAAGAAAGTCGAAAGGCGGATTGTGGCCATCAGCCGTGCCTTCCTCGTCTCTCTCCCGATCGAGTTCCTTCGGGAGCACGGGCTTGGGAAGGGAAGCGTGGTCACTCTTTACTACAACGGAGACGTGGTCATCGAGGCGGGCTCGGGAGAGCCTGTCGATACGAGCCGGCGAAGAAGCAGCCACGGGCTCGAGACGGGAAGACAGCGGCCGGCCGTTGAGAGGAAAACAGAGCGATCTCGTGCATCCCAGGCGGTGGTAGAGCAGAGGCGATGAGACATGAGAACAGAAAGAGGGGCACGGTGCCTGGATGGGGGTCCAGACGCCGGCAAGCCAAGATCTCAGAACGTACCACTTATTGGATGCTCAATACTTAGAGATTCCTCTGCTAGGCCGGCGAGATCTTGCGAGCGCTGTCATCGTGGACCTGCGGAGCTGCTCGTGGTTGGGGAGAGGGAAGGCATGGCCGTGCGGATCTGTCGCAGCTGCCGTGAGACGAGACTTTTCCCTATGTCCCTCGCGCCCCGCTCTCGGAGGCGGAGATCGTGAGTGTCAGGAAGGGCAAGGGCGCTGGTTCAAACGAGAGCGCAGGAGCGGCGAAGGCGAGAACGAAGGGCCCGACGGCCCAGGAGTTCAAGCAAGAGCTGCCGGTAGTGAAGAAGGCCAAGCCAAAGGCGCGCCCTGCACAAATTGAGAGAGCGCTGCGCTATCTCCTCGAGCACATCGAGGACCGTACCTCGGCCGACAAGGATGAGAGGGGCGCCTGGAATGAAACCTACTCGCAGTTCCAGGATCATGCTCCAGGCTCAACGCTTGCGCGGTTCGAGGGGCTGCAGCAGGACAAAGAGTGGATACACGCTGGAAGGCCGGTCGATCCCGCCTTGCGATGGATCCTCCAGGGGAAGGACTTCGCCTTCAAGTCCGAGGATCGTGTCCGCCCGGGTGAGTCGGAGGCGGAAGAGCGCGCATCGCGGTTAGATCTCAAAGGCGCGGTCGATGCCCTCTCGAGCCTCGTGAAGTTCCCCGAACCGCAGGATGCGTATATCGTCTTCCTGTGGTGCGCACAGGCAAGGGTCTACGATTTGCTCCCAGCGTGCTGCCACATAGCGTTTTCCGGCCCCCCTTCCTCAGGGAAAACAACGGCCCTCAAGAGCGTCCTCGCGATCGTGAATGGGGAGTTCATCTCGGATGCAAGCGAGGCCTATGTTGCCCGCATCCTTGACGAAGGGCGGATCCTGGGCTTCGATGAAGTGGATGAGCAGCTGTGGGCCCACAAAGATGGGATGCTCGAGTCCATCCTGAGGCAGGCCACGGACCCGAAGGCCAAGCGGAGGATCCTCGAGCCGATCGGGGAGGGGGAGTGGAGCCCGCGAGATCTCGAGCTCTACCGACCCTGCGCCTTCACCTACACCTCCGAGATCGAGCGCGCCCTCACGACGCGGACGCTGCTCATGCGCCTCCAGCCGGATGCGGACTCCGCCAGGGTGGTCCGCAACTTATTCCCGGATGCGAGTCTCGCGGCCCTTCGGATCTGGCTGCTTGACATGAGCGACGAGGTGCGTCGATCGTGGACCAGGGAGAAGGTGCAGGGGTACATACGCTCAGAAGAATTCCTTGAGAGACTGGATAAGCTGCACGGCGGGCTGCCGAGGGACAGACAGACAGCTGCCATACTGCTGGCGACAGCGGAGATGTTCAGCTGGCGGGAGGAAGTCGAGGACGTCGTGCTGACAAGCCTCCGGGCAGCTGCGGAGGATCGCACGACCGAGGACGAGTCCCTGGTCGTTCAGGAGCTCGCAGCCGGACTGTGGCACGCTCCGTCTCTTCCTGAGGGACAGGAGTGGGTGTGGCAGGACGAACTCCTGACGCGGGTGAACGACCGCCTCAAAGCGGAAGGGCAGAGGGCATGGTCCTCTGAGAAGCTCGGGCGCCGGCTCGCAAGGCTCGGGCTGCAAGATGGGAAGGACCGCATCAAGGTGCGCACAGAGCACGGACGGCGGCGGATCCTGAGGACTGAGACCGTCGAGAGGCTGCTATCACCTATATCTCCGTATCTCTCCCCTACTGGTGCTACTGGTGCTACTGGTGCAAGCAGGCAGGCCAGTCTGGATGAGGCTGCCGCACCGGTCGCACCGGTTGCACCGGTTGGGGGGAGTATAGAAGAAGGCGAACAGGCTATCATCGACCGCGAGCTCTATGACTCCGCCCGCCGGTGCATGTTCGAGAGGCCGGGAGAGACGGAGGATTGGTATGTGCAGGACCTCATGCTCGCTCATCAGACTCCCGGGAAGGACCGGCTCGCCGTCGAGAAGACAGTCCACCAGGCATACCTCATCTCGCTCAGGGAGAAAACGCATCTGCCTGCGGCGAGCTCTGAGGAGATCTCAGCGGACCAAGCAGAAGGACCTGCAGGAAAAGAGGAGCAGGTCAAGAGGCGCATCCGATCCTTGGCGGTCCTCGCACACCTGAGATCGCCCGAGGAGCCGCTCGAGGAGATAGCTGTCCGCATCGCTGATGAGCTCCGGAAGCACGGGCACGTCGTGGATCTCGAGCAGGTGAAGGCGGAGGCGAGGGGTGTTATTGCTCGGGCTGCTGAGGACCACAGTGATGAAGGAGGTCGTCCGTCATGACCAAGCTCATCCTCGTTTTCGTCCCCGCGTCCGGGACCAAGGCCGAGGCCGTGCTGTTGCAGCTCGAAGCTCTCGCATCGGCGAGCTCCTGCGTCGTGGACGGGCCGCTCGATCTCGAGGGACCTGTCCCATCGGCCGATGCAGAGCGGCTCGCTAGGGCTGCGGAGATCCTCGAGCGAGCTGCCCGAGGGACGAGGATCCGCGAAGGGATGAGCCGGGCGAGAGCGGAAGGGCGCAGGCTCGGCAGGCCTCCAACTCCTCGCTGTGCCACGGGCGCGGAGATCGTTTTGGCACGGGGTAGCGGCGCATCTTGGGGCAAGATAGGACACAAGTACGGTCTACCGAGGACGAGCGCTAGAAGGCTGTACCAAAACGAGCTCGCTGCACGGGCCGTGCCTCTACCCAGAAGGCGGGAGGCGAGGCGTCCCTGAGCCCAAGTGAGAATTCTGGCACAGTCCTTATGTCCTCGCTCGCCCATGTCAAGCCTGGCGGAGAGGATGGGGACAACTCACCGCCAGGAGAACAGCATGAAACCCAGACATACACCCATCTGGGACGACGGGGCAAATCGGGACATAGAGGACGGAAGCGCAGGCCAAGGTCAATGGGCCGCTATCCGTACTTGACCCGCCTTCGAGGATTCCTCGAGGAGGTCCGACCCTTCTATGCTCCCTTGTCGCACCAGGGTCTAGGGCGGCAGCTGCGTCAGATCCATCGCGTGCTGCAGGAGCTCAAGGCCAAGCGGCTCATTATGACGACGAGTCCGACAGCCATCGGGCAGCGTGAGGTGGGAGCCTTGCTGGACTGGATGAATGCCCGAGACGGGCTCCGTACCAGACCTCTAAGCGCTCGTACTCAGAAGGGGCTTCTGAGCGCTCTCAGTGTCTTCTTGGAGCACATCGGCAATCCGGTCCTGGCACAGATGAGGTCGAGGCACATGATAAGGCTTCAGAGTGCTTCCTCAGGCCCCCTGCCGCGGCCTTCCGAGGAGCAGGTCGAGGAGATCATGTCTCGCCTCGCAGAGGCTGCAGCCGCGGGTGACCGGGGCGCGCTTGGTGTGCTGGGCCTTGTCATCTTCGGCGCCTATGCGGGCCTGAGGCCAAAGGAGGCCCGCCTAGCTAACCACGGGGACCTGTCCACGAAGTACTGGGAGCTCGTCGTGATGCACCCCAAGGGCGAGGGCTCCTGGGGCGCTCCGCGGAGGACCACCATCGTGCCAATGGGTAGACAGGCGGTTGCGGACTTTCTGGACCTGAGAGCTCGCGAGCTCGAGAGGCGCGGCATTCAGGACGGCAAGGACCTTCCCCTGGTGCCCTGCTTCCGCGCGGATGGCACGGCATCCTGCTGGTCGAGCACATATGCGCACGAGAAGAAGGGCGAGCTCGAAGTCTCGCTCGGCGTCAGGTTCGACTACCGCAGCATGCGGAGGGCCTTCGGACAGAACGCTCTAGACCGCGGTGCGAGGATCGATAGTGTCAGCGTCGCCTTGGGACACAAGAGCACGACGACGACCGAGGCCTACTATGCTCGGCGCAAGGTCGATGATGCCTTCGAGGATCTCGAGAAGGCGTGGTCAACCCCCATGTACCGAAAATGCCTGATTGAGCAATGAGCCAGATATGGCTATCGAGAAGTCTAAGTATTTTGTCAGCGGTCATGAAAACGACATGGCAACGAACGATTCAAGGCCGAAGGTCACGTGCAATCTGCGGCTCGAGTTCTCCTCGGGCGATGAGGCTCGTAAGATCCACAAAGCAATCGAGCTTGACAATATGGGTTACCTAGATACCAGGGTCGAGGGCTCCTCCATTCTGGCCGAGATAGAGGCATCGTCCTTGAACAGTCTCCTCCATACGCTCGACGACTTTCTGTCGTGCACGAGCGTCGCGGAGAAGGTCATTTCCAGGAAGTCCTAGTCGGAAGAATCCTTGACCTTGACTGCGACTCCTCTCTTGAAAGCGAGCATCTCCTCTCGGTTCATCAAAGCTCGACCTACTGCAACCAGCTCGTCTTTGGCGTTGATGACCATGACGTCGTCCCCGGGTCTTATGTCTGGATCGCATTCGAGGACGAACTTCGCGAAGACGTTGTTCCCCTTCGCTGCGAACTCTGCGGGTTCATCATCGATCCTCACGCGCATCCTGGGCGATGGCAACGCTCTCATCAGCATCTTGCCGCCCTCGAGCTTGAGCGAGAATCTTCCATCATGTGCCCTCATAGACAGCGCATGCATGCCGTCCACGATCACGTTTCTGATCTTTCCGGTCCTCTCGGACTTGACTATCTCGACCTTCCTGCCATCGAGTATGTCTCCCGCTCCTCGCCCGAACTGCATGTCCAGCACGGCCCTGCATCTCAGCAAGTCGAGATCGACCTTCCTTCCGCCTCCGGGGACCATATCCTCGAGGAACCGAAGCGTTTCTTGACCTTCCCACATCACGGCTAGCGGATACCCGTGCTGATGTGCGTGCCTCTCCATCGTCTGCAGAACACGCTCCTTGACTTCGCCGTCCAGTTCCTTCGGAATAACGGACTGTGCGATTGGATAGTATTCATCCAATTCAACCGGCACAGGTCCGAAGAAAGATGTGACGATGAAGCTCGCATCGACTTTTCCCGAAATCGAGGCAATCTCCTTCGCATAGGTTCTGGAGTAAGGTTTGGCGCCCTCGGGAAAGCCGACCAACACTCTCGTCGCGGGCTTGCGATATCTGCTGAAGTATCTCTCTTGGTATCTCATGACCGTCGGCCTGTCGTAGCTCTCGGGCCCGCAGTAGAAGAAGGCTCCGCGCCTGCTGGCGGGCTCGAAATTCTCCAGGAATTCTTTGTGTGTCTTAAGGGCCTTCAGAGCCTCCAGAAGCATTGGGTGTGCTCTCGCACGCATCTCCGCTAGCTCCCATATGGATCCCTCATGGATCGCGTTCTTTATGCGATTGATTTCTCTGAGGCAAACATGCAGATTGTGTTCGGCCAGTCTCTTGATCCGCTCCTCTGTCGGCATCTGCTTGAGGTCTTCGATCGAGGTCTTTGTGCAAGCGGGACAGTGACAGGCTAGATCGTGGAGATCCCTCAGGAACCTGGTGCCAGTCGAATACATCAGGCGTTCTTGACGAGCATACTTCGCGTAAGATGCGGAGTCAAACATGTCGCAGCCGAGCAGTACAGCCAATGGGAATACCATCGGATGTCCGGCCCCGAACAGGTGGACTGGGCGCGACGGGTTGAGGCCTTTCTTCGAGGCTATGATGATTTCCGCGACATCGCTGAACCTGTAGTTCTCCAGAAGTGGGACAACTCCGCCAATTGGGTGCAATTCGAAATCCTGCGCGGAGAGTTCTTTGGCGCATCGCTCTCTGATGTCCGGGTACAGTCCTCCCTGGACAGTTCCAGCGAGCAGCATCTCTCCCTTGAACGTCACCGCCTCCTTTCCCCTCTTCACAGTCTCGTCAACTGCAGCATCAGCCTGTTCGCGAGTGAAGTCCGGCTCGGAGAAGATGTCCAGAATGGTGCCGATGTCGGCGCCGATCGCAGCCTGGTATCTCACGATCTCGTTCGGGTCCACGCGGACATCGCCGTAGACGTGATTCTGAAAGGTTCCGCTGTCAGTCATGATCGGCCCGTCGAAGCCCAGGAGATCGTGGATTCCTGCGCTCTCCGCCTTCTCTCTCAAGGCGTCGTTTCCCCGGATAATGTACGAATTGGTGATCAGCATCTGAACGCCCAACTGTTCGCGCATCACCTTCGGGGAGATTGTGAGGTAGTTGGGATTGACAACGGGAAGAAGAACAGGCGTCGTGACCTTCCCGTGCTTAGTCGTCAGCTCGCAGATCCTCGCGAGTCCATCACGCTCTTTCAGCTCGAACATCCAAGGTCGTGTAACGCCTGTGTGGTAATTATTGTTTCATGATGACTGACGGAGGCAAGCCAGCAAATCCTTAAATATGCTCCAGAGTGTGCTCGTCGTCCGAGAGCGATGAGCGGTATCCTTCATGTCGCAGCGGGCGTTGCCATCATTTTCTTCCTTCCCGGGTTCACGCTCGTGAACCTGCTCTTCCCAAGGAGGGGAGAGCTCGACCCGGAGTACGACATCATCTACAGGATCGCGCTTGGGATGGGCGTCAGCGTAGTCATATCAATCCTCGTCGGGTTCATGCTAAATGCCATCAGCTCGGAGGGACATGGATATGTCACTGCCGAGCCGCTCTGGATCTCACTTCTGTCCCTGACCGGTCTGTTCGTTCTGATTGGGTGGATAAGAGGAGCGTATCCCAGGGCTGGCCTGATACATCCGAAGCTCTACAGAGCGCCTTCATTCCCTGGGAGCCCGAAGGCCAAGGGGTTGAGCTACAACAAGATGAGAAGGTCCGAGAAGCTGGTGCTTGAACGCGAGGTGCAGCTCGCCGATCTCAAGGCTCTGACCGACAGGTCGGCGACTTCAAATCCCCAGAGGAAACTGTACTATCGGCAGCGCATAGACCATGTGAGGGCCCGGATCGAGCAGATAAACGATGAGCTTCGCTCTCTCGGTGGAGGCAAGAAGTGAATGTCTGCCAAGAAGGGGTTCATGCAGTACAAACTGGTGATCGTCGTTCGGGATGATCTCGAGATGTCCACTGGAAAGCTTGCAGCTCAGGTCGCTCACGCTGCGGTCACCTGCGCACTTGAGACGAAATCCAAGAAGGCGAAGTGGTTTTCTGAATGGTACAGGGAAGGCCAGAGGAAGGTGGTCCTAAGAGCGAAGGACCTGGAAGAACTGAGATCGCTGAAAGACAAGGCCGCCCGTGCGGGCCTTCCGTGGGCGATGATCACGGATGCTGGCCTGACCGAACTCCCGCCCAATACGACCACATGCCTCGGAATCGGTCCTGCGCCTGAGAAAGACATCGATCCCATCTCAGGTTCGCTCCCGCTCGCGTGATGATGAGATGAAGCAACAAATCAGGATACTCGGGGTGGATGATTCTCCTTTCAAGTTCAAGGACAAGAAAGCGCTCGTCGTAGGAGCGCTTGTGAGGATCCCGAACTACCTCGAAGGCGTCATGAGAACCGAGGTGACCGTGGATGGCGCGGATTCCACCGCGATGCTGATAGAAATGGTCTCGAAGTCGAGATACAAGGACCAGATCAAGACGATCATGGTCGACGGGATCGCTCTCGCCGGCTTCAACGTGATCGATCTAGAGGAGCTCCACGCCTCGCTCGGAATTCCGGTTCTGACGGTGACCAGAGACCGGCCAGATTTCGAGAAGATGAAGGTTGCCCTCGTCAAGCACTTCGATGATTGGCGCGAGAGGTACGCCCTCATCACGAAGCTTGAGCTGAGAGAGATAGGCACGGAGCACAGGCCCCTGTACGGGTGCGGTCTGGGCCTTGAATGGCGGGAGTTCGAGCAGCTAGTTCATCTGTCCACGATACGAGGAGCCGTGCCCGAGCCACTCAGGATGGCGCATCTGATATCTGCCGCGATGGTTCGCGGCGAGTCCTACGGCCGCTCTTGAGTCGGTCTTGGCGGAAAATGCAATATCGACAACAGTGCCATGTCCGGTGCAATGCAGTAATGCGGGCTGGTGCGAACACATGATAAGGAACCTCTTCACGAAGCGCGACCATAGAAACGTTTCCGGCATCACGAAGGAACAGGTCATGCAGGCTGCGGGTTGGTTCTGGAGATCCAGGCAGTTCGGCATCACCTTCACATCTCCGTTCAGCCTCAGAGGTGGCCAGTTCTACTCCAAGCTTGGCTTGAGGCAGTCTGTTGATATCTATGCTGTCGACGAAGGGCAGAACACAGGCGTGGACCTCACGTTCTCCGCAGAACTCACGGATGAGGGTGCGGTCGTTGGTGTTGTGGGTGCTATCCTGGTCCTTCCGATCACTGTCGCGGTGGGCGCCGTCTCATACGTGGAATACGAGAACGACGCGCAGCGGCTGATGAATGAGTTCTGGAGCTATCTCTATGCGTTCCCGAAGAATCCTACTTTTCCGTCAGGCGCTCCACCGTCGCCGACCTGGGCTGAGGGACAGACGGCGCAGCCTGCCGTACAGTTCACAGCTCCTCCGCAGCCAAGGTCATGCCCGTCCTGCAAGTCGTCTCTGGATCGTGACAGCAAGTTCTGCAAGTACTGCGGAGCGAAGGTCTGAACATCCGATATCTGGCATTCTGGCTTGCGCCACAGTATAAGCGTAAGTTTTAATAGGGCGACTCGTTTGTAGGGCATATTCCGCTGGAAAAGGTGAATGATTGCCTAAGGGTCTCTACACAGCCAGGAAGCTTGGTCTAGACCGACAGAAGCACAGGTGGAGCGACAGGTATTACAGCCGCAGGACGCTGCATCTCAAGGAGAAGTCCGATCCGTTGGAGGGCTCTGCCCAAGCGAAGGGCGTTGTGCTTGAGAAGGTCGGCATCGAGGCGAAGCAGCCGAACTCCGCGATCAGGAAGTGTGTCAAGATCCAACTCATCAAGAACGGGCGGCAGATAACGGCCTTCGCTGTCGGTGACGGCGCCATCAACTTCATCGATGAGCACGATGAGGTGCTGGTCGAGGGCATCGGCGGCAGGATGGGCCGGTCCTACGGAGATATCCCAGGTGTGAGATTCAAAGTGATCAAGGTCAACAATGTGTCCCTGAACGAGCTCGTGAAGGGCAGAAAGGAGAAGCCCGTAAGGTGAAGTGAATGCAGGGCAATCCAGTTCAAGAAGGAAGCAAGGCTCCGGAGCCGACCGCTGCGGCCCCACAGGCAGCTGCTGCACCACCTGCACAACCCGCAGCGACACCGGAGCCAGCGCCTCCTGCTGCTCCGCCCGAACACAAGGCAGTAGAAGCTCAGCCGAAGAAGGAGCTTCCCCGAGCTGGCAATGTCCTTATGTTCGGCAAGTTCGATGTTTCAGGAGTGACTCTCAGAGATCAGGGCATGGCCCGATACATCGACATATCGCCTGTCGCTGTGCCGCACACGGGCGGAAAGCACACGAACAAGCCCTTCGCAAAGGCCAAGATGAGCGTTGTTGAAAGGCTCATCAACGGCATGATGAGGACCGAGAACTTCACGGGCAAGAAGCTTAAGGCCTACAAGGCGGTCGAACTATCATTCGGGATCATCGCGCAGAAGACCAAAGCGAATCCGCTCCAGGTATTCGTGGACGCGCTACAGAACGTTGCCCCCAGGGAAGAGGTCACGAGGCTCCAGTACGGAGGCATTTCGGTTCCAAAAGCGGTCGATGTTGCCCCAGCCAGGAGAGTAGATCTGGCATTGAGGTACATATGCAACGGAGCGCTCGAAACCTCGCACAAGAGCAAGAAGCCGATCGAGGAATGTCTGGCAGACGAGATCATCGGGGCGGCCAAGAACGACGTCAACAGCTTCTCTGTGGCCAAGAAAGAAGAGGTCGAGAGAGTGGCCGCTTCAGCGCGCTGATCGGTCCCAAACCGTTTCTCCATTGTTTCCATTCATCTGATGAATTGCTGAACCCGTGGTGAGCATATGGGAAGAAAAGAGGACAACATCAAGAAGGCGCAGGGGCTGATGAGACAGCCGAAGTTCATACGGAACATAGGTACAGCGGCGCACATCGACCACGGCAAGACCACGCTTTCTGACAACCTGATCGCTGGCGCGGGCATGATGTCCGAGGAGCTCGCGGGCAAGCAGCTGCTCCTTGACTACGACGAGCAGGAGCAGGCGAGAGGTATCACGATCAACGCTGCGAGCGCATCCATGGTGTACAACTTCAGGGGACAGGAGTACCTGATCAACCTCATCGATACGCCGGGCCACGTGGACTTCGGAGGCGACGTCACGAGAGCCATGAGGGCCATCGACGGAGTCATCATCCTGTGCTGCGCAGTCGAAGGCGTCATGCCCCAGACTGAGACCGTCATCAGGCAGGCCATTAAGGAGAAGGTCCATCCGATACTCTTCGTCAACAAGGTGGACAGGCTGATAAACGAACTCCAGGTCACTCCAGAGCAGATGCAGCAGCGCTTGTCCAACATCGTGAACGAGGTGAACGAGAAGATCAGGAAGCTGCTCCCGCCTGAGCTCAGGGACAAGTGGGCTCTCCAGGTCGAGACCGGGAATGTCATCTTCGGCTCGGCGTTCAACAACTGGGCCATCACAGTGCCCTACATGAAGAAGTCCGGCATCAACTTCAGACAGATCTACGAGTACTGCAAGAACCAGGACCAGAAGACCCTGGCGAAGAGGGCGCCCCTGCACGAAGTCCTCCTGGAGATGGTCACCATGCATCTTCCTGACCCGCTTGAGGCCCAGAAGCTCAGGATACCGGTCATCTGGCACGGAGATCTGGAGTCCACGTTCGGGAAGTCGATGATGACCTGCAACCCGGACGGGCCGGTCGCGTTCATGGTGACCAAGATCATCGTGGACCCGCACGCAGGCGAGGTGGCCGTGGGGCGTCTCTACAGCGGCAAGATCGTCAAGGGCCAGGAGCTCTGGGTCAGCGGAATGCCGAACCCCAACAGGGCACAGCTCGTGTCTTTGACGGTCGGCGCTGACAGGATCCCGGTCGAGGAGATCGACGCGGGCAACGTCGTGGCCGTGTCCGGTCTGAAGGATGCAGTCGCTGGTTCCACAGTATCGAGCGACCCCGCTATGGCGCCATTCGAGAAGATCGTGCACTACTCCGATCCAGTCGTCACTGTTGCCATCGAGGCGAAGCACACGAAGGATCTGCCGAAACTGGTCGATGTCCTCAGGACTATCGCGAAGGCGGACCCATCCATAGTGGTGGAGATCAACCAGGAGACTGGCGAGCACCTTATGTCCGGCATGGGCGAACTCCACTTGGAGATCACCAACTACAGAATCGTCAACGAGCATAAGGTCGATATCAAGACCTCGGAGCCGATAGTCGTCTTCAGGGAGTGCATCGGCGGCAGGGGCGGTCCGTTCGAGGGGAAATCCCCGAACAAGCACAACAGGTTCTACATCGAGGTCGAGCCCCTGAGCCCGGCAATCGTCCAGGCGATCAGATCCGGCGAGATCGAGACCGAAGGCAGGATCAAGGACGCGAAGGCTTTGGCCAGGAAGTTGCAGGATCTGGGTTTCAGCAAGGAAGAGGGCAAGGGCGTGGTGTCATTCCATGGCACAAACATGCTCCTGGACATGACCAAGGGTATCCAGTACCTGCATGAGACCATGGACCTGATTAAGGACGCATTCGACGAGGCGATGGACCAGGGCCCGCTCGCGAACGAGAAGTGCATGGCCGTGAAGGTCATGCTCGTCGATGCCAAGCTTCACGAGGACAGCATACACAGAGGCCCTGCCCAGGTCATCCCCGCGGCCAGGTCCGCAATCTACGGTGCGATGTGCCAGGCGGGGCGTGTGCTCTACGAGCCGATCCAGAAGGTGTTCATCAACGTCCCCGAGGATATGATGGGCAACGCGATCAGGGAGATCCAACAAAGACGGGGAATCATAGAGGACATGAAGCAGGAAGGGGACATAGCGACAGTCCAGGGCAAGTGTCCCGTTGCGGAGATGTTCGGATTCGCCGCTTCGATCAGGAGCGCGACGAGCGGTCGCGCCCTGTGGTCCACCGAGAACTCGGGTTTTGAGCAGATGCCACGGGAGGTCACCGACAAGACGGTCCCGCAGATAAGACAGAGAAAGGGCATCAAGCCTGAACCGTACGACGCATCGTACTACGCGGGATGATGGCTCAGCCACAATCCAGCATTCACGGGGGAAAAAGGCTAATATACCAAGAGCATCATGCTCGAAGAGAACGCATTTGAGGCGATAAAATGGCAGAAAAACCACACTTGAACTTGGTGTTCATCGGACACGTCGACCACGGAAAGTCGACCACTGTCGGCCGACTGCTCCTTGATACCGGGCACATCGAGCCCCACGTCATCGAGAAGTACAAGAAGGAGGCCGAGCAGAAGGGCAAGGCGACTTTCGAGTTCGCATGGGTCATGGATGGGCTCAAAGAAGAGAGGGAGAGAGGCCTCACCATCGATGTGGCTCACAAGAGGTTCAACTCGCAGAAGTTCTACTTCACCATCATCGACGCACCTGGCCACAGAGACTTCGTCAAGAACATGATCACTGGCACGAGCCAGGCCGATGCCGCGGTCATAGTTGTCTCGGCCATCGAGGGGCCACAGGCACAGACGAAAGAGCACATATTCCTTGCCAGGACACTGGGCGTGCAGCAGATCATCATCGATGTCAACAAGATGGATGCGGTCAACTGGGACCAGAAGAAGTACGAGGAAACGAAAAAGGCCGTCACTGAGCTGCTGAAGACTGTCGGCTTCAAGGCCGAGGACATACCGTTCGTCCCGACATCTGGATACAAGGGAGACAATGTGGCAAAGGCCTCGAGCAACATGCCATGGTATAAGGGGCAGACGCTCCTGCAGGCGCTTGACACCTTGAAGGAACCTCCGAAGATGACCGACAAGCCGCTCAGAATTCCGGTCCAGGACGTCTACACCATCACCGGCGTGGGAACAGTCCCTGTCGGCAGGGTTGAGACCGGAGTGCTCAAGCCGGACATGAAGATCATCTTCATGCCAGCGAACAAGGTTGGCGAAGTGAAGTCGATCGAGATGCACCACGAGACGCTCCCGCAGGCAGTGCCAGGCGACAATGTTGGATTCAATGTCAGGGGCCTGGCGAAGACCGATGTGAAGAGGGGCGATGTCGCAGGCCCAGTGGACAACCCGCCCACAGTTGCGAAGACGTTCACTGCCCAGATCATGGTCCTCAACCATCCGAGCGTGATCACGGTAGGATACACACCCGTGTTCCACTGCCACACTGCTCAGGTCGCATGTTCCTTCGTCGAACTCCAGAAGAAGCTGGACCCGAGGACGGGCACTGTGAAGGAAGAGAACCCGCAGTTCCTGAAGACCGGTGATGCAGCGATTGTGAAGATCCAGCCGACCAAGCCACTCGCCATCGAGAAGGCGAAGGACTTCCCGCAGCTGGGCAGGTTCGCCATCAGGGACATGGGCCAGACGGTCGCGGCCGGAATGGTCATCGAGGTCGAAAAGAAGGAGATGTAAACCCTTTCTCCAAATCCTTTATGTTTTTGTGTTTGAGGTTTTTGAAATGGCGCAGAGGGCAAGGATATCGCTGAGCGGAACTGACCCCAAGAAAGTGGACGGGGTCTGCAAGCAGATCAAGATGATCAGCGTGAAGACTGGCGTCGCGATATCCGGTCCGATACCGTTGCCTACGAAGCGCTTGGTCGTGCCCTGCAGGAAAGGCCCGGACGGTGGAGGCTCTAGCACGATAGACCGATGGGAGATGCGCGTGCACAAGAGGCTCATAGACCTCGATGCGGACGAGCGCGCGCTGAGGCAGCTCATGAGGATTCAGGTCCCGGACGGCGTCAACATAGAGATTGTTCTGAGATCCTAGACGCCTTTGTTCTTCGCTGTGAAGCACGGCCATCGATTTGAACCAATTCGGGCTGCATATGTACGATGATTATGGTAGTATTGAACAATTCCAGAGATATCCAATCGCAAACCATCCCATGTCCTTCGTGATACTTGCAGGATTCTGTTTCCTCAGAAGTCGGAAACGTATTTAACAGCAATTCCCAATGAGCCAAGTCTCCAGCCGAAAACGGGCCGATAGATCAGCGGAAGATCGCCTGCTTTGCAAGCAGGAGGTCAGGGGTTCAAATCCCCTTCGGTCCACTTCTGTGCATAGCCAGCAAAGTCGTCTTTGCGCTCGATTTGAGGGGGATTGGAGGTCGGAGCTGAGGTCGATTCCTCGAGACCCTTCGGGCTCGTCGACCAGACCGTTCTTTCCTCCCTTGAGATTCGGTGCGCGTTCAGCGCTTGTACCATCCGTACTTCTTTGCAGCGTCACATATCGCCTTGACATTCTCTGGTTTCGAATCCCAGGGCGTCTCGCACTCCGTGGACAACACGTATCCGCCGCCCGGTGCGCAATCCTCTATGAGCTTCTTGCAGTACTTGTCCACTTCGTTGGGCGTCCCGTACACGAGCATGGTCGAAGGCACATTGCCGAACAGACAGACCTTGTCGCCCATTACATCCTTGGCCTTCTTCATGTCGGTCTTCTCAAGGTCCAAAAGGAGCTTGCCTTTCGGAAGGCCGTCCGCCATGTGGCTCATCGTGTTCAGATTGGGCGTGAGGTCGTTGTCCCAGTGGTTGTGCACCTTGAACCCGTGCTTGACGAAGATGTCGATCATCTTCTTTGCGATCGGCCAGAATATCCTATCGAATATCCTAGGCGACATCCCCGGCGGGCCGCCGTTTATGAAGAATATGATCTCCGCTCCAGGAACCTCGCCCGCGCCCATGATCATGGCGTCTCTCATGGCAAGCGTCGTCTCGTACTCCACGAACCACTCGCATATCTCCATCACCTTGTCCGGCCTCTCGAAGATATCCCTTGTCAGGTTTGCTATACCACGATAATACTGGAGCATGTCTAGGGGATGGCACGCCCTTCCGCCCATTAGGAGCGGGACCTCGTGCTGCTCCACGAACTTGCGCCACGCGGCCGAGTAGATCTTTGGATACTCGTACTCGTAGTACAGGAAGTCATCGATGTTTCTCTCGAAGAGCTGCTTGCTCACGTTCTTGTTATAGAGTATTGTCGAGAAGCCCCTCTTCATCACGTCATCATAGTCCGTGAATATCTGCTTCTCGTACAAGCTCGGGAGATTGCCCTTTGGTGGGAAGTCGTCCCATATCCTCCAATCGAGTGTCGCCTGGTCCCAGCCCGCTCTTCCGAACATTCCGAGGTGGTTGAGGGTCGTGATGTTGGGATCGACATTGTCTCCTCCGCCGAGGAACTCCCTTGCCTTAATCGTCGCCTGGACCAGCTTGTCCGGCTCTATGAACATCTCGCGGATGTTGATCCCCCCCAGCCACGGGAAGATGTAGCAGTTCACCGGGGCGACAGGCACCCTGTCCGCCTCCTTGAGGTTCCATGCGAGCTCCAGCCTCTCATAACTCGTCATCGTCTCTTCCATGCAGCACCGCCTCCTACTTGCCCTCCGCGATCCATTTCTCGATCACTCGGATGCCTTCATTCGCGTTCGTGGTAGCGTAATCCAAGCCGAACTCGCTCGCCTTGATCTCACCCACAACGCCGCCTCCCATGATTATCTTCAGGCCGTCTCTGAAACCCGCTTTCTTGGCATGGTCAATCGTTGCCGAGGCCTGGCTGACTGCGGCCGTCAATAATGCGGACAGCCCAAGTACCTGGGGTTTCATCGTCCTGATCTTTTCGACAAACGCTTCGGGTGGCACGTCGACGCCCAGGTCGACCACTTCATAGCCAGAGCAAGTCAACAGATCCCTTACGATGGATTTGCCGAGGTCGTGTATGTCTCCCTTGACAGTGCCCATCAGGATCCTGCCCTTCGCCACCGCGGTCCCGTGCCGCTTCTTCAGCTCAGGACTGATGAACTCCATAGCGTCCTTGAATATCTGGGAGGCCCACATCAGCTCCATGAGAAAGTAGGTTCCCTTCTCGAACTCGGCGCCCACATGTTCCAAACCCTTTCGCGCCTCTTCGACAATGTCGATTGGATCCCTGTTTGCCTTTATGTCGTCCTTGACCGCAACCAGCAGCTTGTCCTTGTCCAGGGCCGCCATCGCGTCGGCTATTCTTCCCAAGGCTCTTCCCCCTTCTTCCACATGACCTTCAAGAGCACGAAGCTCCATGGTGCGTGCTCCATCATCTTGTCGGCGTTCTCTCCAAACAGCCATTTGGCCATGGCGTGATCCACCTCGGCCTTGGTCGGCGGCCTAAGGCCACGTTTCGTATCTTCCAGGATTCGCTTAGTTTCCTTCCCCATTCGATTTGCCCCCATAGATGATGTCCATCCTGAGTATGCGGGCTCCTGACGCCTCCCGCCCTGTCCGAGGCGAGTGGCGGAGTGAAGCCTTAGTGCCACAGGTTCGGCCTGGTCGAGAGACCCTGGACCGTCCTGCTTCGCGCCCGCTCCGCAGAGTTGTTGGGAATCGCGTTCATTGGTGATAAACTTCGCCACATAAATGAAAGGTGGAAGAATCAGGCAGTCGATCTCCCAATTCATGGACAAAGTTGATGTTCCGATGATCGCTTTCCTCTGACATACTCCTTCGGGGGACGATAGAATGGGTCTGTCTGCTGTCGAGATCCTCAAGGCGAAGAGGAACCTCATGGGCGTGGCGAACAGGACTCCGCTCACGCGCTCGGTCGGGCTCAGTCAGCTCAGTGGGGCGGAGGTCTACCTCAAGTGGGAGAACCTTCAAAAGACCGGCGCGTACAAGTTCAGGGGGGCATACAACAGAGTCTGCTCCCTTACGACTGATGAGAAGAAGAGGGGCGTGATTACTGCGTCTTCTGGCAACCACGCGCTTGCGGTGTCCTTGGCATCGCAACTGCTCGGCGTCAAGGCTACTGTTGTGGTGCCAGTGTCGGCTCCCAAGGTCAAGATTGAGAGATGCCGAGCTCTGGGGGCAAACCTCGTGATCACGGGCGCGAACTTCGATGAATCCCTGGTCCACTGCAACGAGCTAGCGGCGAGGACAGGTGCGATATACGTCCCCGGCACAGAGGACTATAGGGTCATGGCTGGCCAGGGAACGATTGCGTGCGAGATTCTCGAAGAGATCCCTGATATAGACGCCATCATCACGCCTGTGGGAGGCGGAGGGCTGATAATCGGCACGGGATTCTGGGCCAAAACGATTAACAAGGAGATCAGGATCCTGGGCGCCCAGTCCACGGCTGCACGGGCAATGTATGAGTCGTTCAAGGCGGGCAAAGTCGTCGAGATCCCGGTCGTCCCAACAATCGCTGATGGCCTCGCGGGTCAGATATCCCAGATGGCTTTTGAACTTGCTTCGGTGCACACAGACGACATCTTACTGGCTGAGGAGAAGGAGCTGACGAATGCCATTCTTTGGATCCTGAAGAACGAGCGTCAGGTGATCGAAGGCTCAGCTGCGGTTGGACCCGCTCTAATACTTCAAAAGAAGATCAAGCTCAAGAAGGAGGAGAAGGTCGCCGTGGTCGTATCTGGCGGCAACGTAGACTTGGATACTCTAGGTCTGGTCTGACGAACTGAGATTCTCCATTGGCTTTTGTTTCAATTGAACGTTTTTCGAACACGCTTCCAGTCCTGTCGCCGTTCGGAATTCGGCTGGCAAGAACTGGCAACTTTTATATCAAACGTAAGACAATGCTTGCCGCGGGAGAAGAGTTAGGGCTCCCTCTTTTTGAGGGGGTTGGAGGGTAGACATGGCAGACAAAGTGGCACAGCAGATGGGCGAGAAGAGAGTCTTCCTGAGGGAAGCAACTGGGCTTGTAAGGGAGATGAAATGGTATGATGCTCTGTTTATGAACTTCTTGAACATGAGCATTGGCCTTGGTGTTGCATGGGTCATCTTGTGGGGACCCGGCATCTATCCAGGCGCAAACGTGCCTTGGGGCATAATCATCGCGATGGTGGGTTGCATGTTTGGCATGTTCTGTTTTGCAACCTTGACCGCAGCTATGCCACGTAGCGGAGGCGACTACGTCTTCGTGAGCCGAGCCCTCCATCCGTCCCTGGGATTCATGTCGAACTGGATGTGGGTCGTCTGGAATGTTGTCTGGTGCGCTGTGCTGGGAACCTGGGTCGTGACCTGGGGCTTGCGAGACACCCTTGGTACTGTGGGAGTCGTCACGAACAACGCGCAAATGATTTCCTGGGCGGCTGATCTGACTAAACCGTCGCACCCTGTCACATTGGCCATATCATTCATTGTTGTGATCTTGTCAGGCGTGATGCTTGCCTTAGGGCTTAAGATCTATCTCAGAGTCCAAACCGTGTGCGCAATCGTCGGCCTGATAATGCTGGTCGTCGCCGGCATTATCTTCGCAACGACGAGCAACGCTACGTTCCAGGCAAATTGGAATCACTTTGCTCAACAGCAGGGCGCGCCGGATTATGCGACAACGGTGAGCGGTGCTGCGAGCGATGTCCCGACCTCTGGACTTCCATTGGGTCTGACAGCTGGTATCCTGCCAGTGGCCTTCTGGACCTTAGCGTATCCGTATTTCTCGGCATTCATGGGTGGGGAACTGAAAAGAGCCAAGAACACAGCATTCATCGGCAACATGGGCGGCGTTTTTATCGGCGGGATATTCGTCCTTGTCATGTATGTCCTTGTATCAGGGACACTGCATGAGAATTTCATCATCGGGGCGTACTGGAACGGCAATGGGATGCCGAGCCCATGGTTCGACTTCTACGCTGGCATAGCGTCCGGTAACACCATGGTCAGCTACCTCATGGGAATAGGCATGATCGGATGGCTGCTGATGTATCCCGCGCTGTCCTACCTTGGCCAGACAAGAGCAGCGCTAGCATGGTCCTTTGACAGGCTGATACCTGGTTGGTTCGGAAAGGTCAGCGAAAGATGGCACACGCCGATCAACGCGATAATATTCTTCACCATAGTCAACTGCATATACTTGGTGGTGTACGCGTTGACCTTCAGCTACCAGCAGAGCTTCTCGGCTCAGGTGGGCCAGATGCTAGGCACTTTCCTGTTCGTCGGTCTTGCAGCGATCGTCCTGCCGTTCAGGAAAAGAACGAAACCAATCTACGAGGCCTCAGGCGTCAAATGGAAGCTCGCGGGGATCCCGCTAATCACTATAGCTGGCGTGGTATGGGTCGTATTCGATATGGTCTGCTTCTGGTACTTCGTGATCGATCCGAACCTCGGTGCAAGCGACAAGTTCAGCAAGCTTGTCCCGTACTTCTCGCTGTACCTGACGTTTGCTATCGCGCTGGTCGGGTTCTTGTACTACTGGGCGGTCCGGTGGTACAGACGGAGGCAGGGCATAAACATCGACCTGGCTTTCAGGGAACTCCCGCCCGAGTAGTCGAGACGGAGAAACCCCCTAAACCCTTTTCATCGTTTTAATTTCCTTGCGGAAACACTCATTAGGGGACAATAACATACACGCGCTACGCGGTGCCGAATCACCGCGGGGGGACATCACCGTGCAAATCAGGGAACCTATTGGAGGGCAGCTCGAAATCCTTTCTAGAGACGACCTTGAAAGAATCCATGGAGCCACCATGGAAGTCTTTCGGCGACTGGGTGTCAAGGTCTGGGAACCGAAGGCACTCGACCTCTTCGACCAAGCAGGGGCAGAGGTCGATAAGAGGACAATGATGGTCAAGATCTCTGAAAGTCTGGTGAAGGAGACTCTCAAGAAGGCACCATCGAGCTTCAAGATGTACGGAAGAGACCCGAAGTATGAGCTCGACTACAGTGGTAACAAAGTGCACTTCGGTGTGGCAGGGCTGGCCGTGAGAGTTCAGGACTTGGATGGGAGAATTAGGCCGGGGAAGGTTGCCGACGTCGAGAACCTGGCGAAGATCGCGGACTACCTCGAGAACATACATCACATTTTGATGACGGTCACACCCTCCGATGTGCCAGACGAGGTGTACCATCTACACTGCATCAATGCGGACTGGAAGAACTCTGTGAAGACAACAGATGGATTCAGCTACACGGCGAGGAAGGCCCAGGAGACGGTTGACATGGCGGCCATCCTGAGAGGAAGCTACGAGGAGGTCATGAAAAAGCCTCTCCTGCTGGGATTCACGAATCCAGTCAGTCCTATGCAGCTCTCTAAAGAGCTAATCGAAGGAGCCCTGGTGTATGCGAAATACAAACAGCCGATGCTCTATGCCCCCGAAGCTCTTTCGGGAGGCACTGCCCCCGCCAGCCTTGCGGGGCTTCTGGTCCAGCAGAATGCAGAGGTGCTCGCGGGAATCATGGTCTCCCAGCTCGCAAACCCAGGAACCCCAGTACTCTACGGAACTGTCTCCGCTGTGATGGATATGAGGACGGGGACTCCTGCATTGGGCGGGCCCGAGGTCGGCTTGATCAATGTGGCGACTGGCCAGCTCGGGCGCTACTATAATCTGCCCCGAAGAGGCACGGGCGGGAACACCGATTCGAAGCTCGTGGACTCTCAGGCAGGTGCTGAGACAGCCATTACGCTACTGATGGCTGCTATGGGAGGCATGAACTTCGTCTACGACGCCTGTGGCGGATTGGATGGCACACTCACCTTCTCCTATGAGAAACTCGTCATCGACAACGAGATCGCAGGAATGGTCACCAGAATACTCAGAGGAATAGAAGTCAACGACAAAACTCTCGCAGTGGACGAGATCTGCAGAGTGGGGCCATCGGCGAACTATCTGGGGACGACCTACACAGCGAGCATGTTCAGGAAAGAGCATTACCTACCGACTCTGTTTGACCGCAGGTCTTGGGAGTCTTGGCTCAAGGCAGGTGGCAGGGACATCTCCAAAGAGGCGCGGGAGAAGGCCAAGTGGATACTTAAGGAGCATAAGGTGGAGCCGGTTGAGAAAGGCGTTCAGACAAAAATCGATGAGTTCATCAAGAAGACCACGAAAGGCTACGGTATTTAACCGCTGGTCGAGAGTTTCCCCACCTTCTCAGGCTCGTCATACCAGATCACTCTGTCACCGACCTTGGAGCGCATCTTCCAGCCGATGCTCTTGGGCTCTTTGTTGATCCGTACCAGAAGTGAACTGATCCGTGACATCACCAGGTCCTTCCTTTCAGGTTCGATGTCCATGCCCTTTAGGAATGTGCGGGTCCAGTCGAGATTGCGGGTGATCGTCCGCCAAACCCCCCAGTCCTTCGAGCAGAGCGATGCGATGTATGCGGCGTTGATGCTCTCCTTCTCATCCTTCTCGGAAAGAGGGTGATCCATGAACAAGGAAGTGATATCCTTGTAGTCCTTCTCGTTTATCTCGATTATCTGGAGCTTCGTCAGAAGCAGATCTGCAAGCGGTAGTGTGACATCGTCCAACAGCATGCGCTCACGAAAGTCAAACTTGTGACACATTTCGAAGGTCTCGACGAAGACGTCCACTTGCCTCTCCAACTCCGCGTCCGTGAAGAGCATCCTCTTGTCACCGTGGAGAGCATTGAACATCTTCATGGGCGCCAATCCGAGCTCGACAAACATCTCGCTCAGCTTTCTAGAGTCCTTTCTGTAGGTGATGAGATCTATGTCCGGAACCTTCCTGCTGAGGGATCTGTGAGTGGCGCTAGGGCACCTGAACCTTATCGCAGTTCCGCCCAGCAGGCGTATGGTGAGCCCTCTCCGTCTGGCGCCCTCCATTATCTGGTCCGTCGCTGTGAGTATGTCCTCGTGCATCTAGCCCAACCGAGAGTTGAGGGTATCACGTGTGGCCTTTTTCAAGTTTGTCCCCTCCAATCACAAGATATGGCATGGAAGACTTGGCAAAGTGCGGGCAAACAAGCTTATGACGAAAAGGAATAAATGGCACTAGACCATTGAGCGCAATGCCTTGTCTCATGTGCTTGCGAAAAGGTGGATTACTTGACCGTTGTCTTCTTCACGACAGACGTGCACGGCTCGGAAAGATGCTTCATGAAGTTCGTCAACACGGCGGCATTCTACAACGCTGACGTTATCATCCTCGGCGGAGATGTCACTGGCAAAATGATCATTCCGCTCATCGAACAAGATAATGGCTGTCGCGCGGCCGAATTTGCTGGCGGATCGCAGATCACTAGGACCAAGGAGGAATGTGATGCGCTCATCAAGAACATCAGGTTCTCAGGCTATTACCCGTACCTAACGACGCAGGGAGAAATGGATGAGCTGAACGCGGATCCAAAGAGGGTCGACGCTCTCTTCACAAGACTCATGGGCGAGACGATGGAGAGGTGGCTCAAGATTGCTGAGGAGCGCCTGAGAACCACTGGGGTCAAGGTCTTCGTCACGCCAGGCAACGACGATCGATTCGTAATTGACGAAGTGTTGAGCAAATCGACCTTCGTTCAGAACCCGGAAGGAAAGGTCGTGAACATCGATCCGGACCATGAGATGATCAGCATGGGCTGGAGCAACCCCACGCCATGGAACAGTCCGAGGGAGACAACTGAGGAAGAGCTCGAGAAGAAGATCGAGGCCATGGCATCCAAAGTGAAGGACATGGAAAACTGCATCTTCAACATGCACTGCCCCCCGAAAGACACCCCTCTGGATCCCGCTCCGAAAATCACTAAGGATCTGAAGGCGCGAACGTCTGGAGGGCAGAGCGAAATGGTCTCCGCAGGAAGCAGTGCGGTCAGGAGAGCTATCACCAAGTATCAACCCTTGCTCGGCCTTCATGGACACATCCACGAATCGAAGGCGGCTGCTTATCTCGGCAGGACGCTCTGCCTCAACCCAGGGAGCGAGTATGGAGAGGGGATCCTCAGAGGAGCACTAATCACGATTACGAAGAAGGGAGTGAAGAACCACCTTTTCACCCACGGATGATTTGCCGACCAAGGCAACCTGGTTAGCGTGAAACCATATTCATTCTGTAGCCGGCCTCAATCCTCGCTGATTGAAACCGAGTTGCGACTTACTGGCTCCTCAGGAACTCAAATCCCCTTCGGTCCACTTCCTCGCAGCCCTGGTTGATTCCTGGACTATCTCTGGTCCAGTATCTTTATGAGATGCCATCCGAACTGAGTCTTCACTGGCCCTACGGTTGCGCCTTTCTGCCCGTTGAAGGCCGCCTCCTCGAACTCTCGCACCATCTGGCCTCTTCCGAACCATCCGAGGTCTCCGCCTTTTTTCCCGGATGGGCAATCCGAGAACCTCTTCGCGAGGTCTCCGAAGCTCTCTCCGCCGTTCACCTTCGCAAGTATCTCCTTTGCCTTGTCCTCACCCTTAACCAGAATATGCGCTGCATGGACCTGCTTTGCCATGAGGCTGGGAAAGCGATGAAGTAATATGAAGGTTTTTGAGCGGGCTCATTTCGCAGGACGTTCTTCCTTCGCGAGATGTGAAGGCACAATTACCAGACCGGCTCTACGTCATCCATGGACGGATGGACGTATCTCGCCTTTGTCGCCGGAGCTCTGACCTCGACTGGATACCTGCCTCAGATCGTCAAAGGCCTCAAGACGAGGAAGATGGAGGACATCTCTCTTCTCATGCCTGCTGTGCTCGGATTGGGCATGTTCCTCTGGTTGATATACGGGCTTGCGAGAGCTGATCCAGCGATAATAGTGGCCAACGTTGTCGGGTCCACGCTAACTGGGGTTCTCGTGATCATGAAATCCTTGTACGACAGACGCGTGAAGGTGACCGTCTAGGCAGGTATGGGCACCAATCAAATGTTCAAGTCTGCATCATCTCATTCCAGAGTCGGTTGAGGTCCGGTTCAGTGATGATTCCGCAGGCCCTTCCTTTCTCAATCCCGTCAGAGTAGATGGCGACGGTTGGGATTTCATCTATTCCCCACTCTTTCCATTCCTTTCCCCCGCAGAGGACCTCGACCGCGTAGATGGGGCCGATCTTGCTCTTGTTCCACCGGTCCCAAGTCGGCTTGAACGCCCTGCAGTCGCCGCACCAGTTGCCGTAGAACAGTACGAGGGCTGACTTTCCATCCTCCTCGACGATACTTCTCAGCTTCTCGGAATGAACATCTAGCACCAAAGGAATCACCGTTCTCGAAGGCTAGGATGCAATCCATGCTAGTTTAGTCTTCGGCGGGAGCCTTGACTGCCTTGGATGACTTCAGGCCTGGTCTCTCGAAAGAACTGAGCTGATCTTCTCAGTTATGTCCTTCGACGCTTCATCTGCCGGGACGATCTCGATTTCCTCCGGACCAGCCGCTCCGAGACCAAGTTCGACCGCTCTTCTGATCTGGTCGTGCTTGAACACCGGCTTGCCATCGATCTTGCGCGTGCTGCCGTGCATCTTCAGTGTGGCCACTCCGACTGCGTCCAATGCAACTCTGTCCGTTGCTGCGAACGTCAGGTCAGCTTTCCATCTCGATCCGGACATCGGACCGCCCGTGTAGAACGCCTCGACTCCGTCCATTACGACCAATGCGGGCTTGTATGGGTAGTTCATCTCGGCGATCATGTTCCTCTGGTTGAGCACCGATGTGTGGAGCTCAGTCATGTTGCTCCTGTGAACCATCCCCGTCGTCAACTTGAGGGACATCGTGAAGTGTCCTCCGTACTGGTGAGTCTTGAGGCAGCAGAGGCAGATGACCGAATCTGCCTCGAGCACCGGTTTGGCGAACCAGAAGCCGTTGATCCAGTGGCTCCCAGGCGGCTTCACCTTCACATATCTGCTCTTCGGCATCTCGTCGAACACCAAGCACTCGAAGCCCATCTTTTCAGCCAGTGCGAAAACGCCCAGCTCTTGAAAAACCTTGCTCGTCTTCGCTGGACCGCTTCTGTCTCCAACCGTGACTTTCTTCGGCGCCTGTTCCTTGACCAGCTGAATCATCGTACGGAGAGTGTCGACGTGAGTGGATCCTGGTGTCGGATCGGCCGTGTTGAAATTAGGCTTAATGAGGACGTTCTTTCCCCGTAGGTCCGGCATTCCGAGCACTCCGACGACTTTCCTCGTGGCACTCGCCCTGTCTGGGTCGAGAGCGACTACAACCTTCGATTTGGCCATGTGAAAGCAGCTCCCCCGCGTTCAAGACTGTGAGCGAATGGTCTGCCATTATCTTTTCGCAGAAATGGTGTTGATTGCGAGCTCCACTGCTTGTTTGGGAGTGTTCACCTCGATCAGATTCGGGATCGGCTTGGTGTGCGCTCTCTCAAGTTTCCAGGTTCGAAGGCCGATCACCTTCTTCCCCAAGTTCAATGCATGGGCTATTTCTGAGAGAGTCCCGTACTCCCCTCCCACAGCTATGACGGCATCGGCAGTCTTGACCAGCATCACGTTCCTGCCCATGCCCATGCCCGTCACGATTGGTATCTGGACATATGGGTTCGCGTCTTCCTTGTCGTCGGATGGGATGATACCAATGGTCAGGCCTCCCTCGCTCCTTGCACCCCTGCAAACAGCCTCCATAACGCCGCCGAGGCCTCCGCAGACGACGGCGGCCCCGCGCTTGGCGATTTCCGCGCCGACCTCCTCGGCCAGCTTGAGTATGTCTGGATCTGCCTTGCTGGAGCCTATCACTCCTACTATCCTGAAACCCATGAAGGAATCTTAACGTGCTTCTGGTTCATAAACACAATCCAGCTTTGTTCTTCAGAATGCGGGTTTTCCATCAATACGTTTATTAACTCTCATAATTGATATTAGCCGACCACAATCGGAGGAACCCCCCGATGCCAGACATCAGAGAGAGAGTAGAAGAAGACAAGGGAATTCTGAAGAAGATACAGAGCGTCATCCCAGGCTTCCGCGGATACAGGAGAAAGGAAGACCTCAGGGATGCGGACCGGATGCTCCGCACGCAGCTGGCAGACAAGCTCGTCCTGCAGAGGAGAGGGCTCGAGGAGTGCAGAGGCATGCTCGCGCAGAGCTATGGCTCCAAGGAGCTGGACCTGATCGGAGGCCTGATCAACGAGTTCAAGAAGGTGGAGGGCGGCGTGACACATGCAGAGGTGGGCTACTCAGGGATCGCAGCTGATATCCAGATCAAGGAGGACGAGCTCGACCAGCTTTATGAATTCGATGCCAGCATGCTCGACCACATCGTTTCGATTTCAGCAAGCATCGATTCGCTGAAGAACTCGCTCATGGCCGCTGACGAGCAGACCAGCTACAAGGACCTGATGAACATCAAGGACCGGATCAACGCATTCGAGGATCAGTTCAACAGAAGGATGAATGTCATCCAGGGGACGGAGGTGTGATAGATGAGCCTGATTGGTGCTGAGACATTCAAATGGGAAGACGCTGACAAGCGGGAGAATATCATGTTCCGGATACCGAGGAACATAAAGTTCAACGACAACATCGTCGTGAGAGAGGACGAGATCGCCGTGTTCTTCAGGGACGGTAAAGCGCTGGCCTACATCGACAGGCCTGACAGGTATGCGCTGACGTCGCTGAACGCGCCGATCGTCGGTGCGATAGTCAAGTTCCTGTCCGGTGTGCAGCAGCAGGCCGAACTCATCTATCTCCAGAAGAGGGTCCTCGATGGCAAGTTCGGCAGCAAGCAGCCGTACCAGTTCAGGGACAAGGATTTCGGCATGGTGAACCTGCGTGTTTTCGGCGAGTTCAGGTACAAGGTCTCCTCTCCGGAGAACTTCGTGAACCAGTTCGTCGGCACGTTCAACTTCGCGACCAGCGCGGAGGTCGAGGAGAGGATCAAAGAGCAGGTGGTCATCCTTGTCTACGACTCGCTCGGCGACATGAAGAACCAAGGAATGGGCGTCGCTGACATCGCGTCCAACCTCACAACCATAGAGCAGGTAGTGCTTTCTAGGGTGAAGGACCACTTCGACCTGTATGGCATAACGATCGACAAGTTGTCCGGACTCTACATATCGCTGCCCGAGGAGGTCCAGAAGGCGGTGGACCAGAAGTCATCCATGACGATCCTGGGCGCAAACTACATGCAGTACCAGACCGGACAGGCCATGAGGGAGGCGGCGACCAACCCCGCAGGAGGGGCTGCAGGAACTGGTGTGGGCCTCGGTGCTGGGCTGGGCATGGGTTGGACCATGGTAGACGCCATGAGGCAAGGTCAGCCCGGAGCGCAGCCAGCTCAGGCACA
Organism: uncultured Thermoplasmata archaeon; assembly: GCA_963705355.1. Classification (GTDB taxonomy): domain Archaea; phylum Thermoplasmatota; class Thermoplasmata; order UBA10834; family UBA10834; genus COMBO-56-21. The sequence goes on from OY970070.1 coordinate 89,719, forward strand.
GGCGGCCCCGATGATCGCATGCGCCAAGTGTGGCACTGCCAATCCCCCGACCAACAAGTTCTGCGCATCTTGCGGAGCGAGAATAGGCGTTTCAACGGTGCCGTGCCCGAAGTGTGGCGCTCAGGTACCCGAGGGCACGAAGTTCTGTCCGGAATGCGGCGGCCCGATGGTCGCCACCAAGAAGTGCGCGAGCTGCGGCGCAGATGCACCAGCAACATCAAAGTTCTGCCCAGGTTGCGGCAAGGCGCTCTAGTCGGAACCAGCTTTAGGAGGAACGGAATCAATCTTCAGGAGTTGAGATAGCTTGGCAACTGTCAAATGTCCGAAGTGCGCGGCCCCAGTGCCGTTCGACACCGGAGTCAAGTTTGTGAAATGCCCGTACTGCAGCTCGCAGGTGTATATCGACAGGTCTGGAGCTGGTTTCTACTATGCTTTGCCTTTCATGGTAAATGAAAACGACTCCATCGGGATGTTCAGACGGTGGGCTGCGGGCTCGACCAAGGCGAAGAATTTGGACAAGCTCGCCCAGATGGCTGGAGTGAAGCGGCAGTACTTCCCCGTCTACATGTTCAAGAGAGATCTGAACGGCGTAGAACAGGTGTTCATCGAGACTGCAGGATCCACCACGCTCCCAGGTCTCCACAACCTCAAGGTCCCCGCAGGCGACCTGAAGATATTCGACCCATCGTTCGACACGCAGGGTGCTGAACTCGTGAAGCCAGACATAGAGATGCTGTCGTACCTGAACACCTTGCCGGGAAAACCAAAGGAGCAGGCGCTTGTCTACTTCCCGATCTGGAAGATCGACTATGTGTTCAACCAGAAGAAGTACGAAGTGGTTCTCGACGGGTCTTCGGGCGAGGTCTTCTCCTCCGAGTTCCCGATGAGGCGCTCCACGGCTTATGTCGCTGTGGCGATCGTCGGCTTCTTCGCAATCACCGCGGAGGGTCTAGTGGCCACATCGTCGCTACTGGCGGCAGTAGGACTGATAGCCGCGACTGTGGTGGCGCTGTTTGGTGCGGCGCTTTTCGTCGCGAGGAGGATGTGATCATGCCTGACATTTCCGTGGGAATCAACTGCCCGACATGCGGTGGCGCCATCTCGGTCCCAGAGGGCGAGAACATTGTGATGTGCCAGTACTGCAGCTCCACGCTCTTCGTAGAAGGAGACGAGGGCGTCAGCACGATCGCATTCAAGAACAAGGCGATGAAGGACGCGGCCATCGCATCCACGCAGTCCTGGTGGAGGAAGGGCTTCAAAGCGAGGGATCTCAAGAACGTGGGCAAGATCGTCGAGACTTATCCGATATACCTTCCGTTCTGGAAGACAACGACAAGAGTGGCGGGATGGATATGTGGCTATGATGAGCGGAGACACACAGACCAGAAGGGCAACGTGACCGTGGAGAAGATACCGAAGGAGATCATGGTGCTCCAGGATTACGTCTTCTCTGAGATCGCCTGCGACCCGGGAGACTTGGGCATTCGGACGCTCAGGAACCTCATGGGTGAGACGAGCTTCGCGGATTTCGAGATGATTCCCACCTTTGAGGCGACGACGAGCAAGGACGATGCCGTGGTCCACGCCAAGAATGACGCCCTCGCCAAGGCTAGGGGCAGCGCACATGTGCCTCATGTGACTTTCGAGAAACTGCACGAGTTCCCCAAGACGTTGACAATGATCTACTACCCGGTCTGGGTCGTGAGATACAACTACAGGGACCGGATGTACATGGACACTGTCGACGGTGTGACTGGCCAGATCCTGTCAGGGAGAGCTCCGGGCGATCCTCTGTTCCAGAGCCTTGCTATGACTGGCGGTGCGGTCGCCGGCGGTCTCGTCGCGGCGGGAGGCATTATCTACTCCGGAGCCTCGTATGCGAACGATTCGAGGATAGCATTAGTCGGCGTGGCGGTCGGGGCGGTCATCCTATTCCTCGCGTACAACTTCTTCAGGCACGGATCGGAGAGGGTCGAGGGAGAGTTCAAGGAGAAGAAGGCATCCCTCGGAGGGGCCCTCAAACAGGTCCAGGACATATCCAAGCAGCTGGAGGGATTGAGATGAGAGTGATCCAAGTCAAGTGCCCGCAGTGCAACAGCCCGATCCAGATGAAGCAGAAGGACAAGGTGTTTTATTGCACTCAATGCAACACGATGCACATTCGCGACGAAGGGATTGAGAAGCTCGACTACGAGGTTGCCGAGTTCAACCCGACCGCGCAGGGTGAGAGGGCCTACATGCCCTTCTGGAGGATCTACGCCACATTCGTGGTGCGCTCCAAGAGCGTCGAGGGCGGCACACTGTTCAAGCTGTCGACCATGCTGAGGGGCGGCGGTGACAGCGGCAACATGTTCATCTACGTTCCCGCGGCCGAGCTGGACACGGCCAACTTCAGAAGGATCGCGGTCCAGTTCACGAGCAACCCGCCGAGATATCCGACGAGGCTCAACTTCGGGAATGTGGCTCGGCTGCCTGCGGCAATATCAAAGCAAGAAGCGGGCGAGCTGGCGGATTTCGTCGTCGTCACGATGGAGGCAGAGCAGCCGGGAGTCCTTCAGAGGCTGGATTATGATCTGACGGTGAACGACACGAAGCTTGTTTACCTGCCATTCGTGCGGACAGCACAGGGACTCATGCCAGCTCTCTGATCCGAAACCACGCGAAACTCATTTCGCGCTTCTTTCTTTTCTCTTCGAGAGGAAGTCCTGGACGATCTTGCCATGGTCGAAGGCGAACTTGGGAAGTCTGTCCAAGGGAACCCACTCGGCGTCCTTTGCATCGTCACCGGCTTTGAGCGAGCCTCCTACGGGCTCGAGATGATAGACCGCAGTCACGAAATGGCCTCTCGGATCCCTGTCCGGTGCCGAGTAGACTCCGACCAGCTCCAAGATTCTGGTCTTCAGTCCCGTCTCCTCGAGCACCTCACGAACGACACAGTCCTCAAGAGTCTCCCCATAGTTGAGGAACCCTCCGGGCAACGCGTATGAGCCTCTGAACGGGTCCTTGAGGCGTCTGATGAGCGCCATCTCACTTCCTTTCAGAACGATCCCGTCGGCCGTGACCGACGGTTTCCTCCAGCCGTTCTCAAACTGGCTCTGCAGCGAAGCGGCCTTGTTTTCGTATTCGCGCAGGATCTCCTCCCCGAAAGGCGTGAGCGAAGTGATGCCACCTTCCTTGCCTCCCCGGATGGAATGAGCGACTTCTCCGCCCGCATTCTGCGAGATTCTTTGAATGATTCCCCAGGCATGCCTGTATGACATGCCCATCTCTTTGGCCGCTTTTGAGAGGGAGCCCAAGTCCTTGACTTTGCGGAGCAGCTTCGCTCTGCCATCGCTCACTATGAACCTGCCATCGCGCTCCAGCCAAATCTTCAGCTTGAGTTCGTACATTAGGTCCCAATCCCTGTTCAGCGAAGCATGGGGATCTTCACTTTCTTCTTCTTGGCAATCCTAATCGCATCTGGGTATCCGGCATCAGCGTGTCTCAGTATGCCCATGCCCGGATCAGTCGTGAGCACTCGCTCGATCTTCTCCTCAGCCTCCTTCGTGCCGTCTGCAACAACAAGCAAGCCGGCGTGGGTCGAGTATCCAATGCCCACACCACCGCCGTTATGAAGGGCGACGAGATCCGCGCCCGCCGCCGTGTTGATGAGGGCATTCAACATGGGCCAATCAGCAATCGCGTCGCTGCCGTCTCTCATTCCCTCGGTCTCCCTGTTCGGAGATGCGACAGATCCGCAGTCCAGATGATCCCTCGTGATCACGATTGGAGCCTTGAGCTCCTTCTCCGCGACCATCCTGTTTATTATCTTCCCGAACTTGGCCCGTTCGCCGTAGCCGAGCCAACACACTCTGGCGGGAAGGCCCTCGAAGGGAACCTTCTTCTCGGCCAACTTAATCCAGTTGACGAGCTGCTTGTTCTCCTTGAACTCCCTCATCACGATCTTGTCAGTCTTCAGGATATCCTGCGGGTCACCTGATAGTGCGACCCATCTAAACGGTCCTCGGCCCTCGCAGAACATCGGTCTGATGTAGAGTGGCACGAACCCTTTGAATGCGAACGCGTCCTTCACTCCCGCCTTGAGCGCCTGGCCACGGATATTATTCCCATAGTCGAATACAATCGAACCTTTCTTCATGAATGCGAGCATCGCCCGCACGTGAATCGCTATGCTCCCCATCGCGCGTCGGCGGTACTCATCTGGATTAGAGGCTCTCAGCTCTGCGGCCTCATCCATGCTGAGCCCTTTCGGGATGTATCCTCCCAGCTCGTCGTGCGCAGAGGTCTGGTCCGTCACAGCATCTGGGATAATGCCCTTGTCGACCAGCAAAGGGTGAGTTTCCGCGCAGTTCCCGAGCAAGCCGATTGACAGCGCCTTCCCATGCTTCTTCGCATCGAGAGCGGTCCTGACGGCCTCGTCGAGGTCCTTCAGCTTCATGTCGCAGTATCCGTTTTTCACACGTCTGTCAATCCTCTTCTCATCGCATTCGACCGCAAGGCAAACGCCTCCATTCATCGTCACGGCGAGTGGTTGCGCTCCACCCATGCCTCCAAGTCCGCCGGTCAACACCAGCTTCCCCTTCAGAGTCCCTCCGTAGTTCTGTCGCGCGCATTCAGCGAATGTCTCGTAGGTCCCCTGCAGTATTCCCTGGGTTCCGATATATGCCCACCCCCCTGCAGTCATCTGCCCAAACATGATCAGACCCTTCGCTTCCAACTCGTGGAAGACCTCCCATGTCGACCACCTTGGAACCAAATGAGCGTTTGCGGTGAGCACTCTCGGGGCAAGCTCGGTCGTCCTGAAGACACCGACCGGTTTTCCTGATTGGATGAGCAGAGTCTCGTCCCCTTCGAGTTCCGTGAGGGACTTGACAATCGCATTGAAGCAGTCCCAATTCCTCGCGGCCTTGCCCGTGCCGCCGTAGATTATCAGCTCTTCCGGCTTCTCCGCGTTCTCGAGGTTGTTCTGGAGCATCCTCAGGATGGCCTCCTGCCTCCAGCCCTTGCAGGAAAGCCTTGTGCCCCGTCGAGCCTTGATCTTCTTCATGGGCCTCAGCATCCACAGAAATCTAGTGCGATAATAGGCTTTTGGCCGCCGTGCCAAGGGAGGCTTTATCACAGGTTCGGAGCATGACCTCCGAGGCTATGTTCGACATTCCCACCGTGCTCACCGCAGATGAGATACTGGACAAGGCGTTCAAGCGGGCCTCGAAGGTCGATTTCGAGGGTCAAACGCGGATAGAGACGGTGAGGGAGATCAACATCGGGAAGCTGAAGTCCGCCAGCGACACGATTGTCAGCACGATGGGCAAGTATGTCAAGGCATTTCCGAGCATCGACAGGCAGAGCCCGTTCTATGCCGAGTTGATCGATGTCACGATCGGCAGGGACAAGCTGAAGAAATCGCTTGGCGCAATGGATTGGTGCAGGGGAACCGTGGCGAGGGTTGCAAAGGTTGCCATGAAGGAAATTGCCTTCGCAAGACACATCGGACGGATCGATGAGATACGCAGATCCACATACGGGCGCATCTCATCATTGGTGAAACAAGTCGATAAGGAGCTGTCGTTCCTCGCAAATGCGAGGCACGTGATGAAGAAGTTCCCGGCCGTGAATCCGGATGATCCGACTATAGTCGTCGCAGGCTCTCCGAACGTCGGTAAGAGCCAGCTTGTTGCGAAGATCTCCACTGCGAAGCCGAGGGTCGCGGTATATCCCTTCACCACTCAAGAGATATCAGTGGGGAAGTTCGAGAAGAAGTACTTCCGATACCAGGTCATCGACACGCCTGGCCTCCTTGACAGAGAGCTCAGCGAAAGGAATCCATTTGAGCTCAGGGGCATCCTCGCCCTCAAGCATCTGGCCGACGTGGTCCTGTTCATGTTTGACCCCACCGAAACGTGCGGTTATCCAATGGCCCAGCAGGAACATCTGCTGGAAACCGTGAAGAGGGAGTTCTCTTCGGTCCCTATCGTCGAGGTCGAAAACAAATCAGACATGGCGAAGACGAAGAGCGACCGAATCAAGATATCTGCCGAGACAGGGGCGGGCATTCAGAAACTCGTAGATCATCTAGTTGGACTTCTGAAATCTCAGCAACGCTTATAGTCGGGAGCCCCGATTATCTCACGGGATCGCACATCTTTGCGAACACGCGGCGGGATGGGGCTATTCTCCGCGGTTCAGTGTTCGGGGGAGCATGAAATCAGTTGTGTGCAGCGAATCGATGGAAGACTACTTCTCGACCCTCCAGCGCGAGGTAGACGTCTGCTACGATGTGGCGAAGCGAGCTAGGATGAAAGGCCTCGACCCGGAACTGGATGTCGAGATCCCTCAGGCCTCAGACCTGGCGGCGAGAGTCGAGAAACTCCTCTTTGAATGGGAGGTTGAGGGGGTGGCTTCCAGGATTCGAGAGCTGAGCCGCGACCATGACCGAGAAGAGGTTTCGATTCTGATCGCAAAGGAATATGCCAGGATGCCGGCCAAGTCCCGGGAATTCGCCATCGAGAGGGCGATAAGGGTCGGACTCGCCGTTCTCACGGAAGGAATCCTCGTCGCTCCTCTGGAAGGAATCACTGGAGCTACCACGAACAAGAACCCGGACGGCTCGGAATATCTCACCGTTTACTACTCAGGCCCAATCAGATCTGCTGGTGGAACTGGACAAGCGATGAGCGTTCTGATTGCGGATATCGTGCGGCGCGAACTCGGCCTGGCCAGGTACATTCCAACCACAGGGGAAGTGCAGAGGTTCAAAGAGGAGATCCCTCTTTACAAATCGTGCCAGCATCTTCAGTACACTCCGACCAACGAAGAGATAGACTTGATGGCCAGGAACACGCCGATATGCATAGACGGAGAGGGGACGGAAGACGCTGAGATATCAGGGTTCAGGGACCTCCCAAGGGTGAGTACAAACCGTGTCAGGGGAGGTGCATGCTTAGTCATCGCAGAGGGTCTGTGCCTGAAAGCCCCTAAGGTCCAGAAGCACGTCAAGAGGCTGGGGATCGACGGTTGGGAGTTCATCGACCAGTTCCTCAATCTGAAGAAGAAGGGTGTGGAGGACGGTAGTTCCGAGATCGCCCCCAGCGCCAAGTTTCTGAAGGACATGTTGGCAGGAAGACCGGTTCTCTCATATCCTTCCAGGGTGGGGGGGTTCAGGCTTCGATATGGCAGGACCAGAGCGACCGGACTTGCAGCGCTTGCGATGAACCCGGCCACGATGTTGCTGCTTGGTGAATTCGTGGCCATTGGGACGCAGGTAAAGGTCGAACGACCGGGAAAGGCAGGAGCAATCACTCCATGCGATACTATCGAAGGTCCAATTGCGCTTCTTGACAACGGAGATCTTGTCCAGGCGAACACTACTGAACAAGCGAAGGTCATCCAAGGTCGAATCAAGGAGATCGTTGATGTGGGAGAGCTGCTTGTGCCCTACGGCGAGTTCGTCGAGAACAACCATCTGTTGATGCCCAGCGGATATTGTCTGGAATGGCACAGGGAAGAACTCCTGGACAAGTGCGGCAGTCTGCCTCAGAATTGGGAGCACCCCACATTCGACGAAGCGGTCAAGACCTCTGCCGAACACGGCGTCCCGCTTCATCCAGATTTCAACCTCTTTTGGTCCGATGTGAGCGTCCAGGACATACTGGCCATCCGCGACCATGTACTCCAGACAGGCAGTATCAAGGACGGCGCGCTCATTGTTGCTGATGACAAGGATGCGAAGCTCATCTTCGAAAGGCTTGGGGCCCTGCACACAGTGGATGGAAAAAACCTAGTGATCGGAGACTACTCGAAGCCGCTGCTTCTCGGCTTGGGTCTGGAGGCCGAAGGAGAGAGGGTGAAGCCGGGAGCGACTTCGATTCCCAATACTGCTAACCCGCTCGAGATGGTCTCCGCCTTGGCGGGGATTGAGGTTCGGGCGAGGGCGGTGACCAGGATAGGCGCGAGGGTCGCCCGGCCCGAGAAGGCCAGAGAGAGACGCATGAAGCCTCCTCCTCATGGTCTCTTCCCAGTCGGAGTCACCGGCGGCCCCCAGAGGATCGTCAACCTCGCAGCCGATGCCGGGGAGATCAAAGTCGAGTTGGGAGAACGCATATGTCCCATGTGTGATCGGAAGGCCTTCTTGGCGAGGTGCGAATGCGGATCGCATACAGTTGTAGCGGGGAATCCTGAGGTGCAGGATGTCCCCATCGGCAGGATTTTCCAGGAGGCACTCGAGCTGCTCAAGGAGAAGCGGACCCTGGAGGTCAAAGGAGTCCAGGGAATGATTTCTAAGAACAAAACTCCTGAGATGATCGAGAAGGGAATCCTGAGGGCCAGGAACGAAGTCTATGTTTTCAAGGACGGGACGATCCGGGTCGATGCCACCGATGTTCCTCTGACGCATTTCTGCCCCGAAGAGGTCGAGATCGATGTCGTGACCGCCAGATCTCTAGGCTACCTCAAGGACTATCAAGGAAGGGAACTCGATGACCCAGATCAGCTCCTCGAGCTCAGGGTGCAGGACCTTGTGATATCGAACGCGTGTGTGGACTACATGATTCACACTGCGCATTTCGTGGACGACTTGCTGGTGAAGGTCTATGGGCTCGAGCCGTTCTACAACATCAGGGACAAGGGAGACCTTGTCGGCCATCTCGTCGTTGGGCTTGCACCCCATACTTCGGGTGGTGTTCTCGCTCGAGTCATCGGGTTCGCGGATGCGCATGCGGGGTACGCCCACCCATTCTTCCACGCGGCGAAGCGTAGGAACTGCGACGGTGACGAGGACTCAGTCATTCTACTGATGGATTGTCTTCTGAATTTCTCGCGGGCGTTCCTGCCGGAGAAGCGGGGAGGGCTGATGGACGCGCCGCTGGTTCTGACGACGAAGCTGGACCCGAACGAGATCGACAAGGAGGCCCACAATATGGATGTGGGCGGGAGGTATCCGCTCGAGTTCTACAGGGCCACACAGAGATATGCTCACCCGAAGGAGGTGGAGCAGATGATGGACCTCGTGAGCGGGAGGATCGGGACGGTCCTGCAGTTCGAGGGCATGAGCTTCACCCACCAGATCCGTGACATCTCTGGTGGCCCAATCAGCTCAGCATACACCTCCTTGGAGACGATGGATGACAAGCTCCGGGCCCAGATCGCCCTCGGCATCAAGATAAGGGCAGTGGACGAGGCTGATGTTGTCCACAGGATAATCACGAGACATCTTCTGCCCGACATCCAGGGAAGCCTGAAGAGCTTCACCGGACAGCAACTGAGATGCTCAAAGTGCGGCGCGAAGTACAGACGAATTCCACTCAAAGGAAAATGCTACTGCGGGCACAAGCTCACTCTCACCGTGCATGAGGCGGGAGTGAGCAAGTACCTGGAAAGGGCGAAGGAGATCGGGAACGCGTTCAACGTTCCACCATACACCCTGCAGAGGATAGCCTTGCTGGAGAACTCGATCAATTCGCTCTTTCAATCGGACAAGGTGAAGAACCCGAAGCTGGACGAGTTCGAGTGAGCTCACTCTTCCAAAGTCGAAATCTGCTCCCTGAGGCCTTCGAACCTCTCCTCGAGGATCTTCAGCCCTCGAATGAGGACTTCCTTGGCAGTGAGCGCTCCATCAGTCTCGAATCTGAAAAGTACCTTCGAAGGGTCGCCCGTCACCTTGATCACGCCTGCATCGCAGACCTCGATGCAGCTGTTGCACAGGTTGCACTTCTCGGGATGCTTCGCGACGATTTTGCGGTCTTCCTTGGCCAGCACTCCCTTCGGGCAGACCTTCACGCAGCTCCCGCCGAGGTCGCACTTAGAACTGTCAATCTCGATCTTTGCGAAATACCTGTAGCCGGCCCCGAGAGCGGCCTGCCACTTGGCGTGCTGCTTTCCGGTGCCGAGCTCGGCTGTCGCATAGACGAGCAGCGCCTGGTCTTCCGCCAGCTTCACGATCGGGATCAGATCGTCCTTGATCTTGTACTTCGAGTCTCCGACGGGCTCGAGATCTCCTGAGTAGACGGTGCAAGGCCCTTTCTTGTTCAGCGAGTACATGATCGTGCAGCTCGGACATCCCTCACCATTGCATGTGCACTTCGCCCTGAAATTGAACGCGTCGAGGTCCGTCGGGATCGGTATGAGCCCAAGCCTGTGAGACACGATCTCGTCGAACAAGGGCGAAACGCTCTCGAACGCGGCGCCCTTTTCATCCATGATCGGGCCCAGGTGGAACTCGACATTGTCCAGTGCCATCTTCGGGACATTGGATATGATGGTCCTCCTGAGGGCGTTGGCGAACGCTGGGCTCGTGTCCGTGATCACGAACTGCGCCTTCGTCGGCGTCATCTCGACTATGTTGATCTTCATTTAGAACCACTCTAGACTCTGCGTCCCCTTCTGCCGCCCTTCTTCTTGGTTCCATCGTGCGGCACAGGTGTGACGTCCTCGATTCTTCCGATCCTGAGGCCTGCCCTGGCGAGGGCCCTGATAGCCGCCTGGGCTCCTGGCCCTGGCGAAGCCGATTTATTTCCTCCGGGCGCGCGGACCTGAACATGAATGCTGTCGATGCCCTTCTCCTTGGCGATCTCGGCCACCTTCTCAGCCGCCTTCATCGCCGCGTACGGAGAGGCTTCGTCCTTGGCGGCCTTCACGACCATGCCCCCGCTGGCCTTCGTGATGGTCTCTGCGCCGGTGACGTCCGTGATAGTGATTATGATGTTGTTATAGCTGGCGAATATGTGCGCTATGCCCCACTTGCCCATCCAGATCACCTCTTCTCCTCAGGCTCAGTTGGTTCCGGGGGCGTCGCAGCTTCGATGTCCTCCTCCTTCTCCTCCTTGAGCTCGGTTGTGATGATCTTCTTCAGCTTGGGCTTGGCGACCTTGATCTCCTCCTTCTCCTCGCGCTCCTTCTTCACCGCTTCCTCTTGAGCCTTCGCCTGGAGTTCTTCCGGCTTCGGCCTCATCGGGTGGAGGTCATTTGCTATCGGGGATGTCACATAGTACTGGATCTGGTCTTCTTCCCCTCTCTTGACAAGGTAGCCCGGAATCGTGACCTTGCGAGGACCCACCGCTGCGTGTCCATGTACTATGAACTGTCTCGCCTGCTTGGGCGTGTACGCCAGCCCCTTCCTGAATACCATGGTCTGCAATCTGCGGGCAAGGATGTTCTCGGTCGTGAGAAGGAGGACGTCGTTCAGAGTGGCCCCCTCCAGAGGAAGCAGTGATAGCCGAGCACATCTCGCCAAGAGCTGATTGGTCTCTATCTTCGCCTGCGGATCGCCAGTTCTTGTTCTGGCCTGAAGTTCCCTGCTCTGGGCCCTCATTGATCTGACGAGCGATTGCGCGCGCCAAAGCTCCCTCTTGTTCTTCAATCCGTACTTCATGAGAATATCGTTCTCGGCCTTGATCCGCTCTCCTTCCCACGGGTGGGCTGGAGTTTCATACTTCCTTCGAGAAAACTTAGGGTCTCCCATGGGTCACACTACTCCTTCTTTTTCTCGTCCTCGCCCGCAGCTCCGGGCTCGAGCTTCTTTCTGATGACACCCATGGTCATGCCGGTCCTGCCGTTGGACCTCGTCCTCTGGCCTCTGACCTTCTGACCCTGTTCGTGCCGGATGCCCTTGTAGCATCTGATCATCTTCATCAGGTTGACGTCGTCTCTCCTGTTGAGCTCAACATCAACTCCTACAAGGTGCATGTCCGCGCCGGTCGACCAATCGCTTTGCCGGTTGACCATCCAGTGGGGGACCTTTTCGGAATAGTCCATGACGAGCTTCTCGAGCTCGTCGGTCTTCGTCTCCGGCAGGTCTCCGATCTTTGTCTGCCTGGGGATACCCGCCATCCTGGCGATGACCTCTGCGCTCCTTAATCCGACGCCCTTGATGCCCGAGAGGGCGATGACTATGTTCTTGTTGCCGTCGAGGTCTGTGTTGACGATTCTCACGATGTATCTGAAGTTCTCATCTCTCTTCTCAACAGGCTTCTTTTCAGCGGGTGGGCCCTTCTCCCCCTTCTTCGTAGCTTTCGCTGCTTCCCTATCCTTGGGCGCACCCTTTGTTTTGGCCTCTTTCTCCTCGGGCAATCAGGAACCTCCGGGCTAAATGCATCAGTGCAATCCTAACCAGACAACCAGTGCTGTCTGGAGAGCATCCACCCCCACACACTAAGGTCTATAAAACCCTTATGATGATGATGAATGACGGCTTATGTCAGTTTCCGCGCATGCCAGCATCCATTTTTCTGCGGCCGAATCCTGCTATCTTGTCTGTTCACGTGCGTGGGCATGCCCACTGTCGGAGGACAGGTGGTCATGCTCGTGGACATGCGCGTGGAGATGCCTGCCCTCCCGGTCGATCACCTTCGTGAGCTCCGCAACCGCCTGATCCATGGACACGGGAAGGTCGTCGACAGCGTAGCCCATGGAATCCAAGACCCTGAAGAGCTTCGAGACGGGCGGGACCTCCAATCCAGCCTGCTCAAGCACGTCCCTCGATTTCACCAGGTCCCTCATCGTGCCCCCCTTGAGGATCTCGACGTTGAGGACGATCGCTCTGTCCACTATCTCAGCAGCCGCCTCGAGGTCGTGCGTGGCGATCAGCATTGTCCTGTCCAAGCCTTTGAGAAGCTTGATCAGGTCCGATCTTGACCTCGGATCCAGGCCAGAGGTGGGCTCGTCCAGAAGCAGCGTATCGGGATCCATCGCGATGATGCCTGCGATGGCTACCCGTTTCTTCATCCCGTGGCTGAGCTTGTGAGGTCTTCGCTTTGCGAGGTGCTCGATCCCCGCACTTCTAAGGCCTTTCTCGACTCTTTTTTCGATCGCGTCTTGCTTGAGGTTGCGGGGGCCGAACGCGACATCTTCCTCAACGGTCGGCATGAATATCTGGTCGTCGGGCTCCTGGAAGAGCAGCCCAACCCGTTTCCGCAGGTTGTCCGCACTCGACTCCGTGAGCGTTTTGCCGTCGATCATCACCTTCCCAGCGAAGGGCATCCTGAACCCTGCAATCAGATGGAGGAGGGTCGATTTTCCCGCCCCGTTCGGGCCTATGACGGCGACCTTCTCCCCGCGGTCCAGCGATAGTGAAACGTTCTTGAGAGCGACAGTGCCGTCCTCGTACGAAAACCCCAGGCCTGCGATTTCGAGCGGTCTCACTGAACCACTCCTATCTGTAGCATCAGGAGAATGCCCGCGACAACGATCAGACTCGCCATGAATGAGGTCTCCAGAACAGTGATTCTCGACATCTTCCAAGGCATGAGCTCTCCGTCGAATCCCTTTCCCTTGAGCCCCTCATAGACCCTGTCGCCCCTCCCAAGCGAGCGGACGAGGACCATGCCAGCGGTGTATGAAATGACCCTCAGGCCATACCTGTCCAGGAGGCTCCTTCCTCCTGCGAATCCCCGCGCCTTTCTTGCCACGGTCATCCTGCTGAGCTCCTCAGAGAGCAGCAGTATGTATCTCTGGGTCAGCATCAAGAGCGTCGTTATGACTGCTGGCACGCGGAGTCGTCTCAGGCCGGCAAAGAGGTCGAAGCTCTCGGTTCCAGCCGCCAGGACCAGGAGGGGCAATATGCACGCCGAAGTCCTGGCCAACATCTCGATCCCTCGCTCCCAGCCGCCGAACACGAACATCGAGACTGATGCGAGGAGAATGAACGGTAGCGCTGTGAGATACATTCTTGCGAGATGGGCTAGCGGGAGCATGCTGGCAATCGCCATCGCGAGTGCGAATGCAAGTGAGACAAAGATCAACTCCGGGCGGGTCAGTACTGCTGAAACCACGATGAACAAGAAAACGGCGACCAGTTTGGCTCTTGCATCCAGCCTACCGAACCAGACCTCGTTTGCATACTGATCGAGGCGACTGCTGCGCTGCCCAAGGATGTGGCCCGCGATCATGGGTTCGTGTCTCTGCCAGCTCTCACTCTGACCAGCTTGAGCACTCCCATCGCAGCAAGAGCGACTGCGAGGAACCCGAGAATGCCAGCGAACAGAGCGCTGAAGTAGTTCTCCCCGTAGCTGAACGGGCTTGCCATCAGAGGTTCTCTCTCAGTCACATTGGCATTCTCCATTGTTTTTTCTAGGCCGTCCTTCCCCGCGCTCGAATACAGGAAATAGAGCGGAAGGGCGAGCGCGAAGACGATGATGATCGCAACAACTGCCTTGACGGTGCTGCTCGAGATGAGTCCCGCTAGGCCAGGAAGCACTTTTTTTGTTGGGCTGTCCAGCGTGATTGCGCCGGGCGATACGCTCCACAGATAGACGAACACCCCAGCTGTAATGATGGCCTCGCCCACACCGATTATGGCGTGAACGCCGAGCATCGCGGGGACCGATACCGTAGCCGCTATGCCATACGCGCCTGATGAGACTGCATAGCTGACCGATAGCTCAGCAGCGCATGTCGCTGCCGCAACGAAAACCGACGCCCAGGCGGCGGCACCAACAACAAAGCCACTTGCCACTCTACTGGTGCTCCCTGTTTTCTCGGTCAGCGGTTTGAGCAGTGTGTAGACGCCCCAGCCCGTGAGCGGCGCAATCACAGCCATGTTCAGCCCGTTCAGGCCGAGCGCGGTGATCCCGCCGTCCCCGAACAACAGCCCCTGGATAAGCAGCACGACCGTCATGCCGATGACGGCAACCATCGGACCAGCGATGATTGCGAACAAGGCGCCTCCGATGAGGTGGCCAGTCGTCCCTCCGCCAATGGGGAAATTGAGCATCTGCGCCACGAAGATCCCTGCGGATAGGACAGCCACCCTTGGCAGGTTCTTCTCCTTGATTCGGTCTCGTGATAGCAGCATGACCCCCGCAAGAACCACGAGGAACTCGATCCATCCAATCATGCTGACCGAAGGGTCCATGAGCCCGTCAGGTATGTGCATTCAGGTCCTCCTCGGTAATACGATTATGAATTCCCGTAATACCGAATGCGCGATTCGTATTAAAATCCTCCCACGGACGGCTGGCAACGCTTATGACGGGACATGTCGTTTCACTGTTCATGGCGGAGAAGACCAGGATATCACTGAGCGTCTCACAGGATCTTCTTGAGGAGTTCGACCGCTTGGCCAGAATCCTCGGACAACCCACGAGGTCCAAGGCGGTCAGCGAGGCGATGCGCGAATTCCTCGCGAACAGAAAATGGGACATTGCCAAGAAGGGCCAGGTGCCTGGCGTCATTCTGGTAACGTATGACCATCACTCACGAGGAGTGAACAGGGCGCTGACGGAGTTGCAACATGAGTATCCAGACGTTGTGTCTGCAACAATGCACATCCACTTGTCCAAACGTACATGCCTTGAGGTCATTGCGTTCAGGGGCGAAGCTAATAGAGTGCGGACTTTGGCAAGGACACTCCAATCGCAGAAAGGTGTCCTTGATCTGAAACTGTTGACCTCTCCCGCTTGATTGAGTCGGCTTTGCTCTGAAATGTGAATTTAAGTGCAGTCGCAGAATGCGATTAATGCAAGTTGTACGATTTTGGGCGAATCATTTCCGGCACTATTCCCATGCAGATTCTCGACATCCTCTGTCTAAGGATGACCGCCGATGAGTATGAGGATTATCGCCGTCCCAAGTCCGGCGATCACGAATCTCAGACCCGTGTAGACGATGGTCTCCTTTATCAAGCTGCCCAGATAAGCCCCGAGCACGAACAGGAATGAGAGGGTCATCGCGATGGCTGTGACCACTGCGGAATCCAATTCCATGAAGAAGAATGGGATCAACGGCACGAATGCAGATAGCAGGGGTGCGATGCCGTGCGCTATCGCGCTGACTGAGATGCTGACCCTCATGGCATCTATTCTGTCGCCCTCTACTGGCCGAAGCATCGCCTTCTCTAGTTTCTGATGGCCGAGCAGATGCTCTACCCGTTCAGCTTCGTAGGCTCCCACCGTGCTCGAGACGGCCAGTGCGATGCCTCCAGCAACACCCGCCCCGATGATCAGATGTTTCGCCAGCTCAGGATGGGCTATCCCTTCGCCCACATATGCGCCGAGGATGACTCCGAGAATGGTGAGGGCGCCGTCAAATGCACCTATGACGAAATAGCGTCTGGCAATGGCGCCGGACTTGGTAAGACTGAACTGGAACCTGAGTTTCTTTAGCCTCTCGGCAATACTGGTCATCTGGTGATCACTCTTTCTCCAAGCTTGACTTCACCATTGCCATGACCCTGTCGACCGCTGCCTCAAGCTTGGCAGCGTCCTGTCCTCCACCCTGGGCGAAATCGGGCTTTCCCCCTCCCGAGCCGTTGACCATGCTCATCGCTTCCTTCATCAGCGGCCTGCAATCGATCTGCAGGTCCGGGCTCCTGGCGATGACCATCTTCACCCCGTTTTCGTCCGACCCCAGGACAGCTATCGTTTTGGGATGATCGATCAGCTCCTTGGCCAGGCTGATGAGGTGCTTGATGTCCTCCGACTCGACGTATCTGACGATTTTGACGCCTCCTGTCTGGACGGCCTTCTGCAGGAGATCGTCTACCGTCTCGCCGACTCTTCCCTTCTTCATCGCGTCGATCTCCTTCGTGAGGTCTTTCTTGTCGGCCATGAGCTTGGCCACAGCTTCGTTGATCTTGTCCGGCGTTGTGTTGAGCCTCGCGCTGGCATCGACGGCAGCGTTCCAGAAACCGATCAGCTGCTCAATGGCCGGCATCCCGGAAACGAATTCCAGTCTCACGACACCGTCCTGAATACGCTTGGTTCTCAGGATCTTGATCGCGCCGACCTCAAGCGAGTTCTTGCAATGAATCCCTCCGCAGGCCTCGACGTCGAAATCTCCGATTCTGATGACTCTGATCTCTTTTCCGGGGACAGCTCCTCCCTGGTACAGCCTGAAGCCGTAGCGCTTCTCCGCCAGGTTTCGTTCCATGAACGAGCTGTTGACCTTGGTGGCGGACAGGACTGTCTCGTTGGCCAGCAGTTCGATTTTCTCGAGCTCTTCGGGCGTGAGGTCTGCATAGTGCGTGATATCCAATCTTGCGATGTCGACCCCCTTGTGGGCACCCGTCTGCCATATGTGGTTGCCCAGGATCTTCCTCGCCGCTCCGTTCACTATGTGAGTGGCTGTGTGGTGCCTTTGGAGGCGCCTCCTCCGGTTCTCGTCGATCGTGGATGTGATTTGCTTCCCTTCGACCGCCTGCATCTCCCCTTCGACCTTGTGGACCACCACATTGCCTACCTTGTCAACGTGCACGACCTTCATGTCCTTCATGGTACCGTGGTCGCTCTCCTGGCCGCCGCTCTCCGCATAGAAGTAGGTCTTGTCCAGAACGACGAGGTCTCCGATCACAGCAAGAACCTTCGCTCGGAACTTGTACTTCGAAGGGTCCTTGTAGAACAGCAGCTTGGTCGTAGGCAATCCTTCGGGTAGCTCTATCGTCGGAGCGATCTCGTCATGTTCGACCTTGGAATGTCTGGCCGCGACTCTCTTGTAGAAGTCATCGGGAACCGTCACGGGGCTGGATGCGAATTCGGCGACGACCTCCGGGTTCAGGCCATGAGAGTCGTAAAGCTCGATCAGGTCCTCGTCGCTGATGCGCTTCTTTTCGTTCTTCTCCGCCGCCTCGAGTCTCTGGACGATCCCTCTTCCCTTCACGAGCGTCTCCCTGTATTTCTCGTGCTCGACATCCACGAGTTTGATGATCTCGGCCTTGTTCTCCCTCAGATCAGGGAAGTCTCGAGAGAAGTAGTCGACCTGGGAAGCGATTATCTCCGAGAGCTTCGTTTCTATGCCCAGCTGGGACATCTCTCTCAAGGCTCTTCGAACGAGAAGCCTGGCGAAGTAACCTTGCCGAACATTCGAAGGGACGACGCCGTCGCTTAGCATGAACATGAGCGCGCGGGTGTGATCGCAGACGACATACATGCTCTCGAACGGCCTGATCTGCTTCACGAAATCCTCGGCCTTCATTCCAAGCCGAGCAGCTGCATCGGCCTTCAGCGCTCGCACATCCGCTGCGGTCTCGATTTTCATCGATCCGGCGGCCTTCGAGTACTCAGCGAGGATGGCATCATCGATCTTCGTGCCGGAAAGCCTCTTCAGCTCCTCCAGGACGTCGCCGAAGACCGCCTCGTAAGCAGACGGTGTGCCCTGCGATATCCACGTGAGTCGTTCCAGGCCATAACCCGTGTCGACAACCTGGATGTCCATCGGTCTCTGGTTGCCGTTGTCCATGGCATAGCTCATGAAGACAAGCGTTGCGACCTCAACGCCTCCGAGCAGCACTTCCAGGCAGGGGCCAGCGTTACCGCCCCCCTCCCACCATGCCTCGGAGTAGTTGACCATCCTCGGATCCAGACCATGAACTCCGGTGAGGAACTCGTGACACAGCTCGGTCGTCCGATCCTTCCAGTAGATCTCCTTGCCCCGCTTGTTGAAAACGTGATGCGCCATCATCTCGAACATCGTGAAGTGCGACCCTGTCTTGCCCACGTTGTCGATGTCGTTGAATCTGACGCACGTCTGCGAAATGCCAAGAGGATTCGCTGGCGGCTCGACGATGCCCTGGATGACCCATGGCTGGAAACCGTAGATGCTGGCTTGCGTGAAGAATACGTCGTCCCTCCATCGTGCGGTGATGGGATACCTCGAGACCCTTGTGTGTCCGTTCCGTTCGAGGAATGACAGAAAGCTCTCTCGCATCTCGTGGACGCTCTGCTTCTCTTTGAGCAGCGGCTTCCCTATGAAGGTGTATTCGACGCAAGGGGCTTCCCCGCATGTGTCTGCGTCACCGAGCGTCCAAAAGAACTTGCCGCAGCTCTTGCACTGCTTCCGCTGGAACCCGTTGTTCTTGAAGAAGTCCAGCTCATAGTCTTTCGGGTCCATCTTTCCTCTGTCCGCTAGATGAGTCTTCAGAATATAACCGTTTTCGTGCGATTGTCCATTGTGCGCTCAGGTGAAGGCGTAGGAAGGGTCCGAAAGCCTCGACTTGATTATGTCTATCGGCTCTCCTTCCTTGATGATCTTGGCAACTCTGGGCGCCTCCTTCTTGGTTCCGAGCAGGATCGCGCCAATCATCTTGCCGTCCTTGATCACGAACTTCTTGTAGATGCTCCTGTCCGGACTCACAGCCCATATCTCCTCGACGCCAGGCTCAGGTGGCTCGTGGACGCTCCTCACCATTCCTATCGATGTGAGGTCGAAGCCGGAGACTTTCAACGTGTTTGATGGCACCGTGCCCTGGTAGTCCGGCCCTGGCTGTCCAAGGATCTTCTTCGCAGCAATTCTGGCCTGATCCAGGGCGGGCGGGATCATTGCCCAGACCTGACCGCCAAACTCGCAGGCGTCTCCGAGCGCGAAGATGTCCGGATCAGACGTCCTAAGTGAGGGATCCACCACGATTCCTTTGTTCACCTTCAGACCTGCATCTCTCGCGAAGCCGACGTTTGACCGGGTTCCTGCAGATATGATGACGAGATCTCCTTCGATCACGCGCCCATCCTTCAGCTTGACGCCCTCCACGTGGTCTCCTCCCAGGATCTCCTCCGTTTCCGCCTTCAGAATTATCTTGGCGCCGGTCTTCTCTATCCATCCTTGAAGAACCGCAGCACCCTGATGGCCTAGCTGCCGCATGAGCAGGTGTTCTGCGAATTCGAGGATCGTCACTGTCAGCTCAGGAAACGCAGTGCACACTCCTCTTGCCGCCTCCAGTCCGAGGAGCCCTCCTCCGATCACAATCGCGTGGTTCGACTTCGACGCGGCCTCGAGTATCTTCCTGGCATCATCAATCGTGCGGAGAGCAAAGACGTTCTTCTTCGGCAGTCCCTTGAGCGGTGGGATGTGACTCGAGGAACCGGTCGCCAGGGCGAGCTTGTCGTACGAGTGCAAGTTCCCATTGATTAGAATATCCTTCGCGGCGGGATCTATCCTCTCGGCTTTCGAGTTGAGGTGAAGTGTGAGCGTGTTCTTCGCATACCAATCCATCGGATAGAATGGCATGTCCTTCTCTTTGGCAGCCCCGGCGAGGTAGTCGATCAACCTGGGCCTCGGATAATAGGGCATACCCTCGTCGGTGAAGATCTCAACCTCGGCGCTTGCATCGGCGTCTCGAAGAGCCTTGGCCAAGGTCGTTCCTGCGACATTGTTGCCGATGATGATGACCTTCATCTCATTCGCCTCGTCGCAGAATTCCAACTTCAATCGGCTGATGAGATGCTTGGTCTTTAAGCTTGCGAGGGACAGCGACCTGACGCAAACCATTATCCACGAAAATCCAATTGGAGGAAGCGCGACATAGATGAACGATTCCTCGAGAACAAAGAATGGTGTCTCAGGTGACCCGAGCCTAGCTCAGCAGATTTCTCCGCCGGTTCCTGAAACGCCTAGGCGAAGCACGCACCTTCTTCTGGGAGGCGGGATGACGCTCGCTGCGGGCATATTAGCTCTGATCAATGGCCTCAGAGCTATAGTCTCCAACAGTCCGATTGCGCTCGGGCCCGAGGCCAGCTTCACCAAGTACACCGCCTGCGGCATAATGGTGATCTTGTTCGGCATTGTGGCCGTTGCTGGAGGAATTTGTGCGCTTCGGGGAAGGAACTTCACACTCGCATTGGCGGGAGCCGTCTTTGGAATTCTGGGTGGCGGCCTCTTCGGGTTCTTTCTTGGTTTTGGGGCTCTTGTCGTGTTCGGCCTGTCCAATGAGGACCTATCGAGCTGAAGCTGATCGGTCTGAGATGAAATGAGAAATACGGAAGGATGCAGCAGGCTTCATGTGCGATACGTGTAACGGCTGAGCCGAACTGCCGGGTCGGCATGTTGGTTAGCGACTACAGCGCTTAGTGGCCGCGGACTGAATGTCTCGGCGTACCTTGACACTTACATCCCGGCTCTATCAACGCCATCATGTAATGGCGGCTGTAAGATGCCTCGTTTTCGGGGTAGCTTCAAGCTTAGATGCTTTCAGCTTTTATCCACTATCGCGTGGCTGCTCAGCATTGCCTTGCCAGACAACTGATAGACTAGAGGCGACGAATCCTCGTTCCTCTCGTACTAAAGGATCCTTCCCGTCAGGCATCAAAACACTTCCAGCAAAAAGCAACAAACCTGTCTCACGACGGTCTGAACCCAGTTCACGATCCCTTTTAATGGGCGAACAACCCCACCCTTGGCAGCTGCTGCACCACCAGGATAGGAAGAACCGACGGCGAAGTAGCAAGCCTCCAGGTCGATATGAACTCTTGCTGGAGACGACTCAGTTATCCCCGGGGTAACTTCTCTGTAATCACTGGCCCCCATTTGTGAGGCACAGTGGTTCGCTAGGCCCTGATTTCTCATCGTGGTTCATTGTTGGGCTGAACCACGTCAAGCCGGCTTTTGCCCTTGCACTCTTCGGTAGATTTCTGACCTACCTGAGCCGACCTTTGGGCGCCCTTGTTACCTTTTTGAGGGCGTGGCGCCCCACCCAAACTGCCCACCTACCGGTGTCCATCCGAAGATGTAAGTGATACGAGTCCAAGAGGGCGGTGTTTCATGTTTGTCTCGGAACTGACCTAGCGGTCAGCCCTGGTAACGACTCCCGCCTACGCTACACATTCAAACTCATACCACAACGACAGGTTGCAGTAAAGCTCCACGGGGTCTTCGCTTTCAGCTGGAAGATAACGGACAGTGCTCCGTTAAAGTAGGTTTCACCGGCTTCGACGCGGGGACAGTAGAGCTCTCGTTGGGCCTTCATGCAAGTCGCCAATTAAGCGACAAGGTATTACGCTCACTTCTGTTGCTTTCGCGACCTCCGATTGCTCGAAGGCGGACCATGATTTCTCATGATCTCCGCATGTCGCCATGCGGGTCGGACTATATCTTCGCCATCAGTTGGCGTCCGGCGCATAGTCTCTGAGGATTCCAGATCATCGATCTGGCCTTTCCTGCTGATTACCTGCACTCACGCATTTTCACTCATCGAGTAGCGTGAGATTCTCAGGCGTCCCAGCATATGGCCGAATTTTACTAAGGCAACGCAGTCACCTTAAGAGGGTCATAGTTACCCCCGCCGTTTAACGGTCCTTCTTCCCCTTGAAAAGGGTTTTCAGATACCGTCACTGGGCAGGTTTCAGCGGCAATACGCATCCTTTCGGACTAGCTGCCACCTTTGTTTTGGTTAAACAGTCGGGGCTCCCTTGTCACTGCGACCAGCTCATCACTGAGCTGGCACCACTTCTCCCTAAGTTACGTGGCTAATTTGCCGAGTTCCCTCGCGTCAATTAACGCCGACAAGCCTTGGTCTTCTCAACCAGGGGCACCTGTGTCGGATCTTGGTACGAACACCACAGTTGTTTAGCGCACTCCTTTTCACGGGCACCGGGGATAGGCTGAAGAGGGCCTTCGCCCTCCTACTCGTGATTTCCCCAGGTTCTCACCGTTACGGTTCTTCCCCAGGATATACACTTGAACAGATTGGCGCTCCTGCTCAACTTACCCAGATGCGTCCGAGTGCGCGCAGAGACTGCAGTGGTGCAGGAATATTAACCTGCTGGCCCTTTCGGTGTTCTCGATTAAGGAACACCTTAGGATCGACTAACCCTCGACTGACGAACATTGTCGAGGAACCCTTGCCCCTACGGCTGAACGGATTCTCACCGTTCTTTGCTGCTACTACCACCAGGATCCTCATTCGAATGCGGTCCATTCGATCTCAAGACCGAACTTCTGCCCGCACACGACGCCCCCCTACCAGATCACCTTTCGGTGCTCTCAAGTATCGGTGGCTGACTTAGCCCCGTCCATTTTCAGGGCCCTTAATCTTGACTGGTGAGCTGTTACGCTATCTTTGAATGATGGCTGCTTCTAAGCCCACATCCCAGTTGTCTGAGACTAAGGACTCCTTTTGCCCGTTCACACTTAGTCAGCACTTAGGGACCTTAACTTGAGGCTGGGTTGTTCCCCTTTTGCGTATGGAGCTTACCCCTCATACGTTCACTCCCAGAGTCTTCAGTGACGACAGGTTCGGAGTTTGGCAAGGCACCGACGGATTTCTCCACCTAAATGCCTAATCGGTCGCTCTACCCCATCATCGACCTCGTCTGAGATCTACCTGCGAGTAGTTTCGGGGGGGACCAGCTATGTCCAGTTTAGATTGGCCTTTCACCCCTAGACGCGGATCATCCCAATGATTTGCACCTCAACACGGGTTCGGTCCTCCACCCAGGTTTCCCTGGGCTTCAACCTATCTGCGCCTAGATCAACTGGCTTCGGGTCTCTCACCGATGACTACAGGCGAGCCCACCTCGTCCCTGGCCCTTGCGGGTTGCGGACTTGTCGGTTTCCCTGTGGTTGCTTGGTTGTCCAATTAACCTCGCCATCGGTCCGAACTCCCTGGCCCGTTATTCGAAACGGATAATACGACGTCGGTCCACTCTTGCGAGCTTCGTCCCTTGCACGCCGTATATTAAAGTCACCATCTGGTTTCAGGCTCTTTGCACCTCCCGCTAAGGGTACTTTTCAGCTTTCGTTCACACTACTACTGCACTATCGGTCTCGGGTCGTATTTAGGGTTGGGAGCAAATGGCTCCCGACTTCTCACGCCATATCCAAGGCGCAATACTCTAGAACATCCAGAATCATCTTTCCCGCGTATCCCTACAGGGCTTTCACCCTCTATGGCACGACATTCCAGTCGATTTCGGGTTAAC
Organism: uncultured Thermoplasmata archaeon; assembly: GCA_963705355.1. GTDB lineage: Archaea > Thermoplasmatota > Thermoplasmata > UBA10834 > UBA10834 > COMBO-56-21. The sequence goes on from OY970070.1 coordinate 113,337, forward strand.
GAGTTAAGATGTACCGGAGTCTGCAACACCACATCTCCGCCCAGTTTCCTGGGAGGATTCAGTTTGCCCTCTGCCGCGTTCGATCGCCTTTACTGACGGCATCTCGATTGATTTCTTTTCCTCGGGGTACTAGGATGCTTCGATCCCCCCGGTTCCCGATCCTCACGGATCACTCCAAAGAGTAGGAAGTCCCATTCGGTGATCACCGGATCAAAAGCTCCTTGCGCTTACCCGGTGCATATCGCAGCTTGGCACGACCTTCTTCGGCGCCCGAACCGAGCCATTCCCCAGACGGTATAATTAGCCGCTAGCATGTCGACTCAGCACACGTCCGTATCGCACATGATCGGTATTCACTGGGGCCCGCGGTCCTTCCCGTCCGCTGTCCCTCAACCATCTTCCCCGAACACAATGTGGTCGGGTGCACGTCCACCCCCGCTTTACTAGAGCACATTCCGTATTTAGGCGTTGCCCTACGTGGGTGAGATTCACGCTATGCTCGGTCCCGTATAAAAGCGTTACTCCACGGGCGCGACTGCACCAGCACTTCCTTTGGAAGGTCCATGATTCGTCAATCCGTCGACCGAAATGTTGATTTGCGTTCGCGCTGATGGCAGTCGAGATGGGGTGCGGTGATTGAGTCCTGAGCAGCCAAAGCCAGACACGAAGCAGCAAGGGCCAGCATCCCCTCCGGAACCCCCTCCTCCGCTTCCTCCTGTCGATGCCGGGCCGGGAGCTGCAAAGAAACCTGACGAGGATGTTTGGAAGGAGGATTACGACGACCTGGTCAAGCCTGAGGAACCGCCGAAGCCTGTGAAGAGAACGAAAATGCCGTGGGGTGCCATTCTCATAACTTTCCTCCTTATCCTCATACTCATCCTCTGGACGATCTTCAGCCCGAACATCATGCCCCAAGAGGGCGATACGTACACCAGTTCTCCCACTCATGCGAGTTGGGGGAACTACACAGGATATCGGGACATATGGGCGGGCAACATGTCCTGGGGCGTGTCGGTCAGCGGGCATGCAACGTCCGCAGGCAATCGGTCCATCGAGCTCAAGGTCCTCGTCACCAAGGTGTCCGAGAGGCCCGGCAACTGGTTCTTCAGGGGCACGGCCATATCGCTGAGGAACGTGTCTGTGTTCATTGGCCCGAGTGACAACGCGACATTCCTCGCCTCGATGTCCAACCATACTGAACTCGAATACGGAGTGTTGGCGACTGTTCCTGCAGTCTTCAGCGGTCCTGGGACATATCAGCTTGTCGTGAAGGTCAGGTTCCTGGTCTACGAGGTCATGCGGATCGGCTTCATCCCGTTGGAGGCCGTGAATGTCTACCCAGTCTTCATCGACTCTCCTGTTGTCGTGGCTTGAACATGGGCTTCCAAGGAACTCGGGCCCTTGTCATCGCCGCCTTCTCCGGGAGAGCCTAAATAGCACGACTGTCATCCGATGGCCGCAATGCCGAAGATGGAACTCATTCTCATCCGGCACGGGGAGACGGACTGGAACAAGGGTGCGATTTTCCGTGGCCACGAGGACGTCCGTCTGAATGCGACCGGTGTCGCCCAGGCTGATGCCACCGCGGACGCTCTGAAGGAGAAGGTCTTCGAAGCGATCTACTCTAGCCCGCTCAAGCGCTCTCTCGTGACCGCTAGGCGCATCGCGCTTCCTCACGAGATCGTCGTGAGGGAGAACGCAGGCCTGTTGGACATCAACTATGGGACTTGGCAGGGGATGAAGGAGAGCACGATCAAGGAGCGCTCGCCCACCGCATATGCAAGGTGGGTGAAGACACCCACGAAGACGAAGTTCCCGGGCGGCGAAAGCACGAAGAAGGCATGGAAAAGGGTCAACACAGCGCTGCGAGAGATACTGTTCACCCACGGAACGGGGACGATAGTCCTGGTCTCTCACAGGATCCCGATCAAGTTCATGACTGCGTATCTTCTCGGGGAGGGTTTCTCGGGGTTTCCCAAGGTCAAGCACGATCCGTGCGCCATATCGGTTTTTGAAGTAGAGCAACGTAAATACAGGCCTGTCGTTCTGAACGACTCAAGCCATCTGGCGAAGCTGAATCTGCCTCCGGAGAGGGACTTCTGAGGTCCTGCCTACGCGAAACGTCTGAAGAAGTTCAGGTCCTTGTCTCGAATGCACTTCGCCTCTGGATAGGCGTTGACCCTGTCGACCAGGACAGCGTTCATGCCCGCCTTCTTCGCTCCCATCACATCGACCGCGAGCTTGTCGCCTACAAATAGCGATCTGCTCGGGCTCGATCCTGCCGTCGCGGCAGCCAAATGGAATATCTTTGGCGATGGTTTCCTGACGCCGACCTCTTCAGATAGAATCATGAAATCGAAGTACTTGTTTAGGTCGAGGTTGTCGAACACCTTCCGGACGAGATCGGTGGCGTTCGAGACGACTCCGAGCTTGAACTCTCTTTTCTTCAGAATCCGCAAGATCGACTTGACCTCGGGGAAGTCTATCCAGCTCCCAACCTTCGGGATGATGTCGTCCCAGGTCTCGCCCAGATCCTTGGTGAACCGCTTTCTGTCTCCCTTGAATCCGAGCTCATCGAGGACGAAATCATCGTACCTGGACCAGAAAGTAGCCTCGTTCTTTCCGTCCAGCTTAGCGAATTCCGAATCGAACCGCCCGTCGGCCTTCGCGAGTAGCGCTGCTATCCTTTTCGGCTCGATTCTTCCGCCATGCTTCGCAAGAACCCTTGAGAAGACCTTCTCACGGGTCGGCCTTACCTCTATGAGCGTCCCGCCCGCGTCGAACATTATTGCGTCGATCTCTTCACTCATCTGCAACTCCACTCGCGTGCCATTCGCGAATTCCCAAGATCGAATGCTCCTACCTGAGCAGTTCCGGTACGTCTGTCGGGATGCTCGCGACTTTGGCGCCCGCGGCCTCGAGCGCCTTGATTTTGCTCTCCGCGGTCCCTCTGCCGCGAGTGATTATCGCGCCAGCGTGGCCCATCCTCTTGCCCGGAGGAGCTGTCCTTCCCGCGATGTAGGCCACGACGGGCTTGTCCACGTTCTCTCTTATGAATTCAGCGGCCTCCTCCTCCGCGGTGCCGCCTATCTCCCCGACCAGAACGATCTTCTTCGTCTGCCTGTCGTTCTGGAACTTCTCAAGGACGTCGATGAAGTTGGTTCCCGAAACCCTGTCACCGCCGATTCCCACACATGTGGATTGACCTAACTTATGCTCTGTTATCGCGTTGACTATCTCGTATGTGAGAGTCCCCGATCTTGAAACCAATCCGATGTTGCCCCGCCTGAAGATCGTGTTCGGCAGGATTCCGACCTTTGCCTTTCCGGGCGATGCGATCCCGGGGCAGTTCGGTCCGATCACCGTGATGCCTCTGCTCCTGGCCACCGCCACGATGTGGACTGCGTCGAGGACCGGCAGGTGCTCTGTGACGATGACAATCGTTCCAATCCCTGCATCTATGGCCTCGAGCGCTGCGTCCTTGCAAAAGGGTGCAGGCACGAAAATGCAGGAGGTGTTGGCGCCCGTGCTCGCAACCGCTTCGGATATCGACTCGAAGACGGGAATGCCATTCACCGTCTCGCCGCCCTTGCCGGGGCTCGTGCCGGCGACGACGTTCGTGCCGAAGTCGCGCATCGCCTTCGAGTGGTACGTGCCCTGGTAGCCCGTGATGCCCTGAACGACCAATTTCGTGCTGTCGTCAACGATGATCGCCATTCAGACCACCTTCAGCGATTCCTTCGAGGCGAGTTCGGCGGCTTCGCTGAGTCCTGAAGCGGGTATCATGCCAGCATCCTTCAGCATGCCCCTCGCGATGTCCTCGTTGACGCCCTTGATCCTCGCGACTATCGGGAAGCTCAAGTTCTGCCCTTCGATCGCCTCCAGGACGCCCTTGGCGACAGTGTCGCACTTGGTGATCCCGCCGAATATGTTGAGCAGGACGACCTTTGGGTTCGCCTCGCGCATCAGCAGCATGGCGCTCTTCACCTTCTCCGGGTCGTCGGTTCCGCCCAGATCCAAGAACACTCCGGCCTTCCCCCCGAACATGTTTATGCTGTCGAGCGTGGCCATTGTGAGGCCAGCCCCGTTCGCGATGACTCCAATATTGCCCTCAAGTTGAACGAACGCGATGTCGAGCTTCCTGGCCTTTTCCTCGAGTGGCGTGAGGTCCTCAGTGAGCGAGTCGTATTCTCTGTGCCTGAAGAGCGCATCGGAATCAATCGTGACCTTCGCATCGCCCGCAATCACCTTACCATCCTTCGTTATGACCAGCGGGTTGATCTCCGCGAGCTCTGCATCTTCCTTCATCACCAGTTCGCTCATCCGCTGGCATACGTTCGCAACTTGTGATGCCAGCTCCTTGTGCAAACCAATGAACGCGGCCACTTTTCTTCCGACGTATGGGGAATACCCGATCAGCGGGTCTATCGGCTGTATCAGTATCCTGTCCTCGGAGACGCTCTCGATATCCATGCCTCCATCCGGTGAAGCCATCACTATGAGGCTCCTCCTGCTCCTGTCTATTGTTATCCCGAGATAGAGCTCTTTTGCGATATCCAGTCGCCTCTCCACCAGGACTTCCTTCGCCACGTATCCCTTGATGTTCATTCCGATGATTGCGGAGGCTGCTTTCCGAGCCTCATCCGCACTATCGGCGGGTTTTATTCCGCCAGCCTTGCCCCTGCCCCCGATCAATACCTGCGCTTTGACCATGACCGGACCCGATATCGACTTGATTTGGCTGGGTGAGGAAACGACGAAGCCCTCAGGAACTGGTATGCCGTACTTCTTGAGGACTTCCTTGGCCTTGTACTCGAAGAGTTTCATCCGCGAATCGCCTTCTCGGAGTAACCCCGAATCTGCCTATTTATGTATTGTCAAATGACGGGATATCCATGCTCTAGCTCTGGCATGCGGAACAGCCATGGAAAGGCTTATCCCACAGCCATCCAATCTCACATTCCGATGGAGCAGGACATAAAGATTGAGACGCTAATCATAATGTCCGTCCTCATTTTTGCGGTCTTGGGCATCGTCGGTTTCGTCATTCCCTTCGAAGACACGAACACGAAGCTTTTCTTCATCGGCGTCGTCGCAGCCCTGACCGCCATTAACGTCGTTGGCTTGTTCATGGTCTGGAAGTCGTCTCCAACGATCGTGGACGAGGTCTTCTTGATGACTCCCAACGGGATGCTCCTGAAGCACTACACGAGGCGTCTCAGGCCAGACCAGGACGAGGATATCTTGGCGGGCATGCTCACCGCTGTCCAGAACTTCATTCGGGAGAGCTTCGACGAGGCCGGTGGAAAGCTCAACGAGATCAGGTTCGAGAACTACGACATCCTGATCTCGCACTCGAAGAATGTCGTCATCGCGGCCATCATCTCTACGAAGAAGCCGGAGAGATTGAGGGACCAGCTCAAGACCGCCACGGACGACCTCGAGGAGAATTCGGGGAAAGGCTGAGCCATTGGAGCGGGGACAAGAAGGACCTCGGGGACGTGGACACCATCATGAAGAAGTTCCTTTCTGGCAAGTACCGGCGCTAGCCACCGCCAGCCGCGAAGAGCCATAGTGAAAGGTTTAATGCCCTTTCCACACATTGCACTTCTGGATGGAGCTAAGGGACATACTCAAGAAGGTCGTACTCCTAGGCGACGGAGGCGTCGGCAAGACCTCTCTGATCGCTAGATATGTCGTCGACAAGTTCGATGACAAGTACATCGCGACCATCGGGACGAAGGTTTCCAGAAAGGACATCCAGTTTGTGAAGCCCGATCTTATCATAAACCTCAGGATGATGATCTGGGACATCCTTGGCCAAAAGGAGTACTCGAAGATACGCTCCGCGAGCTTGAGCGGGGCTCAGGGGCTGATTCTCGTCGGAGACCTGTCACGCGCAGAGACAATCGGCAGTATGAAGGATTTTTGGCTGAAGGAGGTCGGCCTGATCGTCGGCGAGATACCCACTGTCATCGTGGGCAACAAGACCGACCTTGCCGAGAAGGGCTCGATGTCCGAGATGCTGCTGGAGTCAATGGGCCAGAAGCTGGGTTGTCCGACCGCGCTCTGCAGCGCGAAGACAGGCGAGAACGTAGAGAACCTGTTCAACGTCCTCGGGGAGCTGCTCGTGGCCGAGGTCGCCGCGATGCGGGTCAAGACCAAGGGGAAGCCACCCCAGACGCTCGCCGAAGTAGTCGACTTTATCGTGCAGGACTTCTGCGCGCAGTACGGGGACCTCGAGAAGGCCATGCTCATTGTGCAACACCAGTTCGAGGATGCAGGTGTCGATATCAGGAAGCCTCAGAAGGAGGCGGTTCTGCACGTGCTCGACGGCCTCGCCAAGGCTGAGGAGCTCTCGCTCACCAAGAGCATCGCGAGGGTCAACCTCGAGGAGAGGCAGCGGATGGTTATCCTCGCCAAGGGTTGAGTTCTGTCAAACCTGGCATACATAATGGATAATCCTGTTTAAAGACCAAAGTTTTATAACACGGGTGCTATCCCCCTTTTGAGATGAAGGTCCACTACCTTGCTGGGGTGGGATACGACAGTAACGTGTATCTCCTGGAAGATGAGGACCCGATAGTGGTGGACACAGGAACTGGGATGTACGCCGAGACGATCCTGGAGGAGCTGTCGAGGATCGTACCCCTGAAGAAGGTCGGCAGGATAGTCCTGACACACTGTCACTACGACCATCTGGGGGGCGCGGCCGATTTCCAGAAGGCCACAGGAGCGAGGATCTATTTGCACGAGGCCGAGGCGATGCCTATCATGGCGGGCGACATGTCACTCGCGATCTCGGAGATGTTCGGGCAGAGGCTGAGAGAGCTCGACCTTGAGCCGCTCAGGACGGGGCAGAAGTTGAAGTGCGGCTCGTCGCAGCTGGAAGTGCTTCACTCCCCGGGCCATTCGCCTGGCAGCATAGTCCTCCACGAGAAGGAATCCCGGTCGGCCGTCGTCGGCGACACGGTCTTCTGCGATGGAGGAGTAGGCAGATGGGACCTGCCGGGAGGCGACCTGGGCCAGCTGATCTCATCTCTGAAGCGCCTAGGTGAGCTGGGACTGAAGAACATGTACCCTGGTCACGGACCGTATACGGAAGGCGATGCCCCGATGCACCTGCGGCTCGCTACCAAGTACATAGAAGAGGGCTACTGATGAGAATGATCAAGTGCGCAGACAAGAAGAACTGCAAGAAGTGCGACATCAAGGAGAAGGAGCTGGAAGAGGTTGTAGCAGCTCTCAGATCCGGGGAGCTGGTGGTCTTCCCGACGGACACTCTCTATGGCATCGGAGCCGACCCGTTCAACGAGAACTCGGTCAAGAAGGTCTTCGTCGCGAAGAACCGGCCTTTCGACATGCCGTTGTCCATTGCTGTCAGCAACGAGAAGATGATGGAGAGCGTGGCTGTCCTCAACGATAACGCGAGGAAGCTCATACGCAAGTTCCTCCCCGGCCCGTTGACGATCATGTTGACGAAGAAGCCGAGCCTCCCTGACATTCTCACATCCGGGTCGAACCAAGTGGGCATAAGGATCCCTGATCACCCGTTCGCCATCCGGCTCATCGACAAGTTCGGACCGATTATTGCGACTAGCGCCAACCTACACTCTCACCCTGACCCGTTCGATGTGACGATGGCCCAGAAGGACCTCAAGGGTCACATCCATTTGTGCGTGGACTGTGGAAAGACAAAATACGCTGAGCCATCGACCATCGTTGATGTCTCCGATGGAGCGGTCGAGGTCATCAGAAAGGGCGTCATTTCTCAGGAGCAGATTGAGAATGCCCTCCGTTAGACCGGATGTTCTCGAGAAGTACATCAAGGCCGGAAGGATCGCTGGGGAAGCGCGTGATTTCGGCATCTCTCATGTGAGATCCGGCAGCAGTGCGCTCGAGCTCGCGGAAGCCATCGAGCGCCTGATCCGTCAGAGGGGTGCCGAGTGCGCATTCCCAGTCAACATCGGAGTAAACGAGGTCGCGGCGCATTACACTCCCTCGCGCGAGACCGATATCCGGTTCCGGGACGGCGACGTCGTCAAGATCGACGTCGGAGCTCACGTCGACGGCTATCCTGGAGACACAGCTGCGTCGGTCGAGGTCGGGACAAGGAACCATGTCGCTCTGATAAGCAGCGCCAAGGAAGCGCTCGCAGTCTGTGTCGAGATGGTCGCTCCGGGCACTTCCCTGAATTCCATGGGCGAAGCTGTCTCGGGGACCATAATGTCCGCCGGATTCAAACCTGTCTCCAACCTGACGGGCCACAGCATGGAGAGATACAATCTTCACGCCGGCCTGAGCATCCCGAACGTGGGAACGAGGGACAAGGCAGTATTGGAGGAGGGGATGATTCTGGCGATCGAGCCCTTCTCGACTGTTGGTGCCGGCAAGGTCGCCGGGAAGGGCCGCGGAAGCATCTTCAGGATCGTCAGGGACAGACGCGCTCCTCCAGATGTGCTGGAGATGTTCCACAAGATACAGTCCAAGTTCGGTCCTTTCCCATTCGCAGGGCGCTGGTGTGATCAACTCTTGCCGAACTCGAGCGCTCTTGTGCACAAGCTGTTCAGGCTTGGCATGATCATGAACTACCCCATCCTCACTGAGGTTGCTGATGGTGTCGTGGCACAGGCGGAACACTCAGTCATTGTCACATCAAGCGGCTGCAGGGTTCTGACCTAGCCTCGAACCACTCCGTAAGATAAGCTCAGAATCGATTGAAGGGCATCTCAAGCTTTCTTGACCCCCTCCAGAACCTCGAGCCCTCCACCCTGTCACTCTAGAAAAAGGCAGGGTGGAGAGGCACGACGAACACCTCTTTTGTGTAAAAGTTGTGGGTGGTTCGAAATTCTGGAGGAAATGGCGAGGTGTGTTGGTAATGCCTCTCCATGTTGGAGATAGCAGAGCGTCCTCACGCACTGCTTGTATCACTGAACCACATACGGTCTTTAATTCCTTTCGGTTTCACTATTTCCCGGCGATAACGGGTTCTGAGGCGGCTCATGTAGCGTTTGAAATCGCAGCACGCTGACCGTTCTGGCAGAACCGCATCGAAGGCCTCACGAACCTGCCTTTCCGCTGCATGGTTCACTGTTTAAGAATGGCATTTACATATGTTTATTATCCCACCAAACCTACCAAACGGTCGCGCGAGGGTAGCCAAGCTCGGTCAAAGGCGACAGACTCAAGATCTGTTCTCGCAGGAGTCCCCCGGTTCAAATCCGGGCCCTCGCACATTAGTTACCGGTAACTTATATATAGGCCAGACATATATCTGCGTCTGATGAAAAAAGGCCCGGGAAGACCCAATTTAGGGCGAAAAAAGACCTTCAAAGACCGTCAGGTCGACCTCTATCTTCCGACCGTAGAAATGGTCAAGCAGTGGAAGGTCGAGGCGGAAAAACACGGGCTCTCACTCTCCAAGTTTGTCGTGGAAGTCGTCGACGACACCCTCAGGAAGAACCCGAGAGGCGTGACCCCGAGGGAGCAGCTTGAAGATGAATTGAACAAGACCTGGGCAGAGCTGACGACTCTCTCTATCGAAGTGGATCATCTTAGGGAGGCTCAAAAGAGGAACGAAGCGACTATAGCGGAGTATCGGGAGAAACTCGCGAGGCCTGCGGTCGTCTCTGAGGAATCCGCTGAATATGTCCCTATTCTAGCTGAGCTAATCCAAGAGGAGAAGGTCCTTCCGATTGAGAGGGCCAAGAAGATGTTCGGGATCGGAGACGCAGATGTCGATGCTCTTCGCGCGCTAGGCGCCGCCGTGGACGCACTGGCTAGCATGGGGCTCATCGAGAAAGGCATCTCGGATTGGAGGTGGATACGTGGAAATCGCAGAAAGAGGCAAGCCTCTCCGCGCACACGAGAACCTCGATAACCACTTCGCCTCCTTCATTGAGGACTGCCGCCTCCGAGGGATGACCCATTACTCGATTCTTTCGTACGCCTCCGTGCTGCGAAGTTTCAACCGTCATCTCGGCAGCCTTGGCATCCAAGATGCCGCTGACATCGACAAGAACGCCGTAAGGGACTATGTACGAGTCCTGCGCGAGGATCGCAAGCTGAGTATCTCTACGATCGAGAACCATCTGTCGAGCATCTCTGCGTTCTTCGACTACCTGATGTACGAGGACGTGGTCGACTCAAACATAGCGTTGTCTGTTCGCAAGCGGTATGTGAGGAGATACAAGGCTGAGACACCCGGCGAGGGCCACACGAGGAAGCTCATCACAGTGGAGCAATTGAAGGCGTTGGTCGAGTCCATCCTCCAGCCGCGCGACAAGGCCATGGTCGTCCTTCTTGCGAAGACAGGCATCAGGAGGAGCGAGCTCGTCACCATCGACATCAAGGACGTCGACTTCGCCAGCATGAAGATACTCCTCAAGCCTAAGGCGAAGAGGTCGAACCGGGTAGTCTACATCGACGAGGAATGCGCGAGTCTCTTGCAGGATTGGCTCATCGTGAGGCAGAGATATGCCAGAAGTGACGTTCCCGCACTGTTCATAACCGAAGCTGGAGGTAGGGTGGACAGGAACGGGGTCTACAACATCGTGACGAGCCACGCTGCCCGTATGGGTCTGCACGATGCGTCCTCATGCAGGCTGGAGGATCATTTCTCACCGCACTGCCTCCGCCACTGGTTCACAACCCAGCTTCGGAGGAACGGGATGCCCAGAGAGATGGTCCAAGAGTTGAGAGGGGACATTCGCTCAGATGCGATTGACATCTATTATCACATCGATGAGGAGCAGCTCAGGAGCGAGTATCTCAGGTGCATCCCGAGACTTGGGACACGGTAGTTCAGAGGGAGCCGTGTGTGAACCGAGAAGACTGGCCATTTTTCAATCAGCGGGTTTTAGTACCGAGATAAAAACCTTTCCATTTCTTTCCCTAGTGAAAATCGAGTTCAGAGTCCACGCCATGTGAACCCGGATGTGTGGTCATTTCTCAATCATGGGATTATGGCACCGAGCTAACTCAGTTTCTCTCCTCACTTATAACATCCAATCAAGAATAGAAGAAGAGACTGCCAAGTATTCAAATGCGGGTTTGTGTGCCGAACCGGAGAACGACGGGAATCACCTCCGTGGAGGGCTTTGATTAAAGGGGCGTCCGATGTCTCTAGCCATGTCGGTATTTGTGAAGGAGTCATGATAAGACTGGTGAGCATCGACGGCCTCCGGCAACACTTGATTGCATCACGCGCGTAGTCTTTCGTAAACGCTCCTAGCTTTACCACTTTCGTTGATCCCAACACCAAGTTTTAACTTCTTAGACCCGATTCCCAGACATCATGCCCAAGGAAAACGACTCAGAGTCCGAAGGCAAGCTGACTCGAGCGCCGAAGAGCAGACTTGGGAGACGTCCGTCTGAAGTATCGTTTCCTCGTGATACGCTGAAGAGGAGTCTCAAAGTTGCTGAATCTATTGAGAAGAACAACGCAGGCAAACCCTACAACAGGCTCGATCTCGCCCAATCTGTGTCTCTCTCGCCTAGCAGTTACTCATTTCGAAGTCTACTGAGGTCGTCGATTCGCCATGGTCTCACAGAAGGCAGCGAGAAGGCTGACAGGATACAGCTGACGGCGTTGGGCACATCTATCGTAAGCCCCGCTGAGGAAGGGGAAGTTGCGCGGGGGCTTCGAACGGCTTTACTGAAACCACCTCTGTTTAAGAAGATACTTGATTACTACGACAAGAAGAGGATCCCCCCAGAGGAATTGTTCAAGAACGCCTTGAAGAGGGAGTTTGGTGTCCCTGTCGAAGACGTTGATGTGTGTTTTCAGATTTTGATGCAGAACTTGAAAGATTATGGACTGATTCAGAAGATCAAGGACAACGATTACCTGCAACTCGATAGGTTGAGTTCCGCGACTTCAGAGGGTGAAGAGGGAGTTCCTACCGAGGAATCCGAAGAAGAGAGAGCCGAAGTTCAAGTCAGAACAGAGGAAGAAGTGAGTCCCCCAGCGCCTACTCAGAAACCAAGAGATATTTTCGTAGCACATGGGAGAAACAAGAAACCGCTTGAGCAGCTCAAGACAATCCTTGCGCAATTCAAAGTACCTTTCAAGGTTGCGATAGATGAACCACACAAAGGTCGGGCAATCAGCGCGAAGGTCTCTGAATTGATGCGGGCATGCGGGTCCGGCATTTTCATTTTCACAGCAGACGAGGAAGCGACCGATGCTAATGGAAATCGACTGCTGAGGCCGAGCGACAATGTGGTTTTCGAGCTTGGAGCAGGCACTGTTCTCTATGGTGACAAGATTGTTATACTCAGAGAGGAGGGTGTCTCCTTCGGCAGCGATTTCACGGACTACGGCCACATCACTTTTGAAAAGGACAGACTGGACGCGAAGGCGCTAGACCTCATCAGGGAGCTTATTGGCTTGGGGTTCCTTCAAGTGACACCGACGTAGTCAGCCATTCCTTACCCTGAGTCATGATTGAAGTTGAGACGTCTAGTCAATGCATTTCTCAGGTTCAAGTCCGAGATGGTAAGACTAATACCCGGTCCATGTATTCTGGAGTTGGGCAGGTGCAGCGGTGTTAAGGAAGAAGGACCGGGAGAGTCTTGCTCCAAAGGTTTTCCTTAGCTATTCCTCTGGAGATGCCATGTTGGCGGGTCGTCTGAAGAGGTCCCTCGAGCAATACGGAGTGAGAGCCTTTCTTGCGCACGAAGACATTGTTCCAGGCGAGAAATGGACGAATGAAATCATAAGCGAGCTCAAATCGTGCGACATATTTGTCCCGATTCTGACGGCTAAGTCAAAGGTTTCAGTATACGTCAATCAGGAAATTGGTTTCGTGCTTGCTGGCAAGGCGAGAATCATACCTCTCAAGATAGATGTTGACCCCTTTGGTTTCATGTCAGAGACCCAGGGAATGAAACCCATCAGAACTACAATCCGAACTCGAGACGGTGTTAGCCAAGAGATAGACTCGAACTCTTCTGCATGGCTGATTGTGGAGAAGATCATGCAGGATCCTCAGCTCAGAGATGCGCTGAAACGCAGTGTAATTGACGATATGCACAATAGCAGAAGCTTCAAAGAAACCCGCTCTAGGACGCGAGTGCTGGAGTGTTTCAGCGAATTTGGCCAGAGGGAAGTTCGAGAACTCGCTAGAGCAGCAGCCAGCAATAGGCAGATTTTCGAGGAGGAGTACAAAGGGAAGAAGTTCTTGCAGGTATTCTTCAAGAATCACCGCAGATACCTAACTGATGACTTGGCATTGAGTCTCACTATGAAGGGTTTCCTCGAGGGGGAGTGAATGGGATTATCTCGTTCCTGAATGTAGGGAACGAGAGATGTTCCTTCCACATCCGGAGACACTGGATGCCCTTTAATCAATGGACTATTGCAGCGAGCTGGGCAAAGGTACACTAGGGCCTTTTGAATCCGATTCGAGTCAAAGTGGAGACGAGCAGCGGCAGAGTTTGTATCCTATCGCATGCATGCCTGGAAACCTGATTCAGAATCAGTTGCTAGGCTCCTATTAGACCGTTTCTTTCCAGCGGTACCTTGTATCGGCTTTTGCCAAGAATCTCCTTGGCATAGGCCTCGTATTCACTGCCTCTCTTCAGCTTTCTTGTCAGATTGACTTCTTGCTGAAACACCCAAGCATTGTGTAATGCGCGGAGTCCGAAGCTTCTTCGTAGTCCTTTGAGCCCCTCTCTCCGACATGCCGGACACCTGCAGTTGTCAAGCAACTCCCTTTCGTGTCTACCAAGCTTCCTTTTGATGGCAGAGCGTTCGTTGGACGTTATGTACCGATCTCCTATCCCTGGGAGTTGAATTGCCCCATAAGCCGCCTTTGTTCTCCATGCTGAGCTATCAATCGAATCAATACCAATCAAGAACATGAGATGCATTGTAATCGTGCTACCGACGCCAAACGTGTGAAGTCTAGCTTCCGGCAAACGCTGACGCACATAAGCCAGAATAGAAATCGCCTGAGTAATACCCATGGCACCCTTGAGCTTGAACAATGAAGGAACTAGGCTGCCAATTCCGACTAGGTCGAATCTGCCACGGGTTTGAAGTCTCGAAATATACCAGCTAACTGACTCAATCGAATGTCCGTGAATTACTGGAACCATACTGGGGTTGTTGGTGGTCCTTAGCCTGAGCATTGCAGAAAGGTTCCGTAAACTCACATTCTGTCTGGAACGTTCTTGATATCTGCGAATCCCTGGTCGCAAGGGGTGGTCCAGCGCAACGCAGTACTCAGGATGACTTGCTTCGTAGAGATCCAGCACTTCCTCGAGGCCGAATCTTGGCTTGCGGTCTCGGAGAATGAGGTATCCACCAGAGTCCATCATTATTGAGCCTGAGAAACGTAGTGATTTGTGAATGCCATTTGCGGTGACTCGGTCAGTCCATGCCGGCGATTGAAGAATCTCTTGGGCATTGACCATCAGGTTCTCAATCCTAAAATGCTCCCATGGCCGCGGACTACCGTCTATGCTGTGTGTGAGCCAGAAGAGAGGACTACGATCTGTCACCAAGTGCAACCTCCAGCGAAGATCTCAAGTGACATTGAGCCACAGGATGAGCAGGCCCATACATGTCCCAAGCAAAGGCGCCCCTGGATGTGACAAGAGATCGAATCTGTGCTCTATTCGGAACGAATCTGATTGGGACTCCAGAGACATCTGACGCAATCTCTAGAATCCTCCTATGAGTATGATCCCCCTTGAAGGCGAGAGAAGATGAGCAGTATCGAACGCACGCAATTAGGGTCGCAAAACGCCTTAGGTAATTCCTCTCAAGAAACCTGCCTACTGCCTTCCCGATGATTTCTAGACACTGCCGGACAGTATCTGGGTCATAGTCTATTGAATTCCTCTCGCACCACCATTGGAAAAGGCCCGGACAGTCATAGTTCCACTGCGTGTCATCATAGAATTCCTGGGGTACCAAGCCAAAAGGCTCTGACACTGTGGCCAGGTGGATTTTCCCTTTGCTTCCATTGATTTGATTCAGAGTCTCAAGTAGTATTCTATAGGATCTTGACTCCAGGTAGGGTTTTGTCGCCGTACACGGGAACAAAAGCAACACCTCTCTCCTTGGCATAACGTATTTGGATTCGATGAAATCCAGCCAATCCCTTATTGTTGAATTGTTATTCAGGCCGTCTAATACATCTTCGGGACTACGCAAGACCAGCGCAGTTTCTCTTCTGCGTTCGCTCGCAGAATCAGAGAATGTCAATTTCGATTTCTCCTTTGTAGAACAAAGATTTCTCACCTCATACTAGGACAATCATGGAATCAGGGCCACGCCCCCCTTAAGGAATCTCTTCTTTATCAGCCCTCTGAATACGCTGTCAACCTGGTCAGGGGACAGTGCAAGTTTTTTCTCCAGCTCTGAGTGCAAGTCTGAGAGTGGCAACCATCTGTTGCTGTCTTCTTTCAGGTGACCAAGTACTATTCCGAGAACGGAGGCCTCATCCTTGGTCAAGACTGGTGCAACAAGCGAATACATCAGTCTACGCGACCTCTGCATTGACGGGTCGTATTTCGATATCGGAGACCGCAATTCAAGCGGTTTGGTTCTTGAAAGGACCTTATCCAGACTCTCAAGTTCTTTCTCCAGAGCATCGCCAGATGCTAGAGTTTGTCTTTTTCGAGTTAGTGATACGAGGCGCCGAATGCTGGCTACAAATTCATCGATTTCAGATCGATAGTCAGTCCAAATCTCATTGACTCTCCCAGAAATAGCTTTCAGGTCCTGCTCGAGGACCGGGAGCTCTTTTTCGAAGATCCGAAGCACTTCCAGGATCTCTTTCGGGTCTTCCGACACTATCTTCGTTTTCAGCCCATCGTACTCTTCCTGGCGAGCGTCCAGACGTTCTCGCAGAGATAAGGTACCACTTTTCCACGGCTCGACGTCGAGTATTTCCTCCGCCCATTTGACTGACTCGCCCGCCTGGGCAAGCGCCGCAGAAAGGGAATTCTCGAAGCCATTTATGGTACTCAAATGGACAACGCATGAATGATAACCATCGAGGCCAGTCAGAATCTTGCCAGTTACGTTTTCGCAATACCTTTTCACATCCTGCAATCCGATTTTTCTTCGTTTTTCCAGCTGAATTCCTGCATATACGTCGAGGCTCTTGAGTCTCTTCAGGACCTCTGAAGTTAGAAGTGGATAGGGGGGATTGCCAATCGCATCGGCTTTTTCTCGAATTCGCTTGACCGAGTCATCGAGCCTTCGAAGATTCTCCTCGGCCAGGGTCAGTACCTTAAGATAGTTCACCAGCTTCGATTGCACATCTTCATTGATTTCGACGATCCTTTTTGTCTTGAGATTGAATCCAAAGGATTCATCATCGCTCTTGTTGAAGAGGAAGCATGATAATTCGCTCTCTTTGAGCCCTTTCTCGAGCTTCCGTAGATTCTGCAAGTCACTGTATCCATGGTGAATGGACACTGCGCGGTCCTTCAACCCCGAAATCTCAACGAACTCATCAACATTCTCTGGCTCAACCTCAATCTTGAACCATCGTCTAAGGTTCGAGCACAGATTCGTGAGTCTCTCCTCGAAATCGCTCACACTTTTCTCAATGCTGAGGATGTTGTCCTCAGCAATCTTTACGGCTCCCCTAACATGCGGCAGAATTTCATCAAGCATATGCCTTGAGAGGCTGAGTGCCAAAGATGCTTTTTGACGGGTTAGAAGGTCGTCCGTTGTCGAGTCTGGGCTCCTGACAGGAGCCGATAGAGAGATCGCAATATCAAGTGCCTCCTTCGGCATAATCAGCCTTGATTCGCGCTCCTTGCGCACGAAAACATGACAATAGCCCCCGAGGCGCTTTGAATCGATTTGCCTTCTGAGCTCTTCCAAGGAAGTCTCCGCTTCTCTAGCGAGTTCGGTCTTGTCCCTGAGCGCAAAGAGTGTGTTTTTCTCATGCACTACGCCTTCGTATTCAAGGAGATTCAGGTACACATTGCGAAGCAGTTTCCGAGAACGAGAAGCGAGGATGAAATGCTCCTCCAGCTGATTCTCCGGCATTCCTTTCGTACTGCCAAGTATCTCGATGATCCTTTTTTCGATCGGATGCTGTAAAACATAAAGCGCCCCACTCTTGGGTCTGTATGCGAGGAATCCTGCTTCGACAAGATCTTCCGTCATGCTCTTGAACTTCTCCAGTCCTGAAATGTCTGGTATCAATCCCAGCCTCGAACTGTAGAACACAAACTTCAGCAATTCATCCCGATTCCTTGCTAGTGCGGTGTCGGGGGTAGCATCCGACCCTCTAAGGTTGAGATAGAATTTCAGTGAATCAGCTAGTTCTCTTGGTGGGAATTGTGTCCTTAAGTCGTCAATCACCTTTCCTCCCATGGCTTGTCTTTTGAGCCAAGTCTCAACCTTCTGAGGAATGGTTAGTTCCTTGTTGACGAGATTCTCAATCGCACTATTGTACAATTGCGATTCGATGCACTCCTTGTAGGACCTGCAAAGAACAGAGTCAATAATCACCCGCTTTGCGATAGCTGGATGAATCCGGATATAGAGCGTTGAGTCCGAGCCCGCCTCTCCAAGTTCTTTTGCTTTTCTACAACTGGCAGCCTCTTTGCTCATCTCCCCAGAGTATAAGACAATCGCCAGATGTAGGATTGGAGATGATCCCTTAGCTAGTTCATAGAGTCTGTCGACGTGGCCGGCCTCAAGGTCTCCATTCGCCGAATAGAATAATGTGACAATTCGAGCTCCGCCAGAAAAACTCAACAATGTAAGGACAAAGTCCGGCCCCTTTCTTAGCACCGACACTTCATTGTCGTCAATCATTCC
Organism: uncultured Thermoplasmata archaeon; assembly: GCA_963705355.1. Classification (GTDB taxonomy): domain Archaea; phylum Thermoplasmatota; class Thermoplasmata; order UBA10834; family UBA10834; genus COMBO-56-21. The sequence goes on from OY970070.1 coordinate 131,137, forward strand.
AATCAAATCCACAACTGCATTTGGCATATTCTCGTTGTAGAGATCAGAAAGATTTCTGTTGACTTCCCTCCATAGCTTGGCCCTGGTCTCTCGATTGTGGATATACTCTAGACCGGTCGGTACTGGAGTTGGAAAAACTCGCTGAAGAAGCTGTTCACTTGCTAGCACTTCCGACGGTCCTTCGGAGCACCTTCTTTCAACTATCTTGGCAAATTCAATGGCATCTTCGGGTGCAATTCCTTCAAAAATGGCCAATGCAGAATCAAGATCGGCTGGCACGCATACCCTTGACTTTAGAATGCGGTCTTCTCCATAATCGTACCATGTTAGTCTATCTTCAACCGCGGCAAGCGGCTCCTCGTAGTTACCCATCTTCAATATCGAACGGTCCTCCTCTTTTGCAACAAACTTGGACAGGGCCTGCACAAGGTCAGTGAAGTTCAGGCCTTCCTTCAGCGCCTTGACCTTCAATACTGCGTGTTGGATTCCTTCTTCGCGTCTCAGCCTTTCGTTGATGAGGCCAATTGAACTCTTGAAATCACCATCAGACAAATGGATGCATGTCCTAACGTTTTCTTGGCTTATCGGCCCGAGGCTCCCTAGTAGAAGTCTCAGGAGGATCAATGGCCCCTTCTCAGAGCCAGAATGACCCACTATTCTGAAGAGTCTGTCAAGGGTCTCGGGCTCCAAGCACCTCGTCTGGCCACCGTATACGAATACGCGTTCCGACTGAAGGAATTCTAGAAGGGCCGTATGGTCTGCAATTCGCATTTCCTCTTGGGAGACACGCAGAGACTGAAAGAAATGAGCAAACAAGCTGACCATGACACCAGGGTTGCTTTGGCCAACTCGCGCAAGTGAGCTGAAAATCCCGGCGCTCTCAACAGGAAGAAAGTCCAACTTGCCTTCATAGCTGTAGCGCATAAGTTCATCCAGGAATCTTGCTGCCTCTCCCTTGCTAATCTGGGTTATCTCGATTTGGCCAACTCTGCGACCCAGCCCTCCAAAGATCAGGCTCGTGTCTCCGTCTGCCTGTAGTCTGAAGAATGCATCTGGAGTGCATGAAAGCATGAAATGGACTCTGCCTTGGAATTCCCCAGATTCATGAAGCAACGACTCAGGGCTGAGACTCTTCTTCGATTCCGATGGGATTTGTGGTGGATTAAGGATCTCTTTGAGGCCCGATATCACCTCACTAAGTCTCACTCTTCCAAGCAGTTCCTCGAACTCATCAATGAAGAAAATAAGGCGTGAGTCCCCCTGACATACGGCCTTGAGGCAATCACGGACGAACTGGAAAGAGTCAGAGTATCCATTTACGGAAGGAAAAGGGAGCTCAGGGCTTGTTGACTTGGTAGCCGAGAACAGTGCCACCAGGAACCGTAAGGAGGATAAGGAAGTGTTGGAGATCGCTTCTTTTGCTTGGGGACTGTCATACGTGTTCGCCAGAGTCGAAGATGAGACGAAAAAGGCCTTGTGATTGTATCTCTTGCACCATGGGGCAATGTGCCTACGGTATGCGTCTGTCTTTCCTTCTCCCCATTCTCCAAGCAAAACCCTCATTGAAGGGGCTCTCATCTTAGTGCACGACTCGAGCCAGTTCTCTATTTTCTTACCTACAATCTCGCGAGAAGGTATTCTCGTGGTTTCGAATCCTTCGAAGGTCACACCAGCCTCGTTAGGCAATCGTTTCGGCGGTCTCATCGTATTCATGTCCGGAGGACTCCCACAGTAGAGAGGCCATCAACAACACGAGTCTCTCCAGCTCTGTGCTCAACAAGTCGTTTGTCAGTGATCTTCGCAAGAATCGGGAACGGTACAGGGTTCATCTGGCCCGCAAAGATCAACTCACCTCGATCGAGCGTCGTTAGCCTGCTGAGCAGCGAAGGAGGAAGGCCTCCCGTCACGCTTCTCACAAAACTCACGTCTTCGTGAGATATCTTGTGCAGGAAAAACGTGTTGCACATTGAAACTACAATTTGGTCAACAAAACGAGGGCTCTGGGATATCACGCACAATGATAGACCAAACTTCCGTCCTTGAGTGGATATGTCGGACAGTTTGCGCTGAGCCAGACTATATGATATCGGATAGTTGCTGTTCGGAGCGAAATTGTGTGCCTCCTCGAGCACGAAAATGAGGTATCGAGCGTCCCCTCTGACTTTGAAATCTGTGAACCTATTTAGAAGTAAAGTCGCGAGATACGTCACGACCAGTTGTTTGATCCGAAGGTCTACACCCGGTGCCCCTTCGGCCGAAAAATCGATGATCGAAAGACCATGATTGCTTGTCATATCGTCGACGAAATCTTGATGAGGATCGGAAATGGGCGACTGTGCTGAGAGGAGTCGATGTCTATTCTCCACAACGCCAACAAAGTTGTCCAGAGCTCTTGCGGCACCTGATGCCGAAGCAGGATGCACTACCTGCTGAGGAAGCTGCAGAATTGTTGTCCGCAAAGTTGCAAGAAGAGTTCGGTCCTGGAGCACGGCCTGCATGCTGTCGTAGCCTCTGAGCTGCATCTGATCGAACCCTTCTTCTATCGCTCGCACTTGGAGATCCGCCCCTTCGAGAGTCCCCTTGTGAAACAGAACCACAGTCTCGGCAATCTCCCTAGGCGACAAGCGATCGAGGTTTATTCCTATGGGACAAACAACGTTTTTAAGCCTGTTTGCCCGCAGAGTAGGGTTGTATGTGAGAGCCTCTGGAAAAACAAACCTTTTCACCCAGGCATACTCACCGAACTTTCTACCATCTGAAGCGTAATCAGAGTAAGGCACGTAATCACCGTGTGCGTCTACTACGACCATGGGATAGGCAAATGAAGATCCGTCGCGACCTGAAGGTATTTTCGAGAGTTTCTCCAGTAAGACCCCCATATCATATGACTTGCCACTACCAGTTGTTCCGAAAACTGCCATGTGCATTGGAGCGAATTCGACATCCATGGGAACCGGTGCATCAGGGTAGCCTGAAAGAGAGCCGAACCACGCGATGCCGCTATCTCCTCTCTTCTTGCCGAAGATAGCCTCAGCGTCTCGGGAGATGTCAAGCCTATAGACATTCTCGCCAGGAGCAGGAGGCGTTCGAATAACGCCACGAGGGATAAGCGTCAGGAGCTCCAACTTGGCAATTTCATATTGGCGAGCCACTTCTTCTGGGATTGGCACATTTTTCCTGCGAGCCTCACTCCAGGCATCACCGGCCGTGTAGAATGCATTGTATGGAATCACCTGGCTGACTCTCGCAAGAATCCTTTGTGATCCTCTATTGAGATCCACAATGAGCATCAGTCCTTCATGGATCTGCCCTCGCTCCGATTTCTCCAGTAGTTGACAGAACGCCTCCTGCGTCGTAGCCTCGCTCAGGGTCACCGCTATTGGCTCGTGGTCTTTCATATCATCACCTCAGCTGTAAAGAGATTATCTGCCCAAATCTGTCCGTCACCTTTCCCCTGCTCATGATGTCGTCATAGAGGACTTCAGCGCATCCCTGACGAATCTTGCACTTCTCGTCAGCCAGTCTCACGGGCAGAGGAATGTCCTGCCCCGGATACGTCCAATCAGATGCGTTTCTTACTGCGTTTCTCGCGAGCTTGACCAATTCTTTCTGGTCATCCATCACATCGGACGACTCGATGAGATCGAGTCTTAGTACTTTTGCAGACGCATCTTTTTGAAAGAATACGTATCCTACCTTTAGACCTCTATCTTCATAGACCCTGTAAGCTCCGCCTTGTCTGACAACGAGCGGTCGAGTGAATAGCGGTCCAGAAGCACCTTGTTCTCTCAACTTTGTGAACAAGTATAGGAATAGATGCTGGTCGCTTGGGAAACTGTCACGCCAAGCTGGTTCTATGACGCTCTCTTCGACCAAATAGTCCCTGATGAAGCGATCTCTGGACTTCTTGACGCAACCCACTACCTGGCTTGTTTCAAGGTTGGTTCTCAGCGCCTCAGTTCTATATTCAATAAATGCATTCTCTTGATACGAGGGCGGGTCCACAATCGGGCCGTCAATGAAAACGATAGACTTCTTTCTTCTGGAACCCCAGTTCATTAGAGCCTTGTTCTCTCCCACCATCATTCTTATTGCACATTCTAGGTTGATATTGAAGGTCTCGCTAGTTTCCTGTATCTCCTCAATGTGCGCATCAAAGACATCAACCACAGGAATCGAGGAAACGCCGCCGTCAAAGACTATTCTGGCAACGCTCATCGGGACGTACCAGAGACCACCCACTCCACCTATCGGAAAGAAGCTCCCGTCTATCCCCGCTGCGACGCTCATCAAGGAAGCACCCGTAAGCTCAACCTCATCAAGGAGGATCGATTTGTCCTTCATCGTGTCTATGATTCTACTGCAGATGTCTTTCAATCGCCGGTGTTCTAGCTGGACCTTCTTACCCTTTCCAACAGCGTCATTGACAAGCGAAGACAGCGTCTCCGCTTCAGTCTTGTTGAATTGTATTTGGCGAAGAGCCTCCTGGAGTTCGTTCTCATTCATCGGACAAGCCATCTCCTCCTCGAACGACGGATATTCCGTGCTCTAATGCTAGGCGAGCTTCTGAGTGCGCCTCTTTGATGGTCTCTTGTGCCTAAATGCCTTTTGGTTTGGCCAGATTGATCGGCATTGGAACTGGGATGGAGTCAGTATCTCCGCGATATCATATGGAATCAGGTGATACCACCCGATTGGGGCCACCATTCTTGGAATGGTACTCCGTGGGATCACAGATACCGGCACTCAGGAATGCCTCATGCCTTCGAACGCATGCTCCGCAAGTCCCGCAATGTAACCCTCCGTGTTTTGCTGAATTCTCGTAGCAGCTCCAAGACGCACGGACCATTGCCTCTCCGACCGACTGCGTCATGAGCCACTTGATAGCTTGGCCTTTTGTGATACTGATCAATGGTGCGATGAACTTTATGCGAGAATTGTCATCATTGCTCTCAATGCACTCTCTTATGACATCATTCAATGACGAGACGAATTCTGGGGATGAATCAGCCACGATCTCACTGTCATCTTTGGTGAAACCCATGACGATTAGGCTTGAGCATGTGTGAAAGGCTACTGAAGCGTACGACACAGCAACGGCCCCAAGAACGAGATTCCTTCCATAGGGAAACGCACAGGGATTCAGCTCCTTCTGTCTCGCGTACCAGGGCATGGTTATAACGTTTTCGCATAGCTTATCGGCGCCAACCATCCTCGAAATCTCCATCACAGCTCGTCGCTCGTCATCATAGGCACTCTGACCTCTGTTGACGAACAACGGCTCTACTCGCTTAATGCCGAGATCGTTCATCGCTCTGATCGTTGCTATTGCGGAATCCAATCCTCCGGACAAAAGAGGTACAAGCAACCGCTTGGCATGTTCACTGTCATTGCTGCTCAATGATGTCGCCCCCGTACGAATGCGACTGCCAACGAACGTGGCCGGTATCAGTCTCTGCCTATAAGTCGGTCCCGACTGGATTCGCTCTCATGACAGGACTGCACTCCAGTAAGATCATAAATGCTCGTCTGATTGAGATATAGTCCGAACCAAAACGAGAAACCATTTCGAGCGAAAGGATCAGTCTAAACAGCATATGCACTCTCTGCGGCTCCTCCCCAATCCACACATGGAGAGATTCAGGAAGACCTTGATCTACAATCTAGGTCAATCACACTTTCTCGAGACCGTCTGATTAATGGTCCAACTGGAGAGCGACGGGCGCTTCTGGAACAAATGGAGTAGGATACGCATGGCAGAGTGCATTCAATGGGATGCAAACCTGCTTTCGGTTTGTACTCTCCTTGAGTCGTAACGACGAATTGCTCATGTTCAAACTGGCATCTCAGCCGCGTATGCACGGGCGTGTATACGCAACTACACATCGTATACTCCGTAGACACGTACAATGTAGACGCGTTTTCACAGCGTATACACTGAGGATGCTGGAGGTAGACACATTCTCTTCTGTCAAGACTTGAAGAACTAGTCCGCAGCTTAGGCTTCTACCCCGTACAGTTTACGGCTAGTTTACGGCACCGCGTCATGAGATCCGAGTTATGTGATTTTGGTTCGAGCGGTTCCAGGCAAAGGAAATCAGGGACCCATAGCACGCATCCGTAAACAGGCGTATACGCAGGTTTACACGGAGATACTGATAGTCTACAATACCGGTCAAGATTCATCGTGTCTACATGAGAGCGTCTACAAGCTAGCAATGTAAGTCACAAGACACGGATGGGAACTCTCTCGAACCCATGTATGATTCACGATCTGGAGAGGGCGGTTCACGGTCCAGGCACTCGAACCGATCTGTGCAGGTCACGTGGCGTGCAAATAGATAAAGCATTATGAAATTATATATCTCAGATGTGGGATATTTATCATGCCAGCATCACAAGAACGCTTTTCTCTCACCTGAGCAGCCTAGATAATCCATGCTTGTTATCGACCTCTTATCGGCAGTACCTTATATCTTGTAACGCCCCAAAGAATCCTCATGAAGATCGTAATAAAAGTAGATGGAAAAGAGCTAGACGATGAACTGCTGCACGAGACCGAAGTGGTCAGCGCAAGGCTTCCCGACGTGCTCGTTTGCTGGGCGCGCGAGGCGATAGAAAACGAATTGAATGGTGATCGCACCATGACCGAGTTCATCACCTCAGCCGTCGTGTATTGGCTCCTCACCAATGAGCTGATCGGATTCGAGGGCTACGATGAGGAATCGGATACGATGACCATATCGGTGTAACAACGTACTCGGACAACCATGCGGTACGGGAGGCGAGGAGTAGCTACGGTGTTCAAATCTAATCCCGAATCTCGTGTTCTTCAGGCCCACCACAGTTCCGTCGCCAATCATGAGCCGGGGTTCACGGGCTAGATTCAGTTTCTAGAAGAATGCGCTTTTCCCATTAGCAGATCGTCATGTAGTTACACCGCTTGCATTTCCAGGGAGCAGGATTCGGAGAGAAGTCCTCCTTTTTGTTGATCTGAAGCATCTCACAGCAGGGAGCAGCCTGTACTTGCCTGTGAATGTGGACGGGGGGCTCCTTTTCCTGGGAGATCCCCACGTGGCACAGGGAGACGGCGAGGTGTTCTCAAGCGCGATAGAAGCGCCTCTCTCGGCAACGGTAAGATTGTCGGTCAGAGAAGATTTAGACCATCTGGATCCTCTGGCCTATGTCGTCAGGAAACCGAGAGTGCACGACGCCTACAGCAAGGGCTACATGGGATTCGTGGGAGTGGCAAAGACGATCGATGAGGCCACGGATATCGCCTGCATGAAGGCTCTGGGCTATTTTTGCAGCAAGCCCGACATGACGCCTCAGAAGACGGCGATTCTACTCGGCGTCGCCCTAGACCTGACGATAAACGAGATTCCAGACAAGCCAAACAAGGTCGTCAGCGGGATCGTCCCCCTATCCATATTCAAAGGACTCAGATTACCGTAGATCCTGTCCAATTAGAGGAACTGCCTTTCCTCGGGCGGAGCAGGCGAAGTCATACCGACAGTCCAGGGCTTGTCAATCGTGAAACAAGCGTTTGAGGTCGAGTTGATGGGAAACAGTTTTAATCGCGCGAGTTGTTCTCGGAATCCTGACCGCATTTTCATCTCAACGGCGATCAGGAGGCTGCAAACTTGAAAGCGAGAGACTATATCAAACTGGAACAGACGTATGGCGCGCACAACTACCACCCACTACCAGTCGTGATATCGAAGGCGAAGGGCGTGTGGGTCTGGGACGTCGACGGGAAGAAATACATCGACATGCTGAGCTCGTATTCGGCAATCAACCAGGGGCATCTACACCCTAAGATCGTCAAGGCCGCGATCACCCAGATGAGGAGAGTCACACTGACATCAAGAGCTTTCTCCAACGACAAGATGGGGCCTTTCATGAAGAAGCTGTGCAGGGTCGCTGGAATGGAAATGGCGCTCCCCATGAACACGGGGGCTGAAGCTGTCGAGACATCGATCAAGATGGCCAGAAGATGGGCACATCAGACCATGGACATACCCGAGAATGAAGGAGAGATAATCGTCTGTGAGAACAACTTCCATGGCAGGACGACCACAATCATCAGCTTCTCGAGCGATCCCGATTCCAAGAAGGGGTTCGGCCCTTACACCCCTGGATTCGTGACAATCCCCTATGATGACATACCGGCGTTCGAGAAAGCCATTGGCCCGAACACAATTGGCATGCTCGTCGAGCCCATTCAAGGCGAAGCTGGCATAAACGTACCCGCCAAGGGTTACCTGAAGGGGCTGAGAAGGATATGCGACGAGAAGGGCATACTGCTTATTCTTGATGAAATTCAGACGGGATTCGGCAGGACAGGTAAGATGTTCGCGTTCCAGCACGAGGGCATAAAACCGGACATCCTGTGCGTCGGCAAAGCCCTCGGCGGCGGCCTGTACCCGGTATCTGCCTCGCTCTCGAGCAGGAAGATAATGAGCGTCTTCACCCCTGGCAGTCATGGCAGTACCTTTGGCGGAAATCCGCTGGCGGCTGCCATCGGCATTGCCTCGTTGGACGTGCTGGTTGACGAGAAGTTGTCCAGCAATGCGAAGAAGATGGGCGGATATTTCGTCAAGAGCCTCAAGCAGATCAAGTCTGACAGGATCAAGGTGATCCGGGACATGGGGCTGCTCATAGGCGTCGAATTCCACCTCGGGAAGGACGAAACCGTTCGCCCCATTTGCGAGAGTCTCATGAAGAAAGGTGTTCTGGCGAAGGACACACACGAGAAGACGATTAGGTTTGCCCCGCCTTTGGTCATCACGAAGAAAGAGATCGACTGGGCGATGGAAAGGATAACTGAGGTCTTCGAGAGCGTATGAAGGAGGCAGGAAGCCTCTGCCTTGAACGCTCTGGACATAATGGGCCATTCTGGCGAGAATGGGAAAACGGGGCAGGTTCGTGAAGGGCTGCAATGCCCTCCTTTCTGCCATCCTTTGTTCGTCACGCGAGTCATACTGACGGACGAACATCCAATTAAGCCCGCTCCATTCCCGTCCCATGTCAATCACGGTCTATGTCGGGACAAGCAAAAGGTGACTCGGCGTCCTCGAAGCGACTGCGAAGCGAAATGTACCCTCGTACGGATTTGAACCGGCGGACGCCTGCGCGACTAGACCCTGAATCTAGCGCCGTTGACCAGGCTTGGCTATCCCTGCATGACGCGCCGAAGCGAGGCGGATGATTATGATGGGCACATAAATAAGTCTGCGGCCTCCTTGGCAATCCAGGGAACCTGAGTACAACCTAGATTTTGGCCTGAAGCAGTGGCCGATCACAGACGTCTCGCTCGCCGTGTCCTTAATCCCACGCAATACGTGTGTCTCTTGCCCACAAGGAAGTCGAACGCGCAGCCCCGGTTCTTGCCGGCAAGTAAAACTCCCAGCTTTAATCACCGGTAGATCCCGGGCTGAAATCCAAGTAGCATCCCGACCCCAGACACGGCTAGCTGCTCTGGCAGGAGATTTCCGGATCTTGGGCAAATAGGTTTCTTGGTCTTGGAGGCTTCACATAGGAAAGCTTAAGGGCAGGAAGGATGAATAAGACAAGAGCTTCGCTTAAGCTAGTGGGGAGAATAACGTATCGTGCGCGAGTTCTCGTTCGTCACAAGGGTTGTTGGGGAAGCAACCTCATGCTTGATCCGCACATTCGTGATGTAACGTTCTGGGCGGGTCAGAAGATCGATCATCGCCTGGTGCTCGGGAGCATGACGGTGCGGAGCGAGAATGAGATTGACGTTATGGCCTACAATCCGTATGATTTGGAGTTCAGTTCCTTAGAAGAGAACAGATTGAGCGAACGGCAATGGCAATACTCTGTAGACTTCATTGTCCACGATGATTATGGTCAGACGACAGCCGACTTGCTGTTTCGATCTGGTTGTTTCCTTGATCCGCCTGTTTTGGTGAAGAGTGACTTTGAGCTGCAAACTGTGTTGGCTCCCCATTTGAACAATCTCAGGCGGCTCGTTCAGATTCTTGAGGGGAAGAAGGGTCGTGATTTCGCGATTTTGTCGATTAGAGAGCAGGAGCCGAATCAACAGGTATCCTCGTCCTTTGCTTGGAGAAAGGCCTTAACTCCCAAGCAGCTCGAAGCGGTTCGGATTGCGTTCCAACACGGGTACTATAAGTATCCTCGCAACATTCGGGTTTCGGATCTCGCACGGGAAGCTGGTTTGGCACGATCAACGTTTCAAGAACATCTTCGGCTGGCCGAAATGAAACTGATTGGGCATTTGCTCAAATCCGAGAAGATGGACGTCGACGTGAGTTCGATGGAAAGAGCATTACATAATATGGCAAGACGATGTGCCATCCCTGAACGAATTCGTTGATATCCCAAGAGCAGACATCGTGGATGAATCCGACCATTGCCGGCTCGTGATACAAATATACGAATTGGCATTACCTGTACTGTTTGTGTCTCCTTAGAAAAGGAAAGAAGTTGGGGATGCGCTTTGGTCATGTTCAAGTTCATAGTCCGTAGAGTGCTCCTAACGATACCAGTTCTAATGGGAATTAGCGTGATCGTGTTTGTCCTGACGAGGTGCATTGGGAACCCCGCGATGGTTTATGTCACAAATCCCCAAGGGCTTACCGAGGAAAAGCTCCAAGAGATAATCAAGCTACATCATTTAGATGAGCCGCTCTATATACAATACTTCTACTGGTTGGACGACGCCCTTCATGGCGATCTTGGGTATTCTGTGTCGGGGGGAGATACTGTCACAAATTGCATCGCGACCTTTCTCCCTCGAACTCTAGAATTGACAACCGTTTCCCTACTACTAGCCGTTTTCATTGGTATAGCAGCTGGTAAGTTTTCGGCAATTCGCCGCAATTATCCAAGTGATCACGCCCTGCGGATTGTTGCCTTGTATGGCGTTTCCACCCCCGTATTTTGGCTGGGTCTGCTTCTACTCTATCTTTTTTTCGGTGTCCTCGGCATTTCGGCATTCGCCCCAGGACCATACAACGAGTCCTTGTTCCTTCGGCACGATATCAAGACGTATACTAGATTCTTGATCTTGGATGCGATCCTGAACCGCGATTCTGAATTCCTTGTGGATGTCCTCACTCATATGTTCCTTCCTGCTCTGACTCTCTCCTATGCTTCGATGGCCATAATTATGAGGATGATGCGCTCGTCAATGTTGGAAGTTCTCAGTCAACAATATATTCAGGTGGCTCGAGCCAAGGGCTTGACTATGAAAGAAGTGGTAAAGCGTCATGCGGTGCGCAATGCGATGCTGCCAACAATCACAGTAATCGGGCTATCCTGTGGGTTCCTCCTAGGCGGATCGGTCCTTGTGGAAACCGTTTTCAGGTATCCAGGTCTCGGTATGTGGGCAGCCAAGGCGGTTCTTCGACTAGACCATGCTGCAGTGGTTGGCCTGGCCCTGGTATCTGGCATAGTCTATGTTACCATCAATTTGATCGTTGACATCTTGTATGGATATTTCAACCCTCGTATCGCAGCCGAGTGAAATCATATGATTCGCAAGAAGTCTGCATGGTCCAAGACCTTGCTCGCCCAAGTGCGTCGGGTTCGGGAGCTCTTCCGGATGTTAAGGAAGAATCCCCTCGCGCTCACGGGAATCGTTATTGTTTCTGGGATCTTGATTATTGCCGTTCTTGCTCCTATTCTCGCTCCGCCTAATCCGATAGACCCTTACCAGCGTCCTCGTACTTGGCGTTTGCCCGAGCCCCCGGGAACGCCCGACCATATCCTAGGAACCGGGGTCAATGGCGCAGATATCTACTACGGTGTCATATGGGGGACACGCGTCTCCTTAGGTCTCGCGGTATTGGTCGTCTCGGCATCAGCCCTCATCGGTGTTCTTCTGGGCGGGATTGCAGGATATTTCGGCAAATGGGTCGATGAGATTATCATGCGCATTAGTGATTTGTTTATTTCCATTCCCGGTCTGATTATGGCGATGGCCGTGGCTAGCGCTCTAGGGCGGAGTCTCATGAACATCATGATTGCGCTTGTTATCATCTGGTGGCCATGGTACGTTCGCATCTTTCGGAGCCAAGTCTTGACAACAAAGCAAGAGCAGTACATCGACGCGGCACGATGTTCCGGGGCTTCCCAAGGTAGAATCATCTTCAAACACATAGTTCCTAATTCTCTCACACCTGTAGTTGTCCAAGCTTCACTCGACCTAGGTGTTACTTTATTGATCGCGGCAGGGTTAAGCTTCATAGGTTTTGGCGCCGAACCAGGGTTCTCAGAATGGGGTCTCATGATTGCCGAAGGCAGAGACTACATTGCCCAGGGATTCTGGTGGATGGTGTTCTTTCCCGGCTTGGCGATCAGCATTTTCGTTCTCGGATTCAACTTGCTAGGAGACGGGCTTCGCGATATGTTCGACCCAAGATTGAGGAGTCTACTCTATGAGTCTGTCGGTCTTGGGAAGGCTGAGCGTCGGCGGATTCGCCAACAGGCCTACGAGCGTGCGATTCAACGCGAGATAATCTATGACGAGTCAACTCGGATCGACCGGACTTCCCCACTTCTCAGGGTTGAGGCGCTCACACTCAGATTTCCGACAATGTGGGGGGAAGCGAAGGTTCTCGAAGACGTTACATTCGAAGTTCATCGAGGGGAAACCTTTGGCTTGGTTGGCGAGAGCGGCTGCGGAAAGAGTGTTACGGCGAAGGCCATAATAGGTCTTATAGACTGTCCGCCTGCTAGAATTGTTCGTGGAAGGATTTTGTACTTTCCTTTGGCGGATAAGACTAAGCCGCTTCGCGGAGTAAATCTGCTTGCTCTTGACGAGTCTGAACTCGTGAGAATCAGAGGATGTGCAATCTCCATGATATCCCAAGATCCGATGACCTCGCTCAATCCGTTGCTCACGGCTGGCTATCAAGTTGCTGAATCCCTTTTGATACATCAGAGACCGGAGCTCTTACGGGCAGTCTTGACTCGCATCAGAGTAACCATCGAACTCATTGGAAGAGGGGAACAACTTATGAAGCGATCATCTGGAGTGGGCTATGTATGCTCTTGTTGCGGTGGGTTAGTGACGACTATTGCTGCCTCTTGCCCGAGATGCAACGCTTATTTCATGGATTCGATCTCCAAATTGGTATTCAAACTGCGGATGCTTCTTCTTCAACGAATTGGTCGAGGTGGCATTGCAGGGGATAGCATGTTCGCAAGGTTCTCTCGACACGTGCCCTTGTTCAATTATGAAAGGCTCTTGAAGGACGAGGCTATGGCCCGTGCCGTAGAACTAATCGATGCTGTTCGGATTCCAGATGCCGAGAAAGTCGCAGAGAGCTATCCTTACGAACTAAGTGGTGGCATGCAGCAGAGGATTTCGATTGCCATGGCGTTGGCGTGTAGGCCATCTATTCTGATCGCAGATGAACCTACAACGGCCTTAGACGTTACCATACAGGCTCAGATTCTCAAGCTTATTTCTGAGCTGAAAGAACGCTTTGATATGTCCGTTCTACTGATTACCCACAACCTCGGGATAATTGCAGAGCAATGTGATCGTGTTGCGGTCATGTACGCTGGGTCAATTGATGAGATTGGGGATGTAAGATCCATCTTCAGGAAACCCATGCATCCCTATACGAAGGGTCTTATGCGCTGTATTCCGGTGATCGGTGAATCGAAAGAAGAACTTGCTGTAATTCCAGGGAGGGTGCCTGATATGAAAGATCCGCCGAGTGGATGTAGATTCCGGACTCGGTGCGGGTTTGCATTTGACAAATGTGCTAAGGTGGTGCCCAGGCCGATTATGACAGAGCCTGGTCACTGGGTCTCCTGTCATCTTTACGAGTGAGATAGTCAGCATGAAAAGGAAAGTAATCGCTACCAGAAAGTTGGTCAGGCATTTTCTTTCGCATGAGGGCCTCAGACGAGGAATAACGAGAAGGGTTAGAGCAGTCGATGGTGTTTCTTTCGATATCGACGCCGGCACCATTCTTGGACTGGTAGGAGAAAGCGGATGCGGCAAGACAACTGTTGGCAAGCTCTTACTTCGTCTAATAGAACCTACATCTGGAACCATCTACTATGACATTCCGGAAGATGTTCTGGCCTTGCTCGATGAAGCTTTGGAAACGTCGAAGATGAGAGATTGGGATAAGGAACTTGAGCGTCAATACGCACTGGGCGAATCCAAGCAAGGAATGCGACGACTTAGGCATTACGCTCAAATGGTATTCCAGGATCCGTTTTCATCTCTGGATCCGCGAATGCTCGTTCGCAACATTGTAGCCGAGCCTCTTGTTGCCTTGGGGCTAACAAGCGGGCGGCCGTCTGAAGAGAAGGTAGTGCACGCTCTCGAAGAAGTGGGTCTTTCGTCAGATGATATGTTTAAATTTCCTCACGAGTTCAGCGGAGGCCAGCGACAACGCATTTGCATCGCAAGAGCCCTTGTGGCGGATCCCAAGTTCATCGTCTTGGACGAACCGACAAGCGCTCTCGATGTCTCAGTACAAGCGCAAACACTGAATCTTCTTCAGCAAATCCAGAGGTCCTCCGGGCTCTCTTTTCTTTTTATTTCTCACGATCTCAGCGTCATACACCATATGTCAGATTACATCGGAGTCATGTATGTGGGGAAAATCGTCGAGATGGCGAGAAAGGATGAGCTCTTCCGAAAACCTTTCCATCCATATACTGAAGCACTCCTGTCAGCGATTCCACGCCCGAATCCTGAGAAAAAAGTCGATAGGAAAATCCTAGGCGGGCAAATTCCCAGCCCAGAGCGACCACCTTCAGGATGTCGATTTCATCCGCGATGTCCCTATCGAAAGGAAATCTGCCATCAGATCGAGCCACCGCTCGTTGATATAGGTGGCCGCCACCTTGTTTCCTGTCATTTTCCCATGTTAGATTGAATCCAGCATGTCATGTTCGGGTAGTCTCATCCCTTTGAGATCTCATAGTACAGCGGGTGCGATCTCAATGGGTGGTAGTAGTATCCTTTTACCCAAGGCGCCGATGCATCAAGAGCAACGGTATAGTCTATCCAAACCCACCAAGCTTCGTCATATAGCCGTTGTTGGATCTCCCTAATCAACCCGGCTCTCACGACCGGATCAGTTGCATTGAGCTGATCGGCAACCAAAGCGTCAAGGGTAGTAGGTTCTCCCGCGAACTTGGCTATGAAACCATAAGAAGTCGCCTCCTGCCCGAGCCATGTTTGGGGATCCCCATATTCCGCGTACATTGTCGTGGCCATGATGGCATAACCCCATGTCACCCACTTCGTGAAGAAAGCCGGCAAGTCAAGTTCTTGAACATCGATAGTAATCCTCGGATTGATGGATTCCAAGTTGTCCTTCAGATTAAGCAATATTGCGGTATATGCCGGAAAGCCCGACATGACGATCCCAGTCAGTCGGAACCCCTTGTCCCACCATGATTGCCCGTCGGGCGCTTTCGCCAGGCGTAGTTCCTGTTCCACTTTTGCAGGATTGAAATCATATGTTGGAACATCGGGATTGTAACCAAATGCGGATGGAGGAATTGGTCCTGTGGAAACGATTGCTTGGCCCGCTCGAGCACTTTCGATAATGGCATGCCGATCGACTGCATAATTGAAGGCCTTGCGGACGTGAATATCCTGGAAGAAGTCAGCAGGCACGTTGTCGGTTGACGGGACCGAATCTAGTGCGATCTTCTGGTTCAGATGGATCTTGGCGGTCTCCGAGAAAGTCGGATTCCCGGAGACGATACGGAAGTCGTTGCCTCGCAGAGCTCTAACCGCGGCTACTTGCTGGAGGTCAGATTGTACAAAGATTGCATCAGCTTGTTTACCCTGGAGAGCCAGCAAGCGTGGAGTGAACTCCGCAGCAAGCTCAATGATAATCGTTTTGATTGCAGCCGGACCACGCCAGTACTGGTCGAATCGCTCCAACTTGATCGACAGCCCTCGTTTCCATTCACTGAGAAGATAGGCGCCGGAACCGCACATATGACTCTCCATAAAGGCATCATTGCGACCGCCCCATCCAGACGCATTCTTGCCACCGTCGTACGGGAGGTTGCTGCCGGGCACACTTGGGTCCCAACCACCATTTGCGATGACGAAATCCTTGCTAAGAACCCCGAAATTTCCAAAGGTCAAGAGCTTAAGAAGTGGTGAATATGGCCGCCATAGAGTGAAGTGGATCGTGTAGTCATCAATCACTTGGGTGCCGCTAGTGTTCATGGCTTCTAACAATTCCCAGGCAGGTCCATCTGGGAGATTCATGACCATCATGCGGTCGAAGGAATACTCAACATCGTAGGCTGTTAATGCTTCGCCGGAGGTAAAAGTAATACCCTCCCTGATTTTGAACGTGTAATTCAGACCGTCCGGGCTTATGCCACCGTTTGCAACAGTTGGGATCTGCTCAGCAATGAGTGGCACTAAAGTGTTTACGTCATCACGATCATAGGTGACTAATGGCTCGTAGATGTTGGCGAAGAAATTGTTGAATCCTGGCCATGTATAGTCGTGCGCGGGGTCGATGAACGACAACTCAGAAGGCAACATATGGATATAGACGTCGGGATTCGGAATATCCCCTACATAGGCAGGTTCCGGCTCCAAGATGCGAATCGTATTGATTGTTGTGTTTGAACTCCCTGTGGTAGAATTGGTGACTTTCAGCCTGACCGGGAAGTTGCCGGGCTCGGAGAATACTCGCGTGACTTTAGCTGATGTCGAATCAGCGACACCATCTCCATTGAAATCCCATTCATAGGCAAGGCCAGGTACATTGAGCCCAACCCACGTTCCATCGAGCTCGGTCCACTGCCATGAAGACGTCCCGTCGAAAGCAACAGTAGATCCCGGGGCTCGCATATTCCCATCAGTGAGAACTACAGCCACAGGAGGACTGGTGGGGGCTTTTGGCGGGCTCAGTGGGAAAACCTGAATGTGTACCAGACAAACATCGTTGTTGGCGGTTCCGCCTTTATTATCCTCAACCGTTAGAGTGACAACATAACTCCCGTGGATGGAGTAGGAGTGAATGACTATTGCACCCTCCGCTTTACCACCGTCACCGAAGTCCCAGGCATAGGATACGATCTTGCCATCAATATCCCATGAGCTCGTTCCGTTGAACTCTAATTGAATACCAGGTTGTGTGGTCGTAGACGAAACAGACGCGACAGCACAAGGGAGGCTATTCTTCTTTTCGACACCTACTATGAGGAGATACGCGCCTATTGCCGCGATAACGAGTATCGCAACGACGGCAAAAACCGCCCAAATCCGCCGGCGAGCCCGCTTGGCTTCATGAGGCGGAGCGATCTTTTCCTCAGGAACTGTCTTTTCAAGTACTTGTGAAGGTTTTTCCCCCATCGGAGACCCCCGATTCTTACCCTATTCCATTGTTTGGCCTAAAACAATTTGCCGGCAGCTGCCGGCATGTTGGCATTTGCCGTCCAAATTGGCTAATATTCGCAACTAGATCCATGTTGCGGAAACAAGTACGATGGGCGGCAAGGAAAGCAGCCTCTAAGATAGCGCAATTAGTTTCCCATTGCGAGAGATGAGCCGCCTTCGTTTGAGTCGCTCGAGATTGACAAGTCCAACAGAACTCAGGTGAGTGATGCGATGTATACCCTAGGCGTTTCTGATATTCGGCAAGTCTTCCTTGGAGGAAAGGTGCTTGCCTGCGGTGGCGGTGGTGAAATAGAATGGGCTGAACCGATTCTGAAGGAGATGGAAGAGAAAGGACTTCGAGTTCGTATCGCCTCACTGGATGATCTAAGGTCTAAAGATAATGTCTGCGTCCCTGGAGGCATCGGGGCCGGGAGCACTGCCGAGGTTCGTGAGCGTCTCCGCACGGTCGCGCAGATCGCCCCTCCCGAAAAGTTACTTCCTACGATGGCTCGTGTGGCGCTGGATTCCTTCGAGAAATATACTGAGACAAAATTCGATAAGTTTCTTGCCGTGAATGTGGGACCGGTGCTCTGGGGACTTCCTCTGTATTTGGCAGCACTGAGGAAGGTTGCGTGTCTGGATGGAGATTGCGCAGGTCGGGCTATCCCAGAGTGGACGACTACCACTCTCAATGTCAAACGACTAAGATTGGCTCCCGCGATTATCGTATCAGCATACGGTGACGAGGTTTCTATTAGGTCGACCAAAACGAATGAACGGACGGAGCAAGTCGGTCGGGCAGTCGCGGTTGAGTGCGGAGGATGGTGTGTAATGATGACCTGTCCGACCATTGGCGTCCGGCTGCGAAACGCTTTCGTTCCTGGAACAATCACAAAAGCTCACAAGGTTGGGGCAGCAATAGCGGAAGCTCGCAAGAAGGGTAGAGATCCCATTGACCCTTGTCTGAAGGCGGCACAAGGGACGAGAGTTTTTGAAGGGCGCATTATCTCCCACGAGCGGAAGGAACACGGGGGGTTCATGTTCGGAGAGGTCCTAGTCAAAGGTTCGAATGTGTACTCAGGGAAGACTTGTCGCATCTACCAGAAGACGGAGTATAACATAGCCTGGATAAACGACAAGGTTGTGGCGACCTGCCCCGACTCAATTTGCATTGTCGACCGGCATACTGCTGAGGGATTAACCTCATTCCCCGATGTCGGCGTTGGGCCATTCCAACGGGTTCGAGATGCTGATCTTAGACCTGGGAGAGAGATCGTTGTATTCGGAATCAGAGCTCATCCTTTGTGGAGAACGAAACGCGGCATTGAGCTTTTTGGCCCCAAACACTTTGGCTTCAACATTCCATACATCCCAGTGGATCAACGAGTTCGCGACGTGTGAGAGCCCCTGACCGAATCCCATCGAATGCCACGGTCTACAAAAATCTGTCCCTCTTTCATGACCATCGTAATACTCTGGTTGTCAAGCATTGAGCGCAGATTCTTTAGTGGGTCCTCCCTAAGGAGGAGAAGGTCGGCGTATTTCCCGACTTCAATCGTACCAATTCTTGATTCCATATTCACGCCTTTCGAAGCGACTTTCGTACTAGCTAGGAGGGCTTGCATGGGTGTCATGCCTGCGTCAGCCATCGCCACAAGCTCTTTCGCATTTGTGCCCTGTTCCACCATTGGTGAGCCCATAAAGTCGCTTCCGTGGGCGATTTGGATTCCGGTTTTCAGACACTCCTTGAAATTGTCCAGCTGGACATCCCGGGCCTCTCTTGCCTTTCTCGTCGCCCACTCCGTGATTCCAATCTTCTCACCGTATTCCGCCATGTAGCCGACGATTGCCAACGTCGGATTGAAAATGACACCTTTCTCGACAAACATCCTGCGAATTCCACCATCCTGCCAATAGCCATGGAATATCACATCAACCCCACCTTCGATAGCGTTCTCCACTCCCTTGTAGGCAGAGGAATGCGAACACACAATCCTGCCGGTCTTGTGGGCTTCTTCGGTAATGGCCTTGACTTCTTCTATGGTGAAGTGCCAGTGCGTCGACTCATCCTTTTCGGACAGCATGCCTCCTGTAGTGCAAGTTTTGATTAGGTCAGCCCCATCTCGAATCTGCTCTCTAGCGGCTTTCCGACATTCATCAGGACCATCTGCAATCCGACCTATGCCGATACCGTTGGCGATTTCGGCTGGCAGAAACATGAACATGTCTCCATGGCCGGCAGTTTGGCTGATAAGTCGACCGGCAGCCAGAATACGGGGTCCGACGATGGCCCCCTCTCGAATGGCGTTCCGCAGTTGTATGGCAGCTCGGCTGCCAGCGTCCTGAATTGTGGTGTATCCTGCCTCGAGGTATGCCTTGACGTCTGCAACTGCTCGAATTATTCCGATATTTGATGTAAAATCCAGCAACCAGTCCATTGGATTCCAACTGCGGACACCAATCAGGTGCGTATGAACATCAATCAGCCCCGGCATCAGAACTTGCTCAGTTGCATCGATCCATTTCGCTTCTTTCGGGACGTCTACTGCAGATTCCTTTCCGATCTCAGTAATGCGTCCGTCACGCACTAGGACTAGTTGGTCCCGCCTCTGCCCAGCTCCTGTACAATCAATAAGAAGTCCGCAGCGAATTGCCACGGGTCCGCTCTTCTTGTCATCAATCATGGACATCCCTCACAGAACGCCGACGAGGTTTCCCGAGCCCAAATGATCATCTCAACGCCGGAGCGTTCATACCATATATCGTAGTCATTGACTTCAAATGTACTCCGGCAAATGCCGAGTGAAATATTGAATCCAACTAGGACTATTGTTATTGTATGAGAATTTTGCGACAACATGATGTCACAGAACTGTTGACTTTGAAAGACGCCATACGCCTGATGCGAGAAGCCTTTGAGGCCCTCGGCAACAAGTCGGTTTCGATGCCTCCAAGAGTATTCGTCAAGGCAGAGCGATTTCGAGGATCAATAGCGTTCATGTCGGCATATGTAGAACCGATAAACGCGATGGGGATGAAAGCAGTCGCTCTTTATGAGGAGAATCCATCTAGGTTATCATTACCTTCAATCTTGGGCTTGATGCTCCTTTTCGAGGCAGACAGCGGCCGTACCCTGGCGGTGATGGATGCCGGACCAATTACGGCTATGAGGACTGCAGCTGTGAGCGCTCTTGCTACAGATTTCCTAGCGAGAAAGGACGCCCGTGCTGCGGGATTTCTTGGGGCTGGCGTCCAAGGTCGAGCTCATGTTGCCGCTATGCTGGAGGTAAGGCCGATCCGTCAGGTCTTCGTTTTTGACACAATCCCGTCCAAGGCCGAGGATTATGCCCGCTGGGTTTCTGAAGAGTTCGGTATCGAGGCAAGAGCAATGCCAGACGCCAAAAGCGTCGTGGTCAATTCCGACATTGTTACAACTGCTACTCCATCTCGGTCTCCTATCCTCCAGGGTTCCTGGGTCCAAGCCGGGACTCATCTAAACGTCGTAGGCTCTGGCCCTGCAGTTGAAATAGATGGAACGACTTACGCCCGCGCAACAAAAATCGTGGTTGACCAGATGGAATCAGCGATTGCAGAGGCTCAGGATCTACTTGGTTCCATAAAAAACGGAATCCTCACTCGCGAACAGATCTATGCTGAACTCTGTGATCTGGTCCTGAAACGAAAAATCGGGAGGGAAAGGTCGGACGAGATTACAATTTTCCGCTCCCTTGGGTTGGCAATTGAGGATGTCGTAGCAGCTAAGCACGTTTACGACTTGGCAGTCCAGAGAGCTCGGGGGCTTGAGGTCGAGTTCCCTTGACCCAGTTCTCTGGTTCGGGTCTTGTCTCTTCAGGCAACCATGGCAACGCTTTGGCCAACTACCTTGCTAGTCGCTCGGATGCTGATGTTGACCTACTTGCCTCCTTGGTGAGAATCCCTAGTATAGCCTCCGATGGTGAAGCCGTTCGCTCAATCACTGACGAATTGAGAAACACAATTATGGAGGCAGGTTTTGACGCCAAGATCCTGCGTGGCCCGGGTCTGCCCGCCGTGTTTGGTCAGTCCCCCTCTAGGCGCAGATGTCCGACCTTTCTGTTCTACGGTCATTACGATGTGCAGCCTGCTGATCCCCTTTCAGAATGGTCGTCACCTCCATTCGAGCCTACAATTCGGGATGAGCGGATCTACGGAAGAGGCGTCGCTGACGATAAGGGCCAGATGCTCTGTACGATTCGTGGCGCGGCCGCAGCCTACGCGATTCAGCCGGATTTACCAATCAATGTGAAATTCTTCTTCGAGGGCGAAGAGGAAATTGGCAGCCCAACATTGAGACAGCTCATGAAAGGACACGAATCGACACTCAAAGCTGATCTGATGGTCGGGTCGGATGGGTGGCTTGACCGTTCAGGAAGGACAACCCTTATCCTGGGGTGGAAGGGTGTATTATGCGTAGAAATTGAGAGCCGCATGCCTTTCCTAGATCTTCACTCGAGCCAGGCTCCTTGCTACCCGAGTGCTGCGTGGAATCTTACCAAACTGTTGAGCAGCATGGTGGATGACAAGGGACGATGTCGCATACCAGGTTTCGAATCAGACATCATCCAAGATCCCGACTCAGATCGGCTGATTGCGGCCCTTCCGCTCCCGAAGTTTGAGCCCAAGGAGGTTGCAGAACTTCGCTCGGGGACTGCGCCGCACAACTTCTTCCTGCATATGCTTGGCCGGCCGACGTGCAACATTGCCGGGCTCAGTGCTGGGTATATGGGTCCCGGGTTCAAGACCGTTCTTCCGAGCAGAGCTGTCGCACGCGTTGACTTCCGTCTGGTTCCAGACCAAAAACCAGACAAGATCTTGTCGCTCTTCCGCGATTTCGTAGCATCCACTGACCACACGGACATTCGGGTACGAAAGATCATTGGCCATCCCCCTTCGCAAACCCCCTGGGGGTTGGCAATGACGAAGCGGGTTGTTGATGCGATACACCGCTCAGGTGAGCAGGATATTATTATCTTCCCACGACACGAAGGGACCGGCCCAGACTATCTATTCCACGAGATCTTGGGTCTCCCTGTGTATTGGCTACCAGCTGCGTCCGATGACTGCCACATGCACGGGCCAGATGAAAACATGCGCATCCTGGATTTGCACAATGGAATATCAAGGATTGCAAAGCTATTGCTCAATTTTCCGTAGGCTGGCTCATGGGCCGAGTCTGCAGTTCCTCAACCGGCACATATGATTCCTTAGAACCGAGCACGTCTTCCAACACCTTCTGATAAAGGGGAATTGCACGGGGGTCGCGACACTTTGTGTGGATAGGTATTCCGAGGACACGGACCTTTAAGCCTCTTCTAATGTCTGCATTCGTAATAGGGCGACCCTCGTGGTTAAGATAAGTAATGATGTCTGGCAACATCGCAGCTAGCAACCCGTGAGACCAGCGCGCAAGAATGCTTTCGTTTTTTAGAAAAATCGACAATTTCCGTCTTCTTGACCGACCGTACCCTTCCACCTGAATAAGGCCATGATCGGAGCCGATCGGCGAAGTCCGTACTTCTTTTTTTGCCACACTTCCGTCGATTAGAAGAAACCCCCCAGTCGTCTTCAGAACCGCCTCGAGCGGATCCTGCCCGCGTGTCATCAATTTTGTCATCATGGCTCCCAACGCACGTTCCATAGAGATCATGTTGGGTACCATTGCAGCGCGAGCCTTAGCTCCCGACATTACATATCCCGCCGTACCGCTTATCAGTCCAAATTCCCGAAGAACAGCTCGAGCGTATCGATCAACCTCGATCGCGGTGCTCCCGTAGATGACTGCGGAGTGGCCATGGCCGTCAGCGAGTGCAAAGGGAGACATTGGAATGCGGTGGACTTCAAACATAGATATGTACCATTCACAGACTGCACGTCCGGTTCCATCACAGTCGATTACAGGGATACCTTTCAATGCTGCTGCATAGAAGGGGACTAGGCTGTTATAGCCCCCGGACTCGAAAGGAACTAGATAGTCGATCTTCTTCCCAAGGACCCGCTCGAGTGTTTCCAGAGCGAAGAAGTTTTGGACGACGCATTCACGGTTTTGGAGAACTTCCGGTGATCCAAATCCGCATGTAGCTGCCACTATAGCTTCGTCCGGAACCTCCTCCAAAGGGAGGAGGGAGACGGACTCTGTGATCCTGCTTATGGCACTCACGACAGCGTTACCAGCCCCGGGTGAGCCTCCTCCTCCTGACCCGAAAACCGTAGCGCCTTGGACGATATTCCGCAAGTCATTCATGGATAGCTTAACGATTCCGGTCATGCCGCCACTCTTCCTAACTTACGTCAAATACACAATCATCAGATTGACCATGTTTGACCCATATCAGCGCCTTTTCCGTCCCTCGCCGCCAGATCCGATTTCCGAGCCCGCGCAACTCGGCAATATCCGTTGCTTGGCCAACTCTTGCAACTTTGATGCATCCGTTTTGATCTCGCGGCTGTGATATGCCATAGGACAATATGAACTCTGCCAGCTTCGGAAAATATGCCATCATTCCTGGCTCCAATGTGTCAACAGCATAATCGTCTGCAGGCGCCTCACCAATGTTATGAATGAAAAACAGAGCTTCTCCAGACCACTTCACATGGAATAGTTCCACTGAGGCCGGTGGAGAATGCGCTAGGCGCAAGAAAAGATGGTTGCCAGGTGGGTCCGGTTTGACTTCGAGCGTACCGCCCCGGTTCGCCTTCAGTATGATGACATGGGGCATGGATTCTCCTCAAAGATTGTCAAGCGTCAAACTAGGATCCAACCGCCTTTCCAAGAATAGCCCCCGTCCAGGTTTTCCGTAGAATTCGCCATCCTTCATTACTACATCGCCCCGAGAAATGGTGGCGACCGGAATGCCCTGTATCTTCATACCTTCGTAAACGGAGTGGTCTATGTTCATATGAAGGTTAGAAGCCTTGACAATCGCCTCCTTGTGCGGATCGAGGACCATTAAGTCAGCATCAGCTCCAACCGCGATATTGCCTTTCCTTGGAAACATTCCGAAAATTCGTGCTGGGTTATAGCTCGTCAAGCGGACAAACTGTTGCAAAGTCACGTTACGACGAACAACCCCCTCAGAATACATCATAGCGGGAAGCAATTCGATGCCCGCAACGCCATGGCGAGCTTTGGAGAAATCTCCATGCCCTGGATCCTTCTGGTCGCGGTCAAAGGCGACATGATCGCTGGACACGAAATCTATGTCTCCTCGCAGAAGACCATCCCAAAGCGCAGCCTGGTCACTCTTTGTTCGGAGGGGCGGACTCATGATATGAAGGACACCTTCCGGGCCGCGATACTTCTCGTCCGTGAGTGCAAGGTGGTGAATGCACGCTTCGACAAACAACCGACGCGATGTCATCCTGCGTTCATGAATCGCAGCGATGGCTCGACGAGTTGACAGGTGGGCCACGTATAGAGGAGACTGACACAATGTGGCAATGTAGATTGCCCGCAGCATCGCCTCTTCCTCAGCGTAGTCAGGTCGGCTGAGAGGATAGAACGCCGGACTAATCTTGCCGAGGCGCACAAAGTCCCCCGTGAGTTTTTCGATAATGGCATCGTTTTCGGCATGTACTCCTGGTAGTCCATTCTTCTGGGCCAGGAAAGAAAAAACCCGATGAAGGACCGCGTCATCTGACATCAAGCCAGCGTCCTTGTAGGTCGTAAACAATTTGAAGCTAGGGACTCCTCGTGCCACGTATTCCCCCAGTCTCTCGATTGGGTCGGGGGCTGGGTCGGTAATCACCCCATGTATTCCGAAATCTATGTATGCTTGCCGCTTGGCCGATGCCAAGTCTTCATCGATACGATCTAGACAAGGAGCACCCTGGGAAGGGATTGCGTAGTTAATTAGTGTCGTCACACCTCCAAAAGCAGCAGCCTTCGTACCCGTTTCAAAGGTTTCTTTGGTACTCGTTCCAGCAAACGGTAATTCTAGATGCGTATGAGAATCGATAACCCCAGGGGTTACAATGCATCCAGTGGCGTCTATCTTGATATCCGCATCGTTTCGGGTTCCGGTCTTGGCGATTTTGACTATCTTGCTTCCTTCGGTCAGTATGTCTGCCGAAAAAGATGCGGTTGGTGTGGCGATGATTCCGTTGCGAATGAGAACCGACATACGGTAGTCTCCTTGTGTACTTCATACGCGAGACTATCTTTTGTTCTTTCTCCCGTCAAGGGCCGGGTCGGCTTTGGTTCTCACAAAGGAAGAGCAAGCCATGAAGGGACTAGTGAAATAGACCGACAAGCATTTCTTTGCCGCAATGGTACGGTGAGCTGCAAACCACGGAGAATACAGCTGATGCCCTAGCTCCTTTGACCCAAGCTGGTCAATTCTCTCGAGGAGCATAGAAAGATGCTTGCTCAAAAGAGATAACTGGCGCCAAGCTTCCATATGATGTAGTCAAATTGACTCAAAGGAGAGCAATTGGCCAGGCCATGTCTGAACGGGAGCGAAAGAATTGACCCACTCCTTCTCAGGACTCTCTTTTCTTCGACGGAAAGTGCCTGCAAGGCTTGTCAAAAGGGCGACGGACTCCTATTCAAAAGACATAAGCCTGCCAACGCAATAGCTCCACCCAAGAGCGCCAGGGCAATGTTCCTTGGCAAGATTATGGCCGCGTCGGGAAAGACCAGAAGCACAAGTAACTGGACCGCGATGGTCATGATACCTGTCAGGGCAAACAGCACGGAGGTGAGTGAGGCGCCTATCTTGCGCAAGGCCGCGTTAAGAGTGAGAATGCCCATCGAGGGCAGGATGCCCAGAATTATCAACATGAGGAATCCATCTACATCTGGCTGTGTGACTAGCCCAAATGTAGTCCCGAGAAGAATGAGAATCACGCCGGAAAGGAACAGCTCAGCACCTGAAAGGGAGCCGAGATCGTGACTCTTCAGAAGCATTGTCGCCACAACGGCTGAAACTGCCATCAGGAAGGCGGCAGAAACCGTTTGGATCTCACCCAGACCGATTGAAAATGCTACGGTTTTAACATCCACAAGCACAAGGAACACGCCCGATAGGATGAGGAGACCTCCGAGTGCCTCCAAACGGCTCAGTCGCTCGCCAAGGAAAGAAGCAGAGAGTAGAACAGTAAAGAGTACAGTAAAGGAACCGCCTCCCAAAATGGCCGCTTTACCAGCCCCTATCGTTCCAATGGCGCTGAACCATAGGAATACGGCCCCCGCATAGGAGGTCGAGAGAAGAATCATGAGACTCCATCCCCGTCGCCCGAGCCCCTTGAGGAAACTGAAGGCTCTCTCGGGACACGTGCCGATGAGTATGAGTCCGCCCACGATCAGCGGGACAGAGGATACAAGGAACAAGTTCAAGCGGGCAGTATTGATTGCTCCTTCGATTGCAGCGGACTGAAAAGCGACTATCAGTGCTGAGAGCAATACAACAAGAATGTATCGCGTGCGTGTGTTCAATGAACCTCCCATCCCCGAAATGAGCGACCTTAGCATAAGCTTTCCGAGTCAAGAGAACTAGATAGATGGCTTAATGCGATACACGTGAACGACCAATCGGCAAATGATAGGCATCCTTGTGCCTTTGCACTTTCTCGCAGACTCATTCCTTGAGAACGAGAAATCTGAACCGTTCTTTTCGCCGAAATGGAGTCTCTAAATTCTTAGTAGAATGAGGGAGCAAAGATATGATAGGCAGACAACGTTTCCCTACATGATGAGCGCGAGCGAAGGTGCGGTGAACTCGAATAGGTCCGTCGTCGCGAGACATCTCGGGACGAAGCAAAAGATGCATGACATTGGGCTTGGCAATCGAGACTGCGGGAATGACTTCCTTCAAGGGAATCCGCATTCATGCACTACTTTCTCCCCTCCTGACTCTTCCCGACCCCTCCATCCACCCTGAGATACCAGGTTCCTCCACAGTGACCTCGACGGGCCCACGTTCGTCGGATTCGCTTTTCCCGCATTCGCCTAGATATGTATCTTCGTGGTCAGAGTATGCGCAGTTCGGGCTCTTTTCCGGCTTCGATGACCCTTTCACTGAAGTTCAAGACGAAAGCTTGGGGGAAGGCCTGCCATAGCTTTGTCGTCGCTTTGAATCCTGTGCAATGGCACGGTGAAATCAAACGTAATCCGAATTGCCTTAGCTCCTCGATCGTTCGTTGAAGATATTCCTCAGAGCGCCTGACAAGGTGTGTACCGCCCACAAATCCGTGTATCTGCTTGAAGTGGCCGACCTTCTGGACATGTAAGAGGGTATTCACAAGGCCTGCATGGGCGCAGCCAGTGATCACAAAGGGCCCGACCTTATCAACTTGCATCCAGAGCGCCAGATCATCGAGAACTTGGTCATCAGTCTCCTCACCGTCGACAACCACAGTTAGACTTTCCCCCTCAGAGCGAGGAAATCGTACCTCGAACGGTGTTACTCTCTTGATCTGCCCTGTGGTCCATACTCCCGGTGCAATCTCCGTGGGCTCTGTGGAGAGCAGAATCTCGCCTCCAGCCCTCTCAATCTCTTTCCGCCCTTGTCCCTTTTGAACTCCCACCCTATGCCGTCTTCCTGTTTTCTCCTCGAGGAACCGAGGAAGAAACGTGTGGGGGTGCGCATAGATCTTCATGTTTCTCCCAGCCTTGACCGTCTCGACCGTAGCTGATGTGTGATCGAGATGCCCGTGACTGAGCACGACACACTCTACATCACTCAAGTCCACCTTTAGTTTCTCTACGTTGTGCAACAATGCCTGCTTGTTCATCCCAGTGTCGAAGACTATTTTTCTGTCGTCGCCTCTCGCATCCACTATCTCCAAGAGAAAGGAGAGGCCCCACTGGCCAAGACATGTCGTTATAAGGGAGCTCCCTCCAGCCGAGTTCTCCGCGAGCGTCGTAATCTTCAAGGCACGAATTGATCGCATCTTTGTCAACAGACGAATGATCCTCATTCGGATTAGAATTTTCGGGTCTGAATGCACCGCGATTGCAACTTGAAGCACAAGAGGAGTTTGTGTATCCGTTCTACTTTTCTTGAATCTCTCGTACCGATCCATCAACAGCTGTCTGTGTCTTCACGAGAGGCATCCCTCTTGTCATAAGACCTCCTCTGCGCAAAAGAATCTCGGGTCTAAGGCTCTCTCGTCAAGGAACAATCGTTATATAGCAAGTTCTCTAGTTAATTTATTTCAAGAGGTGTGCCTCCAGTCATGAAAAAAGCGGTCATATCAATCGGAGGTAACGCAATCCTTCGTGCTGCGGAAGAGCCGACTCAAGAGAACCAACAGCGCAACATCGCGCATACCTGCAAGAGACTGGCCGACCTCATACAGAGGGGGTACGATATTGTGATCACGCACGGGAACGGTCCGCAGGTTGGCGATATCCTTCATAGAAATGAGATTGCCAAAGGAGAGGCATCACCTATGTCTTTGGATGTCTGTGGTGCTGAGAGTCAGGGTCAAATCGGATACATGCTTCAGCAAACTTTGTCCTCCGAGTTCTTGGAGAGGGGCGTGGACAGGGTCGCCGTCTCGCTCATAACGCAGGTTATCGTATCAGAAGGCGATCCTGCCTTCGGAAATCCTGCAAAGCCGATAGGCAAGTTCTACTCCGCCGAAGAGGCCGAGAAGCTGGTGAAGCAGAAAGGCTGGAAGATGGTGCTGGACAAGAAAAGATCTGGCTACAGGCGAGTTGTGCCGTCACCCATCCCGATCGGGATTGTCGAAGAAAAGCCAATCAGGAGGTTGGCGTTTGCCGGCGCGGGCCAGGCGGAAGTAGTCATTGCATGTGGTGGCGGCGGGATACCCGTTGTGATGAGGGATGGCAGATATGTGGGCGTTGAGGCTGTCGTGGAAAAGGATCTTGCTGCAGCTGTGCTTGCGACTAGCCTCAGAGGGCGACTATTCGTCATGACCACCGATGTCGAGAACGTCTTCCTGGATTTCGGCAAGATAACGCAGAGGCCAATACAGAAGGCTAGTTTGCCAGAGATCAGGAGGCTCCGTGAGGAGGGCCATTTTTCCCCAGGCACTATGGACCCGAAAATTGTTGCTGCTATCAAGTTCCTTGAGGGAGGAGGCGAGGAGGTTGTCATAACGACAACGGACAAACTCGTTGCGTCGCTCGAGGAAGGTGCTGGGACCCACATTCACGGGGACGATAGTAGGGCCTAGACTCAGTGACCGCAGTCGAAGAGCAAATCAAAGTTCTTGTTGGTTGCCTTTAATTCTTCCTGCGACATCTCTAAGGATATCCAATCCTTTTGATATGTTCTCCCTCGAGTTCGCATACGAAAACCTCAGATGCCCTTCGCCAAGGGAGCCAAAAGCACTTCCGGGAACACATATGACCCCTTTCTCCAGTATTCTCGTCGCGAATTCCTCGGATTGAATATTCTGGCTATACTTCGGGAAAAGGTAGAAGGCTCCCTGCACCGGGGGTGTAGTGAAAGTTGGGATTTCAGCGAGCTTCTTCATCGCGATATCTCGTCTAGCTCTGAACTCGGCGAGGAGCTCGGCGTTGAACCTCTCTTCGACCTTCATACCCTCAAGCACTGCGTACTGGGCCGCCGTCGGGGGGCACACCATGGTGTAGTACTGGGCATTGGCAAGATACTTGACTATCTCCGTAGGCGCAGCCGTATAGCCTATCCTCCAACCAGTGGCTGCTAATGACTTAGAGAACGAGTTCACAAGAATGGTGTCATCGTGGAATCCCGCAAACGACCAGTGCTTCCCTTCGTAGACGAAAACGTCGTAAACTTCGTCCGACAGAATGCAGAGCTTGTGGTCCTTCGCAATCTCACTAATAGCCTTCACCACTTCCTTAGGGAAGACCATGCCCGTGGGATTCGACGGGCTGTTCACGATAATAGCCTTGGTGCGGGACGTGATCAAGGATTCCAGCTCCTCGATATCGGGCAGATAGCCGTTCTCTGGCCTGAGGGAGTACTCAACTGCATCCCCGCCAGCGAGAACTACTTGGGGGCCGTAGATAACAAAGCCGGGATTTGGGATCAGCGCCTCGTCCCCTTTGTCCAAAACGGTTTCACACGCGATTCTCATGCCCTCGGTTGCACCTGCGGTTATGATTATGTTTTCAAGAGTGTAATCTCTGCGGTGTTTCCCTAGTCTCGCGGCTATTGCCTCCCGCAGCTCTGTGATTCCCGCCATAGGACTGTACTTGTTATACCCCTTGTCGAGTGCGCTCTTCAGTCCCCGAATCATCTCTGGCGGTGGCGGAACGTCTGGCTCTCCAGGACCGAGGTTGATAGCTCCAACGGGAGCAGCTTCAGAGAACCTCCTTATCCCTGACAGGTTTAGTGAAGATATGCGCTTTGAAACCATCACGAGCGGAGATGCATGTTTTCGCACATTAAGTGTTCGGAAAGAACATAGAGGCGAGGTGACTTTCTAAGCTGGGAGATGTTTGCTCTGAGTGAACCCTCGAGTAGACGCATAGTTGCAAGACAGAAAAGAAGACTGACTTCTCCGCTGACCCAATTCTTCAGTGGCAGTACTATGCGAGAAAGGTAGAGTGCGTTCTCTGAGAGAGGCAAGAATGGATCGCCTTCTGCGGAAAATGCCTTCGAGAAAAAACCGATTTAGTTCTGTGTTATCCCAAGGATTGCTAGTTGGGCTGCCTTGACTGATATTGAAAAGAAGAAGTGGATGGTATGTTGAAGTGGTCCCTTGCCGATATCGAGTTGGGGACAAACGATGCGGCAAGACACCATGACATATGTGGGCCTGGACATACATAAAGAATTCTGTCAAGCTTGTGTGATCGACCGCTCTGGACGTGTCCTCTCAAACGAGAGGTTCCTGTCCACCCAGGACGCGTTGGACACCTTCCTGGACAACTTCGAGGACGCCAAGTTCGTCCTCGAGTCTACCGGCATCTGGGAGTACGTCCACGAGGGGATTGAGAAGAGAGGCTTCGAGGTAGTCCTGGATCATCCGCTCAAGGTGAGGGCTGTCGCTGAAGCCAGGGTCAAGACGGACAAGGTTGATGCAGAGACCCTGGCTCAGCTGCTGAGAGCCAATCTCATCCCCCGTTCATGGGTACCATCGAGGGACGTGAGAGATCTCAGACAACTCGTGAGACAACGCGCATATCTAGTTCAGCAATCAACGAGCCTCAAGAACAGGATCCACGCCGAACTCCTCAGGCGAGGAGTACGACGTCCAGACAATTTCAAAGAACCGTTCTCAAAGAAGAGCATCGACTGGATGCGCTCTCTTGGGATCCCAACAGTCGCATCGTGCCTGAACTGCCTCGAGAACGTCCAGGCACAGATCGAAGAGATCAACATCCAACTTCTTGACGAGTACAACCGAAGACTCGATGCCCAGCTCATCGCAACCATCCCGGGCATCGGTGTCTACGGCGCTCTTCTAATCCACCTAGAGATCGACGACATCAAAAGGTTCTCTCATCCAGAGAAGCTGTGCGCGTATGCGGGACTGGTGCCGACTGTGAGCCAGTCGGCATCGTCGGTTCACTACGGGGGCTTGAGCAAGGAGGGACCGAGCCATCTCCACTGGATGCTCACTGAGGTGGTCCACATTCACACTCATTGGGAGACAGGCTCGCGACTCTCGAGGTTTCACGCGAAAGTCGCGAGACGGAGGGGCAAGCAGAAGGCGACCATCGCTGCCGCGAGAAAACTCCTTCTCATCATCTACTGGATGCTCGTGACACACGAGCCCCATCACAGTCAAGGATTGGACGCCGGGTTTCCTTCTGCACGTAATAAGTGCGACATAGGGATTGGGGCAGATCCCTGACAATGGACGAAGTTGCCATAGTGCGGGAAAACCGCGAATAGAGGCTTGTCCGACAAACCCTTCCGAGATCATCAACAGGAGGCAAATCAAGAGAAGAGGAATGAGACTAGGGGGAAGCCGCAAGGACCTTTTCGACATAGAGGAAGGAAAGGCGACCGGTTTTCCTACCGGTAGGAAAACGGAGCCCGAACCCCATTCATTCTGTACCGGTAATTATTGCGTCCAGCTTTAATCACCGGTAGATCCCGGGCTGAAATCCGGGCCCTCGCACATTTTAATATTGAATTGTGAATTAATGTTCAAATCAATGTTCGCATGTCTCTGGGAAAAGCCCATAGGGGAGGAAAGGCGATACGCGCCCAATCAGTAGATAGGACATGTTCGAGGAAGGAAAGCATTGAAAAACACCGACTATATCATCTGTATAACAACCAAAAACGGTCGAACATGGAGATGGACTAAGGACAAGACCGGCTGGAAACAAATCGGTCCAGAAGGTCAAATTCATCAGCCGACCGCAGAACAGGTTCTAAATCATCTTCTGCCGGCTTTGGCGAATATTAAACCGGTTACTGTCAAAGTCGTTTACAAGGGCGACTATCGCCCCACTCAACGCAGGGCGCCGGGCGCGGCCACCGGACCGCGCGAGGACTTGATGAAGAGGATGAAAAGGATTTGATCATCTCTCGATTCTTCTCCTCGGTGAAGAAGCCCTTGAAAGGGCATTCTCAAGGGTCAGCCAGTCGGTTTCGCATCCCATTTATATGCAGGCAGGCGCTTCCGGATACCGCCTGACATGGTGAAAATCATGACTTCTAATCCAGTTATTGAAGCTATAAGGTCAAGACGAAGCGTTAGAACCTATCTTGATAGACCCGTTTCCCAAGAGACAATCAATATCATACTTGAGGCTGGAACCTATGCGCCTAATGCAAGAAACACTCAGCCCTGGGAATTCATAGTTATGGAAGGCAAAGACACCCTCAAGGCATATTCAGATAAAGCCAAAGCAATACTAACAAAAGCACTGCCTCCATCATCAGACCCTAATCTACGAAAGCGACTAACAGCCCCTGAAGTAAACTTGTGTTTTGGCGCTCCATTAGTTATTCTTATTTCCGCGGCGAAATCGCCTTTTGCAGCAACAGATTGTCCCTTAGCTGCAGAGAACATGATGCTTGCGGCTCACTCACTTGGGTTAGGAAGCGTTTATTCTGCTTCTCTTATGACTTTGGGGCATGATCCTGCAACTAGAGCTGATCTTGGTATACCTACTGATCACGAAGTTTATTCAGCAATGGTTTTTGGTTATCCAAAAGAGGTTCCTAAAATGCCGCCAAGAAAAAAACCGTTGGTTATCAAACAGATTGGGTAGTCAGTCTATCATTCCATTTTTGTTTCCGCAGTAGATCATCTGTTGATCCCATTCTCAAGACGCTGCTCCGGAGAATCCCTGCGATTTCTCTTCTAGTTGAAATCAGAAAAAGGATGTCTGGCTTGGAGCTGGTGTGCGGCCCGGCGGCCGTACTCCGTTATCTCTCGGAAAAGCCTCTATGATGAAATGTCCCTCGACACCTATTCGAGATCGTGTTTCTTCTTCTCGATTTCCTCCTTTTCTCGAGTTGAAAGGGGTTTTCGGACAAACCTCTATTCGCGGTCAAAGCCGCACTATGGTACTCCGTCCCTTGGTCACGGATCTGCCCCAATCCATAGGACGCACTCGAAGTGCACTCTTTTCCCGGGGTCCGTATCCGTGACCGAGATATAGTATGGTCTTTCGACTATTCGACTGCTGCGCTTGAAGTGGGACATCTTCATCATAACATCCATAGGGGAGGAAAGGCGACCAATGTTCAGATTCTGACGCATTGACCCGTGTGTGAACTGAGAAGGCTAGCTATTCTTCAATCAGAGGGTTTCAGTATCGAGATAAAAACCTTTTATATATGAAATAGTTCCGCTCCACTAATGCAGTACAAATGGACAGTGCTCACCAATACGATGCTCGGTGCTCTCATGGCATCGATAAACATGAACATCGTCCTGGTCACGCTACCAACGATATTCAGAGGCCTGAACATAGACGCGTTCGCAACGGGGGAGTTCACCTACCTGCTCTGGATATTGATGGGTTACTCCATAGTGCTCGCGACGATCCTGGTCACGTTTGGCAGGATTTCTGACATCTTTGGCAGAGTCAGGATGTACACCTGGGGCTTCGTCATATTCTCTGTGTCGTCCGTGCTTCTTTCCATAGTCCCCAGCGGCTCAGGAAACACAGGTGCCCTTCTTCTCATAATCTTCCGGATGGTGCAGGCGGTGGGCGGCGGATTCCTCATGGTGAACAGCACCGCCTTGATCATAGACGCTTTTCCAGTGAACGAAAGAGGCAAAGCCCTCGGAATAAACCAGATCGGATTCATCGTGGGCTCGCTCATGGGCCTCATACTTGGCGGGCTCCTCGTAGGCTTTGACTGGCATCTCGTGTTCGTTGTGAACATACCGTTTGCCGTGGCTGGCACGCTCTGGTCCAAATTCAAGCTCAAGGAGACGTCGGTGAGGCAGAGGGTCAAGATGGATTACTGGGGCAACATAACATTGGCACTCTCGCTGGTTCTGATCTCTCTTGGGTTCACGTACACGCTCCAGCCCTACGGCAGCTCTCAGATGGGCTGGGGCGATCCATGGGTCATCCTTTCGTTCATCCTCGGCGTCGTATTTCTCGGGACGTTCATCTTTGTTGAACGGAGAGTCAAGGAGCCGCTCTTCAGCCTCTCACTCTTCAGGATAAAGCCATTCGCGTACGGAAACGTCAGCCTGCTTCTTTCCGGCCTGGGCAGGGGGGCCGTCATGTTCCTCGTGGTGATTTGGCTTCAGGGGATCTATCTGCCATTACACGGGTATGTCTACACTGAGACGCCGTTCTGGGCAGGCGTCTACATGCTCCCCATGCTTCTTGGATTCATCATATTCGGTCCCGTCGGCGGTGCGCTCACGGATAGGTACGGCGCGAGGCCGTTCGCGACCTCAGGCATGGTCATAACCGCCGTGGGCCTCTATCTCTTGACGCTCCTGCCTTACGATTTCAATCTCCTCGCATTTGAGACGGTCATATTCATCATAGGCATAGGTGGCGGGCTTTTTGCCGCTCCAAACACGACAGCGATAATGAACGCTGTCTCGTCTAAGGATCGCGCGTCCGCGAACGGGATGAGGATGACCCTGAACAATATCGCATCTACGATAAGCATGGCAATATTCTTCTCCGTGGCGATAACGATATTCTCTCAGGACCTGCCATCATCCATGTACAGCAGCGCGATTGGCGTCGGCGTCCCGGAGCAGGTGGCTAGCATGTTCTCCAAGATCTCTCCATCGGGCATTCTTTTCGGTGCATTTCTCGGCATCAATCCCATCTCAGCAATCCCACCAGCATTGCTCGCCACGGTGCCTGCGACAGCGCTTAAGGCAATCGAATCCTCAGGGTTTCTGCCAAATGTGATTGGCCCGTCGTTCATGATAGGCCTTTCAGACTCCATCTACATCGCGATTGTCCTTTCCTTGCTTGGCGCCTTGTTCTCAGCGCTGAGGGGCGAGCGGTACGTGCATGAGGAGCATTTCGAGCCCCAAGTTGAAGCAGGAAGTGTTGAAGATGGAGATGCAGAGAATTAGCACTCATGATCTGCTCAAGAAGTTGCTTGGGCATGAGAAGGCTCATGAACGAGATCTACAAGAACGTGAATGTCAGGGGTTGCTCGCTTAGCACCACCATGCTGATTACTTTTCTGAGGACAGGCGAAAGGGTTCCTTGCTGGCAAGGAATGTTCTGCCATACTTGTCCTTCAAGGAGATCTGGCACATATTCTCATACCGGCAGCTTTCTCATGTTCAAACTACAAGTCGCATTGAGCTGGATGTGAATTCGAACGTCGAGCTCTTCCTCAATCAGAGGGTTATTGCACCGAGCTAAACACATTTCTTTCTTTCCATCCTTATGGCCCTTTCTCAGTCTGCGACGTTGGATCGTTTTGTGAAGTTCTGAGATCCAACGAAACTGCTGGCTCTACCCCTTAATGAAGTATTTCCGCCATCAGTCTCTCAAACCCCTTTTTTCGACTTGCATAACTTGCGTCACTGACGAAGGGCTCGCCTTTTGAATGCCTATTTAAATACCGTCAGGCCGGTGGAGGTTTTATGGCAGTGATAAAGATAGAGAACGTTGTCGCCTCAGCATCTCTCGGGGCGGAGCTAGATCTTCAGGCGATTGCGCTTACACTTGACGGTGCGGAATACGAACCTGAGCAGTTCCCGGGTCTGATATACAGGCTGAAAGAACCGAAGACGGCGACGCTGCTTTTTAGGAGCGGAAAGGTCGTTTGCACGGGTGCCAAGAGCCTCGAGCAGGTCAAGACAGCTGTCAGCAAGGTGGTCAAGCAGATAGAAGCTGCTGGCGTTGTGATCAAGAAAGAGCCGGAGATCGTGGTGCAGAACATCGTTGCCACAAGCAACCTCGGGGCGAAGATCAATCTCAACGCAACAGCCATCACCCTTGGTCTTGAGAAGATCGAGTACGAACCGGAGCAGTTTCCTGGACTCGTGTACCGTCTCGACTCGCCGAAGGTGGTCATGCTTCTGTTCGGCAGCGGGAAGCTTGTGTGCACTGGCGCCCGAAAACCGGAGGATGTCGAGACTGCCGTCGACAAGATTACAGAAGAGCTAAAGGCCGCTGGCCTGCTTGCATAGACTGAGAGAGCAGGTCCTTGCAAGTCCCCATTCTGGACAATGACATTCACCTGGATCCTCGCAAGGGGAGGAACATCGAGGAGTTCGTTTCTCATAGTCGCTCCCATAGCCGTCGCCGTTCCTTCTCTATGGTCTTTTCCTATGGTAATCCGTGTGTGAACTCGGACATCTGGCTGTTTTTCAATCAGAGCATGATTGCACTGAGTCAAACTCCTTCTCTTTCATTCCTTGTGGTCATTTCATCGGGTCCGGAGCGTGCGAAATCCTTACTATATGTCATTCCCTATTTGGTTTCGAATGACGCGCGAACCAGAAGACAAGAAGCTGAGGCACCTTATGACCGCAGCCAAGAATCTCGGTGCCACCGAAGCCAAGATTGTGAGCACTGAAGACATTGTTGTTGACAAACGTGTCCGGCTGAAGTGTGCTATTCCCATTTGCGTTGACTACGGCAGGCATTTGCTGTGTCCTCCAAATGCAATGTCTGTGGACGAGTTTTCAGAGATAGTGAGACACTACAGAAAGGCGATCATACTCCAGGTCGAAGCGGATGTGGATTCTTCCGACAAATCGAGAAGACATCTGGACAAAGATATATGCAAGAATCTCGAGAGATCGACGAGTACCGCCAGATGGGAAACGAGATTGCACAGGCTGGTCAACCAGATGGAGACCCTTGCTTTCAAGCAAGGCTTCTATTTGGCTGCGGGCCTGACTGGCGGGAATTGCCGCCTCTGTCGCGAGTGCGTTGTTCCTCAGAGCGGCGAACTATGCAGACATCCATTCGAGGCGAGGCCGTCGATGGAAGCAATGGGGATCGATGTTGTCAGGACCTGCAAGAAGGTCGGGCTGCCACTCAACCTCTCTTCGAAGAAGAACGTAAGGTGGACGGGATTGGTGCTGTTGGACTAGGAGTTCAATGGCCTCGCCATCTTCCTGCGGAATTCGAACAGTTAGACATGGCCGCGAGGCATTTCATGTCTAGCGTGCGAGTCCCGATGTTCAAACTAGCATCGACACCCGTCTCTGAGAAAAGCCCACAGGGGAGGAAAGGCTTTATCGAATCGTCTATCATCTTCATTTTGATGAGTGAATCGTCATCAACAGTAGTGAAAGATGGACATTCTCTTGAAACGCTCTCCTTCAGAGAATATAGGCCAGCTGATTCACAGAGGTGCGTGGAGATAATGGCGAGCGCCTGGCCCAAGCTCACGAAAAGCATCCACTTGGCCAGTGTCGAATGGTATGTGGGATCAGCGACCTGGAAGGAGACCGCCTATGTCTCCGACACAGCAGTCGGTGTCCTCTTTGGAAAGATCGACAGCGATCTAACGTCACTCGGCAGGCTAAGGACATTCGTCACCCATGTGACAGTATATCTTAAGTTGCTCTTCGGACTCTATGGCAAACTCCCCCACCGCTTGACCTCCATCAAGAACCTAATTTCGAGTGAAAGGAAGATCGCGGCTAATTCGCCTGAGGTCGACGGGGAAATCACATTCTTCGCCGTCGATGCGACCTACCGCAGGAAAGGGATTGGGAAGGCGCTGATGGGCAGGTTCATCGACCATGCGAAAAAGAAAGGTGCTAGGAGACTCTTCGTGTATACCACCGACCCGGGAAGTGATTGGGCATTCTACGAGAGATACGGCTTCAGGAAGCACAGTTCCTTTCGAGACAGCTTCATTTCATTCGCTTGGAAGGAAGAAGTGGCGGCGATAATCTACATCCTCGATATTGAGTAGCAATCCCACTCTTCAGCATGCTAAGACTTATCTCCCGCAATAAAGAAAAAGGGAAAGGGGTTTAGGTCCGACCTCAATCCCTTTCCGATTGAAATCAGAAAAAGCGTGTCTGGCTTGCTTCGGGTTCATGGCCCGGCGACCGCGCTCCCGGAGTGAGAAAAGCCCATAGCGGAGGAAAGGCGACCGATGCTCAAACCGATTGTTGCGACTCGATTGCCCGCTACTGCTGAGGTCGAGTTACGTCGAACTCTCGCACTCTTGCGGACGCGTTCGGTGTCAGAGGCTCCCCGTGCCCTCCCAGCATCGTGTCAAAATCAAGCGTCTTTATCTTCATGATCGACCGCCTGGCAAGTTCAGGGTCCATTGTGAATCTCCCAGGAGGAGCAGTGACCCTTCCATCGCGGAACGTCAGCGCATCGCCCGTGAAGAGCACCTTTTTCGCCGGGTCGAGGAGCGCGATACTGCCCGGCGTGTGCCCAGGCACACGGACGATCTTCAGGCCTGCGACTATGTCGCCTTCGTTGAGCAGCAGGTCGATCTTGACCTTCTTGGCTCTCATGAACGGAGAGAGGAGCTTGAAGAGTATCCTGACTCCTCCCTTCGGCCCAGGCGTCGGCTTGGTGCCATCGATGAATCCTGCGTCTTCGGGATGAGCTGCAACCCTCGCACCGGTTCTATCTTTGAGCTCGCGGGCGCACCCGACATGGTCGATGTGGTAATGCGTCAGGATTATCGTCTTCAACTCTGACGGCTCGCGATGAAGCTCCCGTGATATGTAGTCGCTGATTTTCTTCGTGTTACGGGGCAGACCTGTATCGATCAGCGTGAGCTCGCTGCCGACGACCAGGAAGCAGTTGCCGTTCACACCCTTTATCCAATGGATGCCTTCGATTATCTCCATCTGACACCAGCTCCCGGGCTAGAGGTATCGCCCTTCTTTGGATAATTGTTCTTTGGCTACCCCGCCGAGAGAGACCGGCATCGAAGGAGAGGCGAGGAACAAGCTTTTTATCATATCCAAGCAATCATCGTGGTGTCTTTTGCTGGCACTGTCATGCTGGCTGTCTTCTCGTACGCTCTTCCTTTCCACGAAGGATGGATAACGTGAGAGAAACTATGAGCAGTGAGATCGAAGCGAGCAGAGCGGAGCGCATGCCGTGGACGAAAGCGGTCGAGTACTGGATGGGGATCGTGCCTCGCCTCGGAAAAGCCCATAGGAGAGGAAAGAACGGAAAGAGGTTTGGTGCGCTCTCGGAAGGCTCAATTCGCCGAGTTAGCTTCCGAGCCAGTATGCCTCGAAACGGGGTCGGCATACCCCACTTCCGACTTACTGGCTTTTTTCCAATCCGGCGAATTAGATTTCAGCGTCAATTACTTATCAACGGTGCCTGCCTCAGATACTTCTTATCCTGTACCTGCTTGAGCATGAAATCGGCGATATCCGCGCGGGATATTCTGGTTCCCACCTCTCCCCTGCCCATATAACCGGCCTTGACCTTCCCGGATCTGGGACCGTTGTTGAGCATGGACAAGCGTACGATCGTCCAATCCAGGTCGGAATTGCGTACCGTTTCTGCCGTTCTGACAATATCTTCGTAGGCTGCGTGAATAAAGAGCTTGACAATCCCGATCATGATTCTGAATCTGAGCTCGGGCTTATCGTTGGGGTCCTTGGCGCTCGCGGTCGAGGAAATCACCAACCGGCACACGCCATGCTTCTTCATCGCGGCGATGATGTTCTCAGTTCCTATCGTTATCGGCTTGCCCTTTGATCTGCCTCGCGGCCCCAAAACGCTGATGGCCACGTCCGCGCCGCTCACAGCACGTTCGATCCCCGGCGTGTCGCTCAACTCGCCCTTCATTACCGTCAAGTGCTCATGCTTCAGCCCAAGCTTGGACGGATCGCGAGCATACGCGACGACATGGTCTCCTGCCGCGAGTGCCTGCTCGATCAATAGCCTACCCGTTTCACCAGTCGCGCCAAAGACCGTCAGTCTCACATTCTTAACAAAGCACTTTCTTGATAAATACCTGCCGCCTGGAGCGGAGGCCGTGTCCGTCGAGAGATAGTTTAACTTGAGAATAGTTAAATAAGAGAATCAATCTAGGTCGCCCCAATGACAAGTGAGGACCTTCGAAAACTGGAGAGCATTGCAGATGACATTTTCGCCTCATTTCCAATCCTTTTCCGCAGGGTATCGAAGGAGGAAGGCCATCCAAGCGCGAAGAGGTTCGACCAAAGCCGTTTCGTGCTCGGAGTCCTCCTGGAGCACGACCCCATGCCGATGTCGGAGATCGGAAGGCATATGGGCATCTCGAGACCCTACACGACGGTCTTGGTCGACAGGCTGATTAGCAAGGGGTTGGTCGAGAGGGTCTTGGACGCGGATGACAGGAGGCTGATCAACATCAAACTCACGAGAGCTGGCAGAGACACTTTCAAGGAGTTCAGGAAGTGTGCTAGAGAGATCGTCATAAGGAATCTCTCTTCCTTGACTTCGGATGACAGGTCAGCGTTCTATGCATCAATGAAAACCATCAGACGCATTACGTCAAAACTGGACAAAGACAAAACGAAGAAGTGTGAGCGAGGATAGGTTGTGAGACTATGTCGGAAATGGCAATAAGCACTACCAACTTGACGAAGAAGTTCGGGGATTTCACCGCAGTCGATCACGTCTCCTTCGAGGTGAAGAAGGCCGAGATATTCGGCCTCTTGGGTCCGAACGGGGCGGGCAAATCCACCGCCATCAGGATGCTGTCTACTCTCAGCATCCCGACGGAGGGTTCAGCGACGGTCGCCGGCTTTGATGTCCAGAAGGAGGACAGCAAGGTCAGAGAGCACATCGGTCTCGTGTCCGAGAAGCTGATCATGTACGACGAGCTGACGGCGAGGGAGAACCTCAAGCTCTTCGGCAAGTTGTACGACATCCCGAGCGATGTCCTGGCCAAGAGGATAGACAAGCTCCTGAGGTTCGTGCGCATGGAGAAATGGGCAGACCACAGAGTCGACACATTCTCCACTGGCATGAAGCAGCGGATCAACGTCATACGCGCTCTGGTGAACCAGCCTGAAATACTGTTCCTAGACGAGCCGACGCTCGGCCTGGATCCGCAGTCGACGGCAGAGATTAGGGAGCTCGTGCGAAGAATTAACATCGAGAACAAGACCACCATGGTCCTTACGACGCACTTGATGGGCGAGGCGGATATGCTCTGCAACAGGATTGGGATCATGGACCACGGGAAGATCGTAGCCCTTGACACATCGGCCAATCTGAAGAAGTCTATCTCCGGGAACGACGCGACCTTGTTCGAGTTCGAGATACCGAACCTCGACACTAGCATACTGTCATCCGTTGAATCTCTGAAATCCGTAAGCTCGGTGGTTCGGGATGATGGAACGCATATCAAGATCAGCTCAGTGGGCAATGACTCGTTCGACACCTTGGTCGACGCCCTTCGAAAGAACGGCGCCCAGATTCGAACAGTGAAGAATCTCGAACCGACACTCGAGGACGTGTTCCTCCACATTACGGGACATGAAGTGCGAGACGATGCGTCGAAGACGCCCGAACCGACACGGAGAGGCGGTCCTGGCGGGTGGCGTACGAGCAAGAGGGTGAGGTGAGCTCATGGGCGTGAGAAGGGTTCTGAGACACAGTGCGTGGATCTGCTGGAAGGATCTGCTGGAGTTCAGCAGGAGCAGGCTCCGGCTGGTCATGCTGGTGCTTATGCCTCTGTTTATGATGATGATGGTCGGGTTCATCTTCCCAACCGGGAACACCATAAGCCACACGCCCGTGGCGATTGCCAACCAGGACGTGATGGTTAACGGCACTTCACTGGGTAGTGGTTTCGTGGCCCAGCTGGAGGCAGTGAACAACCAGACGGGCATGATGGACCTGCACGTTGCCACCGGCTTTGATGACATCAAGACGATGATCCAGGACGGGAAGGTCAGTGGTGGGGTCATCCTGCCTCCGACCTTCACGTCGGATCTCATGGCTGGCCGGCAGGGCAACATTACCCTCATGACCGACCAGTCGAATCCGCAGACGTCAGCGATGATACAGAGCGTCTTGACGAAGGTCATCGAGCAGCTGGGTTCGCAGGTGGCGGAACGCAACCTCAACCAGACATACAACATCTCGCTCCAGGAAGCGCCGACGGTGCTGATGCCATACAACGTCCAAGTCAGGGGAATCGTGCCCGGGAACCCGAACTACTTCGAGTTCGTGGCGCCAGGCATAATGGCGATGGTCGTCATGATGTCGCTCATGACGGGCCTGCCGCACGCGATCTCTTACGAGAAGGACATGGGGACCCTCGACGGCATGCTCGTGGCGCCCACGAGCCGATGGGCAATCATCTTGGGCAAGGTGCTGGCGCAGTCGACCAGGGGCATGATCCAAGGGTTCATCATACTTCTGATGGCAGTGCTGCTCTTCGGTGTGGTCATCCACGGAAGTATCCTGCTCGTGATACTCCTCATACTCCTGACCGTGTTCAGCTTCGTGGGGCTCGGCATACTGATAACCTCCTTTGCTGACAGGGAAGAGACGGCCACGATGGTGATGATGACGCTTATGTTCCCGATGATGTTCTTGAGCGGCGTTTTCTTCCCTATCCAGCAGATGCCGTCATACATGCAGGTCTTGGCGAACTTCCTGCCTCTAACCTACGCCGCGAGTGCGATGAGGAAAGTCATGGTGCTGGGTGCGGGGGTTTCGGCGATAACCCCAGAGGTAATCATACTCGCAGTGTTCGGCATCGTCCTGCTCACCGTCGCCGTGCCCATGTTCAAGAGGGCCATGAACAGGTAGACGGAGTCAGGGCAGAGCGGTCGAAACGCGGCGACCCCACAAAGACGAGCGTTCAGGCCAAGTATGCAGTGCGCCAGAGCCGATACGGCGCTCAGGGGACATCTAAGGCCAACCAAATGGTGATTTCATGGGTAAATGGAAACTCCGAGAATTGAACAAGGTTGACAGACCCTACAAACTGCTGCTATGGGGCGAACCAGGCACAGGCATGCTGGCGATTAGGAAAATCAAGGAAGAGGGATTCATGATCATAGATGTAAGTGACGACATCAGGAGAATCCAAAAACTCAAGACTGAGGACCAACGAAGGAAGGGACTTGCCAATTTGCCGTATGCAATCGAGTCTAGAATCAAGAAGGAATTAGGGATTGATGGCTCTCTCCCTTATGAAATCAGAGAATGGGTTTCAAGCGTTCTCATAGACTGGAGATTGCGAGAGGAAAGGAAGAGAAAATAACCGAAAAGCCCTATGCAACCGACCGACATTATGCATCACCCGACTTTATACACACCATTTTTCCCATTCCTCCATCACCCGAAGATTTACAGAACCTCCACACGCGAGGGTTCTAATAGGCGGGATACCTCCACGACAGAGAAGATGCGGATTTGAAAAACACTCGCTTTGAGAAGGCTAGGATCATCGGCGCCCGAGCGCTTCAGATAAGCCTCGGGGCCCCCATATTCGTCGAAGCCCCAGAGGACATCATCGACCCGATCTCCATAGCCATAATGGAGTACGAGAAGGGCGTCATCCCGATGACAGTCAATAGAGAAACCCCTGAGCCGAAAAGGAACGCGCAGAAGCCCTGTTGCTAGGCGGGCCGATGTGCCCTCCCTTAGCAACTTCGCCTTTCAGTGCTTGCTCGCTTCTTATTCCGAAAAGCACGACCATCACCCGACTTTGAACACCCCATCCCCATCAGAGGATTCGCGAAAATCTCGTTATTTGATTTATGTGCAGAATCGCGTTTTGCACACAAACTGGCCCATTTATGTGCAAAGCCGCATCCAGCATTAATCACTGGTAAATTCCGGGCTGTAATCCGGGCTCTCCCACTTTCTCCGGAGAGACTGGCA
The DNA here is from genome assembly GCA_963705355.1 of uncultured Thermoplasmata archaeon. Taxonomy (GTDB): domain Archaea; phylum Thermoplasmatota; class Thermoplasmata; order UBA10834; family UBA10834; genus COMBO-56-21. Next base: position 175,704 of record OY970070.1, read on the forward strand.
GCGGCAAAGAGCCTGGGAGTGGATGCCCAGTCTATCCTGATTGAAGTTCGAAAGGCATGCCCTTGTACACTCGATCAGCCGTTTGATTACCAAACGTCTTCGTTATCCAGTCTTTGAGTTCATCTCTTACTCGTCTGAATAATGCCAAAGCCTCGTATGAGCCCGTGTTGTCCGCGGGGTCGTCAAAGCCCTGGTGGATATACTCCTTTGCCCCCGGAAAGAACGGGCAGGTCTCTTTGGCGTCGTTGCATAAGGTCACTACATAATCGATGTCCTTCCCCACGAACTCACTGACGTGCTTTGATCGGCTGTGTGAAATGTCGATTCCGATCTCGGACAAGACACTGACTGCGAGAGGATTTACGCTACTCGGTTCGGTGCCAGCGCTGTGGGCCTCGAAGCGATTTCCGTAGAGACTATTGAGGATGCCTTCTGCCATCTGCGATCTGGCTGAGTTATGCGTGCATATGAACAAGACTTTCAGGCGCTGACCAGCGTCGCTCATTGTGCTCGTTCTCTGGGTTCACAGCAGGTTGCGGTATCCTGTATCGTTGATGGAGTCTGCCGAGGAGACATGAGGACTACTCTTTGATTACTCTCTGGCCCGTGACCATGTAGATAACCCTCTCCGAGATGTTGCACGCATGGTCCGCGATCCGTTCGAGATACCTGGCCACGAGTGTGTAGTTTATCCCTAGGCCGATCTTCTTGGAATCCTCCATCATGTAGGTAATGACCTCCCTGAAGATCTCGTCGTAAAGTGAATCGACCTTGTCCTCCAGTTCGAACACTTCTTGGGTCATCGTCGTGTCTCTCTTCAAGAATGCTTCCACGGACAGATCGACCATCTGTTCCGCCATTTCTGCCATGTGTGGTATGCTCACGAGGGGCTTGAAGTGGGCCATGGTCTGTGCGTGGATTGTCACTTCGGCGATGTCTCTCGCATAGCGACCAATCCTATCGAAGTCTGTGATCACCTTCAGGTATGTCCCGATTGTCCGGAGATCCTTCGCCACGGGCGACTGCAGTGCAATGACTTCCAAGCACCTCTTCTCGATTTCGTTGTTGAGGACGTACATCTCCTCATCGATCTTTTTCACTTTCTCTGCGAGGTCAAGATCCAGCTTCTCGAACGACTCGACCGCAAGTTCGATGGCCTCGCTTGTCCTCGTTGCCATCTTTTCTACGAGCTGATCCAGCTCTGCGAGTTCTGTTTCGTAGGCTTTCCTCGGTGACATTGCTAACCGAACCTCCCTGTTATGTATTTCTCTGTTAGCTCCTTCTCAGGATGCTCGAACATCTTCTTGGTCACATCGAACTCGATGAGCTCTCCCAGATACATGAAAGCAGTGAAGTCCGCGACTCTTGCAGCCTGCTGCATGTTGTGTGTCACTATCACTATGGTGTATCTGTCTTTGAGGTCGAAGAGGAGGTCCTCAATCTTCGCCGTCGCAATCGGGTCAAGGGCGGAGCACGGCTCATCAAGCAGCAACACCTCTGGTTCAACGGCCAACGCCCTAGCAATGCATAGCCTCTGCTGTTGCCCGCCGGATATGCTGACTCCCGATGCATCGAGCTGGTGCTTGACCTCATCCCACAATGCGGCAAGCTTCAGACTCCTCTCCACTGCCGAATCAAGCTTTTTCCAGTCTCTCTCTCCGTTGAGTCTCAATCCTGCAACGACGTTGTCGTAAATGGACATTGTCGGGAACGGGTTCGGTTTCTGAAACACCATTCCAACCTTGGTTCTGACAAGAACGGGATCCATCTGGCTGCTGTAGATATCCTGATCATCCAGCAGCACTTTCCCCGTGACTCGAGCTCCGCGCACGACTTCATGCAGCCTGTTCATGCACCGTATCAGGGTGGATTTGCCGCAGCCTGACGGTCCAATGATTGCAGTAATCGCATTCTCTGGAATGCGAATGCCAATTCCCTTGACTGCGTGGACTTCACCGAAGTATGCGTTCAAGTCTTGCGTGACGATCTTATCATCCATGTCTTTTTCACCGCCTTGGATCTACCTGTTCTTGACCTCATGAAGAGTCTAACGCCTATGTTCAGTGTGAGTACGATAAGAATCAGCACAAGGGCCGCGCCCCAGGCTTGCTGAAGAAGCACCTCCGATGGCGAATTGTAGTTCCGGAATATTGTCAAAGGCAACGAAGCTATGGGTTCAGTGGGCGATAGCGACCAGTAACTGCTGTAGAACGCCGTCAGAAGGAGTGGAGCAGTCTCCCCTGTAATCCGGGCTATTGCCAGCAAAGCACCTGTCACCACACCCGCTCTTCCGTTCACTAGCATCACCTTCAGAACGGTCCTCCATCTTGGCACTCCCAGGGCTAGTGCCCCTTCTCTGAGCGAGTTGGGAACCATCCTGAGAGCCTCTTCGGTAGTGTTGGCAACAATGGGAATCATGATTATTGCGAGTGCGACGGATCCGGCAATCAAAGAGAAGCCTACTTTGAGATAAGACACAACCAATGCATATGCCAGCAGACCTACGACTATTGAGGGAAAGTTGGCCAGGACATCGTTGAAGAACCTCACCGTGGTTCCGAATTTGTTGTTTCCGTATTCCGAAACATATACCCCCGTCAGAATTCCTATCGGTAATCCGATTAAGGTTGCGTAGAAAACCAGCAGAAGCGTGCCAACGATTGCATTTCCTATCCCCTCACCAGGCTCGCCGGTTCCCGTAGTCCTGTTCGTTAAGAACTCCCAACTCAATGCAGGTGCTCCCTTCACAACTACTCCAGCAAGGATATAGACCAGAGGTATCAGTGCAAGAATGACGCAGGTAAGGGCAAAGCCCGAGGCAAGCGCGTTCTTCATCTTGCGATACTCATATCTGTTCATAGGCCACCGCCTGTTGATGGTATTCTTTTCATGAACCTCCCAACCATCAGCCTCGCGAAGGCATTCACGATGAGAGCTATCACGAAAAGAACTAGTCCCATTTCGATCAGGGCGGACAACTGAAGTCCCTGAGCTTCTCCCCAGTTGTTAGCAATCAGGCTCGCCATAGTCTGACCAGGGTCTAGAAGCGACCAAGAGATCTTGTTCGAGTTTCCTATTGTCATGGTCACGGCCATTGTCTCTCCAACTGCTCTTCCAAGACCAAGTATGCACGCTCCGAAGATCCCCGAGCGCGCATAGGTGAGAACGGCTATTCTCGTTGTCTCATACCTCGTCGCTCCAAGACTGAGGGCTGCTTCTCTCTGGGAGTCTGGCACAGCTCTCATCGCCTCTTTCGATACGGATGCGATCGTGGGAATGATCATGATCGCTAGGATTATCCCAGCGGTGAATTTGTCCAGTCCCACGGAGTTACCCTCGAAGAAGGGGGTCCATCCGAGAATGCTATTGAAGAATGGCTCGACTGATTTGACCATCACTGGTCTGAGCGCATACATCGCCCAGAGTCCGTATATGACACTGGGAACTGCGGCAAGGAGTTCAACAACAAAAGAAAGAGGGTTCCTTAGCCAGGGCGGTGCCAACTCAGAGAGGTATGTTGCGATTCCGATGCTGAGCGGGACGCCGATGAGTACTGCTATGGCTGTCGTCAGAAGAGTACCAAAGATGAAAGGAAGCGCTCCATAGACATCCCGATTCGGATCCCAGACGCCACCTGTCAGGAATCCTGGGCCGAATCTCGCGATTGACTCCTGTGCATCGAAGACCATCCTCACGACAAGCATCCACACAAGTACCAAGGACAGGGTTGCCACTGCCATGACTGAATACTCGAATACCAGATCCCCTCCGAATCTCAACGGCCTGCCTCTGAGTGCGGAGCCCGTTTTCTTCGCCACGATTCACACCCTATCGAGGATCCCTGGTCCCCGAGAGTTGTACGCTAATGACCCGATTGGAAATGAAATGTCAAAGGGTTTGCGTCTTTGCCTACCTCAGTGTCACGCCATTGTATGTTATCGAGCTCAGCGTCTCTTCGTCCAGAGTAACGACCGATGCCGGAAGAGGTGCAAAGTACAGTCCGTTCGCATAGGATTGGCCGTCCTGGTGGACTGCCCACCATAGAAAGTCTACCAACGCCTTCGCAGCAGTCTTGTTCATCTTCGACTGGTCATTGTACAACTCCTTGTACACCAGAATGTAGGTGAAACTCGCAATCGGATAGGAGCTGGTTCCGGGGGCGTCAAGTATGTTGACATGAGACCAATCGCCATCGCCTGCGGGCAACGATCCGCTCGCCGCTGCTGCAGCGGCAGATGTCGTGTCAGGCGACGCCACGACGAAGTTTCCATCGTGGTTCTTCAATTGGGCGAATTGAACGCTGTTCTTGACGGCGTACGCAAGCTCGATGTAGCCGATCGAGTGTGATGTCGTGAGTACAGTCTGGGTGACTCCCGAATTCCCGTTTGCGCCGATTGCATTCGGCCAATTCACTGACTTGCTCTGACCGTAGAGAGTTTGGAATTCTGAGCTGATTTTGGCAAGGTATCCAGAGAATACAAAGGTCGTACCTGAAGAGTCCGATCTCACAACAACAGTGATCTGTGCCGATGGAAGCACAACTCCTGGATTCAATGCAGCTATTGCAGGGTCATTCCAGGCCGTGATGTTCTTCATGAATATCTTTGCGAGAGTCGGTCCATCAAGCTTCAAAGTCGATATGCTTGGTTCATTATACGCCACGACGACAGCTCCTAGCGTCTCAGGTATGTGAACCAGAGCATATTCTGAAGATTCACTGGCGCTGAGCGGCGCATCCGTTCCAGCGAAATCCACATGCTTTTCCTTTATCTGGGTTATCCCTGCTCCACTTCCTCCTCCGCCGTAGTTGACCTTGACAGAATGATCAGTCGCATTGTAGTACTCATCTGCCCATTTCAGAATCAGAGGCATTGGGAAGGTCGCACCGGCACCTGTCAATGTGACTGCCTCCTTGTTCTTGCCAAATGAGAGGATCCCAGTGGCAAATGCCGCGGCGACAACTATGATAATCGCCAGAACCACTCCCAAGATTGCCAGCCAGGTCCTGCCTCCCTTGTGAGGCATTGCAATTCGCCCCTCGTCCTTGTTCATGTTTTGTTTCTCGAGCTCACTCATATACATCACCATGTTCTCATTCGATTCTTCGCTCACTACTTAGACCGGAACTCAAAGTCCAAGTCTTCTCCGAATCCATCGTCGTAGAGTTTCCTTTCATCAAAATCCATCAGTAGGTGTTTTTCTGAAGTCGTTCGCATTTCCATTGTCTCATCTCTCTTCATTCGAATGATTGGGAGTCTATGCACATCAGCTTTCGGAAAGTAGAACAGATTGTCATAGACTAGCACGTAGGCAAATATATAGACATATATAGTTATCATGCGCAAGACTGAAGCCAGCGCGATATATAGAGTGCTATGAAAGCAGTCTGAAGAAGGGAGAATGCGAGTATGCAAGAGACAAGGAGAATCCAGAAGACCGGCGGCTCGACCTTTGTCGTATCCTTGCCCAAGAAATGGATACAGACTACCGGACTCAAGAAAGGCGATCAAGTGGCGCTTGGCGTTACTGGGGACGGGACTCTTACAGTAGATCCTCACATGCCCAGGGAATCAGAAAAGCTCGTCAAGATTGTGGAAGTAAACAACGCCACGGACACGAGAGCGCTGCTCAGACAGCTAATTGGAACTTACGTTACGGGATATGATGTGATAGAAATACGTGCCAAGGGCCGGATTCCAGCCGAGTTAAGAAAGGTCATCCAAGACTTCGCCCGGCGCGTAATCGGTCCAGAGGTCGTGGAAGAGAGCTCCAGCCTCGTGGTTCTCCAGGATGTTGCCGACCACGCAGATCTCGATATGCGAAAGGTTGTTCGAAGGATGCACCTCATGGCGAAGAATATGCTGGAAGAGTCGATCAAGTCCGTGAAGGAATTGGACAAAGGAATGGCCGACGAGATCATCGCCCGCGATGACGAAGTGGACCGGCTACATTGGTTTGTTGAGAAACAGCACGCAATGATAAGACGAAATATCTCATTTGCAGCAAAAATGAAGTCTACATGGCTCGAGTCGGACTCAATGCTTTCCACGTCAAAGGCACTAGAGCGAATCGCAGATCACGCGACTAGAATCGCCCACAGCGTCGACCTCCTTGGAGACTCCAAGATTGACAGTGACACAATGAAGAACCTGGAGCAGCTGAGTGCAGAAGCTGTCTCGATTCTAGACTGCAGCATTGAGGCGCTGTTCAAGAGAGACTCCTCTCAGGCGAACCATTGCATCGAAAGAACATCTGGCCTGAGGGAAAAGACAAACGCCTTCCTTGACGAAACGATGAAGAAGCGGGGAAAAACCGCCGTTGGACTGGCTTTTGCTGCCGAGAGCATCGAAAGAACCGGCGGATACTCCTCAGATATTGCGGAGATTGCAATCAACCTAGCTGAAGGGCAATGACTCGAGAGATTCGCATTCTTTACCGGCAAGCATCTCGAGGCGGGCTTGGTCATCCTCGATTTGATGATTCAAGCTCCCAGCCTTAATCACCGGTAGATTCCGGGCGATAATCTGGGACAAGCCTTTGAGAGCCTATTGTAGGTTCATGACATCAATAAGCCAGTAACCGTTCCTCATGACAGGATTTCCGGTCTTGATTTTGATGTCAGATTTGAAAGAAGGCCCACCAAACACGAAGGTATGATATTCGCCATTCTCACCACAGTAGGTTATCGAAGCGTCTGTTGCCCGTCTCCTTAGACCTTCGATTCGCCTCACCCAGGCAACATCAATCCTTTTTCCTAGATCGTCTCTCGTCAGAAACTTCGAATCAAGTGCGATAACGATTGCCTTGAAGCCTGCCCCGATGAATTCTTCCATGATCTCTTTCTGATCCATATTCCACAAAGGGAATATCGAATCCAATCCTGCCCTGCGGGTGACTCTCTCACACCATTCCCGATTCTGTCCGACATCAATGTCTCCAAAGACAACTCCCTCAACGCCCTTAGACTTCAATTCTGTAAGAGCTCCAAGGAACATCTCCTCGTAGTTGTCATTGCCCACCTTTTTCTGGATTAGAGTTTTTCCGAGGGCATCCGCCTGTTTTCGAATCAGTTCCGCCCTGACACCATGAAATGCCACTCTCCCGCTATCCTCGCGATAAGTGTTGAGGAGATACTGGACATGAAGTCCTTGAGACATGGCCTTCCAGTATGCCAAGCAACAGTCCTTGCCGCCGCTCCACGAGATTGCTAACAGCAGGAACACCTTTCTTAGTTGCTCGAATTGCTGTTGCGTATGCCGTTCATGGCTAAATCATTGACGGGGGCAAGAATCGAGCTCATCAGAAGGAGAATCATCTATGATGGTCAAAGAGAGCTCTCAGCACTATGCCGAGAAATGGACGAGGTGCACAAGCGCACAACGCCTGGGTTTCACCATAGACAAACTCCGGGGCTAACATCCCGGTTTGAAAAAGGCAAAAGGCGTCAGGAGCTGGCCTTGCCTTACTGCACAGGAACTGAAATCGATGGCTCAACATTGCCTTAGCTAGATTTGATTCGGAAAAGCCTATCAGGCCTTGAATGCCCGCCACTTAATCTCGTATCCGCTGGACTTCTTGAGCTCGGTCATTACTTGAAGAAGCTTGTCGATGGAGTCCCTCGTACCGCAGAACGCCACATCCGAAAAAAGGCTATAGGGAAGGGCAAATCCGGAAGCCTAGGAATCGCATTCACCCGTACGGAGAGTGACAAGTTGGTCAATGTGTATGAGTGCAATGTGTGCCATGTTCTGTTCGGGAAACATGCCCCTCAGTGTCCGGTTTGCCAACATGGAGCGCTATCCATGGTTGGCTCCATTGTGCTTGAGAGGGGACAAGAACAACCACCGTGAATGGGCAATGCGCCCATCGGAAAAGCCCATGGGGAAGGAAAGGCGACCGATGTTCAAACCGCAATTATCGCACCTTTTTTTGCCGGTACAAGAAGGCAGACTATTCACTCGGGAGCGGATTTGAAGATTATAGCATCCAGCTTTAATTATCGGCAGATCCTGGACCAATGTCCGGGCCCTCGCACTATTTGTGCCGGCGAGAAATGGTCCGATAGCTACGAGGCGAAGCTCGTGTATCCCGACGTCGCGTCGTCTCGAGAAGGAGCTTTGGTTAAGTTTGCAGGGAGCCGTGTGTGAACTGAAACATCTGGCTGGTTCTCAATCAGAGGTCTTCAGTGCCGAGACATAAACCTTTTCTTTCGTTTCCTTCGTGAACCCGAATTCCCTCCGAACTTGCACGTGAACCTGGATGTCTGGCTCTCTTACGATCAGAGGACAATTGCACCGAGATGAAATCATTTCTCTCTCTGCATCTTCTCGGTCGTGAGTATGATGATTGAGGTCTCAGGACAATGGCGCTCCCCGAGTCCTCCTCCGCCACAGCAAAACCCCTCCCGACGCTGTGGCGATCGAGATTGCTGATACTGCAATCGGCAACGTCAATGAGCTGTTTTTTTCAGGGACAGTCACGGAGGTCACTTGTGACAAATCGCTCGACCCCACAGAGTTTTCCGCTGCCACCCAATAGTAATTGGTCTTGCCTTTCTCAGGGGATTCGTCGATCCAGCTGTAGGTGTTGCTCGGGACATTGGTCAGATATGAGGGACTCTGCTGGTCGGTCCCGCGGTATATTACATAGTCTATGATGCTAGCACCCCCGTCGCTCGGAGGGGGTGACCATGCGAGAACCACTCGTGAGTCTTCAACCGAGGTGGTCAGAGAAGCCGGAGGTTGAGGCACCTGCTGTAGCGGCGGAGACGGAAAAGAGGCTTCTATCATCAGATGGTTGATGACAGCAGCGACTGCCGCGACAGATCCATATAGAGAAGCCATTGCGCTCGCTTCGAACGCCTCATCGGTCCAGTTGTAGTTCGCATCCATCCAGACGTTCGACTTGATCGCGCCCTCCCCGAATGTGATGCTCTCGCCCAGGTCCAAGGTTGCGTTGTATGCGTCGGAGTCTCCGAGATGCAATCCTGTTGGCGGGGACAATGAGCCAGTCATCGACTCGAATTCGTTCTCGTAGTCGGAATGGTGCGCCTCGCTTCCCCAGTCCGTGTACGCGCCCATCGTGTGCCCGAATACTCCCGGATCTGAGACATAGTGAGTTAAGACGCCGATGTCGTAGGCTGCGCTGTGATTGTCGCCTGCGAGCAAGTATCCCAGAGCGATATGGTAGATTTGGGAGGCTCTCACTGCGCAGATGTCGTCTTGGAGCTGGCGAGACGCGTAGAAGTAGACATGGTGATTCATCGCGTCGCCTATGTACTCAGGGTTGTCTGGCGCTTCGGTTCCAAGAAGAAACTCGGAGTGATATGTGGTCTTCAGGAACGTGACATCTCGGGTCTGCAGAGTCAATGCCATGTCTGCGATCCAGTCGTGTGTTCCATAATCAGGATTATTCTGGTCGGACGAGTACCCGCCGTTGCTCCAGGCCCCAGCGCAAGGGGACAGAAACAGCGCACTGATAAGAACTAACAGTGTTCTCCAGATATGGCTCGAGCCCGGCATGAGTTCCGATATTGAATCATCTCCCATTTATTATGGTCTTTTCTTACGATGGGCCGTGTGTGAACTTGAACGCCTGGCTCCTTTTCAATCAGAGGACTATTGCACCGAGCCAGACTCTTTCTTCTCCCGTTCTTCTCCTCGATTTCCTCCAAAACAGCTGAGAATTGAGGCTATCTAGCTAGCTAGTCTTCCATGCTCGAATTGGCATGCAGCTCATTTAAGGATGCAGAGGGGGGTGGTCTAGGATCTCCTGAGAAATGTCTTGGCAGCCTCTTTGATGATCTGCTCGATCCCGCTCTCCACGTCCCTGTCCAGTGGCTCCGGCTTGTGTTCCTGAAGCAGTTCCCAGACATGGTCTTTAGCAGTATCCTGGATTGGCTTGAAGCCTTCCTTCGCTGCTTTCTCGGAACTCCGTTTGTCCCAAAGCGACGAAATCCGTACCTCTCCCTTGCGGAGGTTGTCCATCGTGTGAGGCTCGGCGAGGAAGCTACCCATGTGTCCTACTTTGTCTATCAGATCTATCGCGAGACTCCCCTCATCGACTTGGATTCCACGCAGGATTCTCGAGACATCGTTGAAGACATCATTATTTATGACCATCATCTGGAGACTGCTGGCGCCTTCCCATCCACTGCCGAGACCGGAGATGCTTTCTGCGCCCGCCAGTGCCGGCATCAGAACGGTCATCATCTGCTCGAACCCCATCTGCATGTCCCACCTGGTGATATCGGATGCCATGCCATTGGTGTCGGATATCATCCCGTACTTGCGAGCCATCTGCACAATGGCTGCGGACACGAGGCCTTCCTCGGGGACCCCCCATAGATCCCTGCCCGAGCGGGGGTCCATGATGCAGACTCTGCCCGAGTAGAAGGTGGGCAAGCTGGTAGTGACCGTCTGCATCAGCATGATGCCGCCGAGCTGTTCCGCATTCTGCTGCGCCAACGCGCCACTCAGAGTAATGGGTCCTGTCTCGCCACAGATTGGGCAAGGGAGGACAGAGAACGGGATACCATGCTCGACGCTCCGCAATAGAACGTCGCAGTTGTGCTCTGCATATGTGAGAGGACTGCTGGGGGATCCGCCGAGGCTAAACAACGGCCTTTTCCGGAGTTCCTCGATTCCTCCTGAAACGCAAGCCCACATCTTCACCAGGAAATCAACCGTTTCCCTGTTCGGAGCGTACCCGGAGACCGTCTTGCCTGAGTTCTTGATGGTTGCTTCCATGGTTTTCAGGACTAGTAGCTCCGGCGGAACATCATTTGCCATGACAAGGCTAGATGCAAAGTGGTTGTTCTCGAGAGCGTCGCCGAGTCTAGCTGCCATCTCGACATCTTTGTAGGTCGAGAGCCGCGGTCGGCCTGTCTCAAGATCGATTATCTTTGGTTCGCCTCCGCCTGCGTATGGAAACATGTGCTCCCCGTCGTACTCGATATCCCATCTCCTGTCTCGGGCATAGAATACGTTGCGATGAGTGATTTTTCTGATCGCATCCTCGGCCATGGATCTCGGGAATGTGATGACTCCCTTCCTCGTCGGATGAGTTGCAGCACCTGCATTCAGAAGCCTCTTCCTGGCGTCCTCGCTGTCGTACCTTATCCCAGTCCTTTCCAGTATTCTCAGAGAGGCCTCGTGGATCGTGTCGACCTGGTCATCGGTCAGAACTTTCAGTCTTGAATTCGGATTGAGCCTGATCCCTTTCACTGACGGTACTTCCCTGACAGACTGGATTGCAGAGGGCTTACAAAAAGGCTCTTGCGATTCGTCATTGTTCTGAATTTGGCGGGATTTGAACCGGATGCACTGGTGTTGTGGCAGGGTCTCCTTTCAGATTCAATTTCCCTATCTATGTATATGCACAGGAGGCAGTGTGTGAACCGAAGATTCTGGCCAATACTCAATCGGGGGTCTGTTGTGCCGAGATATGAACCTTTTCGAACATTTCTTTCGCGAGCGGGAAGGTCGTGCGAAACTGCATGTGAGCTCAAACATCTGGCCAACTATCAATCAAGCGATTACTGAACCGAGCCAACACTACTCATTCTCTTCTCGATTGGCATTGTTCTGCATCATAGTGGTTTCTGATACCATGTGAAGTGGTTCACCGTTTTGAATCCCATACCCTCATAGAGTCTCAAAACGCCATGGGGGTTCTCAACTTCCAGGCCCAGCATAGCCTCGTCCATCCCGCGCTCCTTCAGGACCTCGAAACTGCGTGCGAGCAGTGCGCGGGCCAAGCCTCTGCCCCTGTACGCTTCTCGAACGAAGACGTATTCCGTATGGCCGATGCTTCGACTGAGCTCCCTGTTCTCCGCTTCTATGATGTAGTTCAGGACCATTCCAGCGAGTACGTCCCTGTCCCACGCAACCTGCCACAGGCCTGGCTGGAAGATGCTCGACTTCTTGAAGGACTCGAAGTGTGAATCACCCCACGTGTCTTCAGTGTAGTCCCAGTCCTGACGCCAGGCTTCTCTGATCGCCTCCCATATCTCCCGGTAGTCCTCCGGTTTGACGGTGCGGACCTCGAGGCCGTCGGGAAGGGGTATGTCTGGAATCACGTCTAGACTGCGAACCATGTCAAGCTCGTGCTGAACTGGCTGATAGCCATTGCTGATCGCGAGATGCTTCCATTCGTTCTCTGCGTCATTTGCCCACAGCTCAAAGAAACGCGGGCGCTCACTCTCGTCGCTATCCGCCATTCTCTGAATGTGTCTCTCATTGTATCGGAACAGCCCTTCGCGAACCCCCTTCCCTCTCCATTCTGGAACGAGGTCCACAGAATGTCTGTATACCCTCTTCCCGTCCTGTCGGTTCTCCCAGAGGACGTTGGCGAGCCCAACCATCTTCCCGCCTTCCTCAGCTATGAGAATGTCCGAGAGAGGATCGAAGTCCAGGGGATTCTCGAATTCGACAGTCAAGTCCTTCACAGTCGTGATCATGTCGACTCCGTCAGCGATTCTGCTGGTGGTCATCACTGTCGCCATGGAAGGAAGATCCTCCATCCCCCTGAAGCGGCGGAATCTCAAGCCAGGGATGGAAGGAATATCAGACAGGTCGATGTCCTTGCCCATGTGTGTTGGCATTTTGCATTCGCCTTCTCTGGTCTCCTGCGGGCAGGTCGCATTTTCTTGAGGCTATTTGTAGTTGTTCTCGCTCGAATCTCGTGTGGGATCAGAGGCGGAGCTAGTCTTCAATCACGCGATGATTGCGAGAGACCGTGAATTCCCGGCCCTTGACGTTCAGTGGTCCCCAATCAGGGAACAAGTGCCGAACTTGCATCCGAGCATTTGGCTGTTTCTCAACCAATCGATTGTTTGGACCTGTGGGCGGCATTTCATGCCAGGCTCACAATGATCCGATGGAGCGTGTCGACAGTCCCGCCCAGGTTCCTTCCAGCGTCCTTCAGGTGATGGTATATCTCCCTTTTCTTCAGCGCCTCGAACGCATCCCTACCCTGGAGAAGCACGGACATGGATTGGACGTAGACCTTCTCTATCTCGTGCTCTGCCGCTCTCATGTCCCTGATCATGGCGTCGACCCGTTCTGGGTGCCCCACCATGATCTTCAGGGCGTCGGCTACCAGCCTCACACCTCTCAGCAGCGCCCCGGTCATGCGTCTTATCGCGTCATCAGGGTACACTCCGAAGGCCCTCATCTCCAAGGCCGTGGAGAGTGCAAAGTCAAGGATCAGATCCATCTGATGGGAGATCGCATAGATGTTCTGCCTGTCGAAGGGCGTGGAAAACGCCTCCATCAGCTTGTGCTCGAGGTCGTGTCGTATCTTGTCTGCATCATCCTCTCTCTCGATCAGCTCCTTCGGATCCGAGAGCTTGGCCTCCTCAAGCCACGCCTCCAGGGTTTCTATGCCCTCCGCAGTGACGACTGCCTGATCGTGCAGCATCTTGTCGAAGTCGTAGCGTAGCGGGAATATCCTGTCGAGCAGGGGTTTTTTCTCGTTCTCCGTGTTCATGGTGCTCAAGTCCATTTCGATTCTGATCGAAGGATCACTATGCCCAGGCCATAAGGTAATACAGCAGCGCGGACAAAGCCATTGCGGCAGGTATGGTCACCAGGAAGGCGACAAGGATCTCTCTTCCGACAGACCATTGAACCATCTTCGCGTTTTCGGCTACGCCCACGCCCATGATGCTCGAAGCCACGACCTGCGTCGACGACACTGGGGCACCTGCGACCGTGGAAGCCACAAGAGAGGACGAAGAGGCGATCTGCGAGCCAACGCTGTGGATTGGCTCCAGCCTGAAGATCCCTCTGCCCAAGGTTCTCATGATGCTCCAGCCGCCTCCCAATGTCCCGACAGCCATCATGGCCCCCGCAGCTAGTCGAACCCAAAGCGGTATTCCTTCCGAGGCAGTGGCATATCCGCCCGCGACCAACGCGAGTACAATGATGCCCATCTGCTTCTGCGTGTCGTTGGAACCGTGCCCGAACGCGAGAATCGCTGCAGTGAGCAACTGGACGCGCCGTATTGGTTTGTTCGCCTTCTTGGTCGCGTTGCGGAGCATCAACGATGAGAGCTTCTGGACAAGGTAGCCCAGGCCCAATCCTATGAGGATGGATAGGATCAGGAACACCAGCACCTTCGCAATACCGGCCAAATGATGCTCTGGGCCAATGAATCCCTCCCAATCCCAGAAAACACTGCCAGTCCCGCCCGCGGAGATCGCCGCGCCGATCATGCCTCCGATGAGGGAGTGAGTCGACGAGGATGGCAGGCGGAGCCGCCACGTCACAAGGTTCCAGATTGTGGCTGCCAGGACTGCTGCCAGGAGGATCAGGATGGTGGCCCGGTCCGTCGTTGGGGTGATGACGCTTCCCACCGTGTGTGCCACGGCGCTGCCGCCGAGGGCGGCTCCTGCGAAACCGATGATGCTCGCATAGACGACTGCGGCGCGAGGGGTCATCGCCTCACAAGCAATGGGTGTAGCCACGATCGAGCTCGCATCGTGTATTCCGTTTGTGAAGGCGAAGAAGAGCGATATCACGATGACAGCTATCACCAACACGAGCGCGGACACATGATCACTCTGGTTTGAGATTGGCATCCTCCGATTTCTAACTAGTCATTTGCCGCACAGGACGGTTCTTCGAGCATGGCATTGCCTGGAATCGATTGGTCTTGTCCAGAGTCGATCAAGCCATTGGTCGACCGAGCTAGACTCCTTGCCTTTTCTTCCCGGGCCCACTCAGCCATCCAGCTCGCTCGATTGTGTGTGATCAACGAAAGGATTCCGAGGCATCCCTGGCGCATCTTGACGTTTCGTGCTTGAGCTCTTCGTGGGCTCGAGTCTTGCAGAGCGACAGCTCTCCGATGCCCGGATTCCTCGCGCGCCTTCAGAGCAGGTCCCATATGCCGACTATCAGTGCGATGACTCCAATCAAGGTCTGGAAGGCACCAAGCGCCTTCGTAAACTTCGCGATGTACTTGCCTACCGCTGGAAGCATCGACATCACGCTCGCGGCAAGTATCAGACCCACTATCAGCAGCACGACGCCAGCGGCGCTTCCAATGTTCAAAGCCGCTACGATGATTGCGATCACACCTATCAGCACCTGGAAGCCGCCCAGGAACTTCGCCATCTTCTCGAGGTACTTGCCCATCGCAGGTATTAGGTACAATGATCCGGCAAGCAGTACAAGCCCCCCCAATATCAGCATCAGTCCGACAATCATGTTACCACCGAGGCCAATTGTCTTCTGACCCTGCCGATAGCAGTATGCCGAGATAAGCGTTGCGAGGGAATCCTGGGTACCCGCTGACGCGATAGTGTTCAATGGCCGAGGAGGGTTCTGTGTGGACTCTAACATCTAGCTATTCTTCGATCAGGCGATTGATGTACAGAGCGAGACTTGGTTGACTATGGTCATCTGTACGAACACGAGACCATTGCAGGCGACAGACTTATGTCGCGAAAGGACAAATGCCCGCAGCGAGGTCATGAAGTCCGCATCGAACTGAGACGGAACGGACTGAATGCCAGCAGAACAATGAGGTTGATGTCATGAAGGGAGTCGTTGCCTATGACAGCGTGTATGGGAACACCAAGCAGGTGGCCGAGGCCATCGCCGAGCAGATGAGGTCCGAGGGGCACCAGGTCGAGCTGATAGTCCTCAGGGATGAAGGCGGGAAAGCGGTCGAAGGGGACTTCATGTTCGTCGGCTCCCCCACGAGGATGGGGCGCATGACCCAAAGAGCCAAAGGGTTCGTGGAGGAGCTGGACAGGGAGTACTGGAAGAGCAGGCCAATTGTGGCTTTCGACACCGTGGGTCCATTCTCAGAGGACGAGGAGAAGCGCAAGAAATGGCTCAGCCGGGTGACGAAGAGCGCGGCCACCCGGATGCAGGAGCTGGCCAGGAAGCGCGGGCTGAGCGTTTATCCAGAGGTGTTGCATGTCGCGGTCACCGGCTTCAAGGGGCCGCTGGCCTCGGATGCGCTCGCCATGGCGAGGGATTTTGCTCACCGGTTCGTGGCTACCGTCAAATGATCGGGCGTCCTCTTCGTGCCGATCAGCTTGGTTGGCCCTCACGCTAAACTCCACATGGTGCAGAGAAATGGGTGAGGTTCTCGCAGAAGGCGTCGATGACCTTCATGTCATCTGCGCGTTTGACCCGGCATGACGAGGCGATGTAAAGAAGCCCCAGAGGTGGCCAAAGCTCCGTCGTCTTACCACAGGGAGTTGACAGAACGATCTTCATGTTGTTTCCCTGCAGATAATGCACGTCGGCGTCACTAAAGATGACTTTCTTCTCTATTTGGGAATCGCTGAGAGAGTGTGAATAACTCAGCTATCGGAACAGACCTGGTCCGTTCGCCGACCATGCCCGAGGATCAGACTCCGGCCATGGTGCTCTGCACTCTTGTCGGCGGCTGCGCTGCGCGTGGCCTATTCAGCCGCATCAGAAAAGAACTTCCTCGCTCATCACCACTCTGCCGTTCCTTATGGGGACACCTTCTTCCTCCACGCGCTTTCTCCTTCCGGCAGCCGCACCCCTGTCTCCTCCGAAGCCCCCATCCGATTTTACCACACGCCAACACGGCACGATAGGATACAGAGGATTGTTGTGCAAAGCATTTGCCACAGCTCTGGTCGCCTTCGGTCTTCCGATAATTCTCGCGATCCTCTGGTACGTGCAGACCTTTCCCTCTGGTATCTTGAAGGTCGCCACGTAGACAGCCCTTTCGAAGTCGGACGAATCGGTCAGATATCGCAGCACGTCTTCCCCTGTTCTGATGTCTTCCTTTCGCATGAGTTTCACCAACGCTTGTCGATATCATTCTCTTCGCGCTTTATCGGCCGGAAGACTTAATCTGCAGGATATATGATTGCGGCGGATGGACGAAAGTGGTCATCTTGGCCAGGGGATCCCGCTCATCTCGCCAGCTTTTCGCGGAGCTTCCATACCAGAACGATGTAGATCGAGTATCGCGGGGAACGTCGCAGTTGGGAATTGATTCTAGCTCTCTTCTGGCATGAGATCCAGCAACTTTGCAAGTGCGACCGTGAAGTCCTCCAGCTTGACGTCGACCATCGACGGGTCAACGGGTATCTTGTCTTGGATCGCGCACTTCAGATGTATCTGGCACTTCGGGCAGAACATGAGCAGTCTATCGGCCCCGACCTTCTTCGCCTCTATTACTCGATCGACCTGGGTCTTTCTTGCGTATGCATTGCAGTTGGACCACGCGCTCACGCCACAGCATATCGCTTTGTCTCTCGTGTTCTCCATCTCGACGAACTTCGCCCCCGAGAACGCCTTGACCAGCTCCCTAGGCGAATCGTAGATGCCTGAATGCCTCCCCAGCCTGCAGGAATCGTGATAGCTGAATGTGAACGAGGGCTTCCTGACCGCCTCCAACTTCAACGCTCCCGAGTCAGAAAGCTGCTTTGCGAAGTCCGCAAAATGAACCAGCTCGAACTCAAGGTCGCCTGCCAGGTCCTGGTAATCGCTCTTGAAGGTCCGGTAACATTCGGGACATGTGAAGACGACCTTCTTGGCGCCCGACCTCTTGATCAGATCGACGTTGTGCTCCATGAGCTTCTCGAAGTTGGTCTCGTCCCCCGTCCAGTTCAGATCATGGCCGCAGCATTTCTCCTCGTTGCTCACCACGGGCACTATCCCCGCCTTGTTCATGATCCTGACTGCGCTCTCGCAGATGTTCTGCAGCCTGAGACCCTGCCTGTCATAGAAGATGGCATCGTAATGCGGCAGGCATCCCGTGAAATAGAAAACATCACCCTTCTCGGCGATCTTCATGTCCTTCTTCACCCAGCCGAGTCTGTCCTGCTTCAGATTGCCTTTGGCCATCATCCTCTGAACGGAGTGGATGAGCCCTCCTTGGGAGCAGAGCGGCGCAGCGCCATACTCAGCAGCCTCCTCCCTCATTCCTCTGATGAACCCCGAGTAGTCCACTTTGTACGGACACATCGAGTTGCATTGCTCGCATGTCGTGCATGTCCAGATGTCGCGGTCCTTCGCTATGTTGTCAACGATGCCTTCCATCGCCCTGAGGACGATTGTTCGGGGCGCGAAATTCGTGTCGAACTTGGCGACAGGACAGACCGTGGTGCACTTGCCGCACTCCACGCAGTCGAAAGCGCCCGTGTCCTCGATCAATTGCTTCACCGAGGCGACGGTCTGCTCCTTCGTCCTGGCCTTGCCGGCCTTCTTCTCTTTCGATAGTGGAATTGGTCCAAGCGCCCTGACCTCTTCTACGAATTCTCTTGCCGTCTTCGCGAACTTGACTCTCTCCGACGCGTTGATCCACTCGGTCCTGAGCCTTCTCGAATCAAGGCCCATCAGATCGAAGAGCTTCTTCAGCGCATCTATGCGTTCCTGGGCCTTCTTGTTGCCAGAAACGTAGTGGCAACTGTCTATCAGGCATCCGATGACCATGACTCCATCGGCGCCCCGTTCGAAGGCGTCCATCACCACTCCAGGTTCCACGCTTCCGCTGCACATGACCCTGACGATCCTGACGTTGGGCGGATACTCTATTTTGTTCACGCCAGCCAAGTTGGCCGAGGGATAGCCGCACCAAGTGCAGGTGAACGCGATGATGCTCGGCTCGAACCTCTCACCCATTCGACTCGTCCTCCTGAGCGATAGCCCGGATCATCGCCTCGACCTGTTCCTGCGTGAAGTTGTTGACGGTGATCGCCTTGTTGCAGCACGCGACGGCGCACGCCCCGCATCCCTCGCACCTCACCTCGTCGATCTTCGAGACCATCGTGCCCTTTTTCGCGTCTTGAACTATTTGTATTGCTTCGTACTCGCATGTTTCTTCACACCTGCCGCAGCCCCTGCATCTGTCCTCGTCGACGAATGCCACGATTCTCGGGAACCTCGCCTTTCCCTCTCTCATGAGCTCGATGGCGCTCGCAGCAGCTGCTTTCGCGTCCTCGATAGAGTACCTGATCCCCTTCGCGCCCTGCGCCGTACCTGCTACATAGATCCCTCTTCTGAATTCCGAGGGGAACATCGGGTTGATGTCCTTCATGAACTTGTCAACGTCAGTCTGGATGTGCAGCATCTTGGCGATCTTGTCGCTGCCGTCCGCAGGTTCCTGGCCGACTGCGAGCACGACGAGGTCCGAGTCGATGTTCAGAAGAGTGTCGGAGTCGGTGTCCAGCGCCCTCACGAAGACCTTCCCCTTGTCCTCGACGATCTCGGAGATGCGCCCTCGGACGAAGTTGATTCCCTCTTCCCTGGCGGCTTGATAGAACTCCTCGAAACCTCTGTACGGCCCCCGCAGGTCGATGTAGTGGATGTACACGCTCGCCTCGGGGTTTATCATCTTGATCTCTCTTGCCTGGCCGATGGCATAGGTGCAGCAGACGAGCGAGCAGTGTAGGTTTCCCTTCGTCTTATCTCTCGAGCCGACACACTGGACGAAGTTGACTGTTTTCGGGACCTTTCCATCGGATGGGCGCCTCAGTCCTCCTCCCTTCTCGCGTTGGGCCACGAGAAGCTGCTCCAGTTCCACTGTCGTGATCACGTTCGGGTTTCCGTACCGCAGTTCCGGGATCCGCTTCGGGTCGAAGGTCTTCGACCCTGTGGCCACGATGATCGTTCCCACATCGATCTCCTTTGGGCCCGACGGAGTCCTTATCTTGATGTGCCTGGCCCCGAAGCCTCCGGTTGCCTCCTCGACCTCCGAGTTCAGCATCACCTCGATGTTCCTGTTCTGGAGCACGTCCTCGATCTTCGGAGTGAACACGCACTCCCTGCAGTACTGCATGCAACAGATGCCGCAGTTGTGAGTCGGGAATGTCATGCTCAACTTGTAGGTCCTTCCTCCCAGTTCCGACGTGCGTTCGACAAGGTAGGCCTTGAAACCTGCGTTGGCGATGTCAAGCGCGGCCTGCATGCCAGCCACGCCACCCCCGATGACCAGAACGGAGTCCTTTATCGGTATCACGATGTCTTCCAGGGGCACCAGTTTCTCGACCTTCGCTATGGCCCCTTTGACCAGGCTCTTGGCCTTCTTCGTGGCGGCCTTCTTGTCGGAATGGACCCAGGCACATTGCTCGCGGATGTTGACCTGCTCGACCAGGTACTTGTTCAGGCCTTCTTCCTCGAGCGCCCTGCTGACTATCAGACCCTGGATGTTCGGGGAGCAGGCTCCTACCGCAACGCGCTCGAAGTCCTTGCTGCCCGACTCATCCTTGAGAAACTTCTGACCTTCTCGCGAGCAAAGAGCCTCGTGAATGCCTACTGTGACGACTCTTGGGTCCTTCTTGATCTCATCCGCGACGGCCTGAAGATCGACGTGCTTTCCGATCTCGTTTCTGCACGTGCACAGATAAACGGCAATTCCCTTCCGGGTCTTGGATTTCTGCTTCGTGTCGTCAGGCATTGTGCTCGATCCTGTTCTATTGAACTCCCCGCATTCTCGCGAGTTGCGGATTGGTTCCTATGTTCCGTCTCATGAATCGCAGCGACGGTAGACCGTCCTCTCAGCGTTCGGTTGGTATCGCGTCTACGATATAACACTATTACGTCAGCGGGTCAAACACGTTTGGCCCTTTGACTGTCCTTCGGTTTTCAATTGGAAATGTAGCCGTTCGTGCTATGGAGCCCCATTCTAGGATTTCCGCTTTGCCCGTGGGGTTGAAGCGAGCTTGGATTTGAGGAGTTGCCTTATCTCTCTGTTGAGCTCGCAGTACTCTTTGAACTCCTCGTCGCTCATGGACAGATATCCTGCGTATTCGAGAAGAGTCTGCCTGCCAAAGAAATCGATATCCTCAAGCGCTGAGACTTTGTCTGCCCATTCCGGTTTGCTACCCAGAGCGTGCATTCTTCTTTGGATTCCTCCGTCGATGAGATATCCGTTTCGACGCCAAGCAGCTGCAACACCGCCCGGTTTCGAGTTGTGCTCATAGATGTGTGTCGAGTACCCATTCATCTGGGCGCAGCATCCAGTCGCAAGGCCTGCGAACCCTGCCCCGATGATGGCTATGGTTCTTGTTATCAACTGAATCCTCTCTTCGAACAGTGCGGCGTATCATCACATGCGTCCGCGGTCTTAGATTCATTCGCCATGATGTCGCCTGTCTCGAGCGCGCTAACGCCATCTGCCTATGCATACTGTTAGCACGGTGCTCGTCTTCTCAATGTACAGTCGAACGCTTAATGTACGGAAATGTACGTTAGCTGCTCGATGTTTCCAGAGCGCGTGTCATCCCTGAAGGTGTCTGGCATAAGGAAGCTGTTCGAATCGGCTCCCCCCAGCGCAATCAACCTGGGGCTGGGTGAACCAGATATTCAGCCTCCTGAGGAGATGATCCGTGCCTTCGCCAAAGCCCTGGAGAATGGATACAACAAGTACGGCCCGAGCGCCGGCATCATGGAGCTTCGCGAGGCGATAGCGGAGAATCTGAGAATGTATCGAAAGGACGTGTCCTTCGAGAATGTGATTGTGACCGCAGGCGCCACCGAGGGCATGAGGATCGCCTGCGAGACCATTCTCGGCGAGGGCGACGAGGCTCTTGTGCCAAATCCGGGCTTCATCGTCTACGGTCCGGACGTGAAGTTGGCGGGCGGCAAGCCGCTCGAGTACTCATTGAAGCTCGAGAACGGGTACTTACCAGACATCGAGGAGATCAAGACGCTCATCACCCCAAGGACAAAGGCCATCATAGTCAACAGCCCCTCGAACCCAACGGGAACAGTGTTCCCAAAGGAGACCGTCAAGGCTCTGAGTGACGTTGCAGAGGATCACAAGATATACATTCTATCGGACGAGGTCTACAACAACTATGTCTACGAGGGCGAGCACTGGTCGTTCGCGCGGTTTCACAACGACACGATAATCGTCAACTCTTTCTCGAAGTCTTTGGCAGTCACGGGTTGGAGGATAGGCTATGTCGCGACCTCAAAGGAGATCGTCCAGCAGCTTTCCAAGGTCCAGTACTACACTCTCGCGTGCCCTCCCACGGCGACTCAGTATGGCGTGCTGGAAGGGCTGAAGGTATTGGACAAGTTCCAGGCATACGTTCTAGACGAGTTCAGGAAAAGGAGGGATGTCGCGATGAAGAAGCTCGCCGAGATCCCGTCCTTCACAACCTCCCCCGTCAGCGGTGCATTCTATGTCTTCCCGAAGTACGAACAGGACATAACCTCGGATGAGTTCGCGTTGAAGATCCTCGACCTGGGCGTCATCTGTGCGGCAGGCGCGTCCTTCGGATCCCTCGGCGAAGGCCATCTCAGGTTCTCGTATGCCAACTCCAGGGAGAACATCTCGAAGGGTCTGGAGATTGTGAAGGCGCTTGCGGCCAGGCTCTGAGGTCGCTCCGACCAGCAGATTTATGTTGCGTGCCATATCTCAAGGGACTATGCCCGAGGAGGGCGTGCAGGGTGCGGGCGCCAACCATAGGCTGATGAGTCCCAAAGCTGCTATTTCCGTTGTAAACGGCGTCTTCGGGGCCATTCTCGGCACGGCCGCTCTCGTTTTCATCGCCCAGAACATGGGCCCTAACGTGCTCGGCATCATGGGCTTCGCCATGGCCTCTGTTGGCGTTCTCAGTTTTCTGTCGGATTTCGGCGTAGGCTCTGTGCATGCGAATCATATCAGAAGTGGCGAAAACCTTGGGAAATGCGTTGGCGCGTACGCGACGATTCGAATCGTCCTGCTCATTGTTTTCACAGCCGTCACCTTCGCCCTCATCGAATTGTGGAGGAAGGGTCAGCTCGGCGGCGCGATGCCATCAAACGAAACCGTGCTCGATTCGATGATGGGATTTCTCATCTACTACATCCTGCTCGGGATAAGCCAGATCGCGACGCACACATTCGACGCTCAGGGCGCGGTCGCGAAGGTGCATGTGCCCGCTCTACTCGAGCTGGTCGTGAGGGTGTCTTTCATCATATATATCGCGAGTTCCTCACACAGGTCTTCCCCTGAGGGGCCGGCCCTCCTCTCGGCATCGTACGCTGCTGGGATAATCGCCTCCACTATCTTGGTCGCGCTTCTGATGAGCCAGGTGAAGATCTCTAGGCCCGATCGTATGATTCTAAAGAAATACATCCGCTCCCTGGCCCCTGTCTTCGCCGTGTCCGCGATGATCATGCTCGACCTCTATCTCGACAAGGTTCTCGTCGGCAACTTCTGGGGTTACCATGAGCTGGGGCTCTACTTCGGCGTTCAGAAGATGGCGATATTCGTAAGCGTGTTCTCCCTCTCAGTCGCCACGCTGATACTCCCTTCGGTGACCACATACTTCTGGCGAAGGGACGTCGCTGCCAGCTGGGATGTCGTCAACCAGGCGGAGCGATATGTCTCTCTGATAGTCATTCCCACAGCTGCTTTCTACCTCACCTTCGGCCAGCAGATCGTGACGGTGTTCCTGAGCGATCAGTTCTCTTCCGCTGTTCAGACGATGGACGTCCTGGTCATCAGCAGCACCATTGTGGCGCTTGTGCTTCCGCTTCGGTCTGCTATTGTAGGAGTTGGAAAGCATGGGACGCTGGCAATGATAGGGTTCGGAGGATTCGCAATTCAGCTCGTTGCTCTGATCATCCTTGTTCCGGATAGGGTCAACGGGATCAAGATGCTCGGCCTGAAGGGCTTCGGCGCAGCATCATCGCTGTTGATCCTGTCCATCTACTATTTCTTCGTGCTCCGCTACATGGCTTGGAAGACGGCGAAAATAGTCCCCAACTCGAGGTCGTTCAGACATCTGGTGAGCGCCGTTGTCATGGTCGGTGTGATGTACACGGTGGATTGGGTGTTCATCCCCACAATAGATGGCATCGCCTTAATGGCATTGGCAGTGGTCGGCATGATCGCGTATGCGATAACAGCGTATCTGATGGGGGAGCTGGAGGCGTCGGACTACAGGTACTTCAAATCCCTGCTGAATCCTCAGGACACTTTACAGTATGTCGTGCACGAGCTTCTGGGAAAGAGAGGACAGTAGTTGGCTGGAATCGTTTATAGACACCTAGTCGGATTACATCGTGGAACATAGATGACGGACGATCTGCTGATAATCCACGCATCCGAGCTCGTCACGCTCAAGGGCCCGAGAAGGGCGAGGGCGAAGGCCGAGATGTCCGACCTGGCCATCATCAGAGACGGAGCTGTGGCAATCTCCGGGGGCGTGATCGTCGATGTCGGGAGGACGGAGTCGATTCTGAGGGAGCACGATGCGAGCGGGATCGAGATCGTAGATGCGGCGGACAGAACCGTCATGCCGGGGTTCGTCGATCCGCACACGCATCTTGTGTATGCTGGATCCCGCGAATTCGAGCTCGAACTCAAGGCCAAGGGCAAAGGGTATCTCGAGATACTCCAGGAGGGCGGCGGGATCCTCAGGACCGTGAAAGATACAAGGGCCGCTTCTCCTGAGGTCCTATTCAGGGAATCTGCCAAACGGCTGGAATCGATGATCTCGCACGGGACGACGACCGTCGAGGCAAAGTCCGGCTATGGCCTGGACAAGAGTGTTGAACTGAGGATACTCGAGACCGTCCGGAAGCTCGGAAACGATTACCCGGTGACTGTCATCCCGACATACATGGGAGCTCATGCCGTCCCCCCGGAGTTTGCCGGGAGGGCCGATGAGTACGTTGATTTCATCGTGGGCGAGGTGATTCCAGAAGTGGCCAGGCGGAAGCTCGCTGAATTCTGCGACGTCTTCTGCGAGAAGGGAGTGTTCGAGGTCGATCAGTGCAGGAAGGTGCTCCTTGCCGCCAAGGCGTTGGGGATCAAGCTGAAGGTCCACGCTGATGAGATACACTCCTCGGGCGGTGCAGAGCTGGCCTCGGAAGTCGGCGCCGTCTCTGCAGATCATCTCGCGAAGCCCTCCGACGACGGGATAATGGCGATGGCTCGGAAGGATGTCATTGGCGTGCTCCTGCCAGCAACGCCTTATTCTTCTATGTCCAAGGAGTATGCCGACGGAAGGCGTCTGATAGACCTCGGCGTGCCGATCGCGCTGGGGACAGATCTCAACCCGAACTGTTGGAATGAGTCTATGCAGTTCACCATCAGCCTCGCCTGTCATAAGATGCGGATGACACCGGCAGAGGCCGCGACGGCAGCCACGATAAATGCAGCGGCCGCCCTCGGTTTGGACAAGAAGATCGGCACAATAGAGCGCGGAAAGAGGGCGGACATAGTCGTGCTGGATGTTCCAACTCACGCGCATCTGCCCTACAGGTTTGGGACGAACCTGTGTTCGGTCGTTCTCAAAGACGGGAAGCCAGTCTGGGAGAAAGAGATCCACGACTTCTAGCCGATGTCGGGCCGGTCCTCGAATATTCATTGGAGATGGTCAACTTCCAAGTCCCAATCTGGTGAGCGTCTTCTCGGTCGGGACGCCTTCCTTGTCCCATCCCCAGAGCCTGTAGTACTCCTGCAGCTCCTTGTCGAAGTCGGCCTTGTTGACGACCGCACCCTTCGATGGGCCGTCGGGGATCGGGAGTGTGAACAGCCTTTCCGGCAGAGTGTCGTCCTTTCTTGTGAATCCTTCTCTGATGTTGAACAGACGTTCCACGGTCCACACCCTGCTGCCGACCTTCTTTAGCTCTGCGAGGTCGTATTCGTGACCAGTTGCGGCATTCACGAGGGCTCTGACCTCCTCCCATGAGTTGCCAAAGGCGTTCTTCGCGCCGAACTTGCAGATGACCATGCAGTCATAGACCGCCGACAGCTCCTCGAGATTCTTGAGAAGAGCGGCTTTGCCTTTCACGGTGAATCTGTCGTACTTGCCTTGGAACAGCTCGGGAACATACATGGGCCCTCTCAGGTGGCATGCCCCCCTCGAAGAGGTTGCGAACGCGAGAGCCATGCCCTGGATCCCTCTCGGATCGTACCCCGGGAACTCCAGGCCTTTCACATTCATGGTGTACTTGCTCGCTTCCGGACCGTATCTCTGCGCGAGTCTCTTGGATCCTTCGCTGAGCTGAGCCCCGAAACCTCTTCTCTTGCCAATGCTTTCCACCAGCTTCACGATCGTCCTGTGATCGCCCCAGGAAAGCTTCAGGCCACCTGTATCCTTCTCAGAAATGATGCCTCTCTCGAAGAGTTCGATGGCGCATGCGATTGTGTCCGCACAGGAGATTGTGTCCATGCCGAACCTGTTGCACAGATCGTTTGCCTTGATGATCGACTCGATGTTCGAGTTCCCCAGGTTGGCTCCGAACATCGCGAGGGTCTCGTACTCAGGACCCCTTGTCCGTGCACGATAGTCCTTTGACGCACTCGACTCCTTTCCACAACGGATCGGGCACTGAAAGCACGCCGTGCTCTTGGAAACGTAATTCTTGACCAATGTCTCGCCACCAATCTTCTCGTACTCAGGAAAGTTGCCCGACTGGAAGTTGCGAGTCGGTATCGTTCCTGTGACGCCGGTGATGCCCACCACCATCGAGGTGCCGAACTTGGAGAACGCGGTTGAATGCTTCTTCACTTTCTCAGAGGCAATATCGAAGGTCCTCCTGAGTATCTCCGGCCGCGCTCCATGGACGGCCCCTGTGCCGTGTACGACTACCGCTTTGAGATTCTTCGATCCCATGACCGCGCCGGCGCCGCCTCTTCCGGCCGCCCTGTGCTTGTCGCTGATGATCGCTGCGAATCTGACGAGGTTCTCGCCAGCGGGACCGATCACGGTCGCCTTTGCTCCCCTGTGCCTCCTGCTCAGAAGCTGTGTCGTGAGATAGGCATCCTTTCCCCACAGGTCAGACGCGTCCCTCAGCTCGGGACTTCTGTCGGTTAACAACAGATAGGCTGGGTCCGGCGACTTCCCCACGAAAATGACGCCGTCGTACCCGGTTTTCCTCAGCATGGGACCCCAGGTACCACCGGAATGTGCGGACAGGATTGCTCCAGTCAAGGGGGACTTAGTCGTGACATTGTAGAACGCTGTGAAGGACCCTAGCGTGCCTGTGTACGGGCCCGTCATGAAGACGAGCCTGTTGCTGGGAGCAAAGGGATCGACTCCAGGAGTGTTCTCATCGTAGAGTATCTTCGCAGCGAGTCCTCTCCCTCCGACGTACTTGAGCAAATCATCTTCGGGCACTAGCTGCTCAAGAAATTTCCCTCTTTTCAGATCGACTCTCAGCAATCTCATGGGCGCATTTTCCCTCGATATGTTGAAACACTCCTGGGTCGGTATTTGATTGTTTGGCCGTTCGTTGCGGTCGTCCGGGCTGCTCAATAGCATTCTGTCTTGGCCGCGCGCCCTCTCATGTTATTGAAATCCAGACGCTTCCTCACGAGGTCGTGAAGATCGGTGTGTGGAGGCCTGCTCTCAGAATCGAGTGCCTTACCGAGAGGTCGCCAGCCAGCTCTAGGATTCCCGAGACCGCCAGAAGCCCAGATGCCACGCTCGCAGCCGCCACCTGGTGATAGTAGGTCAAGAAGAGGGGAGCGAGCAGGCCCGCGACTATTGCGACGCCGATGAAGGCGACAGCGATTCTAGTCGTGGTCAG
The DNA here is from genome assembly GCA_963705355.1 of uncultured Thermoplasmata archaeon. Lineage (GTDB taxonomy): Archaea > Thermoplasmatota > Thermoplasmata > UBA10834 > UBA10834 > COMBO-56-21. The sequence continues at coordinate 203,180 of OY970070.1, forward strand.
CTTCTTCAGCGACTCCCGCGCTGTGGATGTCGAGGCCGCCATGTTGATGATGTAGATGATCACAAGAGAGAACATCGTTGTGAGCAATATCGCATCGAGCGTTGTGAGCGTACCAGTGTCCAGAACCTCTCCTCCGGTGGCCAGCTCCGTGATGGAGGTCATTGCCACTCCACCTGCCAAGGCGTATGTGAAGAACAGGGGCGGCATCAGCGCGGTGTGCCACGCGGTGATTGACTTGCACGATGCCAGGACGAAGCCATCGTATACCATCACCAGGAATGCTGACATTACCGCGAACAGCCAGATGACCTGGCCTCCGGCGCTCCCGATCGTCCAGGGGAGCCAGTCGAATCCGTACTCAGGAGCCAGGTATGCGGCTGCGAATACGACGAAGACGACCATGAATATCAGGCCCCTGCTGATCCAGGAGGTCCGCGGCCTGAGGAATAGTCTGTAGAACCGCGAGGGCCTGCCGAGATAGACCAGGTGCGCTGCGGTCTTTCCTATTGCCACTATAAGGACCCCGACGAGAGCGCTTGTCGTGGACTCGAGGAACCATGTAGAGATGACGAACTGTCCAGCGCCTATTCCGCCAAAGAATAGCGCCATCAGCAGGGCACCGTCCCGCCACTTCCTCTTGCCGCCGAGCCCCCATTCGGTCTGAGTGCGCGCGCCAGGCTTGAAATCCTCGTATTGCAGGACGCTCATCTCGGACCACAACCGTGACCGCAGATTGGACACTCTGATCGCATGACATCACCTCGCGGGAAGATAGTAGACGCTGGCGTCCGTCCCGAATTCCGGGTGGAGCTGCACACCCCGCCTCTTCTTGATCAGCTGGCAGACCTCGGATTCCGGGTCATCCAGGTCGCCGAACACCCTCGCCTCGCAAGGACACGAGTCCACGCACGCCGGCTTCCTGCCTTTGTCGACCCTCTCCATGCAGAAGTTGCACTTCGTCACAACGCCTCGGTCGCTTTTCTCGAGCCATCGCTTCTTCGAATACTCAGCAAACTGCGACGAGGGATTGCCATCGCCCGTGAAGTAATCCTTCCACTTCTCCACGAAGTACCTCGCCCCATAAGGGCAGGCGACTGCGCAGTACCTGCAGCCCACGCACAGCTTGGGATCAACGTAGACAATGCCATCTTCCCTCTTCTTCGTGGCCCCGGTAGGACAGACCTTCTCGCATTCGGGCTCCTTGCAGTGCATGCAAAGGACGGGTACCGCTTGTCTCGTGACGGTCGGGTACTTGCCCGTCTCCGTCCTGATGACCTTCGCCCAGAAAACGCCCGGAGGAGTGTGGTTCTCGGCCTTGCAGGCTACCGTGCACGAGTGGCAGCTCATGCACCTCTTGAGGTCTATGACCATGCCCCATCTAGCCGTGCTGAGCACCCCTATCCTTGTACAACTTCACCTTCACGCAGATGTCCTGGCCCAGAGACACGGGACAAGTGTGTTCCTTGTCCACCTCTATGAGCTCGTTGAAGAAAACTCCCTTGTCCTTGGCGATCGGCTGTCCTTTGGCCCAATGGCCTGCGTTGGCAGCTATCGCGACATGGTCGGGTCTTATGCCGTGCGTTAGGTGGACCCTTCCTTTCGTCTTCGAGCCCTTGGGGTTCTCAAGCCAGACCGTGTCTCCCTCTCGAACGCCCTTGCTCTTCGCGGTATCTGGGTTCAGCTGGATCGTGTATGTGTACGGGTCGTTCTGCGACACCTCGTTCAACCACGGGTTCTGCATCGTCATCGAATAGGTGTGAAGCGCGGAGCGCCAATAGAACGCCTCAAGATCGTATTCGGGGTTCTTCTCAGTGTGAGTCGGGCACGGCCTCCATTCGGGCAGCGCGTTGTGCGCGCTCCAGTCCACCAGGTCCGGAACGCCGTACTTCTCCGCTATCGCCCTGCTCTTCCTGCCGGCCCTGATGATCCATTCCAGGTAGACGGGCACCCTGACATCGAAAAAGGCTCTCCAGTAGACCTCCTCGACCTTCTTGTCCCACTTGAGGTACCCGTGCTCCTTGAACCATTCGAGTCCCTTTTCCGGCCCGAACCTGTCCTTCATGATCGCATCCAGGATCTTCTCGAAGTTCAACTTCTCGTTCTTGTCGAGCATTTTCTTGAGGTCGATGTCTCCTCCGTATGCCCTGTTGACCCATTCCCTCACAGCCTCTATGTATCTGTCCCTGAGGCCGAGCCTCTCAGAGAGCTCGAGTATGACATCGATCATCGGCCTCCTCTCATACATGGGCTTGATGACGGGCTGCCTGATCGCCCAGACCCATTCTCCGAGGCCGGTCGCGTGACATGAGACTCCCACGGTGGGGAATGTCGTCGCAGATGCGTACCGCTCCAGGAAGCATGTGTCGGGCAACACGAGGTCCGCCGCGGCCTCTTCGAACTCCGTGGAGTAGATGTTGAACGAAGTGATGAATCTGAACTTGCTCAGGAAGTTCTTGAAAAGCGTCCGGGGATTCCCAACTGACATGAGCTGATTCGTGGCGAAGCTGATCATCACATCAGGCCTGTAGGGGATCTTGAACTTGGACCACAGCTCTTCGTTGTTGTCCCACGCCATGATCGTCGTATATGTGGGAATGTAGAACATGTCCTGCAGGTCCAGCCGCTCAGGCGGGTCCTTCGGCTCCGGCGGTGGGTAGGGCAGATGGGCGTATGGCCAGTTTCTCGCGACGAGCAGACCGTCCTTGTCCGGCTCCACAGTGTACTTGAGTTTCCCTGTGCCGGGATATCCCAAGTGCACGGGCGGCCCAAATGCGAGAGCACCTCCAGGGACGTCGGCGGCACCGACGATGTGGTTCAGAAGGACTAGGGACATGCAATCCCACGCCTGGTTGTAATGCCCCTGGGAACCCCGGAAGTAGATCGATGCGACAGGCCTGTACGGGAGCGTCTTCCCCTCAATCACTATCGTGCTCCCGATCCTCGCTTCCTCGCCGAATTCCTTCGCGATCCGCCTGAGTGTAGAGGCTGAGACGCCGCAGATGTCGGAGGCATGCTCAGGGGTGTACTTCTTGAGATGGTCTTTCAAGATCTGGAAGGAGGGCTTGCATCTGGCTCCGTTCGCCTCGAACTCCCCCAGGATCGCGCAGTCTTTCAAGGTCTTGCTAGTGAACGACTCCGGCCTGCTGCTGCTCGTGTTCCACACAAGCGGAACGCCCGTCTTGGCGTCCCTCGAGTAGAGTCCGTCGGGGCCGATGAGATACGCGCCATTGGTCTTCCACTTGAGATACCAGTCATCGTAGAGTCTGTATTCGTTGACCAGTAGGTTCGTCATTGCGAGCGCTGCAGCAGCGTCCGTCCCGGCCTTTATGGGAACCCATTCCTCTGCAGTCGAGGCCTGTGTGCTCAGGAACGGGTCGAACACTATGAGGCGCATCCCTCTCGCCTTGGCGTCCGCAGCCTGCTTCGCGGCGACATTGGCCGCGTGGCCTGCGCCGTGCCCCTTCGAGCAGCCCCAGTATATTGCGTAGTTGCAGTACCTGAAATCCGGGATCACTGACCAGGAGGCATGGTAAATCCCTCCTATCATGTGCGCTCCGTTCCCGCAGTGCAGCCCTCCTCCGCCCGTGTAGTAGTTCGGGGTCCCGAAAGCCTTCCTGAAGCAGAGGATATTGAAGGCCCTCTCAGCAGGGAATGTCGGGCTGCCGACTGTGTACAATCCTCTCGGGTCCCTCCTCATGCATTCCCGAAGTTTCGTGGTTAGGAGGTCCAGGGCCTCGTCCCAACTTATCCTCTTCCACTTGGGATCGACCCCGATACCCTTCTCAGGGTTCGTTCGGAGCAACGGGTAGTTGAGTCTGTTTGGGTCGTAAAGCATCATCGGGCTCGCGAGTCCTTTCGCGCAGACATTCCCGTAGCCCTGCGGTGAATCGGGCTCCCCTTCGATTCCCACGACAACGCCATCCTCGACACGGACGTTGATCGTGCAGGTCCCGTAACACATGCCGCAGCTAGTTGTTACCATTGTTCACCAGCTTTGTCAGCGGTGAGTTGCACTAATGTACTTAACCTTGGCGTTTTCACAGTCGAGAGTCATTCGAACGGTTGGATTCGGAATTCTCGCGAAATGTCAAGTAAGGGAGCGCGGTTTGGAATGTGGAGGAGCCCGATTTCACGATGACTCAGGTGGAATCGTGACTTCCTTCTGATGAGCTGCGTGGGGAACGTTCCAGAAGATGGATTATGTATATATCTCACAAGGCTATTGCTCGCAGAAAGTTCGAGCATCCTCGCGCAGTGATTTCGCGGAGGGCAGAGCTTGGGTGATCGCTTGGTTTCAGTATGCATGCTCACGGAGCTTGAGAAGTACAGGCGCATCATCCCCTTCAAGAACCCCGGGGGCATGGGAACGAACGTTCCGATGGTCGCCAAGGAGCTCGAGCGCATCGGCTGCAAGGTCCTGATGAACGAGCCGAAAGGCCAATACGACGTTCTCCACGTCCACAGCCCGCTTCCGAACTCATTCCTGTGGGCATTGAGGCGGCGCAGGTCCGGAAAACCTCTCGTCGTCCACGGCAGGCATCTGCCGGAGCTGATCAGGGGAGGATTCATAGGCGGTTCATTCGCCTACCCATTTGCCAGGAACTACTCCGTGAGATTCTACAACCTCGGCACGGTCGTAGTGGGCGCGACGCCCTACGTGGTGGAATCCCTTGCGAGGGACGGTGTCCGAGGTCCGTTCAGGGTGATCCCCAACGGCATCAACAGAGACGTGTTCGTCAGAAACGAGGCCATGGGGGCCAAGTTTCGGGAGCGGCTCGGGATCTCCAAGACAGACAAGCTGGTCCTGAGCGTCGGCCTGAGGATTCCCAGGAAGGGAGTGGACACCTTCGTCAGAATGTCTGAGAGACTGAGAGGACGAGCGGACGTGAAGTTCGTCTGGGTCGGCGCTTCAGAGGCGCTCCTCGAGGATGCCCTCAACAAGACTCTGAAGGGCAAGGTTGTCTTCCCAGGCCATGTCCCGTTCCAGGATATTGTTGGTGTCTACTCTGCGGCCGACGTCTTTGTCTTTCCGACCAGAGCGGAGAGCTATGGCAATGCGATGCTCGAGGCTGCGAGCTGTGGCTGCCCGTTGCTGGTGAGAGATATCCCAGTGTTCGAGGAATGGGTGCACGACGGCATTCACTGCATGAAGGCCAAGAGCGACGAGGAATTCGCAACCAAGCTTCAGATGATACTCGATGATGTCAATCTCAGGAGGAATCTCGTCGAAGGTGCGAGACGGCTGGCGGGCGAACACGACATCAGGAAGACCGCTGTCATGCTCAAGGAGCTGTACGAGTCCCTGGTCGCAGGAGGGACAAGCCAGTGATCGATGTTGGCCGCACGATAATAGACCACTTCTCTGATCTGGGAGACGCCGGCATGCTCCTCGCGATGATAGTCATCATCTGGATCGATGGAACCGCCTTTCCGACGCTTCCAGAAGCATGGATGGTATTCATATTCGGCACGCATGCGCAGTCATTTGCGTGGGGTGCGGCTCTCGTGCTTGTGGCTAGCGTTGCGAGTCTGGCCGGCAACTTCACTCTCTACGGTCTGGTAAAGATCGCGAAGTTGCCTGGCTGGATGCAGAGAGGAATGAAGCGATACACTAACTGGTTGGTACTCAAAGACGAGCGGCTGCTGATATTGAACAGGTTTGCACCTCTCATCCCGTACACTGGTGCGTTCATCGCCGTCTGCAACTGGAATGTCAGAAGATCCGCGATCTACATCTTCGGAAGCGCGATAGCCAAGTTCTCTGTGTACATACTCATCTTCTGGCTCAGCTTCGAGAATCTCAAGGAACAGGTGGCACCTTGGATCTCTCTGGCCGTCGTCGCAACCGTCATCACGGCAAGCATAATCACATCGTTGCTCTACAGGCGAAAGGAGAAGGCCAGGGGTGAGCTGCAACGATCTCTGTGATAGTCCCGACATACAACGAGAGGAACAACATCGACGAGCTCGTTGCTAGAATTGGCCGAGCATGCTCCGAGGAGGGTATCGAGGTCGAGACGGTGGTTGTCGATGACAACAGCCCGGATGGCACGGGTGCTCGCGCCGAAGAGCTCGCCAAGTCTCACAGGATCAAAGTAGTCCACAGAGCGGGCAAGCTCGGCCTCTCATCTGCAGTGATCGATGGATTCAAGGCGGCGAGCGGATCGATCCTTGTGGTCATGGATGCTGACCTGAGCCATCCGCCGGAGAAGATCCCGGAGATGGTCGCCAAGCTGGAAACAGGAGAAGCGGACTTGGTTGTAGGGAGCAGGCATGTGAAGGGAGGCAGCATCGAGAACTGGTCTGTGCGTAGGAGGATCATATCGAAGGGAGCAAAACTGCTGGCAAGGGGTCTCACGAAGGTCAAGGACCCGATGTCCGGTTTCTTCGCCCTGAAGCCTTCGGTCATTGATGGCGTCGCCCTCAACCCCATTGGATACAAGATCGGACTCGAGATACTGGTCAAGGGCAAATACAGCAAGGTCATCGAACTGCCAATCGGCTTCGTCGATCGCAAGTCCGGGAAGAGCAAGCTCGGCGGGTCGGAGATGATGAAGTACATAGACCATGTGACCCAGCTCTACGAGCACAAGCGTCCCTGGCTGGCCAGGTATATCAAATTCGCTCTTGTGGGCGGGATCGGAACGGTGATCAACGTGATCCTCTACTGGACCGCAATCGAATTCTTTGGCGTGCACTATCTTTGGGCCGCGACGCTAGCATTCGTGGTGGCGGCGACCAGCAACTATGCGCTCAACAGGGTCTGGACCTTCAAATCGAAAGGGCGCTTGCACGTCCAATACTCCCAGTTCCTCATCGTGAGTATCAACGGGTACATGCTGAACCTGATCCTCCTCGAAACCATGGTCTCCAGCGTTCTACCGTCGCTCGGCATCGGTGACCGCAAGTCCAGCCTCATTCTCGTACTAGCCCAGGTAGTGGCGATATTCTCGGTGAGCGTGTTCAACTTCTTCGCGAACTCTCTTTGGACGTTCAGAGACGAGATGCGCGGAATCAAGTGACTCAGGGCTCAGTGCTCGGTCGGAAGCCCCAGTCGCTGGACGATATCGTTCCTCACATAGAATGTGGTCGGCTCGACCGGCGGCTCGAAGATTTTTATCGCGGGTTCTGCCCCGTGTCCAATGAAGTCCCGCGCGATCATGGAGTAGTTGTGCTGTTGCAGGAATTCCTCGAACCCCTCCATCGAGTTCAGCCTATATGCCAGCACGACGACCGACGCATTGTAGTCGAGCACAGCAGACTCGAGGGCCGACAGAGTCAGATCGGGATACATTCGGAATGCAACGTTGACCACGGACGGAGGTGTCTGCCTTTCGGCATAGGCCGCGACGATCGGGTCCCCGCATACGACCCAGTCTCCGGGTCCCGTGAAGGTGCGCAGTTTCTCAGCATAGACTTCTTGTGCCGGTTTGCCTTGGACCGCGAGTCCGCATGCCGCGAGCCCAGCAGAGACCATGAGGCCGACCATAAGTAAGGCGAGCGCTGCGCTCCTGATTGTCAGCCACTTTTTCGCTTTATATTTCATTGAAATGACATTCTGAGACCCCTTTTTGTAGTCAATAAGATCCGAGAGAAATATCCCCGCAAGAGGAGCGAGCAACGGGGTCGCGATGACCATGTGTTGGTAGAATGTCAGAGGTTGCAGGACCATGAACCCTATGACCGCCACGGAAGCGCAGACCAGAAACCTCTCCTCCGGACCCGACCTCCAGAGCGTGCGCGCATACGCAAGTGGGAGCAGGTAGGCGAGGTTGGATCCGAAGTAGGCGAGCATCCCCAGTTTCACATACAGCTGATACTCCCGATGTCCTTGGTCGAAGAGCATCCCCTGAATCATCTGGGAAGGGCCAAGAGCGAGCAGCAGCACGCACACAGGCATTGCCGCTGAGACAGCAAGTAGAACTGTGTCTCCGAACCTCCTTGCTCGTCCCTTGCCGTCGCGCATGAGCTCCACTGACATGAATGCGAGCATTCCGATGAAGCCCAGCACTCCGAACAGCTTCATCGAAGCCGATATGCCGATCAGCAGACCAGATGCCACGAGCGCGGCCCTGTCGCTTTTCTGGACATAGATGACGAAGAAGAGTGCGGATATCGCAAGAAGAGAGGTAGAAATCCCGTTCAGGGAGAAGGTCCTCGACTCCCTGAGGAAGGCGAAGTCCAGTGCTATCAGCAGGCCGGTCACGAGCATGGCCAAGTTGCCCTTGATCCTGCGTGCCATCTCCATGCAAGCGGCAAGCGCCAGAAGGGACATCGTCGCCGAGAAGATCCTCAGAGTGACGACATCCCCCCATAGCAGTCCCCCGACGATGAACCCCAGCGGCGATTGGTCCACGGGCAGCTCGGAGTACACCTTGTACCCCTTGTTCACCATGAGCGATCTCTCGAGCATTATCCCTTCATCGATGCTGTTGTTGGAGAAGCTCCAGTCTATGTGGTAGAACCTCACGAAACCCGCAAGCAATAGCACGAGCAGAACAGCGAATGCCAGCTTCCGGCGGTCCGTGGTCACGTCCCTGAGAAGGCTCATTTCCCTTCCTTCTGCGTCGCTCGATAAGCTTTGGATGCTATTGAGGCTAACGCATTCGATGTCGCTCTCAGAGGAATTCCTGGAACTCCTTGACGAGCTCAGGGTACTTGGTCTCGATTGTCTTGAGGATAGCGAATGTTGACATCTTTTCGACCCCCACATCGGTCAGCGTCGCGATGACCTTGTTGAAGGTGTCATCTGACAGCGTCACGAGCTTCTCTTTGGCCATCCAGTTCCTGTACAGGTGGTTCTCGAGCAGGTCTCTCCAGCCTTTCTCGTATCTCTGCAGCGACCTCTCGCCGAAGTCCTTCTCATTCGTCGCTTTTGCGAGGACCTCGCCAGCGACCTTGGCCGCCTTGCAGCTGTTCGAGATGCCCCCTCCCGTTATCGGATCGATCTGTCGGGCAGCGTCGCCCACGAGGAGTATCCCGCTCCCGATTGCCTTGTCGATGGGCGCGCATATCGAGACAGCCCCGCTGACCAGTTCGAGCGGCTTGCCCTTCTTGAGTCTCGGGTCGTTCTGGATGTATCTGTCGAGGTACTTCTTCACATCTGCAGGGTCCTTGAGCTTCGTGAGCTGCATCCCTATCCCGACATTGGCGGTGTCCTCGTTCTTGGGAAAGATCCATATGTACCCGCCCGGAGCCTTGCTTCCCAGGACGAACTCGCAGTAGTCCGCTTCGTGGTTGATGTTCGTGAGCCTGTACTGGAAGCAGCTCGTGATGTCCCTTGGGGCGAGGCTCGTGTTGATGCCCGCCCATCTCCCGACCTGGGACTCGTAACCGTCAGCGCCGACGACACAGCCGCACTTGATATCCTTCGTCTCGCCCCAGGACTTGATCCTGACTCCGGTCACCTTGTCGCCGGTCTTGAGCAGCTTGACCGCCGAGGTCTTGAGCATCAGGTCCGCGCCGGCCTTCACCGCGTCCCTGGCAAGAAGCTTGTCGAAGAAGACCCTGTCCAGCACTAAGCCGACCTCGTTCCCAGCCATCTTCTCGGAGAGGTAGAACGAAGAACCGTTCGGAGCCACTATCTTCGCTCCTTTGACCTGTCGCGCCAAGCTCTTCGCGTCCAGCGTGATGCCCACGGAATCGAGCCAGGATCTCGATATTCCCTCGCCGCACCTGACGGGAGAGCCGATCTCCTGCCTCTTCTCGACGATCAGCACCCGGGCGCCGCCCTTGGCAGCCCATTTCGCCGTCATCGACCCGGCCGGGCCAGCGCCTACGACTACCACATCGTATTCGGGCATCTACTTCCCCCCGGCCAGCCTGATCGCTCCGACCGGACAGACCTTGATGCAGCGCTTGCACATCGTGCAGTCGTCATTGAACTCTAGCACGACCTCGTTGAGGTAGATCGCGTTCACAGGGCACGAGCCGACACAAGCGCCGCAGTGCATGCACCTGGTGATGTCAACATCGAATTCGTCCAATTCCTTTCCCATGAGGATCAACTCACGTGTATTCCTCGCCGTGTTTCTTTCTCCACTCTGCCAGCGGCACCGAGAACCTCTTCTCGACCCCCGTTCTGTAGATGGGGCCCGAGTTGTAGGCGCAGAACGGAATGATCTTCCCGTCGGGCGTGGTGTAGTGGATCATGCACCTCTTGACCCGCTCGATGTCGTAGTTATATGAGTCCATGAAGTGCATCGCACCGACGTACATCATCTGCCAGGAGAACTTGGATAGCTCGCTCTTGGTCTCTTCTGAGAGAACACCTCGAAGCGCTCTCAGGAACTGGGTGGCTTTCATTCCGTCCGGGAGTTCGTCCTTTCTCAGGTACTTCCTCAGGAGGTTGAACGCTTTGAGCTTCGACACCGCCTTTATCTTCTTTCCGGACGCCTTCTGCGCGAGGCCATAGAGCTCATCGAAGAGATGCTCCACATCCACGAATCTCGTGACCGGGACCACGTTGTCCGCATCCTTTACGAACAGGTACGTGGCGATCCCGCAATGAGCATGCGTCGTCAGCGTGACCTTCGGCTCGCCGTACAGTGCCGTCCACAGCTCGGACAGCGCGGCGACCGCGGGGACAGGGTACCAGTCCGTCGTCTTGATCTTCCCTCCAGACTGTCTCTCCATATCGTGTGCGAGGTCAGGAAGAGTGTACCTCCCCTTCTCGAGCTCCTCGTTTGTGATCCTGCCAGTGAAGGCGACTGGCTGGAAGTTCACACCCCGAACGACATCCATGTTCTGGAGCGCGTGGTGGAGGATTGGCCAGATCTGGTCGTCGTTCACCCCTTTGACGATGGTGGGCACGAAGACGATGGATGAGTGGTGCTCGACCTTCCGGAAGTTCTCGATCACCTTCTTCTTGGTCTCGAGCAGGTCCACGCCTCTGGCGCGTTTGTAGATCTCGGACCTCAGTCCGTCGAACTGAAGATAGACAGTGTTCATGCCAGCGTCGCTGGCCTTCTGACAGAAATCGATGCTTTCCGCGAACTTGATCCCGTTCGTGGCAACCTGGATTTGCGCGAAGCCGAGCTCCTTCGCAGCCTTGATTATGTCCAGGAACCTCGGGTGAATCGTCGGCTCGCCGCCGGAGAACTGGACCGCTGGCGTTGGAACGGGTCTCTGGGCTCTGAGAACCTTGAGCATCTTGATCACGGTGTCGAAGTCGGGCTCAAACACGTAGCCAGCAGAGTTCGCATTCGCGAAACATATCGGGCATTTCAGATTGCACCTGTTCGTGAGGTCCACGTTCGCCAGCCCAGTGTGGCTCAGGTGCAGATCGCAAAGACCGCAATCGAAGGGGCATTGCTTGGCCTTGGGGATGGCTGGGTTTTCGACCCCGACGCCGTCCTTGGCCCACTTCTCAACTCGTTTGTACATCTCCGCGTCCGACCACACGACATCCCTGAAGCCGCCGTGCTTCGGACACGATTTCTCCATCACGACCTTGCCATTGTCCTCTCTCAAAGTCGCAGGAATGATCTTCAGGCATTCTGGGCACAGGCTCTCCGTCGTCTTCGGCAATCCGGGCGGTATAGCGCTCTTTCTAGTCAGCATATGACCGCATCCCAAGGCGCTATTCCGAGGGAATCATTTAAATGTTATGTAGCTTATCTAGCTACAAATGGACCTGAAGAAGTTGGTCGCATTCCTCGGAAGGGACTATGACGAAATCATGAAGGAATACCTGAAGGTATCCAGGATATTCTTGAAGTTAGGGCTTTCCGACTACGAGTCCAGGGCCTACATTGCGCTCGTCGCCATGGGATCAGGTTCGGCGAATCTTGTAGCTGAAGTTGCACAGATTCCGCGAACATCTTCTTACAAGGTGATGGGGAGCCTCGAGGAGAAGGGGTTCGTGAGGAAGTTGCAGGGAAGGCCGCGTTCATTCTCGCCTGTCGACCCTTCCGAGCTGTCGAAAAGACTCGCGTCGCAGATAGAAGAGTCCTTCAGCAAGGTGTCTGCTCTCAAGAACCTTCTTTCGGAGCGCGGCGTACCGCAGCTAGTTTACACCATAATGGGCAAAGACCGCGTGCTGGACAAGATCGCAGAGATGCTTGACAAGTCCGAGAGCAACTTCGTGATGTCGTCGCCCTCGATATCGTTGATACGAACGAGGCTGGGAAAGAAGTTCGCGAACGCCGCCTCCAGGGGCGTGATAGTTTCTGTGATCACGAGTCCATTCGTCAAGGCGCCTCAAGGGGTGAGAGTCATCCGAAGGAGGGCGTTGATAGCCACAGACGTCGTCAGCGACGGCAAGACTGCTCTGCTCGCCGCACCCGACCTCTCAGCTTGCGGCTACACTGACAACGAAGCTCTGTCAAAACATCTGGAGGACTTCCTGAGGATCATGGGCGAAAGCCAGGAGTGACGAACTCGGGCACGCGCTTGTTCTTCGACTCCGCTTTGATCACTGTCCTTAGCAGGAAAGGAGCGTAGAGGGTCGTCACAACCGAGACCAAGACGATGACAGAGAACGTCGCCTGTCCGATCGTTCCCATGTTCAGGCCGATCATCGCGACCACTATCCCCACCTCGCCCCTCGGAACCATCCCCGCACCGACAATCAGGGCGGTCCTCTCGCCCCTGGTAGCCGCGCCCAGGGAGCAGCCGACAAGCTTGCCCAGTATGGCGACCACTGTTATCACGATCGCCACGGGGATCACGCTCGAGAAATTCGCGAAGTCGACCCTTGCGCCCATGACGACGAAGAAGAATGGCACCAGGAAAATGTTGAGCGGCTCGAACTTGTGCTCCAACTCATAGGTCTCCTTCGTGTCGGAGAAGATCAGTCCTGCGAAGAAGGCCCCAATGATCGCTGCGAGCCCCACGAACGAAGCCAGGGCCGAGAGCCCGAATATCACGATCAGGATTATCACAAACGGTGCCTGCCTCTGTTTCAGCTTGTCAAACCAGCTGTCCCTCTTGAACGCGCGAGTGGTATAGTGTATGGCCCAGGAGCCGTTGACCGTCTTGTCGAATCTGATGTCCCGCTTTCCGGAAGCATACTTCACCACGCGGGTTCCGATGATAGTGACGATTGCAACGAAGCATATCGCCTCCGCAACTACTACCGCGACATTCAGGGCAGTCAGGTCCCCGACAGCAACGCCGCTCACGAGGGTGAGGACTATCATTCCCAGGATGTCATCAATGACCGCCGCACCCAGGATGATCTTCGCCTCGAGAGAGTTGATCATGCCCATGTCGTCGAGCACCCTGGCTGTGATCCCAACGCTTGTTGCGACCAAAGCTGTGGCAACGAACATCGCCTCTATCGACGAAGCGAATAGGAAGATCGAGACGAAGTAGCCGAGGATGAACGGCACCAGGACCCCCAGTGTGGCCACGCTGGTCGCTATGAGGCCGACCTTCTTCAGCTCTGAGAGCTTCGTCTCCATCCCGACTGAGAACAGCAGGAATGTCGCACCCAGTTGAGCCAGGACGTCGAAGAAGTTGTCCTTGGAGGTTATCAGGCTCAGGAAGGTCGGACCCAAGATGATACCCGCAATCAGCTCTCCGGTCACCGCCGGAAGCCTCAACCTCTCCATGACCTCTCCCCCTAGCTTGGCCGCAAGAAAGGCGACGAATATCAGCAGGAGAGTCCGTTCAGTCTCCAGGGCATCCCATCCAAGTACTTGTATCGCTTCTGTCATATTTAATCGTGACAGGATGCGTCAATCGCTGGGACGTCTTCCGATGTAGGCTGCATGTAGGTGCAACCATTTACCACTCACACCTGGTCCAGTCAATCGGGATGGTCATGACTGACAGGACCGTTGCACGTATGGGGTGCGTATCAAAGCTGACCAGGATACGAGGCGATCGAAATGGGCAAGTGTCGTTCGCAATCATCGCTGTGGTTCTTCTGACGGCCTCGGCCGTGACCGGAACCTACCTCGCGAAACAGCAGCTGGATCAGGCAAAGGCCGAGCAAAGGGATAGGTTGCTCGTCGCCATGGACAACGCAATCAACGGCGTCGTCCAGGAGCTTGGACTGTGCGGAGCATCAAGGGCCCAGGAAGTCATGTCGAATTGGAACTCTTTCCCAGTGAACGAGACCGCGATATCAGGGGCATTCTCGGACCAGATGACGTCCTACATCTCGTCATCCTTCCCTCGCACTGACGGCAAGTTCGCACTCGATGTGTCGAATTGGACCGGGGGCCTCTTCTTCATCGAGAAGAGAACGATCGATCTAGTCGCATCAGACAGCACAAAACCTGGGACGGTCAAGGTCGACGGTGCTCAAATGGAATACTCCAAGCTCCCTTCTCCCTCGGCCGAAACGCTCTCGGAACGGACTGTGGACCCCTACTACGTCGCCCTCGGAAACTTCACTGTGAAGGTCCGAGACCGAGATGTCCAGATAAGCAAGCAGGCATCCTTCCAGAGGCCGATAATATCAGCACTGCCGTTCCTCGAGTCGAAGCTGAGGGCATTCGAGTCTGCATCTGATGGTGAGCTCTCAGATCTCGGACGGCTCATGGGCTACATGCTAAGCACTCTCTGCGAGCTGAGAGTGCTCGAGGGCTATGGACAGCCAATGTACACCGGCTTGAACACCTCGAACATCCTCACCGAGCTTGACGTGTACAGGGCAGTGTCCGTGGGGCTCCTGCTCGAACAAGCCAGGCTGTTCAAGACCGTCGACAGGTCTTTCGCCTCCAAAGTCGAGAGCGTATGTGGGGGCCAGGGGCTCGGGACCGCTGCAGTCCTCGGCTCGAAGGGCAGGGACCTCGACCCCGCGGAGCTGTTCCTGTGGTTCTTGGGAAAGACCCAGCCGAAGCTGGATCCCCAGATCATCGTCGCCGAAGCGGTCTTCGGGATTGCAGACCAGCTCGCGCTGAAGTTCATGGACTACATGGGATGGTTGGGCTTGCTGGACACCGCGAAGGGGGTCCTTGACGATGTTGGGAGCACGCTGGACTCCCTCGTCGCCTTCTTGACTGGCGAGGACAAGGCGAAGACCGCGGCAGTCACTTGGATCTCGAAGGCGCTGGCCGCGGCAGGCGCCAATGTGACGACCTATTCCGAGCTCTTTTCGTCAGGGACCGATTTCGTCCTCCCAATCGCAGAGAAGCAGTACTATGTCGAGGATGCCGCGGGCAACCTGTACCCCGTCTGGGTCGGCAACGTCACCGCTCCCGTCGACGTTCCTCAGTACGACATCTTGTCATCAGATGTCTGGAAGGATTTCTACCCTGCTTTCAAAGACTGTCAGGCGAATTTCAGGACGCTCCTGAAAGACAGCATGTCCAGGCTAGCTTTTGATCTCGCTGGTGTGGCCGAGCTGGAACTGCCAGAACTCAGCGTGGATCCCACCGACGATTCGGATCTGTTCGACTCTCTGTCGCTCGGGACAGGCGCTGTCGAACTTCGAATAGACCCAGCAGCCATCGCGCAGATCGGCAAGGATTTGCCCTTCTTCAGTTCGCAATACGAGCTAGCGCATCGTTTCGGGGAGTTTCTATCATCCAGGGGCACGCAGATTGTCGACATCGCCAGCCTGAAGGAATCCGTGTACGCGGACATCGCGAAATCAATCCTGGCATCAGCGAGATACTCTTACATCCCGAACCTCGGCGTTCCGGTCGAGCAGCAGCTGGCAGCGATCGCGAGGAACGATGTAGAGTTCGATTCGTCCTGGGGGGTCGGCTCGTCCGCATCGTCCGCCCTCGAGTCGCTCTCCGGAAGACAGTTGGAGAGGATCGCCATGCTGGTGAATCAGTCCGTCCTGAGCTCAGGAAGCGGTTTCTGCGGCCCTGTTGTGGACTCTATCTCCACTATGATATGCCGTGGGGCCGACGGGGTCCCCGGGATCGCCGACATGCTCGAGAAGGAGCTCACTGCGTTCTCCAAGGAGATCCTGCGGCAGAATGATGTTGGAGGCTACAAACGCTCGATCCATGTCGATATCGACCAGCCGTTCGAATTCTGGGACGGCGACAGAAGCTCCGCATTGGGAAATGGAAAGGTTCTGAACGAGTCTCTTTCGGTGAGCGTGGAGGGCGGCCTCCCGCCACTCAGAACCATCCCGTTCGACCCCGCTCTCGGATACACCACGCTGGAGAATCTCTTCCCGACCGACGACCTTCTGGTTCAGATCAAGAGACCGTGGGATTTCGACAGGGGCAAGGGCGAGTATCCCAATGTCCACATGACATCGATAACCAACATCAGCGCAGCTCCGTACTCGACGCAATGGACGGTGTCAGTCCTGGGCCAGGTGGACCTCAGACTGTCTTCCTCCAACCTCGCCTTCCAGTCGATCCTGGGCAAGCCGGTGACGGAGTGCAGCACGAGCGCGCGAATAGATATCTCCCTTCCCGTCGTCGTGCATTCTGCGTGGCCTCTCCAGGGCGTGGAGTACAATCCCTCCAATACTGCGCTCAAGGATGGCCTGGCGGTCGCTCAGAAATTCTTTGACAATGTGTGGGACAAGCTGGAACCGGTCTTCGGATGGGTCAAGGACGGGCTCGAGCGGATCTACGGGTTCGTGACGCACGCCTTCGAAGTCCTCGCGAGCTTCGCGACCAAGGTTATCAAGGTTGTCTCATCCGCCCTGCAAACGATGGTCGAGACGCTCCAGGAATACATCCAGAAGATCGCGGATTCCGCGCTCGCGAGGGCAGTCAAGGTCTTCATCGACCTCTTCGGCAGGGTAGAGTTCCGAGTCTCCTTGTACGGATTCACGCTGATAGTCCAGACGGACATCCCGGATCTACTCTACAAGCACGGTAACGACCTCCTGAGAGTCATGGTGTGCACCGACCGGCTGGGCCCTGGGATAACCTTCGGCATCAGGATAGCCAGGCTCAGCGACGGGAGCTACGACATACTCGCAAACGGCACCATCGCGTTGAGGAAGGCGACTGTTGAGGTCATGGTCGACCCACTCATGCACATCCTGAGGCGGTTCGTGGAGGTCCACTGCACGGCGAAGACTTGGGGCATGGACTTCGTCATGCCGGAGGTCGAGCCCTACGAGCTCGCGGGGGTCAGCACCGCGGACATCCCGGGCGTGGGGGCGTTCCTGTCGAACATCCCGATCCCGGTCCTCGGCTTGTCCGCTTCAATCGAGGCGGGAATGCAGCTGAAGTACTCGCCCCCCTTCCCGGCCGATGTCGTCGTGAACGAGTTCGAATCGAACCCATTCGGAGAGGATTCCGGCAGGGAATGGGTGGAGCTGTACAATCCTCTTGGAAAGCCGAAGTGCGTCGATGGTTGGTCGATCGCGACTGTGCACGGAAAGAACAGCACGATGAGGATCGACGGCACGATCCCTGCCCGTGGCCTCATGGTCTTCACATTCCCGGAGACCTCGCTGGACAACGGCGAGCCCGGCGATCCATTCAACGACGGTGACGCTGTCGTTTTGCTCGACGCCGCGGGAGCCACTGTCGACATCACGCCTATGCTGCGGGATGTCGATAACGACGACAGGACCAATCAGAGAAGCTGGGACGGAGGACCGCGATGGGTGTTCAAGGAGGGGAGCATGGGGAACTCCAACGGAGTCCCTGTGCTGCTCGCGACCTCGGACTTCATAGCAAAGGCGCTCTTCGAGGCGTTCAAGGAGGCGTTCCTCGAAACGCAGCTCCAGGAGGTCTCGGCGTCTCTGGACTTCGTAGTGCTTTTTGCCAAGCGGGTGCTGAACAACTTCATCGAGAACCTGCTCTCGCTGGTGAGTGAGGTCATCCACGAGGTGATATTCTTCATAGAGGTGGCTCTGAGCGATGCTTCGGGAACGGCCGGCGTCGGCTTCAGAGCCTCGTTCATCGTGACTGGTGAGGCGGTCGTGGACCTACTGAGGTGGCTCATCCATTCCTTCGCAACTCTTGTCGTCAACCTCGGAAGGGCTAGCTGTCCCATGGCGTATCCAGCATTCCCCAAATCGGTCTTTTCGGGGATGTTCCTGAGCTTCGATGTCCTGTTCGAGGTGGGCCTGCCGAAACTGACCAGGCTGCTTGGAGCCGTCGGCAATCTGCAGCAGAGGTTCACGCTCGCTCTGTCGATCTCCCCCAACATCCCCGCTCTGGGGAAGCTGGTCGGGAAGAACTGGGGCAACTGGAGCATCGAGTTCGGTGCGTGCATCGAGGAAGTTCCCAAGGATTTCGTCAGCGGGATGCTGGCGACCAGCACTGGGAAGTTCGTGGATTTCTGGCTCCTCAAGGGCGCGATATATGGCCTTTGAGAACTCGCAAAAGAGATAAATCCGCAGGACGCATGAGCTGTCCGAACATCAATGGTCGTCTCAGTATCCTCTATACTTGACCAACTGCTGTCCGAGGTCTGGTTCGAGCTAACCTTCCTGCTGGTCGTCTCGCTCTTCTCGAGCTTCCTGTTCGCGCGGTTCGGGCAGCCAAAGGTCATCGGTTATATCGTGGTCGGCGTGGTGATCGGACCGAGCGTCCTCAACATCATCAAGCAGCCTGCGGGAACGGTCTCACCCCTGCCAGAGGTGGTGCTCATGCTTGCGCAGCTCGGATCGATCATCCTGTTGTTCATGGTGGGCCTGGAGTGCGAGCTGAAAGAAGTCTACACGAAGAGGTCGATATCAGTCGCGGTGGGCGGAGTGGTCCTCCCGTGGATAATGGGGTTCCTCGTCGCCGACCTTATGGGATACGGTTCTGACGCTGTCTTCATAGGTGCGACGCTGGTCGCCACGAGTGTGGCTGTCACGGCGAGCGTGATATCGGAGCTCGGAATCATCGGAACACCTGTGGCGTACGCCATTGTTGGAGCTGCAGTTGTGGATGACATCCTTGGGATGGTGGTGCTGGGCATATCCAAGGGGCTCTCGAGCGAGGCTGGGCTCGATACCCCGGAGCTCGGCCTGCTCGTCGTCGGAGCCGTCCTGTTCATAGTGGCAGGGGCATGGATAGGCTCGAGATTCTTGGTACCGTTGATATTCAATGTTCAGATATCCGGCTACCGGAGGAAGCTGCCGATGAGCGGCTTCGTGCTGGCACTGGCGATCGTCTTCCTCTACGCCACCGTGGCCGAGTCCATAGGCATTTCCGCGATTGTCGGAGCGTTCGTCGCTGGGACCATCATGTCCGGCTCGACGCTCAGGGACGGCTTCAGAAAAGGCACCCAGTATCTCGAGGCGCTGTTCGTGCCGATATTCTTCGTCTCACTGGGGGTGGTCGTGAACCTGAAGGAGATGTGGAATGCCATAGGGTTCGGCGTTGTGCTGACCGTCGTTGCCGTGCTGACAAAGATCGTCGGCTGTGGAATCCCTGCGAAGCTCACGGGCATGTCGTCTTGGGACTCCTTCTCCGTAGGGATTGGAATGGCTCCAAGGCTGGAGATCGCCTTGATCATCGCCTACTATGGGCTTTCAAAGAACATCATCAACGCGGAGGTCTACTCGGTCGTTGTCTTCATGGGACTAGTGACCGCTCTGTTCACCCCGTCGCTTCTGAAAAGGAGTCTCGAGCGCGGAGGGCATAGTCTGCTTTCATCATGAGTCTCAGGTACCTTGGAGCCAGCTCAGTTTTCTGCCAACGCCAAGTGCTCGCCGCGGGGTTTGCCCACGGCGCTCAATCTGTTCTGCTTCTGCTCGGGCCCCTTCATGCCAAGCGCGAGCAGGAAAGCCCGCCCGAACGCAATCGCGGCATCCCTGTGTCCAGCCTCGGCCTCATGCAAGAACGCCTTTCCCACAAGCACCGCGAATTCCTTATTCTCCTTGGTCTTGACCATTTTCGCCATCACGTCAATCGCGGTCCGCGCCATATATAGGGAACAGAGCCAGCAATCACGGCTGATTCTCAGCAATGAAAAGCAAGCAGGACTGCGGTGGCTCTCAGCCGATGATCTCCTGTCCCTTCATGTACGGCCTAAGAACCTCTGGTATCGTCACCGTGCCATTTTCGTTCTGGTAGTTCTCGAGGACGGATACCATCGTCCTCGGCAGAGCTATGCCTGAACCATTCAGTGTGTGGACGAACTCGCTCTTGAGGTGCGGTTCCCGCCTGAACTTTATCATCGCCCTTCGCGCCTGGAATTCCTTGAAGTCGCTGCAGGAGGAGACCTCAAGCCACTGGTCCATTCCAGGGGCGTGTGCCTCGATGTCGTAGGTCTTCGACGAGTGGAACCCCAGACTGCCGGTGCAGAGCAGTCTGATCCTGTACGGAAGCTCGAGCCCCTGGACCACAGCCTCAGCGTCGCTGAGCAGCGTTTCCAGCTCCTGCTGCGAAGTCTCAGGCAGCACGAACTTCACTAGTTCGACCTTGTTGAACTGATGGACTCGGGCTATGCCCTTCGTCTCGATGTGCTTGCCCGCCTCCCGCCTGAAGGATGGGAGATATGCCGTGTGATATATCGGCAGTTGCTTCCTGTCCAGTATCTCGTCTGCGTACAGATTCGTGACCGGGACCTCAGCGGTGGGGTTGAGATACAGGTCGTCTCTCTCGATCCAGTACATGTCCTCCTGCATCTTCGGAAGCTGTCCCGTGCCCACGCAGCTCCTGCGGTTGATCACCACCGGAGGAAACACCTCCTTGTAGCCCTGTGCGTGATGCAGATCCAGCATGAAGTTGATGAGCGCCCTCTCGAGTCTGGCTCCGTCTCCTTTGAGCACGTAGAACCCTGTCCCCGTGACCTTCACACCGCGCTCGAAATCGATTATGTCCAGCTTCTCCCCGATCTCCCAGTGATTCAGCAGCTTGAAATCGAACTTCCTCAGGTTGCCCCAGGTCCTCAGGAAGACGTCCCCCTCGTCGAGCAGGCCGATTGGCACGCTCGGGTCCGGAGTGTTGGGCATGTTCAGCAAAATCTCGTCCCGATCTGCTTCGATCCTCTTGTTCTCCGCCTCGATCTCTTTGATCCTGTCCGCTATGCCCTTCATCTCGCTGATCTTGGCCTGCTTCTGATCCTTGGGCAATCTCGGCATCTCTTCCGAGACTTCGTTCCTCTTCTTTCGTAGGGTGTTCCCCTCATCTGTAAGCGCCCTCCACCTCTTGTCCAGTTCGAGGAACCTATCAAGGATTGAGAGGTCGTAGTTCCTGTTGGCGAGCGATTGTCTGACGACGGCCACGTTGTCTCTTAAGAACTTGGCATCTAGCAACTCTGATCACGCTCACTTTTTTCTGTCAATCACCTAGTCGATATTTAAAGACTGGTCACGGCAGCCACATGACCTTATTCAGACGTAAGGACGACCGTCCTGCCTCTCACCTCGATGAGGACGGAGGATGTGGCCTTCGCCAACTCCGCACCTGCCTCCTTCCTATCTCTCTCGACTGAGGGCAATAGCTTCACTTTCACAAGCTTCATTTTCTTGAGTTGCCTAATCACCTCGTCGATGACCGTCTGCGTGATACCGTCTTTGCCGATGCGAACGGTTGCTGGAAGAGACTGGGCCATTCCTCTCAGCTCGATGATTCGCCTCTTGTCCAAGCGCTACCTCCCTTTCCCTTTCTGTTCGAGCGGGTATCTTGAAACATGTCCGCATGCAAGGCAGGTCATCGAGATCCTTCCTCTGCCAGTCCTGATCCGGACATTCCTGGGCGGAATGAAGAATGAGTGGCATGCGCGACAATAGGTTCTCTTGTGCCCTGGTCTCACCTTGTGTCGCTCGCCAATCCTCAGCGCAAGAGAGACGTATCTCTTGGATCTCTCCCCGTCGCCCTCCTTGACCGCTTGCTCCGCCAGCGCGAACAACCTGTCTATGCGCTCCCTCGCTATGTCTTTAGCGTCCCGCTTCCCCAGGTGTCTTCTTCCCATGGCGTCGTGGTAATTGGGCTGTTCTTAGATAATGGTTGGCGGAGAAATCCGCACAGCCAGCATTGGAACCAACGGTAAGCGCGATTCAGAGAGGTTTAAATACGATGACCATTATCTCAGCAAACCTAAGCTAGAATTCGCATCTGGTGGTCTGATGTCTCGCAAGCCCGGAAGCATGTACAGGGAGATCAAGGGACAGGCATACAGCCGCAGGGAGTACATGGGAGGCGTTCCTACAAATAGGATCACTCAGTTCGAGCACGGGCAGAAGGGCGACTACAAAGTTCGCATGACCCTTCATGTCATCGAGCAGTGCCAAATCAGGCATATCGCACTCGAGGCCGCGCGTATCTCTGCCAACAGGTTTCTGGCGAAGAAGATACCTCAGAGCGGATATCACCTCAAGATCCGAGTCTTTCCGCACAATGTCCTGAGGGAGAACAAGATCGCCACGGGTGCTGGCGCGGACCGAATATCCGACGGCATGAGGCACGCGTTTGGCAAGCCAGTCGGAACCGCTGCTCGAGTCGGCGCGGACCAGAAGATCATGACCCTTGAGACCTCGGAGGCCTATTTCACCACGGCCAAATTGGCCTTGAAGCGGGCCGCGATCAAGCTGCCGTCACCCTGCTATATCGAGGTAGAGCGGGGCTCACCTGCTGCCGCGTAGGTTGGCTCAGATCCGACCCCGTGCGCACAATGTTTTTTAGCACCATTCTCTCTACTGCATTCGCTCGATTGAGCTGCGCATCCAGAAATGCTGCGGAAATCCAACGGATGGACACCAATAATGTACGATGTCGATCTCACAAGCGCGATTTCAGAAATCAAGAGGCTGAAGGCGAGGATTGTCGCTCTTCAAGTTCCCGAGGGCCTGAAAAGAAGGGCTTACCAGATTGCGGAGGAGATCGAGAGCAAAGCCGGAGCTGAGGTTCTTGTGGTCGCCGAGCCCTGCTTTGGTGCATGCGATGTGCCCAGCTCGCTCTTTGATATGGTCGATGCGATCGTGAACGTCGGTCATTCGCCTATTCCTTCGCTCAAATTCCCGAGGCCCCTGATCTTCGTTCCTGCCCGCTCGAAGATACCTCTCGGCGATCAGCTCAAGAAATCGGTGGGATTGATTCTGGAGCCCGTCGGTGTGCTTGCCACATCTCAGCATCTCGAGGAACTCGACGACGTCATCGAGGGCCTTGAGAACATGGGGATCAAGACCAAGGTGGGGGAAGGTGACAGCAGGATCTCTCATGCGGGGGAGGTGCTCGGATGCAACTACACCTCTGCCACATCGATCGTGAAGAACGTGAACAGCTATCTGCTCATAGGCAGCGGAACCTTTCACGCTCTGGGCGTGCACTTGGCCACGGGCAAGAAAGTCGTGATCCTGGATCCCAATCTGGAGGAACCGAGAGAGATAGATCAAGCCAAAGACAAAATCCTCAGGCAGAGGCACGCCGTCATCGAGAAGGCGGGGCGGGCTCGGACCTTCGGTATCATCGTCGGTGAGAAGCTGGGCCAGAGGAGGATTCGGCGGGCGAGGGAGCTGAGGAAGCTTCTCCGCTGGAAGAAGAAGGACGCCGCTCTCATACTCATGGACAAGTTCGATCCAGAGAAGCTGAGATCGCTCGGATTCGATGCGTATGTGTCGACTGCATGCCCGCGGATCGCAGTCGACGATGTCGCCATGTATGACAAGCCCCTTCTGACACCGCAGGAACTCGAGATCGTTCTCGGTGTCCGGAAATGGGAGAACTACTCTTTTGATCAGATGACAGAGGACGAGCTTTGAGGAGATGTGACATCTTTGATCGACGTCATGAACCTCCTGTCTCTTGGGGTTCACAGCACGCTGAAGGTTGGCATAGGCGTCTCCTCTGACATGCTGGCTGACACCAAGAGGCGTCTTTCTCCGTCGGGAGGCAAGATGCTGCTTGTGGGTTTCGAGGATTCTGGTGATTTGATTCATGCCTTGAAGCAAGGTGAAATAGACGTCGCTGTCAGAGGGACCCTCAGCTCATCCAAAGTGCTGCAGCAACTGAAGGACGAGTTCAAGCTGAAGGAAGTGATGAGGGTCGTCATCATCGAGGATTTCCGCGGGAGGAAATTCTTGCTGGCTCCGGTGGGGATTGACGAAGGCAACGACTATCAGTCGAGGCTCAGGCTCGCCAAGACAACGGTCGAATACTTCTCTAGGCTTGGCTGGACTCTCAAGATAGCCGTCCTATCGAAAGGCCGCTCAGAGGATGCGAACAGAGGTGCTGCAATCAAGGCGAGTTTGGACGAAGGCGAGATGTTGGCAGGCGATCTGAAGTCGGATGGGATGAATGCGAAGCACTACGCCATCTTGATCGAGGATGCAGTCAAGGATTGTGATCTCGTGATCGCTCCTGACGGAGTCACTGGAAACCTGATATTCCGATCTCTTCATTTCGTGGGAGGCGCGAAAGCCTTTGGCGCACCCGTAGTGAACCTCGACAAGGTCTTTGTGGACACCTCCAGGGCCAAGACCGATTTTTCGGATTGCATTCTCCTCGCTGCAGGTCTGGCCGAGGCGAGGTCCAAATCAGCGAAGCGTGCCTGAAACTATTTTAGTGCCCTTGAACTATCCCTTTGATGATGAGGCTGGAAATCAACGGTTGGGCTTCAAAGATAACCTTCTCTGCCACACACATCATCCCCATGCATTCGAAGTGCGGCAGGCTTCACGGTCACGACTACGCAATAAACACGAAGATCGAGGGCGAGATGGGCGCCGACGGCGTCATCATGGATTTCATCAGCGTGAAGGAATTCTT
Organism: uncultured Thermoplasmata archaeon; assembly: GCA_963705355.1. GTDB lineage: Archaea > Thermoplasmatota > Thermoplasmata > UBA10834 > UBA10834 > COMBO-56-21. The sequence goes on from OY970070.1 coordinate 227,710, forward strand.
GAGGGTCGTTGCGGCGGAGCTGGATCACCGGGTTCTTATTCCTGCCAGAGATCCGGGCGTCAAGATAGGCAAGGACTATGTCGAGTACGCAATCGGCGACAAGAAGCTCACATTGCCGAAGAGCGACTGCATAATGCTTGATATCGATGTCGCTTCTGCGGAGACCCTGGCGAATTTCGTGCTGAGCAGGATGTTGGAAAAGGTCAGGTTCCCGAAGAACGTCACGCGCATCGAGATTGGGGTGGACGAGGGCAGAGGTCAAGGCGCCTGGACTGGCCACGACTTCTGAGCAGTTGGTGTCTGGATGGCAGAGGCTATTGTTCTCCTTTCAGGTGGTCTCGACTCGTCAACTGTTCTCGCGCTCGCGAAGGAGCGCGGATATGAAATCGCCGCACTCACATTCGATTATGGACAGAAGCACATACGGGAGCTGAACAGCGCAAGAAAGATTGCCAAGCACTTCAAGGCAAAGGAACATATCGTCGTCCCCTTGAATATTGGGAGTTTGCTCAAGAGTTCACTCACCAGGAACTCGATGTCCATACCTCAAAACCGGACTAAGAAGGAGATCTCTTCCGAAGTTCCGAGCACGTACGTTCCGGCCAGGAACATGGTCTTCCTGAGCATAGCCGCATCGATCGCCGAGAGCAGAGGAGCCAAGGCGATATTCATAGCATCTAACTCTGTTGATTTCAGCGGCTATCCGGATTGCACTCCGGAATTCATATCTGCATTCCAGAGGACACTGGACGTCGGAACGAAATCAGGCAGGGAAGGGCGAGGCATTCGGGTCGAGGCTCCAATAATCACGAAGTCCAAGGCCGAAATTGTCAGAGAAGCAGTGCGTTTGAAGGTCCCGCTTGAAGACACATGGAGCTGCTACAAGGGGGGCGTCAAAGCCTGCGGCAGATGCGATTCGTGCTTGCTCAGACTCAAAGGTTTCTCGGAGGCTGGTCTGATTGACCCGTTGGAGTACGAGGTGAAGCAATGAAAATCTACTCGATCTTCAAGTCGATTCAGGGTGAGGGGCTCACTATCGGCGCGCCGACCGCGTTCATTCGCACATCTGGCTGTCCATTGAGGTGCGCCTACTGCGATACGCCCCAGGCGTTCGATAAGGGCGAACAGATGACGATTGAGACCATCATGGCCAAGGTGGCGAAGCTCAAGTGCAGGCACGTCTGTCTTACTGGTGGCGAGCCCCTGGCGCAGAAGGACGCGCCGAGGCTGTTGGACAAGTTATTGGGCGAAGGGTACCAGGTCGTCCTCGAGACCAACGGGGCCATGTCTCTAGATGACATGCCGTGTGTGGAAAACCTCACGATCAGCATGGATATCAAGTGCCCATCTTCGGGGGAATCGGATAAGATGCTTTTCCAGAACATTGAGCTGCTGGGGCCCACAGACCAGCTGAAATTCATCATAGCTGACGATGCGGACTACTCCTACGCCAAAGAGACTATCGAGAAATACGCTCCGAAGTGCGAGATCATTGTTACGCCTGTGGGCGGAAAGGATCTCAAGTCGCTTGCGGAAAAGGTGCTGAAGGAGGGACTCGACGCTCGCGTGCTTCCTCAGCTTCACAAGTTCATCTGGGGTGATGAAGACAACCGATAGTGCCCGCTCATCCTCTGAACGCGGGCCGCTTTGACAACCTTCTCGGCAGTGGCAGTCTGGCCTTGGGGTAGCCCTTCGACAGTTTCGCGACCTCCGCTTTCAGCTCCTCGAGGCTCATAGGTTTCTGCTCTCCGCTCCTGAGTCTGACCGGGAGCTGTCCAGAACCCCTTTCCCTCTCCCCCAAGACGATGATCATGTTGATCCATTCCATCTCGGCGTTCCGTATCTTCTTGCCGACTTTGTCGTCCATGTCGTCAATATCGACTCTGGCATCGATCTGGTCAGCAAGCCTCTCGCAATCTGAAACGAACTCCTCGCCGACTGGGATGAGCCTTATCTGAGTTGGCGCGATCCAGAACGGCAGAGCTGGTTTCTCGTGCTTCAGTGCCTCCTCAAGCAGAACGTATATCCATCTCTCAATCGAGCCGATCGACGAATGGCATATGATGCATCCCTTCTTCTTTCCGTCCGTGTCTGCATATACGATGCCGTACCTTTCGGCATCATCCACATCGAGCTGGACTGTGCTGAGCTGAACCGCGCCGTCCACCGAGTCAATGCCCTGGAACTCATGCTTCACGGCCCAATAGTGCTTCATCTCTGAAAGAACCTCGATTAGGGCAGGCTTCTTGGAGTATCTGAGCAGCTCAATGAGATTGCTCTTGTACTTGGCGTAGTACTCCTTGACGATCCTGAACGCGACGGCGTACTCAACTCCGGTCGCATCTGCAAGGTCAGAGTAGTTTCTGTACAGGAGCATGTACTCCTTCCAGCCGTCCTCGATGTCCTTCGTAAAGCAGTGAACGTCAGGCATGTGGAACGCCCTGAGTCTCTTCAACCCTGTGAGCTCTCCGCGTTGCTCCAACCTGAAACTCTTGGAGAACTCGTAGACCCTGAGAGGAAGGTTCCTGTAGCTCAGGGTCGCGCCTTTCATCATCCTGAACAGGCCGAAATCACCTGCGAACCTGAGAACAAACTCTCTGTTCTCCTCGGTCTTGAGAGTGTAATGTCTCTCGTGGAACGAGATGCCCTGGCTCCTTATGTCCGGAAACGACCAGTCGTACAGGATTGGGGTGTCTATTTGGATGGCGCCTATACGATCCAGCGCAATCTCCTGCGCCCACGCCTCGAGGAGGCTGAACACCAAGTGACCTTTCGGGTACATTCTGAAATGCCCTCTGTCGCTTGCCTCCTCGTAGTCGACCAGCTCCAGTTTCTGCATCGCCTTGATGGAAGGAGGCTCTTCCCCTTTTGTTCGCCCAATTTCCTCGGCGAGAATGAAGGTCTTCAATGAGGGGTACTTATCCAGGATCTTGAGGGAATCAATGTCATCCATATCGACTGGATACTCCTCCCCCTCAGGGGTGAGGATGTAGAATGTCTTGGCGATCTTCTCGACGACCTCTTCCCTCGTGGCCTTCTTCTCAGCTGTGAACTCGCGGGACAGCTCGGACAGTGGATGGCCTTTGCAGCGAATCTCGAAACCTTTGTACCACCCGAAAGGCGATCTGTGGACCTCGATTCCCTTGGCCTTCAACGCGGCCTCGGTGGCCTTCAGGACGTCGACTGCCAGCGTAGGAGATGCCAGGTTGGAGCTCAGGTGAGCATATGGATAGAGCACCAGTCTCTCTGCCCTGACCTTCTCGAGCACCTCGGCGAAGTCAGCGGAGGCGGCCTCTGCGATTGCAGCCACGTCCTCGTCAGACGCCTCGATGGTAGAGAACGCAACAAGTGCTTCCTTAAACGCATGTTTCCTCGCATGTTCTTTCGGAATTGGCTCTGCCATCTTTGTCGGTTCTTTGACCTCGTATTCAAACTTGTCAGCATGTATGAGGAGTACCCTCATTGTCAATCGTCGTCGAAATAGATACCAGAGTATTAAAAGGATGCATCGTGGCGAGACTCTGGAATATTCCAGCGGCGGAGCGAAATATACATCATCAGTGTCGTGTCATACAGGTGCGAAAGTGACCTAAACAAGTGGACGGGAGGCTCTCTATTGAACCGGAAGAAAAGGGAGTTGACATCAAAGGAATTGCCACCTGAGGCGACACCAGCCCCGGCAGAATCTCCGGCTGAAAAGGCCGATGCATGCCAGGTCAAACCGCCCCGAGCAGTCTGCGTGGCGATCCCCCATGTCGGCAAGCCAGTCAAGATCCTTGGCAACTCTCCGACGGAATTCATCTCGACACTCCAGAACTCAACGCTGGCATGGATCAACTTCACTGTGTGCGACATCGCCAAGGACGGCTCCGAGATCGCCGGGCTCCTCGGTTTCAGCGCGTCGTTGGTGCCAGAGGTCATGAAGGGCTACTATGCGGACTTCGTCGACAGTGAGACCGAAATGGGGATTATGGTTCCCGCCGTGCGGATTGCCAAGCTGGAGCTCAATTCGTATCCTCTCCTGATCCTCGTCAGGAAGGATCTTATCGTCACGATTCACAGCGAAGCGGTCGTGAGGCTGATTCAGTTCTCGAGGTATGCGGATGTCTATCTGCGCAAGCTGCCTGAATCTATGCCCCTCGAGGACAAGCTGACCTCGATGCTTGTCCGTATTCTGGATGAAAACAACTCGCGCAATTTCGAGTATCTCAGGGAAATCGAAGAACAGGGGGACGAAATGAGCGAGTTGCTCCTCGATCCCAGGTCGCCCAGAATGCAGGTCGGCAAGCAGATCTTTCAGCTGAAGCACACTTTGATCACTTACCTCAACACTCTCTGGAGAACTCTCGATGTTCTCCACAGCCTCCGATACGGCGATGCCCAGTTGGTTTCTGACAACCCGAAAATGCTCGCCCAGGTTGGATTGCTGGTTGAGGACGTGAACAGGCAGATCTCACTCAGCGAACACATGTCCGAGGTTCTCGCCTCTGGGCTAGAAGTCTTGCAGGCCCTTTACAACAATCAGCTTCAAATCTTGAACAACAGGATGGCGTTGACGATGACCTGGCTCACCATCTTAGGCACCGCAGTCCTTGTGCCGAACACCCTCGCGACCATCTTTGGATATGTGTTCAATATCGAATGGAAGTTGCAGGTGTGGTCACTGGCCGTGATGTTCAGCGCGACAGTATTGTCCACATATCTGGCATACTGGTGGGTCAGGCGAAAGGTGCAGTTGCCCGCGAGACCCGATTGATTGCTCGGCTGGCGAGCCACTCATTGAAACTCTTTTTATCACAGTCGTTTGATAGGGTCAACAGGAGATTGCGAAATGAAGGAATTCGACGTCCACGTCCAGAACAAGCCTGGTGAGCTGGCCAAGATTTGCGAGATGCTTGGCAGCCATGGTGTCAACATCAAAGCCATATCCAGCGAACGCGGAAACGAGAGACCTATGATCAGAATCGTGACGGATGATGAGGCGACGACCAAGTCTGCCCTCGCGAGGTCAGGTATCGCCTACGGCCTCAAGGACGTAATCGCCGTCAGGATGCAGGACCGCCCTGGCGAGTTGGGGAGGATTGCCAGGAAACTGGCCAAAGCAATGGTGAATGTCGATTCGATATACATACTCGGAAAGGATCGAGGCTCGACCGAAATCGCCTTCACCGTTGACGACGTGCAGAAGGCAGAAAGCATCCTGAAGAAGGGATGATGCACAATTCATTGCTCCTTGCCCATGAATCAATCCAGGCTCTTGCCTCTTTTAACCAGAATCTCCTCAAGTAGGTTTCTCGCATCTCTGACTTTGACGAGTTCTTCGTGCGTCAGATCAAGCCTCAAGAGATGCGACCAGACTTTTGACAGCGAGTGGTAGGACTCCCGGATCAGGTCCAGGTCTTCATCTTCCTCGCGTGCTGGCTCCAGTTTCTCCTCCTCGGTCGGACGATAGAAGACGTTTCGCCCGACCTTCGTCCTGGTGACAATCCCCTTTTTCTCGAGTTTCTGCAGTGCCTGAGTTGCCCCGGACTGCGTGATGTTGAGTTCCGCCGCGAGGATAGTCGGCGAGTGAATTCCCTTGGTGAGTTTCTCCAGTATCTCCTTTTCTCGTGGGGTGAGCATTCTCGCACATCCATAAGTCACATATTAGTAGGCACTTATGTAAGCTAATGTTTGCTTATGTGTCTACTTATGATGGGCTAATGACGTGATGGTTGAAAAACCTTGTTGCACAGTACTGGCAACGGAATGGCCAGAGCTTAACTCTCCCGTGCTCGCTTTGCTGATGGATGCCGGATGCTGGAGGCGGGCCTCCTATTCTTGCTTCTTTTCCGGTTCCTCTGCAGTCGGAGGAGCTTCCTGTGCCTTCTCCATTTCTGCAAGCATTCTCTCGGTCTCGAGTCTCTTCTTCCTTGAGATGGAGCCAGGTATGAGGATATCCATGAATTTCTCAAAGTACTTTTTCTCCGTGAGAATCTCCTCCCTGCTCAGCTCAAGGCCAGCCACTGCTGTGATCGATTCCGTTCCCAGTCCGAAGGACTGGGCTCTGAGATTCGTCAGATCCTTCTCCAGCCTTCTCTCGTGCTCCTCTATTATCCTGCCTATCCTCTCGTCAGCGAGGTCCTTGAGCATCTTCTCGAGATATGCTATCTGGTCCTCTCTGCTCTTCCTCGCCATCAGCATGAGGGCCGCCTCGTGCTTGAAATCCAATCTGGCTCCAGCATGCTCCTCGTCCGTCCTCGATATCCAAACAAGCGGGTGCTCGGGGGCGTTGTAGATAACCTTCTCAGGAACTAGAGAGTCGGCCGATATCCGGACGGCCGCGTCCCCTGATGAGTGATAGATTGCATAGAAGCTCATTCGCTCGAGGAAATTGACTTCCAGGAACTCCCTCCTGTTTTTCTCGACTATCGTGGGATTCTCCTTGGCCAGTTCCTCGAGAATGGCCGCTGGGGTGTTCTCCGGCTTTCTGTCTCCCAGGTATCTAGAAGCTCCCATGACGCATTTCAGAGGCTCATAGGTTCGTGTGAGCCAGAACGACGGTGGAAACGCGGTCCAGGACTTCTTCTTGCCTTCGTCCTCTCTCTTCGTCTTCAGCTTCGAGAACGAGAACGTCGAGAACTGGTATCGAATCTGATCCTTGTCTCTCTCGAGAACGCCCGAGGGCAGCCCCTCCTTCGCGACGATCCTGTCAGCCCAGAAGCCGAGCTCAGAACGCAGCTTGGGTCTTGTCGTCGCTCCAGATGTCGCGATATGGCTCAGAACCTGCCTTCGAGTGGGAGTGATGAGCCAGCTGAGCCAAAGGACAAACGTCTTCGGCGTGTCGATGAACGGCACGGGCAAGACGGTGTGATCGGCAGCCGTCCCCCACGCAGGCAGGACTGCCTGGCCGGGCGTGTGGGAGTAGGTTCTGTCCAAGTAGGCAGCGAGTGCGACCTCATCAGAGGGCTCCATTGGCTCTCTTATCGGCGCGGGTTCGATTCGCAGGTCGGAGTTAAGGAAGTAGTAATTCTGTCTCTTCGAGTTGATCGGCAACAGGACACCGCAGTCGACTCCCTTTGCCAGGAGCGTCCGCATCTGCACACCGCTTTTGTCCTTGAGGGGCCTCGTCTGCGCGCTCAGAGACAGTCTTCGCATCGATTCAGTGAGAGGGCTCCTCTCGATCTCTTTTCTCGTCAAGGGCTGGGTGTGCAAGAGAGTGTAGACAACCGCCCTCGAAACGTTGTTCGTCAGAAACTCGCCGATCTCGACAGTCTTCTCCTTCTGAAGAGCCAGAACCTGCTGTGCCATCCCATCCGCCTACCTGTTCCGTTTTGCTTCAAATCGACTTGTCTGTACTTATAACTATGCCTAAAAAGCATGTGATGTGCGATATTTCGTCACTCCGCATCTGAAAGACAACGAATCGCGACCCAGAAGGGCGCCGACTGTCTCATCTCGATTTGAGCATCTCTACAACTGCGTCTCCCATCTTGGACGTTCGAGTCTTCCCGCCCATATCGGGCGTTCTGAACTTGCCCGACCTCAGCACTTCCCCAACGGCCTTTTCGACATCGACCGCAGCCTCCGCATGTCCAAGCTCCTTGAGCATGAGCGAGGATGAGAGGATTGCGCCGACTGGGTTGGCCATGTCCTTGCCGGCTATGTCTGGCGCTGAACCATGCACGGGCTCGAACATGCTCACACCAGCGGGATTGATGTTCCCGGAAGGGGCAAGTCCGAGTCCTCCTTGAAGAGCCGCTCCCAAATCCGTGAGTATATCTCCGAACAAATTCGGTGTGACAAGCAGCTCGAATCTCTCTGGATTCATGACCATGTGCAGTGCCACTGCGTCGACATACTGAAACTCCTTTCGGATCCCGTGAGCAACGGAGGCTTCCTCCGCAGCCTCCCTCCACAGGCCGTAGATCTCGGTGAGGACGTTTGCCTTGTCGACCACGGTCACAAGGTCCCTTCCTTCATTCTTCGCGAGCTGGAACGCATATTCCATCACCCTCTTCGCTCCTTGCTTCGTGATCGCACCGATTTGAAATGCGAGTTCCTCCTCGTCCTTCAAATCTATACCGATGTCGAACTTGGCCTCATAGGACCTTCTCACAAGGGAGAGGGACGATTTCGAAAGGCCGGTCTTCACCCTGGCTCCAAGGCCCACATAGAAGTCCTCCGTGTTCTCTCGGACGAACTGCATGTCTATCTTGCGACCATCGCCAGCGAGCGGGCACGGAACTCCCTCGAAAAGCTTCACGGGTCTCAGATTAACGTATTGGTCGAAGTGAAATCTCAGTCTCAGAAGCACGCCCTTCTCGAGCACCCCAGGCTTCACTCTCGGATCGCCCATCGCACCGAGGAGGATTGCGTCCTTCCTAGAGAGTCTCTGGATGGTCTCGTCCGAGAGCACCTCGCCCGTTTTGAGATAGTGGATGGCTCCGAGCGGGAATTCCTCGTATTCGAAAGACAGGCGGCGCCTTTCCGCGGCGGCCTCAAGGACCTTCCTGGCCTCCTTGATGACCTCAGGGCCAATTCCGTCGCCAGGGATGACTCCTATCTTCTGCATGCCATCATCTCCTTCGTATAGGGCAGGAGTCCACCTTTCTCTATGAGCATCATCACGAACGGAGGGTAGGCCGCGAATTCCGCCCTCTCTCCAGTCGTGTTGTCGATGACGGACCCGTCTTTGAGACTGACGGTGATCTGGTCTCCCTCAGACGCTGCTATTCTCGCCTCGATCACAGGGAGGCCGATGTTGATGGCATTTCTGAAGAAGATGCGAGCGAAAGACTCGGCGACGACACACGTCACCCCTGCGCCCATCAGGGCTCTCGGCGCATGCTCTCTGCTGGAACCACATCCGAAATTGCGCCCGGCCACTATGATGTCCCCTGGGCGAGCCTTCTTGGCGAACTCAGGCCTTGCCTTCTCGAATGCGTGCCTTGCCAGCTTTGAGTTGTCCATGGTCACGAGGTACTCAGCTGGGATTATCTGGTCCGTATCGACGTTGTCGCCGAATACCCATGCTCTTCCCCTCAGAGCACTCTTCATCTCGTCACCTCGCTCGGGTCGACGATACGCCCTTTGACCGCGCTAGCGGCAACGACGGCTGGGCTGGCCAAGTACACTTCGGAGTCCTTCGCGCCCATTCTGCCGACGAAGTTCCTGTTCGTGCTGCTCACGCACCTCTCACCAGGAGCGAGCACGCCCATGTATCCGCCCAGACAGGCGCCGCAGGTCGGGCCAGAGACGAAAGCGCCAGCGTCCGAGAAGATTTTGAGCAATCCCTCCCTCATCGATTGGTCGAAAACCTCCTTGGTCGCAGGAACGACTATCATCCGGACTCCCGACTTGATCTTCCTGCCCTTCAGTATCCTGGCCGCGATCCTGAGGTCCTCGATTCGACCGTTTGTGCAAGATCCCAGATACGCCTGGTCAATCTCGACATTGACCTCGCTGGCTGGGGCAACATTGCTTGGCAGGAATGGCTTCGCGACGACAGGAACGATTTCCCCTCCATCGTATTCCCTGACATCTTTGTAGGTCGCGTCGCTGTCCGCCAGTACGCGCTTGTAGCTCCCCCTGACCCTGTTCCTCAGGTATGCGTCGACCTTTTTGTCGGGCGGGATGACGCAATCCTTGGCCCCGGCCTCGATCCCCATGTTGGAGATGGTCACTCTATCGGATACTGTCAGGGATGTTATCGAGCTGCCCTCGACTTCCATCGAGGCGTAACGCGCGCCCTCAACTCCGATGTCGCCGATTATCGTCAGTATGACGTCCTTGCCTGAAACGTGCCTACACAGCCTTCCGTTCACGCAGAACTTCATGGATTCTGGGACTTTGAACCACAGAACGCCTCTCGCGAAAACGGTCGCCGCTTCCGTGCTTCCGATGCCCGTCGCGAAGGCGCCCAATGCTCCGTACGAGCACGTGTGCGAATCGGCTCCCACGATCAACCTGCCGGGCGCGACGAACCCCTGCTCGATCATGAGTTGGTGGCAGACTCCACCGGATCCCACTTCAAAGTAATTCTTAATCCGATGCTTGTGAGCGAAGTCACGCATCTTCTTCGCCTGTTTTGCGGATGCAACATCCTTGTTGGGCACATAGTGATCTGGAATCAGCACGACCTTCTTTCCGATTATGGGCGCGCACAGACCCTCGAACTCGTCGAACGCCGCAGGTCCCGTGATGTCGTTGACCATCACATAGTCTACCTCGGCCTCGACGATCTCTCCCGCACGGACATCCTTGCCTGCTTTGGTAGACAGTATCTTCTCCGCTATTGTCTTGCCCATTGGATTCACCCTGGTGACTCGACCCCGCGAACTAGTAAGCTCTCTTCTTCTCCTTGCCGTTGCTCACGCTGAGTTTTCGGACCCATAGTCTGTTCAGGCCTTCAATCATTGCGTCTACGCTGGTCGTGACTATGTCCGACCCAACGCTCTTGCCAAGGGAAAGCAACTGAGCGTCCTCGGAATCCCCGAGCTTCACAGTCACTTCGCAAAGGGCGTTCGAGCCTCCTGTGATGGCCTCTAGCCTGTATTCCTTCAGCACGATGTTCTTCGATACGGCCGCCTTGATGGCGCTCACACTGGCATCGATTGGACCCACGCCCGTCTCGGAGGCCCTTCGGTTCTCACCGTCGATGTTGAGAACCACAGTCGCGGTCGGTGTGAAGTTCAATCCCGTGAAAACGGTGAACTCCTCCAGCTTGATGGCTGGCTCGGCTTCCTGGCCGATCACGTCATATGCCACTGCGAGAAGCTCGGCGTCGTCCAGCTTCTTCCCCGACTCGGCCCACTTTTTCACTCTAGCGACGACCTCCTTGAGCTGGTCGCGGCTGAGTTCCAGGCCGTACTCCTTGAGCTTGTTCTCGACGGCGTGAACGCCTGAGTGTTTGCCGACCACGAAGGTCCTCTCCTTCCCGACGATCTCCGGTCTCATCGGTTCGTAGGTCGAGGTCTCGCTCAGGACTCCGTGCACATGTATCCCGGATTCGTGTGAGAACGCGTTCTCTCCCACGATCGCCTTGTTCGGTTGAACAGCAATCCCTGTGAGTTGAGAGACCAGCCTAGAAACGAACGCCATTCTCCTTGTGTTGATGTTGGTCTTGACGTTGTAAAACGCCTGCAGACCCATGACGACTTCCTCCAGGGCGGCATTTCCGGCGCGCTCGCCCAAGCCGTTTATCGTGCAGTGGATCTCCTCTGCTCCTCCGAGCACTCCTGCCAGGGAGTTGGCGACCGATAGGCCGAAGTCATCGTGGCAGTGGACTGCCAAAGGCACCCTCACATTCTTCTTGATCTCGGCAACGAACTGGGTCATTGCCGTGGGAGTCATCACGCCTACTGTGTCTGGAATGTCAATCCTGTCGACCCCTACCTCCTGCACTGCCTTGTGCATCCTGTGCAGGAACTCAAGCTCGGTCCTCGTGCCATCCTCGGCGCTGAACTCCACTATGAGACCGTGGTCCTTCGCGTACTGGACCGCTACAACAGCCTTGTCGAGGACTTCCTGCTGGGTCATCTTGAGCTTCTTCTCCAGGTGCGTCTTCGAAGTCGCGAGGAAGATATGGACTGAATCGACATCGCAGCCTAGCGCAGCGTCAATGTCCGATGGACTTGCTCTGCACAGCGCGCATATCTCGCTCTTCAGCCCTGAGGCTGCGATTCTCTTGACCGCGTCCGCCTCGCCTTCCGAGTTTATGGGGAACCCTCCCTCGATGATGTCCACGCCAAGCTCGTCCAGCGCCTGAGCGATCTTGACCTTGTCCTCACTTGACAGGGCGACGTTCGGCGTCTGCTCACCGTCTCTCAGGGTCGTGTCCAGAATCTTGATCCTCTCAGGCATCCTCGTCGCGGCGAAGATCTTCTTGTTGTATTCACTCACGAACACCCCCGTATCGGGTATCTTGAAGATTGGTTCCATCGTTTCTTTGGCATTCTCACTCGGAGCTTGTGTTGGCATCAAAACACTCTCCAAAAATCCTTCACTGCAGCCCTTAGGCTAGGATGAGCAGCCCCAAGGGCAGAATAAGCAGACCGTTGCTCTTGTGCGGCATTCCCAGCCTCCGACCACAGTGCGGTCACGCCCTGCTAGGGAGTGACAAGACTCCTCATGGTCTGAACCGATATAAATGTTTGCGGTTCTGGGTCAGGAGGATGGACCGCGCCTTCCCTGGACAGTTGTGTGCATTCCGACGCCCTTCTGATGTTTTGGAAGACTAGAAATACCTCGTTCAAGGTACAGCGCGTGATACGCTTGACCAAAGATCCGTTGGTGGCCTTCCAGGGCGAACGTGGGGCTTACTCGGAGGACGCCTGCTTCAAGTATTTCGGGAACCAAGTGAAGACATCGCCTTTCCCTGACTTCCAATCCGTGTTCGAGGCTGTCGAGCATGATAAGGTCACACATGCGGTGGTCCCCGTCGAGAACTCAATCGAGGGCAGTGTGGCGCAGGTGAACGACCTCCTCCTTGACCACGACCTGACTGTGTCGGGAGAAGTGATCGTCCAGGTCAAACATTATCTGATGGCGTATGATGGCGCGAAGACTGATGCGGTCAGGGAAGTTCTGAGTCACCCGCAGGCATTAGGCCAATGCCGTAAGTTCCTTGCCAACCATCCTGAGTGGAAGGTGATTCCTTCCTACGATACGGCAGGAAGCGCTCGCATAGTCTCTGAATCGAAGAGGACTGACATTGCAGCCATTGCCAGCAGACGAGCGGCGAGCGTCTACGGATTGAAGATACTCAAAGAGGACATCCAGAGCGAGGACGTGAACTTCACCCGCTTCTTCGTGCTCGAGAAGAATCCGGGGCCAGTGTCTGGAGCTAACAAGACCTCTATAGTGTTCGCTACGAAGAACGCTCCAGGAGCCTTGCACAAGTGCCTTGGCGAGTTCGCGTCGCGGAACGTCAATCTGACAAAGCTGGAATCCAGACCCAGGAAAAACAAGCCTTGGGTCTACGTGTTCTATGCGGATCTCGAGGGGAGCATCGACGACCCTAACTGCCATGCTGCAATCGGCGGGTTGCTGAAGACCGGCGCCTTCGTGAAGATACTCGGTTCCTACAGGAAGGCCGAGATCTAGAAGGCTACTCGTCCGTCCAGGCGCTGACCACCGAGCCTATGGCCACGATGACCACTCCCAGCACGAATATTATGCCCGCATTGGCCAGAGCCGCTGAGATGTCAACCGATATCATCGCGTCCTGCTTGACATATTTCGTGGTTGCCATGCTAGAGTTCATTGAATGCAAGCGCAATGTGAGAGACTAGCCTTTTCCAGAAATCATTCGAGAGGCGGGTCTCATCATGCAGGAGCGCCTGCCATCATGGACTCTCTCTTGAGCTCCTCGATTCCCGCAGACCCTCTTAACACAATCCTATCCCTCTCCAGCAGAGCGAGGTCCTTTTCTTCGAAGGCCTTGGGGTGGACTGCGACCAAGAGCCTCGTTTTGGTGATCCATGTGGTCTCGTTCAGGGAATCCAGGGATCTCAGGATTTTTCTGAATTCGTTGAATGTCGTGATGTACTCTATGCCCTCGATCAGGACGATGCTGTTCGGGTTCGTCTCCATGAATCGTATCAGGGTATCGGTCAAGACTGCCAAGCTCGTCGGCGCGATTCGGCGCTCCCCAGGGGATTCTGTCAACCATATGATTGGTGTCACATGCAGATTGTGTTTTGTTCTCACGCCATCTGGGAACTCGCGAGTGACAACGAGACCCTTGGGGATCAAGAACTCGAGAGTCGCGGATGCCGAATCTTCTTTGACAGGTATTTTTGCGTCCGGTCTCAATGGAAGGCTGACTAGCTCAGAGAACAGGTTGAATGCGGAGTCTGCCTTTTCGTCGTAGATCAGATAGACTCCTCTCGGGATGTCGAAGCTTCTGAATCCATCTCTCTTGTGGGTTTCCGTTTCTGCATCGACGGTTATGACCAAGAATCCTGGTCCTTTCACGGCTCTCGCCATCACGATGAAAAGACCCACCATGATCCAACCATAAGGGTTGTAGTCATCGAAACCGCAGCCCACTCTGAGTATCACGTCGAAAACCATTACAATGCTGGGGATTCCCACCCAGGCCAATGCTAGGAGTACCATGTCCATGAGGCCCTTGGCATCGAGCTTTGGCATTTTGCCTTTCCTCGATTGTGTGATAGGCAACGCAATGTTCAATGCTATGGTCGAGACTATGTAGGCGCTAACGGCAATCAGGATCCAGGTGTTCTTCTTCAGCCCCTCGGCGCCGTCCATGCCCCTTGCCCAGACCGCCACTATGAGCGCAAGGCCCACCAGCCCCCAGCCTGTTATCAGATTGAGAGGTTCCTTTTTCAGAAAGGGGGCGAATTGCTCAACTGCATTGAACCTCACATATGTGGTTGCGAGCGAGACTGCCAAAAGGGAAATCCAGATCAGCACGACCGTTAAGGTCAAGTCAACGGACACATCGGCATCCACAGGCCATCCGACGATGGTGTTCTTCAGCAATTCGAGAACCCAAAGCGCTGCCAGAGAAATCGTGAACATCAGGATGGCCCAGCTCCTCATCACCTCGAAGAAGTGCGCTTCCATGCTGTACACGGAGTAGAGAGCGTACGCCACAACTCCAAGGCCTATCAACGCTGGAAGAATCTTGAAGATGAACTCAACCATGTCTGTCACGAATTGCACCCGAGGTATCCGTCATTGATGGTACCAGGTCAACAGTCTTACAGGTCAAGAATCTTTCCGAGGAGTTAGCCTTTCTGCGCAGGCCCTCCGTTCGCAGGGTTCATTCCGTTGTCAAGAATCGTGTAATCCGCAGGTTTAGTATAGTCAGTATTCGCTGTACTTGCCGCGAAAGCGCGAGGCGGGCGAGGCGCGCATGGTGGGCCGAGGGCGCCTGCCCTGACCACATATCACGAGGGGAGGAGCTGTTGTACTGTGATTGTGGATGAGGATCATCGCCGAACCCGCGCCTCGAGGCATTGAGCCTGTCGATATTGGGGGGAGGAATTGAATGCAAAATGCAAGGAGAGTAATTTGCGTGTTAGCGGTGTTCGTTCTCGGCATGAGCCTGGCTGCGGTCGTTGTTTCTGTGCCTGCTGCGAGCACTAGCAGTGTCTGTGCGATTGGCAAATTGGAGCCCAAGTTGCAGAGCGAATTGCCGGGATTGCTGAAGGTTTCGCCCGACGCCAAGGTGAGGACGATAGTATTCTTGACAGAGGGAACGGATTTCACTCAGGCCAGCGACCTTCTGGTCGAGAGCGGAGTTGATGTGACTGCTCAGTACCCCGCGCTTGGAATCATGGCAACATCCATTCCGGCTAAATCACTCGCGACTGTCGCGTCCATAGGACAAGTCGAGAACGTTTTCGTCGACGAGAAACGAGAGTCGTTGCCTGTTCCTCAGGGCGATTGGGCCGCGGACTTAGCGAAGCTGTACGATCCTGCGACTGGGATATGGTATGCCTCCACGCCTTACACAATGGGCGCCGACCAGGTATGGGAGAAGGGTATCACCGGAAGCGGCGTCCGTGTGGCCGTGCTAGACACAGGCGCGGACATCTACCAGAACGATCTAGCTCCCGCGATATACGACTACAAGTCCTTCACTGGAGAGGAGTTCCACGACTTGGACGGCCATGGCACATCGACTGCAGGCCTGATCGCCAGCAGAGCGGTCAACACGTACTACGGATTCATCAAGATTCAAGGGATGGCGCCAGGCGCCATGATCATGGCGGGCAAGGTTCTCGGCGATGACGGCTATGGCTGGGACTCGTGGATTATTGCTGGCATCGAATGGGCTGTTGCTGGCAGTGACGGAAATCCAATGACACCGGACGGCGCCCAGATCATAAGCATGAGCTTGGGCGGGCTCGAGGTCCCGAACGATGGGAACGACCCGACGTCCCTGGCACTTGACCGCGCCGCGGATGCAGGAGTCGCCAGCTTCATCGCTGCCGGTAATGAGGGCATGGGACGAGGAACGATTGGGTCCCCCGGTGTCTCTACGAGCGCCATAACAGTAGGCGCCTCCACGAACAATGCTGAGGCATTCTACCTGCTTGGGTATTGGCCTTTCACAAACAGCAATGGCAAGTACCTCGCAAAAGACTACGAGAACAACCACATGATATTCTGGAGCTCGCGTGGGCCTACGGCTGACGGTAGGATCGATCCAGATCTTGCTGCTGTGGGCGCGTGGGGCCCTGCGCCGACTCCTGACAACACGGCCGACCCTCAGTTCGGTGGAACGAGCATGGCTACTCCGGTCGCTGCCGGGATAGGCGCGCTAGTCTACGAGGCCTTCGAGAACACCAACGGGAGGGCGCCAACGCCTGCTGAGCTGAAGGCAATCCTGATGGGCACCGCAATGGACATGGGCTACGGTCCAGCCGAGCAGGGAGCGGGCAGAATCGATGCTCTCGCGGCGTACGAGGCGGCGCTTGGCATGCGGCAGGTCGGCAGCACGCCGTCCGTTGCACTGACGATCGGACCAGGTCAGAGCAAGGTTGTCAAGCTCGGATCGGGCAAGGTCACATCGACGAAGGTTTTCGAGCCAGTTGCGGGCGGCATGGAGGTGTCCGGCAAGGTCCAGATGGACAAGGACTGGTTCTATTCGTTCAGCGTCCCAAAAGGCGTTAGCTACATCCACATCGACTTGGCCTTCGGCCAGAAGTACGTCTACGGCACGAGCGTGCATGACTTCACCGGCCTCGGCTGGACAGACGACCACCTGAACCTCATCCTTTACAGGATTGAGAACCACGGGAGAACGATGATCAACTACGCCTACGCCCACACAAACACACAGGAGCTCAACGCGAAAGTGACGCCTGGAAAGTATGAGTTGCGGGTGTGGGGCGCGCAGTACGTGAACAAGCGGATCCCGTTCGACGTGAGCATAGAGTTCTACAAAACGGCCTCATGGAGCTGGGCGAAGCTGTCCGGTTCGACGGCGACTATCAAGGTCCCGAAGCACGCGGAGGCTGGAACGTACTTGGCTTTCATTGAGGTCGCAAGAGGTGCAACGAAATCGCTTGTTCCAATAGCCGTGACTGTCCCGATGAAGATTGGTGTGCCGGCGAATGGAGCGATCGATGTTGGCCACGAGACCTACAGCACCACTGAGGGCGACTGGGTGTACTACTCCGTCAATGTACCTGCTGGCAGCGAGGCGCTCACTGCTGTCCTCACTTGGACCGACTGGAACACGGATATCGATCTATACCTGATCAACTCCGCTCGAGACCCTGTTGACGCATCGCTCACACCATACTTGGGCGACGGGTTGTACGGCCCATGGGCGACGTCCACGGGCACAATGACTCAAGTCGTGTCTGTGCCGCATCCTGTCTCGGGGAAGTGGATGATCGCGTTGCATGACACCTTCCTTGGCAAGGTCTTCGTTGAGCCCTACACGCTGACGGCAACTCTGAGCTCTCCGGTGACCTTCGATGCATCGGCGATCACAGTGCACGCCGCGGCTGACGTCATGTTGGCCAACCATCTGGCCTATCCGATGCCAGTCGCGCTCAAGCCTGTGAAGAACCAGCTTGAGACGACCACCGATGCAATAACGGGAGATCTGAATTCGACGAACATCGGGGGTTCGGGTTACGATGAGATACTCTTCACGGTCTCTCCCGGAACAGAAACGCTGGAGCTGAGCATCAGCTGGGTTGATACGGCTGCAGACATCGATGCCGTGGTGTACGCGACGGACGGAAGCGATCGCGGGATCTTGTGGAACAGCGGAGACCGACTTGTGGTTGAGGATCCGATTCCAGGCGTTTGGGAAGCTGCAGTCGCCATGAAGAACACAGATCAAAGCACGTCGTACACCCTGACCTTGACAACGACATCGCATCCGGCCTGGGACGACCTCGCGGTCAGCGCTTCGGAGATGACGCTCGATCCGAGATCGTCAGCAGTGGTCACTCTGTCGCCTGCCACTACTGTGCCAGGAACCTACGACGGCGCGGTCATCGTGTACGATCTCTACACGGGCTGCATCTACGATGAGCTCGCGGTATCGCTAGTTGTAAGCTGATCGGATCGACCAGAAAAACCTCTTCCAAAACCTCTTCCATACTTTGGTTTTCTGTACTTGCGCACAGGGGTTCCCGTGATGGCCACTCAGCCTCGTGCGTCCAGAACGGCTCCCAGGCTGGCAGAACTGACACTCTCTCTGTATCTTCTGAGATATCCGGCCAGCTTCGGTCTCGGAGGTCGCATGTCCTTGAGCCTGGATTTGACTTCCCTCTGCGAGATCAGGACCTCGATTTCCCTGGCATCCAGATTGATCCTGAGGATGTCCTTCTCCCGAACCGCAGCCAAGGTTCCCCCGACAAAGGCTTCTGGCGAGACGTGGCCCACCGCGAGCCCCCTGGTGCCTCCTGAGAATCGCCCATCAGTGACGAGCGCGACGGATTCCCCAAGCCCAATGCCGGTGAGTATCGCGGTCAGACCGAGCAGCTCTGGCATGCCGGGCGCCCCTTTCGGACCCTGGTAACGGACGATAACCGCATCGCCTGGCCTGATTTTGCCTGCGAGCATTGCCTCGGTTGCGTTCTTCTCTGAATCGAACACTCTGGCTGGTCCCTCGAATCTCCTCAATGCTTCAACGACAGCAGACTGCTTGACCACACACCCTTCCTCTGCGAGGTTCCCCCGGAGCACAGCTATACCGCCTTCTTCGTGGTATGCGTGGTCGAGATCTCTGATCACATCGTGGTCCTTGACAGCAGACGACCCTGCTATGTCCTTGATCGTCCTTGCCTCAACCGTGCCTGAATCCTTCAGTTTCGGAGACAGTCGAGACAGCACGGCTGGTATTCCTCCCGCTCTCTCGAGGTCAATCATGAAGTGCTCGCCCACTGGCTTGAGTGCGACGATGTGTTTCGTGTCTCTGGACAGCTTGTCAAAAAGGTCGAGCTCAATGGAGATGCCGAATTCCTTGGCGATCGCTATCAGGTGCAAACAGGTATTAGTCGACCCACCAATTGCGTTGTCAACCCTGATCGCGTTCTCGAAACTGTCTCTCGTGATGAAATCCCGGGGCTTGCGATTTCTTCTCACGAGGTCTACAGCGAGTGCGCCTGTCTTCCTTGCCAACTCGAGCTTCTTGGTCGATATCGCGTGGGAGGTGGCGCAACCGGACAGACTGAGCCCGAGAGCCTCCGTGAGGCACGCCATCGTGTTCGCGGTGAACAGGCCCGCGCAAGAGCCTGGTCCTGGGCAAGCTCTCCTCTCGATCTCCGCGAAATCGTTCTCAGTGATCTTGCCCGCGTTGAGCTCCCCCACGGCCTCGAAAATGGAGATAACATCCAGCTTCCTGTCTTTGTAGACCCCAGGCATCATAGGTCCGCCAGTCAGCATCAATGATGGTATGTTCACGCGCCCGCAAGCCATCAGCATGCCGGGTGTGATCTTGTCGCAGTTCGTCACCCCGACCCATCCGTCCGCGACGTGCGCCTCGACCATCGCCTCAATCCCATCTGCGATTATCTCCCTGGACGGGAGGGAGTATCTCATGCCGTCCAACCCCATCGCGATGCCATCGCAGATTCCGGGAACACCGAACTCGAAGGAGACGCCGCCTGCTTCGTCGATCCCCTTCTTCACTTCTTCCACCAATCTGTTCAAATGCATGTGTCCGGGCACGATCGTGTTGAAGGAGTTCGCGACTGCAATCAGCGGCTTTTCCATGTCCGCATCATCCATCCCCAGGGCCCTCAAGAGTCCTCTCGCTGGCGCTCTTGATAGACCTTTCCTGAGAGAATCGCTCCTCAGCGGGGCGTCGACACGACTGGTGGGCATGGTCAATCACCAAGCTTGAAGTCGCTGTGTAGTTCCTCAACAGCCTTCTTCGCATCGATCTTCCTGATGATGAATGAGATGTTGAGTTCCGATGAACCCTGGGCGATTGCGCGGATGTTCACACCCTTGTTTGCCATCGTGCCGAAGACGCGCGCAGCCACTCCAGGGGTTCCCTTCATGCCTGCACCCACGACAGCCACTATGCTGAGGCCGTCCTCCATCGAGACCTCTCTGACCTGTCTGGAACCCAGAAGCGACAGTTCAAGGGCGTTCTGTGCCTTTTGCCCGCTTGCCTTCGGGATGGCGAGCGTGATGCTCTCCTCGGACGAGCTCTGCGAAATCATCAGGACATCGATCTCTTCGTCCGTCAAGATCTGAAGCACCTTTGCAGCGAGTCTCGGCGTCCCTACCATGCTTGCGCCGCTCACCGTGATCAGACTGACATCGTTGATGTTGGTGATTGCCTTGACGACGTCTCCGGCCTTGATCTTGACCTCGCTTTCGATCACAGTGCCCTCTGCATCTGGATCGTGCAGGCTCTTGACCCTGAAGGGCATCTGGTACTTCGCTGCGCATTCGAGCGCTTTCGGGTGTATCACCTCTGCCCCGAAATGCGCCAGCTCCATCGCTTCAGCGAATGAAATCGCCTTGATCATCTTGGCGGACTTGACTATCTTGGGATTCGCTGTCATCAGCCCATCGACATCCTTCCAGACCCAGACCTCATCCGCCTTGATCGCAGCGCCGATGATGGATGCAGTGTAGTCCGAGCCGCCCCTTCCCAGGGTCGTCTGAACGCCGTCTTGCGTGGAGGCAATGAATCCGCTGATGACAGGAATGGAGCCCTCGTCCAGCAGGGGGTCAAGGATCTGCTTCACCTGGTGAATCGTCACATTCATGAGCGGAGACGCGTCTCCAAATCGATCATCAGTCACTATTCCGGCCTCTCCTCCAGTCAGAGCTTTCGACTTCATTCCTAGGTCCTCGACGACTCCTTGAAGAAGCGGAGTCGAAAGCTTCTCGCCATAACTGACAACGAAGTCCTTCGATCGTGGCGTCAGTTCGCCTATGTGTGCGATGCCGAGTAGGATGTTCTTCAACTCATCTGCGCGGCTGTTCACCACAACCATGGTTCTGCTGAGAACCCGCTCATCCATTATCGCTGCCTCTGCAGCCTTCTTGTGCTTCGAGAGAATTGCATCCATGAAATCATGGACGGCCTTCTTGTCCCCTTTGCTGGCTCTAGTTGCGATGTCCGAAAGCGAGTCGGTCACACCGTACATCGCGGATGTCACGACGACGAGCCTGCGGTCACCTTTGTGATACTTCCTTACGATCGTCCCCACTTTTCTGAGCTTGTCGCCGTCTGCGACGCCAATGCCGCCGAACTTCATTACGATCTTCATGTTTGGACCTACAGGAATCGAAGCCCGACAAAAATACCTATCGGGCGAAAGTCCTCCTTATCTCGATGAGGTCTCTGAGAACAGAGCTGGCCGTCTCCATCCCGCCCGCTCCCTTTCCCACCAGCGTTATCTCGCCTGCTGGATGTGTGTCAAAGGATATCGCGTTGAATGTGCCGCTGACATTGAGGGGGTGTGTGGTCGGGACCTCCTGAGGTCCCACTTTGGCATGCCTCTCCATCCTTCCAATCAGCTTAATCACGTTGCCTCTGGACTTTGCGGTTTCGATGTCCTTCTGGGTCACTTCCGCCATACCTTTTATCCCGACGTCCTTGAGGGACATGCTTGTGCCCAGAACATAGTTCGACACTATGACCAGCTTACAGGCGGTGTCGAAACCGCCGATGTCGTATGACGGGTCTGCCTCAGCGTATCCCAGCTTCTGGGCCGCTGCGAGGGCGTCCTTCATGGCAACTCCTTCGGCCGCCATCCTGCTGAGTATGTAGTTGGAGGTGCCGTTCAAGATGCCTCTTATCGACCTGATCTTGCTGCCTTCGAGGCACTTTTTCGCGAAGTCGAGTACGGGCGTCCCACCGCCGACCGTCCCGCTGAACTTGAAGATCACGTGATTGTGGCCTGCGAGCTCGATGAGCGCTGGCATGGCAATTGCGAGTGGCCCTTTGTTGGTGCAGATCACATGGCGACCTTCTCCCATGGCTGCCTTCAAATGGCTGAGACCAGGTTCGCCCTTGCCGAGATCTGTGGGCGTCGTCTCGATCACGACCTCGCACTCGATATCCCTTATCGCATCCACGCCGCCTACCCCTTCGCGATAGATGTCGTCACCGAGTCCTTCGAGTGAGCCAGAACGCTTCTTCGATGCTATCGCCTTGTTCGGATCTATCCCGTCTGGGGACACAGCGGCCCCTTTGCTGTCGACAATGCCCATGATCTTTGGCCGAAGCCCGAAATCGTGATCGAGCTCCTTGGCTTCGTGGTCAATCAACTCGCAGAAGCTCTGAGCAACCACTCCAAAACCGACCAGAACGACCCTCATCTCACGCGCCCTCCAGAAGTTTCTGGAGCGCATCGAGTGAGGCCTCGATGGTCTTAGGCCTTGCGCTTTGAGACAACGCCACATCCGGGTCCTTGAGACCATGGCCTGTGGAGACGCACACCACGTTGGAGTTTCGGTCGATAGCTCCCGCCTTCAGATCCTTGACCAGACCTGCGAGCGCAGCAGCTCCCGCGGGCTCGGCGAATATTCCCTCGAGTCTCGCAAGGTCTTTCTGGGCCCCAAGGATCTCCTTGTCCGAGACGGTGGACACGCTCCCCTTGGACTCCTTGACCGCTTTGACTGTCTTCTTCCAGTTCGCTGGATTCCCGATTCTGATGGCGGTTGCCACGGTGTCCGGTTTCATCACAGGCGAGAGTTCACTTGCTCCAGTCTCGAACATACGTGCGATAGGCGCGGCCCCCTCTGCCTGTATCCCCCTCAACACTGGTAGCCCTTCTGTGAGTCCAAGAGACTCATATTCAGCAAATCCCTTCCAGTATGCAGCCGAGTTGCCTCCATTGCCGACGGGGATGTACAAGATGTCCGGGCTTCTGCCTCCCATCTGGTCGCAGATTTCGAAAGACGCGGTCTTCTGTCCTTCGATCCTGAACGGATTGACCGAGTTCAGGACATACATGTCCAATCTGCCTGATGACTTCATCACCATGTCCAACGCCTGATCGAAATTGCCTTTGATTGTGACGACCGTTGCGCCATGCATCATTGCTTGCGCGAGTTTGCCGAGCGCGACTTTTCCTTCAGGGATAAGGACCACGCACTTCAGTCCCGCGAGACCCGCATACGCAGCCAGCGATGCCGATGTGTTTCCTGTCGATGCACAAGAGACAGTCTTCATGCCGAGTTCCTTGGCCTTGGTTATCCCGACGGTCATGCCCCTGTCCTTGAACGACCCAGTGGGGTTCATTCCGTCGAACTTCACTCTGAGGCTCTTCATCCCCAGTCTACTTGCCAGGTTGCGGCAATCCACGAGCGGGGTTCCTCCCTCGCCGAGCGAGAGTATCCTCGAGCTGTTCCCAACCGGGATCAGCTCCCTGTATCTCCAGACCGAAATCGGCTTAGCCTTCATGTTGATCCTTGAAATCCGCTCAAGCGCGGCAACTCGGTCCATCGTGATTTCGAGCAGATTGCCGCATGAAGAGCATACATAGGCCGGCCTGGTCATGTCATGGACCCTGGCACACTCAATGCATCTCATCTCGAACGAATCGGCCATACCTTCCCCACCGAGTGCGTCCACTATGGCTAGTGGCAATATAAGTTCTTCGCACTCCTGGATGGTGCCAGCGTGGTGGTTTGACCGATGCCTGGCATGCTTTGTGGTGCACAATTCTGTCCATGTTGTCACCGCCCCAGTATCTTAATATCCGAGCACACAATGCCTTTGCGGCCAGGTGCGATAAATGCCGTGCGAGAAGGCGATTGTCTCATCACCTGCAACGATAGCGAACTTCGGGCCGGGTTTCGACTCGTTTGGGCTTTGCCTCGAGAAGCCGCGAGATAGGATCACGATTAGAAAGCTTCCCAAAGGCAGGTTCGAATTGAAGGTACTTGGAAAGTACAAGCTGCCGACGAAGATAGATGAGAACACAGCTTCATACGCGGCCATGAAGCTGGCGGAGCTGTGCGGACGCGATGATGTCGGCTTTTCAATGGTGATCAGAAAGGGCATGAAGCCTGGTAGCGGCCTCGGAAGTAGCGCTGCGTCGTCTGCAGGCGGCGCCCTGGCTATGGCCGCGATACTGGGACTTCGAAACAAGGAGCTGGTTCTCGAAGCATCTGCCATGGGCGAAGAGCTTGTCGCTGGCTCCCGCCACTTCGACAACGTCTCTGCCGCGCTATACGGGGGCTTCACAGTCGTGTCGGACCTTGACACGAGAACAATAATCAGAATCAGACCTCCACGCTTCCAGATCGTAGTGGCGTTGCCCGAGATAGCGGTCGAGACGAGGAAGGCCAGAGAGATACTCCCTCATTCTGTCCCGATTGGCGATGCTGTGCGCAACGTTTGCTGGGCATCGGGCATGCTGCACGCCATGATGAAGCGCAATGTCAAGATGATCGGGGCTTACCTCAACGATAGGCTTGCCCTCCCTTATAGGATCGAGTTGGTTCCTGGTTACGAAGCTGTGCGAGATCGCGCCATCAAGGCGGGCGCCTATGGTGTTTCGATTGGCGGCTCTGGACCAGCTGTATTCGCTGTGACTCAGGGGAACGCAGTCAAGATCCAGAAAGCGATGGTCGACGCGTTTGAGCAATCGGCTGGGCTTCGCACTGAGTCTTTCATAACAGTGCCCGGATTCGGAGCCAGAGTTGAGGACCGAAGCTGAAAGTGCTGCTGACTCTTGCTGCGCATCTGCGACGAATGGATGTCACGCTAGAATGCTATTCTCTCCCCCGGAACCCTCGGGAAAAGCGTGACGTCGCGTATGTGCTTCTGTCCAGTTAGGAAACGAACCATTCTCTCAATTCCAAGTCCGCCGCCGACTGTCCTTGGGATCAGGCCCTGGCTGGAAACCTTGAGGTAGGTCTCAAAATGCTTCAAATCGGTCTTCCTCTCGGCCATTTTTCTGAGAATCTCCTCGTGCTCCCATTCCCTTTCTCCGCCGGAGAGAGCTTCGCCATAGCCCTCAGGCCAGATGACGTCGTAGTTGTGGAAGTAGCCCCTTATCTCTTTGTCCTCTCTATCGTAGAACTCCCTTCTGTAGTTCATTATCCAGAAAGGATCCGTGGCCTTCTCGGAAGCGATTCTCTCGAACTGCTCTCCGTGCTCCTTCTTCAGGTTCTCCGACTCATGCACCTTCAGTGGAAGCTTCGGGACTCTGAGAGTCCTCTTGAGAAATTCCAGCTCGTCCGAGCACTCATCTATGACGAACCTGTGAATGCTCGCGATCATCCCGTCAACGAACCTTATGAAGTCCTTCTTCGTCTTGTTCTTGAACTCCACGTCGACCTGGGTGAACTCGAAGAGGTGTCTTCCCGTCTCTCGCAAGCTGCCCTCCTCAAGCCTGACGTTGGGCGACATGAAATAGATCTTGTCAATGCCATCATTCAGAAGGGAAAGCTGTTTGTGCAGAATCATGCTCTTCGTCAAATGCAGCTTCTGTCCATAATACTCCACAGTGGCTGCGAAGTGCGGGTGGTTCAAGGGATCGGTCTCTGGCGAGAGGATGATGGGCATGGCTTGGACCACATCGTGCTCGTACATGTAGTCGTGGATGGCTTTCATTGCAGCGCTCTGGACTCGAAGAACGCTCTTGTGCTTCTCCGCTTTGATGTGCGCGATGGCCTCTTGCATGTCTGACACCGGCGGAAGGACGGACGTGCGCGGTTACTATATCATCATTTCGTCAGGAAATTCGGCTCATGTTCGGTTCTGAGGCAATATTGATATACAGAATCCGTCATTATGCCGAAACATGTTGGACGAGAAGGACTCTGCAATCCTCGAGGAACTGATGAAGGATTCTCGTAAGACCACAAAGGCAGTTGCTAGAGAGCTGGACATGCCCAGAGCCACAGTGCACGACCGTATCGTGAAGATGGAGCAGAAGAAGGTAATCCTGAGATACACTGCAATCCCGGACTTCGCCCTACTCGGACTCGGAGTCACGGCTTTCATCCTTGTGCAGTTCGGGCCCGAGAAGGGGCTCTCCCAGAGGGATACGGCCGAGGACATAGCAATGCTGCCAGGTATCTTCGAGGTTCACATGATCTCCGGTGAATACGATATGCTCCTAAAAGTCAGAGGTTCAAGCATGGAGGAGATTGGCAAGCTCGTCATCGATCGTCTTCGCGATGTCAAGGGTGTCGCGCGCACGTTGACATGCGCATGCTTCACTACCGTGAAGGAATAGGCCTCTGGAAAATCAGCTCGTCCGCTTCCTGATCAGCCTCGCCGCGGCCTCTGCCACCTCGCCTCTGACAGGCTCGACCATGTGCTCCTTCAGGATCCTTCTCACTTCGTCTCCCGCCCTTTCGATGAGAGTCTTGCCGCCCTTGGCGATCCAGGTGTCGTAAGAGGATCTGTCGGTCACGACAGGAATGAAATGCTCGGTTCTGAAATGTTCCAGCGTGTGTCTCTGTCCAAGGTAGTCCTTGGCGATTCCGACCTTCTGGACAACATCAAGCGCGAGGGTCCCCTCGTCGACATCAATTCCTCTGGCAATTCGCTCGATGATCTTGGACATCTCGGAGTCAATCACAAGCTGCTCCAACCAGATGGTTCTGCAATCCTCGAGGAGGCCTATGCCAGCGACCATGTCA
Organism: uncultured Thermoplasmata archaeon; assembly: GCA_963705355.1. GTDB lineage: Archaea > Thermoplasmatota > Thermoplasmata > UBA10834 > UBA10834 > COMBO-56-21. The sequence continues at coordinate 254,263 of OY970070.1, forward strand.
GCTCCTGCGAGAATCGGCGTCACCGCGCTGGCGAACTTCTCATAGGCCGCCTGCTGGTCGGGTTCCTTAGCGGTCGTTGCAAATCCGCCGACGAGCGCCGGGAACCCGAGGCTGTGCGCGACCTGAGCGTATGCGGCCGATGTGAGACCGTGTTCCGGTCCTCCGCCGGCGCGAGTGGAGGTCTTCATGTCCATGTTGGCGATGCCGCAGCTGAACACATAGGTTGTTCCGGGCCTGTGAGCCTGGAAGATTGTGTTGCCAGCCAACGCCTCGGCCACGCCCAAGGCCACGGAACCCGCTAGCGTCGCAGGTCCAGTCGAGCCGGGTCCAGGCATGACATAGAAGCATATCGGGATGCCCGCATCGGACATGGCGAGGCCCGCGTCCAGGTTCTTGCCCTCGATTTGGAGGGGCGAGAAGCTCGTGTGAATAGATGAGATCAAAGGTCTCCTGCGCAGCTCATCGATGCCTCCTGCGGCCGCGGCAGCCAGCTCAATCACATCTTGGGCTTCCCCAACAGAAGTGTTGGTCGCGATCGTTATGTGCTTCTCCGTGTTCTCCAGTGAGGCCTGGAGATCGTGGATGTGGCGGGTGCCAAGGGGGACGTCCTGAGAAGTGACGCACGGCCAGTTGATGCCATGTCCTTTCAGAGCATCGGCGATGAGCGCGCTCCTGGCGACATCCGACTTCCTCGATGGTCGTCTGATTCTCGTCTCGAAATCCACGGCATCTGTGCCGTTGCCGTCGCTACATATGTGCACATGCTCGAAATCCAGCCTCGCATCATGTCTCCTCGTCCTCCCATAGAACGTGACGGCGCGGTCATTCTTCCTCGCCATTTCCAGAACAAGTGTCTGGGGGAATCTCACGACTGCACTTTTCTTGTCAACGACGCATCCAACGCTCGCTAGCAACCTCTGCGCTTTTTCGCTTCGGACGGCGACGCCCGTGACTTCCAGAATGTCAAGGGCTGTGTTTCGTATCTTTTGCACGCCATCGCTTGTCAGGACGTTTCGTCTCCATCGGACGGATATTGAATTCGCCATTCACTGCCCCTTGGATTGTCACTGTGATGCGGTCTTGACTCGTCGAATGCAGTAGAAGGGTGAGACTGGCCGAAAGCCTGCGCTCCCGGCCCGACAGTCTCAGCGTGTCTTCGACTCCCCGCCCCACATCGGCTTCTTGGCCTTCTCGATCACCTCGTCCAGCCTCTTCTGGACACTCTTCTCGAGCGGCGGGACCCTGTGGTTGTCAAGGATCCATTTCGTTCTCTCCCTCGCCCTGTCGACCAAGGACTTCGAGCCGTCTTGCGACCACGCGTCAAATGATCGCCTGTCGATCAGGTTGGGCATGAAGTGATCGGTCCTCAGGAACTGCATCGTGTGCTTCTGGGCAAGGAAGTTCTTGCCGGGACCCACCTTCTCGATGACGTCCAGGGCCATCGTATCGTCGTTGGCCCACTCGCCCCTTATCAATCTGCCGATCGCACCGACGATCTCGTCGTCGATGACGATCTGTTCGAGGTAGAGGCAGCTCGAGTCTTCAAGCAAGCCAACGCCGCACATGAGGTCGGCGCCTGCCAGCATAGGACCCACGCAGCCCGTGTAGTACTCCATCACAGCCTGATCCCCTGGCTCCTTCGCGGTCGCGGACACACCGACGCAGGAGGGCATGCCGTAGTAGTGTGCGAGTTCAGTGGCCATTGCAGATGAGATCGCATGCTCTGGGCTGCCGCCTGCCCTGATAGTCGTCTTCATGTCGAGAGGGGCGTTCCCCATTCCGTATATGACCGATGCGCCCGGAGTGGACAGCTGGGTCATCGTGAGCGCGCTCAACACCTCAGCGTTGCCGACAACCAGAGATCCGACGAGCGTGGCGGGGCCAGTTGCGCCCGGTTGCGGCATCCCGAAGAACACGAGAGGCACGCCCTTCTCTGCGAAATAGAGACTCGCATCCATGACGCCCGCGTCATGCTGGAGCGGAGCGTAGGTGCACTGCAGGCAGGAGGTAATGGGTCGCCTTCTGTATTCCTTCTCGCCGCCGGCTGCGACGTACCCCATCTCCGTCAATGTTTTCGCATCAGAGAGCGTAACGCCCGTCTCGTACATCACGTGCTTTTCGGTGTTGTTCAGCGAAGCGTCGAGGTCATGGAGATGCACGACCGATGGCTGCTGATCCGTGGAGCTTACCATCGGCCAGTGAATATGGATGTTCTGCAGATAGTCGATGATCCTCGAGGATTTCACGAGATCTTCTTTCGTGGACGGCCTTCTTTTGCCGGACTCGAAGTCCACCGCGACTGCTCCGTTTCCGTTCGCAGTCACGTAGCTGTGGTTCATGTCGAGCTTCGCATCGTACTTTGGGTTCCTGGCCGCCAGTGTTATCGATGTCTTCTTCTTCGCCAGCGCCTCCTCGACCAAGTGCGACGGAATCCTGACTATCCTCGTCTTCTCGTCAACTTCGCAACCATTGTCCTTGAGCAGCTTTCTGCAGGCCACACTGTCGACCTGGACTCCCACCTTCTCGAGTATGTGGAGTGTTCCCCAGTGGATCCTGTCTAGATCGCTCTCGTTGAGTATTTGGAAGCGGACGCCCCGCTTTATGCCAAAGGCCATCTGACCTCACCTGACCAATCTCTTGGCAACATCTACTGCGCCAGATGCGTCGCCGCTGTAGCCGTCTGCGCCGATCTCCTTGGCGTATGTGTCTGTGACCGGCGCTCCGCCTATGAGGGCCTTGATGGCCTTATTCTTCTTCTTGAGTGGGGTTATGACCTCTGCCATCCTCGGCATGGTCGTCGTCATGAGGGCCGACATCGCGACGATATTGGGCTTGATCTCCTCACCTTTCTTGACGAAGTCTGCGGACGGGACATTGACTCCCAGGTCCACGACCTCGAAGCCATTAGAGGACAGCATCGTAGCCACGAGGTTCTTGCCGATCTCGTGTATGTCATCCTGGACAGTCCCGATGAGGACCTTGCCCGCGGTCGACCTGTGCTTTCCCTTAGGAACAGCGGGTTCGAGCACAGCCAACGCGGACTTCATTGCCTCTGCGCCCATGACCAGCTCGGGCAGGTAGATCTCTCCCTTGCCGAACTTCTCACCGACAGTCTTGATTCCTTCCGCCAATCCTTTCTCGATGGCGACGAGTGGGTCGACGCCATCCTTCAGCGACTGCCTTGCAAGGTCGGCGATCGTCTCCATCTCGTAGTTTATCACGGCGTCCTTCAGCCGCTTTACTGCATCTTCCATTGGTTTACCCCCAATAGCTTTCCTTCGGGATCCAATCCCTCTGGTTCTGTCTCGGAAAAAGAATCGATGATGTCTTGGACGAACGCTTTTTCCGCTTCAGATTGATTCGGCATACTCGCCTCCCTAATTAAGGTTTCGTTAAATCGCAGAGCCCCCGCTCGTCAGAGAAAACGAATGGCCCCATTCTGGAAAGTTGTAGCAAACAGCATCAACAGAAATGTCGTTCAGGGTTCGCATGTGTTTGGGGAGCGGAGTGCAATCTCATGTGGGAGATGGGGTCGCAAGGTTTTTGAATGAAAAGGCGTTCCCTCCTTCGAAGGAGGCCTAGGAAATGCCTTGTGCAGTTGTGCCCGTGATTGAACTCAGAGGAACTGGAAAGGTCGTCAAGATAGGAGCTGGCAAAACGCCAGTCATCGTCGGTGAGCGGATCAATCCGACCAACAGGAAGGAACTGATCGCGAAGTTGAAGGCGGGCGAATTTGACATTCTCGAGGGCGAGGCGAAAAAGCAGGTCCAAAACGGTGCGGACGTCCTCGACATCAATGTTGGCGTTCCAGGGATTGATGAGAATCACGCGATGTTGGAGGCGCTCAGGATCGTTCAGAGCGCGGTTGAAGTTCCACTCTGGATCGACACATCAAACCCCGACGTCCTTGCAGTGGCTCTGAAGAATGTCAAGGGTAGGCCTGGAATCAACTCGACCACTGGCGAAGAGAAGAGGATGAATGTCGTGGTTCCGCTAGCGGCCGAATACGGCGCTGCCCTCGTCGGTCTGTGCATCGATGATGCAGGCATCCCGCAAACCTCCGAAAAGAGGGTCCAGATCGCGAGGAAGATCATAGAGAAGGCTGAGAAGCATGGGCTCGACCGGAAGAGCATCATAATCGACTGCGTCGCGCTGGCATGCAGCACAGGCGAGACAGGCGCAAAGGCCACATTGGACACCATCAGACTCTGTACTGAGGAGCTCGGCGTGAACACCACCGTGGGACTGAGCAACGTCTCGTTCGGGTTGCCTGAGAGGCCTGCCCTGAACGCCTCTTTCATGCTGCTTTGCGCCGGCCAGGGCATGACATGCTTCATTGGGAACCCCAACGACCCGAACATGCAGATGGCGCTCAAGGCCTCGAAGCTGTTCTGGGGCGAGGACAGATATGCCATGGGCTACTTGACATACTACAGGAAGAGGCAGGCCCAGCTGGCAGCGAGCGAGAAGAAGCCGTAGTCTGAACTCCTCCTACAACCTCTTGCGCTCCCGACATCCTTCGGAGACCAGTATCCAGCAGACTGCAGAATCGAAGAGAGCGAAAGAGGTTTTTGCTGGCGGGCCTCAGCGCCTTCTCAGCTTCGGGTTGAGCACATCGTCGACAGCATATCCCACCAGGGAGAACGCCAGAACCATTGACACGATGGCGACGCCTGGTGCTCCTATCCACCACCACGCTCCCGCCTTGAACGCCTGTTGCAGGTAGGCGGACTCGAGCATGGAGCCCCAGCTGATGACGCTCGGGTCGCCGAGGCCGAAGAAGTCCAGGAACGATTCTGAGAAGATCGCTATCGCGATCAGGAGCACGGTGTTTGCGAATATCAGCGGGAGCACGTTCGGCAGGATATGAGTCCTTATGATGTGTCCATCGCTAGCGCCCACAGCCTGCGCCCTGACGATGAACTGCCTCTCCTTCACGGTGAGGACCTGAGATCTCACCACTCTGGCTGTGGACGGCCAGCTCGTGATTCCGATGACCACGACCACCCAGAGGAACTTCTGGCCGAGGATAGCCATCAATACGATCATGAGCGGGAACCAGGGCAGCACGAGGAAGAAGTCCGTGACCCTCATCAAGACCTCGTCCGTGATTTTTCCGAAGTATCCTGCGCCCAGGCCGATGAGCGTGCCGAGGATTACTGAGATGGCTGTTGCAACGACGCCGACAATGAGGGATGCCCTCGTTCCGTAGAGCGTCAAGCTGTAGATGTCCTGTCCCTTGTGGTCGGTCCCAAGAGGATGCGTCCAGTTCGTGTATATCGACTTCTTCAGAGATGGATGCAGCGGATTCTGCTGCAACGGTGGTAGGTTCCTCGGATCGATCGGGTTAGGAACGTTGGGTTCCTGATGCTTGTCGGGGTGCGGGACCGTCGCTAGAACAGGTGCGAGAATCGCCATAAGGAGGAATATCACCAGGACTATCAGACCCGCGAAGCCGAGTCTGTTTGACCTGAAGATCTTCCAGTCCTTCTTCAGGACCTTCCACTGCAGCCTCGCCTTCTCCACATCGGTCTTCGTTATTATTCCCGAGCCCTTGCGCCATCTGGCTATGATTATGTACGCGACAACCAGAACTACTGGCAGCCCTACGAAGGTGAAGAACCAATGCGCCACGAAGAAGCTCGGCTTCCCAACTATGTTGACATTCACCGACCGGGTGCCCGATAGTCCGTGAGAGTCCCTTACTGTCAGAGTGACTGTGTAGTTGCCAGCCTTCGGGAAAGTGTACTGCAGGAGAGGGCCGGTCGCATTCTTTAACAACTTGTCACCTTTCGTTATCGTCCATGTATAGTTGAATATCAGGCTCTTGGGTTCGGAGTTGGATCCGTCGAACGAGACGTTCAATGAATCTTTGCCCTCGAACAATCTCCTGTTAGACCCGAGCTCAGCCTTCGGGATCACAGTGACCACCGTTTGATTGCTCGAAGTCCTGTTCAGCGGATCAGTCACCGTGAGATTGACGGTGTAGATGCCCGTAGTTGAGAACCTGTACTTAACCACCCAAGCGCCATGACTGACGATGTAATGCGTTCCGTTGTCCTCGATAGTCCAGTTGTAGGTAAGTTCGGCGAGCCTGTAGTCCGAAGTCGTTCTGGACGCGTCGAGTGCCGTGAGGTTGCTGTACCACTGGATCTGGTCAGGACCCGCGTTCGCGACTGGGTTTGCCATTGCGAAGCATGCGCTCGTTTGAGGACCCTCTCGAGCAGGCGGTACTGCCAAGAACCCCAATGTCGGCGTCAGGACCAACATGAGAATGAAAACCAGTGGCATCAAATCCCTCTCAGCTGATTGCGGGCGGCTATCCTCTGCTAGCCTTGGATTGCATCCCTTCCACAGCATGGTGTGACCTGCCATTCGACCGCCCCTAGACCTTGACCCTTGGGTCCAGATACATGTAAATGATATCAGCCAAGAAGTTCGCGATCAGCACGACTATGGCCATGATGAGGAATATCGCCTGAAGCAGCGGGAAGTCCCTGAGATTGACGGCTTGCCACGTGAGCAGTCCTAAGCCTTCATAGGAGAACACAAGCTCCACCATGATGTCGCCGCCGAGGACCCAGCCGATGCTGATTGCAGCGACGGTAACGACGGGCAACATCGCGTTTCTCATCGCGTGGTCGCGGAGTATGGCTTTGTTGGAGAGTCCCTTCGCCCTGGCGGTTACTATATAGTCTTCCGTCAGAACATCCGTGAGCGAGTTCCTCATGATCAAGGCGTACTCGGCCATCACCTCGATCGTGAACGCGATCACCGGAAGCACCATGTGATAGAGCCTGCTGACAATCTTCTCCAGAATCGACATGTCCTCGTAACCTCGTCCGTATGCTCCGTTGAGTGGGAACCACTTCAGCTCTCCGGCGAACACCATCAGCATCACGAGGGCAAAAAGGAAAGTCGGCATCGAGTAGAAGGTTAGGGCGAACGCCATCCCGACCGTGTCCGCTGGCTTGCCTCTCCTCCATGCGGCGAACCTGCCAAGGGAAACGCCCAACCAGATCGCCAATGCCGTGCCGGTCCCGACCAGCAAGAGGGTGTTGATGATAGGAGTGGGCAGACCCGCGGCTATGCTCTCTCCTTTCCACCTGGACGCGCTTGGGCCGAAATCCAGGGTGAATACCTGCCCGATGTATATCAGGAACTGCTGGGGCAACGGGTCGTCGAGATGGAACTTATGTCTGATCAATTCCTTGATTACCGCACTGCCCCCGCCACCTTTCGGAACAAGGACGTTCTCAGGACCGCCAGGCATGATTCTGAACAAGAAGAAGTTGAACGCTATGATCGCGAAGAGCGTGATCACAAGGTAGACGGTTTTTCTCGCCAGATACGACCGCATTTCCATGGGATTGTTCCTCCGTCTCGTCAGTGGTTGTTTTTCCTCATTGGGTCAATGCACGCCTTTCCGATGGCCAATATCCAGTCTTCCATTTGCTTGCCACTATCACAAGCGCGCAGATTTTCTCCTGAGAGAGTGGATATGAGGGCCCGTTTCCGGGCCCCATGGGTTTTGAGCTCAGTCGCCGAGCGGGCTCTCGCCACTGACCGATTCCTTCTTCTTCCCCCTCATCCTGAGGAGAACGAGAACGACAATAACGACGGCGACAACTGCGACCGCCCCTGTGACAACTAGCCAGTTGATCGTCGTGCCACCGCCTCCTGCGTTCAATGGAACTAGGTCGAAGTAGAGCGGGTTGCCCATCCAGAAGTTGTCGATGCTTCTGCCTGGGTCCGCGGCCCAGTCACCCCATCCGCTGAAGGTGTCGTTCCTCCAGGCATAGGTTTGGTACACATATGCCAGGAGTATGTAATAGCAGTCTTCGTAGTTGACCCGTTGGCAGTTGTCCACATAGACTTTTCTCTGCGCCGTGTTGAGCTCCTCTACGCTCTCCAAATAGTTCTGCTCGTATGACGCGTTACTGTAGTAGTTGTCGTTCCATCCGTACCAAGCATTCTCCGTCTGGACGAATAGCTGGTAGTTGGGGTCGATGTCCGAGCTCCAGTACCAGATCATGGTGTCATACTCGTAGGCATAAGCCTCAGCGCTCAACTCAGCCTCGTCGACTATCCTGTAGTTGACCTTGATGCCGATTTGGCCCCAGACGTCCTGCAGGTACATCGCTATGTCCTTCTCCTCTGGGTATTCTCTCCTGACTATCATGTCGTAGACCAGAGGCGTTCCTTCGGGCACATAGTTGTTGATTACAGCCGAGCTATTCGCAAGGCATTCTCGTATTCCGTCGCCGTCCGTGTCCACATAGTTGGCCGCCGTCAACAGGCTTCGAGCGGCATCGAGATCATACGGGATCTTCTCAGTCGCGTTCGGCTCGTAGTGCCAGTATGAGTTGATCGGCGGAATGATGGTGGTGGCCGGCTCAGCGAGGCCCAGATAGTACTGCGATACGATGTATGGTTTGTTCGTTGCCATCGCCATCGCTGTCCTTATGTCGCGGTCCAGCCTCGACGGGTTAGGCCCTGACAGATTCTCATTGATTGCTACCTCGGTCCAGTACTGTGTGATCTTCGGGCCATCAAAAGTCGTGATGTTCGTCAAAGAACCTGAGTCAACGTCCCTCTTGATATTCTTGTAAGCTTGAGGCGGGAACGCCGCAACGTCTAGCTCATTGTTCTCAAGCGCATATGTCATCGCAGTCGTCTCATCATAGAAGTACATCACGAGCTTGTCGAACTTGATATACGGAGAACCCGGTTTCGTGTCCTTCCAAAAATAGTTCTTGTTCTTCACGAGCGTGACGTGATCTCCCGCTATCCATTCCTTATTTATGTTCTTCGCGCCTGTGAACGGGCCGGTACCGACTATCGGGAACTTCCCATCGAATACTCCGGTCCAGTTGAATCCAATCTCATCTGGTAATAACGATTCCAGTTTGTGCTTTGGAAGCATCGGGATTGAGATCAGGTATGCGTACGCAACTGGGATCGAATCGCCCGTCGCCCTGTCGAAGAAATGCACTCTGACCGTCTGATCGTCGACCTTCACGGCATCTTTCATATAGAAGGAGTATGGTTGGTATGACCAAATTGTTTCGTAGTTTTCGGAGTTCAGGTTGAAGTTCCAAACGACATCGTCTGCGGTGAACGGTTCTCCATCATGCCATGTGGCCTTGTCTGTGAGGTTGTATTGCCACACCGATCCATAGGGTTCCCCGCTCAATTGCATCGCAGGATCCGAAGTCGGCACAGCCCATATGCCAGTCGCCAGGTCCGGGGTCGGGTTCATCTGGTTGTCAATGACGTTCATTGCATCATAGACTAAACCGTAGAATATGTATGAAGCGTCGTTCAAACCCACATACGGATTCAGGCTGTCGATTTTCTGCATGAACCCAATCCTGAGCACGGTTTCTCGGGCTTGCACATTTCCAACGACTCCCAATACTCCTGCGATTGGAATCGATAGAACGGTCACGCTGATTATCACTGCACACATTGAGAGAATCCTTAGAACTCTCTTCTGCAAGTTTCTTCCCCCACTTCCAGCTCTTGTTTGCATCCCTCGCCGCCGAATCGCGTAGAGTTCTTGCGCGGTTCTCGTGCGCCCGTCCCCGTCTGCTGGCAGAGCCTTTTGCAGCAGGAACTGGCAGGATGAAACACAGAATGAAGCCAATGGTATAAGAACATTGCTGCTTTTCGAATTTCCTTGGGATTTTGTTCAAGCAACTGCGCATTCTATGAAACGAAATTGAGGGAACTCCCATTGATTTTCGTTCGTTTCCGTCATTTGATGGTGGCGCACTTCTCGAAAGGGAAGGCATTGATGAAGATGCGCGAGAATCCTGACCTGATCAGGCACGGGGTGGAGCGGGATCAATGCTCGACTTCTTTCGCGGCCGGTAGCATTACGCAGAATCTGGCCCCGAGCTCGCTCTTGCCCGTGACTCGATCTTCCACCCAGATGCGCCCTCCGAACTTGTCTGTGAGCGCCCTGCATATTGACAGACCAAGCCCTGTGCCCGGGATCTTTGGATCCGGTTTCAGCCTGACGTACTTCTGGAAGAGCAGAGGTTTCTTCTCATCCGGGACACCCGTTCCTCGGTCGTCGATGCACACCCTCCAGAAGCTCTTGCCCTCCTCGACCACTTTCTCGCAGGCGAGGCCGATCTCGACTTCCTGACGTGGGTCGTACTTGACCGAGTTTGACAGCAGGTTCACGAACAGCTCCTCTATCAGCCTGTTCGCCAAGACGTTGCATGAATCCGGCACTTCTAGATTGACGCTGATCCCCCGTCCGGGGAATGAGTTCTCAAGCCCCGACACCATCTTCCTCAGCATCTGCGAGAGGTCTATCTGGACAAAATCCTTTGGATCCATCACTCCTATCTTCGTCAGCTTCTTGACATGCTCGATCAGCTCCGCAGTCTGTCTTATCAGATGGAGCCCCCGCTCCAGATTCACCTTGTGTTCTGCGGGAATCTCTTTGCTGTTCACGACCATCTGGATGTAGTTCAGAGTGGCGAAGTTGAAGTTGTTGATGTCGTGGAACATGAGGTCGTTGAGCATCTCTATCTCCTTCTTGGCGTCCTGGAGCCTCGTCAGCACCTGGGCGTTCGAGAGAGCGACCGAGGCCTGCTGCGCGAACAGCTTCCCCGCTTCGAGATCGCTCTTGGTGAAGACGTTCCCCCGAGGCCTGTAGAGTTCAAGGACTCCGATGACTCCTTCGCTTCCTGTCAAGGGTATCGCGAGCATTGCGTTGTGCTCATCAGGCACGCCGGGAATTGACACGACTCGCGGATCGGAGTCAACGTCATCCATGAATTCTGCCTTCCCTGTCTTTGCCACGACTCCGACAACGCCCTCGTCGACCGTTCCGGCCGCCGCCATCACTTCATCCGCGTAGCTTCCAACCGCATAGACTGGGAAGATCATCTTCTTTGACCAGTCGACCATGTAGAATGACAGTTCAGTGTAGTCGACGATTTCACGAATGCTGTTGGCTATGGAGGCATAGATCTGATGCGTCGTGATGGCTTTCTGGAGCACGACGGCGGTGGAGACGAACGCGTCCTGAAGTCTTATCTTCTTTTCGAGTGAGCTGAGCAGAGCCATGTTGTCGATGAGCCCTGCCACTTGGTCTGCGACCGTCTGGAGCACGTCCGATGATTCGAGGCCGTATTCGTTTGGCTTTGAGTGGAAGATGTTGAGAGAACCGACGATCCTTCCTCGGCTCACCAATGGGACGCAAAGCATGGAGGAGAAACGACTTGCTTCCATGACGGTCAGCTCGGAGAAAGATTTCCTCCCGGCATCCTTTCCTGACACCAGTGGGCTTCGACTGAATTTCAGGTTCTCAACAATGCTTCCGTCAAAAGTGACGAGGCCCAAGGACTTGGCCGAGGTCACGTCTTCAAGGTCGGGTGCGATCACCTCAACGTGCCTGCCGTTCTCTTCTGTTATCCCGATTGTGAGCAACTCGAAATTGATCAGCTTGCGAAGCTCCCCGGAAATGCTGACCAACGACCGCTTGCGGACGTCATTTTCTGTTGCCGCGATTTTCGCGATTTTGTTCATGACGTCTATTCGGTACGCCTTCTCTCTCAGCTCGTTCTCGACCCCCTTCCTCGTCGTGATGTCTCTGAGAACAACAGCTATGCCAGTAAGAACTCCTTGCGGGTTCCGCACATAAGAGGCCGATATCGACGCATAGGCGATGCTTCCGTCAGCCTTCTTGAACCTGATCTCGTAGTCCTCCACAACACCACCTTGCTCCAGGAGCGAGGTCATCGCTATCCACTCCAGGCTCCTTTCCGCAAGATCCTTTGCGATGTTCTTCGACTTGAGCTCGTCCGCAGTGTATCCAAGAATCCCAGAGAAAGCAGGGTTCGAGTAGAGGATGTCCCCGTCTTTCGAGCAAACGAACACGCCGTCTGAGAGTCCAGCAATCAGTGATTCCGTGTCAATCTCTGAAACCATGAAGACCTCGACTCCATAGGGGGAAGGAAACGGTTTGGCCAGAGAGGCTTCTGTCTGGTGCCCAAGACCACTTAGCATTTCTCTGTCATAAAAGCTTTACCAGACCGAATCATCGGGTGCCAACTTCCTTTCTTCGTGGAAGAAACCCGCATTAAGGCTGTCAGTCAGTATATCTTCGGGCTATGTCCATATCAATCCAGTTTAAGAAGGTTAAAGTAGGGGTCAGCAAATTCCCCGACAGTTCTGTGCCACAGCGTCAAATCTCGTGGCCTGGTAAGGTGGGGCAATGGGCGATGACAAGATTCTAAAGGATTTGCAGAACGCAATTCTGGGGTATGACTCGTCGGCAGCAGTGAACGCGGCGAAGGCGGCGATCGCGGCAAAGATGGATCCGCTTGTGGCAATCCAGAAAGGATTCGTTCCATCCATCGAGAAGATCGGGGAGAAGTTCGAGAAGATGGAGATATACTTGCCCGAGCTGATGCTCGCAGCCGAGGCGATGAAGTCAGGTCTGGCGCTTCTTCTTCCGCTGATCCCGAAAGGATCAAAGGGAACGAAAGCCACAGTGGTCATCGGGACCGTCCAGGGGGACGTTCACGAGATTGGAAAGAACATCGTCTCGAGTTTGCTAATGGCTGGCGGGTTCAACGTCGTCGACCTCGGCGTAGATGTGAAAACCATAGCATTTGTCGATGAGGCGAAGAAAGCGGGCGCGAAGATCATCGGGGCCTCCGCACTGATGTCCAGCACGATCGGCTCGCAGAAGGATATCGTGGACTATCTGGTTTCCTCCGGCAACAGGAAGAAGTACGCAGTCCTTGTGGGCGGAGGCCCGACGACGAAAGAGTGGGCGAAGGAGATCGGTGCCGACGGCTGTGGGATGACGGCTGTCGAGGCGGTGAAGCTGGCCACCAAGTTCGCGAAGGGAAGGTGAGCTCGTGGTCCAGTTGCTAGATGTCATGGAGAAGGCGCTGAATGGCAAGCCGATGAGTGAGACGGACTATCAGTTGAGGCTCTTCGCTCCCAAAGTGATGGAAAAGGTGAGAGAGCACAAGATCAAGTTCGATCCGGACAACCCCATCCCTAGCGACAACTCGATGGCTGATGAGGTTTTCGAGGCTGGGATTGAGCTTCTCCTCGACGTCGGTGCATATTGCACCACCAGTGGCAGGGTGATTTCTTACAGTGAGGCCGAGATCAAGGAACAGCTCAGGAACGCGCCCTCGAAGCTGTACTTCGGTGAGGGGAGGGACAGGAAGGCCCTCGTGAACAGGAAGATCGAGGACAAGACTCCTCCTTGGTGCTTGCTCGGAGCGGGTGGAGGCCCATGCTCGAGCGACAAGTCCTTCCTGACCCTCGTCGAAGGATACGCAGAGATTCCCGAAACTAATGCCATCACCACGCCAGCAATAACAAGGGTCGGAGGCATGAGGGTGAGGCCCGCCTCTCCGCTTGAGGTGCTCGCTGCACAGAGAAACGCCGTCCTGGCTCGCGAATCATGTAACAGGGTCGGGCGCCAGGGAATCCCGATCATGAACTCCCTCGCAACCGCCGAGTCCGATATCGCGTTCGCGGCCGCGCTGCATCCCAAGTTCGGCATGCGCCCGTCTGACGGATACATGATATGCTGCATGGATCCGATGAAGGTGGACTTCGCCAGGCTGAACAAGGTTGCGGTGGCACTCTCAATGGGCGGACCGATAGGGATGTGCTTCGGTCCTCTCCTGGGAGGATACTCCGGAGGTCCTGAGGGGACCGCGGTGTCCAATGTGGCGCACCACATGATGGGCATACTCACGTACCAGTCTTCCTGGCTCCTCCCGTTCACGATACATCTGAGATATGTCGCGAGCAGCTCACGGGACATGCTGTGGGTGATCAGCACGATGGGGCAGGCCATCAGCAGAAACACTCACTTGCTCAGCATCAACCTGAACTACACAACAGCTGGCCCGTGCACACCGATGGTACTGTACGAGACTTCGGCCGCCGTCACAGCTGCAGTCGCCTCCGGGCTGTCCATCGAATCGCTTGGCGTGGCGACCAACAAGCACGAGGACCGAACTACACCTGTGGAGCCCCGGATCTCTGCCGAGGTGGGTCACGCCGTTGCTGGCATGAAGAGGTCGGATGCGAACGAGATCGTGCTGAAGCTGCTGGCCAAGTATGAGTCAAAGCTCTCTGCGCCTCCTCTGGGAAAGAGCCTGTACGAGTGCTGGGACGCAGATGCCCGCAGGCCGACCAAAGAGTATCGAGCCGTCATCAAGAGGTTCAAGGCGGAGATGGTCAACCTAGGAGTGGAGCTGCGGCCGGAACCATAGGATGCGCAGATCCGCAAACCCCTTCGCCGACCGTTCTTTCGAAGCAAATGCTATCATCGTGCGAATCTATCTAGGGCCGCCGTATGACTCAGAAGATGCACAAGCTGTTCCTGACAACATGCGATCTAGTAGAGCAGAAGTCAGTGGGTGCCAACGATTGCGAGCGATGCCCTCGCGGGAGTGTGGTCGACAGGAAATCCAGAGTCATATGCGCTGGTGTTACCAAGTTCTTCGTGGCTCCGTGTTATTTCGACATGAGGTGTGCGGCAACCATTGCCGACTGCGAGAATTGCCATTGGGGGGAGATCGGCGACGACAGGATCAGGGTGTTCTGCTCGAGACTGTGACGACCTCCAATGCCAGGGACTTCGTGTGCCCTGTCGTTTTTCATTGGAGCGGAACCTGGACAACAGTATTATATAAAGACGCCAGTCATATCTGTTGATACGGATGGGATGCGGCAGTGTCATCAGCTGGCAACTCAGCTGTTGGCTTTGGTTTTGAGCCAAAGCCGAGCAACGTCTATTTGATCGAAGAGCGAAAGCCCAAGATGACATTCGAGCTACTGGACCAATCGCTCTCGTCCGGATACTCGGCTCTCATCATCACGCGTGACTACCCGAAGAAGCTGCTCAGCGAGAAGGAGCTAGGGTGCTGCAGAGTTCTTTGGCTTACGAATATCGTTGGGGAGGGGCGCATTAACCCAACGGCAATCGGCATCCTGATGGGCCATATGAGGGCATTCATCGAGAGCCAGGCGAAAACCACAGTCGTTCTCGACGGGTTGGAGTACCTGATAACGCTGAACACGTATGACCGCATGCTCCAGTTCATGCACCAGCTGAGAGATGTCGTGGTCACGAACGACTGCATCTTGCTCGTTCCCGTTGATCCGCGGACTCTGGGCCAGAGGGAATTGGCGCTCCTCGAGAGGAACATGGAGACGATCGTTCCCAAGGGCGAGGGCGAGTCGACGGACGAGACGATGCTTGGAACGGGAGACGAGGGTGTCCTGAAGCTTCTGGACGTCAGACCCCGATGAGCTTTTTATTCATCAAGAACTGCAGAGTCTCATATCCCGAATTTCCTTTTGTGATTCAAGACCGTCGCAGCATACGCTTGAGCCACTCGACCATCTCGCCCACATCTCGGAATACTTCGACTGAGCCAGCCTCTCTCAGCTCCTTCTCGGGCACATCTCCGGTCTGCACCGCCACGAACGGGACTCCCGCGTTCGCCGCGCACTGCGCGTCGATTGGGTGATCCCCCACGAAGAGGGTCTCTTCCTTCCTGACCCCCAGCTTCTTAACCAGCTTCAGATAGGCCTCAGGATTTGGCTTCGGCTTCGTCTTCGAGTTCCTGCATTCGATGGCATCGACCAGTTCGAGCATGCCCGTGTTGGATAGCGCGGCTGTCGCATAGTCCTCACATCCTCTCGTGAGTATCCCTATCTTCGTTCCACTCTCCTTGAGCAGACGAAGTAGGTCCGTCGCGCCCCTGATCGCCTTTGTCTCCGTGACTCTCTCCAGCTCGACTTCGTCCATGATTCTATCGAGCTCCGCCATGCGTTCCTGCATTACAGATCCAGACACACCCTCTCTGCGCATTTGCTCTTCGTATCTGGAGACTATCGCCACAATCGTCTCGGTTGCGCTGTAGTGACCTCTGGGCTCTCCGTAGGAAGCGATCCTGTCAATCACCAGAGTCTTGAACTTCGCATAGTTGACTGTTGAATCCACAAGCGTATCGTCGAGGTCGAATATGACTGCGCGGAGTTCCCTCGACCTGCTGGCAAATGCGGACTTCATACGGCTCCTCCGATAGCGCTGCTGATATTCACTCCCTACGATTAAACCTATCTGGCCTCCCTTCGAACACTTGTTATCATGACTGATTCCAAGGTCAACACGTTTATGAACGGAGGAAGGCCATCCTTTGGTCGAGAGATTGGAAGAGGGAAATGAGATTTTCCTCAAGGGCCACAGTCAGCCATTCTCCCCCCTGTTTCCCCCCAACTGACCGGGTCCGCGCTCTCTTTCAATCTCCCTTCTCATCCATCTGCTGGGTATTCAGAGTTCACTCTGGCCTTTGGCCAGTTGCAGCCAGAAGGGTGCTGTTCGCCGTAATTCAATGCCGTGCGATCAGGTCCTTCTCACCTCTCTTCACGAGCTCGTTGATTCGCCTTTCAACGTCTCGCTCAAGGGGCATCGCCTTCGCATTCTTCAGAAGGGCCCTCACCTTCTCGTTCGCGCGCTTCACCGGATCGACCGAACCTCTCTTGACCCAATCCTCGTAAGTGCCGTATTCGAACACTGTGGGCTCCCAAGCCTCTCTTAGGTGCATCAGAGTGTGCCTCTTTGCCAGGAATGTTCCGCCGATGCCCACTTCCCTGATCAAATCGCCTGCAAGGGTGTCATCGTTGACATCAATGCCTTTCGAGATTCGGAGTATCTCAGTGACGATGTCGTAGTCGAGCATTAGCTGCTCGAAGGAAAGCACAGTCGACGCCTCAAGTAGTCCGAACCCGTTGATCATGTCCGCGCCCGCGTTCACAGCGAGCAGGGTTGTCAAGCAATGCTCGGTGGCTGCCTGGCTTCCTGGTGCCAACGCGTTCGTGCCGAAGGTTCCCGCCTGCGCGGGAAGGTTGTAGTGCTTTGCCAAGTCCACGACGGCAGCGCAGAGCAGTGCTGCCTCGGGGGATCCCGAGACGTACGCTCCGGTCCGCGGCTCCATCATCGAGAGAACCGATCCGTAGATGGTCTTCGCGCCCTTTCTTGCGCACTGCGTGAGCGTGAGTATCGCCATGATCTCGGCGTTGCTGACCACAAGCGTGCCCGCGAGGGTTACGGGTCCGGAGACCCCCGCTTCGACCATGCTCATCATCATGACTGGGATGCCAGCCTTTGCGAATTCGATGGTGGCCTCGCTTCCTCCACCATCGAGGTTTAATGGCGGGACGGCGCAGATAATTGCTGAAAGCGTCGGATTCTGGAGCAATCTATCTTTCCCTCCGGCAATTGCGGAAGCCATCTCGATTTGGTACCTCGCCTCAGCTCCAGTTGTCGTGGATTCGGACATGACGAACTTGTCGGTGGTGGAATATGCCGCCTCGATCTGGTGCAGGACATGCGCGTGCAGAGGAACGTCTTGAGGCGCGACTGATGGGGTGAAATACCCCACTCCTGGAAGGACGTTGGCCAGTCGGGCGCAGTCCACAATATCCCGCTTTCTGGCAGGTCGCTTTTTCCCGGACTCGATATCCACTGTCTGCACACCGCAGCCGTCGAAAGTGAAGTAAACGTGCGAGTTATCGAGCACGACGTCATAGTTCGAATTCCTCGCTCCGAGCTTGAACTCCTTCGGCGCGCTCTTGATGGACTGTTCGACAAGGTCCTTCGGGATCTTGGCTACCATCTGCTCCTTGTCGACATCGGCACCATGCTGCTTGAGCAGGTCAAGGGCCGCAGGGCTGTAGATCCGTATGCCGACATTCTCAAGAACGTCGAGAGATTCCTCGTGGATACGCTTGAAACCGTCCTGGTCGATTATTCTTGTAGCGTTCTTTCTCAGGCTCAATTTCTTGAAGTCAGCCACGGCCATTCTTGCGCTCCCTCCGTCGGGGGTATCTGCTCGCATTTAAAGAAGTTTTGGAGAGCCTCCCACGGAATTCCAGCACGGATATCCGCGTTCGCCAGAGCGTATCATATCGAAGTGCCTAAATACTGTCATCCCAATGCGTTTTCCCCGCAGTCGGAAAGCGACAAGTCCGAATCCTGCTGCGTGGCGTCGAAGGAGATTGTTCTTTGAGTCCGGAGAAGGCCAGGCAGACGGGTTCACCCCTCGAACTCGCGAAGCTTCGGCAAGAGATAACGAAGATATCAAAAGAGGTCAAGGGCCAAATGGGCCTATACATGAAGCACGTGGAATCCGGCAAGGAGCTGGCTATCGATGCGGACAAGACCTTTCCTCTTGGGAGCGTCTTCAAGATTCCAGTCATGATGGAGGTCTTTCGACAGGCCAACGACCGCATCATATCGATGGATGAGAAGCTCAGGCTGGAGAACAGGAGCCTCTGCATCGGCTCAGGGATTCTTCAGTACCTCTCTCCTGGCACGGAGTTCACGATTCGGGACCTCGTGACGCTCATGATAATCGCCACGGACAATACGGCATCTGAGATGCTCTGGAAGCGCATTGGCATCCAGAGAGTCAATATGCTCATCAGGGAACTCGGCCTCGCGAAGACCTCGATATACCTGCCATGGCGTGAGGGATTCCTCCTGACCATGGGCAAGGGCCAGTTCAAGGATCTCTCGGTCCAGGAGGCCGCGCGTACTTGGAGAGGCCTTTCCGATCATGATCGCATGAAGGTGCTGGACGAGATCGACGCGGAGTTCTCAAATCTGTCGATAGAGGAGTTCAGAAGTGAATATGAGAACCTGTATGGAATGAAAGAGGAGAAGAAGTTCAGGACCCAGCGGGAATACGACCAGGTCTTCGACAACATCGGCACTCCCCGCGAGATCGGCATCCTGCTTGAAAAGGTCTTGAAGGGCGAGGTCGTATCCAAGGAAGCAAGCAAGAACATGCTGAACCTGATGTTGAGAAGCATGGGCGGCTCGTCCCTGCCCCAGTATCTATCTGACGATGTGCTCGTGGCCGCGAGATCGGGCATAACTGCAGGCTCAGTGAACAATGCTGGCATAATCTATGTCAATTCGAACTCTCACATAGTCCTCTGCATCTTCTGCAAGAGGCTCGAAGAGAAGAACCCAGTAAAGGCCCAGATGGCTGAGGCGAAGATCGCTCGGCTCATCTACGACTATTTCTCAAAGGTGAAGTAGGAGCATCTGATCTCCCAGATGAGCTATCCGATCCCTTCGGGGATCATCGACTCCAGACGACCTCTTTGTCCCTGAGCTCTGCAGCGAGTCCTCCGCGTCTGCCCATATCCCTTTTGGCTATGCAGAACGGAACGATGGCCACATTCGTCTCTGTTTTGATTTTCGATGCAAGTTCCCCAGCCAGAAGTTTCGCTTCCCCTTCGGTTATTGCCTCGTCATTGAACACCACAGCGACGTCGATCTCCTCGCCAGGAGCGTGAACGCCCCGTCCGATATTGCCGAACAGCCTGCACTCCTCGAGCCAGATTTGGTTGCCAAGCCTGGATGCGTACAGCTCCGCCGCGGTTCTCTGGGGGTCGGTTTCTGGGACTATCTTCAGGTTCCGGAGTTTCTCCTTGTCGTCGGTGAGAAGCACACTGATCGCGTTTCCGACCTTTCTGGTCTTCACGAGACCGGCTTTCTTAAGGTCTTTGATCGCCCGCCACGTGGTCATCGTTGGGACACCGGAGACGCGGGCAAGCTCGTTGATTGTGAAGTCTTCGTCCGTATATGCTCTCAGCGTGCGAATCAGCTCAATCCTCCCTTTCCTAGCCAGTATCTGAAGGACCTCCCTTGAAAGCAAGCAAATCATACCTCTGGTGGTATAGTCATATCATTTGTGGTATAAATGCCTGACGCATAAGTGATGCCAGCGCCCTTGGTTTCCGAAGCATAAGCTCAAGAAAAACCGCCATTCTGGGCAAACCTATATTCGAGGCCTAGGGGATTTGGATGAGGTTCCAGGAGGTCCCCCGAACGGACAATGATCATATTGCCGCCGCATTCGACGAGATTGCAGACCTGCTAGATTTGCAGGGAGTGGCTTTCAAGCCAGTCGCGTATCGAAGAGCGGCCAGGAACATCCAGTCAATGGAGGATGACATCAACAAGGTCGTTGCTGAAGGAAGGCTGGAGGACATACCTGGCGTCGGAAAGGCAATGGCGAAGAAGATCGATGAGATGGTCAAGACAGGCAAGCTGGCTTATCTCGAGGAGCTCCGTTCACAGGTCCCGAAAGGACTCGTCGAGCTCCTTGGGATACCGGACGTTGGCCCGAAAACCGCGGTCGTTCTCTACAAGGAACTGGGCATAACCTCCTCTGCGATGCTCAAGGACGCACTGCTGAATCATAAGCTCCGGGGAATCAAGGGTTTTGGCGAGAAGACGGAGGAACGGATTCTCCGCGGCATCACAACAGTGGAATCGAAGGCTGGCCGCACTCTGCTTGGTACGGCCTTGCCGGTCGCCGAAGCATTTGTCGAGTACCTCAGGCAATCTCAATCTCTGGATAAGATCAGCGTGGCGGGCAGTCTGAGGCGGGGAAAAGAGACCGTTGGAGACATCGACATCCTGGTCGGGGACGACGAGCCTGGCGCGATCATGGACACTTTCGTGGCATATGGTGAGGTTGATGACGTCCTAATGAAGGGACCCACAAAATCGAGCGTTCGATTGAAGAACGGTCTTCAGGTGGACATACGGACTGTCGAAACGAAAAGCTGGGGCGCTGCCCTGTGCTACTTCACTGGATCGAAAGAGCACAATGTGAGCATGAGGCGGATTGGCGTGGAAATGGGCCGGAAACTCAACGAGTACGGTCTGTTCGAGCGCGACTCTGGCAAGCTGGTCACGGGAGCGACCGAAGAGCAGGTCTACAAGGCTCTCGGCCTGCGGTATGTGGAACCCGAGCTTCGAGAGAATTCAGGCGAGCTTGAAGCGTCACGGGAAAACAAGCTCCCACGCCTCGTGAAGAAGGAGGAATTGCTGGGCGATTTCCATGTGCACACGAGCTGGAGCGACGGTGTCAACAAGATTGAGGAAGTCGTTTCTGCCGCTGCAACGAAGGGATATGAATATGTGGCGATCACGGACCATTCCCAGAGTCTTAGGATAGCAAATGGTCTGACCTCAGACAGACTGAAGAAGCAGATCGAGGCCGTTCGCAAGGCAGATGAGTTAGGCGGTGGAGAGATACGGGTGCTCGCGGGAAGCGAAGTCGATATCAAGGCCGATGGCTCACTGGACTTCCCCTCTTCGTTGCTCAAGGATCTGGACATCGTCATCGGATCTGTTCACTCTAGGTTCAAGATGGAGAAAGCCGATATGACCAAGCGCGTGACAACGGCACTCGAATCAGGCAGGATCGATATACTCGGTCATCCAACTGGAAGGCTGATAGGACAGAGGCCGCCATATGAACTGGACCTTGGCAGTGTGTTCTCTTCGGCAAAATCCTCTGGAGTGTGCTTAGAGCTGAATTCATTTCCTGATCGGCTTGACCTGTCTGATGTGAACTGCCGGCTGGCAAAGGATGCGGGCGTCAAAGTGGCGATAGCCACAGACGCACACAGCGTGGACCAGATGGCCTACATAAGGTACGGGCTGATAACGGCGAGGCGCGGATGGCTTGAGAGGGATAATGTCCTGAACTCCGTTCGCGGAAAGGACATCATCAAGCAGCTTCATGGGGGCAGGCGATGATCGACGACCGGGAGAAGGCAAAGAAGAGGATGCGGGACCTCGTCGACCGGATTTCTTACCATGATGTGAAGTACTACGTGGAGGACAATCCCGAGATCTCCGACTACGAGTATGACATGCTCGTCAGGGAGCTTGCCGAGCTTGAGGGACGTTTTCCGGAATCAATATTGCCCGATTCGCCGACCCAGAGAGTATCAGGAAAGCCGATTGCGGAGTTCCCCCAGGTCGAACACAAGGTCGCCATGCTAAGCCTTGGCAACTGCTATTCGTCCCAGGAGCTGCGCGACTTTGACTCAAGAGTTAGGAAGTGGCTTGGCGGAGAGCCTGTTGAGTACATAGTTGAGTTGAAGATCGATGGCTTGGGCATTGCCCTACTGTACGAGAATGGTGTCCTGATTAGAGGAGCCACTAGGGGCGACGGGAAGATCGGGGAGGATGTCACATCGAATATCAAGACGATCAGGAGCGTTCCCCTCAGGTTGAAGCTGGATGGCGGTCTGCGCACAGTCGAAGTGCGCGGCGAGGTTTATATGCCCACGGCTGGCCTGAAGAAGCTCAACAAGGAACGGGAGGCCAATGACGAGTCTCTGTTTGCCAATCCAAGAAATGCGGCTGCAGGCTCCATCCGCCAACTGGACCCCAAGATCGCTGCCTCAAGGCCCTTGGAGGCCACATTCTACACATTGAGCTTCAATGCTGACAAGTCCCCTCCAACTCATGAAGGATGCCTGGATGCGATGCGCAAATCAGGCCTGCGCACGAGTCCGCACACCAGGAAGTTCGATTCTATCGACGGAGTGTTGGAGCACATCGTTTCATGGGAGTCGAAAAGAGACGCCATCGAGTATGAGATCGATGGAATCGTTGTCAAAGTGAACTCGCTCGTGCAGCAGGCTAGACTCGGCTACACGGCGAAGGAGCCGAGGTGGGCCATAGCCTACAAATACCCGCCCAAGCAGATGACGACGAGATTGCTCGATATACACGTCCAGGTCGGACGCACAGGAACGTTGACCCCTGTTGCCGTTCTGGAGCCTGTTCAGATCGGCGGGGTCATCGTGACACACGCCACCCTTCACAATGAGGATGAGGTGTTGCGCAAGGACCTGCGGATTGGGGATCATGTCCTCGTGGAAAGGGCAGGCGAAGTCATCCCTCAAGTCGTCAAGCCTATTGTCGATCGAAGGACTGGCAAGGAGAAGGAGTTCAAGATGCCAAGGACATGCCCTGTCTGTGGGTCGAAGGCAGTGCGGGAGGAGGGCGAGGCTGCCAGGAGGTGCGTCAACGCCTCCTGCCCCGCGCAGGTGAAGGAGAGGCTCGCTCACTTCTGCTCCAGATCTGCGATGGATATCGAGGGCGTTGGCCCCTCGCTGATAGATCAGCTTGTGGGCAAGGGATTGGTCAAGGACGCAGCTGATCTCTACCGTCTCAAGAAAGAGCAGCTGCTGACTCTGGAAGGCATCGCGGAGAAATCATCGCAGAATATCCTCGAAGCGATTCAAGCCAGTCTTGGCAGGGATTTCGAGAATGTCCTGTTCGCGCTCGGGATCCGACACGTGGGAAAGACGACCGCCGACGTCCTCGCCCGCACGATGGGAAGTATGGAAAGGATACAGAAATCCAGCGTTGATGAACTGGCTGAGGTGGCGGGAATCGGACGAGTCATTGGGAGCGCCATCCGTGATTTCATGGACGATCCCAAGAACCGTGAGCTCGTCCAGCGCTTGGGAAAGGCTGGTCTGAAGATACAAGGTGCTGGGACATCCGCTGGGCCGCTTTCCGGAAAGACATTTCTCTTCACGGGCGAATTGGAGTCGATGGGGCGGGCAGACGCAGAAGCTGCGGTCGCCGCTCTTGGTGGCAAGGCCGGCTCCGTGGTCACGAAGGCAACTGACTTCGTTGTGGTTGGCAAGGACCCCGGCTCGAAACTGGCCAAGGCCAAGAGCATGAAGAAGACCATCCTCGACGAGAAGGCGTTCTTGGAGCTCATCAAGAAACGATGACTGATTGGCATGCGCCATCAGGTCGCCCCTCGTCTCTTGTTTTTCATACTATGATACTGGCGAAGAATTCTTCTTATAGTCGGCGAGCGGAACAAATACATGCAGACTAAGACAGGCGGAGTGCGAGCTAGCTTGACTAACACACCTGCTCCGAGCAAGAGCATCGTAATGAAAGAGGCTGCCGATGTGCAAGCTGATCGGTATCACAGGAAGCTCCAGAGGATACTTCGAGCGTCGGATTCGAGAACCTCTAACCTGTCTGGAGGGGTCGGACCTGCGGATCGGCGCATGAGCCAGCGGGCGAAGGAGGCCACGCTAGCCCCGAATCTTGTCAATCCCCCTTCGGTTCCCGAGGACGACGGCCCGCTGTTCCAGTGCACGCAGTGCGACATGATCGTGAAGGAGTCGGACCCCTATTGTCCGTTCTGCGGAGCGATTTTCGCCGACAGCCAACTGGCAGGGGAGATGGAGACGGAGGAAGCCAGCGGAATGCCCGTGGATGAGCTGCCCGTGCAGAAGGAAGAGATGATCAGGCCGGAGAAGTTCGACCTGTTCAGCTTGATCAGGAGCAGGCCGAGGTCGCGCGAAATGCTCTATGAGGAGGCACTCAAGGGTTTCGCGGGGTCTGCCAGGCTTCTGGAGGAGATCGAGCGCTTGATTTCTGATGTGAGCTCTCTCGGAAAAGACACATTAAGGGCTCGCAGATTGGTGGGCAATGCATGGGAGGCCGCGCGAGATGGCGATTGGAACCTCGTCAATGCGCTAGTCCACCAGACTGAGGAGGTGATGGCTCCCAGCATTCCAGAACTCGTGAGGTCTCAGATCGCGAAAGCAAGGAAGTACCTTACGGAGGCCAAGGCGGTCGGCATAGATATCTCGACTTACATCCTGCAAATCAAGACCGCGATGCAGGCGCTTCACAAGGACGATCCTGATGAGGCACTAAGAATCACCAAGGAGCTCATGGACCGTTTGAGGGAGGATTCGATCTCCTGGGACTAGATCGTGCTTGGCGGCAGCGATACCATCGCCATAGGCTTTTTATTGTCATAGTCGCGTGTTTGTGACTGCATGGTTGACGATCTCACGACTCTTGATTCCTATGGCTGGGAAGCGCTGAAGAAATCTCTCAACCAAAGACTCGTCCTAAATAGGATCAAGCTCGTGCCGAGCAAGAGAAACAGGGTTTGGGTTGCAGAGACAGATGTGAGACCAGTAGTTATCAAGCTGTCATTGACGGGCAAGGCAGGAGATGAGTTCGAAGCGTTGCTGGTCGCAAGGCAGGTTGGCTTGGACGTCCCATATCCGCTCTATATGGACAGGGACTATCTCGTGCTCGAATACCTGCCCGGTGACATATGCGATGCTCTGGTAAATCACTTCTCTCGATTTGATGTCGCCGAGGGGATCGGCGTATGGCTTGCGAGATACCATGAGAAGACGTCAGCGGCCGGGATACGGACAGTCCGAGGCGACTCTGTGCTCTCCAATTTCGTGTTGAGCGAGGGCAGGATACATGGATTTGATCTGGAGGATTCGGGACCGGGGAATCCGCTGGACGACCTCGGCCAGATCGGGGCTTCCATCCTGGGCAGTGAGCCGTTCTTCACTCCGATCAAGTTCGATCTCTGTCTTCGCCTGATCGAGGGGTATGGCAGAGAGGCGGGCGTGGACGTCGTCGATTCCGTGAGGGCTTACATCTCCAAGCATCTTCGCGCCGATGCAAAGGCCAAACCATTGTTCAGGCGGACTTTGGTATCCGCAGCGAAGAGCCTCGAGCGAGGGTGGCCCAAACTTGCCTGAGCGCGCAGAATAACAACACGGACTGCAATCTACTAGCGCGTCTCTTCAGTTTGCTGCTGACCCTGTGCCTCATCTGTTCTTCGCTTCGTCCGGGTCCTCAGTTCCTCGAGCTTCCTGGTGATTTCGGCGATGCTATCCACCTGCTCGCCGATCACCTGTTTGCGCTTGTCGAGGTGCTCCCGCATCTTCTCGATCTTCGCCTTTTCCTGTGCGACCTGATCCATCTCCGCGGAGAGGCCCTCCCTTCTTCTGTTCATTTCGTCGACTCTCTCCATGAAGCTGACCTCTTTCAATCGCAACTCCTTCTGGGCATTCGCAAGGGCTTCCGCCTTATCTGCTAGCGTCTTCTCCTTGCTCTCGAGTTCCGCGAATCTTCCGGCAACGTTCTTGCGCTCGGTGTCGAGTCTCTCCATTTCCTCTTCGACCCTCGCCTTCGCCTTGGACATCTCATCTTGAAGCGCTCTCTCCCTTTCGGACAGTGCCTTCACCCGAGCATCCAGGTCATCTTCTGAAGCAATGAGGCCTTCCTGCTTTCTCTTGAGATTCTCGGCCTCCTCCTTCAACCTCTCCTCGCGCTCGTCAAGGGCGCGAGCCTCGTCCTCGAGCACTGCCTCCTTCCGCGTCAAGTCGGATTTGACCTTCTCAAGATTCTCTGTCGATTCAGAGACTTCTTCGATCTGGGCCTCTGCCTTAGCTCTTGACTCGGCCAGGGCGCCCCCCTTCGCGAGCAGCTCTTTCTCTCTCTCTGCGAGAAGAGCCTCGCGCTCGGCAACCGTCTGGGCTGTCACCTGTTGAGCGGCAACGGAATCCTGAATTGCGGCTTCCCTTTTCTCGATATCCTTCTCCCGCCTGTCAAGGTCTCTGAGCAGGGACTCCATTCGTTCCGCTGAGCTGTCGACTTCGGATTTCTTCTCGCGTATTGCCAGTTCCTTCGTCTCGAGATCTGCCATCTGCTCTCTCAGAGTTTCGTTCTCCTTTCCGATCTTGGCCAGGAGGGACGACAGCTCTTTCTGCTGCGTCTCAGCATTGCGCTCTATCTCCGCGCGCCTTCGCTCGAGATCCCCTTTGTCGGCTTCAAGCTCACTTTCCCTCTCCTCAAGGGTTTTCACGCGCTCGGAAAGCTCATCAGCTTGTGTGGCGAGGAGACTCTGTCTGGGCTTCAACTCAGCAAGCATTCTGTCGTTGTCCTGCTGTTGAGAGAGGACTCTCTCCTCCGCCTCTTTCAGTTTCTCCTCGCGTTCCTCGACGGATGCACGGCCTTCCTCCAGGTCCGCCTCCGCTCTCTTGCTATCTTCCAGGAAGGACTTCTTGTCGGCCTCGAGCTGCGCAATTTCGGCTTCCAAATCGCGCCTTCGCGCCTCAAGGCCGTCCTCCATATCGCTTAGATTCTTCTCCTTAGCTTCTAATTGCCTGCTCGTTTCCGCGAGCGCCTCCCTGTCCCTGTCAAGGCTCTGGATCCTGACCTTCGCCTCCTCGACTTCCCTGTCCCAAGCGACCTTTGCCTCATCGAGCTTCTGCGCTTCTGATTCGAACTGAGCTTTTGCCATATCGAGGTCGCTGCTCTCCTTTGCCAGCTTTGAAAGACCCTTCTCTGATTCGGCTATCGAAAAACCAATCGACTCCTGGAGTCTTCTTATCAAAGTTCTCTTGGCCTCAGAGGCGACATCGAAGGCCTGCTGTGCCCTGACAAGACCTTGCTCTCTCTCCAGAAGGAGCTGAACTCTCTCATTGATTTGGGCGTGCCTGTCATTGATCTGGGCCTCGAATTCCTTGAGCTCATCCTGCCAAGTCCCAGTCTCCTTCCTGAGTCGGTCAAGTTCCATCCGCAGTTCTTCGAGCGCAACGCCTTCGAGCGCCAGATCATTTCTGTTCATGTCCGACTCTTGGGACGCCTTGGCTGCTTTCTCTTGCTCCAACTTCGCAAGCCGCTCGGCCTCTTGAGCGGTCTTCAATCTTCCCTCAATTGACGCGTCAAATGACTTCTCGACTGAGTTGAGAATCTCCCGGAAGAATCCGATGTCCTCAGCCTCTGCTCCTCCCTTTCTCACAGCTATGAAGTGGAGCTTGTCGCCTTTGACGACGGTGGCGGTGAGCTTGCCAACCTCGAAGGCCTCAAGGGTTGCAAGATCGCCCCTTCCTTGGAGGGAGGCCTTCACCTGCTCGAATGTGACATCGGCCTTTGCGCTGAAGACGAACTCCTTGACAAGCGCTCCGTTAGTGTCAACTAGAAATCCTTTTGAGAGCTTCTTGCCGAACATGAGGCCACATCCGAGGGAGTCGCGGTTCTGGGGGGAGGTCGGGGGATGCGAGTCTGCTTTGAGGCTTCATGAACTGCCCGCAATCCTTCAAACTCAGATGTTGTTATCCTTTAGCACCCAGATAACCTTTTCTACAGTGGTTCTGGCCGTCCGCAGTCGCGGGATGCGGGTGAGGGTCGGTTGGATGATGGCGCTGGTCTAAGCCTCTAGGGCTCGAATCTCTTGAGCAGGGAAGCGTTCGTCACCACGGAGACCGAGCTGAGGGCCATCGCCCCTGCTGCGACGATCGGGCTCAGGAGCCAATTGGTCAGGGGGTAGAGAACCCCCGCGGCGATGGGAATCGATGCAGTGTTGTAGAAGAGCGCCCAGAAGAGGTTCTGACGTATCTTGGCGAAAGTCCGTTTGCTGAGCTTTATGGCCGAGACCACGCCCTTCAGGTCTTCTCCGACTAGCACGATGTTCCCGGACTCTAGCGCTATGTCCGTCCCGGTTCCCAAAGCCACGCCAATGTCCGCCTTCGCCAAGGCAGGAGCGTCGTTAATGCCGTCTCCGACCATTGCGGCGACCTCTCCATTCTCCTGGAAGGACTTGACTGCTGCCGCCTTGTCTGCGGGAAGGACCTGAGCTCTGAACTCTTCGATCCCCGCCTCCTTAGCTATCGCTCTAGCGGTCCGCTCATTGTCGCCCGTGAGCATGACTACTCTGAGCCCGAGATCCTTGAGCGCAGCGACGGCTTCCCTTGCCTCTGGCTTCAAAGTATCGGCCACTCCTATCAGCCCCAGGACCTTACCATCGACGGCGCAGAGCATGACCGTCATTCCCTGGTTCTCCATTTCCTCCATCTTACCCTCGAGTGGCCCCAGGGAGAGATTCTTCCCGCTGAACATGCGCCTGTTGCCGACTGTGATCTCCGAGCCGTTCACCAGAGCTGAGACGCCCTCTCCAGGTATCGCGGTGGATGTCTCAGGCTGATTGAGCGCCACCCCTGAGTCCTCGGCGGCCGCAATCACAGCCCGCGAAAGGACATGTTCCGATCCTTTTTCCGCACTTCCCGCGGACTGGAGGAGTTGCTCTTCCGTGACACCTGGCGCAGTCTCGATTCTGACTACGCGCGGTTCCCCACGCGTGAGCGTCCCGGTCTTGTCGAAGATCACCGTGGTGAGTCTGTGCGCGCTCTCGAGAGCAGCGGCATCTTTGATAAGAATCCCAATCTCCGCGCCTCTGCCGGTTCCTACGACAATGGCTGTGGGCGTGGCCAGACCGAGAGCACATGGGCATGCTATGACAAGAACGGCCACGAAAGCGGTGAGAGAAAACGTGAGCGAGTCGCCGACATCCCAATACCCAGACCCCACGAAGTACCAGAAAGCGAATGTGACCACTGCGACCGCCATCACCGCTGGCACGAAGTATCCGGCCACAGTGTCGGCGACTCTCTCGATGGGCGCCTTCGTGCTCTGTGCGTCTTCGACAAGCTTCACGATTTGGGCAAGGGTCGTGTTCCTTCCAACTCGTGTGGCTCTGACCCTCAGGATCCCACCGAGATTCACCGTTCCGCCAGTCACATGCGAGCCCGTGGATTTCTCCTGAGGAATCGATTCGCCGGTGACAAGCGATTCGTCGACTGCCGACTGTCCGGCCATGACCTCGCCATCGACTGGCATCCTCTCGCCTGCCTTCACGACAACGACATCGCCCTCGACCAATTCCTCAATCCCGACCTCGACTTCCATGTCGTTTCTTATCGTGATTGCCTTGGGCGGCTGGAGACTCATTAGCTTCACGATGGCCTCCGAAGTGGCCCCTCTCGCCCGCAATTCGAGATACTTGCCTGCCAGGACGAGCGTTATGATGGCTGCTGAGGTGTCGAAGTAGACATTTCTGGATGAGACAACGTCCGGGAGCACTGTCGCGACGAAGCTGTACGCCCACGCGGCGGTCGTGCCGAGAACGACGAGTGTGTCCATGTTCGCGCGTCTGTTTCTGATCGCCCAGTACGTACCTCTGTAGTATCTCAGGCCAGCGTAGAATTGGACAGGAGTCGCAAGCACCAGCAACAGGAAGTTCCTAGCGCCGGCATTCAGGAATCCATTTGGCCAGAAGTCATAAGTCATGGAGACCACCACTATCGGTATGGTGAGCAGAGCTGCGAAGACCAAGGTTCTGTATCCCTCCTTCAGTTCTTTCCTTCGCGCAATCTGCTCGGCCATGACCCCTTGAACCTCCAGGATCTTGTAGCCGGCTTCCTCGACGGCATCCCTCAGTTGTGATTCTGAGGCAAACGATGAATCGTATTCGACAGTGGCCTTTCCCAAGGCGAAGTTCACTCTTGCCTCTTTCACTCCTGGCACTTCCATCAGCGCGTCTTGAACCGTCATTGCGCAGGTGGCGCAGTGCATTCCTCCTATGGTGAGGGACATTTCGTCCTTGGCAAAGTCGTACCCAGATTCCTTGATCGCTCGCTCAACATCATCCATCGTGACCTGCATTGGGTCGTAGGTGAATGTTGCCTTCTCGGTGGCCAGATTCACTCGTGCGTTCTCCACCCCTTTCAAGGTCATGAGGGATGCCCTGACTGTCTCGGCGCAGGTTGCGCAATGCATGCCCCTGATTCGAAGCGTGGCTTCCCGTCTTGACTTTGTGTTTCTGGCCAAAAGACTCTCCCAAGCTGATCGATCAGCCCCCTCGCTATCGATTTGACCAGTTGATATCAGTTGCCCTGTCCAATTGTTTGGTGCGTTGGTACTGAATCACGGCGGTGTCTCAGTTGAGCTCGTGCCGTTGCGTGCTTTCTCCCAAAAAGTGCGTTGTTGCAGCAAAGCCAACGCAGATGTATGAAAAAGAAGCATCGTATGCCGGTCCACTTCCGTCGAGTTGGTGATCCTTTTTTCTCAGCTTTCTCACCAAGGAAGCACCTCGCCTCTCTGATGCACGCCACAGATGTATCTGCAGTCGACTTCTGTCCCTGCGCCCTGCGACCTTATCCGCAACGCAGAGATGCAGTAGGCTGCCGCGCAGGAGACTTGGATCAGCTATTTGAGCGCGCTTCTCCAGCGGCGCAGGTCCAGCATCCTTTATTACTCCGATTCGTGCTCTCATCGATGACAATATGGCGAAGGTTCGCGTCCGCATGTTCGCAACAATACGGGAAGCAGCAGGCAGCCCAACTTGCGAGATCGAAGCAATCGATATGCCGGACCTGCTGAACAAACTCGGGAACATGTTCGGTGACCAGCTGGCCAGCGCTCTGAAACAGGCCGACAGCGATCCCGACCGGTTGGTCATTCTCGTCAACGGCAGGAACCTCCGCCGGGGCGGAAGAAGAAGACGAGAATTCCTTGAAGGTGATGAGGTTGCGATATTCCCCCCCGTCTCGGGCGGCTGATGCCAGATGCACTGGCGTTCTGCGTTGAGCAGCGAGAAGGTTTATATCGGCTCAACATATAACCGCGCCCCAGGAGTCTGAATGGAGAGCGAACCCCAACCGCAGAAGGTCAGGGATCCTCAGAAGATGCTAATGGCCCTGGTCATCGCTGGGATAGTCATTTCTGTCGGCGCGATTGGCTACGTACTCTACTCGGGTACTGGTGCTTCTCACGTTCAGAGTTCTAGGGCGATAGCCGTGGGAGACTCGGTCGAACTGAACTACATTGGCACCCTGGCTGACGGCAGAGTCTTCGACACCAGTCTGCAGAATGTCGCCAACGACAACGTCCTCTATCCGAAGTCGCTCACATTCACGAACCGAGGGAACTCGTCCTACACCGTCTTCACTATGACGGCCGGAGCGTACGGGACAAGTGGCGGCACAATCAAGGGATTCGCGCTGGGCGTCATCGGCATGCATGTCAACGAGACCAAGCTGATCGAGGTTCTACCTCAGGATGGCTATGCTGTGGATCCGACAATGATTCAAACGAAGGACATCGTTGAGGAGATTCCTGCCACCGAGACTTTTTCCTCATCGGATTTCGTAACCCGTTTCGGCATCGAGCCTATCTTGATGCGCACTGTGCAGCACTTCTTCTGGGGTTGGGACGCCCTTATCGTTTACAACTCCAGTGCGCTCGTGACGATCAAGTACTTGCCGACCGTAGGACAGGTCGTCTATCCTTTCGGGGATCCGAGCGGCGCTTCACCGTCGGGCTGGCCGGTGGTCGTCGAATCGTTCGATCCATCGGCATCGAACGGCGTGGGGAAGGTCGTCATCAGGCATGTGCTCAACGCTACAAGTGTCTACAATGTGAAGGGCCAGGACATTGACGGCGTCGAGTTCGTTGTTTCCGGGTTCAACGCAACCAATGGCACTTTCGAGATAAGTCAAGTCGATACGACAAAGGGTTACAACGGCGAACTCGCGGGCAGGACACTGTTCTTCGAAGTGACTATCGTCAAGGTGACTGCTGCTTAGGGCTGACAGTCTGGGTTTCGACGTCTTTGAACAGCCACCGAGAGACTCTCCTGACATACCTGTCCACCGTCATTTGGACCTTATCGCTCCTAGCTGCAACTGTTGCGCCGACCGCCACAAGGAAGCCAGCAAATACATCTGCTGGCCAGTGAATGCCCAGGTAGAGAACGGCGAAAACAATCGCGACCGTCGCCCCGCCAAGGAAGTAGGAGAATCGCCTGTACTGCGTTCCGGCGTAAGCGAACACCAGGAAGGCGGTCGTGGAGAGGCTCACATGTCCGCTCGGGAAATCGTTGTTGAGGGGATCAACGCTGGTCACCATCTTGCCCCAATGAGGGTCGGCATACAACAACGGAGTCATCTCGGCCGCGACGTGAGATGAAGTCACTGACACCGGGAATAGCAGGTAGAACGGCGTGAGCACAACATAGTTGAAAATGACGGCGATGGCGTAGGTCCTGAGAGTGGGCCGGTCGTCTTTTGAGAGGAGCAGAATTGGCGCGAAATACGTTAGGAATGTGAACACCCAAACATAGGCGATGGCAAAGAGGTCTGTCACTATTGCGTAGTTTAACCGATCCTGAAGGACCGCGACAGCACCCCCTGCCACGCTGAAAATCCAGTTAGTGTAGTGGATTTCCTTCAGGACCTCTCCGGGACCAGTCACGGCCCTTTCAGCGAGATCCTGAATCTGGATAACCAAAGGAAACGCAGCGAGGATGATTATATACACCGCATTGTATCTCAACGAAAGGAGCGTGTTCCTGAGGGACATGTTCTTCCAGCCCACGATAATCAGCACTCCAGCGAAGCAAGCGAGGACTGTGCTGATCGAGTAGAGTGTGAAGAATGCCGTGTAAGATAGAGCCATCCTTACCAGGGCGCACAATCAACGCCAGCGATAGAAATACTTTGCCAAGCGCGATCCTGGCCCTCTGTTCGCGCCCTCCTCAGTGTTCTTTCTCAAGGATTCTAGCGGCATGTTCGTATGCCTTCTCTAGTCTGGCGGCACTCAAATCGATTGAGAATTGACGGGCAGAGGAAACAGCATTCATCCTCATGGAGTCAGATCGCTGCAGGCATCTCCTGATTGCATCTGCGCATGTGTCAGAATCGAAGAGACAGCCATTCTTGCCTTCCTGGACGAACTCCGGGATTGCCCTGTATCGGATGCCGACCACGGGAGTCCCTGAGGCCTGTGCCTCCAGAACCACGAGGCCCTGAGTCTCGAAAGTCGACGCTATGACCAGGGCATCACAGCTTGCATAGGCGACAGGCAGGTCTTCATCCGGCAGAAAGCCCGCGAAGGCCACTCTGTCCGCGATCTTGAGGTCATCTGCCATCGATTTGTAGTGGTCCGCGGCCGGTCCTTTCCCTACAACGAGCAGTCTCAGGTCGGGCTCCTTCGGCGCGAGCTCCACCATCGCCTTCAGTACTATGTCAAGCTGCTTCTCCTTCGAGAGACGTCCGACGTGCAACAAAACTCGCTTGCCGCCAAGCCCGAACCGATCCAGGAATTTCTTGTCGTACTTCTCAGGCGAGAATCTCGAGCAATCCACGCCTGTCGGCACGACTTCGCAGGATTTCATCACTACTCTGTTGTCAGCAAGCTCCTCCTTTGTCGGAGCCGACGGGACGACTACTACTTCGGGCCTTTTGAGGAGATTCCTCAGATAGACCCAGACTAGTTTGTCCAAGATGTCCTTACGAATCGGAAGAGGTGAATGATACTTCACTGCCTCATTGGCCATTGTGTGGAAGGTCAGCACATGTGGCACTTTGAGAGCTCTCGCCGCCGTGAGACTCAGAATGGCCATGGATGCGAGACCGTGCGAGTGTATGACATCGACCTTCTCCTTCCGCAGGTGCTCCAGCATGTCTGACGGGGAGACGACTATCCTGTATCCAGGGTAGGGCTTGAATTCTATCGACGGCAGGTAGTGAACTGGCCGGGTCGAATCGACCCTCTGATTGGAATCAGGCGCGAGGACGATGACTTCATGGCCCCTCTTCTCGAGACCATGGGCTGCGAGTTCCATCGCCACGACAGCTCCGTCCACCGTTGGATGAAAGGAGTCCGCGAACATCGCGATCTTCAATTGTTCACCTTGAGGACCGATTTGATTTGATTTTCTTGAGCTTAGAGATCACATCTTCGGGCGACTCACCTAACAACCTTATCATCGGTTCCTTTCCCACGCCGCCTTCATCGTATATGACATCGGGCGTCCCGCCGAATGCCTGGATCGCCTTGTGAACGCCCCACGTCATGGAAGATACGCCCTTGGGCTCCCTGGCTCTGTCAAATGTGGAAACTGACATTCCGGCCTTCCTACACGCTGTCAGGTTCTCCTTGGAATACTTCATGTTGAGCGCGCATCTGGTGTCGGGGTCTTGTGAGGAGGCTGCCAGGATGATTCTCGCGATGTGCTTCGACGCCCCGAACCTGGCAGAGCCAACCTTTCTCGCGCCTGAGCCGACGCGCACTATTCGACCATCAAAGGCGGCGACCTCGTTAGGCTCCAGGGCTCCGAGAACCGCATAGCCCATGTTCGTTCCAACCTCTGGCAGGAGATTGGCATCCATGATTCGTTCCAGCTGCCGACCCACGTTCTCAAGCTCTTCCAACATGGCTGTCTTTCCGGCCTCGATCCTCAGCACTGCGAGCGGATTTGCACAGGGCACGCCTATCCCAACCTTCTCCCTTGCCAGGATCGCTTTGTATACCATTCCTTTGGACTTCCTGACCGCCTCCTCGAGTCCGTATCCAAGGGCGACATGACCTGCTATGAGAGATGCGAATGCGCATCCCGTGCCATGGACTTCAGCCCGGACCCTTGGAGAGGATATCTTCGTTATCTTGTCTCCCACGAAGAGATAGTCCGCAGCCTCTTCTCCCTTGAGATGTCCTCCCTTCAACAACACTGCCTTTGGTCCGAACTCGAGGATCTCTCGCCCCGCTGTCTTTGCGGACCTCACGTCCATGACTTTCACTCCGGATAGTCTCGTAGCTTCGCCGAGATTGGGCGTAACCAAGTCGGTTATCGGCAAGAGCTTTGTGACCAGGGCCTCGACGAAGCCCTCTGCGTGGAGCGAGCTTCCGGTCGTGGCTGCCATGACGGGATCCACGATCAGAGGGCAGGTTATCTGCTTCAGCTTCGAAGCCACGATCTTGACTATCTCGGCACTGTAGAGCATCCCCGTCTTCACGGCGTCAAGCTTGACGTCCTCAAGAACAGATTCGAGCTGACTCGCGACATGGGAAGGGGGAACGGGGAAGATGGAAGCCACTCTCTTAGTGTTCTGTGAAGTGACGCAGGTGACAACGGAGCAACCGTGAACGCCGACGGCTTCGAACGCCTTCAAGTCGGCCTGCAGCCCCGCACCCCCCACCGAATCAGAACCAGCGATTGTGAGAGCGTTTGGCATTGTTCACATCATGGACAACTGTCGATAAATGACTTGTGCCATTCATCTTCATCCGGCGCCACTGGCATTACTGTTAAATACGCGTGAGCCAATCAGAACGGCCACAATGAAAGCTGAGACGGGCCACATCATTTTCAAGGACAAGTTCAAGTACAAGGATCTTCAGGACGTTTTCGAGGAGATTCTGGTCGCGTTCCTCGACGAAACGGACCAGATGCCGGACGAAGATGAGATACTCCAGATGTTCCTCGGAATCAACATGATGGACATCGAGAAGAATCGCAAGCCTGAGGGCTACAATCGAAGGGGCAGGATGAGGCTCGTGTTCCCTCTCTCCCAGGGGAAGAAGCAGTTCTATGTTCGAGCGGACTCGAAGACCGCGGAGACCATCAGGATAACCGAGCGTCTGAGCAAGATACTCAAGAAGGGTGGCATCCCGCACACCGTGGATTGGGACAAGCTTCAGGCGATCCAGCAGTGACTTGTCGCTAGCCGGGACCGTACACTGCCCACAGAGGAACGATGACCGAGGCGGATTTGAGGGCGCGCATCAAGGAGGCCGTCGATGACAGGTCCACTCTCGATGGAATGAGGAAGTCCTTCAGGACCATATCGGCAAGGCAGAAGGAGAACGCTTCTAGGATTCCCGATCTTGAATCGCGCAAAGAGAGGCTTCGCAAGACGAAGGAGTTCTCAGTGGGTAATGAGGATTTATTCACATCGACCATCGCAGTTCTTCGAGACAACGGATTCAGGGTCGTGTTGGCGAAGACTGCTGAGGCGGCCATTAGGACGGTCAGGGACGAGCTCAAGGGATACAGTCTCGTCGTCAAATCCAAGTCAAACGTCACGAAGGAGCTACACCTCGCGGAGCGCCTCGAAAAGGAGGGCATCACAGTCATCGAGACTGACCTGGGAGACAGAATAGTCCAGCTCCAGGGATGTGCCCCCGTTCATCCGACTGGCCCTGCTTGCCATCTGACGAGAAAGCAGATCTCAAAACTGTTCTCCAAGCACTTCGGGAAAAACGTGTCAGAGGACCCGATGGAGCTTACGGAAGCCATGAGGAAGGAGATCGCCTCGTACCTCTCCGAAGCGAAGGTGGGGATCACCGGGGCAAACGCGATAGCCGCGTGTGAAGGTGCTGTCGTGATCGTTCACAACGAGGGGAATGCAGCCAAGTGCGCCATGTTGCCTGACAAGCACATCATCATCACCACTCCGGAGAAAATCGTACCCGACCTCGATGACGCCGTCAATGTGACGAAACTCCAGACCTACCTTTCCACTGGGAAGATCGTGAGCTCGTACATCAACATCATAACTGGCCCGAGCTACACCTCCGATATCGAGAAGCAGGTGTACAAAGGGATGCACGGACCAAAAGACGTGGTGATCATTTTCGTCGACGATGGCCGGCTCGAAGCTGCGGACAAGGAGGCGCAGTACTGCATAGGCTGCGGGATGTGTCTGTTGCATTGCCCGACCTACAACGTGGTCGGGCCGGTGTTCGGCGGCTCGGGTCACATGGGTGGAATCGGCGCATACCTCGAGGGCTCTAGGGGGAAGGTCGATGAATCCTTGAAAAGTGGACTGTACTTGTGCACTTCGTGCGGGGCTTGCATCGAGGTCTGCCCTACGCGGGTTGATACCAAAAAGGGAATAATGGATATAAGATCTCGCGCGAGAATGCTCAAAAAGGGTGAAGTGCCTGAACGGTCTGCGTTGGTCGCCAGCGTAAGAAACTACGACAATCCCTGGCAGGTTCCGAGGACCAAGAAGTCAAAGTGGGCTGAAGGGCTCGGGCTCAAAGCAGAAGGAAAAGTATTGTATTTCGCTGGCTGTTCCACATCTCTGCTGTTTCCAGAATCAGCCATGCGCGTCGTTCGAATCATGAGAGCTCTGGGCGCAGAGCCAGCATATCTTGGCCAGGACGAGAAGTGCTGTGGATCAACCCTTCGGAAGCTGGGTGAAGAAGAGTTGGCGCGGTCGAAGGCAGAAGCCTGCTTCGAGGATTTCAAGAAGACGGGGGCGAAGCTCGTCGTCACCTCGTGTCCTGGCTGCTCGTCTGCGCTCAATCACTATCCGGGCCTCTTGGAAGCTTCTGGTGTCAGGGTCCAGCACATCTCTCAGTTCCTCGATGAGAATCTGTCAGAGGCCACATGTTCGCCTTCAAGAGACCTCGGGGACGTTACATTCCACGACCCTTGCGACCTCGGCCGAGCACAGGGAGTGTACGAAGAGCCACGACGAGTGCTGGCGAAGATCCTTGGGCGCAATCCAATTGAGATGGAGTTGTCGAAGAAGAACAGTGCGTGCTGTGGTTCTGGCTCCGGTGTGAAGTCGGTTTATCCCGATCTCGCCAAGGCAATCGGTCAAGACAGGATAGCGATGGCGAAGGCCGCCGGCGCGAGCGTGATTGTCACCTCGTGTCCCTGGTGCGAACAGAACCTGAGGGACTCGCAATGCGACAGCCCGGAGATTGCGGTGATGGACCTCGTCGAAGTTGTGGAGAAGTCGCTGGCGGAGAACGCTCTGAAAAGGTCAACAACGCGGGGCTGATTCATCCTTAGTTCCTACGAAGAAGATGTTCTCCGACCGTCGTGTAAGTTGGGCCTTTGGGGCTGAGCACGCTCTTTTTGAGGATAATTCTGTCGACTTCGTACTCCCCGTAGTCCGACGCTGCATTTGCCCTCAGCATCTCCTGCACGTTGATTATGTTCTTCGAACTCCTGGTTCTTGCCAGAGTGAGATGAGGGACGAAGCCCTTCGTATCCCTCACGAACCCAAGGTCCGCCATCGAGCTGTCCAGCCTGTCTGCAATTTGCGTCAGGACTGCCCCGTCTTCGATTCCGACCCACACGACGCGGATGTTCGACATCGACGGGAAGGCACCCATCCCTTTCATACGTATGGTGAAAGGTTCAAAACCATCCGAGGCGGCTCCGATCCTGGCCATGATGTCATCGATGAGCGCCTCATCGGCATCGCCCAGGAATTTCAGAGTGAGGTGGAGCAAGTCGGTCTTGACGATCTTGAGATCAGCCCGCGACCGCTGCAGCTCGCTCACTGCGGAGACAAGCATATCACTCGGTTGAATGTCCACTGAGATGAACGCCCTGAATTTCACAGGTACCGGATGGGCTACTCATTCTCATATGCCTTACACTGAGAGCACGCCTTGCGTTCATCGCGCCACTATCCATAACGAGGCTGTTGCTTGTCGAGATACCTGATTTTCGACCTCACGATGGAGATGCCCACAACAGCTATCGCGAAAGCCGCCACGAGGCCAATCAAATAGGCCGAGGGTCCGAGCTTCGATTCCGACAGCGAACCGAAAGACGCAGCCAGGTTGAAGATTCCATGCATCGCCACCCCCGCAAGATAGTAGGGGAACCAGCTCTTTCCTTGGCGGGTGCTTCTGGCTATGCCGAGTCCGATTACGGAAGTCGTGCTCGCATGGAGCAACGCAGAGGACAAGCTCCTGATGATTGTAGTCGCGATGAACGCCTTTGCGCCGTCCGAGAAATAGGCGTTGCCCTCGTACAAGAGGTTCTCAGTGGCTGCGAATCCGAGACCAGCTGCTGCGCCGAACACGATGCCATCCTCGAGTTCTGCGATGAACCTCCTGTTCCTCAACACGCCTATCGATTTGGTGAACTCCTCTGCGAAAGGCGCAATGATCACAGCCAGCAGAAGGGACCCGAGATTCGGATTGTGACCCAGTATATCCGTGACTCTCTCGAAGTTCATGTTCAGGAGGGCGATCAGGACAGCTTCTATGACCACGGCAATGATTACCGATATGACCGCACCATAGGCGAATATCCTCAGGAGTCTGGAATACGGTTCACGGCCGTATCTCTCAGTATTCCTGATCCACACGAGGTATACGAGCGAAGGGACAAAGGCTGCAGCTAAGAGAACTAAGACATCTGTGAACTGCAGGGCCATCCGGTCACTCATGGGCTGGAGCAATCGTTCGGTATATCAAACTTGGCGGATGGAGATGGGAACTATCGGAAAAATGAGAATTGGTCGACCCTTTGCAGGGGCATTAGGGTCTGTTGCCGAAGGGTGAATCCTCAAGGCGTCCTACTTCTTCTCTTCGACAGAGATCGCATTGTTCGGGCATTCGTCGACGCATGCCGCACAGTCAAGGCACTTCTTTTCGTCCACGACCGCAACGTCTTCAACCGTGATGGCTCCTTCTGGACAGATATCCACGCAGGCACCGCAAGCGACGCATTCGTCCTTGTTGATCTTTGCTGGCATCCGAATACCTCCAAGTCCTTGGGCTCAGGAATTCCTCCCCAGATATAAACGTTCCCGACCCAATGGCATATTGCGTTATTTTTAGGCTTAGGACACCATAAATCTCTGGACGGGAGCGTTTTGTCGCTTCCCGCGAAACGAGGTCTGAAATCCTTCATTCTATTGGCAAATTATTAGAAAGAAGTATTCCATGGAGCAAGGAGTGGTGATGAAAGAGACCCTCGTGGGCAGATGGCTCCTGACGTATGATGGAGCAGTCAAGGGATTCCTCAGAATCGAGGAGGATACGGTGAGTGAGGTTTGTCTGGGCGAACCTCCATCCAGATCGTCCAAGACGATCATACTTCCGTCCTTCGTGAACGCGCAT
The DNA here is from genome assembly GCA_963705355.1 of uncultured Thermoplasmata archaeon. Lineage (GTDB taxonomy): Archaea > Thermoplasmatota > Thermoplasmata > UBA10834 > UBA10834 > COMBO-56-21. The sequence continues at coordinate 294,449 of OY970070.1, forward strand.
ACGCACATCGGCGACGCAGTGGCTTTCCCAGCACCCAAAGGTTCAATAGACGAGCTTGTGGGCCCTGATGGCTACAAGCACAGAGCGTTGCGTTCCACGCCAAGAGAGTCGAGGATTGCCGCCATGAACAAGGCGGCCAGATTCATGGCCTCGACGGGCACCTCATTATTCGTCGATTTCCGAGAGGGCGGGCTCGAGGGCCTCAGGGAACTATCCGAGGCGCTCGGGGAAAACTGCCTGAAGGCGGTTGTCCTGGGCAGACCGTTGGGTCTTGAGATCACAGAACGCGAAGTCAGGTCCATGCTCGATACATGCGACGGCATCGGCTTGAGCGCTTATCGAGACTGGCCAGCGGACTTCGTCAAGATCATCTCGAGGGCAGTGACATCCAGACGGAAGATGTTCGCTCTCCATGCCAGCGAGGCGGTCCACGAGGACATCGACCCGATCCTGGACCTGAAACCATCCTTCCTCGTTCACATGACATCTGCTCGTGAGACTGATATGGCCGCTTGCGCGAGCGAGAGGGTCCCGATAGTAGTTTGTCCGCGCTCCAACGAGTTCTTCGGTCTCTGCCCTGAGATTCCACAGATGCTCAGGTTGGGTATCACTTTGGGCCTCGGGACAGACAATTGCATGATCTCGAAGCCGGATGTTATTGAAGAGCTGAAGGCCGCTTTCAGGATGAGCAAGAAGAAGGGGGGAATATCCCCCCTGGAAGCGGTTCGGATGGCGACATTCTGCGGGCGCAAAGTCTTAAGTGCGACGGGGAATATAGCTACGGAAATCGGCATCAAGGACGATCTGACAGTCATGAGGGTGGGCGGAGAAGACCCGTTGCACGATCTTGTGACTGCTGGAAGTTCTGAAAACATCCAGGTGATCATCCGCGGAGGAAAGGTGCGGTGGAGGTCTGAGACTTGGACGAAATAAGGAAGATACTCATAGCGACAGACGGTTCTGAGTACACCAAGGAGGCGGTGTCTACCGGCCTGCATCTCGCGAAGATCCTTGGGGCCGAGGTCACCGCGCTCTATGTCATCGACCAAACATCGTTCGTGAGCTTTCCCATCGATTCCTCCATAGTTAGCGTGTACTCCCTCCTCGAGAACGAGGGCAAGCGCGCGGTGGATGAGGTGAGAAAAGAGGGCGAGGGGCAAGGGGTCAAAGTGACTCCTGTGGTCGTCGAGGGCTCTCCGACTAGGAAGATCGTCGAGGTGGCGGCCGACTTCGATCTCGTTGTCATAGGCACCCTGGGTCGGTCCGCCCTGTCGAAGCTGTTCATGGGGAGCGTCGCGGAGAGGGTTACCAGATACGCACCCTGTCCAGTCCTCGTCGTGAGGAGCAGGAAGAGGTGACTCACGACATGAAGGTCCGAGAGGTCATGACCGAGAATCCGATCATCGCCGAGCTCCCCGGGACCAGGACCGAGGTTCTGAAGAGGCTGGTGAAGAACAACATAACGGGCCTGCCCGTTGTGAAGAGCGATGACGGGTCCTTGGCGGGGTTCGTCACCAGGCAGGATATTTTCGCGAAGCCCGACGAGGAGCAGCTCGCCCTCGTAATGAGGCGAGACGTTCCTTCGATAGGCCCCAATGCAAGCGTCAAGGACGCGGCAAGGGCTCTCGTCGACAACCATCTCAGCCATCTGCCTGTGGTCGATAAAGGAAAGCTCGTGGGCGTGATCACGCCCACGGATCTGCTGATAGTCGTTGAGAAGGACAACCCGCAGATTGCAGTCGAGGAGATCGTGCGATCACCTTGCATTCCGATTTACAACGGCGCTCCTCTGTCAGTCGCGCTTGCGACGTTCAGGGGCGCGAAGGTGTATGCATTGCCCGTTCTGGACGACGATGCGAAATTGGTCGGGATAATCACGGACAGAGACATCTTCAACCAGACAGTGGTTGACAGCTCGGTCGTCATGAGCGACCTGGGAATAGGCGATGACGAGGACAACTGGACCTGGGAGGGCCTCAGAAACGTGATGAAGCTCTGGTACGAGGTGTCCAGGGTCGACTTGCCGAAGCTGACAGTGAAGGACATCATGATCAAGAACCCGATGACTGTGTTCAGGAAGACTCTAGTTGGGGACGCCGCTCGCATCATGAGGAAAAACGATTTCGGGCAGCTTCCTGTCAGGGACTCAAAGGACAACCTCGTGGCGATGGTTTATGATATAGATGTGGTATCCACGCTCACAAAGTGATGCACAATGGATCCCCAGGAGCTACTGTCCCTCTGCAAACGCAGGGGATTTCTATGGCCGGCATACGACATCTACGGAGCGGTTGCGGGCCTCTATGACTACGGCCCTTTGGGCGCGGCCCTCAAGAGCAACATAGAGAACTACTGGAGGGCATTGTACGTCCTGGGCGAGGGCTTTCAGGAGATATCATGTCCAATACTCGCCCCAGAGCCGGTATTCAAGGCTTCAGGGCATTTGGACGCCTTCTCTGACATGTATGTCGAGTGCACCAACTGCGGTGAGACCTACCGCGCGGATCATCTTGCCGGTGGCCTGCACGACAACCCGGCGTCGTTGAGCGAAGAGAAGCTGAGGAGCTTGCTCATGGACAATGATGTGAGATGCCCCGAGTGCAAGGGCGAGCTCACGGCGCCCAAGCGCTTCAGCCTGATGTTCAAGACCTCGATAGGTGCCGGCAAGGGCAAGACGGCCTACCTGAGACCGGAAACAGCTCAGGGGATGTTTGTCAACTTCTCCCAGATCTACAGGCACGGCCGGGAGAAGCTGCCTGTGGGTGCTGTCCAGATCGGCCGATCGTTCAGGAACGAGATATCTCCCCGCCAAGGGCTCTTGAGGCTCAGGGAGTTTTCGATGATGGAGGCCGAGCTTTTTGTGCACCCTGACGAGAAATCATGGCCCAGATTCAAAGAGGTCAAACATGAGAAGCTCCTGCTCGTTCCTAACGGCGGTGCACCCCGGACGATGACCTTGGATGAGGCCGTGAGATCCAAAGTGATCGTGAACGAGATCCTTGCATACTTCATCTGGCTGACCCACAAGTTCGCCGTAGACATCGGGATGGATCCCAAGCGGCTCAGGTTTAGGCAGCACTTGAAGACTGAGATGGCTCACTACGCAGCAGACTGCTGGGACCTCGAGGCCGAGATAGGATACGGCTGGGTCGAGATGGTCGGCGTCGCTGATCGCGGGAGCTACGATGTGCAGGCTCATATCAACCACTCAGGCGCGGACCTGACGGCATTCGAGCGGTTCGACGAGCCGAAAGAGGTGGAGCAGGAAGTGGTCAAGCCGAACTTCGGCGCGCTCGGGCCGCTCTTCAAGGGCAAAGCGAAACAGGTCGCCGAGGCCCTCGCGAAGATGACCGCAGGTTCTGTGAAGGGAAAGAAGGAGATCTCTGTGGAAATCGGCGGGGAGAGACTGCAAGTTCCCTCCTCGTGTTTCGAGGTCTCCACAAGGAAGGAGAAGGTGTCCGGCCGAAAACTGGTCCCGCACGTGATTGAACCGTCTTACGGTGTGGACCGGATGCTGTACGCGGTGCTCGATCATTCGTATTGGAAGAAAGATGATTACGTCACCCTGCGGCTCAAGGGCCTCGTGGCGCCGATCAAAGTCGGCGTGTTCCCGCTGATGGCCAAGGATGGTCTCGACGAGATAGCATCCAGGATTCTCGAAGCGGTCTTAAGGGCTGGCTTCGCGGCGTACTACGATGATTCAGGATCGATTGGCCGTCGCTATGCGCGGATGGATGAGGTTGGGACGCCTTGCTGCGTGACCGTCGACTATGACACCAAGACCGACGGGACCGTGACAATCAGAGAGAGGGATTCGGCCGATCAGATACGGATCAAGCAGGAGCTAGTGCCTAGGGCCGTCGGCGCGCTTCTCTCTGGAGCGAATCTTGGATCCCTACCCAAACTGAAGTGAGGAGAAGAAGGTCCGACATGTCTTTGTCATCTTCTAAGAGTTCTTCCGGGATAGATGACTTCCCGACGCCAATCGACCTCTCGGGCGTGTTCAGGAAGTACATCGGCAAACAGGTCAGCTACGCCACGCACGGGATTCACAGGTACCCCGCGAAGTTCATTCCCCAGATCCCGAGGTTCTGCATCGAATCGTATTCCGAGGTCGGGGACGATGTGCTCGATCCGTTCATGGGTTCCGGTACGACGCTGCTTGAATCCTTCATTCTCGGGAGGAACAGTTACGGGATAGACATCCATCCGCTTGCACGGCTGATCGCGAAAGTCAAGACGACTCCTCTGAATCCGGAAACACTCTCGATGATGGCCGACAAGCTACTCTCTGACATCCGCAGCGAAACCGGAGAAAACGACTCCTGGATTCCTGAGATCCCCAATCGCGAGCACTGGTTCAGACCTCACGTTCTCTCCGAGCTAGCCACCATCAAGAAGCACGTCTGGGGTCTCAGAGAGGGCGACTTCAAGGACTTCTTCAAGACATGTTTCTCATCCATCATCCGCGGGGTTTCCAACTCCGACGATGATTCTCTGATCCCCGAGGTCACGACGTTCCACAAGAAGTTGGACGAGCAGGGAAAGACCTCATACGACGCTTTGTCAAGGTTCGAGAATGCCGTCAGGAACAAGACGATCGACGCCAGGGATTTCTGGAGGCTGACACAGGAGGTGCTGAGGAAGCACAGAAGAGCCCCTGCGGTGAACATCGTTGGAAACGATGCAAGGGATATCGCCCTTGATGATAGCTCCATCGACCTTGCAGTCACCTCTCCCCCTTATGCGAGCGCAGTCCACTATGTCGGCGTTCACAAACTGGAGATGTACTGGCTCGACCTCATCAAGAGCACTGCGGAACTCGACAGCAGGGTCATCGGCACGTCGAGAGCATATGTGCGCGAGTACAGATCCTGGCAGCCGAACTCGAATATCCCTGGGCTCATGCGCATTCTCGACGAATTGATGCTCAGAGACAGAAAGAGCGCTTACCTAGTGTACAGGTATTTCGATGAGATGAGGAAGAACTTCAACGAGGTGAACAGAGTGCTGAATCGGAACGGCAAGTACTGCGTCGTTGTAGGCGAAAACACATTCCGCAAGGTCCGAATACCTACGTACAGGATCCTGGCCAGCATCGCGAAGCGTTCAGGATTCGAAGTGGAGAAGTCCTATGTTTACGATGTCATAAACAGGCACATGGACATTCCAAGATGGAACGACAGCAGGATCGAGAGGGACTACATCTTAGTTCTCAACAAGACGCGCAAGTCATTCGAGGGCTCCTTGTAGTGCTCATGTTCTCCGATTCAAGATGCGATTGATACTCAACGGGCGTTGAATCGCTGTGGCATGACCGCGGGCAATCACCGGACATGATGAAGCGCAGCGCCAGTGTCGCGAGAATAGCTTTATTCAGCCTTTCATCCTTATCTCACGTCTGAGGGATGGGACCGTGGCTAGTGATTTGCCCCTGAAGTTCAGGTTGTCCAGATTGACAGTCGAGAGCCTCAGAAACCTCTGTGATTCTCAGAATGTCGCAGGCGGTTGGAATCTCCTGAAGGAGCAATTGGTTGGCTTTGTGCAGGCGAACATCGACCGCAGAACCCTGGAGGGCTTCTGCCGTGCCCAGGAAGAGATCTACTTCGTCGAGGGCATGGCGAAAGCAATCAAATGGTCTGCAAGCAAGAAGATCGTCGATCTGGACCCCGATAGCGATCACACCCTTGCCAATGCCGTGTTCACCATGAAACGTTCGGACGGATGGGAGGTATACAACGTCCGGTTCGTGAACCAAACCACAGACGACATCGCGACCTCATGCGAGTGCGTGGATTTCAGGGACAAGGGGTACTTCTGCCCTCACCAGATGGCGGTGTTGGTGCGATGCCTCGCAGAGGGCCTGTTTGCTCTCGATCAGTGGACGGGCCCTATGACTCCGGAGGCAGAGGATTTGATTCTCGCGAATGTCTTCAGGAGAAAGAGGCCCGCAAGGTAGATTCCTTTGTAGAATGGAGGCCGTCCAGCTTCTTCGTTGAACAAGGTTTATCTACGCTTACTCGTTTGTCCCGAAAGTCATGGCACAATACGATTGGCGAGAGAGCGAGCCAAAGTGGCAGGCCAAATGGAAGGGGTGGGAGATCTACCGTTTTGACCCAAAGTCCAGGAGAAGAGTCTACAGCATAGACAATCCCCCGAGGTACGCCTCCGGAGCTCTGCATTTGGGCCATGCCTACGGGTACACGGTCATAGATTTCGCCGCCAGGTACAAGCGACTTAGAGGATACAATGTCTTCTTCCCGCTCTGTTTCGATGTGAACGGGACGCCTGTCGAAGTGCGCGTGGAGAAGGTCAAGGGGATAAAAGCCTCAGATGTTCCCCGCCAGGATTTCATACAGATGTGCAGAGAGTTCGCCGAGAAGCACATCGGCGAGATGGTTCACCAGTTCGAGATTCTCGGCGAGAGCATGGACCCGAGCATCTACTACCAAACCGATGCGGAGTACTACAGGCGGCTGACACAGATCTCCTTCATTCGGATGTTCAAGAAGGGTCTGGTCTACAAGGGTCACTTCCCCATCAACTGGTGCACAAGGTGCGGGACTGCGCTCGCAGAGGCGGAGGTAGAATACGAGCCCCGAAAGACGAAGCTGAACTACATCAAGTTCACAGAGACTGAGTCTGGCAAGGAAGTGCTCATCGCCACGACAAGGCCCGAGCTGCTGAGCACGTGTCTTCTGGTCGCGGTTCATCCGGAGGACGCGTCCAAGAAGGACCTGGTCGGGAAAGAACTGCTGGTGCCAGTCTACAACAGGAAGGTGAAGGTCGTTGCGGACCCGAAAGTGGAGCCATCCTTCGGCACCGGCACAGTGATGATCTGCTCGATCGGGGATAAGGACGATCTTGAGTGGATCATGAAATACAATCTGCCGCTGGAGAAGGGCATAGACGAATCCGGCGTCATGACCTCACTCGCCGGCAAGTACGCGGGCATGAATGTGGTTGATGCGCGAAAGACAATCATCGAGGATATGAAGCGTGCGGGGCTGCTCGTGAAGCAAGAGGATCTTGACCAGAACGTAGGTGAGTGCTGGAGATGCAACACCCCCATCGAGTTCATCAAGGTCCCACAATGGTTCATCAGGAGCCTTCAGTTCAAGGCCCAGGTCCTCGAGATGATTGACCAGATCGATTGGAACCCGGAATTCATGAAGATCAGGATCCAGAACTGGGTGAATTCCCTCGCGTGGGACTGGGTCATATCAAGGCAGAGGTACTTCGCCACAGCGATACCCCTTTGGGAGTGCCGGGACTGCGGCAATGTCCTCCTTGCAGAGGAGCACGAATGCTATGTGGATCCGACCGCAAAACCCCCGAAGGTCGACAAGTGCGAGGTGTGCGGGGGGAAGTATGTCGGGTCGACCGAGGTGTTCGACACCTGGATGGATTCCAGCATCTCTCCCCTCTTCAACACGTACTGGGAGAGAGACGAGAGACTGTTCAAGAGGCTATATCCCATGTCCATGAGGCCCCAGGGTCTCGAGATAATCCGGACATGGGCCTACTACACAATTCTGCGCGAGATGTTGCTCATCGGGGAGAAGCCTTGGAATGAGACTATGATTCACGGTTTCATCATGGCCCCCGACGGAACACCAATGCATGCGTCCGCCGGGAATGTCATCGACCCGATGCCGCTGCTTGAAAAGCACGGCGGGGACGCGATGAGGTACTATGCGGCCACGTGTGCCCTCGGCATCGATCACGCGTTCAAAGAGCAAGAGCTCGTCCGCGGCGGGAGGCTCGCGACGAAGACCTGGAACGTAATGCGGATGGTGGGATCTGCCTGCAAGACGAAGCCCAGGAAGCCCAAGAAGATGCACACTGTTGATGAGTGGATACTCAGTCGGTTCGGGAAGCTGATTCTGCAGGTAGAGAAGGCCAGCGACAAGTATCGGTTCGACCAGGCCATGGCCGCGACAGAAGATTTTATGTGGCATGAGTTCGCGGACCACTACATCGAATTGGTGAAGCACAGGGCCTACAGTGACAAGGACGCAGGCGCTAGATACGCTCTCTACACTGTTGGTCTGGGCTTGCTCAAGCTGATATCCGTTTTTCTGCCGCATGTTGCCGAGGACGCATATCAGCTGAACTTCAAGGAACACGAGAAATCCATCAGCATCCACGTCTCTGAATGGCCAGAGCCTCCAAAGGAGAGTGAAGACTCTGAGAGGAAGGGAGAATCGATCAAGCAGATCGTCGCATCGGTCCGTTCCTGGAAGTCGTCGAAAGGGCTCTCGCTGAACGCTGAGATCAAAAGGGTCGAAATCGTTGGGCCCGAGGCGGCCGACGTGATTGCGGGCTCGGAGAGCGACATCAAGGAGACCCTCAAGGCTAAGGAACTTGAGGTCCGCGCGGATGTCGCGTTGAAAGAGACAGTGTCGCGATTGAGGCCTGTGCACTCCAGGCTTGGGCCCTCTTTCAGGAAGGACGCGAAGGAGATCGCAGAGAAACTCGCGTCGATGCGTGGTTCTGGTGTCTTGGCCCCAGACAAGGGGGTTCTGATCAAGATGAGCGACGGAAGAGAAATCGCATTGTCTCCCGAGTTCTTCGAGGTCGAGAGGAAGGTCACTTCAGACAAAGGTGAGCTCGAGCAATTCATGGTCAACGAGTTCTCGGTGCTGGTGTATCAGTAGCGGTCTTCCAGCAGCTACCGTAACTCGACAGTTTATAATAGTGCGATTGTGATTTGCAGCTGAACATGGACAAAAAGGACGAAGTCGTCGAAGTGCTTCGAAGCGTTCTCGACCCGCACACCGGCGTCAGCGTCTACGAAATGGGTCTGGTCTCGGACCTCGTGGTCACGGGGGATTCTGTAAGCCTCACATTCATGCCCACAAGCCCGTTCTGCCCAGTGGGGGTTGAGCTTGCTAAATCCATCAGGGACCATATCCTGTCAATCGAGGGAATGAAGAGCTGCAATGTGAAGGTAGTTGGGCATATCCGCGCGGATCAGATCAATGAGGCGCTCAGCGCCTAGCGGGATTCCTTATCAAATCGATTTTCACACGCTTGTTCTGGATAGAGTATTGCTCGAGTCCCTTCATGGCTCTGAATGCGACGCTCTTATGGATATCAAGGCGACTTGACTCGTCTCCGACCTCGACCGTACCTATCAGATGCTCGATGATACCGGTCTTGCGTTCGATGAACCGTATCAGGTCGACCATCCCCACTCCGTCTCTCTTGCCGATGTTGATTCTGAAAGGCACCATACCGAAATGGTCAGCGTACTCCTCGAGATCCAGCTGTTTCTTCACCGTGTCCCTGCCCTGCGACTCGGGGACATCGTGCTCCTCGAGCTTGGTCCTCCCGAACATCTCAATTGCCTTCACCAGGTACTGCTCCTGCTGGCCCACGAAGGTGATTGCCTTCCCGGATTTCCCCGCTCTTGCCGTCCTCCCTATTCTATGCACATAATCCTCGGGGTTCTCAGGTATGTCGTAGTTGATTACGTGGGTCACGTCTTCGATGTCCAGACCTCTTGCCGCAACATCCGTTGCGATGAGTATCCTCAGCTTGCCAGACCTGAATTTCTGCATGACTTTGTCCCTGACAGCCTGAGTCAGGTCTCCGTGGATGGCATCCGCAGAGTAGCCATAAGCCCGGAGCTTGTGTGCGAGCATGTCCACCATCTTCTTGGTCGAACAGAACACCATCGCCAGGGCAGGTTTCTCGATGTCCAGAATCCTGCAGAGGGCCCAGAGCTTGTTCTTCCTTCCCACGTTTATGTAGACCTGTTGCGCCTGGGGGACCGTGAGCGAGTCCTGGCTTATTATGACCTCCTTGGGGTTCCTCATGTATCTGCGCGCAAGTTCCTTGATCGCGTCTGGGAGGGTCGCGGAGAAGAGCATCGTCTGCCTGTTCTTCGGCACGCTCTGAAGTATCCACTCGATGTCATCTATGAATCCCATGTCAAGCATGCGATCGGCTTCATCCAGTACCAGGAACCTGACCCCCTCGAACGAGAGCTCTCCCCTCCTCATCAGGTCCATGACCCTTCCTGGGGTGCCAACAACGATCTCCACGCCCTTCCGGAGCTTGTCTGTCTGGACGTTGATCGACTGCCCTCCATAAATGGCAATAGACCTGACGTCCGAGTACTTGGCCAGTTCCGCGAAGTCTCCCGCGACCTGCATGGCGAGCTCCCTCGTGGGGACTAGCACGAGGCATTGAATCCTCCTCGACTTCTCCAGCTTTTCTATGATCGGGAGTGCGAATGCTCCCGTCTTGCCGGTTCCAGTCTGAGCCTGAGCCATCAGGTCTTGGTTGACCTGCGCCAAGGGTATTACTTGCTCTTGGACTGGTGTGGGATCCTCCCATTCCTGGTCCTTGATGGCTCTCAGAACGTTTTGATCATGAACTAGTGAGCTGAAATCCATTCTCTCGATCTTCCGTCTCGCTTGTCGCCCGAGCTAAACTTATCGCACTATTTTAATCCATTGAGCATTCATACCTGTTCTAGGGTTCAGCTGGAGAGGAAGTACCAGATGATGGCCAAAGCGCGAGAAGCCTGGCAGAGGCTCTACTCGAAACACGGACTCCAGTACGGAGGGAGCGGAGACATCGGACCTCTGGCACCCCATCTCAAGCCCGGGATGGTCGTCCTTGATGCGGGCTGCGGTGATGGGAAGACCACAGAGATCCTCGCCGGGAAGTGCGAAGTCGTTGGCTGCGACTTCTCCAGGGAGGCACTCGTTTCTCTCAGGTCGGAGCGCGACCGAGAAGGACTCGTGAATCTGGTAGAATGCAACATAATGAATCTTCCGTTTGAACCTGAAAAGTTCGATGCTGTCTCATGCGTTCATACCCTGTCACATATGCTCGAAAAGGATCGGGCCGCTGCCGCGCGAGAGATTGCCCGAGTCCTGAAGTCGGGCGGACATCTGTTCATCGAGGGGTTCGGCAAGGCTGATGTGAGGTTCGGCGAGGGTCAGGAAACCGAGGACTCGTCCTTCCTGAGGGGAAACGGGATTCTGACTCATTACTTTCAGGATGGAGAGATACCTGCGCTCTTCGAAGGCATGGAGCTGATTTCCGAGATTGGGACCCTCAAACGCGTGTCCTTAGGTGCGATTGCCGGCAAGCGAGACCTCAGGAGGGCTCTCTTGAGGAAGACTCCAAACGATTGAGAATACTGAGTGCGGCCGCCGGGATTTGAACCCGAGTTTTGAGCTTGGCAAGCTCAAGTGATAACCAGGCTACACTACAGCCGCATCGTTTGAGGTTCAATACAGACGGGCGATTTATACCTTGTGCGAAGCATGCAGATTGGTTCTCCCTCGCTCGTTCCACCACGGAATTGCTTCTCCGACCAGATACAACGAACCTATCACGCAGAGCCCTCGGCCGCGAGTGTCTTTGGCAGAGTGATCGAATGCATCCTCGGAACTCTCAAATAGCTCTCGAGGTCCTGAGAACTCTTCGCCAACAATGCTGTCGAGTTTCTTTGCGGGCAGTGCCCTCTTGCACTTTGCCTGGGTCGAAACTATCTTCTCAGCTGCGGGTATCAGCGCCTTGACTATTCCTCGAGAGTCTTTGTCATCCATACAGCCAAGAACAAATGTGAGTGGAGTCACCTTAAGACTCTCCAGGACACCGACGGTCGTTGAGACTCCGTCCGGATTGTGGCTTCCATCGAACAGAATCAGTGGATTCCTTGAAACAACGTCGAGTCGACCAGGCCACCGAGCTGCCATCAGCCCTCTCCTAATGTCTTCGTCGGTGATGAACACATCTCGTTTTGCCAGCTCCTCGACAATGGCGATTGCGCCTGCCGCGTTTTCGGCCTGGTATCCACCCAGCAGATGAGTGTTCAGATTCCTGAGGTTCCTGTCCCCTGAATAGTCGAACTTGGTTCCATTAAGAGACTGTCGGATCGCGGTCACTTCGAAATCCTTTCCGATCCGCTTCAAAGGGGCGCCCTTCCTCTCGCAGGTGCTGGTGATTACAGCTAGAGCCTCTGGTTTCCGTTCGCACGTTACTACACTCATACCTTGCTTTACGATTCCCGCCTTCTCTCGAGCGATGTCCTGGATCGTGGTGCCCAAATAGTTCGTATGCTCCAGGCCGATCCTTGAAATGGCTGAGACCACGGGGCTGAGGACGTTGGTTGCGTCGAGCCTCCCGCCCATGCCGACTTCCGCAACGACCATGTCGACCCCCATCTCGGCGAAGTACTTGAACGCAAGGCCAGTGGTGAACTCGAAAAACGTGAGCTGTTTTTCCTTGTTCTCCTCCGCCATGGCTTCCATTACCTGGCGAAGGTTCGTCCCCAGCCTCACGACATCCTCCTCGGAGATCTCTCGTCCGTTTATCCTGATCCGTTCTCTGAAATCGACCAGATGCGGAGAAGTGTACAGCCCAACACGGAGTCCATGCTTTCTCAGGATTTCAGAGGCAAGCACGCAGATTGACCCCTTTCCATTGGTGCCCGCCACATGGATGGATCTGAGGTCGTGGTGCGGATTGCCAATCCTTTCTAGGAACTCGGTGATGTTCTCAAGACCGAGCTTAATTCCAAACCGCTCAAGAGAGAACATCCACTCCTTGAACTCATTGTACCGCATCGTTGGGGACAACTTCTCCCATCTTTTAAGGGCTTTGGAGGTCGTGTGCCGCCTCTATTCGCCCTCAGCGTTCATCCTCGCCGTCCAGTGGGAAAGGTTCAATCCCTGCTCCTTCGCCAGCCTTTCCATTGCTCTCAGCACTCCTGAGCTGTACTGGGCGGCCTTCTTGGGCCGATTGCGGGATGGAAGGCCCAGGATTTCGGCTACCTCTCTGAGGATGATCTTCCGACCGGCAGAACTGACTTTCTTTTCCAGCGGCGTGTCCACAGCTGCAGAAATGACCGTGGCGGTGGCGTATGGAAATCCAATGGTCTTGCCGAGTGCAGTGGCTTCTGACGCCAGCAGTCGGGCTTCACAGAGCATCTTCGTCAAGTCGGCCGCCATGGTCTCGGCAGGGTTTCCAACGCGAGAATACTTCGCGTAACCGCCGAACAGCTCATCTGCTCCGCTCCCAGCTAGAACGATTTTCTCTGCGGATCTCTGAAGAACGCAGAGGATCGGGATCGTGTAGGCGATTTTCACCGGATCGCTCGTATTGAGGATTCTTGATGCCCTTCGCGCAAGAGACTCCACATTCTCCGCCTTCAATTCTATCAAGCTCAGCTTCCTTCCTTCTTCATCGGCACACTGCCGCGCGTTGAGCGCGTCAAAGGATCCTTCTGTGGCACACGTGTAGCACATTACGCTCGTTTTCTCGCTGGCAAGTGCTGCAAGTATTGAGCTATCAAGGCCTCCAGAATAGGCGACAGCTGCCCTGCTCTCTTCAGCGATGAGGTCAGATACGGCGGCTCTCAACCTTGTGAGGAGAAGGTTCGAATTCATGATTGACACCAAGAGCCTCGCTCAACGACAAAAACCCATCGTCTTGGCGGGTCTGCGCATAGGCGACATTCTGGTCGTCTCAGGGCAGCCAGATGATGACCAAAGGCTTAAAAGGCATCGAGGTCATCTACCTGCAATCCCAGGTTTCGAACCCCCAAACGGAGGGCTCATTGATGGCTGAAGACGACCTGATGAAAGTCAAAGTATGCTTTATCGGAGATGCAGGCGTTGGCAAGACGAGCCTGATCAAGAGATTTGTACTGGACGTGTTCGACGACCGGTACATCGCAACGATTGGAACGAAGGTCACCAAGAAGATCGTCGACGTCGACGGCCAGGCGAAGGTCATGATGCTTGTCTGGGACATAATGGGCCAGAAAGGCTTCAGAGAGCTCCTGCGCGAGGCATATTTCTTCGGCGCCCACGGCGCCATTGCAGTCTGCGACCTCACGAACAAGGAGACACTCGAAGAGCTGAGATACTGGATCAAGGCCCTGACTGATGTTGCGGGCGATGTCCCTATCGTGTTCGCCGGCAACAAGGTCGATCTCGAGAACGACAGGGTCATCAAGGAGCAGGACCTGCAGGAGCTGGCTTCGAAGTACAAGGGGAAGTCATTCTTGACGAGCGCGAAGACAGGTCAGAACGTTGAGGCCGCGTTCAAGACCCTCGCTGAGGCGATGTCCGAAAGAATGAAGAGCCAATAATGGGCTAGTTTTCATTCCCAGTATTGATAACGACTTGAGAACACTTATAAGCCCAGCACAGTCTATAAAATCGCACGAGAGGCGAGGCTAAATTGGCTGTGCGTTTGGGCAAACGCCTTATAGTGGTAAGTCAAACACAGTCCTTCGGACACATGAGGATACTCGCTACCTTCTTCGCCCTTTTCCTTGTCGCATCGCCTTTTCTTCCCTTGGCCAACCATAGCGTTCGCGACGCGGAGGCTGCTTCCCTTTCTTCTTGGACTAGAGTGTTCTATCTTCATGAGGGCGTAGCGTACGTCCCTTGGGGAACCTATGACTGGTTGAACTCATCGGGCCCCGCGAACCCTTCTCGAACTGACTACGACGGTGACGGCGTCGAGGGCATCACCCTCAGACATCCGGGACTATGGCAAACATGGCATGGCTGGATCTTGTATCCGAGAGTTGGTTCTGACGTTTCCGTGTCAGGCGATATGGGGGTGAATGTCTGGGCGAGAAGCATCGATAACTCGCCGGGAATTGTCATGCGGGCGCGATTCTTTGACATCACAGCAGGTCAATGGTCGGACCCACGTAATGGAATTGAATTGGGCAATGCGACGCTTCCGCTCGCGGGTCCGGACTACTCTGTGTACCAGCTCTATTCTTTCACGATTGCTAGCGTATCATACGTTCTCCCATCTGGTCACTATCTTGCGCTGGTCATCGAGCGACGGGACAATGATAACAGTCGACTCGTGATCTACTTTGACAAAACAGACTATGCCTCTTACATCACTCTCAACACAACGACTTTCGTGAACGTGGATTCCGCCCGGACCGTGGATTCGTACGGTTCTCCGCGGGGAACCTTCTCAGATCAGGAGAGCGCCGTTGTTGAGGCGAACGTGTCAGATCCGTTTGGAGCATATGACATAGTGGCAGCCTATGTTCAGGTTTTGAACGAGAGCGGTGTTGTCAACGCGACTACTTCGATGAATCTCGTCCAAACAGATCCTTCCCAGCCTGGCTACTGGAAAAGTTACAGCCTGGCACTGTCACTCTTGCCTGAGGGCAGCTACACAGTGAATGTCACCGCTAGTGATCCTCAGGGCACGCCCACATGGATGAATCTGTCTCTCACGATTGTGTCGGTCGATCACTTCCTTGTGTCGGCCCCTTCAGCAATCGTTGCCGGCTCACTCTTCTCGATGACGGTCTCGGCTCTGGATTCCTCCAACTCCATCATAACGAATTGGGTTGGCCAGGTTCAGCTGGCTGCATACGAACCGGATCTGGTGACGCCGGGGGTGAGGCTGTTGGCTCGGACACTTCTGGTCTTCACGCCGGGTGACGGAGGTCAGGTGACTATATCGGATCAGAACTACACTTTCGGCGAGGACACGATTCGCATCAAGGCTTCGTCTGGAGTCCACGTTGGCTGGAGCGGGCTCATAGCTGTTTCCAGCGGGCCGGTCATCCGCATCCTCATCTCTCCGCCGGGTCCTGAGACCGTCGCTTCAGGAACCTCAAGGGCCTTCACTGCTACGGGCCTTGATGTTCTTGGAAACATCAACACGACTTGGTCTCCGAATTGGACCGTGCCGTCCAGCATCGGCACGATTTCGGGAGCCGGCCTCTCAGTGACCTTCACAGCTTCGTTGGTTGGCTCGGGTAATCTGAGGTGCAAGAACGATTTGACAGACGCGAACAGGACCGCTCTTATTAATGTTGTTGTGGGAGAGTTGGCAAGGATTGTCATCTCTGCTCCGTCTGATCCTCTCCTGATTGGAGAGAACGAGACTCAAGCCCTTACTGCGACTGGCTACGATGTCAATGCAAATCTGGTGGATATCACTGGCGCTATTTGGCGTACCAACACTTCCGGGGCTGTCAATGGCAGTGGGCCGTCCGGAGTCTATCGGGCGGGATTCATCCCTGAGGTTGGTGTCATCAGCGTCAGAGTCGGCGGCATCGTTGGGGTGCTTAGTGTTGTCGTTGTTAGCGGTATCCATGGACCCTGGCTCAGCACGATACCGGAGCAGATTCAGAACGAGGACGGAGGGACATGGGAGCTTAGCCTTACTGGGTATTGGCATGACGACGAGGGGACCGAGTCCCTCAGATGGTCGGTCGAGGACGTCAATATGTCGCTCTATATCGTCACACATGATCCGAATTCGAATGCCGTGCTGAGGCTGACCACCCAACCGAATCAGAACGGGGAGGACGCGCTCCGGCTTTGGGTTGTGGACAGTGGAGGCTATTGGACATATCAGTGGGTGACCGTCAAGATACTCCCGGTAAATGATGCGCCTCAATTCGTCAACAATCCTCCGACGCGACTCAGTGTGAGATTCGACGACCCCTACGTATTCGACTACACGTACTATGTCTGGGACGTTGACAATGCGAAGTCGGAATTGGGGATGAGCGCATCCTTGCCCAGCTCCAGCGGCGGCAGCATCGAATTCGATGGACTCATTGCCACCTTCCTGTTCCCTTCGGACCCAAGCCGTGGCTCGACCTACTTCGAGATTGTCACTCTTTCAGTGATAGATCCCGCCGACGCTTCTTCTCAATTGAAGTTAGCCGTATATGTCACTTGGGACTACCCTCCTCGCTTGAACACCAGCCTGCCCAACCAAACGCTGTATGAGGGGGACGTCCTTCACTATTGTTTTAACCTCGACTCATATTTCTATGATGTTGAGGGCTCGTACCTATATTACTCCTACGGCTTCCAGCATCTCCAGGTCTACATAGCCTGGAACCACTCGGTCTACATGAACGCGACGGAGGAGTGGTCTGGCACGACCGACGGCGCGTTCACTGCCACAGACCCTGAAGGTGCTCTGAAGACCGACATGATCACAGTCACCGTGATCGCAGTCAATGATGCGCCGATTGTGAGAAGTCCAGGATCTATTCTAGTGAAATACAACGTCACATACTACCTCTACCTGAGCCAGTATGTGTTCGACCCGGACAACTCAATTGATTCCTTGACATTCACGTTCAACGACACGCACGTGAAGGAGACATCGACCTTCATGGGCAGCTACCGACTCGAGATACTGTTTCCGGGAAGCATCCTCCCTGATTCCGATATCTTCCTTGGCCCATACCTTGTCTATGTTCACATGGAGGTTACTGATCCTGGTGGTCTGATGACCCCCTGCAATTTCACGGTCTTTGTGACGGACGACGCTCCGCCGACTGTGATTGCCCCGAATCCGGACGCGACTTACTACGCATTCCCTGAGAACTCATATCTGAACAACTCGCTGAGGATGTACGATTTGTTCTGGGATCCCGACGATTCGATGCTCAATTTCACAATCGTGGGGAACAGATTCGTTCACCTCCAAATCTACTCAAACGGTGTCGTCAATCTGACTTCAGATGTGAATTGGTCGGGAACGGAGGTCCTCACAATCACGGCAAAGGATTCACATCTCGGCTGGGCATCGTTCCGCGCGTACGTGACGGTCACGCCAGTCAATCAGGCTCCTTGGATCTATCCAATCCCCGACATGATCGTCAAGACGGGGCATATTGATGCGCCATTCTACATCCTCGACTACATTTACGATAGCGACGATGCTCCGGAGAACCTGACGATTACTGCATCTCCTGCTGAGAGCGTGGCTGTCGTCGGAGGGTTCCTCTACGTCACGCTCCCGCACGGAGTTGATGTCATAACGGTCACCATTCAGGCGAGCGACGGCAAATTGCAGTCCAATGTCAGAATCTTCAAGGTTGGTGTGGAGAAGACGATGGCTGAGAGAATCGGCTGGCCCTATACGTTCCCGCTTGTGTTGCTGGCGGCAGGCGTCGCGGGCTACTTCCTGGCGAGCCGGATCCCGCGGCCGTACGCGCTTGAGAACATCTTCCTCATTCACAACGATGGCAGGCTCATTGCACATGTCACCAAAGAGGAGAACACTAATCTGGACAAGGATGTGGTGAGCGCCATGTTCACGGCAGTCCAAGAGTTCGTCCGGGACTCCTTCCAGAAAGGTGAGGTGGGACTCAAGAAGCTTGAGATCGGTGACAAGAGAGTCATCATCGAGAAGGGGCAGTGGGCTTACGCCGCGTTGATATACTCTGGTTGGCCGGCGAAGGAGACCTTCGAGAACCTCCCCATGCTATTGAGGGACATCGAGGAACGCTACAAGGGCAGGCTGGAGAGGTGGAACGGCACCATGAAGACCGTCGTGGGGGTCGACAAGATGCTCCAAGAGTTCATGGCGGATACCTACAGGCCGGGAACGTGGCACGAAGAGGAGGAGATCGGTGAGGAGCGGTGGGTCGACATCCTCGAGAAGGAGGCCTAGTAGCTATCCTCGGCGAGCTTCCGCATCGCGTACTCGTGAAGCGTCTCTCTCTGTGGTCCGAGATCGGTGTCGAACTGCTCCTTCATCTTCTGGGCAACTGCTCTCCTCATGAACCTGAGCGGTAGACAGCCGCTGTATAGCAGCCAGTCATGGAACAGCTTCAACGAGAACTTGTTCCCAAGTGCTTTTCTGACGTCCTCTCTAAGCTGCATGATCGAGAGCTTTCCGAGGAAATAGGATGAGTAGTAGGTCGGCGACATCGCGCACGAACGCGCTTCAATCCAAGATGCCTTCTTGTCCATCCCACACTCGTCGATAAACAGCTGAGCACCCTCATCTATGGTGAAGTCTCCTTTCGCAAGCCGCACCTCGACAATCATCCGCGCTATCCTGAACATGAGATCGTTCAGATACGTGAACCTGCCGAGAGGATTATCATTGAATCCCGATGAGATCATGAGTTCCTCAGAGTACAGTCCCCAGCCCTCGCCGAAGTCCGGGGACGCGATAAGGATTCTGATGGTGGAAGGGTTCGTGTTGGAACAAATGCCTTGGAGGTGGTGACCGGGATAAGCTTCGTGAACAGTTGTGTTTTCAATCTCGGCGTAACTGTGTTCCCGTAGCAGCTCAGATTGGTCCTCATCGGGCGTCACAAGGAACATGCCCGTCCGAGATTCATCGAATTTGCCCGGTTCGAACTGAGCAGCGAAAGGCGTCATAGGCCGCATGAACATGGGCGTTTCGAGGACCAACAGCTTCTCGTTCTCAGGAATCGTCACAAGGTCCTTCTGTTCCACGAAATCCCGGGCTCTTTTGACAGCTTCTCTGTACGCCTTCAATGCGGCCTCAAACGTCTCTGGATGTCTGGATTTCATCGATTCCATTGCCTCTGCCGGATTGCCTGAGGGAACGATGCTTTTGGCTACCTCAGCCATTTGCTTCCTCACAAGCTCTAGGTATCTTTCCCCAATCTCAAGTGCTTCCTCAGCAGTCACTCCCCAATCCTTCATCTTGAGATATTGCTCGTACTCATCGATGTCGATGGCGAAATTCGGGCTGGCCTTCGGAATCACCTTTTCCCGGAGCCATTTGTTATGATCCTCGACAGTGCGAATCGCGGCATTCGCGACCTTTGCCAATCGCTCCTTCTTATGTAGGTCGCATGATTTCCTCTCCGCCAGTTTCTCGATGTCTCTGATCAATCCCGGAATCTCAAGTCCTGCTTCCAGAGCTGCTTGGTTCCAAATCCTAGACGGAGACCTGAGGGCCTTGCGCGACTCTGCAAGAAACGCTGGCACTTCGTCCAGTCTGCTTATAATCGATTCTAGTCTTTCGTCGAAGGACGGGTGGTCTCTCATGAACAGGAAGAACAGAGAGTAGCCGACCTCGCTGCATGCCAACGATTCCCTCTCAAAGAGCTTCAGGTCTGCGATCTCAAAAAGCTTCAACTTCAGTATGTAGGCCGCAAGATCGACGTCCAGACGGTCGTCTGGAGAAAGCTTCTCAGATGAGACGACGTTCAGCAGCTGGAGTAGTTCCTCAATTCTTCTGCAAATGCGTGTTCTTGACGACTCGCTAGCGTCCCTGAGGACCTGATCATACTTGTGCCAGCCGACTTGAGTCGCATAGGACGGATCCCAGCTCAGGAATTCGTCCATCAAGGACTCCGCCAGTTCCACGTAGGATGTGCCCATGGATTGTCTGGCGTGATACCAACTGTACGACTTAAACCTTTATCATTTTGGGGCTTCTCATTCAGCCAGTCCCTGGGGATACCGATTTCGGAGGACTGAGGTCGCTTTTTGAAGCCGTTTGGTCCCCATCTCTCTCCTCATATACCCATCGCAAAGCATTAAACTGTGCGCAATTCATGACATCCACCCAGATGTCTAGCTCCTCCGCTCGCCAGGCAGTCACTGTCACGCTGAGGCGTGACTTGGGGCTTCTCGACGTGACCATGATCGGCGTGGGCGCGATGATAGGCACGAGCATATTCGTGCTCATCGGAGTGGTCACTCAGGATGTCGGTGCCGGGATTCTGCTGGTTTTCTTGTTCAACACCGTTGTGACAATCTTCACGGCGACCACGTACGCGGAATTGGGATCGTCGTTCCCCGAGGCGGGCGGAGGCTACTTGTGGGCCAAGAAAGCACTTCCTCATCCGGCGGAATTCATCTCTGGTTGGCTTTCATGGTTCGGCCACACGGTGGCATGCAGTTTCTATTCACTTGGATTCGGCTACGCCGCTGTTGCGATTGTTGACTATTTGGGCCTCAGCATTCTCGGCCTTTCATCCGCCATTCTTGTGAAACTCTTTGCTGTCATCGCCATGGCGTTCTTCCTTGGGATCAACTACATTGGCGTGGGCACGACCGGGAAGACAGGAACCTCTGTCACGATTATCCAGGTCCTGATCATCGTGTTCTTCGTTGCCTTCTCATTGATTAGCGCATTCGACACCAAAGGGATTCACGCCTTTGACAACCTGGAGCCGCTTCTGCCAGCCGGAAAGGGCTATGACAGCATCTTCATGTCGATGGGCTTCACGATTCTTGCCTTTGAAGGATACGAGATCGTGGTCCAATGCGGCGAGGAGGTCAAAAACCCAAAGAAGAATATCCCGCGGGCAATATTCGCCTCAGTCGCCGTGGCCTCACTGCTCTACATCTTGGTCGCTCTTGCGTGCTTTGTGAAATATCCCGCGATGGACATCGGGAACGAGGGGGAGAAAGCGGTGTTCTTCACAGCTGCTCATGTCATCCCGATCGCTGGAGCTCCGTTGCTGATATTCGGAGGACTGCTGTCTGCCATGGCCGCTCTGAACGCAACCGTCTTTTCGTCTTCTCGCGTCAGTTTCGCAATGGGAAGGGACGGGTCGTTGCCAAAAGTATTCGGAAAGATACACTTAGTCCGCAGGATTCCGCACAATGCCATTCTTATCACGGGAGCGATCATGTTCGTCATGGCGATGTTCTTTCCGCTGAAGGTCGTCGTGGCGTCCACATCGGTCGTGTTCCTTCTTCTGTTCACGCTCGCGAACCTCGCATCAATAAGGTTAATTCCCAGGCTGACAGAAATCGACGTCGGCTTCAGAACGCCGTTCTTCCCCTTGTTTCCAGTCATCGGAGTGATCACGAAGCTCGCCTTGGCCGTATCGATATGGTGGCTCGTCCCGGAGGCATGGTATGTGGCTCTCGTGTGGATTGCAATTGGTTTTGCCGTGTCCGCGTTTGCGAAGCCTAGAGAAGAATACGAATCGATTGTTGCGCAACGGAGAGTCCCGCCGCGGCCTCTTACGAAGGAGCAGATCGAGCGGTTCAGAGTTTTCCTCGCGCTCGAGGATCTCGGCAATCTTAGGCTCATCGAACTTGCGGGCATATTCGCGAGGTACTTCAACGGCGACCTCACTGTCAACAAGATCGTCGAGGTTCCGAGAGCGATGCCGCTGGAAACCATCAGCAAGGAGTACATTGATGAAATCTCGATTAGTCTCAAGAAGACAGTCAAGGTTGCCCCCTCCACCGTTGCTGTCAGACCAGTCGTATCGGTTTCTTATGACGTTGCTGGCTCCATCTTGGATCAGACCAAGCATGAGGCCGCGAACCTATTGGTCCTAGGCTGGAAGGGAACGCGGAGGAGGGGTAAGACGATCCTGGGTCGCAACCTCGACAGGGTAGTCCGTGAAGCCCCCTGCGACGTCGTCATAATCAAGACTGCGAGACTGAGCAAGAACATCGAGAATATCCTGTTGGTCTCTGGAGGTTATTTCGAAACCAGAAAAGCGCTGCTGCTCGCGCTGCCGATCGCCAGGGAGTTCGGTGCAAAGATAGAAATACTCTCGGTTGTGACGGACGACAAGCAAGTGGAGCTGATGCGAGGAAACGCGGAGAGATTGGGCCACATGGCCAACAGGGTGAAGGTGGCTAACGAGGTCAAGTACGTGTATTCCAGATCCTTCGTGAACGCAGTCCTGGACCGCGTTCAGCATTCTGACATCCTCGTGATGGGTGCGGGCCCGCAGTCAGTCTTTGAGCGCACGTTGTTCGGGGCGACATATGACAGAATAATCCGGTCGGTCGATGTTCCGGTTCTGGTCGTGAAAACCGCCCGCGCTGGCAAAGGGGGCACACAGTCGCTGGTTTCCTCGAGGCCGCCGATACCGGGACTGGACTAGACAGTTCCTCCGAAAAGCTCTTCTAGCGCTCTCCTCGCGGTCTTAGTCATGTCCATTGACCGAGTCTCCTCGCGCGTCACCCATCTCATCTCCGTGACCTCTACGCTCGGATTCTCGACTCCGCCTATTGGTTTGACCAAGAAATCTGCAAGGACGTAATGGTATCTGATTTTCCCAGACCCATCCGTGTCTATCATGTCAAAGACGTTGATCAGCTCGAGCACCTCGCCCTTTATCCCAGTCTCCTCCTCCAGCTCTCGGGCGCACGCTTCTGACAGCTTCTCGCCGAGTTCCACGAGGCCGCCCGGAACGCTCCATTTGCCCGCTCCCGGCTCGAATGCTCTCTTCACCAGCAGAATCTTGCCATTCTTGATTGCCACGGCTCCCACTCCAACAAGCGGGATTGTCGGATACTCCCGCCTGCGATGCGGATCCTTTTCGTCCGTCATGTCTGTCGCCCCTTCCTTCTCACTATGTAGATGTACATCGTCGCTGCAACCGTAACAGCAATCGCCATGCCAGCCAGAACAATCGCTGTCTCATTCCCGCGCACCGGACTAGTCATGTCCAGGAGCGTCGCGGCAAGACCTTTGGTGACTGAGACAATCTGTCCTTCGGAGAGCTTGTCGAGCGTGTCGTTAGAGGAATGATAGTACGGATTGAACTGGTACAGGTTATCCGACGGATTGGATTCGATGACGAGCGCCGCTGGGTAGCCATCCGCCCAGAATCTAGCATGATCGCTGTATGTTGTGGAGGGGTCGACCGTGACGTTGACTGCCAGCTGGATGTCGTAGGTTTGAACTGATTCCCGCACGCGAGTCCCGAGGGCAGCAGAGTTGCCGTTGACGACGACAACGGTGTGATTCCCGTATCCCCCTTCGTATCCGATCATGTCAAGAATCCAGCAGCCGGCATATGCAGCGCCTGCGGCTTTCTCCGACTGGACAAACGCGAGGCTGCCTGCAAGGCCCCCTGAGAAGTCGTATCCATACTCTTCCGCACCAAAAGCGACGAACTTCACTGTGTTCTTCAAGCTGAATCTGGACAATATCCTTGCCAGTTCAAGGACGGATGCCACTCCTGATGCGTCATCATCCGCCCCTGGAGCGGCGAGCCTTTGACCGTCCGAGAGGTTCCTCGCGTCTCTGTTCTCGCTGTCATAGTGCGCCCCGAAGAGAAACTGCGACGACGATTCAGATGTACCTGGCATTGTCGCAACAACGTTTCTAACTGTATGAGTGCCCACTGTGAATTCCTGATACGCCACGCTGATGTTCAACTCTTCGAACTGTTCGAATATGTAGGACGCGGCATCTTGAGATGTGTTGAGATAGAATGCTCTGGAACCGAAGTCTTGAAGATCTTCAATTGTTTGCATAATCCTCTCGCCAGATACGCAGTTGATGGTCTCCGATATTCGGGGAACGTCTGCGCGCGCCTCCGTCTCGAAGGAAATCGTCGAGAAGATCAGTGCTGATGCGAGGATCGTCATCGAAAACGATCGGGACAGCAGCGAGTCTAACCTACGTGCGGAAGCAATGCCAAGGAGTCCTGCCAGGGGTCTCGATAAACGCATAGTCGTGCCCGGATTAGTAGCGAATCATATAAAGAGATTCGGCCATACAATCTGCGTGTGTCTGAGAGATGCTTTCGCCTCGGTCAGCCGGCGTCTGGAATTGGCCGATGTCGGAGCCGAGTTCTTTCCATATTCGGAATTGAAGCACACCTGGAAGAGCAATGGCGGCGCGCTCAGCTTCAAGATAAGCGACTATATGATGGATGCGCCGGAGGAGGTGCTGGAATCACTCGCTTGGTATCTACTGTGCCGAGCCACGGGACGAGAACGTCCAAAAATAAGGGCTACCCGATATCTCAATTACGCTCGCTCGGGAGAACTCTGGGAACCGAAGAAGGATCTCTACATGCGCAGGTCGAGAAGCTTGACGTTTGTGCCTCGAGGCGCTGCAAGAGATCTTCGTGAGGTGTTCGACTATGTCAACTCATTCTATTTCTCCGGTAAGATCCAAAATCCAATTCTAGCATGGGCATCGGAATCCCCTCGTCGACGCCTCGGGTTCTACCTCGCCCCTTTGAACCTTCTCGCGGCAAACAGGGTCATGGATTCTGAGCGCGTTCCGCGATACGTGCTCGAGTTCGTCGTTTTTCACGAGCTTCTGCACCACGTCAACGCAGGCGATGGCCGTGGAATCAGGCGAGTTCATCACGATGCCGAGTTCCGGAACCAGGAGAGGACCTTTTCGCACTATGACGATGCGGAGCGCTGGCTCAGGAAGCTTGTAAGATAAAGAAGGCCGCTAAAGACCTGAGCGGATTGTCCCCCAGGTGTAACAGCGCGGTTCATCGCTTGCCAAAGCAGTCTCGCCGCCCTGACCCTCCTGGGGGTTGTTGTTGTGCGTCGCGTTGTCCCCTACACACGCTCCGGTGTCACACCGATGATTCGTAGAGGGACCCATGATCGGCGCACTGTTGCCTGGTGTCGGAACACTGCATCACGTGGATCAGCAGCATATTCTTCCAGGCGTGGAATCCTAGTACCTATCTTCGATATATTCTTTTCCAGCGATATCGAACAACGTCTGTCAGTTAACTCACTCCCAGACCGTGAAGGTTAATGTACTCCAAAGTATTTCCAAAGTCCAGAGCATCAACAGTGGGTCAGGTCCTGGACATGTTAGCTGATGATATCGACCGAATAGTCGAGGAATCCGCTCTGAAGCTCCTTCAGATATCTTCCGCGCCAGTGCGGTATTTCCTTCTGACTGACGTCATGGCAAAGGACGTTGACGATCTTCTGGTCCAAAGGGCCGTCAAGGAGTGTGAGAGCTACCCGCCAAGGCTGAAGTTGCTTCAAACCCTCAGACCAGACGGAACCTGGCCGATACCCAAGTTACGCAAGGCGACTGAGGATGCTGGACCTGGACCTCCTTGTGGTTGGACTTATGTCACGATGCTGAGGAATCTGAATTTCCTCAGCGACAATCTGACATCGAGAGAGGAGGGTCATGTTGAGGCGGCTCTTGACCGACTCCTGACCTGGCAGACTGAAGAAGGGTACATCCCTGGCCCTTGGAACATGCCGTTCGCGCTCCCTCAATACAATGGGTTTGCCCTTCGAGCCTTTCTTCACTTCGGAATGGAGAAGGATCCGCGTGTGCAGAAGCTCATTCGTTGGCTGCTCAGCGTCCAACGACCAGACGGAGGATGGATAGTGCCGTATTTGGAGGACATGAAGCAACTCCCGGATTTCAAATACCTTAGGCAGTCGGACTTCGTTGATCTCGTCAACCGAGGTAAGATCTGCGAGTACGATCCCGCGCAGTTCTATGATGTGCCGAGTTGTCAGTGGACCACGATGATGGTTGTGAGAGGGTTGTGCGGGAGCTACAAGCTCTCGGGCACGAAAGCGGCGTTGAGAGGGGCCGAATTCTTTCTGAACAGGTTCTTCAAGAAAAACTATCATACTCTTTTCTACTATTCTGAGAAGAACTGGACCAGACTTAAGTACCCGACCTACTTCGGAAGCGGCCTGTGTGCTCTGGATATCCTGACTTGGATGGGGTTCGGAGCCGACGACAAGCGCATGGAAAGGCCGATCAGATGGCTCCTTGGAGCGCGGGCTACGGACGGTTTCTGGAATCAGTCGGAGCGGCCGCACCCCGACAAAGACCAATGGATAACGGAGATCGCGCTTAGCATACTGAACCGCTATTCTGAATCGCTCAAGAGGGTCCCGTTCGGGCGCGAGGCACAGCTCAAGGGCCTGAGGCCCGTGTGGCCAAGATTCCCCTCCGGTGCCAGGCGATAACTGGCTCTTTCTGCACTATCTGGCCTTGGGCAATTCTTTTTATAGCCACAATCCATCTATAAATCCGATGGCCGGGCTGATCGGCTGCTCTGGCTGGTCGTACGACGATTGGGTGGGAAGGTTCTATCCAAGCGACCTTGCGAGGAAGAAAGGTGAGTGGTTATCATACTACTCCAGATTCTTCTCGACGGTCGAGATCAATTCCACGTTCTATCGCGTTCCGAACGATTACATGGTCAGGTCCTGGATAGAGCGCGGGAAGCAGAAACCCGGCTTCGAGTTCTCCGTGAAGCTCCCCCAGATTGTCACGCACGAATCCATACTGAAGGCTGATGGCGAAAAGGCTGCTGCGCAGGCATCCAGTTTCGAGAGTATTTGTGTGAGGCCCCTCGCGGAGGCTGGATTGCTGGGCGGGGTCCTTGTGCAGCTCACGCCCTACTTCCGTCTCGAAGGAAATGAGAGTCTGGGTAAGCTCAGGGCGCTGCTGGATGTGTTGGACACCGACGCGCACGACTACGCTGTCGAATTCAGGCACAGGAGCTGGCTCAACGAGAGAGGAAACGAGCTTGCTGCCGACGCCCTCGAGACGCTTCAGGAATTCGGCGTGGCCAACGTGATTGTCGACGGACCTGGTTTTCCTGTGACCAGGTCGCTCACGGCCAAGCACGCATATGTCAGGTTTCACGGCAGGAACTACGATATCTGGTTCAAGGACGAGAAAGAGGATGACTACCGAATAAACCGGTACGATTTCCTCTACACGCATGAGCAGCTCGAACCCTGGCGGCCGAGGCTGCAGGAGATCATATCTAACTGCAGGGTGGCGAGGATATACTTCAACAACCACGGACGTGCCAAGGCGGTCAAAGACGCATTCATGATGATGGACCTGCTTGGCGTTCCTCATGAGGAGAAGGACATCGACATCCAGGACCAGATGACCCTCGGCAAGTTCGGCGCGCCCTAGCTGGCCAACTCCGCCTTGCTCGTGCCGTCTTCCTGCTCTTCCACTCTGATTATGTAGTTCATCGTGTCCTTGATGTCCTCGATGTGAGTGATCAAGAATATCTGTCTGAATTGGGTCGACAGGCGTGACAGCGCCGTCATGACGCTTCTCTTCCTGTTGAGATCCTGAGAGCCGAATATCTCGTCCAGTATGAGGAAATTGATCGGAGTCGCTCCAGTCCTGTCCGCGATGATCCTCGAGATGGCGAGGCGCAGGCTCAGGTTCGCCAGATCCGATTCGCCTCCTGAGAAGCGGTCTATCGGGTATGAAGTGCCCTGGTCATCTATCTGCATCTCGTAGTTCTCGTCCAGCTCGACGTTCGCATACCTTCCCTCGGTCATCGACTCCAGCCCCTTGGAAGTGAGCTCTGACAGGACAGGTGCGATCCGGCCGATCAGATGGTCCTTGAAGTTGATTACGACATCCTCGAGCAGCGCCAAATCCTCCGCTTTCTTCCTGTCCTTCTCGATGGCCTTCTTGACGCGGGCTATCCCCTCGATCTCTTGTCGGGCTCGAGCGAGCTCGGAGTCCGCCTTCTCCTTAATGCTGCCGAGCTTTCGCAGAGCGTCCTTGGCGGAGTTGAGTATGGCAGTTTTTTCATCAAGCTCAGCTAATGTCGATTCGTATAAGCTCTTCTTTGGTCCAAGAGCCTCAACCATCCCTCGATATTGTCCCTCCTCTACCGTTCCATTCTTTATCGCCGCCCGCACGTCCTCGATCTCGCGGGCATAATGATCCGACTGCGCCTTGAGGCTCTTCAGCTCAAGATATGTCTCGTGCGCGGCCTTGAGTCTTTCGTGCTCAACGATGACCATCTCGTAGTCCTTGTCGGTGAACCTGACCTCGCCGAGTTCGAATCGGCTCTTCTTGCGGTCCGATAGTCTAGTCCTCACCTTGGCCAGTTCGAGTTCTTTCTCCTTGGTGGAAGCCTCCATCTGCCTCATCTTCATGAGTTGCTGGTCAAGGTTCGCCTTCTTCCTCTTCAGCGCATCCTCTTTGCTCGTGAGAGTCCTGAGCTCGGAATCAAGCTTGTCGATGTCGGCCTGCGCCCCTCTGGCCATCTTATCTGCATCCGCAGAGCTATCGGTGAGTTTCTTCAGAAGAAGCCCGTATGAGTCGTCGAGCTTGCGCTCGCAAGTTGGGCAGACGCCATCCCTTCCCGCGGTCTTGATCTCTTCCAGCTTCCTCCGGTCCTTTGTCGCCGCATCTTTTCTGTCCGATACGACCGACTTGAGCTCTCCCACGCGCAAGTTGATCTCGGTCCTTCTTGCCTGGCATTCGGCATTCGCCTTCTCCACATCGCCTATCTTCGTCACGATGTCCGCCGCGTCCTCTGCGCTCGCTCTGAGCCTCGCAAGCTCGTCCTGTCTCCGAGATTCCTCGGCCTCATCGGTGGCGATCTCCTGCTGAATCATCTTCATCCTCTCGTTTCTGGACTTCTCTTTCTCGAAGTCTTCCTTCCTCTTCGAGACGAGCTTCCACGCCTCCTCGTCCTTCTCTGCTGACGGCAATTTCTTGAGTCTGGCGTTGGCTTCCGCCAGCTTTGTTGCCGTGATCCTTTCCCTGCTTCGCATCTCTGCAAGTGCCGATTGCTTGGCCTTCAGGTCCCCGAATGCGGAATTGTACGCATCCACATCCTTCTTCAGCTCGTCTCTCCTCTTGCGGGCCAAGTCCGCGGCCGTAGCGGCTTCTCTTTCCTGCTGTTCCGCGACGGCGAGCTCTGTTGACGCTTTCTCGAGCGTTGCGGTCAGTCCAGGCATCTTTTCATCAAGCACTTTCTCGCGCTCTCTGCCATCCTCGGTGAGAAGGGTTTTCTGTGCGCCCTCGATTCTGGAGAGCGAATCCTTGCGGTCCGCTCTTATCTCAGTCAGGACCGAATCCACGCCGTCTATCCTCAGCATTCTCAGGACGACCTTCTTTCTCTCTCCCGCGGCGACGTTCTGGAGCGCGTTGAGCTCTTTCTGTCTGGCGAACACCGATGTGAAGAACGATTTGTGATCCATCCCCAGCAGTCTCTCGACCATCTTCCTAACTGGCTTGTCGCCCTCTGCGAGCACCTTGTCCTTTGTCCTCAACTCCGCGCGCATGGAGAGGCTCCTTCCTCCCATCTCCCGCTCGATCTTGTACTCCGTTCCCCCGAGCTCGAATTCAAGGATGGCAGTGCAGGTCTCGCCGGCTCCGGAGCCAGCTCTCCTGATTCCCTCTCTGGAGGTCCGCACAACCTCATCGACATTCCCGAACAACGCCCAGGCGATCCCTTCTATGACGGTGGTTTTCCCGACGCCGTTGAGACCGAGTATTCCCACTATTCCGTCGGGAAACTGGAGCTCGAGCTCCTTGAATCGTCTGTAGTTCTTGAGCTTGAGATAGGAGATCCTCATTCCTCATCCCTCATCAGGTAGGGCATTCCCATCTCCATCAGCTTGCTCTTCTTTTCATCTGAGACATCGAGCGATATCACATATTTCTTGAACTCGTCAGCCAGAAGGCCTATTTGGGTGTCGCCCACCTGCTTCTGACCTTCGCCCTCGACCTTGTCGACTTTGAGCTCGAAGTGAAGAGCGCTGCTGCCCATCCTCCTGATCGCCTGCACATCGAGCGATCTGTACGCGTCCGAAGCGACGTTCTTGATTGTGAGCCGGACGATTCTCTCATCGATGATCGCGCCGCTCATCCGCTCCTTTGCTTCCTGAAGAATCTCAGAAGAGGTCAGTCTGTACGCGTCGAACACTTCCATGTCCAGCATGCTGCGGACACGCAGTTCGTGAAACTTGACCGCGTGTGTGTCTAGGTCCACCTCGATGATCCCTTTCTTCTGTTCGGCTTCGCCGAAGCTGAGTCTCTCCGTCGATCCGGAATAGTATGCCCTCGGGCAGACCTTCTTGAACTCGTGATAGTGGCCAAGTGCGACATAATCCCATTCTGGTGATATGTTCTCGGCGGGGACGGTCTGCTCGTTGAACTCGTCCATCTTGTAGGTGTCGGTGCCGACAACTCCTGCATGAATGACCAACACGCCGAGCTTGGTGTCTCTGGACGGTCTCAGTCCTGACGTGATTTCAGCCAGAGACGGGTTCGTAGAGTGCGGTAACGCGTATATCGTCGCATCTCCGACGACGATGGTCTTTCCTCCGGGCTCATGCACTGGATGGACGTGCTTCAGATGTTCGAATATGCGGAAGATGTTACCTGTCTCGCGGAGGCGTGGCGTGGAATGGTTGCCGGAAACCAGTATTGTTTCGATGCCCGATTCGGATAGCCTGATGAGCTGCCTCAACGCGAAGTCTATGGCGCGGTTCTGTGGTCTCACCGTGTCGAACAGGTCCCCCGAATGGACGACGACCTCGGGCCTGAGCTCGATTGTCTTGTCGATTGCCTCCTGAAACGCGTGGTAGAAGTCCGCCTCTCGCTGGTTGATGCCCTCAGCAACGTCGAGCTTGGAATATGCGCTGAAACCCAGATGGGTATCAGACAGGTGGACCAGCTTCAACTCCTTCCACGCTCCATCGTCGCTATGATGTCCTCGATCTCAGCGAGGTCCGCCGACGAGTCTCCGAAGGCAGATGTTCCTCTGTGCTCGAAGATCTCCGTCAACTTCTTGTCTATGGTCTTCACTGAACCCCAGAGAGCGATGATTGCCACAGCGATGATGGGCACGGCGAGCAGAGCGAACGTGAGTCCCTGCTGTGCGAGCGAGTTGATAAGTGGGGAGATCACGACGAACCCCACGACCATGTAGATGGCAAGGAAGACCCACTTGAGCGCCTTCGAGGTATCCTGATAGCCGATGTTCACTGCGGATTTGGTGCTCAGCATGGCCTCGCTGGTGGATATCTCGATGAGCCTTATGGTCCTGCTCCAGATGCCGAACAATGCAGATGCGACGACTACAAGCGAACCCGTGATCAGCACGAACAGAAAGAGCTCCTCATTGTTGCCTACGAAACCAGCGTAGTCCCGTATCTTGGGGGCAGCCCCGACCGCAATCGCAGAGACTGATACCATGACGATGATGTAGACGAAAAGCCGGGAAATACTAATTCTCATCTCGTTTGATATTTTCAGAGACGTTTGCGAGCGCCTTCTCATGTTCCTGACCACGAGGTTGAAATACGATGCAAGCAAAAGGAGCGATCTTGGCACTCTTTCCTCGACAACTTTCGTCGCCCTGTCAGAGTACTTCACGCTGTAGGGAACGACCAGAGCCGAGATCGTCGTCACAAGGACGATGGTTGGATAGAGGTTGATGCTCTTGCTTATCGCCGTAGACCCGATTGCAACGGCAGCTATCATCAGAGAGAACTCACCGACGGCGATCATGCTGAGACCAGCGCCGATGGAGTTCCTCGCGCCGAACCCGAATATGAATGTTGAGAGTGAGCATGAGAATATCTTGGCCAGGATGAAGACGAGAGTGATGATTGCGGCAGTTATGAGGAATTCGCTGTTGAGGAAGAGCTTGAGATCTACAAGCATACCCACCGTGATGAAGAATATCGCGCCAAAGAGATCCCGGATCGGCTCCACGCGCCTAACCACATCTCCGAGGTACCTTGACTCGGACACGATGACCCCCATGACGAAAGCTCCAATTGCTTCTGAGAATCCTATCCACCTCGAGAATACCGCCATCGAGAAGCACAGCCCAAGGACTGTGAGCACCAGAAGTTCTCCAGACCGCTGCTTTCCCACATAGTCCACGAGTCTGGGCACAACCGCGAGGCCGAACACGATCGAGGCCGCAATGAAAATCCCCATCTTCAGCAGAAGATCGGCGAGTTGAGATGGTTCGATGCCTCCTTGAGAGATGAGTCCCGAGACTGCCGCCAAGATGAGGACCGCTGCGAAGTCCTCCACGATCAGGAGCCCGACGATCAGCCGAGCCTTCTCATTATCCAGTCCTCCTCTCTCTCTCAAGGACCTCACAACTATCATCGTCGATGCCACCGACAGCATCGCACCAAGAAGAGTGGACTCGAGCCCGCTCCAGCCAAGCGCTCGTCCCAGCTGGTACCCGATGCCAATCATCAATGCGATTTCGAGAGCTGCCGCCGCGATCACCGTGACCCCTATCTTCCGGAGCTGCTTCAAGCTGAACTCAAGGCCGATCGAGAAGGTGATAAGGACGATCCCGAGCCTCGCGAGCATCTCGATAACTGGCTGTGCGGAAATGACAGTCTGAGATCCCTCTGAGCCCACAGTGTATTGAGCCGATATCACGAACGGACCTGCGACCATGCCTGCTACTAGATACCCCAAAATGAGGGGCTGCTTCAACCGATTGAAAAGGATGATGATGGTGGCGGCGACCGCGATCACGATTGCCATGTTGATGAGGAAACCCGTCTGCAGGTCTAGCATCCTAAATGCACCATTCTCTGATGTCCGCCGTAGCCAGCAGAACCGCTCTCGCTGTTGCCTGGATGAACAGCAACAAGCCGCCCATTCGGCTCGCGAAAGGGCTCTGGCTCACGCATATCCTTCATGTTACTTAATTGTGGCCCTTCCATCAATCCTTCAGTTTGCATCGGAAAACATGGTCTGAGGAGCTCATGGAAAATTCAAATGGACAGAAGCGCATCAATCCCTTGGGATGCCGAACTTCAGAACTAGATTCGCACAGTCGACAGAAGACCCGAGAGTCAGAGCGAAACTCTTCGGGATCGGGAGTGCTGGGTGCAACATCGTTGAGGGGACTCAGTTCCCCACAGTTGCATTTTCGACTTCCAGCGCGGATCTTGCGCGATCCCATGCTGAGAGAAAGGTCTTGATAGGCCAGGACCGGTTGCTTGGGCTATCTGATGCCGGACCAGATCTGATGAAGCGCTTGCCGACTGTTGTCGGCCATGAATTACTGGATATATTCAACAACACCGAAGTCGCTTTCATAATGTGCGGCCTCGGAGGCGTCACGGGAAGCCTTGGATCCAAACTCCTCACATCAATCGCAAAGGCAAAGGGAGCGATGGGGATCGCACTTGTCGCGATGCCGTTCTCGGCCGAGAGTTTCAAGCGCAGGGAGGTAGCGACTACCGCCTTGGCGGATTTGTTGGGGTCATCGGCCATGTGCGTCGCTTTCGACAACGACAAGCTTTCATCCCTGGCTCCCAATCTGCCACTTTCGAGGGCATTTGGCCTCTTGAACGGGATAATGCTCAGACCTGTCATCGACCTGTGCGCAACGATGTCCAGGAGCGATCTCAGCATATTCCGTGAGGTCGTGGGCGGAGCAACATATGCGCGGTTCGGGCTTGGCATGGCAAGGGGCGACGAGAGGCTTCAGAGGGTTGTTGATGAATCTCTGAGCTCTCCTTGGTTCGACTACGACATCAAGGAGGCGACTGCGGCGATAGCTGTGTACTCAGCGGCCGATCCATGGGACAAGGAGATCGACAAGATTCTCGGCCTTCTTGAGGGAAAACTGCCTTCCATCCGGATTCTCTGGGGTTCATATGCGGATCCGCGGCTTGGCGATCGGATAAGGCTCAGCCTCCTTATCTGCCGGAGCCGCTAGATTGGCAGAACATGGTCGCGTCCCTCACATATTTAGAATGTCCAAAATATGATTCCTGCGATAAAAGATAGTATTATCAGCCAATCTGGGAACCCCTAATAGCCTCGCATTGCATTCTGGGCTCTCAGAGGGCGAAATAACGAAGGTGATTCAGCTAGGATGCGGAATAACCGGACTCGTGTGTGCAGAGCATTTGGAGAAGAACGCCAAAGTCGATGAAGTCGTCCTTGCGGACTCTCGTACGGAACCCGCGAAGGCGATGGTATCTCGCGTCAAAAGCGAGAAGATGTCGATTCGGAAGGTGGATGGGACAGATCCGAACGAACTCAAGAGGCTGATGAAAGGTTGCGACCTGATTGTCTCATCCTTGCCTTGGGAGCTGAACAGGAAGGTACTAGATGTCGCTGCGTCGACTGGGACAGACTACGTCGACTTCTGTTTGACGGTGGAATCCGAAGAGGATCTGAAGACCGTCATGGTCAAGTGCAAGAAGGCCGGGATTCACGCATTGACGGCGACGGGGGAAGATCCTGGCATATCGGATGTCTTTGCTGTGTATGGCGCCAGCAAGTTGGACAAGGTCGAAGAGGCACATGTTCGAGACGGTGACAGCGGTGCCGCCGAGGGCGTCGATTTCTTCTCCCTGTGGTCTCCCATCGACCTCCTTGAGGAAACGACTGTTCCCGCAGCTGTCTTCAGAAATGGACAGATGACGTTCGTCCCTCCTCTTGACAAGAGAGAGATCTATGAGTTTCCACCTCCCGTGGGGGCCTTGCCAGTTTATTACACGAACCACGAGGAGACCTACCTGATGCCCAGGTTCATCAAAGGCCTTCGGAATGCCGATTTCCA
Organism: uncultured Thermoplasmata archaeon; assembly: GCA_963705355.1. Classification (GTDB taxonomy): domain Archaea; phylum Thermoplasmatota; class Thermoplasmata; order UBA10834; family UBA10834; genus COMBO-56-21. Next base: position 329,265 of record OY970070.1, read on the forward strand.
GATAGCCATTGACGACAGCTTTGCGAGCGTGGCCAGGATGCTGAGGAAACTGGGCCTCCACAGTCTGAAGCCTTTGGACGTGAAGGGAGTAAAGGTCAGGCCGCTGGATGTCGTGGTCTCGCTAATGCCGCGTCCAGTGGACCTCATCGGCAAGGTGAAAGGGCACGCCGTGATCGTTGTCGAGGTTCTTGGCGTGAAGGATGGCGTGAAGAGGAAGGTCAAACTGTGGACCATGATGTCCCACGAGAAGGCATACGATATCTGCAAGAGCAATGCCACTGGCTATCTCGTGGGATCGGGGGGAGCGGTGGCTGCTGAGATGCTTATTGCCGGCGAGGTCAAAGAGCATGGATTCCTGGCGCCCGAGCAACTTCCAGCGGACAAGTTCTTGGCGAGGCTGCCTTCCAAGGGACTCAAAGTTGAGGAGCGAATAACGGACCTCTGATTGTCAGAATCGCGTTGCGTCAACTCTTGCGTTTGGAGGCGAGGAGTTCGAGAGCCTCCTCCTCCATGAAATGCAACTTGCCAGGGACGACCAGCGTGTGCAGTGGGGGTCCGAAATCCAGAGAGACCAGCTCCTTGACTCTCCCTGCTCTCACGATGCAATCCGGCGACCCAGCACGAGCGACAGCGCACACCAGCGTGTCATCAGAAATCACGCCCTTTCGAGTGCGTCTCTCCATGTCCCTCAGCAGATTCAAGCCCTCGTTGGCTGTCATGTATCTCAGGTTCTCAGCGTCGATGTCCAGCAGAACGAGGGTGTGCAACCCTCTCGACAGGTTGTCGGATATGACGTCGTAAGGGCTTGTGGGCGAGTATCCTTCCTGCGGGAACGGGAGTGTGGTTGTGCGCCCGAACTTGTAGTGCTGCAGTCCTAGCAGTCCAGGAACTGCTGTCAGGACGGATGCCCCGTGGATGACCGCTGTGTCTACGGACTGCTTGAGTGCCCTGAGCCTCAGGTCGATGTGAGTCGTTGCGGTCATCGGGTCTCCTGCGACGAGCAAGACCACTCTCTTGCTCAGGCAGGCATCCAATATCACGGTGCCCTCTTCGACCGCGATTCTGTCCAGCAATTCGATCCTTTGACGAGTCTTTGCCGCTAGTCGCTCCAGTGAACCCGTTGCCAAGGTGGATGTGTAGGCCTCTGCGAAGACCACATCGGCCTTCTCGATCTCCTCCAGACCCCTCACAGTCACCCCGTTTTCGTCATGCAGGCCGAGGCCGACAAATGACAGTCTGCCTTTTCCCGGAGCCACCTTCCTGAGAATGCCCAACCAACTAAAGTAACCTTTCTTTTCGGACAGCGACTTTATCTATCGCGTAGGTCGATTTGCTTTTTCGATGGACTCTCTCTGCGTCGTGGTGCCGAAGAAGAAGGCCGAGCCCGTCCGCCGGCGGCTATTGGATAAGGGCATCCTCAGAAAGGGCGTCCAGATAAAGTCGGACGCCAAGAACGTCTACCTGCCTGTCACTCAGCGGATAGACCTGGGTTTCCCAATCGAGACCACAGATTTCAAGGAGGCCGAGGAGCAGGTCACGGACTACCGCCTGCTGGTCGACCTGCCGGAGGAGTTGAGGCCTTACCTGCCATCATCCTTCGACGCGCTCGGGTCGATCGCGCTCGTAAAGATGGCCGACGAGGTCGCGCCATATGCGTCCCAGATCGGGAAGGCGATCATCGCCACTCAGAAGTCGATCAGGACAGTCTGCATGGATTCCGGCGTCGCGGACGAGTTCAGAACGAGAAGGATCAAGGTCGTCGCGGGGGAAAAGACCACCGAGACGACGCACAAGGAATATGGGATGACTTTCAGGATGGACGTCTCCAGAGTCTTCTTCTCTCCGAGACTTGCAACCGAGCGGGAGAACGTTGCAAAGCAAGTTCAGCCCGGGGAGGTCGTGATAGACATGTTCGCTGGCATCGGCCCCTTCTCGATCATGATCGCAAAGACACGCTCGCCGAAGGTGGTGTATGCCATCGACAAGAACCCAGATGCGGTCAGCTTCATGAAGGAGAACCTGTCCCTCAACAAGGTCTCGACAGTCAAACCAATCCTCGGCGATGCCAGAGAGGAGATCTCAAAGCTCGAGAAGGCTGACAGGATCATCATGAATCTCCCGCACGACGCTAACGAGTACGTAGCCGATGCGCTCAAGATGCTGAAGCCCGGCGGGATCGTTCACTACTACGAGATCACGGAGGAGCCCAAGCTCCAGCCTCGACTGGATGAGATCGCCGACACAGCGAGACGAGAGGGGCGCGTTCTAAAGGAGCTCGCCAGAAGGAAGGTCAAGAGCTACTCCCCGACCATGAACCTCTACGGATTCGACCTTCAGTTCCTTTGACATTTCCTCGGTTGGAGGGTTATTCCCCTCTGACCCTGATAGTTGCCCGAGCGCTGCTCGTAGCCTTTCTTCGGCGACGAGCGTAGCTCCTCGAACACGACCTGAGCGAACCTGTCTCCTATCGGGACTTCGACAGGTCCGTTGGAGGCATTGTAAGCAGAAAAGGTCAAATTTCCGTTAAATCCAGCATCGATTCTTCCAAAAGAGGACAATATCCCTTTTCTGGCCCAGGTGGTCCTGATCCATATCTCTCCGACCAAGAATCCAGGGAGTACCAAGTATTCCTTGGTGCCCACTACGAACCAGGAGCTCCCGGGCACCACAGCGGTTCCCTCCCTGATCTTCTCATCGGTCGAAGGGACCCATATCTCCTCGATGGTAACGTCGTAGCCGTTGGGGGTCAGGTTGTTCTCGTTGAAGCCTTCGATCTTCAGCGAGCCATTGGCCAGCATATCGAGTATGTCGGTGTCCGAAAGAACCGCCATGCTGGCTACCTCTTGCCACTACGCTTTTTCGGCTTTGCGGATGCGGGGGTCGCGCGGTTCTCGGCATCCTGTCGCCCAATCTCCTCGGCGGCTTGCTCCGCAAGCAACTTGAACCTGACGAAGGCTGAGTTCCACTTCTCCTCGAGCTCTACCTTGAAGGCGTCGGAAAGATCCTCCGGACCGGCGATCTCGATCCGCCTGAACCCCTTCTCCGCAAGTATCTCGTTCACAGGTTCGACCGATTTCTCTATCCTGCCCCATTTGAACAGTTGGTCTATGCCCTCGAGCTCCTTTGACAACTCAACGATGTGCTCAGTTCCGAGCTTCGAGAGCAGCCTCGTGTAGAGGTCCGTAAGTTCCTTCACGGCCTTCATCGAGGCCTTCCTCAGACCCTCCATGAACCTGTCCAGGTCCTCATCCTTGAGCTGGGCCAGCTTCCTCGATGAAGATGCCAGGGAGTCCTTCGCCTCGGCCATCATCGCGGGCTCAAGCTCAGTCTCTATCGTGCGAATTATGACTATGCCATGCCGCGCAAGGGCCGCCTTCGCCTCAGTGAGGTCTCGGAGAAGCCCAGGGCTCAGCGTGTACGGCATGCGCAACCCCTGGCTCATACCTCAGTCAAGCCCGCAACGGTCTTCTTGTCGAGCTTTCTAATGAGTTCGATGACGAGCTTGATGCAATTCTCGGCGTCCTCCATGCTCAAGAGGCCGACGTGCGAGTGTATGTGCCTCGTCGGGACGCCAAGCACAACGCTCGGGCATCCGGCGTTCGCCATGTGAATCACGCCCGCGTCAGTGCCTCCCTTCACTTGGGATAGCTGTATGGGGATTCTCTTCTGCTTGGCCGTCTTGATTACCAGTTCAACGAGACCCTGGTTGGGGATCATGGAACTGTCGAACGTCGTTAGTGTGGGACCATAGCCCATCTTGGATGCAGCCTCGTTCGCCTCGATGCCTGGCACATCGCCCGCGATGTCAACTTCGAGGGTTATGCAGACATCCGGCTTCACGATGTACGCAGTCGTGCGGGCTCCCCTCAGGCCAACTTCCTCCTGCGTGGTCGCAGCCCCGATGACCTTGTTGGGATGACTGATCTTCCTCTCAGCCAAGATCCTCACCACTTCCGCAGCGGTCCAAGCCCCTATCCTGTCGTCAAATGCCTTTCCGATCGCGATCGTGTCAGTCCCCTTTTTCTTGCCGTCCTTGAAGAGCCTCTTCTGCATCGTGGAGAAGCAGGAGTCAGGAATCGCAGGATTCCCCACCCTCACCCCCATCGCTTTCGCCTCCTCTTCGTTCGAGGCGCCGATGTCTATGAACATCTTCTCCTTGACGACAACCTTGCTCCTCTCTTCCGCCGGCAGAAGATGCGGTGGCTTGGCGGCGATTATTCCCGGGACCACTCCCTTGTCGGTCTTCACGAGCACTCTCTGGCCTAGCAGAACCTGGTCGAACCATCCGCCGAGCGGATTGAAGGTCAGGAATCCCAGCTTGTGTATCGACGATATGATGAATCCGACCTCGTCTATGTGCCCAGGCACCAAAACGACTGGGCTATCAACGGTTCCCTTTTTCTCAAACATGAGTGAGCCGAGCTTGTCCGAGTACACTCTGTCGGAGAACCCGGAGACGTAGTTCTTCATAATCCTGGCAGGCTCCCTCTCGAAACCCGAGGGGCCGAAGCAGTTGGTCAGCTCTTCTAAGAACTTCATCGCTTGCTGGTCTATCGTAGCAGTCACCTTGTCGCGAGCATCAGGTTGACGATAGATAATCCTTTGCAGTATTGAAATCGTAGATGGATAGTGTCTGAGATTCAGGGTTCAAGATTCTTTGCATTCTGTGGCAAGGTGTTTCTAATCTTGCCCGCTTGGATAGCAAGTTCAAGCTCACCGATCTGACCATCCATGAACTGAGATACCAGGTCAATCATTGGCCTCGGCATCTCCTTGACAAGCTCGATCTCCGGCTTTCTCAGCATCCCCAGGATGCCGTCTGGAATCTTCTGCTCCTGTTCGAGTATGGCATCGTCGACGGGAAGATTTGCATACCAGTTGCGGTAAGTCTCTCCCCTTGAGCTGTCGTGTCCAACATAGTACGCTGAGGCGGAATTGGTCAGTCTCGCATCCTCGCACTTCAAGCATACGAAATGCCTGAAGTCAGAAGGGCAGAGTTTGGGTAGCTTCCATCGCTGCTGGAATCGCGACCAGTATCTGCCCATGCAACCCTTGTCCAACGGCCTTGAGTTCTCGATTCTTCCGTCCGAATGCCGCCAAGGAATGATAGGGTCTTCGGGTTTCATTCCAGTCCCTCTCTCATCGAGAGCTTCCTTCAGTATCTCTATGATGGCTGGCGGCAGATGCGCTCCTATCCAGGCATCCGTCTTGAAGTGCTCATCCCGTCCACTGGCCAGAATGGCGTGTGGCATTCCGGCTTCATCGTACTGGATGTTTCGCATCTTCAGGTTGTACAAGTGGCTCGGACGCCATCCGAACTCCATTGTCAGGAGCACAAGGAGCTTCGTGTAGGTGTCCGGCTCCTTCTCGACAGCTTCAATCCACTGCTGATTGAAATTAAAGGAAGAATGTCTGGCTCTTAGGAGGTGCACGGCTCGGCGCGCTCCCGAAGTGAGAAAAGCCCATAGGGGGGAAGAAAGGAAGGGGTTTGGCCGCCCCGTCAATCGCGTCTGATTGACAAAGAAGCCAGATGGGCCATCGCGATTTGAGCGCGAAGCCAGAACCTAGGACCCCCGGAGGAAATGCTCTCTCCTGCTCGATCTAGACGAAGGAGTCAAATCTGCGACTCTGCGATATCGTGCCTTGGATTTGGCGAGTGGGACAATGAGAAAAGAGCTAGTGCCCTATGCAAACCTGGTGACGGAATCTCGAAAGAGAGAGAAGAAAGCCCTCGATATGCTCGCGGAATTAGTGAAGTATCCCTCCGTCGCCATCAGGGACCACCCAACGATACTGGAGTGCGCCAGTTGTGTTGAGGATCAATTGAGGAAGTTCGGCTATTCCGTGAAACAGTATCCGACTGGGGGTTCGCCTGTTGTATTCGGCGAAAGGAACGTTGGGGCGGCAAAGACGCTTCTCATCTATGAACACTACGATGTCCAGCCCGAGGATCCTCTTGAGAGTTGGAGTGTCCCACCTTGGCAGCTGACCATCAAGGGTGAGCGTTTCTATGGCAGGGGCACATGTGACACCAAGGGTCCCCACATCGCCAATCTGATTGGCATGAGCCTGATTGAGGACTTGCTTGGACAGCTTCCTGTTAACGTCAAGTTCGTCGTCGAGGGGGAAGAGGAGATTGGATCAGAGCATCTGCCTGTGTTCGCAATTCCAAACGGGGACCTACTGAAGGCCGATGGGGGAGTAATTGAAGCGCTAACAGTCAACCCTGGGAGTTCATCGGAGATGATAAGCGGGGCAAAAGGATGTGCCTATTTCGAACTGTCTGCAGAGGGTACGCCACCGTTCCCCAGGACCGACGCTCATTCAGGATTTGCAGGCGCCGTTCCGAATGCTGCCTGGAGACTGATTTGGGCACTTGCCTCCCTCAAGGATGCGAACGAGAACATCCTGATTGAGGGCTTCAATGATTTGGTCAAGGAGCCGTCAGCGGAGGACCTGGCGGCTCTCAAGAACGCCCAACGGAGCTTGGAGAAGTTCTTGGCAGATGAGTATGGAGTGACGAGGACCATCCTCGATCGCAGAGGGCTCGACCTAAAGAGAGCGATCTATCTTGAACCATGCATATCTGTGTGTGGAATCGAGAGTGGATACCGTGGCCCAGGATCAAAGTCGATTACGCCTGCGCGAGCCAAGACCAAACTTGACTTCAGGTTAGTCCCTGATCTCACTGAAGATAAAGTAGAAGCGTTGTTAAGAGCACATCTTGAGAGGAACGGCTTCTCCGACATCCGAGTGACAAGAGTTGACCGTGGCTACGACCCGGCGAAGACTCCAATCAACGATCCGTTCATTCAACTCGTCCATCAAGCTGCAGCCGAAATCGCCTCCCCGGCTCCCGTTGACCTGATTCCTATGCATTGGGGGAGCGCCCCTCTTTATCTCTTCACCCCCCATGTTCCGTGCTGCATAATGGCCAGCGATGGAGATTTGCAGACGAACGCTCACGCCCCTGACGAGAACTGGATTAGGTCGAGTATGTGTAACAGTATGGCTTTCGTCGCGCTTGTGGCCGAACGAATGGCTGCAACATCAAAGGGTTTGTGGGACAACGAAGAAGAACTCAATTCCGGCTGATTGAAATCAGAAAAAGAATGTCTGGCTTAGTGTGGGTGCGCGCCCCTGCGGCCGCACTCAGCTGTTTTGAGAAAAGCCAATAGGGGAGGAAAGGCGACCGATGTTCAAACCGCAATTCACGCCACATCCGAAAAAAGGCTATAGAGAAGGACAAATCCGAAGGCCTAGGAATCGCATTCACCCCTATGGAGAGCGAAAGGTTGGTTAGTGTGTATGAGTGCAATGTGTGCCACTTTCTGTTCGGGAAACATGCCCCCCAGTGTCCAGTTTGCCACCATGGGGCGCTGTCTATGGTTGGCTCCTTTCTCCCTGAGAAAGGACATGAACAACCACCCTGAGTGGCGCTTTCCGTCTGCTGGAAAAGGCAATAGACAAGGAAATGAGAAGGGTTTGGTGCGTTCTCCGAAGACTCAATTAGCCAGATTAGCTTCCGAGCCAGTGTGTCTCGAAACGGGGTCGGTCTACCCTACTCTCGCCACTCCGGACCCGATTTTTTTGGAATGACTTTCTGGAAGGCGCAATGCAATGCTCACCTTCCACGGCCATCATTCTGTGAAGTGGTGGGTCAACCTCATGACATCTCGGTAAGGCACGACGCCGACGATCCTGCCCTCGGCGTCTACGACCGGCAGCGAGCGTTCATCAGCCTCCCCTGCAGGGGCTCGAGCTTCGGATGCGTGAAGGAGCCATTCTCTTCGATGACCTCGCCATCAAAGAACACAGAGGGCTTTATCGTCACGCCGTCGATGTGGCTCTTCGCGAGGGGGTAGCCGCCATGAAAGGAGGCCATCTGAGAGCCGAAGCCCGTGACAAATACACCGAAGGCCCGCTCGTCCTCGAGGATTTTTCCCGAGAGGCGAGCCCCGGGGTTGAAGCCGAAGCAAAAGTGTGCCACATTATACATCCTGCGGTCTCGGAAGTGCCGAATCCATTCACGCAGAATATCTGCAGCCTTCCCGTCACCGATGGAAACGATTCGCCCTTTCGAGAGCTCCAGGCGGATTGGCTCTTTCAATGGTGCGAGAGGATCGGGAGGCCACACCGTGCCGTCTAGGACTAGGCTCCCCTCAATCGTGCCCTCCATCGCAGCCCAAGAGAGCTGCCCGCCCAGGTAGCTATCACGACCAGAAACCACGCACTCCCCCGTGTCAAGGAATATGGGTCGCTTCCCGTTTTTGAAGCTGATGTCCGTGCCTGCGAGAGATGTCACACGAATCTCCTTCGCTCTAGCGGTCATCTCCTGTAGCGTCATCCCGAATTTCTTCAGATCAGGGAGAGACACATTTCCTATGCACCGAGTCATCATATCCGCGTCCATCCCCGAGAGGCAGAGTGCCCTCGCGCCCGCAGCCATGGCGCGCTCGAAGGCTTTCGTGGTGATGAGATACGTCCGCGCGAACTCCACAAGGACATCTGCGCTCTTCATCGCTTCCGCGAAGGAAGCTGGGGGTTCGGTGCCCAGCGGCCCTTTGATATGGTACCAAACTTCCAGTGACTGGCCCCCACGAGTCTCCACCGCGTCAGCTGTCGCGCGCACGACACTCGGATCCGCGCCTTGGTCGCCATAGACGATGACCGTCTCGCCCTTCTTTAACCGTAGCAAGTCTCTAACAATAACCGTCGCCACGCCCTTTACGTTCTCCGTATAAATCCCCTCCAGTGACCAGATCTGCGGCTTAAGAAAGTTCGCATCAGCGCGCCTCCTTTCTATGCTTCTTCTCAACGGGCACGAACTTTGATCTGAACCCGAAGTATCCAGGGCCGAAAACTTCGATACCCTTCGGCGTCCGCCATATGTTCGGGGCGGGAAGGCCGAAGACCGCGATCGACTGGCCCTTCGTCACCCAAGGATTCAGAACCGGCACGCGCTCTTCGATATCTAGGAGGCAGATAAGGTCTGGTACTGTGACGTCGACCTTATCATCGCGCCATGCGATGATGTTCTCGTTCTTGAACCATATCCTGTAACGCTTCCCGTAGTCCTTGTCCACGCTACGAAGGGAGATTTCACCGAAGGTGAACCCCTCCTTGTCCTGATACTTGCAGTTCGCCATCGCCACGCCTCGGAACAGGAGGTAACCGCCCGTGGCCTCGAGGATCGCTTCGATGACATTCGCCTTGCCGCGGATCGCTTGTCCGACTCTTTCACAAAAGGTGATAGACCGCAATACAAGACCCTTCCGCAGACTCCCGACACAGCCCGGATGATCTGCGACACCGACATGCCCCCCACTAATCACGGCCATGGAGCGGACAAAAGCCTCGGCGTGAAAATCGTCCATCACGCGCTGTACGATCACCTCATCCCCGTATTTATTCGCAATGCCCATGGGCGCAATGGGGATTCCCGCGACGAAGTATGTCGAGTGCTGGAGGTCAGGTACGGAACGGCCTGCGCCATCCGCATCCAAAACAGGGAGCCCGAGCTGAGCAGCGACGGACAGGGCGGCAGCCGTGTTCCCTCCACCGAGTTCCGAAGCCACGATGCTCCCGAAGGCAACGCCGAGATGGCGTTCGAGAGCCCTCGTTGCCAATAGGCATTCTTGTCCATCGTAGAGTATCTCTTCTTTCGCCTTGAAAACGGTTTTCCCGGTTGGCGCGAGACTCCCGCAGTAATATGGCGTGCACATCCAGGTCTCCTGTGGTAATTCATCTGGATCTGCGAGGCGGATCGAGCGGCCCGCCTTCAAATCCGCCGCGACCGTTTCGAGCCCCTTATCCAACGACCCGCCACCACCGGTCCCCAGGAACGCTGCGCCTACCAAGATATCCTGCACATTCGCCAAGTTTAGTGTTCTCATGTGACTTCCTCCGATATCATTTCAACGAAATGACAGGCAACCCAGGTCTTCCTCACTTGGCGGAGAGGAGGCTCCTCCTTGGTGCATCGCTCCTGGGCCCACGAACACCGAGTGCGGAAGCGGCAGCCCGACGGCGGCTCCAGCGCCGAAGGAATCTCCCCCTTCAGAGGGAGGCGGGCGCGCTCCCGTCCCGGCTCGGGTAATGGCACGGCGTTCCGCAACGCCATCGTATACGGGTGTTGGCCATCCCGGAGGACGTCCACGGCGCCGCCGACCTCCATGAGTTTCCCTAGGTACATTACGCCCACGCGATCCGCGAGATAGCTCACGAGGGCTAAATCATGGCTGATGAAAAGGTATGTGAGGCCAAGGTCCGTCTGTAGCTCCTTCAAAAGGTTCACGATTTGGGCTTGGACGGAGACATCGAGGGATGATGTCGGTTCGTCCAAGACGATGAACTTCGGCTCGAGGGCGAGAGCCCGCGCGATGGCGATGCGTTGGCACTGCCCGCCGCTCAGCTCGTGGGGATAGCTCTCCGCGACCTCGGGATTGAGCCCCACACGTCGGAGCAACTCGCTCACTGCGTTACGCGCATCCTGTGAGGTCAATCTCCGATGGACTCGCAACGGCTCGGCGATAGCCTGACCCACGCGCATTCGTGGGTCTAAAGAGGCAATAGGATTTTGAAAGACAATCTGCATCCGTAACCGCGTCTGTCGGAGGACCTCCCCGCGAATTACGGTAAGCTCCCGGCCGTCAAACCAAATGTGGCCCGAGGTAGGCTCGACAAGGCGAAGGATGCAGCGGCCGAGAGTACTCTTCCCAGAGCCGCTCTCTCCCACGAGACCGAAGGTCTCCCCCTCCTCGATATCGAGGTTCACGCCGTCGACCGCATGGACGTATGCGCGTCCAGCAAAGCCCTTGTGAACAGGGAAGAGCTTCGTGAAATTCTCTATGCGAACGATGCTCATTCCTTCACCCCCTCATAAAGAAGGCACGCGGCGCTGTGCCCGGGCTGTGGCTCGAGAAGTTCGGGACGACGGACCGCGCAAGTCTTCATCGCGAATTCGCATCGTGGATGGTAACGGCATCCGCCCGGTGGATTGATGAGGCTCGGGACGCTTCCGGGGATGGATGCAAGCGGTTTCTCTCGCACGTCCGCCCGTGGGATGGACTTCAGGAGGCGCTGGGTATAGGGATGTAAAGGGTTCTGGAAAAGATCGCACACCGGCGCCACCTCCGCGAGCGCACCAGCGTACATAACACCCACCTGCATGCAAGTCTCTGCAACAATGCCGAGGTTATGGGTGATGAGAAGAACCGAGAGGCGGAATTCCCGCTGGAGTTCTACGAGAAGGTCGAGGATCTGAGCCTGGATTGTGACGTCAACGGCAGTCGTGGGTTCGTCTGCGATGAGGAGTTGAGGTCGGCAGGCAAGAGCCATGGAAATCATCACGCGCTGCTGCATCCCGCCGCTGAGTTCGTGGGGGTAACTCCGCAGGACGTTTTCCGGGTCCGGCAGGCCCACGCGCCGGAAAAGATCGAGGCTCCGGCGTTTTGCTATATCCTTATCCACGCTTTCGTGGGTCATGATGATCCGGGTGATTTGCTTCCCCACGGAGAAGACGGGATTCAGGCTCGTTGCAGGATCCTGGAAGATCATGGAAATCGCCGTGCCGCGGAGGTGCTCCATCTCCGCCTCTGTCTTCGAGAGGAGTTCCTCTCCCATGAAATGAATGCTGCCCGTGCGAATGCGAGCGTTCGGAGGCAGGAGCCCCAGAATCGTGAGGGCTGTAACAGTTTTCCCGCACCCCGTCTCGCCCACCAATCCGAAGATTTCGCCCTCTCCAATCGAAAAGGTGACATGGTCCAACACCTTCGCAGTCCCGATTTCGGTTGTGAACTCAAGGCTCAGGTCCTTCACTTCGAGTAGGGATTTCATATCAACAACCGCCTCCGCCGTAGCTTAGGGTCGAGGGCATCCCGGAAGCTATCTCCCAGGAGGTTGAATGAGAGGACCACGAGGAAAATAGCGAGTCCCGTGAATGTGGAATACCACCAGTAAGTGACGAAGCTTCCTGTCACATAAGCGGTGTTAAATATCACACCCCAATCGGGGATGGGAGGCTGCGCACCGAGACCGAGCCAACTCAAGGATGCGGCAATGAGAATCGCGGACCCGACATCCATAGATGCTTGGATTGTCGCTGGCGTGATGGAATTCGGCAGAATGTGCCGCAGGATGATCCGGGGGCGGGGCAACCCGAGCACGACCGCCGCCTCGACGAACGGCTGCGAGCGGATATGAATGACCTGGGAGTGCACAAGTCGTGTGTACCAAGGCCAAAAGCTCACCGCAATCGCGATGATTACGGCGTTTGTGCCACGACCCAATGTCGCCGCAATCACGAATGCGAGGATGATAGGTGGGAAGGCGAGGAACATGTCCGTGACCCGCATAATGACTTCTTCTACCAGGCCGCGCACGTACCCCGCGAGCACCCCAAGGAGGACGCCGACGGGGAAAGCTATGGCGATTGTCAGGACACCGACCTTGAGCGCTAGGCTCGCGCCGAACCACAGACGTGCAAGGAGATCGCGCCCGAACTCGTCCGTGCCAAAGGGGTGTTCCCAGCTCGGTGATTGAAGCCTCTCCGCAACGTTTGTCTGCCCTTGCCCTTGAACGGAATACGGGACGAGGGAGGGCAGGAAGAGTGCAATGAGGGCCGCGCCCACAAAGAGCATGAGGATTACGAAACCCAGGAGGCCGAGAGGGTCTCGTCGGAGGATTCTCCAGAGCCCGCGAATGAACCCCATTGCTGCAGTTTGGACGCGGGCCAGAGCTGGAGATTCGGTCCCCATTACCCCTTTATCAGTACTATCTGGGGATTCCAAAAGGATTGGCTTCATCATTATCAACCTCCCCCCTTTGCCAGTACTATCCGGGGATCCAAAAAGGATTGGATGAGGTCCACGGCGAGGTTCATGACCACGTAGAAAATTGCCACGACAATCGTGCAGCCGAGGATTGCAGGGTAGTCGAAGGAGAGCGCAGACAGAAAGGCGTACTGTCCAATCCCATTCCATACAAAGATATTCTCAATGAGAAACGCCCCCGTGAGTTCGTAAGCAAAGGAAAGACTCACAACGACGATGGTAGGAGCGATTGCATTCTTGAGAGCGTACCGATAATGTATGACACGGGCAGGCATACCGTAAGCCTTGGCCGTACGGATATAATTCTCGCCAAGAACCTCGATCATCATCGTCCGCACCATGCGCGTCACGAGACCAAGCGGATAAAGCGCCAGCGTAATGGCCGGCAGGATGAGATGCACGACGGCGTCCTCAAAACGGACGAAGTTCCCATGGAGGAGCGCATCGATCACAAGGAAGCCCGTAATTCTCTTCATAGGATAGACAATAGCCAGACTGTCCGAGAAGCGGCCCTGGAGGGGCAGGATACCTAATATTTGGACGAGAATCATCTGGAGGAGGACCGCGACCCAGAAGGAAGGGAGAGCAACCCCGCCCACCGCGAAGAAACGGGCGAGATGGTCTGGCCACTTACCACGACGAACCCCCGCGAGGATGCCGAGGGGGATCCCCACGCCAATTGCAATGAGCAGAGAGGCCGTAATCAATTCGAAAGTCGCGGGCAACTTCACTTCGATATCCTTGAGGACAGGGTTGTGTGTCCGGATAGAGGTGCCCAAGTCACCGTGGAAGAGGCCTGTGACGTAGTACCAGAACTGCACAGGCAGAGAATCGTCTAAGTGTAGTTCTGCGCGAGCCTGCGCGAGATTCTCCGGAGTCGCATGGATACCCACCCAAAGGCCCGCAGGATCCGCAGGGATCACCCGACAAAGGAAGAAGGTGATCACCACGACCCCGAAGACCACCAGGACGGCGAGGAGTACCCGGCGTAGTAGGAAACGAGCAAACGCCCCTCCCGCGGCCCCAGGCTTGCGGGCCCTCCGCGCTATTGTCCACTGGCGAGACGGAGGGCCCACGTCTTCAGTCCTCAGTGATGCAACTGGTAGAAAAACACCACCAGTGGGTAGGCCGGGTTGTCGCTAAAGCCTTGCAGATTCGCCTTCAGGACATACAGATTCTTTATGTCCACAATCCCCACACCCGGACAGTCATTATAGAGCATGAGCTGGGCGGTACGATAATCTGCAAGGGATTGGGTCGGGTTTGTACCCTCGAGAGCAGCTGCACTATCGATCACACTGTCGAAAGCGGAGTTATTATAGTAGCCCAGATTGAAGTACGCGTAGCTATAGCTGCTGAACATATTGTAGAGGAAGTCATACGGCGTCACATAACCCGGCCACCAGTACATCACAAAGATATCCTGGGCCGTGGCGGGGTTCGCCGTTGCGAGGAGCCATTGCTGTTCCCAGGGCATGGGCTGAATGTCGAGGTTAATGCCAAGGGTCGTGAGTTGTTCCTTCCAGAGCTCAGCGACCTTCTGCTCATATAAGTCCCCCTGGAGATATGTGTACTTGAGGGTGAATCCGCCATCTGGATAGCCGGCCTGGGTCAAGAGTTGCTCGGCCATGCTCAGGTTGAAGTCGTAATAGGGCAAGGTGTCGTCGTGCCCCCACATCGTGGCCGGAATCATGCCAATGGATTGGGTCCCGAGGCCACTCATGACCGAGGTCATGATGTCGTCATAGGGGATCGAATGGGCAAGAGCCTGACGGACGGTGGTGTTGTTTGTCGGGGAACGTTCCATGTTGAAGAATACGTAGAGGGCACGATAGCTCGGGTTTTTCACTACATTCACTGCACTATCATTCTGCAATGTCGGCACATCCTGGAGGGGCGGGTCCACTAGGATATCCGCAGTGCCACTGAGCACTGCCTGCTCCCGCTGTGCCGGGTCTGCAATCGTCTTGATGATCGCATTGTCGAACTGACCGGATTTCCAGCCACCCCAGTATCCTGCGAACTTTTTCAAGACCACGTAACTGTTCGAGTACTGTACCGTTGTGTCAAGCATGTACGGGCCAGAGCCACTTTCATGGCCAGCATTGAACCATTCCTGCTGGAGCGTATAGTTCGCGCCCGGGGTATTCGGGGAGAAAATGTAGGCAGCATAACCACAGGTCGCTATCTTGTCGAAAGGCGCGGGGTACAGGAGATGGAAATGGATTGTGTAGGTATCCAGGATATCGATATTTTGGGCTGCCTGGGTCGCATTCCCGAGAGGCGCCCAGATATAAGCCGCCCCCTGACCTATCGTGATCGTTCGCAGAAGCGAGAACCTGACCGCCGTTGCGTTGAAAGGCGTATCATCGTGGAATTTCACGTCCTGGCGGAGATTGAACGTCCAGTCCAGTCCGTCTGACGAGGCGTTCCAGTCCGTCGCGAGGAGCGGAACCGCCTTCTGTTCCGTGGGATCCCAGTGAGTCAACGTCTCGTAGATGTTAGGCAACAGTATAATGGAATTGGAGAATTCGCTGCTCGGGTCGAGGGTGACCATCTCTGAGTTGGTCACATAAGTTATCACATTTGCTTTCCGAACATTTCGAGTGCCGAGGATCGCAGCAGTAGCGACGATCACAAGTATGACGACGATGATGGCGATCAACTTTCCTCTATGGCGCCGTGGCGCCTCGCTCTTTGGTTTTTCAGTAGAACTTGCCATTTATCTCCCTCTCCTTTCACTTGCCTTCTTCACTTCTTGACACTTTGGTAGCAGAATGATGAGAACATCTCTCCCCACAAATTCAGATAGGCCGCTGATTACTCCACGCTTATGTACCGAAAATGTTCCGAGAATCTTCGACCTGTCATCAATCTCTATTTTCAGACAGACACCTTCACTCACATCATGGTATCACTATAAGCACTCTGCTGTCTGATGGCATCTGAAACTATCAGTTGTGAGGATATCTTTCCCAGGTGAACACACGCCGAAAAACGGTATCCTGGCTGGGCTTGAATGTCGCTTCGGCCATCATTCATCGCCTCATCCTGTATGGATCGCCCAAGACACTCTGGATGGGCCGCTTCATCATCGGGAAAATCAGCAATTGAAAAATACTTGCACTCAATGTTCAACGGATGCCTAGAGTCCTTGACACTCGAGACTTCCGAGAGATCACGGTGCGAGCATCTGTGGAGAGACCTGTTCGAACGACACCGCTTCCCAGCGTTTGTTTCCTTCCCCTAGTTTGGAGATGTTTTCCAGGATTCCTTCATACCATCCATTTCTGCCAGACGACCTTCGGCGCTTTCGAGAGCAGGTGCTTGCATTCTTTGGGCCGTCCTCTCTTGTCGATGCGCAACAGCTCGCAATGGTCGAACCGCCAGTACTCACAGAGATCGCAAGCATAGGTCTCCCCGAGCGGGACCTGCTGATAGTCTCGGCATCTCTCACACTTGCCCTCTATCCAGTTCTTGAGCTCCCCCTTGCAATCTGGGCACGGGATAGGAGTATGGTACGGAACATGGCTATTGGAGACCATCTGCGCCCCGGGGCAATGCTCGTATCCTGGGCAGCGGCACTCTGGCCATGCCATGATCGGGCAGAAGCCATAGTCCTCAAGCTCCACAGTGCATGGAACCTTGTGCATACTTGAATGTCTTGCTCTCTATCAATCAGAGAATTATTGCCCTGAACCAAACCTCACCAACGCTATCGAACTAGCAGGGCTCGTCCGTGGAAACTCCGGAATGCATTTTCTACCGGTAAGAAAATGGAGGATGAGATCCTCACATTCTGTACCAGTGAGTATAGCATCCAGCTTTAATCACTGGTAGATTCCGGGCCATAATCCCGACAAGAGCACGTTAATGAGAAAAAAGGAAAGGGTTTGAGGGAACGGACGGGGACAACGGGTTCTGACGCTTCCAAAGCCAGCGCATTTTGAAGGCCAGATTTTGGGCTTTCGCTATCCGTTGAAGGCCGACGTTGACCTGCTCATGATTGATGCCAAATCACAACATACTAGCTTGTGAAGGGGACGATCTCCTCTCCCAACGAGATTGTTCTACCAGCCTCCTTGGAGCATGCAATGGAGACGCCTCTCACTCATTGGAAATCAGTGAGACCGTACGGTAATCGTGAAGACCTGCGTCCCTCCATCCTTCGCCAACGGACGATGTCAGGAACATTCTCATGGAGGAATGGGCATCGGGGTATGATGGCAATGACAAGCAAGTTCAGGAGCGAGGTGAAGCAACTCGCAACGCAACTAGGAGCGGATCTCGTTGGAATAGCTCCAGAGAAGGCGTTTGCCAATGCGCCTGGAGGACATCGCCCGCAGGACATCCTGACGGGGGCGAGAAGCGTCATAGTAATCGCTGTCGCACTCCCACATGCGGCTCTCGAATCCGCTCCTAGCCGCGAGTATTCGGCAACTTACACGTCGGCCAACAATGAGCTCAACAGAATCGCGTTCAGGCTCGCGAAGTTTCTCCAGGAGAATGGGCATCGCGCGGTCCAGGTCCCCGCATCTTCGCCCTACGATCTCAAGCGCATGAGAGGCGATATTTCGCACAGGCATGCTGGCGAGCTGGCAGGGCTCGGGGTGTTCGGCAAGAACAGCCTCCTCCTCTCGCCGAAATATGGCGCTAGAATGCGCTTGGTCTCTGTCATCACAGACGCAAACCTCACACCTGACAAGAGGTTGGAGACTGATTTCTGCATGGATTGTGACAAATGCATCCGAGCATGTCCGGCGAAAGCCCTCAAAGGCGGTCGAACAGTTGACAAAGAAACTTGTGACAATCAGCACCCCAGAATAGGAAAGAAGCTCGATCTGTCGGGCGGGGAACAGGTCTGCGGTGTCTGCATACGCGTCTGCCCTGTTGGGATTGATGCCAAGAAGAGAGGGCCTCACAAGGCCAGTCGCTCGAGATCAAGGGACCAATGCGAATACTGAAAGACCTTGTTTGCGTCAGCTCCTTACTGGGACAAAGACAACGGCCGGCTCGTGCTAGGTCCGAGGCAGATTGAGGAAGCGGTTCGTCCTGGAAAGGAGTCTAGGTCCGGCTTCAATCCCTGCTGATTGAATTCGAGTTGCGATGTACTGGCTCCTGAGGGGTTCGAATCCTCCCGAGGTTGGATTCCCAGAAGAAAAAGCCTCGGATGGGGTTTGAGCCTCGCCTCGGAAAAGCCCATAGGTGAGGAAAGGCGACCGATGTTCAAACTACAAGGTCTTCACACGTCTCCAAGGAAAGTCCTTAGGGGAGGAAGGGCGGGCGATGTTCAAATCTCGAATGGTGAGAGGGATGTTGCTTGCAGAGCCCGAAATGCCTGTCTGGACATTTTAGCGGGACGCGCGATCGGAACGCAGTTGGATGTGCGTTGATGAAGGCGATTGAACCTTAAGTCTGCCGCAACGAGTTAATATACCGGTTCCTTCAAATATCCATTGGGCGACTCTTGTGAAAGCGATCGACGCCAGTGTGCTCAAGAAGTTCGAAATGTCTTTCGACGAGGACCCTAAGAACCGCCTCGCCATGAATGCGGTGACAGAGAACGGAATCTCATCTGTCGCTCTCAATCGAAAGGATGTCGACAGGATCAACTTCACGTTCAGCCA
Organism: uncultured Thermoplasmata archaeon; assembly: GCA_963705355.1. Taxonomy (GTDB): domain Archaea; phylum Thermoplasmatota; class Thermoplasmata; order UBA10834; family UBA10834; genus COMBO-56-21. Next base: position 347,725 of record OY970070.1, read on the forward strand.
CCAGATCGAGTCACCGGAAGCGACAAATCAGGAGAGATCAGGAAGATGCTGGCTTTTCTCTGGGCTCAGCTTTCTGGCTTTTGAAGCCATGAAGAAGTTGAATGTCGACACCTTCGAGCTTTCCGAGATCTATCAGATGTTCTGGGATAAGCTCGAGAAGGCGAACTTCTTCCTTGAGAACATAATCGAGACAAGGGCGGAACCCCTGGACAGTCGGAGGCTGATGTGGCTGCTTTCGGACCCACTGTCCGATGGCGGACAGTGGGACATGTTCGTGAACCTTGTCAAGAAATACGGCGTGGTTCCGAAGTCCTTCATGCCAGAGACCGAGAGCAGCAACAACTCGGAACCGATGAACGCCCTCTTGGAAACAAAGCTGAGGGAATATGCGAAGCTGATAAGGGACAAGCACGCCGATGATAACGACCTGGAGGAGCTGCGCTCGATCAAAGAGAAGTGTCTTGAAGAGTTCTACAGGATGCTTGCGGTGAGCCTCGGAAAGCCGCCGACCGAATTATACTGGGAATGGCGCGACAAGCACGAGGAATTCCATCGGCACGGCAGGATAACTCCGAAGGAGTTCTACAGCGAATACATCGGCGTTGATCTGGACGACTTCGTGTGCATCATCAACGCCCCTACTCCGGACAAGCCGTTCAACAGGACGTACACGGTGAGGAATCTCGGCAACGTCGTCGAGTGTAGGCCGATTCGATACCTGAACGTGGACATGAAGAGTCTCAAGAGAGTCACGATAGAGATGATCAAGGACAATCATGCGGTCTGGTTCGGCTGCGATGTCGGCCAGATGCTTGCCACCGAACTGGGCGCTATGGACCTCAGCGTCTATGACTACGAGCTAGTCTTCGGAACGAAGTTCAATCTTGACAAGGCGTCGAGGCTTGAGTACGGCTGCAGCGAAATGACGCACGCGATGCTTCTCACCGGCGTGGATCTTGACGAAGGCGGTCGACCCAGAAAATGGCGGGTGGAGAATAGCTGGGGTGCCAAGATCGGAGATAAGGGATTCATGTACATGATGGATGAATGGTTCGAGGAGTATCTGTACGAGGTCATCGTGAACAAGAAGTATCTCGGGCCGGAATTGTTGACGGCGCTCGAAACAGAGCCGGTCCCCCTCGAACCTTGGGATCCGATGGGAAGTCTCGCAAGGTCGTAGGAAGCTCATTCGCATAGGGGAGGAAAGGCGATTCGGGCACGAAAAAGGGTGGTCGGGTTGAGAGTGCCAAAAAGAACCGCATATGCAATGGCTATCGCCATCTCAATTGTGATTCTGCTTGTGCTGATGGTCTATCTCCTCGCTTTCTCCATGGTGAAGGTTTCTGGAGTTGTCGACCATAAGACCATAACAGGCATCAGGGACCAGACTCTCTACTCTCTGGTTGTGATGTATCCCTGGGGTATCCAGATCGATGACCATGCTCTCGATTACCTATTCCAAGGTAAGGACCAGAATGTGACAATCAATGCGACATTTGAGCAGGCGATACTCAGCCATGGATATTCCAAGATCAACTATCTTGCCAGCATCCAGGTCAGCTCGAAAGACTCGGTGAATCACCTCAATCCAGGAGATGCTCTCGCTTACTTCGTGAAGAGAAGTGATTTCAACGCTCTGAGGATTGGGAACACCGTAACATACGAGGTTGAGAAGGGAAAGACCCTCACCATTGCACGGGTCAATGATTGAACTGCGCTTGCAGAGTCCTCCAGGCTAGATTCCAGGAGAGGGAGAGAGTTTATGTCATCCTTTCTCGGAAAAGCCCATAGGGATGGTATGTAGAAGAGGCCACTCGCCATTTCGTAGCAACGAGGTTGGATTCCCAGTGCCTCAATACGAATCGGAGGCGAGTAGGCCATGTTGTACATAGGACTGGACGTGCATAAAGAATTCTGTCAAGCGTGCGTGGTGAACGAACTCGGACGAGCTCTCTCAAATGAGAGATTCTTGTCCACCCGGGAGGAACTCGACAGGTTCCTGGCTCGATTCAAGGACGCCAAGTTCGTCCTCGAATCCACAGGCATGTGGGAGTTCATCTACGAGGGAATCGAGAAGAGAGGGTTCGAGGTAGTGCTGGCTCATCCGCTCAAAGTGAGAGCCATTGCAGAAGCCAAGGTCAAGACCGACAAGGTCGACGCTGAAACCCTGGCTCAGCTACTTCGAGCGAACCTCATCCCTCGCTCGTGGGTCCCCAGTAAGGACGTGAGGGATCTCAGACAACTCGTGAGACAGCGCGCATATCTCGTCCAGCAGTCCACGAGTCTCAAGAATCGAATCCATGCCGAACTCCTCAGACGAGGAGTACGGCGTCCACTGAACTTCGTGAGGCCGTTCTCGAAGAAGAGCATCGACTGGATGCGGTCTCTCGAGATCCCGACTGTCATCTCGTGCCTGAACTGCCTAGAGAGCGTCCAGGCACAGATCGAGAAGATGAACGCCCAGCTGCTGGATGAGTTCAACCGAAGACCCGATGCCCAGCTCATTGCGACGGTCCCGGGCATCGGATTCTACGGCGCCCTTCTGATCCACGCGGAGATCGACGACATCAAGAGGTTCTCTCATCCCGAGAAGCTGTGCGCTTATGCGGGGTTGGTGCCAACTGTGAGCCAGTCGGCATCCTCCGTCCACTACGGTGCCATCAGCAAGGACGGGTCCAGTTATCTCCGCTGGATGCTCACGGAGGCGGTCCACACTCACACTCATTGCGAGCCAGGCTCGCGACTCTCGAGATTCCACGCGAAGGTCGCGAGACGAAGGGGCAAGCAGAAGGCGACCATCGCGACCGCGAGGAAACTCCTCCTCATCATCTACTGGATGCTCGTGAGACACGAGCCATATCACAGTCAAGGATTGGACCCCGGCTTTCCTCCTGCACGTAATGAGTGCGACATAGGGATTGGGGCAGGTCCCTGACAAATGGACGAAGATGCCATAGTGCGGCGTGGACCGCGAATAGAGGCTTGTCCGACAAACCCCTTGATCAAATCCACGACGGGAGGCAAAAACAAAGAGGATGAAACGCAATCAGACGAAATGTGAGTGGCCTTCTTCAACATAGAGGGAGGAAAGGCGATTCCTGGGTGAGGAGAGTGGGGGAAACTGATGAAAGTTCTTGCGATAAACGGTAGCGTAAGGAAAGGCGGGAACACGCAGCTCATGATCGAAGTGGCGGCGAAGCCGTTAAAGAGCGCTCGCGTACGAGTGGAGTCCGTGTACATCACGGATTATGACATCAAGCCCTGCAACGCGTGCGAGGTGTGCTACACGAAGCCTTGGCATTGCCCGATCAAGGACGACGCCGTGAAGCTGCTCAAGAAGATGACCGACGCTGACGGTCTCATCATCGCATCCCCCGTGTACTGCACAGACGTGACGGCGCAGCTCAGGGCGCTTATAGACCGGAGCGTCATACCGTACATTGAGCAGGACTTCAAGGACAAAGTGGGCGGGGCCATCATTGTGGGGGCGGGCGCTCATGGAGGCCAGGAGCTCGCCCTAATCCAAGTCATGGAATTCTTCCACTACCAGGGAATGATTATCGCCAGCCCTAGATTCGGGTTGGGCGGTGCTATGGGCACTGCAGACAAGAAGGGCGACATCAAGAAGGACAAGGAAGGGCTCAAGAGCGCCAGGGAACTGGGCATTCGAATGGCCGAACTCCTCAAGAGGTTCGACAAATGACCTGCTTGTCGTGGTACATGAAGTGGACTCCGAAATGGGATTAGGTCCGAGCTCAATCCCTGCTGATTGATGGTTTCTTGCGACATACTGGCTGGTCAAGGGTTCGAATCCCTGCGGCCCTACCACCGAGGATTTAGCACAACCGCATTTGTCGTGTTTGGTCAGGATTCTTGTCCACTCAATCTGATGCGTGTCTAACCGAGTATGTTTGCCTTTTGTCTAGTTTCGAGTTCCCCACCGAGGAGAGAAAGAACCATCTAGTGGAAGAAAATACCTCGACAGCACAGGGAACCGTCTAAGGACTCTGAATGGTGACTAAATGGATCACGTTAGACTGTATGAGACGATCTTCAAGCGTAAGTCGATAAGGAAGTACAAATCAGAACTGCTGGATCAGAGCACCATCGAAGAAGTGTGTTCGTTCATTTCAACGTTGACTCCGATGATTCCTGGGATCAAGACGAATATTAGGACACTAGGAAGCGATGACGTGAAGGGGATGTTCAAATCGGGAGCCCCACATTTCCTAGCAATCTACTCCGAACAGAAGGAAGGCTGCGCGGCGAACGCAGGCTTCTTGCTGCAGCAGATGGACTTGTACTTCAGCGCCAGCGGAATCGGCAGCTGCTGGCACATGCTTTCGAAACCTTTGGAAAAGGACGATCCAGTTTCTGGACTTGAGTTCGTGATCAGCCTGGCATTCGGCAAACCCGCCGAGGATTTGCAGAGGAGAAGCGTGTCCGAATTCAAGAGGAGGCCACTGTCCGAAATCACAGATATCAAGGGGCTGGATGAATTGCTGGAACCCGCTCGTCTAGCACCCTCTGGTGTAAACAATCAGTCGTGGTATTTCCGTGGCGATTCGAGAAGCATCGATGCTTACTACCAAAAGTCTAGGATGACCGATCAGATGAACCAGATCAATGTGGGAATCGCCCTATGTCACATATGGCTGGCAGCATTGCACGTAGGCAAATCGGTCGATTTCGTCGTTGATGGAAAACGTGAGAACGGAGCCCCGAAAGGATATCGATATGCGATCTCACTGAAGACGAAATAGGGCCGCTCTGCTCTTACCTCAAGATAAATGGCTCCGCTGGGAGTTGAGCTGTAACGCGTTTCCGAAGAGATCGCGTCAAGTCTCGCGGAGAACTATGCGAATTGGGTACTCAGTCTATCATTCCGTCTTTTGTTTCCGCAGTAGATCATCTGCTGATCCCATTCTCGAGATGCTGCTCCCGACAATCCGTGCGATTTCTCTTCCAATTGAAATCAGAAAGAGGATGCCTGGCTACTGCCGTGTACAAATCCCGGCGAAAGCACCTAAGCATAACATCCATAGGGGAGGAAAGGCGATTGCCTTCTGAAGGGAGAAGAAGATGAAGCTGCCAAGAAGTACAAAAAGCAAGCTCAAGAGACGCATCAAGCACATACACAAGAAGCAATCTAGACACAAAGGATAGAGTCAGATCCTGATTCATTTGAGAAGTTGCGCCAGAGACTGTCGAACCAGTCGCCGGAGTTCAAGCATCGGTGGGAGCGCTTCAGCATAACATCCATAGGAAGGAAAGGCGATGGCTCGAAAACGGAGGAGAGGAGCACGCTATCAGATTACGAAGAGGCTCTGGTCATCCTAGCTGCAATACTCATTGGTGCGATTGCGATAAGGATTCTGTTCGACCGTGCACAGCAAGTGAAGAAAAGCCCATAGGGGAGGAAAGGCGATGCCGCACTTTGGCCGCCTCGTCCCCTGTCAGGGGTCTGCCCTGATCCCATTCACGAGCTCAGATATGCGGGAAACCTGCGCAAGATTGATAATGGGCGGGGCTGTCTGCAAATGCAGAGGGGTCGGAGAGCATGAATTCGCAAAGTGGAATGCAGTCAACCACAGGCACGAGGAACTGCGTGTCCTGCGGGAGAGCGATCGCCTGGGACGCGAACGTTTGCGCTTACTGCGGGCATGACTACAGGACGCAGATGATGCCGGCACAGCAGATGGTGGCCAGGACGGGCCACGCGGGCTGGGGCGGAGGCCTGATCATCGCGGGCGGGGTGCTCGGCCTGATCATGGGTATCCTTCTGCTGTTAGCCTCGACCTTGAACTACAACCAGCTGAACGTGACCCTGCCGTCGGGCTTCACGAACCAGGACCTAAAGAACCTCCTGGCCGTTCTCGGCGCCGTGTTCGCCGTATTCGGCGCCATAGCCATCATCGGCGGTGTGTTCGCCGTCGAGCGGAAGCATTTCGCGGTGGCCATCGTCGGAGCCATATTCGGCATCATCAGCATCGGGTTCTTCCTAGGTGCGGTGCTCGCCTTGATCGGCCTCATACTCGTGGTCATATCGCGCCACGAGTTCAGGCAGGCCCCGGCGCCGCCACCTGCTGGACCGCCGCCCGCCTATCGCACCTAAGTCAGCGCCTCCGAGCTATTGTTTGGGCGGCACGAAGGTCAATCGATAGAATACGTAGCCGTAGACGAGACCGATGAGCAGAGGAACGAGGCCGAGAGCTACGAGAAGCTTCTCGGGGCTCTGACGAGTCCGAAGGCACCCCGGCGCGACTACGCCAAGTTGACCCACGGCGTGTTTGAGATCCTCCGCGGACCTCTTGAGTAGCCCCGGGTCCACCATGATCCTCGGAAAAGCCCATAGGGCGGATAGCGCGATTGGGGTGTGGGGGAAATTGTGATGAGAATCGCAATCTTCGGGGCTGGAGCTGAAGGCGGCTTCTTTGGCGCTCTCCTAGCGAATGCCGGTAACGATGTGATCTTCATAGCCAGGGGACAAACCCTGAACGCACTGAGGACGAATGGATTATGCATCAAATCACAATCACTCGGCGAAATCGTTTTACGAGTGAACGCGACTGACCGACCCCATGAGGTCGAGCCCGTAGACCTGGTCATGTTCTGCGTGAAGACTTACGATCTCGACGCCGCGGCGAAGCAGATGCTTCCGCTCGTGGGAATAAACACCACCATAATACCCATTCAAAATGGGGTGGATGCGGCAGAGGACATCGGGAAGATAGTTGGGATGGATCATCTCCTCGGGGGAGTCTCCTGGGTGAACGCCACAGTCGAGAAGCCAGGCGTAATAGCACATGGGGGGTCAACGAGGCTGATATTCGGTGAACTAAAAGGAGGGATCACAGGCCGGGCGGAAAGGATTCGCAAGACACTCACAGAAGCGAAGATAGAGGCTGAACTCCACACAAATATCCGTGAAGCATTGTGGGAGAAGTTGGTCATAAACTCCGCCGTCAGCGGTATCTTTTCACTCACAAGATTACCTGCGGGGCCCGTTTTAGATTGCCCAGATACCAAGCAGCTTCTAATCGACACGCTAAAGGAGAACTCAGAGGTGGCCAAGGCTTGTGGATTCGCTCTTCCTGGCAACTTCATCGACGAAACCATGAAGAAGCTTGAGGGATACGCTAGATGGGTTAGACCATCCATGCAGGTTGACCTTATAGCTGGTCGCCGATTGGAACTAGAATCCATGATCGGTGCCATAGTTCGATTGGGCAGGGAGAATGGGGTAGGAACACCCATCAACTCCACAATCTACAGGGCGCTCAAGCCTCACTTGAACGGTATGCCCTCAATACCGGCTCCGCCAAAATAGCCGCGTGAAGTCCTAGAAGAAGGTAAGGGGGTTCGCGCCTCGCCTCGGAAAAGCCGTGATTGTTCTAGTCCATCATGCTCCGTCAGAGCGTACAAGGTTCTGATTCGTGAGGGAACGGGCGCTAGTGATTAGTCGTTGTCCAAATCACTGCGATTAACAGTTCTCCAATAGACTAACAGTAGGAGCGACAAGACAAATGCAGTGACGAAGATGGCAATGCCCAGCACCAAGTCCCCCGAGTAGATGGACAATGGTACAAAGAAGAGGGCGAACAATGCAAGGATGAAAATGAGCAATGCGATGGCTGGTGGTAGAGGCTGCTTCGCTTCCTGGATTATGTTTTCCCCCGATTCGAAATGGGTCCGCAAACGTCCCACAGTGGCCGGTCCATCTCCCAAACTCATCATGCCTCAGGTAGTCCTGACGGACCTAGAAATCCTTCAATGTTTGCCCTGAGAAAGAGCAAGAATAGAAGGAGTTTAGGTCGGGTTTTCGGTTGCCTTCCAAAGACGCGATTCTTGACCGATCTTGTACCCTTTCGTGTCGAGCCAGTCATTTTGGTGGGTTCAAATCCCACAGGGTCCACTATGACCCTCGGAAAAGCCCATAGGAGAGGAAAGGCGTTACTCCATAGCGTCTGAGGGAGGAACTTGGCTAGAATCAACATGATGTGTCTGCTAGGAGTTCTCCTCGGTCTACTGTGTTTGACTGTGCCATGTCTGACTGAGACTGAGAGATATGGGATTGGCGCAACAATGTCACACCAATGGCATTGGTATCTCACTCATTGCATTGACATGATACATGACCGCTATCTCGTATTCGCACCAATTGCATTCTTCGTAGGCGTTGCATTGGCCTTCGTGACCCCTCTGGGTGGCATCGGCATGGCGCTGGGGATAGTGAGCCTCTACAGAAGCATTCATCCTCAGTTCGACACTTCCACATGGTTATTGCCTCATGGCATTACCGTTGTGTTCAACTGGGGAGCAGCATTCTACATCGGCATTCTGGCGACCATCGTGACTCTTGTCTCCTTCGTCTTTCCCATAGGTCCTGGCTATTCGGAGATGTATCTCCCTCGGCCTCAAGGCAGAGGTAATCTGAAGGAGAGACTACTTGTATGGGGCAGAGGCAAGAAACCGAGAGGAAGCGTTTGATCCTCGCCTCGGAAAAGACGATAGGGATGGTATGTAGAAGAGGCCTCTCGCCCATTTCGTGGTTGGTGAACTACGATGAGGCAAGAGACCATACGATATGTGGGACTGGACGTACATAAAGAATTCTGTCAAGCTGCTGTGATCGACGACTATGGACGAGTCCTCTCTAACGAGAAGTTCTCGTCTACTAGGAAGGAACTCGACAGGTTCCTGGCTCGGTTCAAGGACGCCAAGTTCGTCCTCGAATCCACTGGCATCTGGGAGTTCATCTACGAGGGAATCGAGAAGAGAGGGTTCGAAGTAGTGCTGGCTCATCCGCTCAAGGTGAGAGCCATTGCAGAAGCCAAGGTCAAGACCGACAAGGTCGATGCTGAAACCCTGGCTCAGCTACTTCGGGCGAACCTCATCCCGAGATCGTGGGTCCCCAGTAAGGACGTGAGAGATCTCAGACAACTCGTGAGACAGCGCGCATATCTCGTCCAGCAATCCACGAGTCTCAAGAATCGAATCCATGCCGAACTCCTCAGACGAGGAGTCCGGCGTCCTGAGAAGTTCAAAGAACCATTCTCTTTGAAGAGCATCGACTGGATGCGCTCTCTTGGATTCCCAACTGTCAGCTCGTGCCTGAACTGCCTCGAGAACGTCCAGGCTCAGATAGAGGAAATCAACATCCAGCCGCTGGACGAGTACAACCGAAGATCCGATGCCCAGCTCATCGCTACAATCCCGGGCATCGGGTTCTACGGCGCTCTCCTCATCCGTGCCGAGATAGACGACATCCACAGGTTCCAGCGTCCAGAGAACCTCTCCGCGTATGCAGGGCTGGTGCCGACTGTGAGGCAGTCGGCATCGTCCGTCCACTACGGAGCCATCAGCAAGGTTGGATCCAGCTATCTCCGCTGGATGCTGACAGAGGCGGTTCACACTCACACGCGTTGCGAACCGGACTCGCGACTCTCGAGATTCCACGCGAAGGTCGCGAGACGCAGGGGCAAGCAGAAGGCGATCGTCGCGACTGCACGGAAACTCCTTCTCATAATCTACTGGATGCTCCGGACGAAGGAGCCCTATCACAGTCAAGGATTCAACCCCGGGTTTCCTTCTGCACGTACAAGTGCGACATAGGGATTGGGGCAGGTCCCTGACAATGGACGAAGCTGCCATAGTGCGGGAAAACCGCGAATAGAGGCTTGTCCGCCAAACCCCAAATCGGATCGACAACAGGAGGCAAAACAAAAAGAGAATGAAGAGCGATTCAGAACATCGGCGAGTGCCTCTTCAACATAGAGGAAGGAAAGGCTAGGTCCTTGGCGGCGCAGTCGGCGGCGGATCGCCGCAAATCAGGAGTTGAAGAAAGTCATTGCAGGCAGGAGGTGTATGGACAAGGAGAGGGGAGTCTTCGAGCGGCTGGCATCTAACGGCTATCCAGCAAGAGCGATATCGGTCGACCACTTGGATGAGATCCGGCGAGACGTGGAGACTCTGCACAAAGAGGGGCTCATTGATGACGCTCTCTTCCACACTAGGCTGAGGCACCTCAATTACAGAATACCACAGGAGCTGCCCAATGCCAAGTTCGTGGTCGTAGTCGCGGTGCCGCAGCCCGCATACAAGATTACATTCCATCGGAGAGGAAGGGACTATCCTGTCATCCTGCCGCCAACTTACGCGGACGGCGATGAGATAGACCAACGGGTCAAGGAACAATTGAACCAGACTCTGGGATTAGGATCGGCGAGGTTCTGGCAGACCTCGCTTCCCCTCAAGACCCTCGCGACTCGCAGCGGACTTGCATTCTACGGTCGCAACAACATTACTTACATCGAGAAGTTCGGGAGCTTCCATCAGCTGACAGCCTTCTACACCGACTTTCCTTTTGCAGAAGACCATTGGCAAGAGCGTCAAGCCTTGCCGACGTGCGGGAAGTGCGTGGCCTGTATAGATGCCTGCCCGACAAGGGCGATTGCAGAGGACAGGTTCCTGATCAGGGCAGACCGGTGTCTGTCTTACCTCAACGAGAAGACGGCCGATTGTCCGTTCCCCGATTGGGTGAAGCCCGAATGGCACAACGCGATAGCTGGCTGCATGCACTGCCAGAGAATTTGCCCGCACAACTCATTGGTGCGCAACTGGTCCGAGGAGCGAGAGGAGTTCGATGAGCAGGAAACCGAATATCTTCTGGCTGGGAAATTCGAAGGCGAGAGAGCCTCAACAATGAATCGTAGACTCAGCAGGTTAGGCCTTGATCTGAACCTGTTCCCCAGGAACCTGGTTGCTCTTCTGAGGTAGATTCGTCGATTCAATTATCCATCCTCGCGATGTGCGAACTGAGTAGTAGGATGGCTCCAATAGCGTTCTCTCGAGGAGGGTCTGGTTTGGCACAGTTATCCTCTGGTTGAAAAGGAGCCAGTCATTCAGGTATGCACACGATTACATGCACGCAGCTCATCGTGAGAAAAGCCCATAGGGGAGGAAAGCCGTTACTGAACCAAGTGAGGGAATGGCATGGAAGAACCATCCAATAGTACTCAGAGCCCCGACTCTCAGCCGGAACAAATGGGAATGAGCAAGAACTGGAGACCGCCTACTTCTAATCAGACTAAAGACGACGAGACCGTCCCGCGTAGACTCGAATGGATAGCCGTTATTCTCTTCGTCGTCAACTTCTTCATGATGATTTATTCGTATTCGATCTACTACAATGACGAGGCCCTGCGCTCGGTTATGGTCGCAGTCAGTACGGCAACAGCAATCATGATGCTTCTGTCAGTCCTCTTCTCGATATTCGGCAGAACAAGCATGTCGAGGATTGCCATTGGAGTGGGAATCGTGGGACTGATGATTTCAGTCGTGTCATTAGGAGCGAGGTTGATCCCGTAAATCTCCGAGTATAACACCTCTTACTTCTAGGGGAAGCATACACCTGGCAAAGGGCTCGGTGGAGGAAGAGCCATAAGGAAAAGGAAAGGGGTTTGAGCCTCGCCTCGTGCTCTGTAGAAACCCTCGATGAAGAGCAAAAAGATAGACTCCATCCTCGCGGAGTTGTATGAGAACGCCCGGAACACGAGCTCCTTGTGCTGCTGGCTCGAGTTCCGAGCCAGCACATGCGACCCCATCGTCCGCTTCTCCACAGAGAACACCGTCTCCACCTTCGCGCGCTCGTGATATGCATCCTCGTCGAAGTCCCTCAGATGCCTCCTCCTGTACCGTCCTCCCACCCTGATCCCCGGCCCTCGGTAGCGGACGGGGATCATCGTCCGCGCACCCAGGACCTCTTGGGCGTACTCGTGGTTCGATTCAGCGTCGTAGCCCTTGTCAGCTACGACGAGCCTCACTGGAAGCCCGGCTGGCCGAACCTTCTTGAGAGTCCGGATGAAGTCCGGCGAGTCGTTAGACGGACCTCGCCTGAACTTCACCGCGACTATGAGCTGCTTCCTCGTCTCCACCGCCACCGTCTGCTTCATGTAACGACGCGTCAGGACACCCCGACGGTGTCCACCGATCTCACTCTTCCTGTCCTCGAGCACACGAGTGTAATAAGTGCTCGCGGATGTCGAGCTGAACCCCGTCGAGTCAACGGCCAGATGCAACACGCTCAGTCTCGCCTCCACCAGGTATTCGAGGAGGAGGCGCTCCAGCCTCCTCGCGTCCGCACGCCTGGAGAACTTCTGGAGCGTTGTCCAGTGAGGCACCCTCCTCAGTCCGAGCTCCTCGAGGAGCGAGCCACAGACCTCCAGGATCTCACAGAAGTCCCTGTACGACTTCCTGAAGTGCTGGCGGAGCGCCAGCAGGACCACATGCTGGTGGTCCGTGTACAGGTGATTCGCGTACTTCGATCCTCGAAGAGGGTATCGAGCCCTCTTCAAGACCCTCTTCTGACGACGAACGATGCGAACCAGTTTATGCTGGTTCGACTTCTTCCCATCCCACGGCAAGAGGCTATCCCATCCCTGGAGCCAGTGATCCCGCAAAGATCATTGGCTGGCTCCTGGGAGGGGTCATATCTTGCCGACGTTTCTACCTTTCCAGAATGTCGCTTTTTAGAGGGTTTCTACAGAGCATCGCCTCGGAAAAGCCTATAGGAAGGAATGGCGATTTCAACTGGATGCACATGGCACTGAGAGATGAGCCCCACTACTACGAGTTCAAATGGCTTCACTCGACTTACAGATTTCCTAGCCAGACATGGTTCTCAAGAAGACTTCTAGTATCGTTGATTCTGATAGTTGTCGGATTGGCACTTGCTCGTATCTGGGAGAACACAATTGGTGCGGCCATATGGATTTGTGGTATGATCGCTTGGTTCTATGTTTTTGAAAAGGGCTACAGGCTTGGCAAGCGTCCCTGAGAAAAGCCCACAGGGGAGGAAAGGCGATGCGATGGTGGGATGACAACGCCATGAGTATGATAGGAGGCGGAGGCATCATACTGCTTAGGCATCATGGCAAGAGAAGGAAGAAGGTGTTCGTCACAAAGTCGGGCGCGAAACGGGAAATCTGATGCAGCCTGCCCATCTGATTAACTACTGGCCAGTCGTCGGACTTCGAATTCAATGGTATTCCTGTTTTATAGTCCTACTGCGCTAGTGGCCAGCAAGAAAGGAGGAAGAACTGATTTGCCTGGCATATTCAAAGCATACATGAAGAACATTCAGGTCGAGACTGGAAAGACACCAGAGGATTTCTGGAAGTTGGCAAACAAGAAGGGCTTTGTCAAGCGGGGAGAGATTATCGCAAAGTACGCCGATATCTTGGCGTGGCTCAAGTCGGACATCGGTTTGGGGCACGTGCGCGCAAACATGGTGATAAACTATCTACGCTTGCGAACTGACGACCCGAAGCTAACGGCCAGGATGAAGAAATGGGCCTATAACACAAGTTACGAAACCAGTGAGTAATGTAGGAACACATGGCATCGAATGGAGTCTACTCTTATTCTCGGATAAGACCATAGGGAGGGGAAATGCGATGAAGAAGATAATGACAAGTGCAGAGCAGGCAGAACCGACTTCAGCAACAAGGAGAGTTCTTGTGGCCTATTTCTCTTGGTCTGGCAACACGCGCGAGATTGCCAATCAGATTCACAAGATCATCGGCGGCGATCTCTTTCAAATCGTGAGCGTGGATCAATACCCCAGCGATTACGACGAGACTGTCAAACAAGCAAGGCGGGAACTTGATGCGGGTTACAGGCCTAAGCTGAAATCAGAAGTCGAGAACATCGGGTCGTACGATGTGGTCTTCATCGGCTATCCTAACTGGTGTGGCACCATACCGAGGCCGGTCGCATCGTTCTTGTCGAAGTGCAATTCTTCCGGAAAGACCATCGCACCGTTTTGCACACACGAGGGAAGCCGTCTGGGGCGGAGTGTTGAGGACATCGCCAAGCTTTGCCCGCAGTCAAACGTTCTAGAAGGTCTTGCAGTTCGGGGCGGGGACGTAAGAAACGCGCAGAACAGAGTATCCGAGTGGCTGCGTAAGATTGGAATGATGGAATAGAAGACTGTCTTGAATATAGAAACACAACCAAGATGCAGAGGATTTGCAGGTGTACGAATGCAAACCTGCCGGTCCGCCACCTCATCAGTGTTGAATTCCCTTCCTTGGGACTTTCGCCAAAGTGTGCTCGGAGTTTGGGGTCTTTGTTGGCAAGAAATGCTCAACCGTCCTTGGCTGTCGTAGGATCTGGCAGTCCCCTCTTATCGCCCTCTACAACATGTTCAAACTCTTTCCCGAAGAAAAGACCATAGGCAAGGAAAGGCGGAAAGAAGTGGAGAAGAACGAGTTTAGCTCGGTGCTAAAATCGCGAAATTGAAATTTGGCGAGTGTCGAAATTTCCAATCCGGCTCCATCCCCGGTCACACTCTTGTCCTTTCTTCCCTCCGACCTCGAATACCTGATGATCCAGTCTGGCATACTCACGAGCATAAGATTATGGTGTCAGACAGGAATAATCGATTTGGAATGGCGAGCGAATGAAGATACCAATTTTCTTGGTAGTATTCATTTTGACCTCGACCTGTGCGTTAGTCCTTCTGAGTCCCGGGACATCTAAGGGAGCAATCACACCACTTGGTTATTCGCTGAATGGGAACCAGGAGCTCGTTGCAGATCCAGACAGACCGTTGGTCTATGCAGCTGACACGGACGGACACGAAGTACACGTTCTGAACGCGACCACAGAAGCCGAATTGTGGAACGTTTCCGTCGGCGCCAGCCCGTTATCTCTCGACATTAGTTCGGACGGAAGATACCTCTATGTCGCTGTCTCGGAAGCCAGCAGTATTGCTATCGTCGACCTGCAGACAAGGACTGTTTCGAGGACTATCCCTCTGACTTTCCACCCTCTAAGCATAAGGATTGGGCTTTCCGGCAGACTCTACCTCACAGACATTCCTGAGCCCTACCAGTCAGGCGGACCCAAAGTTGTCGATGAGACCTCGGGAACGCTTCTTGAGAACTATTCGGGCTTTGGAAACTGCGTTCTTGAAATGAGCCCCAACAAGACAGTAATTCTCATGATGCAACTTGGAACGTCTCCGACGCCATTGTACAAATACTCCTGTGCTGGTCCGAACCTAGTTCTCCTCGACGAAGACAATCACGATCTCGGGGAAAACGCGCGGCAGATGGCTGTGGACTGGACGAACGAGACTGTATATCTCGTGTCTGGCTATCCGTATGGTATTGAGATTGTCTCCCTCGCCTCAATGGATAGACTGGGGATGATCTCGGCGGAAGCATATCCGAGCGGCGTAGCCGTTTCCCCGGACCACAAGACGGTGTTCTGCACCACCATGGGCGGAAAAGACCAGCTCTGGGCGTTCTATGCATCGAATCGAACGTTGATGGCGAAGTACAAACTCAGGGAATCATCGCTCGAAATAGACCAGAGTGCATACGCAGCGATTGCGGCTCCCCCACTCGCTGGTTCCGTTGTAGCCATCGGCAAGCCAGTGCAGTTCTTGAACCTTAGCAAGCCCATGCTGTTTCCTGGATTTCCCAGGGTCGAAGAGAACGTGGGTTACAATTACTCCGGCAATATCGTTTCAGACATCTTCGTGGGAGTCCCGCCCTGCAACATCACATCCGGCGTGGTGGAGCTCGATGGCACGACGCTGGCATCATTTATCGAAGATCAAGCCCTGGTCGGAGTATTGCCGGGTCCAATCACAGATGGCGGAAACCACACTGCCCATGCTCTCCTCGTTTGGGATGGCGGGTCTGTCAACATCAGCTGGACTTTCTCTGCAAGTGAGAGTGAGCACATTGTCTCGGTGATGCCGGCAATGGGTCTGGAAGTCAACTATGTTCCTGAGAACATAACTGTGGTTCTCGACCTCGGGTATCCAGAAAGGACCATGGCAGGGACCTACATTGGTCTCAATGACGCATTCGCACCGTACGATTTCGAAAATGGCGTCATCACGATTCATACTCAATATCAGGGAACGAATCTCGTATTGCCAGGGTTGAACGAGGTTGTCCTGGACCTCAATTTCGTTCACGTAGACTACATGGTGCCAATCTACACCAGCATATCCTTGACATGGAATTTCAGCATCAAAGACGTAGCCGTGAGTCCCTCGTCGGAAGGACTGGCATGGCACAATCTGTCAAGTGGAGTATCAGTAAGACTGCCGGTTTCTTGGACCATCATGGACAATGTCACCGTTGGCGGCGTGTTCTTTGACACTCAGGCTCTCGGCCCAATCAACGGCACAACGAGGACTGTGATCTCTCTCCAGTCCGGGACTGACCCGAACGCTACTGAGGATGAACAGTACTTGAGCTCGTTTGTTGATGAGTTTGTAACGAAGATGCAAACGGGAAACAACTCAGTGTATGTTGTAGAGGGGCCGAGTTACAGAGAGATCTCTGGACATGCTGCCGTCGTATTTGCCATCAGATGGGCAAATGAGCCGTTGGTACAGAAAATAGCTGTCATTATCGATCAGTCCACGAGCAGATACTGGATTCTGATCATGACAGTGGAAGCATCACGTTACTTTGATGAGAATCCAATGTTCGAAGGGGTGATTTCCAGCTTCAGCACACCCATCGGGCAGGTCATCCCGGAGTTCAGCTCTCAGATGGTATTCCTCGGTGTTATGGTCACGATGATAGCTGTTGTGGTTGGCCTGAGACGATTTTCTAAGCATTGACGGCCTTCTGCTCATGGCTACATGTACCGGAAAGCTACATCCATAGAGGCTCCTTCCAAGCATGCATGGTGATGATTCCGTCGGTTCTGACGGCGAGCCACGGCCTGATCTATCCTCAGACTCAAGAGCTACAGCCCGAAGGAGATACCAAGAAGCAAATGGGATGTAGCGTATCACCGCTAGCCATTCTCGGAAAAGCCCATAGGGGAGGTAAGGCGATTCCCGCCTGGAGAAATGGCTATGAAATGCCCGAATTGCGGAACTGAGATCTTCGCAGAAGCAACATTATGTCCAGTCTGCACTCACTCCATAGAACCTTCGGACAAGCAAGTTCCTCCATCCTCGCAAAGATTGCGGGTGCCTTTTTTGGCAATTGGCCTTCTGTCGGCAATTGCGGTCGCCATGCTACTAACCGTTGCATTGTTTCTGCCTTGGGGCGAAGACAACGGTAGGCCCAACAACCAGTTGAACGTTGGGACTTTGATAGTTACAATAGTCAACCCTTCCTACGTCGGGGCTGGCCCACGCAACTACACTCTGTACCTCAACGGTCAGCTGGAGTCGAATGGGACTATTCCGGCCGGTGAGTCGGGGATCTTTGAGAAGAACTTCTCGTGGAGCGGTTCAGAGTTGACGATTCGAGTTCACGTTGAGGTTCCAGGAAGTAGCACTCAGCCAGAAGACAGAACAATAACCCTGACATCAGGAGAGACCGAGAGGCTCTTCATTATGCTCATGACGACGTAGACTTGCTGATGCACGTATGAAGTGGTAGGTTAGTTCGATAAGACGTATTTCTGTATGTGGCATGTTGGACATTGGCACTCAGGAAATGGTTTCCATGTTGAAGTGCCTCTCGCGCCTCAGCATAACATCCATAGGGGAGGAACGGCGATTCCGGGTTCGGTAGAGAAAATGGAGGAACGAAGAACAGATACTGAGCAAGTGCTGCAAGACCTTCAGAACAGAGTCAAGCTGTTGCAGGATGATCCGCTTCCGGTGGTGAACGCTGTGATCTCGTTCATCACGATGATCCTCGTCCTCATAGTGTTGTTGGTTATGGTCTTCTGAGCGATTGAGGAAAAGGAAAGGGATTTGAACCTCGCCTCGGAAAAGCCTCTATGTTGAAATGTCCCCCGATGCCTATTCGTTATCTGTTATCTTCTTCTGAATTCCCCTGATCTCACGGATTCGTTGGGGCTTTCGGACATGCCTCTATTCGCGGTTTTCCCGCACTATGGTCACTTCGTCCCTTTGTCAGGGATCTGCCCCAATCCATAGGACGCACTCGAGGTGCACTCTTTTCCCGGGGTTGAATCCGTGACTAGAACATCGTATGGTCTTTCGACTATTCGTATCCTGCGAACGCGAGGGGACGATTTCATCATAACATCCATAGGGGAGGAAAGGCGATATGGAGGTTGGAGGAGATGGCGCGTGGAACCGTCTGAAGGATACGTCAATGTCTTGGGCTTCAAGCTCTACTACCGCTCGTTCGGCAGACCTGACAAGGGGACCGTGCTAGCTTTGTCCGGGGGCCCCTTCGGCGTCCACAGCATCTTACTCCCGATGGCAGACCTCGTTCAGTTCGGCTACCGCGTCGTGATGTATGACTATCTCGGGTGCGGAAGGTCTGATAGACCAAAGGATGCCAAGCACTACACGCAGAGCCGCGCGGTCGATGAGGTGGAAGGGATCCGAAAAGCCCTGAGGCTCGGAAGGGTCCACCTTTTCGGGGCCAGCTATGGGGGAGCATTGGCGCTCGACGTTGCGCTGAGATACCCGAAGAGCCTCAGAAGTCTTGTAATCTCAAGCGGGTTCGCGAGCAACGCAATACATCAATCTGTATGGAATCCCCATTTGCCGAGAGGGATTCGGGACACACTCACGAGATATGGAGACAAGGGCGACGTCAAGAACCCGAAATACCTCGCGGCCAGGGAGGTCTTGAATCGAACTCAAGTCTGTCGGTTGCGAATCTGGCCGTACGACTTGTGGTACGGGTTGAAGCTCTTCTCTGATGACAACCTCGGTGATGATCTTCCCTCCCGGTTAGAAGGATGGGACATCACGGACCGTCTACCAGAAATCAAGCTTCCCTGTCTCATCACCGCGGGGAAGTACGACCTAGAGACGCCGAAGAGCGCTCAGGCCATTCACCGCGGCATCCGGGGCTCGAAGCTCGTCATGTTCGAGATGTGCTCCCACGCCGCGTTGTGGGAGGACCGCGTGGAATTCATCGAACTCGTGCGAGACTTCCTGGACGGGGCGCAGACTCTCACCTAAGAAATCTACGGAATCAAAAAGAAAGGGGTTCGAGTCCGAGCGCATCCTCCCTCTGATTGAACCTCTGCTCTAATCTACTGGCTGGATGATAGTGCGATTCCCACCGGGTCCGCTCTTTCCGACTGGCGTCACCACTCTTACTCTGAAAGCCTTCGTGAAATGCTTTAAGACAATGTAGGCCTTGATGTGACGCTGTACCATGCCAAACATCGCAGTCAGCATGGAAGGGGTCCACAAGTCCTACGGCACAACGGTTCAGGCTCTCTCAGGGCTCTCGCTCACGATGTTCGATGGGGAGATCCTTGGCCTCATCGGCCCCAATGGAGCGGGCAAGACGACGACCATCAAGATTCTTGTCGGCCTGTTAGAGGCGGATGCTGGAACCGTGAAGGTCTTCGGGACGGACATCTCGAAGGACCATGTCACCTACAAGGAGCATCTCGGCTACATGCCCGAGGCGCCC
Organism: uncultured Thermoplasmata archaeon; assembly: GCA_963705355.1. Lineage (GTDB taxonomy): Archaea > Thermoplasmatota > Thermoplasmata > UBA10834 > UBA10834 > COMBO-56-21. The sequence goes on from OY970070.1 coordinate 367,128, forward strand.
CAGCTCCCGGACTATCTCACATGCTCCGAATTCCTCGGATACATCGGCCGCATCCGGAGCCTGCCGAAGGATACGCTGAACGCGAGGGTCCACGAACTCCTAAGGGGCTTTGACCTCTCGAACAAGGCGAACGAGGCCATCGCCACGCTCTCGAAAGGCATGCGTGCGAAGCTCGCATACGCGGCGGCCACCATCCACAATCCAAAGCTGCTCATACTGGACGAGCCCATGATCGGCATCGACCCCGCCGGGCAGCACCAGCTGAAAGAGCGAATTGCGGAGATCTCGAATTCCGGCGGGTCCGTGCTCGTCTCGACGCACCAGCTAGACACTGCTGAGAGGCTCTGCACGAAGGTTGCCATAATTCACCACGGTAGGAACGTTGCAACTGGGACGCTCGAGAGCCTCCGTCAACAGTCCCATGCGGGTGCCCACCAGACTCTGGAGGAGATCTTCCTGAAGCTCACCGAGGAGGCCCAACTGCCTGAGCAGGAGCAGCCAAAGAGGAGAGGCTTCTTCTCGAGGCGAAGGTGAGTCTAGGTGTTTGGTCGCGTCAGCGCCCTGCTGAAGTACAAGCTTCTGTTCTTCTTCGGGCCTTCGCTCAGGGGAAGGTACGGGCCAGCGCCGCTTATTGCGGTAGAGCTTCTATTCGGGTGGTTCGGGTTCCTGGCAGGAATCGGCATCGGTTTCGCCATCGACAGTGGGTCGAACCTCTTTGGCCTCGACCTGCTCGGGACGGTGTTCGCCACGGGATTATCGTTCGCGTTCCTGTGGGCGCTGGGCCCTGGTGTGACTGCTCACGCGTCCGAGCTGGATTTCGTGCTCACGTCGGAGGTGCGCCCGAGGGAGTACCTCGTCTCCGACATGCTCTTCCAGTTCGCCTCTATCATCATCACTGGTGGGCTCTCAGGCATCACGGCCATGTTCGGGCTATTATACGGCGCGGGGAAGCCATACTACCTGATGGGTGAGCTACTCCTGCTCGCGGCGGCATTCATACTCTTCGTGCTCATGGTCATCCAGATCACCGTTGTCCTCAAGATCAAGTACGAGAAGCTGCCAGTCAGGGTCATCGCGATCGCGCTCCTCGTGCTCTCGCTATTGCCGGCAGTGTCGCTCCTGAACCCGAACTTCCCTCTGCACTTCGGCAACCTGCCTTTGCCTCAGACGGGCTTCGCGGACATCGCGAACAGCATCCTACAGGGAACGGTGCCAGGCGTGCAGTCGTTCGCCTACGCCCTCGGATGGTTCGCTGCCATCGCACTCACGTGGTACGCCGTCTCGGGCACCTACATCTTCCATGGAGTCCGCCCGTCGCTCTCGGCCGGGCTCGGCCAGATTGACATGTCTCAGCGCATGCTGAGGCAAAGACAGCTAACGGGCGCGCTCGGCGGACTTACCACAAAGATCACCCTCCGGACGGATTCTGGGAGCGACCTTGGACTGATGATCCGTTTCCACCTGCTCAGGGTCTGGAGGGACGGGAGTATCCTGTTCGTACTGCTCATCGTCCTCATCACCGTGGTCGCCTACTCAGGCTCGCCATCATCGAACGGCGCCACGAGCGCGACCTCTTCGTTTCAGATGCTAACGCTCCCGATCGCCGTCCTCGCCATGAACTGGTGCTACTACGAGCGCGAGAATCTATGGGCTGTCGTGACCGCAGGCAGGTCTGTGGTCAACTACTTCAAGGGGCTTATGTTAGCGATGGCGGCTCTCGTCCTCATCGTTGCAGGGACGCTGTTCGTTGTGCTCCAGTACCTGAGGTTCGGTTCGGTCAGCGTCCAAGACCTCGTGGTGCCCATCATCTCGCCCCTGTTCGCGTCCATGATCGCGACGGCTCTGCTCACCCGCGTGAAGATTCCTCCGGGGGCGTTCTCGCCCGCGATCCTACTGGTCCTCTTCGTGACGGTGGCCGTCGGGTTCGGGGGCGGCTTCTTCGTTCAGGCCCTGGTCTCCTCGAGCCGGGTCTCACCCGCAGCAATGTTCGCCGAGACTGTCGTCGTAGCCGGTGTCGTCGCCTACCTCGGTGAAGCGGTGGTAGGGAAGCTTGCCAAGGGATTCAGGTTTTAGTCGGGCGTGGACTAGGATTCTTTGCCTGAAGAAGTGGGAAAGAGTTCGTGTCCGAGTCCATCTTCCCCCTGATCGAACTCGCGGTTTGCCTTACTAGCCAATCTGCGGTACGGTTCCCACCGGGCCCGCCCCATCTTCGGAAAAGCCCATGGGGAGGAAAGGCGATTCCCAGAACGAGAATGAGAGCGAATCCAAGATGCCAGAAATGTGGAACCGTATTGCCAGAAGCTGCCAAGTACTGCTCAAACTGTGGTCAAAGATACGTTCCCCATCCTCACTTGATGATCCTGCTAGCTATAGTCCTGATGTTTAGCATCATAACCCCGCTCGAATACTGGGCACATGAATCCAGCCAGTCTGTGATTGTCCCTGGTTTCCTTGCTGCAACCGTCCTTCTGGCAACAGGCCTTGTTCTCAGGAGCATGGCAATTAGAAAAAGGAAGAAGGTCTAGGTTCGCCGGAAAGGCCCATAGGGGAGGAAAGGCGACCGTCTGTAGGTCACTGTGCCTTCCTTCGCCTAGCCACTATTGTCAACACGGTTGCAACAACGAAAACCACCACCATCAATGGCATCATGCCGAACTCCGGTATCACATTCGTGACCTGCAGCGTCACCGTGCTTGCGTTTGTGTTCCCGTCACCGTCGCGCACGGTCAATGTCACATCGATATTCTGAAGGCCATTGTTCACAGTGTAGGTGGCGACTTCGCCCCACAACTGCACTGGAACGCCCCCATCCGAGAATGACCAAGTCCAGTTCACTATGCCCACATCGTCGCTTGAATTGCGCGCATCGAAGGTTACGATCCCGCCAACGACCGCTGGGTTAGGGGTCACGATCGCGACGGCGTGCGGAGGAGCGGTTACGTCGACATCGACAATGTCAATCACCTGCTCCTGTCCCAGGGGATGGACATACCATCCAGTCACGTTATTGTGCACGGCGGCAATCTGGTCCCAGAATATTATCGGTGCCCATGGTCCCATCGTCAGAAGCCTCTCATGCGCCCGAGTGGCATTCTCAGAGAAGGCAGCATCTGTCGGCGCGTAAGTCCAGTTGACGACGTACGCATCGAAGATAGGGTCTGTGTACTGGGCGGTGTTCGAGCCACCGCCAGCCGCCCAAGATCCGAAGTGCCAGTCCAGTATTTCCGCCCGTGGCCAGGAATCCCAGAAGAGCATAGCGTCGTCCATGCCGCTCGCTGCCAGGGACCTGAGCGTGCTCTCCTCGTATTGCGTGAGAGTCACATGGACACCAGCTGTCTGAAGCTGGCTCTGCAGCATTTCCGACATTGCCACGTCCTCGCCTTTGTTAGCAGTCCACAATGGCAAGGTCAATTCCACGTGAGTAGTCGTGTTCTCTAACCACCCACCGCCGTTCATAACCCAGCCGGCCTCGGCGAAGAGGTCGACAGCCTTCGTCAGGTTGAACGAGTAGTTGTACTGGGCAGGTATGAGCGCTCCTTCAGGCAAGATTGGCGAAAGGTAGTTGACACCAGGGGATGCGTAGCCGTGCCACACGTTTGTCACGATCTCGGTCCTGTTTATTGCGAACCCGATGGCTCTTCTCAGATCCACGCTCGTCCAGGGGACCTTTTGGCAGTTGAATTCGATGTAGTATACGCCTTGACCTGGGCCAGTGATCACGGCGTAGTCCGCTGTGTTCGCGGCGTATTGCTGAACCTTGCTTGGTGGGACTTCCATCAGGACGTCGATGTTCCCGCTCTCAAACGCTGCGAATCTGGTGGCATCATCTGTGACTATTCTGTAGATTATCTTGTCAATCTTGGCAGGGCCTTTGTTCACGTACCAGTTGAACCCCCAGTTGTAATCATTGAACTTCACAAGCGTGACATGGTCGTCAGGAACCCATTCCGTTATCATGAATGGACCAGTGCCGACAGCTGGACGGCTAGGAGTTCCGTAGTTCAGGTGGGCTTCATCCAACGTGGCGCCTGAGCCAAACGCTGCCGTCGGGCTCATCATCGAACCATAAAGGTGCGACAGGTTGAACTCAAGGGCAACATCAAAGAATGTGCAGTTGAAGACAAGGTTGTAGTCATCCTGGACCCATATCCCTTTGTCCATGTCTCCCCAGTCGGAGGTTGCGTTAGAACAGTCAATGGCCGCGAACTCGTACGCGACCCAACCATAGCTTCCATACATATCCGACTGCTTGTACCACTTCACGTCGTCCTTTACAGCCTGTGCATTGAAAGGCGTACCGTCCTGGAATTTGACTCCGTGCTTGAGCTGAAGCACGAACCTGGGGTGACTCGCATCAGTGAGATTCCAACCATACGAGGTGGCGAGACCCGGCTGGCAAGCGCCTGTCTTATCCCTCGTTATGAGAGTCTCCAGCACCATTCCGGCTGGACCGTACATCGCGCTCGTCTTCGATGGATCCATCGATTGAATCTCCGAGCCAATGCCAATAACTAGGACTTTCCCTGTAATCACCGATGTGACTCCCGCCCGCACATCGCCAAAATGCACTGATTTTGATTCATCTGCCTGAGATGAGAGGGATTTAGGGATGGCACCGCTCAACACCAAGGCCAAGACCAGAACTCCAAACAACACTACGGTCAGAATCTTCATCATTTCCCCACGACCCAATCGCCATCACCCCATTAATGCCTTTCCAGAGCGTGAAGCGCTGTGCCTCTCGTTTGACAGATGGGCTGGTGACGGATGCCTTTCTGGAAGGTGGATGTGTCTCTTTCGGCCCAGCAGGTCGAGAATGTAAACCAAAACCCCCTTCGGTCCACCTTGATTCTCGGAAAAGCCCATAGGGGAGGAAGGGCGATACACCGCGGAGAGATGGCTACATGATCAATAGGCTCGGCTCTTACTTGGCTTTAAGACCTAGGAGGGCAGCAATCCTCGTTCTGACTCTTGCAGTGGCGTTCATTCTCGTGCTTGCAGGATTGGCGCTTGAGTTGTCGCACTTCGGCCGAGCACCCTATCCCTCAGAAGAGTTCCCGCTGCCGCTCAGCCTTGTCAATGGCAATGTAGTGTTCACCCAAGAATACACCGACTGGTGGTACAACCAGACGTCGAATACAACCAGCCCAATCGAAACCTACACAGGAGCGAAGATTGCCTTCGGGATTGTTGGCTGGGGTTCTCGTACGTCTCCCTTTGGCAACGAGTCACAGCTGAGCGCTGGAGCTCCTAATGATACCATGAATCAATCGATATGGGAGTCGTCGTTTGTCAATGTGACAATAGAGATCACTGATTCGACTGGTGACGGAGCGTTTGGCAGCGGTGATACGATCCTGTTCAAGATAGTACCCTTGTCGGAAGACACCGTGCACTATATGGGGCTCGCTTTCTTTCCCCGGGGGAATTCACCAACAACTTACATGGAGATGAGCTTCGCAATTCACGACGGGAAATTGTACACTTGGTTTAGTCACAATCTTAGCACTGAAGAGCCGTGGTGGTTTAACAGGTAGGCCCATAGATGGGAAAAAGAAAGAGGCTTGAGCCTCGCCGTCGGAAAAGCCCATAGGGGAGGTAAGGCGATTCGCTCTAGACACGGGTTATGTCGAACATAGTCGATTCGGATCAACAGCTTCCCTCCCAGTGTGAAGTCGGTGACCTACACATTCCTCCTAGATACCGAATACGCCGGTTCCTCGAGTTCCAACTCAAGATAGCATCGGAGATATCTCTCAAGGCAGCCCACAAGTTCATAGATCCTGATTACACCCCCGAAAGCCTTGAGAGGCTCGAGCGCTGGGAGACTCAGTCTCCGGAGGATTTCCAAGCAAAGGTCCTACCGAATCGAACTGAGCATGGACTGGACAATTCTCCAGCCCAACTGTGGTTCCTGCACATGGGACTTGGGAGCTATTTCGGAGAAGTTCTCGTGAGGAATCTGCGTGGCAGATGGCGGTATCCTACCAGGTTTCTTGCCATCATGGCTCTCCTCTTCTCTCAGCCTGATATGGTCTACCGTCACTGGTATGTGATTGTGGGTAAACAGAAGATTCCTGTTTTCGAGCTTGCAAGGAGAAGAGAGACCATGGGTGCGAAGGAATCCTTGGTCGAAGTCTATAGAGAAATCGCCAACGGTAAGTACAGACCAAGAAAGTGACAGAAGAACCCAGAGAAGAAAGAAAAGGGTTTAAGGGGGCAGGGGAAGGCTACAAAGACTGGCTCCACTATCTATCCACGATTTGGGCCATAGACAATCCTTGCTGTCGCGGCATGTCAGCGAGAAGAGTCCCTCTCTGAGATCTTCACTTCGCGTCCGGCCATTCATACTCCGAGCTGAAGGGAGAAGTTATAAATTTGAATAACGGCATCACGCGTCAAAATTGGAGGCCAGATATGTCAGTCGTTCTGCCAGACCTCAAGTACACCAAGGACCATGAATGGGTGAAGGTTGAGAAAAGCCTCGCGCGTATCGGCATCACAGACCATGCACAGACTGAGCTGACCGAGATAGTGTTCGTCGAGCTTCCAGCATCGGGCAAGGAAGTGAGAGTGGGCGATGTCCTGGGGAATGTCGAGTCAGTCAAGACCGTCTCTGAAGTGTTCTCTCCCGTCTCCGGGGTCGTGAAGGACTCGAACGGCAAGCTGTTCGATTCGCCGGAGCTGCTCAACAAGGATCCTTATGTGCAGGGCTGGATAGCCCTGGTCGAGATGAACAATCCGTCGGAACTCTCAGGGCTGATGAGCGCCGAGGAATACAAGAAGTTGCTCGGGGAATGATCGTTCTCCCAGGACCGATTTGGGTGGAATGCTGCGCTACTTTGGGTGACAAGCTGTGAAACAGACGATTTCGCCGGAAAAGGCGCAGGATTGCTTTTCAGGATTTCCGGTGGTTCTTGCATCTGTTGGCGGCTCAAAGGACAACATAATAACGCTCGCAATGTGCCACGTCTTCTCGTTCAAGCCCGCGCTGTTGGGCGTGGGGATCGGTCCGAAGCGCTTCAGTTACGGACTGTTCAGGGAAAGCAAGGACTTCGCAATCAATATTCCCGACAGGAAAATGCTCAGAGCTGTCGAGATATGCGGCTCTAAGAGCGGGCGAAAGGTCGACAAGTTCGAAGCAGCTGGACTTACCAGAGAGAAGGCGGAGAAGATAAGCTCTCCTTTGATTGCTGAATGCCCAGTGAACATCGAATGCGTCAAGATAAAGGAAGTCGAAGCTGGAGATCACACATGGTTCATCGGCGAAGTGGTTGCCGCGAGAAAGGATCCTGGCTACAAGACTGATGAAATGCTGCTCTTTTGGGGCGACTACAGAACCATAGGCAACGAGGTCAAGTAGGTCCTAGGAACGGATATCAAGGCCGCAATCCGTGCAAGACGAAAATCAAGGAAGCACTGGAGAAATCCGATTCTCGAGGATGTCCTCGAAGAACACCTTGATGCCGCGAGACTGTAACCCGCACAATAAGAGGAGCATCGACGTTCTCGTTGGCAGTGACCAATGCGATGACAATAGCAGGCGGCTCAACTGAGTTTCGATGGCAAATGCATCGTTCACTAGATGGAGTGTCATGCGCGAAATGCTGGCCTGCGAATTTATAAATCCCCGTAGGCTCTTCCAGTTTCGGCTGCGACGCAGCTGATCCATCGTTTCCCCGGAGGACCGAGAGTTGTACTTGTTCAATACCTGCCCGAGAGACTGCTACGACAGCTGCTCGATTGTCACCCGGGTCCGAAACGAGAAACTCCATTCCATTGAAGCGAACAAGAAACAGCCCTTCACGCAGGGGTTCCTGTGCCCAAAGGGCCAGAATCTGATGCAGTACGTCTACTCGAAGGAGAGGGTCCTTCATCCGATGAAGAGGGACGGGAAGAAGGGCGAGGGCAAGTTCAAGAGGATATCATGGGAGCAGGCCCTGAACGAGATTGCCGACCAGATCAAGACTCGGTCCGCGTCATATGGGACAGACTCCATTCTGCAGTACGATTACGCAGGGACGATGGGACACATCCAACGATACTTTCCGAGCAGGTTTTTCAACGCGATTGGCGCCTCCAGGATAACCCATACCATATGCTCGCGAGCCGGCGACAAGGCCCTGGACATCGTCTATGGGTCCTGTCTGGGAATGCTTCCCGAGGAGATCGAGAAGTGCAGGCTGATCGTCGTCTGGGGAATGAACCCGGCCTGGAGCAGCCCCCACGGATTCGAGCTGATCAAGAAGGCGCAGAAACGCGGAGCCAAGGTCTACGTAATCGATCCGATCAAGACGGCGACCGCGGAGATCGGCATCCATCTCCAGATAAAGCCCACAACAGACGCCGCGATGGCTCTTTGCTGCGTCAATCACATCATAGAAAACAGACTATACCCAGAGGAGTTCGTGAAGAATAATACGACGGGCTTCGAGAAGCTTGTGGAGGTCTCGAAGAAGTTCGATCTCAACGCGATGGCCAAGATAACTGGTCTCGTCAAGAGGGACATGGAGGATTTCATAGCCGACTACGTCTCGCTGAGACCGAACTGCATAATGATGGGCTACGGAATGCAGAGGAACAGGAACGGCGGGGAGATGATCCGAGCGATCAGCGTCCTGCCCGCGCTGATAGGCGAGAACAGGGGATTCTTCTACTCGACGGACCTGGACGATTTCGATAGGCAGTACTTGGAAGGCTGGGGCCTCACGTCCCGGAAGAAGGCATATCACAACATGGTCGACATTGGCCGGACTCTTGAGTCGGGAAAGATCAAGATGATGTTCGTGTATGACTCGAACCCGCTGGCAACGCTGCCGAATCAGAACCTGGTTCGGAAGGGATTCGCGCGCGAGGATATCTTCACCGTCGTCCACGATCTCTTCATGACGGACACGGCCGACTACGCAGACATTCTGCTCCCGGCAACCAGCTTCTTCGAGCAGTTCGACATCCACACATCGTACCTCCACCAGTACTTGTCCATAAACGAGAAAGCGATTGAGCCTCTGGGCGAGGCCAAGAGCAACAGCGACCTGTTCAGGTCTTTGGCCAGCGCGATGAGGCTGACGGCGAAGGAGCTGTACGAAGAGGATGAGAAGATCGCGAAGACCCTCATGTCAAAGAGCAAGGCGGTCGAGGGGACATTCGAGGGCCTCAAGAAGAAGGGCTTTGTGAAGTTGCGTGTTCCTAACAGAAACGTGTACATCACTCCGACTCGCAAGATCGAGCTGTACTCGGCGGCTGCGGCGGCTGAGGGTCTGGGAGGCCTGCCTGCGCACGTGGAGGTCCAAGGGAAACTGCCGTATCAGCTACTCACGCCTGTTCACAAGCTGCTTGTGAGGTCGCAGTACCACATCCTTCACCCGGAACTGTCTCCAGTGGTCTACGTTAACAAGAGGGACGCTCTCGAGGAGGGCATCGAGGACGGAGGCACAGTCACTCTGTCCAACGAATTCGGCGAATGGACGGTCAAGTCAGAGATCTCGGAATCGGTCCCGCCTGGTGTGATGCTCGCCTACTCAGCTCTGTGGCCGAAGCTGGCCGACGGAAAGAACGCCAACTTCCTCGCCACGGACTACGTGCAGAAGTACGGCGGCAACTCCGCTTCCAACTCGACCTTCGTCCGAGTGGCCTAGGACACTGGGCCATCTGAGACGTTTTCATTCATGTTCTTGCCCCAGAACTCGTCGTGGATGGCGGCAATGGTGTTTTTCAGGTCCTTCCTATCGACAGTGAAGTGATACGCGACCATCGAGGCTCCTGCAGAGATGAGGTCCACGTTCACGTTCTTCGCCGCGACAGCGTTGAAGACTCTCGCTGCGATCCCCTTGGTCTCTCCGAACCCCTCCCCCACGGTGCATACGAGCGCCACGCCAGGGTTGACTTCGAAGTTCTCACCAATGCTTCCTATTATCGCCTTAACGGCCTTCTTCGCATTCGGAATGTCGGCCTCGTCAATGAGGACCGCAGCGCATGTCTGGGACGTTGTCGCCGAGAAGATGTTTATGTTCGCCTTGTGCAGGCAGGCTGTGATGTCCGCGAGAAAACCAGACTTGTAACCCGCCCCAGTGTCGTAGACCTTGAGCGTGGCCACGTTCGGGAGGTACGAGACGCTCTTGATGATGTCCTTCCTCAGCTGCTTGCTCTTTCCGATGGTTGTCCCAGGCGATTCTGGTTTGTACAAGTTCTTTATGACGATCTCGATGCCCTTCAGTCTCGCAGGCTGGACGGCCCGCGGGTGCAGCACCTGGGCGCCGAAGTAAGCGAGTTCCGCAGCCTCCTCGTAGGAGAGCCTCTCGAGTATGAACGCATCCTTGACAAGCTTAGGGTCGGCGCTCATGAAGCCGTCAACCTCCTTCCAAATCTCGACGGGATTCGCATCGGTTGAGTACGCAACGACGGCGGCAGAATAATCTGTGCCGCTTCTGCCGACCGTCGTCACGTGGCCAGTCTCCGTGACCCCGAAGAATCCGGTGACGACTGGAACGACGCCCTTCTTGACCGCGCTCGTCAGCGTCGGGCCGAGGTTTTTCTCACATTTGTCCAGGATTGCCACAGCGTTCCCGTGCCGCTCGTTCGTGATCATGCCGAGAGCATCCGTCTCCATGGCGACCGCATCCATGCCCTCGTGGCTCAGCCTCGATGCCACAACGACTGCTGATAGCCTTTCCCCGAAGCTGAGAATTAGATCGTTTGTCCTCGGCGTGAGTTCTTCAGTGTACGTGATTCCGTAGAGGAGCCTCTCGAGCTTCGTTATCTTGGCCTCGATCAGCTCAAGCGCCTCCTTTCTCTTCTGGCCATCTTTCTTGGGCAGCATCTCGACGTGTCTTAGCTTGAGTTGAAGCAGGAAATCGTCGATCTCCTTCTCCTGGCGCGGCTTTGAGATGAAGTCCCTCACCGAGTCTGTGACTCCAGCCGAGGCCGATACAACAACTATCTTCTGCTCGGTCTCCTCCTTGACAACCTTCGCTGCTCTGAGGAGTGTGTCCTCGGATCCAAGGCAAGTCCCTCCGAACTTCAATATCTTCAAGTCCTCACCTCTGGCATTTGAGTGTATGACCCGACGAACCTCGAGGATGACATCTTGCTGTGGACTGTGAGCCTATCCGGGTTGTGTTCGACTTCTACCAACTTCGGAAGCCGACCGTGCATCGAGACCGCTCCATCGATCATCGCAAGGCCACCGATGAAGCCTTTGATTCCTTTGAGAGGATCGAAGCACGATCCAAGTGAATGGGTGTCCGTCACCCGGTTGCCGATCGCGGTCGCCAAAGCGTCCGCCAGGACAGCCGAATCCGCAATGGCCACGGCAGCGTCCGAGTCGCCGAAGCTGATTGAGTGCCCCAGCCTCCCGCTGGACGTGCAGATCCCGATGATTGCATCGGTCGGTTCGAGCTCGAGCGCAAAAGCCGAAGGCGAATTAGGCTCGTTGAAGATCTCCACTGTGGCCGGAGTCTCCAACAATAGAGCGATGTCTCCCCCATTGTCCACCCAACCATGGGTGCATCCATTCATCACCATAGCCTCCAACGCCTCTTGCGCGATCGTCCCCGCGACTGTCGCCATGGGTCCTACGCCAGCTGCATCAGACGCCTCGCACATTCTGCGGATGACCTTGCCGTCATCATCAGAGGGAATGTAGGGTTCGAGCGTTGTCAAGAAGAAATCGTCCTTTCTGATCTTCTTCTCGACCTCATTCCGAGTCGCTTTGATGGCGTTCACTGCTGGCGCAACGTAATCCCTGTCTGCCGCTATTGTTGCGGCCGTTTCTTCGATTTCAACTTTCGCGAGGATGAACTCACTCATATCAGGATCTCCATCGCCCTTGGAGGACAAGCGTCGATGCACACTCCGCATGCGACGCATTTCTCCTCTGTGAAGATGACTTTGCCAGTCTTGGAGTCGAATGCAAGTGCCTTGGTGGGGCATATGGACACGCACATGCCGCAGTGTGTGCACACATCGTCGTCCCTTCTCACGCCCTCCTTGATCGGCCTCACACCCACTCCATTCGATTTCAGGTAGTCAATCCCCTTTCGAATATCGTCTGCCTTGCCGGAGAGTTCGAGGACCATCTTGCCGCCGATCTCGTCGATTTCAGCGCGCAGTATGTTGACCAGCAGATGGTACTTGGAGATGAGGCTGTGCGTGATCGGCGTGTTTGCGGCCTCTGGACTGAAGTTCAGCACTACTTTGGTCTTCAATCACATCGCCTCCTTCTCTGTCCGCACATCAAGAGTTTTGAAGACTCTGTCCATCGAGAAGTTCTGGACCGGCTTCTCAATGAGGAAATCACCCTTCAGGATCTGGCTCTTGAGCATCTGCGAGATCTGTCTCGCCTTGTAGAGGCTCGAGAGCGAAGATGTCGGGATATGTTTCCCCTTCAGCTCGATCTCTCCTGACCTCAGCTCCGCGTACGTGAGCTCCTTCAGGACCGTCCGGGAGCGTGTGGGCTGGCTATAGTCGAAAATGGCGGAGACTATCTGGTCGTTTGTAACGGCGCACGCTTTGGCCATCTCCTCGTCGAGGATCGGTATCGGGATCCCGATGCCCAGGCCCAGCGAGGTGCCATACCTCGTGAACGTCAGACCGCGCAGGAACTCGGGTGTCATCTGCTTGAGATCTCCGATCACCGCGATCGAACCAGCGGCCCTCTTCGGTACTCCCGCTGGAGTCCTAGGCACGCCGGGATTGAACTGCGTGCCCTCCCAGATCACATAGCCCTGTCCGCCGCCCAGGAACACTCTCGTCCCTATGCCGATGCTCCTGTAGTACGGGTCGTTCATCAATGGCGAGAGCTCTCCAGCCGAGCTGAAGGTCGCGTTGCCGTACTCCGGCAGAAGCTTGCCCATGTAAGTGTAAAGAGTCTTCGATGACGAGTTGGTCGCGACCGCGTAGTTCTGGTAGCAGTTCCTCACGTTGAAAAGGACCGCCTGGTTGACAGTCTTCAGGCTGACAAAGGTGTCGATCTCCTTTCTGGGGTAGCAGTCGGTACCGTATGCCGTCGCCCTCAGCCTAACTGCCTTTCCTCTTACCAGGTCCTCGATCACATGGGCTCCACCGTGCATCATGTTGTTCGTGTCGTCGAGCTCGGTCGCGCCAAGGTATGCGTCCACAGCCGCGAGACCGGCATAGGCAGGGATTCCGTCCATCCAGACCTTCTGCATCTTGATCGGCGGGTCGGCGTGGCCGAAGTTGAAGTAGGCGCCGGATGAGCACATCGCGCCGAAGGTGCCAGTTGTGACGATGTCGACGTCCTTGGCTGCCTTCTTGACGCCCTTCGCCCTGACGTATTCCTTGAACTCCTCGGCCGTCATCACGACCACTTCTCCGTCCACTATCCTCTTTCGGATTTCATCATAGCTCTTCGACGCCGTCTTCTGCTTGGGTTCTCTCTTCTCTGCCTTCAGATGACTCCCTCCTTGTACGCCAGCTCAGCGTTGAGAACCGACCCTCCTGCCCCTCCTCTAATGGTGTTGTGGGAGAGGAGGAAGAATCGCAGACAATCCTTGTCCACTCTTATCCTGCCGACCGTCACGGACATCCCCTTCGCCCTCTCAGGGACTCCAGCGTCAACGTCGAGCAACGGCTGTGGCCTATCGGGTTCCTTTCTCACAATGATCGGCCTCTCAGGCGCGCTTGGCAGCTTGAGCTTCTGCGGCTTGGCTGTGAAATCAGCCAGAGTGCGAGCAATCGTCTTCGCCTCGGGCATGTGCTTGTCCTTGATGAAGACGGCCTCCAGATGGCCGTCCCTCACATTCACCCGGGCGCAGCACGCCTGGATGCTGACCGACGAATCGACGAACTTGCCGTTCTTGTAGCTTCCCAGAATCTTCTTTCCCTCGGCGGTCATCTTCTCTTCCTCGTCCTTTATCCACGGGAGCACATTGCCGAGTATGTCGAGCGAGGCCATCCCTGGATAGCCAGCCCCTGACAGTGCCTGGTATGTCGCCACATTGACGTCCCTGAATCCGAACTCATCCAGCAATGGCTTAAGGCCCAGAGCGAGTCCCGTCACAGAGCAGTTCGCGTTGGTGACGATGAATCCGCCGTTCTCCCTCCTCTTCTTCTGGACCTCCACCGAGGAAAGATGGTCGGGGTTGATCTCAGGGATCAGGATCGGCGTGTCGTGCTCCATCCTGTGAGACGCTGCGTTCGAGAAGACGGCCATTCCGTGCTCTGCGCATTCATCTTCGACCGTGCCAGCTACTTCGGATGGCAGGCCGCTGAAAACGACCTCGACGCCCTGTCTTCCGAGAGCGGCGGGGTTTGTGGCCTGAATGGTCTTCGCTCCCAGGCGCAGGTTCAGCTCGACATCGCTAAGTTTCCAGACGTCAGCTAGCTTCTTCCCGTCTGATTTATCCGATGCGCAGTAGGCAACGACCTCGAAATAGGGATGTGCATCAAGCATGTGGGCGAATCTCTGCCCGATCATTCCGCTTGAACCGAGTATTGCAGCCTTTCTCTTCGCCATGTCATCTCACCTCTAGGTACTTCTTGTCAGCTTCCATGATTCTGCCGAACCGAACCGCGTTCGCATCCAATGATGCCTTTCTGAGCTCGCGAAGCACTGTCTCCATGCTGCCTATCATCTGTCTTGTCTGCGGATTGAGAGCCTGTATGTCGTGGTAGACTCGCTGGCTCTCGACCGACAAGTTTCTGGCCATCCTCGTCAGCTTCCTGAATGACGGACCCTGAACATCGCAGTACTCGGACAGCTCTTTGCCAGACCTCTCGACGACCCCAGCGAAAACAAGCGTGCACAGATGTGAAAGTCCTAGTACATACGCCATCAGCTCGTCGTGCTTCTCGAGGCTGATACTGCTCACTCTCGCACCCGCCTTCGAAAACAGTTCACTCGCCTGTTTGTCGGCCCTCTCGCTACCGCAGCTGCAGATGACGACATTCTGGTTCTTGGGGGAAGGGGACCTCGACCCGAACATCGGATGAACGCTTGTGACCAGCAGCCCAGCTTTCGCTCCTTGTCGCAGTATGCCAGATATGTGAGATTTTATACTGCAAAGGTCGAACACAAGGCCCTTTGGAGAGCTGGCCATCACCGCACGAAGCTCTTCTGGACACACTCCAATGGGACTTGCGACAACCACAATGTCCGCCCTCCTCGCCGGCTGTCGGAGAGACTTCACGCTGGCGTATCCTTCTAGCTTGCCTCGAGGGTCCCATATGAGGACCTCTGCCCCGCGGTCGGACAAGAATCGGCAGGTCCACTCCCCCATCCTTCCTGCTCCGCCGACCACTAGAGCCGTCTTGCCCACCAAGTCTCTGTTCTTCTTCGTCTTCTGGACGGTGACGGAGCCCTCGATAAGTGCTCTCGCCAGCTGAGACATGATCCGTTCGTCCAATCCGAAGGCTCTCGCGTTTCGCGCGTATTCAGAGATGACCTGTTGCTCTCGGGCTGGGTCCCGCACCTTAAGTCCATCCTTGTGTTTGACCAGCCCTATCTCGGTCGCCGCGTCAAGCCTTCTCGATACCAGCCCGAGCAGCTCCGCGTCGATTGCCTGAATCTCCTCCCTGAGAGTTTCGAGCTCGTGCCTGGTCATATGAACCCTCCTTGGAGCATGAGATCCAGAATCACCGCCGCTGCGGAGTTCTCCACAACTGGTACCGCCCTCGGCACGATGCACGGATCGTGCCTACCCTTGATTTCGAGCTCGACCGGTTTCTTCTCGACTATGTCTACGCTCATCTGCGGTCTTGCGATGGAGGAAGTCGGTTTGAATGCGACTCTGAACTCAATAGGCATTCCGTTTGAGAGGCCACCGAGGATTCCCCCTGAATTGTTCGTCTTTGTCACGATCTTGCCGCCCTTTACAGCGTATTGATCGTTGTGTGCGCTTCCCATCATGGACGCGCACTTGAATCCAGAACCGAACTCGATTCCCTTCACTCCCGGGATCGAGAACACCATCGCGGACATCAGGCTCTCGATGGAGCCGAAGAACGGCTCGCCGACTCCGACTGGCAAGCCGATGATCGTGCACTTGATGACCCCGCCGACACTGTCCCGCTCCTCGTGCGCCTTCACGATCTCTTCCTTCATCTGATCAGCCGTGACCCTGTCAGCACATCCGACTGCGTTGGCGCGCACTATCTTTTCAGCGATGCTGAATGGAACTTCCTTCTTCAGAGCGATCTTGCCGATCTGAACGGTCTGGGCCAGCAGAGAGACGCTTCTTCTCTCGAGGATCTGTCGGGCTATGGCGCCTCCGATGACCAGCCCTGCGGTCATCCTTCCGGAAAACTGTCCACCTCCTCTGTGGTCGTGGTGGCCACCGTACTTCACAGTGGCGGGATAATCTGCATGGCCTGGTCTCGGCACTCTCAGGAACGCGTCGTAGGCCGAGGAGTCCGTGTCGACGTTTCTCACCAAACCGACGATCGGGCCTCCAGTCGCCTTGCCGTTGCGTATCCCCGAGATCATCTCGAGCTTGTCGCGCTCTCTTCGAGGAGATGTGATGATCCCTTTCCCAGGCGACCTCCGATCGAGCTCGGCCTGAATGACCGCCTCGGAGATCCTGGACCCAGCTGGACACCCCTCGATCTTCGCTCCAACGCAGGGGCCATGGCTTGTGCCGAAGATTCCGATTCTGTATTTGATGCCGAACTCGTTCACTTCCTCACCTCCAGGCGGCACCCGAGCTGGTGCATGTCCCTGATGAATCCCGGGTACGAGACATTGTATGAGTCGTTGTCCTCGATCCTCGTCTCGGAACTGGCTGCCAATCCCGCAATCGCTGCAGCCATAAGTATCCTGTGGTCTCCCTGCGTCTGGACTGTGGTCCCGTGTAGCTTCTCGCCACCAATCACTTCGCATCCATCGCTCGTCGGGACTATCCTCGCGCCCATGTTGTGAAGGAACGTGGTCGTCGTTGCGATCCTATCGCTCTCTTTCGCTCGAAGGTTCTCCCCTCCTTTCAGCACGGTCTTGCCGGACGCTACAGCCCCCAAGACGGCAAGGACCGGAAACAGATCTGGAGTATGCCTCACATCGATCTCTGTTCCCTCAAGATTCCCTCCTGAGACCTTCACTGAATCCCTGCCTGCTGAAACATTCGCCCCGAAAGAAGTGAGACGCTCAATGATCGCCTTGTCACCTTGGGGAGAGTCCGGGTCCAGGCCTCTCACTGTGACCTCTCCGCCGGTGATTGCTGCGGCCACGAGCGGGAATGCCGCAGAGGAGTAGTCTCCTGGCACAGTGTAGTTCTCAAGCGTTAGCTTCTGAGCTCCCTTGACCAAGAAACACTGATCCTTTTCTTCAACCTGAGCACCGAATCGGCGAAGCATCTGGAGTGTGATGTCCACATACGGTCTGGAACGCAGCTGTCCTTTGATATGGATCTCTGTGTCTCCTTTCTTCTGTGAGCACGCAATCAGGAGCGAAGAGACGAACTGGGAACTGATGTCGCCAGGTATCTCAGTTCTGCTCTCGGTGATGGGACCAGCGATCTTGAGTGGTGGCATGCCTGGGTTCCCGAGGTATTCGCATCTGGCGCCGAGTTGAACTAGCGCGTCCACAAGTGGCCCCATTGGTCTCCGCACGAGGCTCTCGTCCCCTGTCAGGATGTTGGGCTCCGGGAGAAGCGACGCTATCCCGGTCATGAGTCTGAACGTTGTGCCAGAGTTCTTAGCATCGATCACTCCTGGAGCATGCCTGATCTTCTCGCAATGTATCAGCATTCCCCGGGAATTGCTCCGGAACTCTGTGCCGAGGGCGTAGAGGGCGTCCAGTGTGGCCCTCGTATCCTCAGACATCAGAGGGTTGATCAGGACGAAATGCGAGTGGGTAAGCGCTCCGAGGACCATGGCCCTGTGCGTGTATGATTTGGACGGGGGAGCGGTCACAGTGCCTTTGGCGACCGATGATCTGACTACAATAGCCGTGGGACCACCTCTCTCGCTGGGGTATCGTTCACGTGCGCTCTGAGGAGCGTTCCCTCCTCCCGCTGGAGGGCTTTGAGGATAGCCCCAAGATCCGCTCGGTCGCATACGATGGCAGTCGCAGGCCCAGTCCCTGAGATCCCCGCTGCTAGTGCTCCTTTCTTCCTGGCGATCTCGGCTATGTCCTCGGACACGTCGAGCACTTTGGCGTATGCCCTGGAGTTCGCCTCCATCGCCTTTAGGTAGTCGCCCTTGAGCGCGAGCTCGAGGGCCTTCTCAACATCCTTCCTTATTGGGCTGAAATCGAGTCCCTTGACGCTTGACTTAGAGATACGTCTCTCCGGGACATGGACTACTATCTCCAGGTCTGTATCCAGATTCCCTTTGTGCAATATCGCGAAACTCCTGTTATCAGTGACTGCGACCCCTCCGAAGAAGCATGCAGAAGCGTCGTCAAAAGCGCCAGTGATTGTGACGCCGGCTCTGATTGACTCCTCGATACCAGTCAGAACGATTTCCATGTCCGAGAGATTCGCGCCTGATGCCCTCGCGGCAGCAAGGACGACCGCGTTGGACACCGCGCTGCTGCTCTTCAGGCCTCTGGAGATTGGAATGTCAGATCTGACACGCACTTCGCCGTTCACATCGGAGCTGCCCAGTGCTTTCGAGGCGACCGCCCGAACGCAGCCTGATACGAGATCATGTCCCTCGTCAGATCCTTGAAGCAAGATGTCTCCTTTTCCTCGCTCCAGCTCGACGATTGCGTCTGCCTCGAGTGTTATTCCGAAGGCTGCGCCCTTGCCCGTGGCGATGGCGTTGACTATCGTCGCTGCACCTCTGCATGCACCTTTGCCTATCATGCCAACGCCCTCCTGGCAGCTTCTCGCATTGCCTCCACGTTCGGTTCGAGGCCGGTCCATATCCTGAACGATTCCGCGCCCTGCTGCACCAACATCTCAAGACCGCCGAGCACCTTGACGCCTCTTTCCTCTGCGGCCTTCATCGCAGCCGTGACTGGCGGGTTGAATATGATGTCGGTGAACACTGAGCCCGGTTTGAGCAGCTTGCCAGCAATCGGGTTGCCAGGAACTCCCTTCATCCCGACTGGAGTGCAGTTCACAACTAGGTCGAAGGTCCTTCCGGACTTCCAGAGCCTCTTGAGCGATTCAGATCTCGCGCCGAACGTGCGCGCGAGCTCGTCTGCCCTCTTCTTCTCTATGTCGACAACGGTGATTCTTGCCCCCCGCTGTGACAGGACATAGGCCACGGCTCGAGCAGCTCCGCCCGCTCCTACTAGGAGCGCATGCGTGTCGCAAGTGATGACTATTTTTCCATCAATAAGGCTGGAGAATCCTATCACATCGGTGTTTTCTCCGACAAATGACTTGGTCTGGAACTTGATTGTGTTGACCGCGCCCGTAGCCATGGCGGCTCTCCCCTTCCTGTCGCAGAGATCAAAGGCGGTCCCCTTGTGAGGGACGGTCACGTTGACTCCCCGGAAACCCAAGTTCCGGAGTGTCACGACCGCCCTCCTGTCGAAGGTTCCAGGTTTGAAGTCCATCGGGATGTAGGACCCCGCGAGACCTAGCCCTCTTAGCGCCGCCTCTTGCATGGGTTTCGAGACAGAATGCGATACTGGATGGCCGATCAAGCCAAGCGCTATACGGTCGCCGTTCAGGAGGCCGCGCTGTGTTGCCACGTCCAGCTGTCCCGGAGCTGCTGGTCTCCCGGGCAGGCAAGCGTACACCATGCAAGAGCCGATCTTGTCCGCAAAGACTCTGGTCAGCTGGCCCTGTGTGCCTATGCCGATCAGGACGTACCTTGTCCTCCTCTTTGAGAGCGTCGCCCCGGCTCGCGCCAGCATCAGCGCATGATCGGCGTGCTCGCACGGCATGGCGACCTTGGCGATGTCACCTAATCCAGCTGCCTCGGCGATGTGCCGCTCGATGGTCGCTCGCGAGACCGGTTTGGCCAAATGAACGGAAACGATGATCTCGGAGTCCCAGTCCGAGCCCGTTAGCTTCTTGAGGAAGTGTTGGTCACTCGCCAGCTCAAGATCGACGTACTCAAAGTCCGCCTCGAGCGCGGCCAGGAGTATCGCTTCCCTGCGCGAGCCTGTCATGGCGGACCTGCCGCCCTCCTTTCTTGACCTAAGAGTCGCAATCGCCGGACCAAGCGCGGCTTTTCTGACATCCGATACGAGCTCCGAGTCGAGTCCAGAGATGTGATCCAACCTGCACTCCACGATGTCAGCGCCCTCTCTGAAAGCGGTCCTTGACGAGTCCGAAACTCCAGCAATGCTTCCCTCGATGAGAGAAGCCACGATTTGGGTCATCTACTTCTCCCTTATGGTCTCCTTCACATACATACCGAAGTGCCTGCCGCCCTTCTCCAGCTTGAGCAGGATGGGGTCTCCCAGCTTCAGTTTGCAGACCGAGACTATCTTGCTCCTGGAGTAGACTCTGATGGTCTCGGCGTTCTGGACAATCGTGGAGAACCGTTCCCCGTTGACATCGGATTCGATCAGGAGAAGCGGCCTCCGCTCTACCTTGGTCCTCCCGACCACCACCTTCCTCGTGTGTCCATCGGCTCCAACGACGAGAGCCTCGTCTCCTCCCATCAGCTCTGACAGGTATCTCGTGCTGCCATCTGGCATCAGGACGTAGGCATGGACGGGACCGGCGTTCACCCTGAAGGGCCTAGATGCTGCGTACTCGGATTCTAGGGTTTCTGCGTGGATCAAGAAAAGACAAGACGACTGGTTCCCAATGAGCATTCCCTCGCCTGTGTTAAGCATGGAGCAAGTGTCGATGCAGACCCTGTCTCCCAGCCCGAGCTGTCTAAGCGAGGTTATCTTCCCTTCTCTGAGCTCGAGTTTGGGTGATGTGTCTTCCAGCAGCTTCCTGAGCCTCCCCAGCTCATCGATCCTGTCAGGAACGAACAAGACTCCGTCTGCCCCCCTCTCCATCGTTTCGAAGAAGAGCTTCGCCTCCTGAGTGTTCTTGGCGAGCATGAGCAGTTTCGAGCCAGAACCCTGGAAATGCACGATCAGATTCTCCAGCGGGATGACCTTCCAGTTCCTCGCCGAGATGACTACGGTAGTTGCTTTTTCGGCCAGCTTCTTCGCCCTGAGCTCGTCGTCCTTCGTTCTGAGTTCTATCAGAGTGCCCACATGCTTTCCGTCTTCCAGAAACTCCTTGCCGTCTAGCGTGATCGCTCTGAACCGACCAAGGCTCGTGAACTCAGAGTCCCTTCTGTCCAGGACGAGCGTGTCGAAGCCGTTCTCTAATGCTGAGAGAACGATCTTCTTCCTGCTGTCACTGCTGGGCTGGAAAAGGGCGCCAACCCAGATTTGGCGGTCTATCATCGAATCACCGCCTATAATCTTCCTGAGGCCGCATGCCCTCAAATACTATCCGTCCGAGCGCCTTGGTGATGCCCGTGACGTCATCGTGCTGGAAAACGTTCCTTCCGATGGACACGCCCTTGGCTCCAGCCTGCATGGCGTCGTAGACCATCGTGAGCAGGTCGAAATCGGATTTCATCTTAGGCCCACCGGCAATGACAACTGGTATGGGTGTCCCGCGCACGACATCTCTGAACGTATCTACGGAGCCAGTGTAGTTTGTCTTGACGACATCTGCGCCGAGTTCAGCGGCCAGCCTCGCGCAATGTTTCACCGCTTCAGGGTCGAACTGGTTCTTCACATTCGGCCCTCTGGGGTAGCACATCGCCAGCAAAGGCAGGCCCATTGCCCTGCATTCGTCTGCGACCATTCCGAAGTCGGAGATCATCTCGTCCTCCTTTCCACCGCCTACATTGCAGTGGATGGAGACCGCATCAGCTCCGAGAGCTGCCACATCAGGTACGGCAGCGACGAGCCTCTTGTAGTTTGGATCAGCCGAGATGGATGTGCTCGCAGAGATGTGGATTATCAGTCCAAGCTTGCTGCCCACGGCAGGGCCGGCATACGGGACCAGGCCTTTGTGAATCACGATTGCAGAGGCTCCGCCCTCCGCGATTCTGTCGATCGTACTCCTGATATCGGCTATCCCCTTGACCGGGCCCATCGAGATGCCGTGGTCCATAGGGATTATGACGGTCTTCTCGCTCTTCTGGTCGAAGATCCGCCTCAGCCTGATCGTCTTTCCAATCATGTGCTCACCGAATACATGCCGTGCTATTTTGTGTCACTGTGCTCGCCATGCGGCTGGACGTATATCTCCCTTGCTACTGGATGGCGGTGCGAAGGCGTACAATGGACGCAATATTAATCTATTACTGTACACATCTAAGCATCGATAATTATGTGGGACAAGATTGCGAACTACTTTGAGAAGTATCCATCCCAGGCGAAAGTGGCCAGATACCTTCTCAGATATGGCCTGCGCATCGAGAAAGACCAAGTTCTGTGCGGCGATGTTCAGATAGCGGATTCCTCGCTTGCCCGTGCAGCTGGTGTGGACAGGCGCGTCGTCAAGTCAACGATTGAGACAATCAAGATGGATCCCACGCTTCTAAAGTTCTTCTCTCAGCTCTTGCCGACCAATCATCTGAAGAACGCAGCATCCGCCATGGGCTGGAGCGCGATCGAGATTGTTCCAACGAACGCACACGAGCCCGGGATTATCGCAGCAGTGGCAGACATCCTCCAGAAGGGTAACATCAGCATCAGGCAGGCGATCGTGGACGATCCGATGACCTCCGAGGAGCCGAAGCTGTTCATCGTGACTGAGAGCCAAGTCCCGTCCGAGCTGATACCGGCCATCCGACAGGCCAGGGGAGTTAAGGGAGTCACAATATACTGAGATGTTTCTGACTCCTTTGGATTTCGCCTGATCTCATGAGCGTTCACTCTCGGGAAAGCGAGGCTAACAAAGCATACTTGGCCATCGGCACTGCGATGGTCTCCATCTCCTTCGCTTCGATATTTATCAAGTGGAGCGAGAGCGCGCCGTTCCTGATCGCGGCCTACAGGCTCGCATTCACATGTGTCATGTTACTTCCATTTCTTCTGTGGACCAAGGGTTTCTCAGAGATTCGGAAGTTCAATCGGAGAGAGGTCCTGCTGGTGATCCTGAGCGGGGTCGCGCTCACATTTCATTTCGAGCTGTGGATTGTCTCCTTGACACTCACACTGGTCTCGACGTCTGTCATTCTTGTGACTTCTCACCCTATCTTCGTCGCCGGAGTCTCGCACTTCCTCCTGAAGGAAAAGGTGAGGAAGATCGCGGTTGTGGGGATTGTCATAGCTTTCTCTGGCGTGGCTCTGATCTCCATAAGCGATTACTCACTAGGCGCTGGAACGCTCCTCGGAGATCTAATGGCATTCCTCGGAGGCATTTGCGCTGGCATATATTTCTTGTCAGGTCGGGTTGCGAGGCAATCCGTCGCGGTGGGTCCGTATGCATTCTCGGTCTATGGTCTATCGGCATTGCTTCTCTTTCTCTCGGCTGCGATTGCTGGTGACAAGCTGTTGATCACCAACGGTAGGGAGATCACACTGTTCCTTTTGATGGCACTGATTCCAACAATCTTCGGCCACACCATGTTCAACTACGCTCTCAAGAAGGTTCCAGCACACATCATATCGACGAGCGTCCTGGGCGAACCAGTGGGTGCTTCGATATTGGCATATCTCCTGCTCCCGGGCGAAGTCCTAGGACCATGGATAATCGTCGGTGGAGCGCTGGTCGTGGCGGGTCTGTATGTTGTACTCTCGAAGGGCCACAGGACCAAAGATGACTTCGATGTCGTGGAGTAGAACGCACTCAAGTCTTCTGTTCATCAGCCCAGGTCAATAAGGAGGTCGTCTCCTTCCACTTTCGCCGCGAACTGGTTTGTATCCTTCCCCTTCAGCTTCAGGAAGCCAACCTTCGGGCCTTGGATTGATTTTCCTGTCGTGAGATCGAACCTCTGGCCATGCTTTGGACAGGTCACGATGTTCCCCTCGAGGGTGCCCTTCGAAAGGTCTCCGTTGTTGTGCGTGCACCTGTCGGGAATCGCGTAGTACTTCCCGTTGACATTCGCTACTAGGATCTCCCTTCCTGCGACCATTATCATCTTCATTGAACCCGCTGGTATCTCAGAAGCTCTCGCGGCTTTTGTGTAGACCAATTGACCACCTGCTTCAAGTAGTTCTCATTTGTGAGATAATACTTGCCACCAACATTTCAGCTGCCAGAACGTCTCCATATGATTCAAGACGTGAGCTGATTCCTTGACTTGCGAGTCCCGGGAAAAGACCTCTATGATGAAATGTCCCTCGACACCTATTCGAGATCGTGTTTCTTCTTCTCGATTTCCTCCTTTTCTCGAGTTGAAAGGGGTTTTCGGACAAACCTCTATTCGCGGTCAAAGCCGCACTATGGTACTCCGTCCCTTGGTCACGGATCTGCCCCAATCCATAGGACGCACTCGAAGTGCACTCTTTTCCCGGGGTCCGTATCCGTGACCGAGATATAGTATGGTCTTTCGACTATTCGACTGCTGCGCTTGAAGTGGGACATCTTCATCATAACATCCATAGGGGAGGAAAGGCGCGAAAAACCTATGGTGTGTTGGCCTTATCGGGGAAAGGAGAATTGGCATGCCAGAGAGCCGAAGAGACTTGAAGTCCAGACTCAGACAAGTCTGCTTCAAGAAAGGGGCAGTTGCATTTGGGATCGCATCAGTGGCTGACGTGGATTCGCTCCCGAGGGTGAGAATAGGGCCAACGATGAAGTTCTTATGTGAGACGAAGCTCAATTACACCAAGAAACCATCAGAGGCAATGTCCGACGCTAAGAGCGTTGTCGTTTTTGGGATACTGTCGACCGATGACTCCTGTGAGCTTGGAGTTCGCTTGGAAGAAGGAGGATACGATTGGCCAGGATACTATCCTCTGAATTGGATACGCCGCGACGCCGCGCGACTGCTCGAAGAAGAAGGTTACAGAGTCGTCTATCCGTATGAGTCGTCTGCGCCGGAATCCAACAAGCGGGTCTTCAGGCTAGCAGGGATAGGGGCATTCGGTAAGAATGCGCTCATAATCTCGCCCAAATACGGTCCTTGGCTCAGATTCAGCTACTTCCTGACAAATGCCGAACTTGAACCTGACAAGCCCTTCGAGGAAGATCTGTGCAAGAACTGCATTCGTTGCGTCAAGGCATGCCCAGTTGGCGCGCTGAAGCCGTATGTTGTGGACCCCGAGCGATGTCTGGTTGCGGTACACTGCCGCCGGCCGATACCGAAGCGTCTGCGACCGGTGCTTGACCATTACGAACCTCAGTTGACGCCCGCAACTCATGTCATGTGCACTAGATGCCAGATCGTGTGCCCGTACACATCTGCCTTGCGGCGCAGGAATGTTGTTAGCTCAGTGCGACGGCCCATCTGCTGACGAAGAATCTTGCATTCAAGTATGCACACGGCTCGATTCGCACTCCAAGAGAGGGATTTGAGAAGAAAAGGGAAAGGGGTTTGGTCGTTGCACCAAAAGTGCCAAAATTGAACTCCTCTTAACATCCGACTGGCTTATAGCACCCGTACCTTTCAAGTGAAAAGAATATCCCTCTGCCTTGCGTATTGACTCATCATGGCTATGAATCTGGACGATGTCGACAGGAAGATACTGAGGGAGCTTCAGAAGGACGGCAGAGCTTCCTTTAGGGATGTCTCGTCAAGGATCAATGTGAGCACGCCGACTGTGAGCTCGAGGGTTCAGGCGATGCTCGATGTCGGGCTCATCAGGGGATACTCGACCTTGCTCGATGCAGACATGCTGGGGCAGGTCTCGGTCGTGCTTTTGATCGAATCCAAGCCGTCCGACTTGGACAAGGTGGTTGAGAAAATCAAGGATGAAGAGCTCGTGAGGCAGATCTATGTTCTCTCCGACTCAAGAGTGATGTGCATTCTGTCCTTCTACAACCAGATGAAGTATAAGCGGTTCCTGGAGTCACTTGGCGCAATCTCTGAGATAACCAGCATGGACAACTCGATGGTCATGAAGGTTCCCAAGGAGAGTCCGAGAGCAGCTCCGACCGACGAAGCGGGCCTCCTTATCAGGTGCTACTATTGTGGTCACATGATGAAGGATGAGGGGATCAAGATCAAGCTGGACGGCAAGTACCATTATCTCTGTTGCACCGTCTGCGAGAAGCTGTACAGAGAGAAATATGAGAAACTCAAGAAGTCGGCCGGGATCCCCAAACCGCTGGTCCAGGGGCATCCGCAGCATGAACACTAACAAAAGCGGACCTGTTCACTGATACTTCTTCGGGTCCTTGTCGAAGGCTTTCTTGCAGCCCGGGGCACAGAAGAAGAACTCCTTCCCATTGTAGGTCGACTTCCACTTCGCCGTCTTTGGATCTACTTCCATCTTGCATATTGGGTCAATTGCCATTCTGCTCCGCTCTCCGTGGTTCTCAGTGGGAGCGGAGCCAGGCCTTCTCATTCGCGGGGCGTTGATAAGGTTCCAGCTCCGCTCCGCAATCCTGCGAATGTCTGCTGAAGCGGATATTCATTGTGCCTTACACCGCGGCATTCGCGACCATCGCCAATCGAAATGTCAAACAACAACCCTTATATTCGGGAAGCTGGTATGCGCATTCCACAGTCTGGTGAAAGCAGATGCCAATATTCGAGAAATCCTCTGAAAGCTCCGTGACGAGAGCGATAATATCCCAGTTCGCAAAGGACATGGACGGCTTCGCAGAGACAGATGTAATAGTCATCGGTGGCGGGCCGAGCGGGCTGATGGCCGCTCGTGATCTCGCGCTGAAGAAGGTCCGCGTGCTTGTGGTCGAGAGGAACAACTACCTTGGCGGCGGTTTCTGGATCGGTGGGTTCCTCATGAATACCATCACCGTGCGGGCTCCGGCCCAGAAGATACTTGACGAGCTGGGCGTGAAGTACAAGATGTACGAAAAGGGCTTGTACATGACGCCAGGTCCTCTTGCATGCTCCAAGCTCATAGCATCCGCATGTGAGGCGGGTGTCAGCATACTCAACATGGTATCATTCGACGACGTCGTCCTTCGGGAGAAGAACAGGGTGGCGGGTGCGGTTGTCAACTGGACGCCAGTTGGCGCACTTCCAAGACAGATCACGTGCGTGGACCCTGTCGCTCTCGAATCCAAAGTGGTCATCGACGCAACGGGTCACGATGCCATGGTCGTCCGGAAACTTGAGGAGCGAGGCCTCATCAAGACGCCTGGGTTCGGTGCAATGTGGATCGAGAAGAGCGAGGATGCAGTTGTGGAGCACAGCGGGTTCTGCCATCCAGGGCTAATAGTGACGGGGATGGCGGTATCGACGACTTACGGCCTGCCTCGTATGGGTCCGACCTTCGGCTCGATGTTGCTTTCTGGCAGAAAGGGAGCAAAGGTCGCATATGAGCACCTCAAGGGCCGCTGAGAAGAGGCTCAGAAGCGTGGACTTCTACTCCTCTGAGAATCGCTCTGCGAAGGAGTTCTCCGAGGTCGAATCCTATCTCGAGGAGTTTTTTCCAAGCGTCAAATTCAGCGTTCGACCAGCTGTCGTGGCGAAAGTCCCAAAGAAAGAACTGGATGCTCTTGCTGAGGCTCTGGCTTCGTCAAGAATGAAAGATCTGTCATCCGCAGAACAGACCTTCGAGCCGATGTTCGGTGAGATCGATTACGAAAGACGTGCGATTCGAGGGATGTCTAAGGTGGGCGGCATCGTTTATGACGGCCGGATGCTTCAGGATGTGCTCCTGACATTGCTGGGGGGCAGGGCCTCGGTCGAGGTTGCTTCGATCGTGTTCACCGACAGGCTGGTTTCGACTTACTCGAGGGACGATCTGCGCCATCATCTGAGAACGATTGTCTGCGGTTTTCCGAGTATCATATCCATTCCAGGAGTCGTAGAGGCTCCGGCAAAACCGAGAGAGTACTATCTGATGAAACAGAGAATGGAACTTGAGGGTGCTGGTGAGCTCATGCTGGAGCAGCTGAAGTCATCGTTCGAGGGGAGGTTCGTGGACTATGACGACCCGGAAGTTTTCGAGGTTATGAAAGGACTTGCCCTTCAAGCCATTCTATATCATCTCACTCTGGACCCGTTCTGCGATAATCGGGGCTGCAGACTATTCAACGCGCATTGGCAGGAGGATCTCCTAGGTTCGCAGATCTCAGCTCCGAGACTGTGCAAGAAACATGCGAAGCAGCTGGCTTCTCTCGGCAGGAATCCGGTCGTCTCTTGGTGAGCCGCTGGCCAGGATCAAACGTGTCCGTGAAAGAACGCCAAGTCGTTGACAGTCATATCCTTCTTGACTGCGTATTCCATCGCCATGACAGCTGCTCGCGCGCCTTGAATCGTCGTGAAGATAGGGATTTCAAGCTCCACCGCCAGCCTTCGCATCATGTATCCGTCTCTTCTCGCTCCAGAAGCCTCAGTCGGCGTGTTTATGATGAGCTGGACGTCCCCCTGCCTCATCAGAGAGAGCGCGTCGGGAGATCCGTGCTCAGATATCCGGAAAACCACCGTGGGTCCGATCCCTTTCGACCTGAGCACATCGGCCGTTCCCCTGGTCGCGTAGATCTGAAATCCTATCGATGACAACCTTCTCGCAAGGTCAACAACTGACGGCTTGTCCTCGTCCGCCACGCTGATGTACACCTTTCCTGTCTTCGGCAGTCTCTGCCCGGAAGCGACCAAAGCCTTCCAGACAGCGGCAGGGTATGTCAAATCGATTCCCATCACTTCTCCGGTGGACTTCATCTCCGGCCCGAGTATGCTATCCACTCCCGGCAGTTTGAGGAATGGAAAGACGGAGCACTTGACCGCGACATGCTTGATCTTCGACTCTCCGTGCAGGCCGAGTTCGTTGAGAGTCTTCCCCAGCATTATCTTGGTTGCCACCTTCGCGAGCGGCACGCCGGTCGCCTTGGAGATTATCGGAACGGTCCTGCTCGCCCTCGGATTGGCCTCGAGCATGTAGATCTCGCCATCCTTGTATGCTAGCTGGAGGTTCATCAGACCGACCGTCTTCAAGGCCATTGCGACTTTCCTTGTGATTCTCGCGATCTCCTTGAGGACTTCAGTGCCAAGAGTCTGAGGAGGGAGGACCATCGTCGCGTCTCCCGAATGCACCCCAGCCTCCTCGATGTGTTCCAGGATGCCTCCTATGTAAACATCATTTCCGTCGCACACCGCGTCCACATCGATCTCGATTGCATGTGTCAGGTACTTGTCCACGAGGATCGGATGCTTTTTCGAGACCTTCGCAGCGCTCTTCATGTATGTCTCCAGCTCGGACTCGTTGTACACGATCTCCATCGCTCTACCGCCAAGGACATAGCTCGGTCTGATGAGCACTGGATACCCGATCTCCTGGGCGAGGCTTCTGACCTCCTCGAATGAGAAGCCGGTCCCTGATTTGGGCTGGCGGATGCCGAGTTCGTCCATCAGTCTCGAGAACCTCTTTCTGTCCTCCGCGAGGTCGATTGAATCAGGCGATGTGCCCAAGATCTTCGTCTTCCTCTCCTTGAGCTCTCTCTGGAGGGGAAGTGCCAGGTTTATCGAAGTCTGGCCTCCGAATTGAAGGATTATTCCATCGGCATCTTCCTTGTCTACGACATTGAGCACGTCCTCGACGGTGATAGGTTCAAAGTAGAGCCTTGTTGAGATGTCGAAGTCCGTGGATACAGTCTCTGGGTTATTGTTTATGATGATCGCATCCGTGCCCTCCTCCTTGAGCGCGAGAGCCCCGTGGACACAACAGTAATCGAACTCTATCCCCTGGCCGATTCGGATCGGCCCCGCTCCGACCACGATGACCTTCTTGTTGGTGGACGGTCTCGCTTCGCACTCAGATTCGAAGGTCGAATAGAAGTAGGGTGTCGCGGCTTCGAATTCGGCTGCGCACGTGTCGACCATCTTGAACACCGCTTTCACATTCTTGGCCATGCGCATTTCGCGAATGGCTCGCTCTTCCTTGCCGGTGAGAAGGGAAATGTACTCGTCACTGAACCCAAGTCTCTTCGCGTGAACTAGGGTCTTGTCGTCGATTTTCTTCTTGAGTCTGTCCTCAGTTTCGACTATCTCCTGCATCTTCTTGACAAAGAACGGGTCCCAGTTGGTCAGCTCGCAGACACGCTCTATGCTCATGCCACGTCTCAGAGCCTCGGCGATCACGTACAATCTTGCGTCTGTGGCCTGCGAGAGCTCCTTTTCGATATCATCGTCTGTCCACTTCTCAGATTCGAGCCCCAATCGGTCTATCTCGAGCGATCTTACGGCCTTCAGAAGCGCTTCCTGGAGTGTCCTTCCGATTGCCATCACTTCGCCGGTGCTCTTCATCTGCGTGCCGAGCGTTCGTTCAACGGTCCTGAACTTGTCGAACGGCCACCTCGGGATTTTCAGAACGGCGTAGTCGATCGACGGCTCGAATGCGGCGCATGTTTTTCCCGTGATCGCGTTTGGGATATCGTCCAGTGTTCTCCCGACAGCGATCTTCGCAGCGACTCTCGCGATGGGATATCCAGTTGCTTTCGAGGCTAACGCGCTGCTTCTGGACACCCTGGGATTGACCTCGATGACCCGATACTCTCCAGTCTTCGCATGTACTGCGAATTGGACGTTCGCCCCGCCTTCGATACCAAGCGCCCTGATGATCTTGATCGAGGCTTTTCTCAACACCTGGTGATCCTGATCGCTGAGCGTTTGGGCGGGGGCAACGACGATGCTCTCGCCAGTGTGTATCCCCATGGGATCGAGGTTCTCCATGTTGCACACTATGATGCAGTTGTCCTTCGAGTCGCGCATCACCTCGTATTCGAACTCCTTCCAGCCGATGACGCTCTCCTCGATCAGCACCTGGTGAATCCTTGAATATGCGAGACCGCGTCCAGCGATATTGACAAGGTCCTCCTCGTTGTGTGCTATCCCTCCACCGGTGCCGCCAAGAGTGAATGCGGGCCGAACCAGCACCGGGTAATTTCCGATCTCTTCGACGGCCTTCTTCGCGCCCTCCACGGAATTGGTGGTCTTGCTCTTCGGGATGGGTTCATTGAGCTCCAGCATCGTTTTCCTGAATAGTTCTCTATCCTCGGACAAAGCGATGGCCTTCGGCTGGCTGCCAAGAAGCTCGACGCCCAGCCTCTCCAGTGTGCCGTTCTCCGCAAGCTCAGAGCAGAGGTTGAGCGCGGTCTGGCCGCCCATTCCTGACAATATGCCCTGGACTTTCTCCTTCTCAATGATCTTGGTCACGATCTCCACGTTCAGCGGCTCGATGTAAACAACATCCGCTATCTCGAGATCGGTCTGGATTGTCGCCGGGTTCGAGTTGACCAGGACGGTGGTGTAGCCCTCCTCTCTGAGGGATCTGCAAGCTTGCGAGCCTGAGAAATCGAACTCTGCGGCTTGGCCAATGACGATGGGGCCGGACCCAATGACCATCAGCCTCTTCAGGTCCGTCCTCTTCGGCATCAATGTCCCTCCAGCCTCTTCCTGAATCGATCGAATAGGAATCCTGTGTCCATGGGTCCTGGGTGCGCCTCTGGATGGAATTGGACCGAGAATATCGGCAGTTCACGGTGTCTCATCCCCTCCACCGTTCCGTCGTTGAGGTTGACGACGTTGATCTCCAACCCTGCATCCTCCGCGGACTCCGCGTCGACTGCGAAACCGTGGTTCTGCGAGGTGATGTACGCTTTCCCCTCGAGCATGACCGGCTGGTTGATCCCTCTGTGACCGAACTTTAGCTTGTATGTCTTCGCTCCAAACATCAACGAGAGAAGCTGATGCCCGAGACATATGCCCATCATCGGATAGTCATCTTTGAGTTTTCCGAGGGTGGCCACGGTCGTCGACATCACTCCCTTGTGTGCCGGGTTTCCGGGGCCGTTCGAGATGAATATGCCGTCAGGCTCGAGCCCTCTAACAGCCTTCTCGTCGGTGTCGAACGGAATCTGGATGACGTTGAATCTCCTCCGAAGCTCCTCAACGATGTTCGACTTCAGACCACAGTCGAAGAGAGCTACGGTCCTTTCCTTCTTCTCGTCGAACCTGACCACTTTCTTCGTGCTCACCTTTGAAACAAGGTTCGTTTCCTCGGGATGCTTCATCGCCCTCACGCGGTTGATGAATTCGCGCGACCCCTCGGATGTAATTCCACCTTTCATCGTTCCATAGTTGCGAAGCCGCCGGATCAGTGATCGGGTGTCTATGCCGCAGATGCCTGGGACATCGTTCTCGACAAGCAGTTCATCGATCGTCTTTGAGCAGTCTCGATGGCTGGGAAACTCGCATCGCTCCTTGACCGCGTATCCCCAGACTTGGACCTTCTTTGATTGGGAATCGTACGAGTTCACGCCGTAGTTGCCGATGAGCGGGTACGAGCTGACTAGGATTTGGCCGCAATAGGAGGGATCCGTGAGCGACTCCTGATACCCTGTCATCCCTGTCGCAAAAACGACTTCTCCGAGAACTTCTCTGCGAGCCCCGAAGGCCTCCCCCTCATAGATCGTCCCATCCTCGAGGACTAGGAAGCCCTTCATTCACACGACCTTTCGGATATTCAGAGAGGGGTTAAAGAAGCTTGTTGTGGCTTTCGACTCCTCGCCCCGCGGATATCTAGTCTCCGACATTGACTGAGAATCTCCAACAGACGAACCATTGGGTTTTAAAGGCTCTAATCCCCTCAGCCGTTACGGCTTCGAGATGTTCCCTTCGCACTGCAAGGAGGTCAGCGTGAAGACAGTCGACTTTGAGCTGACTGAGGACAACATAAAGCGATTCTTGAAAGGCAAGAAGGCCTACATCCGAACAAGGTATTACGTTTTCAACTCGGGACGCGAATGGGCGGTGGCTCAGATAGTCCGGAAGCAGTCGAACGACATCCTCCAAGAGATCGCCTATATTCATGTTCTGTCGCTGCCCAAGGATACGGCCTTCGTCCAGGATCCGGAACTGGACGTGCTCTCCGCGAGTTCGATGGGCGCTATCAGAGAATCGGCAGGCACGAAATGCGTCATCGTCAAGGGAAAGGCCGAGCACATCTCCTTCTTCATCGAGGAACCGCCCTATGAGCTGACGATATTCGATGTCGTGCCCCCAGCGCCTTCGAAGTTGGTGGGTCTGGTCCGCACTTCGCTTGAGACAGATCTCCAGGACAGATATGTGCGATTCAAAGTCCTGGAAGTTGATTTGAATTCTCTCTCGAAGAAGTCGGAATCCGGAATAACTATGTTCCCTTGCAGGGCATCTGGGCTCGTTTCGGGCAAACGGGTTCTCTACCTCGACGAGACACCTGAGCTGACCAGCGACGAACTTGATCAGGTCACGCTGGTCGGATGCAGTCTGTCTGCGAGGATTTTCAAAGCCGTGTACGGGGTCGAGCCGCGAATGATCAACATGTGCCCTCAGGATATGGCGCAGGAGATGGGCGTGAAAGGGCCTGTCCTGATCAAGTGCTGCAAGGTCAAAGAAGGATTCGAGAAGAAAGGAGATGTCGGAATCGTCCCATGGGGTGCTCGGACTGCTGACGTGACGTCTGCGCTCAAGGCGATCCTGCGCTAGATGTCAAGCTCCTCGTCCCGAAACTTGACGGCAGGGCACGGGCCGAGGCACGCCCCGCAATGAATGCAGCTCTGTGAATCCACCCTGATCCGGCCGTCCAGCATCAGAGCACCTTTGTCGCATCTGCCCAGGCAGATTCCGCATCCTGCGCAGTCCACAGCCCTGAAGACAACTTCTCTCAGCTTTGCAGCCTTCTCACGAAGCTCTTTCTCATCTTTCGCCCTTATCATCACCGGGCCTTCGGCGAACACAGTAATCGAGCGGACTTCGGCTATATTCCCATCAGGGGAGGTTGTGACCTCTCCGATGATGTTGAGCATGTTCGACACCCTCTCCATCGGGAGCGCCTTGCTGAATATGCCCTCCATGCTGAGACCTTCAACGCACGGATTGTACCCGCTCGTGCTCCTGAATTCGAGAGGTGTTGAATCGGCCAGTCCTGAAGTCGGAGAGATTTCGTCATTGCAGCTCGAACCAATTTCGTCCAGCACAGATTTCGGGATGCGCTTCCAGCGCCACAGGTCATATTTGAGCCATGCATCAGCCTTGCCCGTCTTCGCAGCGTACTCGTCCAGATACGCTTGCCATCGCTCGTATTCCGAGCTGAGCACCTTGACCTTCTTCAGCTCAGCCAAGTCAGTTGCGGGACACATGAAACAGCCGATCCTCTCCAGTCCTTGACTGTAGAGCGGGTTCACATTGGCCCCTTTTGAGAAAAGATAGATCCAGACGTGGAGAGCAGACCATTTTTGTATTGGCGATGCCGCGAGCTGATTTGGGGTCCATGGATTCCTCCAGATCCTCCCTTTCTCTGCTCTCTGCTGAGATTCGTAGGCTCGTTGGCCGATGAACGATAGCACGCCACTTGGGAAGTTCTTCTGGATTAGCTGAGTCGCGGGGCCCAGTTTGCATGTCTTGCAGCACCATCTGAAATCCTTCGCAGGAGGACCGAAGTGGCGCACATTCTTCCAGAACGATTCTCCAGCGCTTTCAACGATGAGATTGAGGGAGAACTCCGAGGCAATCTCCTCGACGTTTCTCTTCGTTTCCTTGAACTCGAGTCCCGTATCGACGAATATTAGATTCGGTCTGACTCCAGCGTCGAGCACCAACAGAAGTGTGGCTAGACTGTCCTTTCCGCCGCTGTAGGATACTGCGACTGGGAGCTTGCTTTCCTTCGCAATCCTGGTCACGAACTGCTTCGCTTCGAGGACGCGTCTCGTTATCACCTCGCGGTTTGCGAGGACCGCATCATCCCAAGTTGCTGCCTTTCGACTCGTTTGAGAATTCCCGGCCTCGACGATCCATCGAGTCTTGACGGCCGTCCCGCGTTTGTGTTCCATCATCTCGGCTGAGGACATCTTCGAGACACCGACTGAGACAGGTCTGCCATCGGGCCCGATGACTAGCACTTCGGTGCCCCGTTTGATCTCTGGGTCGCACTCCAGAACGCCCACTGCAAGGGTGCTCGCGCTCTTCTTCCTGACCGCTTCCGCCGCGGCTGGGTCTATCCTAACCCAGCTTCTCCGGGCTTTCGAAGCGATCGCAATTGCACTTGGAGACCTGAGAAGAAACTTGTCTCCGCCTGCGAGACTGAACCGGACGGCTCCGACGACTTCGCCGTCCACGATCACCTCGTCCATGCGGTCAATGTCTGGGGCCTTGTTGAGCAGGACTATCCGACCGTCAGGGATCACGAGCTTGCCGGTCCCGTCTCCGAACTGGGTGTCGATGAGCGATCTGATTCGCCTGATGTCGGACTCGAACGCAGGTCTTGCGTCGCCAGGGGGCGTTATCTTGACCTCTCGCGTTTTTCCCGCGCAGGTCCCACACACGCTTTGCTCCAGAACGGGCAAGTTGCACTTGTCGCACCAGCGCAGGTGGATCTTTCCAAGTATGATTGCGCCCACGGAACTCCGGAGTGAGCGACCGTATTATAGACTATCTGCTCGACGGCTTACTTCAGTCTCTTCCACTGCTTCACGACGGACTCGACCGCGTCCTTCGCCCTCTCGATCCTGTCCTCTGCCTGGAGCCTGCTCATTCCCGGACCAGATATGCCGAGTCCAATCGGCTTCTCGTATTCGACTGCCAGGTCGGTGATCTTTCTCGCGGCCTGACCAATGATCACCTGGTCGTGCTCCGTCTCGCCCTCGATGACCGCGCCTATGGTCACGATACCATCGATTGTCTTGTCTTTCAAGAGCGTCTTCACGGCCAAGGGAATGTCATAGACACCGGGTGTCATGATGATCCTGGCCACTTCCACGTCCAAGAACTTCGCGTGCTCCTTTGCCCTCTCCAGCATCATCTGCGTGATGTCGAAGTTGAACTCGCTGCAGACAATGCCTATTCTCATTTTTCCTGCCATTCTATTACCTCCTCACATGATCCTTAACTGATTGGTCCAACGTCTTCGAATCCTTGTCTGAGCCCCTTGCCCGCATTCTTGGTAAGCCTCTCGGGTCTGAACAGCAGGTCGTACGCGTTGACCGCGTGCTCCCTCGATCTGCGTTCCGCAAGCCATGCCAGGTCCTTCTCGTTGTTCGCTTCGTCCTCGTGCACGAATACCTCGACGACGTGCTTATTCGTGAGCAGTTGGACTTGAATGAGGCCCGTCGATGCTTCGTGGGCGCAGATCTTGTCGATCTCCTCTGCGCCTGGCATGCCTAGCGCGATGACGATATCGCATTCTTTCTCCTCCAGCAGCCTCTTGGCCGCGACGGGAAGATCCTTCACACCGGGCACGGTGCATCTTTCAATCCTGAAACCCGTCCCCGTCTTCCTGAGTTCGTCAATCGCACAGCCGCCCATGTCGAATCTTGCGAAGGTCGTGTCGGCGACGCCGATTCTCTTCATCGCTCCTCGACCTCCCTCAGCTTCTGGTTGACCGTGTGAAATTCTATGATCTTGTTGATGATCTTGCGCGTGCCGTCGAGGTCGTGGTCCAGGTGCGGCATTCTCACAACCTTGATCTTGAGTCCGCGCTTCGCTAGCTCCTTCTCCAGATTCTGCTGGTCGAAAGGCTGGTCATAGCCCAGAGTGATGATGTCTGGTTTGACCTCCTTGACGATCTCGAATATGTCTCCGCCTTCTTTGCCCAGGACCGCTCTGTCGACGGGCTTTAACGAGGCCACAAGTTCGCATCTCATCTTCTGGGGAGTGATCGGTTCGTGCTTCCTCTTCCTCACGGTCGTGTCAGTCGCGACAACCACGACCAGTTCATCGCCGAGCCTCTTCGACTCCTCGAGATAGTGAAGGTGGCCTAGATGGATGATATCGAAAACCCCTGTGGCCATCACGCGGACCATGAGCGCTCACCTGTTCCTGAACTCTTTCCAGGCGTCCACGACCTCGGCGCCTTCCAGGAAGGCGAATCTGTGCTGTTTGCCGTAGCTCTTCGCCTTCTCCTTGGAAAGCGCTTTGCCGTCGTCGGCCATCATCTCGCACACCGTTGCTGAGGGCACCAGCCCTGCCATTATGACCAACGCGGTCGCAAGCTCGGTGTGGCCGAACCTCGATTCTAGTATCTTTTCGGAGGTGTTCAGCAGATGTATGTGACCTGGGGCGCGGAAGTTCTTGCCGAATTCCTTCTTGGCCCATCCATCCTCGGAGGTCAGCGCCCTCCTCGACAGCTCGGCGAATTCCTTGACAGTCAACGCCCTGTCCTCGTCCGTGATGCCCGTGAAGGTCTTTCTGTGGTTGATCGTGATTCCGAACGCCGACTTCACGTCGTACGGGATGTCGTTGGGGATGAGGTTCCTCATGACGGGGTAGTGCTCGGCCATTCCAAGGAACAGCTCAGTGAGAAATGGAAGCCCCAGAGTTTTCTGGATACGAGTGTCCGCCGTGGTGCATATGAGTCCTCCCGCATCCTTTCTGAATGTCCTGACCACTGCTGGTGTCGTGTGCTCAGAGGCGACAACCATGTCCGTCTCCTCCTCACGGCCGTCGGCATCATAGACGAGGACGATGCGGCCTTGGCGGAGTTCCTGGATTGCATTCAGCACGGCAGTTGAAGCCATCATTCTGCGGATGCCGGATTGAGATATTAGCGATGTTGCAGTTACCAACCAGCAAGTATCAATCAATCTTTCTTAAGGTCTCTGCCAGGGCGCGCCTCGAGACCTTTCTGGACGGCCGCAGAGTCGAGGCAAGAGTTGTCAGAACGCCACGGCCGTCAGCAACAATCACCCCAAAACGGTACCGGCTTGAACTCCTTCTCTATCAACCTGTCCCTCATGACTACTATCTTGTCAGCCATTTTGCCAACGCTGCAGTCATGCGTGACTATGATGCCTTCCTCTGACATCGATGGGTTGACATACCTTGCTGGTTCCTTGTTCGTGGCCACATGCTTTCCCCCGCGGTGGCTTCCTTCCCAGCGCGTATCTCCTTGATGGGAACGAATTATCACGCTATATTAATCCGCTTCGCATGTTCTCCGAGCGTTCACTTGTCGCTGACCAGCGTATTGATTTATAATAGCAAGCCAATCCAAGTGCAAGATGTTGGACAACAGAGAAAGCGTTCGCAGACTCGATCAGAAGGATATGCTGAGCGCTATCGAGGAGATGCCGAAGCACCTTTCTGACGGCCTCAGGAGGGGTCGCACGTCGGGGCTACCTCGGTTCACCCCTAGAGAGGTGGTTGTCTGCGGGATGGGCGGGTCCGCAATCGGAGGAGACCTGTTGCAGGAGTGGATGGCAGCTTCCACCGAGGTTCCCTGCGAGGTCTGCAGGTCCTACTCCGTTCCCGGCCATGTGGGAAAGGACTCCCTCGTGATCGTCGCCAGCTATTCGGGAAACACAGAGGAAACGCTTAGCATGTTCGAGGACGCGATGAGAAAGCGCGCGAAGATAGTCGCGGTGTCTGCTGGAGGGCAGCTCTCCAAGATGAGCGAGTCGGTCTCCGTCCCCTTTGCCAAGCTCCCTTCAGGGTTCATGCCCAGAGCTTCTCTTGGATACATGTTCGGCGCAATGCTTGGCATACTCGAGCGCTCAGGGGTCGTGGCGCCAGACAAGCAGGTCGAGGAGGCGGTCAGGGTGATGGGCACGATGATCGCCTACTGCAGGCAATCGGTTCCCACCGGTGACAATCCCGCGAAGATGCTCTCCCACGAGATTCTCTCATGCGTGCCTGTTATCGTCGGATACGGTCTTTCTCGGCCAGTCGCGAGGAGGTGGGCGGATCAGATCAACGAGAACGGCAAGAGCCTTGCGTACAGCTCCGAACTCCCGGAACTGGACCACAACGAGATCGTTGGCTGGATGAAGGATGCCAGAAGCAGAGGTTTCGCCGCCGTGTTCCTCGAACATGACACCCGACCGGGGCCGATGCGAAAGCGGATTCAGGCCACGAAGGACATGATCGGAAAGGTTGCCGCCGTGTATTCGGTCGATGCGATTGGGCTCAGCCCGCTAGCAAAGATGCTCTCGCTTGTTGTCTTGGGCGACTTCACGAGCGTCTTCCTGGGATTCCTCCGGGGAGAAGACCCGTCGTCCAATGAGCCGATAGACGATCTCAAGGCCATTTTGTCGAAAAAGTGAGCGTGTTTATCGAGTCAGGTTTGGGCGGCACAAGATCACCATAGTGAAAAAAGTGCTTCGAGAGGGCCCGTGCCCTCTCTGCGTTTTCCCATCCCGTAAGAGCTTGTTGTTAGCCCTTCCTTCCCTTCGTTCGTCAGATGGCGGACGCGTCAGCGTCCGCAACTGCGGGTCAAGGCATCCGTCCCCTCGACAGCAATCATTGGATTCTCATTCGAGTTGCGGTACGACCCATCCCTTTCTTCGTGCCGCGCTCCTCGACCGCCTCTCCGATCCTCTGGCGAAGCGCTTCCTTGCCCTCGAGATAGTAGCGCTTCTTCTCCTCGACCCATCCTGCAAGTGCGAGCGTTACAGCCTGGGAGATGTCTGTCGCATCGCCGCTGGCGATGAACATGCCCACATCTTCCATCAGAGCGGCAGGCAATATTGTGCTGATCTTCTCTGCGTTCCAGGTGGCGACCTCGTCGTGCAGGTACGACTGGATTGCTTCTCTCACAACATCCGATACGCTCTGGACTCCCGTGCGTTCGCGAATCGCTTCGAGTTCCCGGAGATCGTCTTCCGGCAGCCGAATATTGAGACGTGCGCTCTTCGTAGTCATTGAAATCGCGGTGCCTTGTATGACAGATTGTCATACATTCTATAAATAGGTATCTAGCTAGCAATCGACCTCTGTTTCTACTGCAGAGACCAGAATAGCGACGTTTTCCTGATTGCGAATCCTCCTGTCTCCTCGGACGTGATTCGCCAATCTTCGATCTTGTGTGCATACTTTTTTAATCTTCGATTGATTCCCCACAATTGTGCCTTCCGCGAAGGATTTGGCTCAATCCGTCCGAGAACTTACACGCAGACATAGCGCGTGGTTCAAGGATTCCATACCACTGATCGCGTCTGAGAACGTGATGAGCCCAGTTGCGAGAGAGGTCCTCAACTCCGATCTCGGCAACAGATATGCTGAAGGCCTGCCCGGCAAGAGATACTATCAGGGCAACATCTACGTCGATCAGATCGAGACGATCTGCGAGAACCTGGCCCGCGACGTATTCGCATGCAATTTCGCCGACGTCCGGTCGACTTCGGGCACAGTGTCCAACATGGCCGTTCTCATGGCACTCACGAAGACTCGTGACAAAATGACTACGGTTGCTCTCTCCGACGGTGGCCACATATCCCATGCGAAGATTGGCGCGACGGGGATGCGAGGAATCAGGACCTTCAACTACCCCTTCGACGAGAAGAACATGAACCTGGATGTCGAGGGCGCGAAGAGGTTGATACGGGAGGTCAAGCCCAAAGTGGCCCTTTTTGGTCAATCGGTCTTCCTTTTTCCGACACCTCTCGATGAGATGAAGGATGTGTTTTCAGAAGTTGGATGTTCCACTTGGTACGACGCGGCGCATGTCCTCGGCCTCATCGCGGGCAAGAGGTTCCAGGATCCGCTGAGAGAGGGCATCGACGTGATATCTGGAAGCACCCACAAGACTCTGCCCGGACCCCAGCACGGCATGATAATCTCCGACCTTGCTAAGGAGGGCCTCGAGACCGCCCTCAGGCGAGGGGTATTTCCAGGCGTCACCAGCAATCACCATTTGCACTCAGTCGCAGCATTGGCCGTGACCCTCGCGGAGACGAAGGAATTCGGCGAGGCCTATGCTGACCAGATCATCAGGAACGCGAAGGCTCTAGGTCAAGGCCTGTTCGAGCGGGGCTTGGATGTCCTCTGCGAGCATCTCGGCTTCACCGAGTCCCACACGATAGTGGTCGATGTTGAGCAGTTCCATGGAGGCGCCAAAGTCGCCAAGGATCTGGAGGCCGCGAACATCATATTGAACAAAAACCTGTTGCCCTGGGACACTGACCCCGTCAGACCTTGCGGCATCAGGATTGGATCTCAGGAACTGGCGAGACTGGGAATGAAGGAGAAGCAGATGACCGAGGTTGCTGAGCTGGTTGCGCGGGTAGTGGTGAAGGGCGAATCGCCAGAAAAGGTCAAGCCTGATGTCGTCAACTTCAAGCGCCAATTCACGAAAGTCCACTACTGTTACTTTGAAGGCGAAGAGGCCTACGACTATCCAGCCTACGACGGCGACCTGTAGTGATATTGGCATCTCTACTTTTATTAGAGCACAGCCTAATTAGCTCCATGTAGAACGGGATGGTTGCGCGGATAAGACTGCTTCAGATTGCGATAGCTGCGGTGAACATCGCGATAGTCGCTCTAGCTTTCACGAGCATATGG
Organism: uncultured Thermoplasmata archaeon; assembly: GCA_963705355.1. GTDB lineage: Archaea > Thermoplasmatota > Thermoplasmata > UBA10834 > UBA10834 > COMBO-56-21. Next base: position 408,339 of record OY970070.1, read on the forward strand.
CCGTTTCCCCATGGCGATTTCAAGGTCGACCTTCCGTCAGCTAACGAGGTGTCTTGGACCTACTCAAACGGCGTAGTGCATGTCATCGCCCCGTTTTCGATCGATAACGGCGGCTACTACGATGTCGACAACCTGACGCTTCACTACAGCGTCGTGAACGTCACGGAGTTCCCTCTTGCCGCGCAGTTCATCTACATAGGTGACATCCCGGCGGGGAAGGTCACCTCCTCTGAGATCGATTTCAGCTTCGACTTGAACCAGGGGTTCGGGGGGATGGTCTTCAACGATGATCTGTTGCGGTTCTCAGTAGAAGTGTCCTGTTTCTACACTATGAAGCTTGTGAAGTTTGATGCCAGCTATCAGGTGAGCGTGCCATGGGATGCATTGATACAGGACTACGGAGTGGATTGGAGCCAAACCAACCTTACAAGTGCTTCTCCGCATCTATCGTATTACATTGTCACTTCTGACCTGCTGTCGGGTCTTGCTCCTGCACAAGTGACGTTGAATCTGACGAACAGCTCAGGCGGGCTTGTCGCCTCTGGTAGCACGAGCATAGAGTTGGGTGGCAATCACTCGGGCACCGTTGATTTCACCTCAGATCTGCTCACGTTAGCCACATCTCGCGCTGTCAACTATTCGATCCAGATCGCAGGGTTTTCCCTTCCTCCTGGCACCATAGCTATTCCAGACTCTGTTCTCGCTTCACTTTCAGCGATTCTCTCTGCCGCGACATCCGAGGTATTGCCGTGAAGCAGCGCAGCAGGATATCCGACGCCACTTGGACAGCGTTCACCGAAGCCCTGCGGTTCGTTGTCGTTCCCATCGTGCTGGTCAACCTCGTCACTAGCAACTATCCGCAGCTCACGACCGCGTTCATGCCTGACATCAAGACCTACATCATCTTCTTTGGAGGCATGATCACCGCGGCGAGCACGCTGGAAGTATCGAACAAACCCGGAACCTGGAAGAGGCTCCTTTTCGGTTTGACAGCCCTTGCATTTGTCTGCATGTGGCTGTTCGTGATATTCGGAGGAGGCGTCGCACATTTCACATACGGGCCGTACTTCGTTCGCTTTGACATGAGCAAGATCGTCTACATCATGCTCTTTGGGATCTCTTTGAAAGGGCTCCTTGTGATCTCGACTTTCTCAACCAACAAACACTATTTTGAAGAGCAGGAACGGAAGAGAAAAGAGGAGAGGCCAGCAAGAAGGGTCGCGGCGCGGCCGAAACCCGTGCCGAGGGGCAGACCGTCAGGACCTTCATTCTCCTCGATGTCCAAGATGGCATTCGAGGTTTCACATGATGATACCGTTGGGTATGCCCCACCACCTCCTCCGCCCCCTCCTCAGTCAAGGAGCCTTCAAAGAACCCTAGCCTACAAGCAATGCCCGATATGTGGTGCGAAGGCCTCGCTCAAGGAGACGACTTGCAAGAGATGCGGTGCATGGTTCTCCCAGGATTCCTTCAAGTGAGGTTGTCTCGCCTCAGGGACTCCAAGAGCTCGCACGTCTTGCACTTCCCTGAGATGGTCGGTTCGCCGCACGAACAGCTCTTCAACTTGGCCGGAGGGTAGAGCCTCTCGAGTGCCGGCAGGATCTCATCATAGCTTCTGACGATGGAATGCCTTGTGCCGGGGTACTTGTCCTCGAGCTGGGAGAGGACGAATCTATAAGCATTCCGCAAAGCCTCAGGCGCGTAAGGGCATTCGAGATCATGGAACTTCAGTTCCCTGACGATTGCGTACAGCAGCGTCTCGTTCTCTGGAACCGATCTGAGTGGCTGAATCCGAGGAACTAGACCGAACTGCACTCTCGTGTGAGGTCCAAGGCGAGCTAGCCTCTCCACATCGCCCCTGGAGAAGTTCATCAAGATCGATTGTGCAGTGTCGTCCAGGTTGAGGCCGGTGGCAAGGTGCGTGGCTTTCCACTCCCTGGCTGCGCGGTTCATCGCCGCTCTCCGAAGCACGCCACAGTAGCTGCATGTGGCGAGTTGTCTATCGGATTTCGCTATTCTGTCCATTGTCGTCCCGAAGAGATCCTCGAAGGAAACAACAATATGCTCGACGCCCAGCTGCTGGCAGTTGTAAGCCACAATCGGAATGCTGGACCCTCTGTAGCCGTGGATGCCCTCGTCCACGGTGATCGCACACAAATCCAGATCTCTTCTCTTGCCGAGTATTCTGTGCACAAGGCGCAGTGCGACTGTGCTGTCCTTTCCTCCCGAAACCGCAACAGCAACCCTCTCCCCTCCCCTGACATGCATCTGCCTTCGGAGCTCGTGCTTCGCCCTCTTCTCGACGAACTCGCAGAAGTGATCACCGCAGAGGTGTGCTCCGCTGTATCGTATGAAAGTTATCGATTTCCGTCTGCACCTGTCGCAGCTGGTCACGCTGGCCAGATGCCGACACGGCCTATTTATTGCTTCTTTTTGCGTGCTGTGGCATAGGTATTTGTAAGGATAGGCTGAAGCGCATAGCCAGCAGGTCGAGTTAGAAGGTTCAATCAGCACGGATTGAGCTCGGACCTAAACCCCTTTCCTTTTTCACATTCTACAAGAATCTGAATGTAAGTTGTACGACTGCAACCCACACGACGCCGACGATGAGGCACAAGGGACCAAGATAGTCGTTCTTCCGCTCAGGCCTTAGCGTATAGTATATCCCAATAAGGATTCCCACGCCGGGAAGAACCAGAGACGCCAAGACCAAAATCGCTCGGTTGAACTTGCTAATGCTCACCATCTCCTTCCGAATCGCCTTTCCTCCCCTAAGGTCTTTTCCGAGACAATGCTCTGTAGAAACCCTCGATGAAGAGCAAAAAGATAGACTCCATCCTCGCGGAGTTGTATGAGAACGCCCGGAACACGAGCTCCTTGTGCTGCTGGCTCGAGTTCCGAGCCAGCACATGCGACCCCATCGTCCGCTTCTCCACAGAGAACACCGTCTCCACCTTCGCGCGCTCGTGATATGCATCCTCGTCGAAGTCCCTCAGATGCCTCCTCCTGTACCGTCCTCCCACCCTGATCCCCGGCCCTCGGTAGCGGACGGGGATCATCGTCCGCGCACCCAGGACCTCTTGGGCGTACTCGTGGTTCGATTCAGCGTCGTAGCCCTTGTCAGCTACGACGAGCCTCACTGGAAGCCCGGCTGGCCGAACCTTCTTGAGAGTCCGGATGAAGTCCGGCGAGTCGTTAGACGGACCTCGCCTGAACTTCACCGCGACTATGAGCTGCTTCCTCGTCTCCACCGCCACCGTCTGCTTCATGTAACGACGCGTCAGGACACCCCGACGGTGTCCACCGATCTCACTCTTCCTGTCCTCGAGCACACGAGTGTAATAAGTGCTCGCGGATGTCGAGCTGAACCCCGTCGAGTCAACGGCCAGATGCAACACGCTCAGTCTCGCCTCCACCAGGTATTCGAGGAGGAGGCGCTCCAGCCTCCTCGCGTCCGCACGCCTGGAGAACTTCTGGAGCGTTGTCCAGTGAGGCACCCTCTTCAGGCCAAGCTCGTCCATGATCTCAGTGCAGACCTCGAGCATCTCACAGAAGTCCCTGTACGACTTCCTGAAGTGCTGGCGGAGCGCCAGCAGGACCACATGCTGGTGGTCCGTGTACAGGTGATTCGCGTACTTCGATCCTCGAAGAGGGTATCGAGCCCTCTTCAAGACCCTCTTCTGACGACGAACGATGCGAACCAGTTTATGCTGGTTCGACTTCTTCCCATCCCACGGCAAGAGGCTATCCCATCCCTGGAGCCAGTGATCCCGCAAAGATCATTGGCTGGCTCCTGGGAGGGGTCATATCTTGCCGACGTTTCTACCTTTCCAGAATGTCGCTTTTCACAGGGTTTCTACAGAGCACGAGACAAGTCCTCAGCCTCGCGAGACTTTATGTAAGGATAGCGCATTCGAGAGAATGAGACTCGATGCAAGACGTCTGGGTGGAGAAGTACAGACCAAAGAAGCTCTCCGATGTCATTGGACAGAAGAGCATTGTCGAGAGGCTATCCACCTACACGAAGACGAGAAGCATGCCTCACATGTTGTTCGCTGGCCCTGCGGGTTCCGGGAAGACGACCTGTGCGATCGCCCTCGCACGCGAGCTGTACGGCGAGCGATGGCGAGACAGCCTAATTGAGCTGAACGCCTCGGACGAAAGAGGCATTGACGTTGTCCGAGGGAAGGTCAAAGACTTCGCCAGGGCTGCCTCGCTGGGCGGGTCGGATTTCAAGATCATATTCCTCGACGAGGCCGACTCGCTGACATCGGATGCTCAGGCCGCATTGAGGCGCACGATGGAACGGTACACACAGACGTGCAGGTTCATACTCTCCTGCAACTACTCGTCGAAGATAATCGAGCCGATACAGTCGCGATGTGCAGTTTTCCGGTTCAGGCCCCTGGGCGAGGCTGATGTCAAGTCGTATCTGAAGCGGATTGCTAATGCTGAGCGTGTGGACATCACAGACGACGGGCTGCTGGCGATCTGCGGTCTCGCCGGCGGTGATCTAAGAAAGGCGACCAACATCCTTCAGGTCGCTGCATCTCTTGGGAAGCGTGTCGATCAGGATTCGGTCTTCGAGTCGACCGAGAACATCAGGCCTTCCGAGATCCAAGAACTGCTGACGACCGCTCTCAGCGGCAACTTCACAGCAGCCAGATCGAGACTGGACGAGCTCGTGGTGAGGCACGGCCTTTCCGGTGAGGATATCATCGCAGGTATTCACAGAGCGGTGTTCGAGCTCGGAGTGGGCGAGGATGCTAAGATCCGGCTGATCGATCGTGTCGGTGAGGCGGAGTTCCGGATGGTGTCCGGCGCCAGTGAGAGGATTCAACTCGAGGCTCTCCTTGCGCACTTCGCGCACGAGGGCAAGAAGCTGAAGTGACGCACTGGTGCACAACAGTTATATACGGTATGTCTGTTTGAGGCGCAAGAGGGCCGGCGATGGCAAGGTTTCCAGAGGCCGAAGCGCGCAACCTGGTCAAGAAGATCTGCATGAACTGCAATGCTCGGAACGCCATTAGGGCGACGCGTTGCAGGAAGTGCGGCTACAAGGGTCTCAGGATAAAGACGAGAGAGACGAAGAAAACCTAGTTCGGCCGGACAAATAGCATTCTCCCTGTCTTGTTGGATTCAGTGACTGTGCTCACAGATTCGCAGAATAGAAAAAAAGGGGTGGAGGGGACTCCACCGCAGTTGGGCATCACCCTTTGGTTACACCTCTCCTTTTCCTTCAAAAGAGCGTGCTTGCCAAATTGGCAGTCCGAGAACCAACTCACAGACTATAACCCTTTTCATGGTTCGAGGCCAGAGTATCGCATTATTGCCATCTCTGCAGTGGAATTGGTTGCAACTCTCCAATAAGAATAGTTTTAATTGAAATATGCCAATCTCCCCTATCACATGTGGAAGTTCCTCGAGTCCGAGATGCTTGTGATTCTGGGCCTCACAGAGGACGCCACGAGGACCGGTGCTCAGATCGCCGATCTCTACGGCCTGAAGAAGGGGACTGTCGCATCCATTCGCCGGAGACTGCTCGATGCGGGCGCGATCACGTTCACGAACGTGCCGGCGTTCAACAAGCTCGGCTGCGAGATGATCGGCTTTCACCTGGGCACGGCAGAACCCAGTGGGCGGGCGGACACGAGAGCAAACCATTACATTGAGTTCTGCAACAAGACACCTCAGATCTTCCATGGTCTTATCGGCGGCAGCTCAGTGGTTTTCTTCACCGCGCTCAGGAACGCCACCGAGTACAATGTCATCGCCCAGAGCCACAACAAGTTCTTCAGCGGCCCTAAGCGCGAGTCCAAAGCAAGGATTGTCAGTTCGATATTCCCGTTTGCCCTTTCGAAGGGGACGTTCATTCCCAACTTCGCCCCGATAGTGCACAGGCATTTCCAGTTGGACGTCCCTCCCCCGCGGCCCTCGATTCCAGTCTCCGTCAAGGTCGAAACGCCGGACCTGAGCAAGACCGAAAAGACGACCCTCGTCGCCCTCATCGAAAACCCGATGGCCTCCGACAGGGAGGTCGCTACGACCGTCGGTCTTTCCAGGCAGGCAATCACAAGGAGCAGGAACAAGCTGCTAGAAGAGGGGAAATTCCATCCAATCTGCATGCCGAGGGTATACAAGTGGGGATTCGAGATTTGTGTAGTCGCCCACCCAAAGTTCAGCATGGAATTGCCTTGGGACAAGAGGCTGAAGAGCCAGCCAAGGGAGTCCGTCGAACTCACCTTCTTCTCGCTGTCGAAGGCAGACGAGGCCGTTGGCAACTACGTGGTCGCGAGATACTCAGAGTACTCAGAACAGCTGGAGGGTATGCTCGCCTGGTACCACAAGGCCAAGGCGTTCGATGAGAAACCCGAGATCACGCTGTTCCCTCTGGAAAGGTCGACGGAACTGAGGACGTTTGATTATGGACCTGCCGTGAGGAACTTGATGTTTTCCTGAAGTCATCATATAAACATTCGATGGCAACCTATAAAAACCATTCAGACTATATTGACCGACGGTGGGATTATCAAGGTAACACCTTTGATGGCTAGCAGATGGATGAAGGCTGTCTTCCTGGCGATACTCGGAGTCGTGATACTGCTCTTCGCGAACAAGCTCGTCGACGATTTCAGGACCGCAATGGCGGACAATTTCGACGTCTCTTTCCAATGGACTTGGGACCTGCTGACGATCCTCCTGTGGGTGCTCGTCGCGTGGCTGTTCGTCGACGCGGTCCTCACTGTGGCTCTCAGCTTCTCGGAGCACCGGTTCACGCTGTCGGACGTGATGAAGCGCCTGGACGGGGTTGAGAAAAAGCTGGGGATAGCTCAGCCGAAGGAGACCTCTCGAGACATGGACTCGGAAACGAGGCTCGAGGAGATCGTGCCTGAGGAAGATGTGCCCCCGCCACCCAAAGAGTGAGCTCTACTCATTCTTCTGCTCTTTCTCCTCTTTCTTGGCTGAGCTGCCGGCTTCCTTCTTCGCCGCTCTCTGAGCCTTCTTGGGGCAACTCATGTTGAGACAGAGGTTCCATCTGCCCTTGTTCTGCATGATCACTTGAATGGTGGGCGAGCCGCACGCATCGCAGGCCTGGCCTGTGGGAATGATCCTGCCCTGCTGTGGCAGCGGGTACATCACCTTGCAGGTCGGGTAGTTGGAGCATCCAGCAAATCTCTTGCCCTTCCTGGACTGTATGACCCTGAGGTCGCCTCCGCACGAGGGGCACTTCCCGAGAAACCTCTCCTTCAGAGCCCCCGAGCAGGTCGGATCGATGCACACGGTGACAGGCGCCTGTCCTCTGGCCACAGTCTTCACCTTGGGCGCGCCGCAGACAGAACACTTCTCATCCGTGGCGAGTATCAGCATCCCGTGCGGGAGTGCGTACGTGTTCCTGCATTCTGGGTAGTTGGAGCACCCGGCGAATGTGCTCCCGTTCTTCATCCTGATCTGCAGCAGATGGCCGGTACCGCATTTCGGGCAGATTCCCAGCGTGTGCTGTTCTCTGAGGGCCTTCCTGATGTGCTCGCCGATCTCCTTCTTGTTCCTCTCGAGCACGTTCATGATGTCCTCGAGCATCGCCTGGCTTTCCTCGACGACTTCGTCCTGCTGCAGCTCCCCTGCCGCGATCATGTCCATATCGCTCTCGAGGTGTGATGTCATCTTCGCGCTCGTGATGTCGTTCGCGTGCTCCTCGAGCGCAGATATGACCGCGATGCCGCTCTCGGTCGGCTCGATGATCCTGGTTCCCTTAACGAACCTTCTGTCGTAGAGCTTCTGGATGGTTTCGTGCCTCGTGCTCTTCGTTCCCAGGCCAAGGTCTTCCATCTTCTTGATCAGGGAGCCCTGGGAGTATCTGTCCGGCGGCGTCGTCTTCTTCTCGGTCGAGTGAATCCTGAGAACCATTGCTGTGTCTCCGACTCTCAGTGGGGGCAGATTGATCTCCGTTGCCCTGTAGTATGGATAGTATTTCCTCCAACCAGGCGAGATGATCCTGTAGCCCTCACTCAAGAACGGTTCTCCGCCGATATCCAGCTCGACAGAAGTTGACATCGACTTGCATGACGGTGCGAGCGTGGCGAGGAACCTCCTCGCGACGAGTTCGTAGACGTCCCAGTGGTGCCCCTTGATGTCTACCTTCTTCGCAGCTTCCACTGGATGAATCGGCGGGTGGTCCGTTGTGCTCTTCTTGCCTCTCGAAGGCCTCAGACTCTCTTGTGAGAGGATCTCATCCGCCTCTTTCGCAAATTCGGACTTCCTTAGTTTCTCAAGGATCGCCCTCAAGCTGAGCGAGGGAGGGTAGACCGTGTTGTCCGTTCTCGGGTACGAGATATAACCGTCCGTGTAAAGGTCCTCGGCGATTTTCATCGCCTGAGAGGGCGAGAGGCCGAGTTTGTTCGCCTCCATCAGGAATATCGTGGTGCTGAACGGAACGGGAGCCCATTCGTTGTTCTCCTCCTCTTTGAATTCCTTCACGGAAGCGTTCTTCGCCAACTTGGCCTTCGTCAGCGCTGCGTGGGCCGCTTCTTTGTCCAAGAACTTTCCGTTCTTGTGCGAAGCTTTGAACTCGAAATCTTTCTTCAGGTCCGCTGTGACGAGCCAATAAGGCGTCGGTCTGAACGCATTGATCTCCCTCTCCCGATCGACGATCAGGGCTAGGGTCGGGCTCTGGACCCGGCCGACGGAAAGGAAATCCTTCCCAAGCTGGCCAGAGGCGAGTGATATGAATCTAGTGAGGGAGGCTCCCCAGGCGAGGTCGATAAGCTGCCTCGTCTCCGCCGCTGCCGCGAGCCGATAGTCAAGATCTGTAAGCTCGGCGAATGCTCTTTCGATCTCGCCTTTCGTGAGTGCGCTGAACTTCGCCCTTCGCTTCGGCTTGTTGACCTGCGCCTCCTCAAGCGCCTCGACCCCGATGAGTTCTCCTTCTCGATCGTAGTCGGTCGCAACTATGACCTCATCCGCGGACTTACAGAGGTCCTGAAGCGCGCTCATGATCTTCTTGGCTGTCGGATCCACTTTCTTTTCTGGTTTTGCGTAGACCAGATCCTTTGGCGGGATTGCATCCCAATTGTTGTACTTGTCTGGATAGTCAAGAATGATGATGTGTCCCCTTAGCCCCAGCACTGAGAACTCGTCGGACCCCTTAGTGAATGTGAGAACAGGAACGCCTGCCACGGAACGACTCTTCTGCGTGTTGTCGGAGAGTATGAGTGCGATCCTCCGCGCGGCGTGATTTTTCTCGCTGATGATGAGCCGGCGCATCCATGCTTGGATGATTGGAGGCTTATTTAATGATGATGGGAGGCAGTTTTGGCGATGCCAGATCTTCGATCTGGCACGAGCATGCAACTACTTCTTGCGAGTTCCCCACATTTTCTTTCTTAGATCGAGGATCTCATTCCTTCTTCTGCCGAGGCCGAGAAGCACAACAGGAACTCCCATTTCCTTCTCGACGAGCCTGACGTACTTTTTCATGTTCGCAGGGAGCTCCGAGTAACCCTTAGAGAGAATTCTTTTCATTCCGGCCTTGTCGATCTCATTCCATCCATCGAGGGTCGCATACTTAGGTTCGCATCTCTGCAGCAGTCTCAAATCCGCGGGGATCCTGGTCACCTTCTTGCCGTCGAGCACGTAGTGCGTGCATATCTTGAGCTTGTCGAAGCCCCCGAGGACGTCTATCTTCGTCATAGCCATTCCCGTGAATCCGGAAAGTGAACTTGCGTACCTCGTGACGACCAGATCGAGCCATCCGCATCTCCTGGCCCTTCCGGTTGTCGTCCCGAATTCCCCGCCCTTTTCGGCGATTCTCTTCCCCACCTCGTCGTGAAGCTCCGACGGGAACGGCCCCTCACCGACCCTAGTCGTATAGGCTTTGACCACTCCGTAGACCTCGTCCAAAGCCAATGGAGAGATGCCAGCGCCCGATGCTGCGTTCCCCGCGACTGTTGTCGACGAAGTCACGAAAGGATATGTGCCATGGTCGATGTCCAGTAAGGTCCCCTGAGCTCCTTCGAAGAGAACTCTCTTCTTCTTTCGCAGCGAATCCTCCACGAGTGCTCCTGTGTCTGTGATATACTGCCTCAGTTGCCTGCCGTAGCCTGCGTATTCGCTCTTGATTGCATCGAGGTCAAGTCTGTTCGGATCGCCATATGCGTCAAGGATTCTTTGCTTCAGCGGTATGAGGAATTCGAGTTTGTCGGAGAGGACGTTCTCATCTATCAGGTCTCCCATCCGAACGCCCAGCCTCGCGACCTTGTCTGCATAGGAAGGTCCGATCCCACGTCCCGTCGTGCCGACTTTGGCACCTTTTCTCATCCTCTCCTCGGCCCCGTCCAGTATCCTGTGGTAAGGCATGATGACGTTAGCCCTGTCGCTGATCCTCAGATTCTTCACGCTCACTCCACGCGACTCGAGATCGTCCAATTCCTTGATGAGAACTCCCGGGTCGATGACCACTCCGTTCCCGATGACGGCAAGCTTGCCGGGCCTCAGGATGCCGGACGGAACATGATGTAGCGCGAACAGTTCCTCGCCGATTTTGACGCTGTGCCCAGCGTTGTTCCCTCCCTGGAATCGCACGACCATGTGGGCCTCGTTCGCCAAGAAATCGACGATCTTCCCTTTGCCCTCATCTCCCCACTGAGAGCCTATGACTACTAATGATGGCATCTTGTCGACACATGCAATCCTAGCCCCGCCTAATAAAACGTTTGATGGGCAGGGCTCATCTCTTCTTGTGATGCTTCTTGTAGAGGCTTAGCAGTTCAGTCGCCTCCAGATCGGTCCTCAACCCCTTCGAGTCAAAGTGGGTCCTCGACGCTTCGGCCCCCTTTTGTCTCAGATATTCTATGAACTCGACCAGTTTAGGGGGCGCCAATTTTGTTTTCTGTGCGAGCTCGTCCATGCCATAGTAAAGCGGGGGCAAGTCCGCCTCGTCTCTCCAGATCTCAAGGATCCTACCGCACCTTGCAGCAGTTCCCAGGTCTCCAGTCGCCTTCATATCCTCGAGCACTTCTGCTGAGAACAGTCCGCCCAGCCAAAGTGGTCCTGGGTCTCTGTCACTAGCCTTCACTCCGCTGACGCCTCTGGACAGCGAGGATCTTGCGTAGTTGACGAACCCTAGTTTCCTGATGGCGGAATCCGCTTTTGTCGCTCCACTGCGGATCCTGAGATTGCATCTGAAGTAATGGTCTGCGTGGTAGCACAGGAGCGGTTCTGCCGCTCTGTCGTGCTTTGCGGCTTCTCTTACAACGAAGCCGATCAGAATTCTCAGGCCCGTCTCGTGAGCGAATGGCGATTTCGCTGAGAGCGATCCGTATCTTCTAATGCAAGTCTTCGGGTACGTTCCGTAGAGCGGGGCTGTGTCGGTAGCCGTGATGGCTATTACGCCATTGTTCCGACAGCTCTGAACGGCGGAGTCTATGAAGTCCACAGGCGTTCCGAAAGGATCGATATCGATGTAGTCGAATTGCCCCTCGGCGAGCAGGCTCCTCAGGTCCCTGCAATGGACATCAACATGCCCAAGGCTGTTGAGCTCTGCGTTCTGCTTCATCAGCACTGCCGCTCTCAGGTCTCTGTCATTCAGTTCGAAATTCGCCCGCACTCCGCACTCGTTGGCAAGCCGAAGCCCTCTTGCGCCCGTGGCAGCCAGCCCGTCAAGGATGCGCTGCCCCTCCCTGAAGATGACCCGGCCGAACATCACTGAGATGTCCCTGCCGAACTCCATCTGGCGGTTATAGAAGACATCGCCGGTTCTTGTCCCCGGCCCTTTCTTACAGTAGCTCTCCGGGACGAGGAGATCCGTCGTCCCCTCTCTCACCTGCGCAAGGCCAGAAAGCATCACACGTACTCGCCCTTCATCAGCTTGATGATCTTGTAAGGCAGGAGGTTGCGATTGATGGGCGTCACCTCAAGTATTCGCACGTCGTCCCTTCTCCTGATGTCCTGCAGGAGGGGGTTCCTGGATTTCTTGTGAAGCGTCAGGATGATTGGCTTGTCGACCTCCATCGCGTCCTTGACCGCCTTGACGAACTTCTCTGACTCGACCTCCATCTTGCCCACCTCGTCGATCACAATCACATCGGCATTCTTGCTAGCGTCGACCAGAGCCTCAACGCCGACAGTGTCAAGGCTTTCGAGATTGACACCGTACTTCCCGACATAGAACTTGGATTCGGTCTCGACGTGAGCGAAGATCGCCTTGCGTTTGGTCTTCCAGTCCATCACGTAGAATCCGACTCTCTTGCCGTTCTCGATGATAGGCTCGGTGACCATTCCCCCGACGACGAGGCTCTCCTCTTCAAGCATCTCGATGACCTTGACGAGTGCCTGAGTCTTCCCCGCACCCGGGAGTCCGGTGATACCTACCTTTATGCCTCTCGTCATCGTGTCACCAGGCGGCCGCAGAAACGGCTTCTGTATGGTCTTTCATATATATAATGAATATCATAAATCTTCACATCCAGACAGGACGAATGCACCTGTGAGGACAGATCACTTCTTCTCGATCTCCTCTACGAACATCAGGGGGTAGTTCATCTCCTTGATAAGCTTCATCGAGGCTTTCACCCTGGCGCTTTTGTATCTGACCACGAGAGTGACGTCCAGCATGTCTCCTGTAAGCGAAACGTAGTCGTATTGTCCTCTCTTGCTCTTCAGCTTGGACCGGTCGATCTTCACCCTGACGCTCTCGACGAATGGCTGAACACTGCTTCCAGCCTCGATCGCCTTCTCGAGGGTTTCAACATTCTCGACGCTGAGAGGAACGCCCACGAACTGATGGTAGATCGTGCCCATCTTCACGCCCGCCTCGAAGGCCGCCCTCTCGGAGTCGGAACATGAGAAGTAGCTATCCGCCTTTGCCTCTCTCGATTCTTTCATACACGGGCCCCCCGAAAACGTAGACAAGAGTCAATGCCAGCGCGATGCCTGTGGCGGTACGTGAGAATGTCGTATATAATGATTGGTCGGCGACCAGAAGCAGGCCAGCAATTGATGGAAGGACCGCCAGCAAGAGAGCAAAGCCAGTCGCCGCGGCCATCTTGCCCTGGACCTTCGGATAGGGGATCTCCGACGCCATCAGGAAACTCGCCAGGAAGCTGAGGCCCATAACCAGCCACGGCAACTCCTCGAAGGTGTAGTAGTATCTACTGTGCTCAAAGCCCTTCGTGGCTCCGAAAAGCAGGCAGAGCAGAACGATGAGTAGCGCGGCAGCGGGTGCTGGCATCCCGACGAAGTATGAGAGCTGATAGCCCCCTGCGCTGAACCTCGCGAGCCTGAAGAGGCCCGTCGCGAGGATCGCGACCGCGCATGCCAGCACTATCCCGTTCTCCAAAGCGCGGCCATTGGCCGCATGGAACTCAGCATACACCAGAAGGGCAGGCGCGAACGCGAACGATATCGAATCCGATATCGAATCCAGCACTTGGCCCATGGAGTGTTTGCTCCCGAAACGCCTTGCGATAATGCCGTCCAGGCCGTCCATCATCATGGAGAGGAAGAGCAGGCTGGTAGCCGCCAAGAACTTCTGGTCGAGTATGTAGGTTATCGCGACGAATCCGAGCACTCCGTTAGCCAGCGTGAAGAGGTCTCCGAATGACACCTTACTCCACGCGGCCATCACAGACCTCCGCGATGCATGTGACGCCCGCGCGCAGTTTCTGCCCCCTGTCAACGACGATGCTGACGCTCGACGGAGGCAGATAGAGATCCACCCTAGACCCGAACCGGATGAGGCTGAGTTTCGATCCCTTCCCCAGCTCTTGGCCCTGCTTAACGTATGGCACGATTCTTCTTGCGAACGTGCCTGTCATCTCCACGATCGACACGGCTCCGATCTTGGTCATTAGTGACATTTCCAGGCGCTCGTTGCTGGGCGTGCCCTTCGAGAACGCAGGCCGGTGTTTCCCGACCTTGTGGAGGGCATTTTGCACGACGCCTTCTAGTGGTGCTCTTGTCACATGAACGTTCCTGAGCGCCAGGTAGATGGAGACCAGCCCCTTCTCGCGATCTATTGCTCTGACAGTGCCATCAGCGGGAGACACCACGCCTTTTCCTATCATCCTTTTAGGATCGCGAAAGACACAGACGAGGAACACTGTTAGGACACCGAGAGCTGCGGCGACATATTGCTGGAACGGAATGGCGATGACGGCGGCCAATGCGCTGATGCCAACGAATCCACGACCACCTCTTGCGATCATTGCAGACACCTCGTGACAGCTCGACGCTGCCGACAATCAACCATCACTTCAAGAGCAGCTTCGCATCGACTACGACCGCGCCCTTCTCCTTCACGAACACGGGGTTGAGATCCATCTGATCGAGTTTGTCCATGTACTTCTCCCCGAGCGCGGACACCTTCATAAGGATATTGATGATCGCGTCCCTGTCGACCCTGATCTTTCTGAAACCTTCCAGGATTGGCGCCGCCTTGATCTCCCTCAGCATCTCCTCGGCGTCCTCCCTCTTGATCGGGACAACCCTGAATGTGACATCCTTGTAGACCTCAGTGTAGATGCCCCCGAGCCCGAACATGACCGTGAGGCCGAATGTCGGGTCGTTGATGAGGCCGACAATGACCTCGACCCTTCTGTCCTGGTGCGACTCCACGAGTATCTGTTCGTTCGGGAACCTCTCCGTCATCTTCGCGAACTCGTGCTCTAGCTGATCCTTGGCGACGTCCAGGATGACCCCGCCAACATCGGTCTTGTGCAGTATGTTCGGTGAGCACACTTTGAGCACGACCGGGAACTTCAGTTTCTTCTGGTCTATCTCCTCGAATTTCCGGATGACCTGGAAGTCCGTCGTGGGGATTCCAGACTCTCGCAGGAGCTCCTTCACTTCGTTCTCTGCAAGCGATTTCCGGCCTTCCTTCAGCACGGATTCGATTATCAAGTTCCCCGCTCCCTCGAGTCGAACGCCTTCGTATTGTTTAATCCTTGCTCCTGTTCTCGAGCGCCTCTTTTCCCAACTTCGCCCCGACGCTCAATGCGGACCTGTTCAGGTCGTGGGTCGGCTGGGGCAGCGTGTCCAGCAGCGCCTTTTCCAGCGCGACATATGAAACGATGTCAGAAATCTCTCTGAAGGCCCCGAGCATGACCACATTGGTCACTATCCTCGTCCCGATGTTCTCAGCGGCTTTGGTCGCTGCCACGTAGAACACGTCACCCTTGGGCCGGTCCAAGACCAGGTCCGGGTCGATCAAGATCCTCGTGTCGGGTTTCCTCTCGTGGATGTACTTCGAGTAGGCCTGTTGTGACATGATCACCAGGAAGTCTGGTATCTCCACGAACGGGTAGAGCATCTCCCTGTCCGAGATCTTTACGTCGCACTTGGAGTGGCCTCCTCGAGCAGAAGGGCCGTAGGATTGCGTCTGGATCGCGGTTTTCCTCACGGGCTTTCCATCCTCGCCGATGTGCCGGTCGTATAGAGAGGCTGCCCGTCCCAGGGCGATGCCCATGAGAATCACCCCTTGGCCGCCGAACCCCGAGAACCTGATCTGCTCATCCATGCTTTCCGACTCCTATCAGCTCTTCATAGCATTCTCGGTTTCTATCAACGAATTCCCCGACGGTGATCTGGCCTGCGAGGTTAAGGTCCACATGGTCCACCGCTGCGAGCCTCGCCTTGTCCCGCCTGACGGAGCTCTCCTTGAACCATTCCAGCATCTGTGTCGGGTCCGCCATCCTATTCCTTCTGCCGAAGTTTGTCGGGCATTGTGAGACGACTTCAACGAACGCAAACCCTTTCTTCTGGAGCGCGGTCTTCATCGATTTGGTCAGTTCGTGAACGTGCCTCGTGGTCCACCGAGCCACGTAGTTGGCACCCGCGGCGACTGCTATCTCTGCGAGGTCGAACGGATACTCCTTGTTGCCGTACGGCGTGGTCGTTGACTGGAAATCGTGAGGCGTGGTGATCGACGCCTGACCGCCCGTCATGCCGTAGATGTTGTTGTTGATGCAGATCACGGTCATGTCCACATTGCGTCTGCATCCGTTGATGAAATGGTTGCCGCCGATCGCGCCCAGGTCGCCGTCGCCCGTGAACACGACGATTTTCAACTCCGGTTTTGAAAGCCTCAGCCCGGTAGCGAACGCGATCGCCCTTCCGTGCGTGGTGTGGAGGGCGTCGGAGTTGATGTAGAGCGGGATCCTCGAGGAGCAGCCGATGCCTCCGACGAAAGCCGTTCGGTCCAGGGGGAGATTCAGCTGGCTGAACGCCCTGTAGAAGCAGTTCATCACCGCACCGTTGCCGCAGCCAGGACAGAATACGTGGGGCCAGCGGTCCCTTCGGTAGAACTCGAATATCTCCATCAGATCGCCCCCATCGCTCGCAACTTATGCCTCACTTCACTCGGCGTCGGTGGCTCACCGCCGACCTTGGAAAGAAGTTCGATCTTCTTGCAGCCCGCTTCCAGCGCCACCCTCTTTATCGACCAGTAGAGCATGCCCAGATTCATCTCGCAGACAAGGATTTGATCGCATTTGCTGGCGACCTCGTGAATCGGCTCTTCCGGCAAAGGCCATATGCTCTTGAGCCTCAGAAGGCCGACCTTGTCATTCGAGGCCGCCACCTCTTCCGCGCCAAGGGCTGCTGAACCGTATGAGATGATCATGGTCTTCGAGCCCGGGCACATCAGCTCCCACTTGTTGATGTCCTTCCTGTTCCTGAGGACCTTCTCGGAAAGACGTCTGATCAACTGCTGATGTACCTCTGCGTCCTCCGGTTCTATCTGCGAATCGTCTGTGTGGGTCATTCCGGTTATCATTGTCTTGTGTCCCTTGCCAAAGACAGGGAAAGGATGCACGAGATTGTCTGGGACGTCGTAGGCCTCGTCTGACCTTCGAAGGCCTTTCTCCTTTCGATTCACTATCTTGATCTTGTCTGGTACTGTGAGTAAGCCTCTCATATGGCCTACTTCTGCGTCCGACAAAACGAACGCCGGCACCCTGTACTTCTCAGAGTAGTTGAACGCCTCGACTGTCAGGTCGAACATCTCCTGCACGGAAGCTGGTGCGAAGGCGATGACCTCGTAGTCGCCATGCGAGCCGTACTTCGTCTGCATCACATCGCCCTGAGAGGCTCGTGTGGGCTGGCCTGTTGATGGACCACCTCTCATGACATTCACGACGACAATCGGGGTCTCTGACATCGCCGCATAGCCGATCGCCTCCTGCATGAGGGAGAATCCTGGGCCGGAGGTGGCCGTCATGGACTTGGCGCCTCCCCATGACGCCCCGATGACTGCTGAAATGCACGCGATCTCGTCCTCCATCTGAAGGAATATGCCGTCTGGGCCTTTCAGTCTGTGAGAGAGGCCTTCCGCGATCTCGGTCGAAGGTGTAATTGGATATCCTGCGAAGAACCTGACTCCGGCTGCTAACGCGCCCTCCACGCACGCCTCGTTTCCCTGCAAGAAGTATTCGCCAGGCGCGATGGTCATTTCCTCTTCTCCTCCTCCGTCTCAGGATGCCACGAAATCGCCTGGTCTGGGCAGCTGAGGATGCAAAGCTCGCATATGAGCTTTCCATCCCTGTTGTGATTGTAGCATTTCTCGGGCGAGCTCATAACCGCGTCGAAATACCCCGTCTCTGAGATATCAGCCCCTCTCGAGTAGCATTTCTTTGGACAGATATAGATGCAGATGTTGCACCCCTTGCAGAGCTTGGGGTCGATGACGGGCTTCATGAAATATCTTCGAAAGCCATCGGTCGTACGATATTTGAATGTATTCGAGGTAAAAAAAACCGCTCGTTAGCGCCTGGCCCGTCTCCTCCTCAAGTTGCCAAACACACAGCGGCCTTTAAGAAAAGCGGTCATTTAGATGTTCCGAGAATCGCGTGACAACCCAACGTCCGGACGAAAGGATTAATACGAACCTAATGCTAACCGCGTTTGAGACATTGGACGCCCTTCAGAAGCAGATTCTGGAACTCAAGAATGAGAAAAAGGCGATCATTCTCGGCCACAACTACCAGAGGAAAGAGGTTCAGGAGGTCTCTGATTTCCTGGGGGATTCCTACGGGCTTTCGGTTCAGGCCTCGAAAACGGATGCGAAGATCATCGTATTCTGTGGCGTGGACTTCATGGCTGAATCCGCGAAGATCCTGAACCCGGAGAAGACCGTGCTCCACCCGAACCTCAACGCCAAGTGCCCTATGGCCGCGATGGTAGATGTGAAATCACTCAAGGAGTTGAAGGCGGAGCATCCAGGTGCGCCCGTGGTATCTTACGTCAATACTTCTGCAGACGTCAAAGCTGAGTCGGACATCTGCTGCACTTCTGCGAACGCTGTCAAGATCGTTCAATCGCTTTCTGAAAAGAAGGTCATCTTCGTCCCCGATACGAACCTCGGCCTGTACGTCCAGAGGTTTGTCAAGGACAAGGAGTTAATCCTCTGGCCTGGCTACTGCCCAACCCACATGAACATCGAGCTCGAGGACCTGAAGGAGCTCAAGAGGAAGCACCCGGAGGCCGAGATACTAGTGCATCCTGAGTGCACGCCGGACGTGGTGGACTTTGCGGACTTCGCCTTTTCCACAGAGGGAATCATCAAGCACGTGGTATCTTCGCCAAAGAGGGAGTTCATCATTGGCACCGAGGGGAACATGCTCCACAGGCTCAGGAAGGAGGCACCGGGAAAGATCTTCTACGAGGTGCCGAACGCGACCTGTCCGAACATGAGGGAGATCTCCCTGGAGGATGTCCGGGATTCTCTCGCCAAGATGCAGTACAGAATAGAGCTTCCAGCAGACATTATCAGAAGAGCGAAGATTCCGCTCGAACGAATGATTGCTGCGGGTCGCTAGACTCCATTCCTCTTCTACGTCGAGGTGATCAGTTCGTTTGCTGGGCCAAACACGAAGTAGATTCCGAAAGCGATCATAAGGACTCCGCATGCGCCGAAGACTATCTCGTGGACTAGAGGGGTCCAAAGATGTTTTGTCTTGAAAACTGCGAAGGAGGTGAAGCTGTACCAGGCTAGATCGCAGCTCCAGTGAACGACTGCGAAGGCAACGACAACGATTGAGCCGAACTCCTGGGCATTTGATATGAGGAGCGCACCGACAGTGGCCCACCAGAGAAAGAAGTACGGGTTGGCGGAGGTCGTCAAAACGCCCGTCGTTATCGAGTTATACGGAATGTATTCCTTTTCCCCTTCAGCTATCTTCTTTCGGGACCTCACCATCATGAGACCAAGGAAGACGAGAAGGAATCCTCCGATCAATCCAATACCCAGCTTCACAGCGGAGTTCTGGAAGACATAGCCGAGACTCAGGATGATCAAGGCCATCAGGGGAAACTCGACCAACCCGTGTCCTAGCGCGATTTTGATGCCAGCCCCTTGGTCTTTGTATCCCTTGGCCACCGCCGCAGCGAACACCGGTCCTGGTGTCATCACTCCTGACAGCGAGATGACCACCGCGATTCCGAAGAATATCCAGATGTTCTGAGTGAGCTCTTCCACTCTCGGTAAACGGGGAATTCGGCTATATAACTCGTCTCTCAGGAACTACTGACAGGGCTCCTCTGAAATATGGGAATGACGATGGGGATGGCAAGTGATGACAAGAGGGTCAGCTGAGGTCCGCAAGGACCCGTGATGAGGCCTATGAGTGCTGAATAGCATCAGTCAAGGGCAGGCGGAATCTGTATCATGTTCTCTTGCCCGCCACTCTTCCCAGAAGATGCGCACCACAGAGCAACCAGAATAGTTCGCAGGAAGCCCGAGAAAACCGCACTTGAATTCGAAGAGGACTGGACCAATGACTTCAAGGCCCATGGGAATTGTTCTTCTGGCAATCATCCAGCTCTTAACTGGCCTGTGGGATCTCCTGCTCTCACTGGTCCTGCTCGACGTGGCAAAGGGCAATGCTACTGAAGGTCTGGTAAACATCCTAGGAATTGCCTAGCTGATTCTCGGCCTGTCTTCTCTGTGGCTGGCGCGAGGATACGCGAAGGGATATGAGTGGGCACGGAGCCGGGGTCGGTTCCTGGCTTCATTGGCTCTTTTGTTCGCGGTTCTTGGCGGCATCCTTCTCCCTCCGAAGCTTGCACCCGATTCACCTTTGTGGACAATAGTGTTCAACCTGAGCATCCTGCTGTATCTGGGCAGACCGAGGGTGCGGGCTTACTTCGCCTCGCGCTCCAGAAGATGAACCGGCTTTGGACCGCGCCCAGCCTGTCAGACATGATTCTCATGTGCGATTGCCAGACCTGCGTCCCAATGGCGTGCCCAAGCAGAAAGGAAGAGCAGATTACTCCTCTCTCTTTTTCCTTCTTTGCTGAAGCTCTTAGCTGTAGATCGTCACGATGTAATCGATGAACTTGCTCAGAGGCATGCCGTCTCGCCACCTCATGATGAGGTTGCCCTCCTTGGACGGGGCGATCTTCGGTAGCCTGCTGTAGACCACCTTCAGACGGCCGTTGATCGGGCCCACATCCAAAGTGAATATCCTCCAAGCGTCCCCTCTCTGGCGCTTGTATCTGAATGCGTAGATCGGCATCAGGCCAACGCGCTTGCAGTCATCCATCATCTCCTGCGCCTGGATGGCGAGTTTCTCATTCCTACTGAACCTGAGGACCTCGCTGACGGAGCTCTTCACCTCTATCGGAAGTGATATGTCCGAGCGGATGGCCACCAGGTCTACGCCCAGGGAACCTGCTCCTCGGATGACCATGAAGGGCCTCTCGCGGATTCTGTAGTACGCCTCCCGCTCATGCTCTCCGCAGGTCTTGGTGACCCTGCCCAGCATGTCCTCGTCTCCAAGTAGAATCCCTTTGAGCTCGCGCTCAAAAATGCGTCCCATCGCCTTCGGCTACTGAATGCGCATTCCAGTTAAATCACTTTTCGCTGCAATCAGCGATGGCGAACATGAGCAGCTCGTCCTTCGATGTAGTCTCTGGGATGTCTGTGAAGAACTTCGCTTGGACGCTGCCTTTGCCGGATGCGAAAACGCACTCTGTGTCGTCCGTGAAGCCGGCGTAAACGAGGTGAAGCCTTTTGACAGAGACATCGGAGTAATGCCAGATCACATCATATATGCCAGCCAGTTCCAGACTTCTCAACCCCACGCCACATTCTTCCCTGGCGATTCTCTTCGCAGCCTTTCCGGGCTCTTCGCGTGCGCCGATCCGTCCCGATGGGAGTTCCCATCCCTTTCCCTTTGTCTTGGTCAGCACGATTCCGTTTTCTCCAACGATGACGAGAACCAACTGGCCCTTGCACGGAACGTAGTTCAGGTCCGCCTTCTTCCATTTCACATCGAATTCGAACCTACGCACCTCGAAATGAGGCGTCGTCATGGCCAGTGCGTCAATCTCGTCCGCGGTCGGCAGCTCGATGAGCATCCTCTTTGGCGGCTTCCTCAGGGGACCAGTCTCGACCTGTCTCTCGGGTATAGGACAGCCTCCCTGATGTTTGGCAGGTCCAGCATCTTCTGGACGTATCTCTCGACGCCGAACCCGAATCCTCCATGCGGCGGCATGCCGAACCTGAACGCCTTGAGATAGAAGTCGAATGATACGAGGTTGAGGTTGTTCTCCCTCATCTGTTCCACGAGCACGTCATACCGGTGTTCCCGTTGTCCTCCCGACATGATTTCCTGTCCTCGGTAGTCTAGATCGAAGTACCCTGTTGTATCGGGGTCCTCGTCGAACCGCTTGGCGTAAAAAGTGCCTCTCTTAAGAGATGTCGGAAACTCAGTGATGAAATAAAGTTCGCAATTCTTCTCCCGCTTCATCGCCTCTCCGAGGGCCTTCTCCCCCTCTGTCCCAAGATCCTCGCCGTGCTCGATCTTCAGGCCGGCGGCCCTGACTATCTCAACGGCCTCCTTGTACTTCACGCGCGGAAAGGGAACTGTCGGCCTCTCGATCTTGACGCCCAGCTTCTGAAGTTCGGGAATCGCGTGCTCGCGCACGTGCTCCAGGCTGCTGACGACGATTCCCTCGGCCACAGCCATCACGTCCTCGGAGGACTGGATGAACGCCATCTCCACATCTAGCGAGATGAACTCTGCGATGTGTCTGATCGTATCGGATGCCTCCGCCCTGTAGGCATGGGCGATCTCGAATACCCGGTCCAGACCCGTCGCCATCAGATTCTGCTTGTACAGTTGAGGGCTCTGGGCGAGGTACGCGCTGCTGTCGAAGTATTTGATCGGGAATAGCGTCGACCCGCCCTCGGCGCCCGCCGCGACAATCTTGGGTGTGCTGACTTCGACGAAGCCTTCGGAAGTCAGGAACCTGCGGATGCCTTCGATCGCCTTCGCCTCGATCTGGAATATCGCCCTGACCTCCTCTTTTCTAAGGTCCAGGAAGCGGTTGTTCAGGCGGGTGTCCAAGTCGGCGCCCACCTTGTCTATGACGCCGAGTGGCAGCGGCGTCTCCGCCTTGTTCAGAAGGACAATCTCGTCCGGAAGGATCTCAAAGCCAGCCCTGGCCTCCTTGCTCTCTTTGACAGTGCCAGTCACCAGGACAACTGATTCCCTGGATATCGAAGCGACCAACTCGAAGAGGTCCTTGTTCCTCTTCTTCAGAGTTGTGACTTGGATGACCCCGTCTCTGTCTCGCAGCTGCAGGAACGAGATACCACCAAGGTTCCTTAGGTCCTGAACCCACCCGCCCACAGTGACCTGCTGGCCGAACAAGGCCGGCGTGATTTCCTTCGAATAAGTGATGTGCTGCCATTGTGGCAAGAAACTACACCTGTTCTGCGTAACCTAGTGGAAGGTAATAACTGTTTCTCGGACTAGGAACGCGGCGTTCAGGTTCCTGCGAAAGGTAATCTCCGCGCAAGGCCAATATCACGCTGCCGGACGATGGCGCGCCCGTGGATTTGATGATGCTCGTTCATGTCCTTCTCATGTAGGTATGCGACGAACCGGGTTCATCCCAGTGCGTCACGACAGAAACTCATCGGGTCTTTCCATTCTTGTTTGCGATGGCAATTCCGGCCACGATCACAACGCCGCAGAACGCAGTCCATGTCGCGACCCCTTCGCCTCTGATTGCCCACGCGAACACCGACGCGAAGACAGGCATCAGATAGATGAAGAAGGCCATGCGGGAGACCTCCTCGTGCTCGAGAGAACCTAGGTACAAGACCGATGAGACTCCGGCGCAGAGGAACCCGAGCACCGCCATGTTCAGAATGGAGTGCTGGTTGAGGTCCATCAGCAAGCCGTGCTCGAATGGAACAGCCAGTCCGAGAAGCGTCGTTCCGATCAGCAGCGACAGGCCTATCATGAGGACGGGAGGATTCCTAGCAAGCATGTTCTTCGCAGAAACCCAGGCAAGGCCGTATGAGGTCGCGGAAATCAATATCAGCACATTGCTCACGAAGTCCTCATTCTCGAGAGATATGCCCTCGCTTGCCACTAGAAGGACAGTGCCGGCCATGGCGACGACTGTTCCCATCGCCTTCTTTCTGGTCAGCCCCTCCTTCAGGAGAAGAGTGGCGAAGATCAGTGTCATGACAGGCCCGGACGACTGGATCACAGATGCTATCGACGATGTGCCATGCTGAAGCCCCAAGTTCTGAGCGACGTTCGGTATCGCGACGTACAGCAGCCCGAGTGCGAGCAGCGGCTTCCATTCGCTCCTAATCGCTTGGGCTATCCTCTGCCGTGAATACCTGATAACTATGACCCCCAATATCAGAGCAGAGGCAAGGAGAAACCTCACGAAACCCAGCAGGATAGGCGAGAAATCCACAAGCCCTTCCTGGATGAGCGGGAAGGCCAGTCCCCATAATGCGACCGCTGTGAGGGCCGACGCTGCCGTCATCCACGCGCTCTTCGCTGTGGGCATCTGTCTCTGGGCCATGGCGAGCTAGGATTTGAGACTTCTGAAAAGGTCACTGCTTGCCGGCAACGGCCTTGAGGACCAGTAGGGCATTGAGCGTAATCCACTTGTCATCCTTTCCAGCGCGCCCGAAGGAAGAGTAGGCTGATGATGGCCATGACACCTCTCTCCTCCACCTGCCGTTCTTATGTCTCTTCGATCTCAGTATCTCGATGCCCTCCTCCATCCTCGGGTCATTCATTATTCCTGCTCGGGTGATGGCCCTGAGGACGCGGAGAAGATTGTAGTTGACCATCCAGGGAGCGCGCATCTGCGCCCATTCAGGCCTGATGAACTTCCAATCGTGATGGTCTGCCCTCAGCAGGCGGTGCATGAGCAAGAACTCGCAGGCCTTCATCTTCGCCTCGTTCACCCCGGTGTCCCGGAAGGACAAGGAGCACTCTATCAGAGCGTCCAACGCGCATATTGTCCCCATGAAGCAGCTGTGCTGGTCTTTCGAATGGTAGCCGAAGGACCTGCAGGTCCATCCGCCGTCCGGTTCTTGGCAGGTGAGAAGATGCTCAGCTGCCTTCTTCACTCGCGCGTCTTTACCCAGTCCGAGCCTGCAGAGAGCCGCGATCACATTACCGTTGAGGCATCCGGCCAGGCGCCCCCAATCTTCCTCTGCGTCGTCGACCATTTCGCTCACGAATCCGCCAGTCGACGTCTGGAAACGGAAGGAATAGTCGCACATCCTGCGAATCTCTGGAAGGCGCGGGTCTATTCCCGTCTGGGACAGGACGATCAATTGCCATACGGTGGATTTGTACTTCGGGAGGTACCAAGTCTTCCCGCGATCCCACCCGCCGTCATTGTTCTGGTGTTCGAGTATTCTTCTGACCGGAGGCCAGTTTGGTATCTTCTCTCGCGTGTCAATGGTCGCTGGGCTCTTCGGGAAAACGCCGAGCAGTTGTGTCAGAGTCAAGTAATGTATGCTCGGATTATCCTCTTCGATGAGCCACGCCACCACTTCCTTCTCGACAGCCTGCGACCAAGCTCTCTTCCTCGTCTTAACCACGGAAGGTCTCCGAAACAAAGAACTCAATTCCTGACTATAAGCATGTGGAAGAAGATCTTGGCGCGAGGATCAACCGGTGGAGCCCTCTTTCGGCTGCTTGTTCTTGTTGATGATCTCGATCCTCTTTCCCTCGTCGTAGAGGCACCTCACAGCCTTCGCCGCCCTCATAGCTGATGCGTAGACGGGGATGTTCTTCAGCCTGAGTTCCTGGACCACTTCGTCGACTTCCGGCCCCCCTACCCAGCAGGCGACTATCGGCTTCTTCAGGTTCCTCTTCTCCTCAACGAGCTTGATGACAGCCCCGACATACTCCCTCGGTCTGGCTATTCCGGCATGGACGCATGTCATGATCAGAGCGTCCACATTCGGATCGGAGAGCATTATGCTTCCAGTCGCGTGGTATCTGTGGAACCTGGCATCTCCGGCTACGTCCAACGGGTTGCGCGCAGTGGTGATTGAGGGGAGATGCGGCCTGAGCGACTCGACAGTCTTCTTCGAGAGATTGGGCACTTTGAGACCAATGGATTCGCACCAATCCGCTATCATTATGCCAGCTCCTCCGCCGTTCGAGATGATGCCTACTTTGTTGCTCAGGGCGGGCGGCTGGTAGGCCAGTGCGCGTGCGAAATCGAAAAGCTCGATGACATCGTACGCTCTCTGTATGTGCACCTGCCTGAAGGCCGAGTCATAGACCGCGTCGGAACCGCTCAGGGCCCCAGTGTGGGTCGACGCAGCGGCCGATCCTGCGGGGGTCCTCCCCGCCTTGATGGCCACGATAGGCTTTTGACATCGCCGTGCGGAATCGAGGAACTTCTTCCCGTCCTTTATCCCCTCGATGTACATCGCTATGACTTTGGTCGATGGGTCGTGGCCCAGGTAGTCGATGAGATCAGCGTCGTCCACGTCCGCCTTGTTCCCAACGCTGATTACCCTCGAGAGACCGATGTGCTCGCCGTTGGCATAGTAGATCATGCTTATGCAGAGCGCCCCGCTCTGGCTGATGAGAGCTATCTCGCCAGGCCTGGGCATCCCGAAAACGAACGCCGCATCCAGGTTGTCGATTGGGTCCTTGTACCCGAGAGTGTTCGGGCCGATGAGCCTTATGCCTCCCTTCCGCGCGATCTGGAGGACCTCGTCCTCGAGCTGTTTCCCCTTGTCGCCCGTTTCTCCGAACCCGGAAGAGATCACGATGGCGCCTTTCACCTTCTTCTTCGCGCACTCCGTCATCACCTTCGGGACGAACTCCGCAGGCACCGCAATGATCGCGAGGTCGATGTCGTCTTTCACCGCGAGCACGCTGGGCTGCGTCTTGAGGCCCATGATCAGTGGAGCCTCGGGGTTGATGGGGTAGACCTTTCCAGTATAGCCCTGAACGAGTATGTTCTGAAGAATCTCGTAACCTATCTTCATCGGGCTTCTGGAGGCACCGATGACGGCGATTGACTTGGGCGAGAATATGGGTCTTAGGTCTTCAACAGTTCCCATAGATCGTTCACTCGCGCTCGGAAAAGAGTTCTGTCCTCGCTTAATGCTTTCCACGGAACATGGTCTCATGTCGAGAACACTCACGTGAAATCATCCTTTCGTTCACGGTCCTACTGCTGCTAGTCGATGCGCCTGGCCATCAAGACCTCTTCAAGTTGTTCAGAAACGATTAATATAAGCCAAGAGTCTTATCGGCCGTACTCAGGCCCGTTTCGATTAAACGCAAGCGGAGGAAACTCAAATGCCAGAAAAGGTGACAGTGTCACTGATCAAGGCCGATGTTGGATCGATCGCGGGGCACTCAAGGCCTCATCCGAGGATGCTGGAGATCGCGTCCGATACGATGGGGAAGGCCGTCAGAGATGGCCTTCTGAACGATTACTACGTCACCAGATGCGGCGACGACATACAGCTTCTCATGACTCACAGGAAGGGTGAGAACAACCGCGAGATTCACGAACTCGCCTGGAACGCATTCATGGCCGCTGCGAACGAGGCAAAGAAGATGCACCTGTACGCTGCGGGGCAAGACCTTCTGTCGGATGCCTTCTCAGGGAACGTCCGGGGACAGGGCCCTGGCGCTGCGGAGATGGAGTTCGAGGAGAGAGTCACTGAGCCGATGCTGGTCTTTATGGCTGACAAGTGCGGTCCTGCCGCCTATTCGTTGCCAATATCGAAGATCTTCATGGATCCGTTCACGACGACCGGGCTCGTGATTGATCCAAGGGCGCACCTCGGATATGACCTCGAGATCGTGGACGTCGTCGACCACAAGAAGGTGCTCATGAGTTCGCCAGCTGAACTGTACGACATCCTGGCCCTGCTCGGCGACACCACCAGATACGCCGTCAAAAGAGTGCTCCATCGCTCCATCGGCATTGCAGCGGTCGTCTCGACGGAGAAGCTGAACATGCTTGCTGGGAAGTATGTGGGCAAGGACGACCCCGTGATGCTGGTCAGGTGTCAGTCTGGCCTGCCGGCAGTGGGAGAAGTCCTGCAGCCGTTCGCCTTCCCGCAGCTGGTCGCTGGCTGGATGCGTGGTTCCCACTACGGCGCGTGGTATCCCTGTGCGGTCGACCAATCCGATCCGTCTTACTATGACGGCCCTCCAAGGGTGTGCTCGCTCGGAATCCAGATAACGAACGGCAAGATACAGGGTTCGGAAGCGCCTGGGTCGAAGCCGGGAGACCACAAGCCGATCGATTACTTCTCCGGCAGGGAGTGGGATTACGTCCGGAACAAGGCCATGGAGATCTCTATCTACATGAGAGGTCACGGTCCGTTCATGCCTGGAATCGTCGCCCCTGAGGAGCTGGAATACACAACCCGTCCGGACATACTGAAGAAGCTAGAGCCGAGGATGCAGCCTCTGTGATGAGGTCGTGAATTTGCACATCCGGAAACCCGCGATCGTGGTCAACTTCAAGACATATCTGGAAGCGAGCGGCCCGAATGCGCTCGCGCTTGCGAAGCTGTGCGCCCAGGTCTCGTCGGAAACGGGGGCATCGATCGTCGTGGCTCCTCCCATGTTCGACCTGGCAATCGTTGCGTCGTCTGTGAAGATACCTGTCTTCGCTCAACATCTCGACAGCGTGGCGTCGGGGAGTTCGACCGGGCACGTCACAGTTGAGAATGCGAAGGCTTCAGGCGCTGCTGGCACCCTCGTGAACCATTCGGAAAGAAGGATCAAGATAGCCGAGATCCACGACACCATCGACAGGTCTCGGGCAGCTGGCCTTGCGACAATAGTGTGCACGAACAACCTCGCGGTGAGCAGGGCGTGCGCCGCGATGGAGCCAGACTTCGTCGCAATCGAACCACCTGAGCTGATTGGTGGTGACGTGTCCGTCACAACAGCGAACCCGATGATAGTCGCCGACACGGTGCGGGCGATAAGAGGGATCAGCAGGAACGTTGGCGTGCTCTGTGGTGCCGGGGTGAAGAATGGTCGCGATGTTGCGAAGGCTATTGAGCTGGGGACTGACGGCGTGCTTCTGGCAAGCGGAATCGTCAAAGCCAAGGACCGGAAGGCCGTCCTGCTGGATTTGGTCTCCGGATTCCGCTGACGGGGAAGTTTACTTGTAGCCCGCTCTGTTTTCTCCTCTCCGTGTTCTAGATTGGCCGATGCGGCGCGGAACCGTTCTGGCGGTGTCATCGGCCTTGCTCTTCTTGTCGATCGTGTCCGCGCCGTGTCACGTTCCATCATCTCATGGGAGGGCAGATGCTCAGCCAGGAGCTCTTTCTGCGTCGGTGCTCATTTCGGAGTTCTATCCGTGCGGTCTCCTGAGCGATGAGTACGTTCGATTGAGGAGCACGTCGCAGGTGTCGGTAAATCTCCTGAATTGGAGTCTTACTGACGGTGAAGGCGCATTGCGCTTCTGTCAGGACTCGTGGCTCAAGCCATTGGGGTCCTTGACGGTCTCCATGAACTCCAGCTCCTACTTCTCAGCATATGGGATCTATCCCGAGATCTCGCTTGACGTCCAGAGTGCGCAGCAGAGCATTTCTCTAATGGGGGCGTGGCGGCTGGCCGATGCTGGCGACTCACTCACGCTCCTGTGCCCCAATGGTCTACCGGCGGATTTCGCCGTGTACGGCAATTGCTCTGAGTCTTCCCATGGTTGGAGTGGACCGCCTATCCCGACCCTGAAGAGAGGCGAGATTGCCAAGAGGATGTCGGTCGGATCCTTAATGCAGGACACGGACAGTCGGGCCGATTGGCTGCCCTTCAGGGAGTTCAGATACGGGTATACTGAGTTCGGGCCGTTCGAGGCGACGGTCGCGCCTGGCGCCTTGACCGCCTTCGTCAGTCCGGATTGCTCATTGGAGACCGTGGTCGACGTGCTGGACTCGGCCAGGTCGACGATAAGGCTCTGCGCCTACGAATTCGATTCAGCATCCGTCTGCACTTCCCTGCTTCGGGCAGCGTCGAAAGGAGTGAGCGTGCGGGTGTTCCTCGACGGCGCGCCTGCCGGTGGCCTCAGCGAACGGGAGGCGGCATGCGCGTCTGTGCTCGCTGCTGGAAGGGTCAGTGTCAGCATGCTCAACGGAAACCTCAGCCAGAAGATCGTGCAGCATGTGGGGCCTTTGCACGCCAAGTATGCGGTCGTGGACTCGATGGCTTCGATCATTCTTTCGGAGAACTTCGTAGAGAGCGGTCTTTCTGTGGACAAGATCTGCGGAAACAGGGGGTGGGGAGTTCTGGTCGAGGATCCGAAGGTCGCTCAGTATCTCGAGAGGCTTTTCGATTCAGATTCGCGATCGACTCGAGGCGACGTGCTGGACTGGAAAACGAGTGGCCGTTTTAACCCAAATGCGGACCTGCCAAAGACCCCTGAGGCAAATCACACCAGGGGCATGCTGAACCCCTTTCACTCCACACGCGAGTCTCGGGTGAGACTCGTCCCGTCGCCCGACGGCTCCTTGGTGGCCCCCTTCGCCTGCTCGATGCTCTCAGATGCCTCCTCGATCCAGACAGAGCAGTTCCAGGTCGATCTGTTCTGGGACACGAGGTGGACCGATTCTCCCTGCCTCGATCCGCTGCTGGAGTCTCTGGAGATCGCGATGGCAAGAGGCGCGAGCGTGGAAATGTTATTCGATTCCTCTTGGTTCAACTCAGAGAAGAGTTCCGCTGCAGTCTCCTACTTGACATCAAATGCACTCAATCGCAGTTGGAACGGTCAGTTCAAATTGCTGGACACTTCGAGCCCTGTGACGGTTCTGCACAACAAAGGCGCGATAATCGACGGAAAGCTCGTGATGATCTCCAGCAACAACTGGGGATACTCGTCCTTCGCCAAGAACAGGGAACTGGCTATTCTCCTTGAGTCGGATGAGATCGCCTCGTACTTCTCCAGGGCCTTCAGCTTCGACTGGATTCCGGACGATATCTCCCCCAACGCTTATGCTGGAGAGGATCTGACAGTCAGGCTGGGCGAGCAAGTGCGGCTGGATGCTGCGGGCTCAACTGATGACAGGGTGATTGCGCATTGGGCCTGGGATATCGACGAGGATGGGGAGGCCGAGGCTACGGGCGAGCAGGTCAAGTTCTTCGCCACGAGACCGGGTCGGATCGTGGTGTCTCTGACCGTAGAGGACGCATGGGGAAACAGAGGTTATGACACCGTCACAGTCGACATCCTTCCCTCGAGCAGCCCATCCCCCTTCGGTGGCGGCTCAAGCGAGAGGTTCGGCGTGCTTGTGTCCGTCATCGGTGCATCGGGCGGCCTGATGGTCGGAGCTCTGTTCGCCAGACGTCAGATTCGATCGTCTCGCAACCTTAATCATCCGAGACGAGATTGACACCGCCGCCATGATCGTCACTCGGCCCTTCTCCCCGACGGACATCAAGTCCATAACGAAGATCATGAAGAGGTCCTTGGGTGAGATGTACCCGCCATCACTCTATTTGACGGTGCACAATCTCTGGCGAGAAGGTTTTCTTGTCATCCAGGACGACGGCGAGATTTCCGGGTTCGTCGCGGCGGTGCCCTCCGGTCCGAAGGTCGCCAGGGTGCTCATGCTCGCAGTCCTCCCAGAGAAGAGGAAGAGGTCGCTCGGGCAGAGGCTGATGAGCGATCTCTATTCGAACTGCCTCGAGAAGGGATTCGACACTGTGATCCTCGAGGTCAGGAAGAGCAACAAGGACGCCATTGCCTTCTATGAGCGGCTCGGGTTCTCCCTCAACGGGGAGATCAAGGAGTTCTACACCAACGGCGAGGATGCATACAAGATGATGAAGATCCTGCAGACGTAGAAGAAGGGATCAGCTGTAGCCGCGCTTGTCGTCGTGGACGTGGTAGTTCCAATAATGATAGGGAGAGGATTCCTTCTCGGCCGTGCTGATATCCGAGGATATTCCGCCCATGTAGCTCCCGTACCTCTCCTTTATCTGTTCCTCGACCGGCCGCGCGCGCTTGAGCGCTTGTATGATGTGCTTCGCTTCGATGAGCTCGGCCTTGTCAATGACTGCAATATCTCCTGCGGCCCTGATCAGACCGCCGAGCTCCCTCAGCCTGAGGGTGAGCGACTTATCCTTGTTGTCGATGACCTTCGCTCTTTTCTTGGCCTCTTCGATGACGAGCGCGACTGCCTCCCTGCTCGCATGCGGGATCCTCGCGTCCATGACTATCTCCTGGGCGACGAACTGGGCGAGCTTGAGCCGGTTGTCCGCGGTGTCGGGCATGACGGTCTCGACCAGCACCTCATAGCCACCGCCGTTGATCCTCGATCTGAGAGGGGATAGTATGTGTGGCAGGTCCTGGATGTTGCATGCGCCGACGAATATGAAGTCGCATGGAACGCTCTCGACTCGCACGCTCGCGCCCGCGCTCTGCGGGTTCTTGCCGGCTATCGGGAAGCGCTTCTCCTGCATGGCTGTCAATATGAATCTCTGGAGATGACCCAGGTGGGGAAGTTCATCGACGAAAAGCACTCCCTGGTGCGCGCTGTGGATGGCTCCCGCAACGACCCTGTCATACGGCTGGGTGCCCAGTTGCGGGTGCCCGCCGTAGGGGTCGTGCCTGACATCGCCCAGAAGCTCGACTTCGCTGGCGCCGGTAGCAAGCACGAACGGATTCCTGTCGATCGGCACTATGACTTTCTTCGGGCTCTCCTTCTCGAGCTCCCGTCTCTTCTCGAGGGCCTGCTGGTCAAGGACCTTGATCATCTCCCCTGCCCTCTCGAAAACGACGACCTCCTCCTTGCCGAATCTCTTTCTCGTCGTCGTGACGCGTTCCCTGCCTGCCATCTGGCCCATCGTGACTTCGACAAGACCGCCAAGCAGGTCTCCGAACGGATTGTTCGGAGTCGAGCGGACTTGTGCGATCTTCGCTCTCGCACATTTCGGGCAGAAGCTGTCTCTCGGTGAAGAATAGGTGCCGCAGTTCGCGCATCTGTATCCGAGGCGCTCAGCGACGTTGACAGGAGCCTCCTTCGGATCGATGAACTCGCCCTCCGCATAGCCTTTGGATTCGAGCTCCCTCGTGACCTCGTCGATCCCTTTGACTTCGACCAGCGGTCTCTCAGGGTTCTCCGGATTGTGGACCACCCTGATCTCCTCCGTGGGCCGGCTGAGATGAAGCGACAGTGCCTGAGCTATCATCGACTTCCCAGTGCCTGGAGGTCCTACAAGGAGGAAGTGGCGTCTCTGAGATGCTGCTATTCTGGCAAGCCTCACCGCTTCGTCCTGGCCGATGACCCTTTCGAGCGGGTCAGAGGAGATCTTGATGTCCCTGGTCGTCTCCATTTCGTCCAGAAGTCCGTGGGACTTCTCTGAATGCACGTCGTCCATGGGCATTTCGGTCACGATGTTCAGCTGAGGTCCTCTTTCGTCAGCACCTCGACATTCGTCGGGAGCTTGGCGATGTTACCTAGTTTAACACCGACTACCGTGCTGATATTCTTTTCCACTGCGATATCGAGCACCCTCTGCGTGATGATCCCGTCCAGGATGACTGCCGTCACGCTCTCTGAGGTCTCCTTGAGAGTATCGGCCAGCATGCTGACGTGGACTTCCTTGATAACGTTGCCGCTCGCGTTGAGCAACTTTGCCTTCGATGAGTTGCTCAGCTCGTCTAGCACGCCTTTGTATCTCATCTGCTCGGGCGAGAATCTCTTGGGGGCCTTCTCTTCGATGAGTCGGGGCTGCGGTTTCTGCTCCCTCTCCCTGACGTGTCTTCCCCTGTCCTCCTCATGCCTTTGGCGGTCGCCGCGGTCTTCCTCTCGTCTGCCCTCTTTTTGACCATTCTTTGGCGGCCCTGAGGATATATTGAGCATTTCTGCAAACTGATCGGCGGGTGCCTTGTTCCTCAGGCACTTGACGATCTGCTTCTGAGTGAGCTCTTCGACCTCCTGTCCGGCGGGCGCCCTTGCGACAAAATCGACCTCAGCGACTTGGAGCAGCTCTCTTAGGATCAGCTCGCCACCTCTGTCGCCGTCGACAAAGGCAGTCACGACCTTCTCCTTAGAGAGGTCAATAATGGTCTGAGGCACGTTCGTCCCTTCGACGGCTATGACGTTCTTGATGCCGTACTTGAGGAGATTCAGAACGTCCGAGCGTCCCTCGAGCACGATGATCGCATCTGAATCCTCGATGTTCGGACCAGCTGGCAATCTCTCCTTGCCGTAATGAACGACCTCTTCGATCTGAACGGATTGTCTCACGGAGTCAGCGAGATCGACTCCGCTGACTTTCGACGCCTTGAGGAGCTCGCTGAGCAGCTGTTTCGCCCGCTCGACGATCTTGTTCCTCTTCGATACCCTCACATCCTCGATCTTCTCGATCGATATCCTTGCCTTGCAGGGGCCAACCCTGTCAATGGTCTCCAGAGATGATGCAAGGATGGCTGTCTCGACTTGGTCGAGGCTGGAAGGGACATATACGATGCCCTCCGACTTGCCCTTGCTCGAGCTCACCTCGACCTCGATTCTTCCGATCCTGCCGCTCTTCTGAAGGTCTCTCAGGTCAAGCTCATCGCCAAGAAGGCCTTCTGTCTGTCCGAAAATCGCACCTACAATGTCCGGCTTCTCGACTATTCCGTCGGTCGAGAGCCTTGCGGAAATCAAGTACTTCGTTGTGCTTGGATCTATGTCCATTGTCCTCACTTCCTTTCTCGAAAAACAGCTCCGCCAACCCGCTGCTTTCGGCCTCCTGAGGCTGCCGTTTCCAGTCTCGGCCCATCTGCCGAAGGGGATTGACAGACATCTAGCTCATGAGGACCCAGCCACCGTTTTGAAGCGGTTCCGTCCCCGTTGACATTCACTTGATTATGGGATGATATGTCAGATGAAGTTTGATGCGCTGTTCTTCGGTACTACTATTGCGCGGGTCGATAAATACTTTTCCTTGCATCCTATAATAATTATCAACCCTGTAGCCAGTATGTACGCGAGTTAGCCGCCGGACACCACTGATATCAGCTTCAGTTCATCGCCGTCGTCGAGCAGCTCATCCAACGGGAGAGGCTCGTCGTTCCTCACGGGGATCCACTGATCGGGAAATAACCCGAGCGCTCTGATGGCCTGTTCCACGGAAGCACCTTTCTCGAGACTGAGATGCTTAGTTTCTTTTTTCGTGGGGAGCAAATGGACGGTCACTTTCATCGATTGATCGTCCGTTCGAATGTGGTCTTTCGTATTTACTCTTTCTTTCTACTATTCCACGGTATCTGAGACGCGTTTTGCCACTCTCCAATGCTGGCAGACTTCATTGAAAACGACAAATACTTGTCCGATAATGCATGAGGGATAGTCCAGCACACTGCCGAGGTAGCTAAGCCCGGTTTAAGGCGGTAGCCTCGAGAGCTACTGGTGCTTATCACCACGGGAGTTCAAATCTCCCCCTCGGCGCCGGGCCCTTTCGATGTGGGTCGTCGAGTGGATGCTAGGGGTTAATATTGGGCCGTACCATTCGGCACACGCACGATGACAGCGAAGAAGATGCTCCTGATTGTATGCGATGGCCTCTCCGACAGGCCTGTGAGAGAGTTGGACAAGAAGACTCCCCTTCAGGCTGCGAAGAAGCCCGCCATGGATGCGCTCGCGAGGCATGGCATCAGCGGCATGATGGACGTCATCGGGCCTGGCATCATCCCCGGAAGCGATACCGCGCATCTCGCGCTCTTTGGCTACGACCCATACAAGGTCTACGCTGGACGCGGGCCGATCGAGGCAGCGGGCGCGGGCATCGCGCTCGATCGAAGCGACGTGGCTTTCAGATGCAACTTCGCCACGGTTGACAAGAATCACCGGATCACAGACAGGCGCGCTGGTCGCATCAAGTCTGGGACCGATGAATTGGCCAAGGCGATCACTGGAATGGAGATCGACGGTGTCAAAGTCATTTTCAGAGAAGGCTCTGAGCACAGAGGCGTGCTTGTGCTGAAGGGAAAGGGTTTGGATCACAGGGTCTCAGATGTCGATCCGCACCAGGAAGGCAAGGTGCTGCAATCGAAGGCTCTGGCTTCCGGGGCGAAGAAGACGGCCGAGATAGTGAATCAATTTGTGAAGAGATCATCCGCGATTCTCGCGGCTCACCCCGTCAACAAGCAGAGGATCAAAGACGGACTCCCTCCAGCCAATATCATACTTCCGAGAGGGTCGGGAAGCATGAAGGAGTTCGAGCCGTTGAACGAGCGGTACGGGCTCACCTGCGCTGCCGTTGCTGGCGTCACTCTCGTGAAAGGCATTTGCCGCATTGTTGGGATGGAGGTGCCTGATGTCGTGGGCGCGACAGGAGGCCTTGATACAGACTACAAGGCCAAGGCGGACGCGGCTCTCCAGCTCCTGCAGAATCACGATTTCGTATTCGTCAACATCAAGGCGGGAGACATCGCCGGCCACGATGGCGACTTCCGGATGAAGATCCGCGTCGTGGAGAGCATCGACATGATGCTGGGAATGTTGCTCAAGGACATGCACGAGGACGTCGTCGTTGCCTTGACCTGCGATCACTCCACGCCGGTATCGGTGAAGGAGCACAGCGCAGATCCCGTTCCGGTCACAGTCTCAGGTGGGGGCGCTCGGGTGGACGGGGTGCGCGAGTTCGACGAGATCTCCTGTGCGTCTGGAGCTCTCGGGAGAATAAGGGGCATGGACTTGATGCCCATCATGTTGGGAATGGCGGACCGTGCGAGAAAATTCGGAGCCTAACTGGCATTGCCTGATTAGCTCTCTTTCAGGGATTTGTTGATCTGGTCCTCTTGAACGTGACCCACGACCTTCACATCCGCTTTCTCAGTGCCCTTGATATCCCTCAGCCTTCGCTTGATGTTGTGTGCGAGCTGAATGCCGAGCGGGCAGAACGGAGATGTCGGCCTGAACGTGAGGCTGACGGTTTCTGCGGTCACCTTCAATTCGGAAATCAGGCCCATCTCGTAGACGCTCAAGTTAGTGTGTGGGTCGACGATCTCCTTGAGGATCGAAATAACCTCTTTCTCCGTGGGCATCTTCTAATCGCCTGCTCCCTTCTGCTGGGTCCTGGGTGTCGTAGATTTCAAGCTGTAGATTAACTTAACGCATTAGCCGTTGGGTCGTCAGATGGACTGCCTCTGTTTCTTGAAGTAGTTCAAGACGATCTTTCTCTGTCCCTTTCTGAGGATCTCCGACAAAGTCGATGGCGAAACATCGAACATCCGCGCCAACTCCCTGAGGCTTATCCGCTTGGGATAATCGAAGTAGCCTCTTTCGAAGGCCACATGCGTGATCTTGTCCTGCCGATCTGTGAGGCTCTCTTTGTCGTCTATCTTGGTCAACTTGACTAGCTCCGCATCGACGCTCTTGCTCTTCAGATGGTCGAATATGCCCTTCAGGACATCCTTGTCGCTCAGGACCAGAGTCCACTCGACCTTTCCTCCGCCCCTTGTCTCTGCAGATATCAGAAAGACATCCGAATCGGTGAGTATTCTGCAGATGTCGCATCTCGAAGTCGTGACAGCGCTGATGACCTTGCCTCTCTCCGTGACCGTGGTGTCGATTCTGGAAACTAGAGGGTTCTTCTTGATGTCGCTCAGGACCTCTTCCATTATGTCCTGGGGTCCGGCTATTTCCACGAGGTCTTTCACACCCCTTTCAGAGTATGGCACCCTTTCGAGAACCTTGATGGTCACGGGGTGTTTCATGGGGATCTCGCTCATCCAGTTTTTTGGAATTTTGAGAGATATGACTGCCTCCATCATTGACTGACCCAACCCCCGAATTGAAGACGACCAGCTGGAATGAGTCGCGGATATATTTACTTTAAGGTAGAGCGCCAACAACGCCTGTTCTGGCACCCTGCACTTTCGCTTGTCCCATACTCCCCCTTATCTATCCTTTTGGAGTTTACTAGCCAGGATGGATCTATCTTCTTTCAGTCGCTCGAGTGTCATGGTGGACAGCTCGTCCATGTTCGACGAGCTCCTCACATTATCAGGAGTTTCTGCGAGATCCTCGAGGTGCGTCTACTGCAAGGGTTCTAAGATGCTCTGCGGCAAGGAAAGATGCTCAGTAATCGCTCGTTTCTACTCGGCATCGAAGACAAAGACGCAGATCGATAGCACCACGCTCGGCGGCTCCTGCCCTCCAAGCGTCTTCGTGGGGAGGATGGGATACCCGGATGTTGCTATTGGTCCGATGATCCCGCCCGTCCATGGAGATACTTCACTCCTCGACACTCCGGAGAGATGGGTCGGGCTGTCCATCGACGACATCATCGATTTCAGGTCGACTCTCGTGAGGGGAATGCACAGAGTGAAAGTGAGCGATGTCGAGAATCCGAACAAGCTCGTCGTAAGGACCCGGGATCTGGCACTCGCCCGAAATCCTTCCGAGGTGGTCGCAGAGTTCCAGAGGAAGCCATCGGGAAGACTCACGGTCGATGACGACGTCCAG
The DNA here is from genome assembly GCA_963705355.1 of uncultured Thermoplasmata archaeon. Lineage (GTDB taxonomy): Archaea > Thermoplasmatota > Thermoplasmata > UBA10834 > UBA10834 > COMBO-56-21. The sequence goes on from OY970070.1 coordinate 446,056, forward strand.
CCTTTCGGACCCTCGGCTCCCCTGAGCAGATTCGACGTCTCCAACTGCCGGTTCGACAATAGGCTGGAGAAGGCCTTCTTCGATACGGACCTCAAGGCGCGGGACGCTGTTGTTTCCTTGTACAGGCAGGGAACGCTGGTTTCCCAGATCCAACGCGCATTCAGCATCGGCGCCTTCGGGATTGGAAAACGGAGGCGCTTCGTTCCCACCCGTTGGAGCATCACAGCTGTCGATTCGAACCTCGGCCTGCATATGCTCGAGACCACGAAGACGTACCCATCCATTAACGACTTCCGTGTCTACGAGACCTGCAGTCTGGACAATCGCTGGGCGATATTGATGATGCCGACCTCGTGGAGGTATGAGCTCATCGAGGCATGGTACCCGAACACCGCCTGGAACCCGGACAGCGACAGGATTGCCATCATGTCCGATTGGGAGTTCTACGACGGCAGGACAGCATATGCTAGCATAGGTGGCTGCTACTATGCCGCGAGACTTGCGGTCAACGAGTTGCTGCAGAGGGAGCGCAGGCAGGCGGGAGTGTCAATCATGCGTGAAGCCCATCCAGGATACATTCTGCCTGTCGGAGTCTGGAACGTCAGAGAGAACGTCCGCGCCGCCCTCAGAAAACCGCCGAAGCGGTTCCGGTCGTTGAAGGAGGCGCTGGCACACATCTCCACAATCATGGACATACCTGTCTCAAGGTGGATCAAGAACAGCGCCGTCCTCAAGGATGCCCTCTACCAGAAGCGGCTTGACGACCTCTGGAAGTGATTTGATGGTCGTCAGACTGGTCGAATGCAGGACCGCAGTGTCACCGTCGCGGTTGCCCGGCCTCGATTGGGCGATCAACCCATACCGAGGATGTGGACATGCCTGCTCGTACTGCTACGCCCAGGATGTCACGAGGTTCGAGACTGGCAAGGAATGGGGAAGCGTCATCGAGGTGAAGATCAACATAGTACCAAGGCTGAAGAAGGAGCTCGAGAAAAGTGCAGAGGGAGTCTATGGCATCGGGACTGTAACCGACCCGTATCAGCCTATCGAGAAACAGTACGAGCTCACGAGAGGATGTCTCGTTCTCCTGAAACGGGCGGGGGCGAAGGTGACCATCCTCACGAAGTCCGACCTTGTCCTTCGTGACCTTGATATCATTTCTGACTGGGATGGAGCTGAAGTCGGGATCAGCATCGGATGTCCGTACGATGATGTGGCAGCGATCACAGAGCCGGGAGCATGCTCTCCCAGCAAACGGTTCGAAGCCCTCGCGGCGCTCTCCAGAGCCGGCATCTCCAGTTACCTGATGGCCGCCCCTATCCTGCCAGGCGTCTGCGATTCCGAGGAGGCTCTCAAAGTCTTGGTCAGTCTCAGCGCCAAGGCGGGCGTGAAAAGAATCATCTGGGACGTCTTCAACCCAAAGCCCATGGCCACCCCTCGCCTCAGGCGATCTCTGTCATCGAAAGGACTCGCGCTCGGTCCCCTCCACACGAAGAGCGAGATTAACTCACTTCGCAGAATCCTCTCGTCCGAGTGCTCGGCATTGGGAATCGGACTTTCGGATGCTTTCTGAGAATCGTTCGGACTCGGTCGCGAGGTGAACCAATCCCAGCATTTGGAAGTGGACCAACCTAGCTCCTGCCCGGTGGCGCAACGGTTATATAGAAGCTCTAGCATACTCGAGTTCCGGAGGCAATACTGATGTTGGGAGGCCAACCCGTAATAGTACTCAGGGAAGGAACGGAATCGACGAGGGGCAAGACTGCTCACAACAACAACATAATGGCAGCCAGAGCCGTCGCTGACGCCGTCAGAAGCACCCTGGGTCCGAAGGGCATGGACAAGATGCTCGTGGACAGCATGGGTGATATCGTGATCACCAATGACGGTGCTACGATACTGAAGGAACTGGATATTGAACATCCCGCGGCCAAGATGGTCGTGGAGGTCGCTAAAACTCAGGACGACGAATGCGGCGACGGAACGACTTCGGCAGTGGTCATTGCTGGGGAGCTTCTGAAGAAGTCAGAGGCGTTGATCGACCAGAACGTCCACCCGACCGTGATTTCGAACGGCTTCCGGCTTGCTGCTCAGGAGGCGATCAAGATCCTGAAGGGCATGGGAATTGAGGTCTCGCCTACTGACAAGAAGACACTGAAGCTCGTCGCGACCACTGCCATGACTGGGAAGGGTGTGGGGAGCGAACGCGACCTGCTCGCCGACATTGCAGTTGAGGCAGTATCATCCGTGGCTGAGAAGGAGGACGGAAAGTACCGCGCGGACATCGACAACATCCAGGTGGAGAAGAAGCACGGTGGCGCAGTCTCGGACACGAAGATGATCAAGGGACTTGTGCTCGACAAGGAGCGTGTGCATTCGAGAATGCCGCGCGTGGTCAAGGACGCGAAGATCGCTCTCGTGGACTCGGCGCTCGAGATTAAGAAGACCGAGGTAGAGGCGAAGATTCAGATCAAGGACCCGACTCAGATGCAGAAGTTCCTCGACGAAGAGGAGAAGACCCTGAAGACAATGGTCGAGAAGGTCAAGAAGTCTGGAACGAACGTCCTGATTTGCGAGAAGGGAATCGACGATCTCGCGCAGCACTATCTGGCCAAAGAAGGCATCTATGCCGTTCGACGGGTCAAGAGGTCCGACATGGAGAAGCTCGCAAAGGCCACTGGTGGCAAGATCATCACCAACCTGGACGACCTCAAGGCGTCGGAGCTCGGATATGCCTCGCAGGTCGAGGAGAACAAGATCTCCGATTCGGACATGACGTTCGTTACAGGCTGCAAGAACCCCAAGGCCGTGTCGATTCTCATCCGAGGGGGAACGGAGCACGTTGTTGACGAGGTCGAGAGGGCGCTGCATGACGCTCTCAAGGTCGTCTCTGTGGCCATCGAGGATGGAGTCGTTGTTCCGGGCGGAGGTGCACCCGAGATTGAACTAGCTCTCAGGCTCAGGGACTTCGGTCAGACGGTCGGCGGCAGAGAGCAGCTGGCCATCGAGGCGTTTGCCGAAGCGTTCGAAGTGATTCCATGGACCCTCGCGGAGAACGCGGGCATGGATTCAATGGATGTCATCATCGAGCTCAAGAGCGCGCACAATAGCAAGAAGGCCGGCAAGAACTTCGGCGTCAATGTCCTGGAGAACAAGGTCTCAGACATGATTGCCGCGAAGGTAATCGAGCCACTCCGCGTCAAGACTCAGGCCGTCCAATCCGCGACAGAGGTCGCATCGATGATCCTCAGGATTGACGATGTGATCGCGTCGAAGAAGATGAGTCCATCAGAGATGGGCCCGCCACCGGGCGCTGGAGGAATGGGCGGCGGAATGGGCGGAATGCCCCCGGGCATGATGTAAACCCAAAGGAATTTCCTCGAGGCCGCCCGGCCTCGCTCATTTATCATTTTTCGACTTCTTTCTCTTGCTCTCCGGTGTTCGACAAATGGTGGAGCAGAGGCGTGAATGCGCCACTCGCATATCGTGCTCAACTAGGGGGTCTTTGATTCGCCCGTCCACGTCTCTCGATCGACCTTCGAGGTGCTTCTTGGGTTCCGTTTCGACGGCGATTCGAAAACGCACTTGTGCCTTCCATGTCCGATCTCTCGGCCGTCATCTTCACTCGGTACCGTCCTTCTGCATCGCACATCCACAGGCCGTAACGACCATCCTCTGGCCTTCTCTCTTCAAACGGCGGAAATGCTCTTTTCCTACCATAGATCGTCTTCGCTGAAGCTTTGACATTGAATGCTTCTTTGAAGGACGTCCCAGTGCGTTCTGGTCTGCAATAGGAGCACTCAGAAGTTCACTCGTTTGCCGGAGGCCAATGTCCACCGTCGGATGAGGGGAAGTGCTATGTCGTTTCGTCAGAATCTACACTGAGAATCGAGTTCGTTGTCCTCTGAAAGATGCACCTTTCCTGCGCGGTAGCAGGTCGGATATACATATGAGGTGCATCTGTTAAATCTTGTATCATTTCTTGCAATAATTAGTCTATGTAGTTGGTGAACAAACTCCTCGTGAATGGTCTGGAAAGAGATTGGAGAGCCACAGGAGTCCGGCTTTCCATCGCGGGCCTGATCCGCCTGTTCTCATCTTCGTTTCATGGATACTGGCTCTTGTCTAGTTTCGACTGCTTGTCAACTGTCTGCGCGGTCGCAATGTGCTGTGCATGCATGTGAATGGGCAGCGCAACCCGTGGGTGCATAACCCAGGGATGCTATGCCACGTCAAGACGTGGCACACTTGTCAGCCATGCTAAAGAGTAGCACAGCGTCTGCCGTTGTCGGACGATATTACTCATATCAGGTATAATGATAAATGAAATAAAGATTTCATATCAATTTGTATATATGATAACTATAATTGACGCCTATTCGTTGCCCCCTAGAGGGGCAAGAATACAAATGAGCTCACGGATCGTAGAATATCCGGACTTAGTCAAGCGTTTTGCTCGTTCTTTGCGCCGCCGTGTTATACTTTAGCACGCATTTGAGCACGATTTCATGCTGGTGAAGGCAGCGAATCATGTTCACTGAGGAAAAACGGCAACAAATCGGGTATTAGTTGACGCTTTTGGTAGGGCTTCTCGAGGCGCCGATCCTCCGAGGGCATTTTGGGACCGAAATGCGACATTTTTAAATAGGCACAAACCAATGCTTTGTCGGACATCTGTCCGAAGCCGAAGGGATGGGAACCTAGCATGCGAAAGTATCTCAAGCAGGATGAGCTCAAAGCCCTGCTAGAGGCACCCAAGCGAATGAGAGACCGTCTCATTATCAAACTTCTCTATGAAACGGGGATGAGGGTCGGTGAACTCACAGCCTTGATAATCGGTGACGTGGACCTCGAGGCCGGCGAGATCACGATACAGCAAGCAAAGCGACACGAGGAAGGGCGCAAGGTCCCGCTCGTGAACAGTTGGACGAAATCAATGCTGCGCGACTACATCGGAACTCGCAAGATTCGGAAGGATCCGTTGTTTGTCTCAAACAAGCGCGGGCCTCTCTCCAGGAGGCAGGTTGAGAGACTGATTGGCAACTATGGCCAGATGATCGGTCTAGACAAAGACAAGGGACATCCTCATGTGCTCCGGCACACCCATGCCGTCTATGCCCTGAAATCTGGCATAGATCTCCGCACTTTGCAGCAGAATCTTGGACATTCCAGCATTGAGGTCACGGCGATCTATCTCACCATGGACATCGACGACAGGAAAGAGGAGTACTCGAAGCACCCATTGCCTAGCATTGGCGAGATCGACAGCGTACACTCGCATGCGGCACAGACGGAGAACCTCGCCAACGCCACCGCAACACAGGCGAACCACACCAACTCCTTCGTCATCTCAGATGATGTATAGGTTTCTACTAAACTATTTCCAATGAAACATCTTTCACATATACTATTTTATGTTCGAATTGAAGACAAGGATGTCGAATAGAATTCTGAGCATTTTCTCGCGGGTCCATGATTAGTCTATAATATCGGAATCGTCACTCTCGACTTGGATGAATGACGAGTGGACCGAGAAGTACCGTCCTCAATCTCTTTCCCAGATCGTGGGGAACGAGAATGCGATACGGGGCATTAGGAGATGGGGCGATTCCTGGAAGAACGGTGTCCCTCGCTTGAAGGCGCTCACCCTGCGAGGCGAGCCAGGCACTGGAAAGACAAGTGCGGCTCTCGCACTGGCGCACGACATGGGCTGGGACTTCATCGAGATGAACGCATCAGATCACAGGAACGCAGCATCGATCAGGAAAGTGGCCGGAGTCGGTTCTGTCAGCCAGACTTTCAATCCTCAGGGAGAATTCCTTTCGTCCGATACCGGCAGAAGGAAACTTGTGATACTGGATGAGGCGGACAATTTGTTTGGCAGGGAGGATTTCGGCGGTGCAAAGGCGATTGTCGAGACAATAAAGGAGTCTCGCCAACCAATAATACTGATTGTGAACGACTACTACGAGTTGTCCAGGAAAGCTCCTGCCGTCAAGTCGCTGGCCGAGAGCATCACGTTCAGCAGGCTTGACGGAAAATCGATTGTTCGGGTCCTCAAGTCCGTCGCTGAGCGCGAAGGGGCTGTGATGCCCGATTCCGTTTTCAATCATATTGCGGAGAATTCCGGTGGCGACATGAGAGCTGCTTTGAACGATCTCCAGATGCTGGTTGAAGGCCGCGAGTCGGTCAGTCTGGAAGATTCACAAGCCATCGGAAAGCGGAATCAGCTGAAAGAGCTGGATTTGGCCCTGCGCACGATGTTTGGAGCAAAGACGCTCAAGGACGCTCGGGACGCCACATTCGACATGGACAAGACGCCGGATGAACTGGAGAAATGGATTGAGGAGAACATTCCGTTGGAGCTCACGGACCCGAGCGACATGGCCGGTGCCTACGACGCGCTTTCAAGGTCCGACATGTATCTTGGCTGGACAAGAATACTCCAGCATTATGGACTATGGTCATACGCGAAAGAGATGATGACTGGTGGGGTCGCTCTATCTAGGCAGCACGGGACCAGACCAAGCGTCCATAAATACAGATTCCCAGGATACTTCATCTTGATGTCCAGAGCCAAGGGGCCTCGAGCAGCAAGGGACTCAATCTCAAGCAAGCTCGCTGACCATCTGCACACCTCCCGGAGATGCGTTAACGACTCGACGTTGCCTCTCCTTTCCGTCATGGTCAGGAATGACAGGGAGCTGCTCACGAAGCTCGCCGTTGACCTTGGCCTGGACGACGGCGACATCGCATATCTGCTGGGAGCCGATGTCGATTCCGAGGCTGTCCAGATGATCGTTGCCCAAGCCAGGGGAAGTGGCCAGGCGACCGACGCTGGAGCGAAGAGAGTCGGCAAAGCCTCCCGCGGCGAGGGGAAGCTGGCGGATTTCTGAGGGGTCGAGGGACTTGGATTTACGGACCAGGGAGCATCTCGAGAGACAGCAGTACCGTATCGTCGGCGGCGCGGGAGCGGTCAAGCTGTGCCACTGGATGCGTCAGAAGCTGATATATGGCAGACCGTGCTACAAGGAGGAGTTCTACGGCATCGAGTCTCACAGATGCCTTCAGATGACTCCTGCGGTGAACGTCTGCAACTTTCGGTGCCTCTTCTGCTGGCGTTATCACGGGATGACTGGATTCGACGGGTCAGGTTACCCAGAGCCCGAGCAGCTCCTGGACAAGTGCCTCGAGGAGCAGAGGCTCCTCGTGTCGGGCTTCAAGGGAGACCTCAGGTGCGATCCGAAGCTTTGGGAGGAGGCCAGAAGGCCAAACCAGGTGGCCATCTCGCTGTCTGGAGAGCCTACGCTGTACCCCAAGCTCGGGGAGTTCATCGAGCTGTGCAAGTATAAGGGAATGACCACCTTCCTCGTCACGAACGGCTCTGTTCCAAAGGTATTGGAAAAGCTTTCTCCTCTCCCCACACAGCTGTACGTGACAGTTGCCGCTCCGACGAAGGAGGTGTTCGAGAGACTCTGCGTGCCGCAGTTCCCGCGGGCATGGGACAATCTCATGGAAACGCTCGAGCTATTGCCGTCTTTGTCGACGCGGACCGTGATCCGTCACACTCTGGTGAAGGACTGGAATCTCGGCTGGGAAGATGAGTATGCCAAGCTAGATTCGATTGCCCAGCCGCTCTTCGTCGAACCAAAAGGATACGTCTTTGTGGGCGATTCGAGGACCCGGATGACTGCGGACAACATGCCCTCTCATTCTTCTGTCAGGGAGTTCTCGAAGAGGTTGGCAGAAAGACTCTCGCTCGAGATCCTGCGAGAGAGAGAAGATAGCAGAGTGGTCCTCATCGGTAAGAAGACCGAGAACCTGCGAGTGAGATGAGACTCACTTGAGCCTTATGGTCTCCAAGTTAAGCGGGGCCCTGGTCTCTATCCCGAACTTCTTGTACAATGTGCTGGCCAGGTCCGAGCATTTGAAATCCTCCCCGTGACAGATGATTATCCGTTCGGGTCGCGGCTCGAGTGTGCTGACGTAGTTCACGAGCTGGCGTCTGTCGGAGTGGCCGGAAAACCCATCGACGGTCTCCACATCCATCTTCATGCGGAGCGTCAGGGGCTTTCCCTTCTCGTTGAGCGTGATGTCGCTCCAGCCTTTCTGGATCTTCCTGCCCATCGTGCCCTCTCCCTGATAGCCCACGAAGGCGATGGTGTTCAGCTCGTTGTCGCACCATGCTTTGAAGTACTCCATGACAGGCCCACCGCTCATCATGCCGCTCGTGGCAAGCACAATGCAGGGTTCAGGGTCATGGCAGATCGTCTCGCGCATCTCCGAGCTGTCGACCCGCTTGAAGATCTCGGACAGGAAGGGGTTCTCACCCATCTGAAATATCTGGGTCCTCAGCTGGCTGTTCAGGTATTCTGGATATGCCGTGTGGATCGCGGTGGCCTCCCAGATCATGCCGTCCAGGTAGACAGGGGCCTTCTGTATCTGGTGATTCCGCATCTGCTCCTCGAGCACGAGCATGACCTCCTGGGACCGGCCAACTGCGAACACGGGTATCAGGACCTTGCCCCCGCGCGCGAGAGTCGAACGCACGATCTCCCTGAGCTGTCCGCCAGCGTCCTGTCTGCTTGGCTGCATGTCGTGGTAGCCGCCGTAGGTCGATTCTATCACCAGTGTCTCGAGTCTGGGAAACTTGTTCACCGCTGCGTTGAACAGCCACGATTTCTCGAACTTGATATCGCCCGTGAACGCCACGTTGTAGAGCCCGTCTCCGACATGGAAGTGCGCTATCGATGAGCCCAGGATGTGCCCCGCGTTCTGGAAAGTCAATCTGACGTCGGGAGAGATGTCGGTAGTCTCGCCGTACTTGAGCGGGATGCAATGCAAGACCGCATCTCTGATGTGCGATGACTCGTACGGCGCCTTCCTAGCCTCGCCGACCGCCACCTTGATGAAGTCCAGTTGGAGCAGGGACATCAGGTCACGCGTGGGCGTCGTGCAATACACGGGTCCGTCATATCCGTACTTGAACAGCGCGGGCACGAGACCACAGTGATCCAGGTGAGCATGGGTGATGACCACAGCGTCTATCGAATCCATGGGCTGCAGTTCAGGGGCGCTCAGATAAGGCGTCGAGCCGCCGTTGTCTGCGGAGACGGCAACGCCGCAGTCGATCAGCACTTTGCTCTCGCGGGTCATCAGCAGGGAAGCGCTCCTTCCCACCTCCCTGTAGCCTCCCAGGGAGGTGACCCTGAGCCAGGTCTCCTCGTTCATGCGCTGCCTCATGAGCCTTCTGCCGACCTTCCTAAGGAACTCCTTTCGCTCGTCCTGCATCTTCCGGAGATAGCTCCTGATCTCGCTGACGGTCTTAGACGGTATCGGAGGGGCTCTCACGACCTTAGGGGCCCAGCCAATCTCTTTCTTGATCTCGTTGAGCACCGACCCGTGCTTGCCTATCACGAGCCCCGGGGATATCGCCTCGATGGTAACCTCTCCGGTCTCGTCGTCGAAATAGATGCTGGATATCTTGGCCTCTTCGGGGATGATCTTGCGGATCCTCTCCTCAGCGCTCTCGGTATCCGCGAGCATCGTTGGGTCAGGCCTTATCGCCACTCTGCGTCTGAGGCTCTGAGCCAGCTGGCGGACAAGGTCGTTGTTGTGCGCGAACTCTTCCAGGTTCTTTGTGTATATCACGATGACGGGGCCCTCGAAGTCGATGTCCGTGACTTCTATGTTCGTCGGAATGGTCTTCTTGACCGCTTCCCTGGCGTCTTCTAGAATCTTCTCTATGCCCATCTGTTTCACTCAGCTGTGTCGAGGTTGTCTCGGCAGAAACGCCTACTGAAGATGTATGGACTGATTACGACAATTTCATCTTAGCAAGCCGCTTCTGAACGTCCTTATCGTCGTATGTGACGAATCCGTCCTTCGTTATGGACGCGACTGCGTATCCGTCTCCAGACGCGGAATCGCGTCTCATGGCTGCATGCAGACCCCTTATCGCAAGGTCGATGCCGTCGGTCACTGACAGGCCTTTCTCGTAGTGGTCCTCCAGAACTCCGTACACATACGGGGAGCCGGAGCCTGTGGTAACGTAGTCGTCAGGTATTGCCCCTCCGACCATGTCCAAGGCATAGACATGTCCTCCGTCCCTGTCTATGCCTCCGAGTATCAGGCCAACATAATACGGGTAGAATCGGTTGCCCCCAAGCACGTTCGAGGTGAGTGTGGCGGCCGATTTCACGCTCATCGGCTGTCCTCGCTTGAGCTTGTACAGCTCCACCTCTGCGGTGATGTACCTCGCGAGAGTCTGCGCGTCACCGACAACACCTGCGACGGTCAAGCCGAGGTTGTCGTCGATCTTGAAAAGCTTCTGCGTCGTCCTGTGGGCTATCATAGTCCCCATGGTAGCTCTCATCTCCGTGGCCATGACGACGCCCTCTTTGCAAACTAGCCCTATTGTCGTCGTACCCTTCTTGACTTCTTCAATGTCTGTCATGAATGAACACCGTCATTGAAAACTGACAAGCTAAAAGGCGTTTTGAAAGAATCCCCCTGCCAGTATATAATTCTTTGTCCTCAAAGTCATAGGGCGGGTTCGGAAACGAACGCTCCGTGCAGGCACAAGTTTTATCTCCGAAAGCGCCACATAGACATACGAGATGGGTAGCATATAAGTCCCTTCCAAATTGGCACGCAACCTTGATTGGACGCCGTGCTCCGAAAGGATTTGGAGGAAGGGCGTTGCGTCAGGAAACCAATTGCCTGCCCATCTCCCTGCGATTCTCCAGCACAACGATAAATACGTTCACGAGCATTCAACAATCGGGCGCAGGTGACTACCATGAAGATCCTCGTCGTCGATGATTCGGAAGCGTTCCGGAAGGTCATGATTGAGCTGCTGGTGCGTGTGGGCTTCCACGAAGTCGTGGAAGCCAAGGACTTCGAAGAGGCTGTCGAGGTCTTCAGAAGAGAGAAGCCAAAGATCTCCTTCGTCGATATGATATTGCCCGGGAAGTCCGGTGTCGAGCTCACGAGGGCGATGCTCTCCATGGACCCGAAGGCCACGATCATCGCAATGAGCTCGATCATAAACAAGAAGATGATCCGCGAAAGCATGGACACGGGGGCGAAGGACTTTCTCCTGAAGCCCACCAACGAGATCGCTCTCAGTTCCGTGATGGCGATGTGGAGTGATTAGATGGGCCTCTTCTCAAAGAGGACCGACGTGAAGAAACCCGGAGCGGAAGCTGGACTCGGGATCACCCGGAAGTACAACCTGACCGGCGGCAAGTCCTATGTGGTCGAGGAGGCGCCACCGGACATCAGCTTCGACGCTTTCGTGAACATAGTATCGACGACCTCTAGCAACGGATGCAAGAAGATGATGGGCCTTGCGGTCAGCAGGCAGCATCCGGACCTGATAAGGCAGAAGTACGGGCTCGAGACAACCCCCATCTACTGGCTCGCGACGCGGACCGGCCAAGATGTCATCTCGCCGACGAACCTCGGCATACTGACGCACACATTGATCCAGTTCATAGAGGAGAACCCATGTGGCGTGATCCTCCTCGACGGCATCGAGTACCTTGTTTCGAACAACGACTTCAACAAGGTCCTTCGCGTGATCGATCAGGTCAACGACCATATCTCCCAGAGCAAGGCGGTCATGGTCATCCCCGTCGATCCGAGGGCGTTCGAGCCGAAGGAGCTGGCCCTCCTTGAGAGGAACATGGAGAAGATCGCGACTAAGCTGAAGCAAAAGTGACTCTCAGGCAGTTGCTCAGCTGGCCACCAGGGCTGTCGCGGTGTAGACGAGCTCGGAAGCAAGAATGCAGGTCCCCAGGGAGTACATGAGCGTCGCCCTGTCCTTCTTTCCCTCCAGGCCCCACAGAAAGTACGTCACCGCAGCGTTGGTCTCCGCCAGGAACGCCCCTAGGACGAGGAAGAAGAGTCCTGCCCCTACTCCCCCTGTGCCGCCTGACGCGACTCCTCCCAGCGACAGGTAGATGGCGTAAGTGACTCCGAGGACGATGGGACCGAGAGCGTAAGCGGTCATCTTCATCATGGATATCGTTGGCTTCAGCCGGCTCATCAGGGCTGATTCCAGATCGCGAAGGTCCTTCAGGTACGCCGCGATGTCCATCGCGAGCATTCCGGCAGCCAGCTCATCCTTCGTCGCAGCTTCTCTGACGACTCGGAAACCCTCCAAGGCGTTCGAATCATCGGACCTGGAAGATCGAATGGCATCGTCGCAGATGTCCCCCCCTGACATCACAGATCTCAAGACGAACTGCCGGAGGTTGCCCGAGCTGCCGCCCGTCTCGTCTCGGCTGGCTTTGTTCAGAGCCGACTCGAAGTTCTCTCCTTCGAGCATGCGCGCGCCGATCCTGAACAAGGCGTCCTCCAGATTCGTTTTCGTCGATGCGGTTCCGCTTTCGAGCATGCTCCTCTTTCCAGTCATCACAAGGAACAGCGCCCCCGGGATGACCGCAGCCATGAGGACGGCTGGGACCCGCAAGGTCCCATCGAGCCGCAACGCACTCAGGCCCGCCATCGCGGCCGAGGCGAATATCGCTGCCGATAGCCAGAGCCGTGAAAGCGTCGCCTTGTCTCCGCTGCCATTCTTCCGCTCCATGGGGTGTCTGGTCACCGAATTCATGGCCACCAAGAACCCGATCGCTGGGAAGAGCAAGTTCATGATGAAGACGGTTTGGGCGACGGTCTGACCACGGTTCATGACTGCAGAGCCGGTGCCGCCGTCGCCCATCGACCATATGTCCCAGGACAGCATCGGCAGGAACGAACCAACCATCAAGGGCAACAGAATGCCGAGTCCGAACATGATCATGCTGGGGGTCGACAGCGATAACGCATAATCCTCGATCCTGCGCTTCGCGCCTGATATCATGGCCTGGTTTGCTCTGTCGAGCGCCCTCCGTTTTCCATCAGCGGTCGATTCGCATGAGGCGGTGACCATCGCGTGGAGTGAGGCCGTGAGCTCGCCGCTGTATTTCGACCACCTATCTCCAACCTCCTGCAGGGACTCCTCGAAACTGGGATATTTGCCCATCACCAGCGTCCATACGCATCTTCTGAGCTCGTGCGAGAAAGCGTTGTCCTTTGTCGACGCGAACCTTATCGCTTTCGACAACGAAGGCTCATGCCTGAGGCTCATGATCATGAGATTGGCCATCTCAGGCGACGACCTAAGGACCTCGGCCGCCCGCTTCTTCGCTGCGCTTTCAGGGAAGGAGACGATTGCCGTCCTGGCTATCAGGACGGAGATCGTGAGGGAGAGCGCGACCGGAGCGATGTACTGGGTCCCCAGAAGCAAGAGGACGGGCACGAGGAGGATCGCCGCGGAGGCGGCACCAACTGCCCCGCAAGCCCTGGAAGCGAACACGACGGTTTCCGCAGAGATCTCTATGCCCGCCAGGTCCAATGCAGAGGCCAATTGCCGGATCGTGCGGTCGTCTGCGGACTTCCTGCCGCCCTTCTTGCGGAGCCTTCTCCCGAGTATCGCCAGTCTTTTGCACAATCCAACGTATAAGGGATGGCCCGACTGCGCTCCATCAAGTGTGGCCATCCAACCAGTCCCTCCACTCGGACAAGCCCGACTCCGGACCATCCGCTGAGAACAAGTTCTTGGTGAGGATCTCGTTTGACCTCACCCGGAAGACATCTGAGGTGAAGTTGTCGGCAGAAGAAGCCTTCCCCCCAGATTCGGAGAGGACCTGATCTGCGTGGGCCTTGGACTTGATTATCTCCATCATCCTGTCTGCGGTGACCCCGAGCGAATACGCTGCTCGTTGGACGCATCTGCACCCGGAGGAGAACTCGGGTGTAGGTTTCGCGAGCGAGGACCCAGGATCGGCCTTGAACAAGTCAACAAGTGCGAGTCCACGCTCATCCTCCCGTATCTCGGCGACCTCTACGACTCGTCTCGAGAACCTCGTTCCATCAGGCGATCTCACCAGTCCTGTCACCACGACTATGTCTGTCGAGGAGAACGCCCTCTCGGAGATCCCCAGATCCTCGACCGCCCTGTCCAGGACACCTTTTGCCGAGTTGCCGTGGATCGTGCCAAGCACCGACGAGCCAGCACTGCCTGCCCGCATGCTCTCGTAGAGCACCTTCGCTTCTTGGCCCCTGACCTCCCCGATCACTATCGCGCTCTCGCCCATTCGAAGGCTGACACGAAGCGCCTCCTGGGCATTCGTCGTGCTGTCCCCTCCCTCACCTGAGAACCTGAGGGCCTGGATGTCGTATCCAAGGGTCTGCAGTCTTCTAACGGGTATCTCGGGGGTGTCCTCTATGAGTATGATCCGCTGGGACACCGGGAACTCGAGGAGCATCGCCCCGAGCAAGGTCGTCTTGCCAGCCCCTCGGCTGCCGGCCAGGAGGACGGTCCTCCTGCCCAGGACGCATGCCCACAGGAAGCCTGCCAGGAGCGGAGAGAGAGAATCGTTTGCGATGAGCCTCGGCATCGTCCATATGCTCTCTGAGTGCTTCCTGATAGCAATCGAGACGCCCCTATCGCTCAAAGGCGGGCCCACGAGGGTCACTCTAGCTCCTAAGCGCCTTATGTCCGCCTCGAGCACGGGATGAGCTTCTGAGAACGGGAGCCCGGTTTCGAACTTGACCCTTGAGACGAAGCTCTGCAAATCTCTCTTGCCGACTAGTATGTTCGTCCGACACTTTTGTCTGACGCTCCTGTCCACATCGGAGCGCAGCACCACATGAACAGGCGTCTGGCTCGATGGCGCATCCACATAGATGTCCTGGACCAGGCTGTCTTCCAGAAGCGTCTCGAGGACGCCATAGCCTGCCGTGTATTTGCACAGCAGTTCTGCCAATCGGTCCGCCTCTTTGTCCAGATTCATTCCAGCGATCTCGTCAGCGGACCTCGAAGCAAGATGAGAGAATATGAGGTCCTTAGCCCTCGCCTTTATGTACGGTCGTATCGTGTCGAGGGAGTTGATCTCGATGTCGCCTGGCAGTGCGTCCGAGATAGCAGGGATCGCCTCCGTCAGAGCCGAGAGATGAGGTGCGCTGAGCCTGTACTCTGGCGGATCAACGGCGTATATGCCGAAGCTCGACCCAGCCGGAGACGACAGGATCACCTCGACACCAGCTATCTGACGTCTAATGGCGACCTGCTCCTCAGACCAATGAACCGGTTCGATCCATGAAGAGGCGAAAGAGGGTCTTGTTTCGGCTTGTGGGGAGGCCGAACCCTTCATCGTTTTTCCCCGCTCAGCATTCAGTCTGATCACGGGTGCATCCTTGGTCACGGGCGAAGCCCGTGAGACTATCCGCGGCGGGGGCGGCCTTGGTTCCGTCTAGGTCCCCCCTGATTGCACGATGCTTGTTGAGAGAGCGTTCTCGATGCACGTCAATGAGTCAGCGCAATGGTCAGCACGGTAAATCGACATGAACTCCGCGGCCATTGCCTTGTGGCCTGGCAGGTAGTCCTGAGGACTCTCCAGCAACCGGCGCTTCATCGCGGTCAATATCCTCTCCCTGCTGGCGCTGCATGTCCGACACCGTTTGTCTGACGGTCTATCGGCGGAGGCGATCGCGCGGTTCAGAGCGGACAGTTCCGCCGCAGCGAGCGCCACGGGTTTGATGGAGGCCTCCCGATACCTCTTGTGGATGAGCCCCTTCAAGATGATGGCCCGGGGGACCGCCCCAGTGACCATCACGTTGAGGATCCCCGAGATGCACCTGCTGTTTGCGAGATCCTGAGCGCCTTGACATTCCGAGCAGTCTATCTCGAGCTGAAGCCCCTCGTCCTCGCTGTAGGCGTGGGGACAAGAGTCTTCTGGACTGATTGAGGGTATTAGCTTTTTTGTCGGCCCTTGGCGGTGTTTCACGGATGGTGCATTGACCGCGGTAGTTTTTCTACCGTTCTGACTATCGTATGCTACATGTAGTGATGAGGGTGCTAACGCATCCTTGAGTTTTCCTCTTGATGATGGCTGATGATAGAGGGGTTGCTGGCTTCTTCGAGGATCTCCCCGTGTTGATGTTCGTGCTGGCGGGAGTCTTCATTATCGTGGCGGCTGGCGTCTGGACCTCAGATGCATTGGCCAGTCAACGCTTTCACAACAAGCTTGAGGGGCTGGCCGAGGAGCTCGTGAACGACATCATTCACGAGGTCACAGTGCGTGCAGGTGCGAACCAGCTCCCGTCCTTAGACATCTTGACGAGCCTGAATCTGGGCCGAGTGGCTGCGGATTCCGTGCAGTCCCATTGCTACTCGATTGCCATCGTGGAGCGGTTTCCGACGACGCAGTGGCTTGTCAACTGCTCCAAGGCGTCTGGAAGCCAGCCGTTCGAGGCCGCGGGGTCGGCGTTGCTTCTGAACGCGCTCGACAGTCAGCTGCGGGTTGTCGTCATCGAGGTGGAAGTGCTTGTCTGGTAAGCTGAGAAGGGACACCGGAGGACAGCTGGCATTGATGGATTCTATGGTGTTCTTTGCGGCGGCGCTCGTCATGTGCAGCATCATCGTATCATCCGGAAGGCCTTCGCCTCTGCCGGACTCTGACCGAAGAGGAGACTCGGATCCAGCTGAGATCCTCCAAGTTCTTCTCCGAGCCTCCATCGGCCGGTCGGTGACGATCGAGCTGGGCGGCAGCCATCATCTGGATGGGAGCGAGGATGTCGCGAGCTGCATCGCGGTGGAGGCGACCGCCCTTCGCCTCGGAGTGAGCGAGACGGTGTTCGCATCGCTGAATGAGATCATAGTGGAGATCGTCGAGGCGATATGCAACCCCGTCTTCGAGCCAATCCTGATTGTCTATGACTTCGCTGATGGACTCTCGAGCCATGTCCTCAGGTTGCCGGACAAGGAGCCAGACTCGATGGATCGGTGTGCCAGCTCAGTGGAGATTCCGGGAAACGCCGGTCACGATTACCTCGTAGTCCTAATCCTAGACCCAGCCACGCTTTCTGAACTCGCTTAGGTCACCGTTTGTGATCTTGATCCTCTTCTTGGCGTAGGTCGCTCCACGAGATATGTCGGCATATGAGATTGCCATCATCACCGCGAGGGAAATGACTGATAGCCAGATGTACAGCCTGATATCGGTGACGATGTAGATTGCCACCAGCGCGGGAACTATCACGTAGAGGGCGTAGGCCGTGTACGTGAGCCAGCTGTTCGGGATGCTGATGGCAGCCGCCTCCCCGAGGCATCTGGAGCACCGATTCTGGCGCTGATACCACGCCTTCACTCTGAATTCCTTGCACTTGGGGCAATAGAGATACTTCACGATTGGATGGAAGGGTGGTGCCATATTTATCTTCCACGTGTGTACTCGTGGAAGGACTGATTAAGGCGAGAGGAAATGACTGTCCGTGAGCGCAAGGGGAGTCCCCGACAAAGGCTACACAAGAGAGGAGTTGCTGGTTCTGGCATCTCTCAGAAGCACCACTGGACGCACGTGCAGGAACTGCGTCTGGTTCGTGGCGCGGGGAAAGCACCGGGGATGCTTTCCTGCCGGAAGGTACCGCAAATGGCTTTCGCCGGAGGAGTTCGATTCGGGCTGCGACATGTTTTCAAAGACGGAGACAAAGAAGTAGTGCAGGGGCGCGGATTCGAACCGCGGAACCACTGCTGGACAAGGTCCTAAGCCTTGCGCCGTTGACCGGGCTTGGCTACCCCTGCATGTGTTCAGCCAACAGATGCCTCGACATTATAAGAATGAATCGACTGCGCGTCTACGGTTCTCCCTTGAACAGCAGGCTCTCTATGAAGGCGCGCGCGGTGGCCTGAGCGACCTCGCATGTGGCCGGAAACGCCCGTACTTTCGCCCTGACGGATATTACATTCCCGTTGTGACCCATTCTGATGCGCCCCTCGTACGCCGCCTGCTTGTCGATCTTGATGAAAAGGTTGCAGCCATCGTCGACCCTTGACGGAAGAGTATCCAGCACGATCCTCAGGTCATCCTTCCCCAGCCTTTCGAAGAAGCTGGATATCTCTTCCATGGTCACGACGCTGGTCTCCACGATCGTGATCGGATTGCCGTGATGTCCTTCGGTTCGAGATGTCAAGATGTCAGCCTCGCCGACCGTGTTCCGCAGAGCCGTCTTGACCTTGTCCAGATCTTCGGTGGCGTGGCAGAACGCGCGGGCGTGGAGTCCAGCGAACGGTCGGTTCACATCCGCGAGAATCGCGCTCCAGATATGTAATGTTGTGCCGCAGAGGTTGCCCTGTGCTAGCTCATGACAGACCTCATCAGGAAATGTGGCATCCTAGTAGGTCGGTGAATACTTAATATCATAGACATGCTAACACGTCAATCGGTGTTCCCGCTGATTGAAGTCAGGTTCCACGGGAGAGGTGGCCAGGGTGTGGTCATCGCTTCTGAGGTCCTGGCACAAGCTGCTTTTAGGATGGGGTTCGAGGTCTCGGCGTTTCCGTTCTTCGGCGTGGAGCGAAGAGGTGCTCCCGTCACAGCCTTCTCAAGAATCGACAACAAGCCTATCAGGATCAAGTCTAGCATCTACGAACCGGACTATGTCGTTGTGCTCGACAACTCGCTGCTCAGAGGAGTCGACATCTTGGAAGGGCTGAAGCCGGCAGGTAGAGTGCTTGTCAATTACCCCGATGGCAAGAAGCTCCCGAGCCTTCCGCCCAGGTTCACGTACTTCGTGGTCGATGCGACCTCTATCGCGGCATCACACGGAATAGGCTCTCAGACTGCACCAATTGTGAACACCGCCATCATGGGGGGGTTTGCGAGAATGTGCGACACCGTCACGCTGAACTCCATACTTGAGACCATCCGCGATATCGCCCCTGCCAAGGAGGAAGAGAACGTGTCCGCCGCAAAGGAGGCCTACGCCCGGACATCGGAGGCGCGAGTGTGACCAAGAGTTACGGGGAGCTCCCATTGACACCGATCTCAGACACGCCCAGCACAGTCAACATAACGGGGCTGTGGAGGGTCATAAGGCCGGTCGTCAACAAGGAGAAGTGCAAGAAGTGCACGATCTGCTGGAAGTTCTGCCCTGATGTGGCCATCAGCCTGGTCGACGGCGTGCCAGTTGTCGATCTTCAGTACTGCAAAGGATGCGGCATATGCGCAGCCGAGTGCCCTTCCAAGTGCATAGTCATGGTCAAGGAGGGAGCCCAATGAGGATGGTCATGACCGGCAACTACGCCTCGGCATACGGTGCGAAGCTCGCCAGGACCGAGGTCATTGCCGCATATCCGATCACGCCTCAGACCTCGATCGTGGAGAAGCTCGCGGAGTTCGTGGGCACTGGTGAGCTGAAGGCCAAGTTCATCCCAGTCGAGAGCGAGCACAGCGCGATGGCTGCGTGCATCGCCGCGGAGACAGCCGGAGCGAGGACCTACACCGCGACCAGCTCCCATGGCCTGACGCTCATGCACGAGGTGCTCATGTGGGCGTCAGGCGCGCGCCTGCCAATCGTGATGACGAATGTGAGCAGGGCAATGGCACCTCCCTGGAACGTCTGGGTCGATCATATGGATTCGATCGCGCAGAGGGACACGGGCTGGCTTCAGTTCTTCTGCCAGAGCAATCAGGAGGTGCTGGACACGATCATCATGGCGTACAAGGTCTGCGAGAGCGCCGGTGTGATGCTTCCCGCGATGATCATCGAGGACGCGTTCATCTTGTCCCACACGTCTGAGCCAGTTGATGTTCCGGACCAGCAGCTCGTCGATTCCTTCCTGCCGTCCTACTCCCCCGAGTTCAAGATCGAGGTCGGCAAGGCGCAGGGGTTCGGGTCGCTCGTGAAGCCGGATCAGTACATGGAGTTCAGGTACAAGGACATGCTCGCCATGAAGGATGCCCACGACAGGATCCTGAGGGTGGAGCAGGAGTTCAAGCACATCTTCGGGCGAGAGCACGGCGGGCTGCTCGAGCGGTATCGGTGCGAGGACGCCGAGACAGTGCTCGTTGCCGCGGGGTCCGTGGCCGCGACCGCTAAGGATGTCGTGGACGTTCTGAGGGCGGGCGGTCAGAGAGTTGGCCTTGCCAGGATCCGAGCTTTCAGGCCGTTCCCCCACGAGGAGATAAGGGCTCTGGCCAGCAAGCCTGAGGGCATGGCAGTTCTCGACAGAAGCTACACTTTCGGAGCCTCGGGGGCCATGTTCTCGGAGGTCAAGGCCTCGGTCTATTCCTGCCCGAAGCGCCCCGTGATGAAGAACTACATCGCCGGCCTTGGCGGGAGAGACATCACTCCGAAGATCCTCGAGAGGATCTTCGAGGACATACAGGTCGTCGCCAAGAGGGGTGCTGAGGACGATGTCGAATGGGTCGATGTCTCGGGCCTGCCCAGGAGGTGGCGTTGATGGGAAAGACGACCATTCCGGAGGAGGAGTTTACTTATCCGGGGAGCACGGGCTGTCCGGGCTGCGGCGCGAATCTTGTCATGCGCTATCTGCTCAAGGGCCTCGGAGATAGGACCATCGTGTCGATCCCCGCGTGCTGCTGGGCGGTGATGCCGGGATATTGGCCCAGCAACTGCCTGAAGGTACCTCTGCTGTACACGGCATTCGAGGCGACCGGGGCAGCCATATCGGGTCTGAGGGCCGCGCTCGACATAAAGGGAATAGAGGATGTGACGGTCGTTGGCTTCGCGGGGGATGGAGGGACGGTGGACATAGGCCTGCAGGCGATGTCGGGCGCGGCGGAGAGGCGCACTGACGCAATCTATGTCATGTACGATAACGAGGCCTACATGAACACGGGGATCCAGCGGAGTGGATCGACTCCGTGGGGAGCATGGACGACGACCACTCCTGTCGGGAACACCCACGGGTTCAAGCACGAGACGAAGAAGGACATAATGGCCATCATGCAGGCCCACAAGATACCGTATGCTGCAACCGTTTCGCCTGCGTTCCCCGAGGATTTCATCAAGAAGGTCGAGAAGGCCAAGAAGATCAAGGGTTTCAGGTTCATCCACGCGCTCTCGCCCTGTCCGCCGGGCTGGAGGACGAACCCGTCGCTGAGCGTGGAGATCGCCAGGCTGGCGGTCGACACGCGCGTCTTTCCCCTCTACGAGATAGAGGAGGGGAAGGTGCATATCACGCGTAAGGGCAAAGGCCTGCCAATGGTCGATTATCTCAAGGTCCAGGGCAGGTTCCAGCATCTCACGGAGCCGGAGATATCGGAGATGCAGAAGGCTGTTGACGACAGCTGGATCATGCTTCTGCTGAAGGAATCCTCGGGCACCTGACTTCCGCCTCATCGGACGGGCATGAGCTTCTTCCGCTTGTAGCCGGTAAGAACCTTGACCCTGCCTCTGAATGTCTGGTCCAGCTCTGCATCGCCCGTGTCGACTCTGAGAACCGGGGTTCCCGTGAGTTTGGTCGGGGTCGCTATCACCCAGACGTTCTGACCGCCCACCCTCTTGATCACCGCGGCCGATATCTGCTGGTTCCCCCTTCCGAAGACGAAGCCCTGAGAGCCGATGGGAGTTACCACAATCACCGCTCGCCTTCCTTGGTTCAGAAGATCTAACAGCGAATTCTCGGTTGCGTCCCGGAGAACGACCTTACCATCTAGCACGACATCCACGCCCAGGATCGTCTTCGTTTCTCCCAAATGCCTCGTGACCGCTTCGGTTGTGCTGCCGGGCCCAATGATGTATGCGGTCCCGCCTTCCATGCTCTCCGCCACGTAGAGCCCCAGCTCCTCGGCCTCGTCGTCCGCGGTGCCCGAGTGATAGACCGTCTTGCCCGATTGGAGGTGCGTTCTGTCGTCGGGCACCTTCGCGAAGGCGTAGAGTCTCGCCTTGAGCAATCCCTGACGATAGCTCTCCTCATCGACATCCATGACCTCCGCATCACATGTCGTTCTCGAGGACGCGAACGACTCAAGCAGGTCGGCCACATCTTCGGGTCTGTGGGCAAAGACTGCCGAATGCATCTTGACGCCAGTGGGGATTCCTATGATGGGCACTTTGGCGTCAACGACCTGGACGACATCCCTTGCGGTCCCGTCGCCCCCCGCGAACAGGATGATGTCAGCGCCTCTCGAAACGAACCTCGTGACAGCTTCGATCGTGTCGGCGCTCAAGGTAGTCTGTCCGGCTTTGAACACAATCTCGGACTTAATGCCGATTTCGGCAAGCTCGTCCATTCCCATCTCCCCAGAACACGTGATGAAGTCGAACGACAAGCGCTTCCTCTGTATTGCCACGAGCGCTTCCTTCGCGCGGGCGGCAGACACCTTCCGAGCGCCCCTTGCACGCGCCTCTCTGAGGACCTCCTCCCCGTCGGTCCCTTTCAGCCCGACCGCGCCACCCATGCCCGCAATGGGATTGACCACGAACCCGATCTTCACGTCATGCGAGAACTCGTTGTCTATAGAAACGATTTGCTATTAAGAGAGAGTGGAATCTGGAAAAGGTTTTGTTCGCGACCGTTCGATCGACCACGGAGGCCGTCCATTCACGTCTATGGGCGTCGCCGCCCCACACTATCTGGCTTGTTCAGCCGAACATGCTCGGGCCGAATCCATTGAACATGGGGTCCAGATCTGCATGGATCAGCTGCGTCTCCCTGATATCGGCCGGTGGCTCCGGTGTGGATTCCTCGAACGTGTCGGTGTATCCCATGATGTCCTGCATCAGATTGCTGACATACGAGCTCGCCTGGTTGCAGACAGATTCGACGATCCTCAGGACACTCCTGTCGACGACCTTGAGCGCCTCGGCCATCGGCATGTCCGCTGCGAACTCCGTGAGCTTGTTGTTGTCGAGCACCACCGTGAAGTTCGCGTGCTCCTTCAGCCTCGAGACTCCCTCTGAAGCTATTTGCCTTCTCAAGGGTCCTTCATGGTCGAAAGGAAGAATCGGAAGCGCGAATGTGACGGCATTCATTTCTCGGGCGACGCTCGCGACGACAGGGGCCACGCCTGTGCCCGTGCCTCCACCCATGCCCGCGACGACGAAAACGATGTCATACCCTCGGAGCGCCTGTCTTATTACGTCCCTTGCCTTCTCGGCGCAGTGTTCCCCGATCTCAGGGAACCCACTGGCATCCCTGCCGAATGAGACGTCCTTCCCTATGAGTACCTTTCTGTGCGCGTCTATGCCCCTCAAGTGCTCCTCGTCGGTGTTGACCGCGACGGTCTCCACTCGGTTTGACTTCGAGTATATCCCATGAACTATGTTCGAGCCAGCACCGCCACAGCCGACGACCGCAACCGTCGGCTCCCCGAGACTTGTCCCGATCGCGTTGATTATGTCTTCAGTCCTGCTCCCATCCGCCGTCATCCCTTTGGCCTCCGTCACATCTCCTTGGCAGGTTGAGGGCAGGCCCTCCTGGGAGAGTCCCCACCACCCGCCAAAGCGTCCTCAAACGGTGCCTATGCTCCCGGGACGATTTTGAAGCCGCTTCCCTGCTGATTCGCGTCTTTCTTCAAGCCCTCCACATGCTCCTCATGGAGGAACTCGTGTCGCGCGGCATCAGCAACTGCCTCAGACACGTAGCTGTAGACTCCCTCGGCCACGAGCTGCTTGATCGTGTCAAGCACCAGAGGCGGTATCTGAACCAGTATCTCGTTCGGCTTCGCGTTCGTCCCTTCCCCGCCACCCGAGCGCATTTCTATGTACGCGCGGACGGCCGCACGGGCCAGTTGCGACCTGTTGGAGAACTCGTTGCTGCCCGAGATGAATTCGTCTATCATCTTCAGGTCGTCGGCATCGAGCCGAAGTGTGATTCGTTCGCTCTCCAAGGGGTCTGACATGTGTGCATCCCATCCCGATTTGTTGACGCGAAAGGAACATATGTCAGCCGAACGTATATATAAATATGCAAAATGTCTCATTTCGTCGGAAAATGTCATACTCGACGTACTGGCATCCTTGCGGAACTTCGAATCCATGCTCCGTTTGGATGGGATCCCCGTGATGCTGCCCATGACCACAATCGTGCAGAAAGGTTTATC
This sequence comes from uncultured Thermoplasmata archaeon, assembly GCA_963705355.1. GTDB lineage: Archaea > Thermoplasmatota > Thermoplasmata > UBA10834 > UBA10834 > COMBO-56-21. The sequence continues at coordinate 469,956 of OY970070.1, forward strand.
CCGATGGCGAGTGTAGTCGCTCTCCTCATGGGGGCATCAACAGTTGAGTGATTCTTCAATTACCAAGCCGAGGCGTGCAGGTCCAGGGGGAACCCGTTTCGTGATGGTATGTGTGGGCATTGCCCTATTCGTCATTGGCTTTCTGTTGACGATCACGTCACTCGCCGAGAATGGCAGGAGCGTAGGGCAGAACGCGTCCGAGAACTCCTTGGCAGGCAACGGAATCGTCTCACACAGTTCCTCTGGACTGGTGCTGATTGCGGGTGTATCGACGAGTCTTGCCGGGATCGTCACCGCGACAATCGGCCCGCTATTCCCGATTTCGAAAAGCGGAAGACCCGTGTGACATGCTCTGAGTCGGCTTCATCCCTTCTAGAAACCTTTTATTGGTCGCAAGTATTCAGTCCCTCAACTGGCTGTGAACGATGTCTCTGGACTTCTCAGCGATCGAGGCGAAGTGGCGGAACGCTTGGTACGACGCGAAAGTTAACGAGTCCGTTCCTCAGCCGGGCAAGAAGAAGTTCTTCATGATATTCGCCTACCCCGGCGTGACAGGCTACCTGCATGTTGGGCACATGCGCGGATACACGTTCTCCGACGCCGTCGTGCGCTACAAGATGATGACTGGCCATTCCGTCTTGTTCCCCGTGGGCACACACGCGACCGGGAACGGGGCGATCAGCTTCGCGAAGAAGGTCGAAAGAGCAGACCCAACAGTGATCGAAGTCTTGAAGGCGAACGGTTGCTCTGACGAGACGATAGAATCGCTATCAGATCCGATGGAGGTCGTGAGATTCTTCAACGGGGTCTTCGTCAACGATTACTGGAAGCGCTTCGGATTCATGTCGGACTGGCGGAGATTCACATGCACAATCTATCCAGACTACTCCAGATTCATTGAGTGGCAGATGCGGAAGCTGATGGCCCAAGGGCTCCTCATCCAGAAACCGTACTACGCTGCGGCTTGCCCCGAGCACGGGCCCGTGGCGATAGATGCCTCCGAGACCGACATATCAAGAGGAGGAAACGCGGAGGTGCTTGAGTATGCGCTCCTCAAGTTCGACTTCGAGGACGGTAGAAAGCTCGTCGCGGCCACGCTTCGCCCAGAGACCGTGTTCGGCCTGACGAACTTCTGGGTGAACCCGGACGTCGAGTATGTGGATGTCCAAGTCGGCGATGAGATTTGGATCACCAGCCGACCTGCCGCCGAGAAGTTGAAGCTCCAGAAAGACAAGGTCGAGATCCAAGGCTCTGCGAACGGTTCTTCGCTCGTGGGGAAGCGATGCAGGGCGCCGTACACTGCAAAGGAGATCCCGATTTTCCCGTCGTCTCTGTGCGATCCGAACGTGGGTTCAGGTCTGGTCATGAGCGTGCCCTCCGACGCACCCGTGGATTGGATCGGGCTGGTCGAACTCAAGCGGGACATGTCGCTCAGGAACAGATATGGGATCACCGACAAGATGATTGAGGAGGCGGCACCCATTTCGATCATCAAGACGCCCGGCTGGGGTCCGCTGCCGGCCGTGGAGATCACCCAGAAGATGGGCATCGATTCGCTTGCTGATTCGAGACTTGATGATGCGACCAAAGAGATTTACAAGAGTGGATTCCACAAAGGGATCATGAACGACTCCTGCGGCAAGTTCGCTGGCGAGCCTGTTGAAAGAGCGAAAGTCGCCATCCGCGAGGAGATGCTAACAAAGGACCAAGCCGACCTCTTCTACGATTTGTCCGAGGAGGTCCTGTGCAGGTGCGGGAACAAAGTGCTGATCAAGAAGATCCCGGACCAGTGGTTCATCGACTACGCAAACCCTGCGCTCACCGAGCGGTCGAAAGCGCATGCGCAGACAATGAAAATCCTTCCCAGAGAGTACCATGAGAACATCCAGAACGTGCTCGAATGGTACAGGGAGAGGGCGTGCGTCCGCATGGGCAACTGGTTGGGCACGAGATTTCCGTTCGATCAGAAATGGATTGTCGAGGCGATCGCCGACAGCACACTCTATCCAGTATACTACATAGTATCCAAGTACGCCAACGAAGGCGCAATCAAAGCGGAGCATATGAACGAAGAGTTCTTTGACTTCGTCCTCCTCGGCAAGGGCGACATCGCGTCTGTGGCGCGCAACACCGGTTTTTCCAAGGGAGTGATCGAGTCCATCAGATCTGAGTTCGAGTACTGGTGCCCGCTGGACTTCAACCTGGGCGGCAAGGAGCACATGACCGTACACTTTCCCGTGTTCCTCATGAACCATGTGGCCGTCCTGAGGCCCCAGCACTGGCCCCGGGGCATCCTGGTCAACTGGTACATTACAGCGACGGGCGGCAAGATATCCAAGTCGAAGGGCGGCGCGCAGCCAATCCCGGACGCGGCCGAGAGGTTCGGAGTGGATGCGATGCGGTTGTTCTACGCGCACATCGCCTCGCTCTACGTTGATGTCGCTTGGGAGGACGAGAAGGTCGAGGGCTATCGTGATCGCCTCGAGCGTCTGTGGAGCATGGTCCAGGAGCTGATGTCGATCGGGACGAACACTAGTTCAGAGGTGGACGCCTGGCTCGATGCGAGGATGCAGACCAGACTGGTGGAAATCCACAAGTCCATGGCGGAGTACGATCTCAGGTCATATTCCAACGATGTGTACTTCGAGATCCCGCAGGACCTTAGGTGGTACCTCAGACGTGGTGGAAAGAGCAGGCAGGCGATAATGAAGGCTCTGGAGTCTTGGATACCTCTCATGGCCCCTGTCACGCCGCACATCGCTGAGGAAACCTGGGAATCGATCGGCAAGGAGCGGTTCGTGTCCACCGTCCAGCTCGGACAAGGGACAGTAACGGAGGCGGTCCTGGCCGAGGAAGCCAAGGAGCGGCTGCTGGAGGATCTGATAGCTGATGTCGCGGAGATACTCAAGGTCACGCAGATCAAGCCCAAGCGGATCATTCTGATGGCGGCTCCTCGTTGGAAGCAGGAAATGGTGACTGAGGCGCTCGCGCACCCAAAGGAGAAGCCTGGAGTTTCGTCACTCATCAAGAGCGGGATGGCAAAGGTCCGGACACCTGATGCGAGAAAGGAGGTCCCGCAGTTTGCGAAAGAGTTGGTGGCTGACGTCGCGAAGGCCTCATCCGAAGACAGAGGCCTGATGTCAGTTGCGTTCGACGAGCTCTCCGTGCTGAAGCGCGCGAAGTCCTTCTTGGAAACGGAGTTCGCGTGCCGGGTGGAAATCTTCTCGGCCGACGATCCGGCCAGGACGGACCCGAAGGGAAAGGCGAGATACGCAAAGCCGAGACGGCCAGCCGTGTACCTGGAATGACGTGCCTGGGCGATGTGCAAGTGATATCGAAAGGAATATAGAGGGAGAGCATCTTCCCGGTGCTACCTCACTTAGGTCTCCCCCATTCAGTGACACTGGTGATTGGTTCATGTTCAGCAAGCTCGCCGACGTCATCATCAAACACTACAAGCTGGTGATAATCGCATGGCTTGTCGTCCTGTTCTACGCCTTCCCACTGATCTTCAAGATAAACGATGTCGTCGTCTACACCGAGACAGAGGTCAACCTGAACAAGCTCGAGGCTATCAAGGCCCAGAATCTGATCGATGAAAATTTCCCTGGGAAGTTAGCCAACAGCACGATAATCATCGTTATCCAGAACTCGGACGTCACGTCTACGCAGGCTCGCAATCTCTCGACTGGCCTCTACAACGGGATCTTGAACGATAGCTCGATCCAGGGCGTCATCAGTGTGGATTATGTCTACAGCGTTCTTGAGACATACATCGCTGGAGTTGTGACGCAGAGCGGGCCAGGGATGCGCGCCCTGCATGACCAGCTCGGCCAGCTCGTCCAGATAGTCTACAAGGTTCCGCTCGACGTAGTCGACACCCATCTCCAGCTTCTCGCGGGCGGCTATACGGATGCGCAGGCCAGGAGCGCAGTCATCCAGAATCTGACGGTACAGCTGAGAGCATCTGGAATGAATGACACGACGGTCGCGTTCGTGATAGGGTATGCAGACCAGGCCTTCTACCCGCTATGGTTGCAGACTCACACCAACGACTCCATCGCGCTGCAGGATCTGATCGTGACGGCCGCCGATTCGTACTTCAGCTCTGTTCCCGGCCAGATGAGCGATTTCGCACTGATGGTCGCTCAGTACTTCGACCTGCAGTTCTATCGTGCTATGACTCCCCAGCAGCAGGAGCTCGCACTGGAGGGAGTCGTGTTCGGCTTGACATCCAGTCAAATCGCGGCGAATGTGACCTTCGCCTCCGATATATGGCAGCTCGGCCCGAATCCGGGGGCTGCCAGCGTGGCCTCCTTCGCCCATGGCACGGTCTTCAACAACACGCTGGAAACGCTCCCTATCAGCGTGCCTGATGTTTTCATCTCGCGGTTCATCAACACGGCGCCGATCTCCGGGGACGCCAACACCACGATGCTTATGTCTATCTCGCTGTCCGTGGGTGGCTCGTCCAATGAGGCGAAGAACGATGTCCGGATCATACGCGACCTCATCAAGCTGCAGCTGCAGGTCGTCGGTCCTGGATACGGTGTGTATGTCAGCGGCGACGCGGCACTCGAAGTTGACACTGTGGATGCTGTCGGAAAAGACACGAGCAGGGTGGACCCCATCACCGTAATCCTCATCGTGTTGTTCGTAGGCTTGTTCTTCAGATCCGTGCTCTCGCCTTGGATTCCCTTGATGACGATCGGTCTCGCGTATTTCGTGACCACTGCAGTGATTTACCTTCTAGGCACGTACGTCATGCCGATACACTACAGCGTGACAATGCTCATCCTCGTCGTCATGCTAGGCGCTGGCACTGACTACTGCATTTTCATCATGTCTCGCTACCGCGAGGAGCGCATAACTGGTCACCCCAAAGAGGCTGCGGTTAAGACCAGCCTCATGTGGGCTGGTGAGAGCATAGCCACTAGCGGAGCGACGGTCATGATAGGCTTCGGCGCGCTGATGATCAGCCAGTACAGCATGGTGCGGTCCATGGGGATGGCGCTAGTCGTCGCGGTCGGCATCACCCTGCTCTTCGCGTTGACGATGCTTCCGTCGTTGCTGATGCTCATCGGAGACCGAGTGTTCTGGCCGAACACGATGGCGAAGGCGACGCAGAGGGCGAAGTCACTGGACGAGCGAGGGGGTGGCTACTTCAGAAAGAGCGTTCGGTTCTCTCTGAAGCACTCGAAAGCGATCGTGATGGCGGCGCTGATCATATCAGTCCCAGCCATCTACCTCTACTTCGCCCTCGTTCCGAGCTACGATTTCATGGCCAGTTTGCCCAGCGCCGAGAGCAAGCAGGGCATCAACGCCCTCGGAGCCGGCTTCGGGGAGGGCACGATAACGCCAACTTACATCGTGGTCCACTACAACAGACCGATACTGGAGGCGAACGGCTCGTTGAATCTGACCGCTGCTTCGGAACTAGAGCAATATTCTGTTCTCGTGGCGGGCCAGAACAACATCAGGGGCCTCTCAGGGCCAACCAGACCCTTCGGGAAGCCAGTGAATGGCACCTATCTCGAGACCCTCCCGCCCGTCGAACGTGCTGCCTACGAAATGACCATGGCCAGCTCGATCGGCGATGACAACAGGACGATCATGCTGACAGTGGTCCTGCAGGACGAGCCTTTCACGACGGACTCGATTCGCACGATCGACCGAATAAGGGCGCTTGACCCGCAAGCGGAGAGCGACATCTTCCATGGCAGCGCAATTATCCTCGTCGGCGGTTCGACCGCAAGCATGTTCGATGTCTCGGGCACAGTCTCGCACGATTTCCTCACGATGAGAGCGGTTGTTCTGATCGGGATATATATCGTCCTGATGCTGGTCCTCGGCTCGCTCTTGATACCGTTGAGGCTGATAATGACGGTGCTTCTGAACGTGACCTGGACGATCGCGTTGACGATGCTTGTCTTCCAGTATGGGTTCGGCAACCCTGTGCTCTGGATGATGCCGCTCATTCTGTTCGTGGTCGCCATGGGCCTCGGCATGGATTACGACATATTCCTGACAACCAGAATCCGAGAGGAAGTTATGAAGGGCAAGACGGACGCAAAGGCCATCGCGACCGCTGTGGAGCGCACTGGCGGGATCATAACCGCATGCGGACTCGTGATGGCGGGCGCCTTCGGCTCCATGATGCTGTCCACGACGGTCCTTCTGAGGGAGTTCGGGTTCGGATTGGCCTTCGCCATCCTGCTCGATGCGATGATCCTCAGGATATACCTCGTGCCGGCGATCATGCTGCTCCTCCAGAAGTGGAACTGGTACGCCCCCGGCAGGCTGCAGCGTGTCAGGCGGGACGAAAAGGCGCGAAAACATTAAGACACGGCTGACCACATATCTTCGGTTGGTATCATGCGGTTCCCTCCTGCCCTTATGGTCGCCCTGCTAACAGTGTTGCTCACGACGACGATGGTCGCGCCCCGAGCTTCCTCTCAGCCGGATACGAACAACTTCATGACAGTTGAGGGCAAAATGCTCCTGTCTGGTCTGGCCACTCTCGAGGGCTCTGGAAGCGTGGAAATTTCCTATGTTGGCGACCCAGCGGTCGCTCTCAGGACTAACATTTCCAATAGGTTCGACCTGAACGGAGATCAGTGGCTGGATGCAAACGAGACCAGGGCGTTCCTGATCACGTTCTCTCACGCTCTTGTGGGGAAGGTATTCTGGGGCATCACGATCAAGTCGACGACGAACTTCACAGGCAAGACGACCAAGTACATCACGGACCACACGAGCGGTCTTGTGCGGTCTGAATGGAACGCTACCCGTCCTATCATGTTCCGGGTGAGCTTCGATGGCTCTGGGAAGATGGAGACCAAGGTGATCGAGACGGCCCAGGGCGCCTATGACGCGTTTGCTGCTGCAACCGCCGACGCCACCGGATACGTTTTCAACGGCACTCTGGTCGTCAAGGAGCGCGTCACGACGATCATGATTGGCAGCCTCACGAATCCGGACCTGAGCTCGGGGAAGATCAGCGCGTTCAGAAACCCGTTCGGTGGGGTGCTGTGGTATTCCTTCACCGACCACGTGGGCCCAGGAGCCGCTGCTCAGGACACGCTGGCCTACAAGCCGTTCTCAGTTATGGAGAACCAGCAGATAGCGTTCGTTGCCCTCTTCATTGGATGCCTGATGATACTCAGGACTCCAGGAAGGAATTTCGACAAGTTCGAGAAGCTTCACCCGAGGAAGTTCAGGAAGTACGCAAAGCCCCTCATGAGCGTGAGGATATCGGCAATCGTGCTGGCTGTGTTACTTGCAGTGTTCTATTTCGTGCCCTACATATTCTCATTCGTATCTCCGAACGCGTTGCTCTATGCTGCGTACCTATACTTGCTGGTACCGTTCGCTGTCATAGGTGAGTACTTCTTCGCTAGGGGCATGTACCACAAAGCTGCGCTGTCGATATCCGACGAGTCCGTCGTCGAGGTCAAGCAGGCGCGCATAGCGCCTGAAGAGGGCGAAGGCGAGATGCTCTGCAAGGTCTGCTTCCGGCCGATCGAGGCGGGTCTGGAAATGTTCCAGTGCACGTGCGACGCCACGATGCATGTAGACTGTGCTGAGAAAGCTCAGACATGCCCGGCCTGCGGGGAGCTGCTGTTTCCGGATCACTCAAGGTCGATCCAATGCAAGTCCTGCGGCGAGGCATTCATGTACTCAGGGACCCAGGATGCTTACTCGATCCAGTGTACGAAGTGCGGCGCGTTCCAGGAGGAGATCAAGGCCGGAAGGAACTACCTGATCGTCGATCAGGACCCACGGAACGCATTCATGATGATCCGCGCGATCGGTCTGTCCGGGAGGCCGGCCATGTGCATGACCACGCAGTTCCCGGGCAAGACAAGGTCCGACTATGATCTCAGGGAAGTGTCTATCAAATGGTTCTCGGACAGCTCGACCGACATAGACAACATCAACCCGAAGGGCCTTGATGGGGACGCGATGGAGATCTCATCCACATTTCTGATGACCTCGAAGGAGGCAGCCATATTGATTGAAGGGACCGAGAACCTCATCGAGCTCAACGGGTTCGACAAGGTCCTGGCGTTCATCAAGAGGGTGAACGATCTGGCGGCTATTCACGGCTCCACGATCATACTGAGCGTTGACAAGAAGAAGCTGTCAGAGGGTCAGTTCAAGGCCATTAGCGACGAGTTCGACGAGATCCACGACTACGAGTAGATGGCGCCTTGCCCACCCATCGCGCGTAGAGGTCGTTGTCCAATCCGAGTTCGTCCATTACTCTACCCACAATGAAGTCCACCGTGTCATCGACTGTGGTGGGCCGTGGATAGAACGCCGGGCTCGCAGGCATTATGACCGCACCTGCCCTCGACAACACTTCCATGTTCGATAGATGGATTGTCGATAGCGGCGTTTCTCTCAGCAGGAGCACGAGTTTCCTGCGCTCCTTAAGAGCGACGGAAGCCACCCTCGTTATCAGATTGTCGGAAATGCCGCACGCTATCTTCGACATCGTGGAAGTGCTGCAAGGCGCTATCGCGAACGAATCGAACTTCACGGAGCCTGAGGCGAGCGGGGAGAACATGTCGTCGTTTGCATAGTGCCGGTCTGCGAGTGCGTCGATGTCTTTCCTCGACATCCCGAGTTCGAGCTTTGCGATCTTCAGCGCGTCCTCGGATACTATCACAGTCTTCGTAGATGGGAGTTCCTCGAGAAGACGCACTCCGTAGACAACTCCCGATGCACCGGTGATGCCAACTACAGTGTTCATCGTCTCTGGAAAGTGGTCGTCAATGAAAAACCCTTGCCCGTTCCGAATCGAAAAAGCCGCGGAGGCGCACGACTGGATTGTTCTTCTGGCATATTCTCTAGCCAAGAAGCATTTAAATACGAGCAGCAACTTATCCGCGATTTGCCGCCATTGGCGGCAGTGTTCCAGCTGATTGAGACGCCGCATTTCACTGAGGAATATCAATGGCTACTGCGTTTGATGTGCCCGCTGACAAGCTCATACCGAAACTAGCGGAGGAGCTGAAGAAGCTCGAGACCATCGTACCGCCCGATTGGGCAGCGTTCGTCAAGACCGGCCGGCACAGAGAGAAGAGCCCCGCAGACAACAACTGGTGGCATGTGAGGTCCGCCGCTGTTCTGAGGAAGATATACATCGAAGGCCCTGTGGGCACGACTCGCCTGGCTGCGATGTTCGGCGGCAAGGCAGACAGGGGCTCGAAGCCCAACAGAGCCGTGAGAGGCTCGCGCTCGATTTCGCGCATCACAGTCCAGCAGCTGGAGAAGAGCCAGCTGGTTCAGAAGCAGAAGGACGGGGGGAGGGTCGTGACCGCCAAGGCCAGGAAGATGATAGACGGCATGTCCACGCAGATCCTTAAGGAGATGGCGGCCCTGAACCCGGAACTCACGAAATACCTCTGAGTGAGCGGACATGGCTGACGAGGACGAGCTAGATGCCCTTAGGCAAAGGAAACTGCAGGAGCTCCAGCTGAGGGCTCAGCAAGAGGCGGTCGCCCAGGAGCAGACGAAGCAGATGGACGCGCAGAAGCAGATGCTCATGCGCCAGCTTCTGACGCCCGAGGCCAGAGAGAGGCTCGCCAACCTCCGCATGACGCGCCCGGATGTCGTCGAGTCCGTCGAGAACCAGCTCATCATGCTGGTCCAGTCGGGCAGGCTGACGCAACAGATAGACGACTACACCCTGCGGCAGATACTGCGCAAGATAATGCCGAAGAAGCGCGAGATCAAGATTGAGAGGAGATGACCTGATGGCCAAACACAAGCCACACGCGAGGAAGCTCAGACTGCTGGCGGCGACCAAGAGCAACAGGAGGGTCCCTGCCTGGGTCATGCAGAGGACGAACAGGGCCTTCCTGAGGCACCCAAAGCGAAGGCACTGGAGAAGGACGAAACTGAAGGTGTGAGGTCATACCATGGTCGAAGAACTGGAGAGGGTTTTCACAATTCCACTGACTGTCACGAGGCAGGTCCCGAAGACCAAGCGCGCACCGAGAGCCATCAAGGAGATCAAGGAATACGTCCGAAGGCACATGATGGAGAAGGTGTCTGAAGAGGACGAAGAGAAGGAGGAGAAGGAGGTCTGGCTGGACTACAGGCTCAACGAGCTGATTTGGTCCAGGGGGATAGAGAACCCGCCCAGAAAGGTGCGCGTCAAGGCCATCAGGTTCGAGGACGGCCTGATAGAGGTCTCCCTTCCAGAAGAATGATTTTCCAGGTAGGGGATGAATGCTCAGGTTAGGGGACATCAACGGCAATCCCTACATTGGGGTGTACTGCGCCGCGTGTGAGCGATTCGCCGTATTGCCGGACACGGTCGAGCCCAAAGCATCGAAGGAGATCGCCCGCACTCTTGACGTCGATGTCATGCTGACGACCATCGCGGGCTCGACGGTAGTAGGTTCTCTTGTCGCCATGAATTCCAACGGTATGATGGTCACCAACTTCACGGAGAAGAAGGAGATCGCTAGATTGCCCCGAGAGCTGAGAGTCGCGAAGATGCAGGAGAATATCAACGCGGCTGGGAACAACATCCTCGCAAATGACCACGCTGCCGTCGTCCATCCAGCGGCGTCGAACCATACCGTCAAGCTGATTGAGGATGTTCTCGGCGTGGAAGTCCAGAGACGGAGGATCGCCGGGATCGAGACAGTCGGGTCTGCGTGCATAGCGACGAACAAAGGGGTTGTGTGTCATCCGAGGACGACGGAGGAGGAGCTGCGGGAGATATCATCACTGTTCAAGGTTCCTGCCAGCATCGCAACGCTGAACTACGGCACTCCGTATCTGGGCGCGTGCGCCGTCGCCAACAGCAAGGGCGCATTTATCGGATACAGGTCGACCCCGATAGAATTGGGTCGGCTCGAAGACGGGCTCTCGCTGTACTGAACGCTGCTCACGGTGAAAAGACCCAGATCTCGGTCCCTGACGTTGGCAGGTCGTCTCTTGTGAACTCAACCTCGTTTCCGACCTTGACCACCTGGCGCTGACCGAACTGTCTCAGGAAGCTCTGAACAGGCTGCAATGCCAGTCCAAGCCCGGGGACCCTGTAATGCATCGGCACAGCGACTTTCGGGGCAATGCTGTCCACTATCGTCTTTGCGACTTCAGGCCCGATAGTGAAGACATTGCCGACAGGCACGAACAGGAAATCAATGGGGGCGATCCTTTCGATAAGAGCTTCATCCAGTTTGTGACCCAAGTCCCCCAAATGACAGAATGAATTGCCGTCGAGCTCAAACTTGAAGATGGTTATCTTGCCTCTTCTCGTTCCACCGTCGGCATCGTGGTCTGCGGTCAGCCCCTCGATGCGAACTCCTCGCTCAACGGTCATCACGGGCCTCGTAATCACACTCGAATCAGAGGTCTTCACGAGGTGCGCGCAGTTGTGATCGAAATGGTCATGCGATATCAGAATCACATCAGCCTTTACTTTGGGCGGCGGGATCCCGAGGGATTTTCCATCATGCGGGTCGGTCACGACCCGCACGCTTCCTTCGATCTCAAAACACGAGTGCCCGTGCCACCTTATGCGCAACTTGTCCCCTCAAAGGAGGAAAGTAATCCGTCACGGCGTACTTAACACAAACGGTTTTGAACCATCGAGTCAGAAAAATCGATCCACGCGTCACCGGTTCATTTTCTTGAGCGCTCGCGCCTTCTTCGGCTGCTGCTCTGCAGGCTTCTCCTCAGCGGCTTCCTCGTTCACAGGCGCGGCTTTCACCATCCTCACCCGCCGAACTCTCGCAGCAGGGGCCGGGGCCTCCGAGACCACAACGCTCTTGGGAGCTGCCTTGACAGTCCGCACCTTCCTCTCGACCGGCTCGACTACCTCCTCGCTAATAGGAACGGCCTGCGCTTTCACGTCAGAAGCCTTTGCTCCCCTAATCAAGCCCGGCTCACGGGAAGGCGCAGGTCTCGTCGCGGGGGCCTCTGACTTCGCAGCCGGCCTAATCGTATCAATCCTCTCAAGAGTGGGTGCATGAAGGGTCGATACTATCTTGTGATTCACCGTTCCTGGTTCGAACTTCTGCTTCTCGAGCATCAGGTCGCGCTCGAGCTTTTCTATCTGAAGGATCCACTCGTCCTCCTCCTCGAAGTCCCAGCCACAGAATTCGCACATGGTGGCGTCAAGCGCGACGCCGAGGCCGCAACTCGGGCATTCTTTCTTCACTTCGGCCTCGTCCATTTTCTTGGCCATCGCGTGGATAATTCTCGGGTCATTATTTAAGGGTTGTCAACCGAGCAAGAAACACCAGTCAGTATGGCAAGAGCGATGCTCAAATACATCCGTACAGCATTACCACGACTGAGAATGAAAACACTAGTCCTGTGCGTCGACAGAGACGACGACCTTGGCACCAAGGCGGGGATCAACGGACCGGTCATCGGCAGAGACGAGAATCTCAAAGCGAGCATAGCCCTCGGCATCGCGGACCCCGAGGACGTCGACACGAACACGATCTTGTCTGGCGTTCAGCTGTATGACGACCTCGTCAAGAGGGGCATGGAGACGGAGATTGCGACGATCTCGGGCGACTCGCATGTCGGCTTTCAATCGGACCTCATACTTACGAACCAGCTCGAGAATGTGCTCGAGGTCGTGAAGCCTGACAGGGCCATCCTGGTCAGCGACGGTTCAGAGGACGAGTCGATCTACCCAGTGATCTCGTCGAGGGTGAAGATCGACTCCGTAAAGAGGGTCTATGTCAAGCAGAGTCGGAGCATCGAGGGCACGTACAACATGATCGTGAAGACTCTCCGGGACGAGAAGATGAGGAGGCGCTGGATAGTCCCTCTCTCGATCTTGATGATCACATGGAGCGTGTTCTCGCTGCTCACGATCACGAACATAATCAAGATCCCTGCCGGCATCGCCCTCGGAGTCATTGGTGTCGTCCTCGGGCTCTATCTCATCGGATGGGCCTACCACTGGGCGAGCATTATCCAGCAGCGCATCACGCGGACGAGGAAGGCAGTCCGGCAGGGCAGCCTCACGATACCCTTCGCCATCGTGGGGCTAGTGCTGGTTTCGGTGGGACTCCTCATCGGATATGACATGGCCACGGTGTACCGCGAGAGCCTGCTCTCCAATGAGCGGAGCCTAGCCATATCCATACTGTTGTTCGTCTCAGGGGCCGTGTGGTTCGGCGTGTTCGGCGTCTTCGCGTACGAGACGGGGAAGTCCGTCACCGCGTTCTTGCAGACAGGCAAGATCAAGTGGTCATTCATCGTGATGATGGTGTCGGTCCTCGCAACTGGCTTCATCATCCAAGGGGCGGTGGACGCAATGGAGTTCTTCGTGTCCTACGGAGAACCTGACAGGACGATCATTTTCGCGGAGATGATCACCGGCATAATGATTGCCGTCTTCAGCGCCGTGTTGAACGCGTCCCTCAGGAGCGAGGCCGCGCAGCCGCCGGGAGCTGCCCAGGGGGCGTAACCCCTTGAAGCTCGGGACCTGGCTCCCTATGTACAGGCGCATATGCGATGATTTCGGGTTCGATCCCGCGAAGGACCTGAAATGCGCGCAGCTCCTGGCGTCCATGCTCGGTGACAGGGGTTCCCGAAGCCTGAAGGAGGTCAGGAAGAGCTTTCCCGAAACGGTCCTCGTGTGCGGCTGGGGTCCCTTGCTGTCCGAAGAGCTGTCGTCCCTCACGATAGGCGGGTATGTGGTTGCGGCGGACAGCGCGACGACCGTGCTCTTGGAAGCCGGAGTCCGTCCGGACATGATCGTGAGCGATCTCGACGGCATCGTTGAGGAGCAGGTCGAGCTCAACGATGAAGACGCCGTGGTGTTCATTCATGCGCACGGAGACAATCGGGATGCAATCGAGCGGTATTTCAAGGATTTCAAAGGACCGATAGTCGGGACCTGCCAGTGCATCCCGCCTGATGGCATATACAACTTCGGCGGGTTTACCGATGGCGACCGAGCTGCGTGCATATGCGCGGAGCTGGGGGCGAAGAGGATCTGCCTTGCCGGCTTCGACCTCGACAACCCGTCTGAGAAGGCTGGCAAAAGCAGAGAGGTCAAGAAGCGCAAGCTGCGGTGGGCGAGGACGATCCTCGAAGAGTTGTCACGCGAGGGCATCAAAGTGCTTCCCGCTAGCGAAGCCTTCGGCGACCTCTGATAGACAACATCTTCGACACGTTTTTAGCTGTGGATACAGTTCACATGGCGGGATTGGGATGTCTGTTGTCACCATGCAACAGGTTGAGAAAGCTCTGAAGAGGACTGTCGGGAGGAAGGGCATGTCCGACGCGGAGATCAAAAACCTCGCTGACTACCTCATGAGCTTCTTCGGATATGCCGATGAGGTGATAGATAACAGGCTCACATCAGAGGACCGGGACGTCTTCTACATGCTAGAGGAGGAAGGGCTCCTGACTACCACGCAGGAGGAGGTCCTTCTCAAGAAGGGCAAGCTATGGAGGATCCATTATTGGATCCTCAAGAAGGACCAGATCATTAGGCTCGCGCAGACGGACGAAGAGGGCGTCCGGGAGAAGGACGAGGCCGCCGATGTGTACAACCAGGTCTCAGACGAGGAGTGGGCAAGACACAAGACCTCGGACTCAGATGACACGTCGGGGAACCCTCGTGGGCGCGATGAAACCCATTAATATCCGAACTATTATGGACTGAGCGCGGGTCTGCCCAGATGAACGGTTATCTCATCGCTCTGATCGTGTTGTCGGCGTATCTTTTCCTCGTCTATTTTCTTAAGAAGACTAAGTGGCTGGAAAAGCACAACATGAGCCTCATGGGTCCCATCATAATGTGGAGGACGCGCAAGGGAAGGGAGCTCATCGATCGCATAGCTTCGAAGAGGAGATTCTGGAACGCGTACGGACAAGTGGCCCTCTGGATATGCGCCGGCTCGATGCTTCTCATCATGACCCTCCTCATCTGGGAGGCGACCATCGTGCCCCAGGTGAAGAAAGCGCCGTCGCCCGAGCTGCTCCTGGGCATCCCTGGAATCAACCCCGTCATCCCGCTCGGGTATGGCGTGCTCGCTCTCGTGGTCGCAATCGTGGTTCACGAGATGAGCCACGGGATCCTGACAAGGGTCGGCCAAATGAAGGTGCAATCGCTGGGGCTGCTCTTTCTTGTATTTCCAATCGGAGCATTCGTCGAGCCAGATGAGAAGGAGCTCCAGAGTACCACTCGCAGCCGGCGATCGAAGGTGTTCGCAGTCGGACCCGCAAGCAACATCGTTCTTGCACTCGTCATGCTACTTCTCTTCTCTGCGGTCATGATGTCCTCCGTCGAGCCATCCCGGGACGGCGCTCTGGCTGTGGGTGTTGTTGACGGCTCACCGATTCAAAGAGCGGGGGTTTCGCCAACCAGCGTCATCGTTTCCGTTGGAGGAATGGAGATCAAGGACGCAACGGATCTGGAAAACAGAGCCTCTCCGAGCCCGGGCTCAACAGTCGAAGTCCAATACTATTACAAAGGGGAGTTGGTCCGGGCGAATGTGACTGACGGTGTCGTCGTCGCATACATCGTGAATGACTTCGCAGCGGACAAGGCCGGTCTTGAGACGGGGATGGTGCTCATCAAAGTCAACGATTCCAATGTGACGAACACAGAAGCCCTGTCCGATATCATGGCGGTCACTCACGCGAGCCAGATTGTCAACATCTCCGTCATGAGCTACAGCAGTTCCGCTGGGGGATTCGTTCCGAACAGCAGCGTCAGTCGCATCACACTCTCTGACAAGTGGGCCTACTACGACAAATACGACCCGAACAACAACAAGGAGACCTACAGGGGCGTTGGATATCTCGGAGGCGGGTTCCTGAACTTGGGCGTTCGGAATGAGAACGTCTCCTACTACTCGGGTGTGCTGTCGAACCCGTTCGGGGAGGACAAGAACCTGAACGATTTCTCGCGTTCCTGGCTGAGACTGGTCGCGCTTCCGTTCCTGGACCTCGCGCCGCTCAGATCGCCAGTCACAGACCTATACCATCCCGCAGGAGGCCTTGCATGGATGCCGGATTCCGCTTTCTGGCTTCTGACCAACTCTCTCTACTGGATCTTCTGGCTGAACCTCATGGTGGGTCTGACCAACGTCCTTCCTGCGGTGCCTCTGGACGGAGGCTACATCTTCAGGGACGCGCTTGACTACCTCCTCGAGAAGACTGGCAGGACCTACAGCAAGGAGCAGAAAGATCAGATCGTCGGCGGAGTGACTCTGACAATCGCGCTGTTCGTGCTCAGCCTGATAGTCTGGCAGCTGGTCGGGCCTGCGCTGTGAACCCAGAAAGCGTTATATTATCCAATCTGTTACCAATTCAGATGCAATGTTCTCGCCACAGAAGGACATGAAGGAGCTCGTGCTCGAGATACTCAAGAAAGACCCCATGTCCATCAGCGGGGTCTGCAGAGAACTGGCTTCGAAAGGGGTCAAGCTGCACAGGTTGGAGTTGACGGGCTATCTCAAGGCACTTGCGGACATGAATGTCCTCAAGGAGAAGGACATCAAGCCCTCGAAGGTCTTCTCCCTGTCAGCGTCCAGAGACAAGAACCTGTATGAGCTCATCGGAGAGGACTGCTCGGCGATGGCCAAAACCCCCGACGAGAGAGCGACACTCGCCGCATACTGCCTTCAGAAGCTGTTCAAGCGGGCTGTCTTCGATGTGGAGGTGAGGCGATGCGGCGTGGAAGGCGTCGTCGAGGGCAGGAAGGCGACCCCTGAGGAACGCTCCGAAGCGAAGGCGATCCTCTCGCGTATGGGCTACAAGATACCCAACAGCGACATACCGACGGTCGTGGAGAAGGATTTGGAGCGCGAGTTCATGCAGGTCTTGGCAGACGTCGTCGTCGAGAGGTTCAACGCGAGGGCGTACCTCAAGGAGACGACTCAGCTGAGGCTCTGAGGGAGCATGTATTTATCCGACTGATTCGGATTTGGTTGCCGTGAAGCTGGAGGAACTCGTCAGGGATATCAGGGCGTACAGGGGCGTTGTCAGAAAAGGTCCCATCACCAACGTCGCCGCTGGCCTCATCCCGATCCAGAGCGAGGATGTGCTTGCGGCCTATGGCGAGGACGCAGCCGTGATCAAGTGCGGGCGCGAGATCCTTCTCATGGCTGCCGATGGCATCCTACAAGATCTGGTCCACAGGAATCCCTTCTGGGCGGGGTACTGCGCAGTGCTCGTGAACGTGAACGACATCGCTGCGATGGGCGGCCAGTCAATCGCCATGGTGAATGTTCTTTCGTGCTCGCACGAAGAGGTCAGGGCGAGGATCGTCGAGGGCATGAGAGCCGCGTGCGACAAGTTCGGAGTGCCTATGGTCGGCGGGCATCTTCATCCCGACACGACATACTCCGCGGTTGATGTCGCCATACTGGGCAAGACGGACCGGTCTCGGCTCGTTCTTAGCAGCGGGGCGGGGCAGGGGGAGCCGATTGTCTTCGCCATGGACCTGGACGGGCAGTTCACTGAGGGAGTCCCCTACTCGTGGGACACTACTTCGAAGAAGAGCAAGGAGGTCGTGCGGAGACAGCTCCGCACGATGAACAAGATCGCCCCCTACCTCACCGCTGGCAAGGACATCAGCAATCCAGGTGCGCTTGGCACGCTCGGCATGCTTCTCGAGGCGAGCGGAAAGGGGTGCGTCGTTGATGTGTCCAAGATCCCGAGGCCGAAAGGCGTTGATCTTCTTCAGTGGCTCACGGCCTACCAGGGATGCGGGTTCGTCGTGACGTGCAGAGAGGCCCGCACGAAGCTGGTCATCGACGAGTTCGCCAGGTCCGATATCACGGCGGAAGTTTGCGGGACTGTCACCAAGGGAAGCGTATTCGAGCTCGAGCTGGACGGCGACAAGCGAGTACTTTTCGATTTCAGCAAGGACACGCTCGGATGCGCACCTCCACAAAAGCTATGAAGCCGCTCTCGTTATGGATGTTCGAGAGCGAGAAACACGGCAACACAGCGGTTGGCAACCGATCCCAGAGGGCGCCTAAACGCTGGGGTAGGTTGAGCTAGTAAAAGGGGACTGTCACGCTGCGGCCCCCACCGTGCTCGACTCTCTCTTTTGATTAATGTTGCATTCTGCATGGACGTTCCTCGCCATCAATCTTCAAATAGAACTGCCGACGATATGATTCATCGATGACGAAGTGTCCTTCGTGCGCCATGGAAATGGAGAACGGATTCGTGGGAGTAGAATCCAACGAGTTCACACCACCGGCATGGTTCAAGCAGAAGACGGTCCTCAAGACGGGCGGCGAAAAACTGGCCTCAAGATGGGAAGGATTCCACTACTTCGAGGGCCAACGCTGCGCTGGCTGCAGAACGATATCATTCAAGTACTAGCTGGGCGCATGCAGAGATGAAGAGAAGTGCTAGGCCACTGAGGTTGCCGGCCTCTCCTGCGTCGGCTACCCAGAAACCTTCTCGGCCCCGCTTCCCGGTGAGCGTTGAGAGTTCGCGGTAAGGCTGCTCCCGTCAGGGCCTGACCCGATCTCCGCAACGAAGGCAAGCGACCCCGCCCTCCAGCTGGATCACAGAGCCACCTTCAACCCCATCGGACAGAGCCTCACAGTTGGGATCTGGACCGGCGCCGGTTCGGTTGCGACGTCCCCAGCTGTCACCCCCACTAACGACGGTTTTGGTGTACAAGGACACGCCGAACGTCCCGGTCAAGCCTAGCGTTGTTGCCATGGAAGGGCCACTATAAAAGAGGTTTGCATGCAGGCACATCTCGGACGATCAGGTCCGAGACATTCTAAACCGACAAGCGTTATATACCGCCTTCGTTAGAGGAGAGCTCGTGTAGTGAGCTGCAGCAGATTGAATATCGAGATCTGACCTTACAGCATCATGGACGTATGGTCGTCACTCTGGGGACTGGACAGATCTGTGTTCAAGACGCTCAACCTTGCTGGCACGAACACAATTCTTGACGTCGTCATGGTGGTCTTCACGATCCTAGGAGCCATCTACGTCATTGCGCTGTTGTCCATCCCTCTTTGGTACTGCGGAAAGAAGGACCAGGCGTTCGACCTGATCGTTCTTGTTATTGTCGTTTCCGTCCTGGCTGCATTGATCAAACTCGTTGTCGGGCGTGAACGGCCGTATGAAGTCATGTCTGGTGTGAACGCAGTCTCTTTCGGGGGTTTCTCTAGAGAGTCTGATTCGTCATTCCCCAGTGCGCATGCTGCGAGAGCGTTCGCTATGGCGGTGATCCTATCATACGGTGTGCCCCGACTGCGCGCTCTTGCTTTGATAGGAACCGCAGTCATGATAGGCATAAGCAGGATCTATCTTGGAGTCCATTGGCCGTCCGATGTCTTGGCGGGAGCATTGGTTGGAGCGGCTGCCGCCCTCACCATTATCAAGATCGGCAAAGTGCAAGGACTCTACTCCCGGTGCCGCCAGAGGACTATCTCTGCAATCGAAGTTGCGCTCTCTAGGATTCACAAATTCAGGCGCATGCGTCAGCTTGACGCACCCTTGCCCAATTCTATCTAGTGATCTCGAACGGTTTCTGCAATCCTTGGATGCCCAGATGAGGCAGATTGCAATTTCGTCCTCCACTTGTTCATGTAACCATTGTATGCCGCGTGCAACCGTTTGTCATTGAGCGCGTCAGTGCACTTCGCTCGAGGAAAGCTTGGGAGTTTCTGGGCATGGCGAGATGTCAGTTGGCAATGCCTCTGAACCTCTGCGTTGTTTTGCTCTCATTTCTTTGTTGAAAGGTCGCGCGAGCATTTTATACGCCAGCCGCATACGATGTTGGACAGGCGGATTCGAGCACATGCAGCATAGAGGAGGACCTTTGCAGCAGATGGCGCAGAATGGTCAGGGACGTCCATCGTGGACCGTCGCTACCGTTGCGCTTTCTCTGGTCATGACAGTGTCTGTGAGTCTTGCCATGGGACTCGCCGCCGCACAAGGCGAGACGGGTGGCGAAGACAATTTTCCTCGATACTGGCAGATTCACGCAGCGTTGCTGACCGCCGGCACCGCATGCATCGTCGCATCGTATGTCGCCCTTTGGCTCAAGATACTGGGAAAGCTTGAGGGGCTGGGGCTTCCGGCGATCGCCACACGCATTTCGAGGCTCTGGTACAGATTCCACATCTATCTGGGGGTCCTCGGCGTCGGTCTGTCCGTCGCAGGAGTCGTCTTCGGCTACTTGATGGTCCAATGGGCCTACGGCGGGCCGCATCTCAGAATCATTCACTCGTACATCGGGATTGCCACAGGAGCAATCATCTCCATCCCTCTAATCACGGGCTTCGTGTCGAGGGTAATGAAAAGGGGAAGGACTGCGATTAGATGGTGGCACGTGGTGCTGGGCCTAGTGGGCATCGGCATGATGGTCCTAGGGACTTACTCTGGATGGGCTCTCGAGTGACATGTCTTGGACCATGGGTCTGCATGGACCGGGAATCAATCTGACGAATCCTTGAAGTAGTATCCGCATGGCTGGTGTATTTGCTCCGCTTCTGTTCTTGGATACTTCCTGCACTGCGGAGGTCTGATCGGGTATATTCTACATTCGAAGGAGTTCGTGTTGCCCTCGACGACCTTGAGAAAAGGGCATTCGAACAGGAACTTGCAGCAGGCGCCGCATCGGTTGCACTCTCCGTCTCTTCTCCTGTCCACTGGAAATACCAAGCTCGTGAAAAATCTCGTGATCTTGCCGTCGAATGGACCATTTGCCGTTTCAGGCACCACCATTTCTCCCCGCTGCGCGGTCGCTCTGCTATTCTCGCTGTCTTCTCCGAGGTGGAGCTCAAGCCCTTTTGTTCTGCACGCTCTTTCGATCGTCGAGATAGATGGAGATAGGGATGTATCCAAAGACGAACATGAAAGAAAGCAGTATCAACACCATGACGAGTGGGAATCCCGTCACAGTCGCGTTGTATGCGGCGTTACCCAGGGTGGCAATGATCCCCGCGATGCCGAGCAACCCGAGAACGATCACCGAGATACCGAGGTACAGCAAGTTGCTATTCGCCATGCATTATCCCGATTGCGATTGACCGACTCCTATTTCAAATCTTCCAGAATCATTCGTTTTCTTAGTGTCATTCTTCCCACGGTCTTTCCTCGGGAATCAAGGTGGACCCTGTGGGATTTGAACCCACGGCCTCTTCCTTGCGAAGGAAGCGATCTTCCACTGATCTAAGGGCCCGTCTGGCGGTGCTGAGATGGCGGGTGGTATTTCTAACTTTGCTCACGAAACAATCTTGAGGATGTGGTCGACAGTAGCCCCTGTGGTCCCGAGGTACGCTCTCGGGTCCAGGGCGGCGTCAATCTCCTTTTCCGATAGCCGCGCCCTGACCTCCTTGTTCCCCATCAAATAGCTCTTGAAGTCCTCGCACGCTCGCTGCGACTCCATGCTGCATCTCCTGATCAGCTCGTGAGCTTCCTGGCGTCCCATTCCCTTGCCGACAAGCGCCAACAGAACGGACTCCGCCATTATGACGCTGCCGGCCTTCGCGAGGTTTCTCTCGATCTGGGCGGCATTGACAACAAGGCTGGCGAACAGCCTGTCCATCTTCGCGAGGATGTCATCTAGGAGTATGAAGGAGTGAGGGACAAAGAACCGTTCCGCCGATGAGTTCGTGAGATCCCGCTCGTGCCACAGGATCGCGCTCTCATAGGCCGGCGGCATGAACCCCCTCACAATCCTGGCGAGACCGCACACGTTCTCCGCCGTGACAGGGTTACGCTTGTGCGCCATGGTCGAGCTGCCCACCTGCACGCTCTCGTCGAAGAACTCGGAGACCTCGTTGATCTCTCCTCTTTGCAGGTTCCTGACCTCGGTCGCGAACTTCTCGACCGAGGTTGCGATGTTAGCCAGTACGGACATCATCTCCACATATCTATCTCGTGCGACTATCTGCGTCGGACTCTCCTCGATCCCAAGCCCGAGCTGTTCCATAACGAGCTTCTGGATCTCGACTGCCTTTGGCCCGAACCCTGCACCAGTGCCAACAGCGCCGCTCATCTTTCCTACCAGTATGCGCGGCCCGCACTCCCTGAGCCTGAGCTGGTGCCTGTGGACTTCGAGAGCATAGTTGGCGAGCTTCAGGCCCAGCGTGATGGGCAAAGCGTATTGTCCGTGGGTTCTGCCAAGCATGACGGTGTCCCTGTGCTCCTTCGCGCGCTTCGCGAGCGTCTTCTTGAGCGTATCGAGGTCCCCGTCGACTATCCTGATTGCGTCCTTGAGCTGGAGAGCGGCTCCGGTGTCCAGTATGTCGTTCGAGGTCGCCCCGACGTGGACGAACTTGCCGCTCTCACCGCACTGCTCGCTGAGCGCCCTGATGATCGCCGTGATCTCGTGATTGATCTTCAGGTCGATCTCGCGGACGTGGTCGAGCTTGACGTAGCGGGTCGTGGCGGTCTTCTTGATGATGTCAGCGTGCTCCTGCTTGATGTTGCCGACCTTGGCCTGCGCCTGCGCCAAGGTAGCTTCGACGTCCAAGAGCTTCTGGAGCCGGGTCTCCTCGTCGAAAACGGCCTTCATCTCCGGACGTCCGTACCTGAAATCGAGCGGGCAGACTGGCATCTGGGCACTCCCCTCAGTAGATGTCTGTACGCCAATTAATCCTTTCGTGAGTGCCTCGGCTTGCTTATCAGGGGTGATAACCTGACGGTAATCAGCTTAAATGCGGCATGGCCTCAGATAAGCTGAGCGCAATGACTCCGGAGCACAAGACGAAGGATGTTTCGCGCCTTCTGGCTGATGACTACTCCCAGAAGATACTCGTCAGCACGTACACATCCGCGATGTCCGCCCAGCGGCTCAGCAGGGCTTGTCAGATCCCCATAGCTGCATGCTACCGCAGGATCCATGAGCTCGAGAGCGTCGGGTTGATAGGCGTGGACAGGGAGAAGGAAGTCTACAAGGGCAGGAAGGTCAGGCTGTACAGGTGCCGCCTGCGCTCAGCGACCATCCGATTCCTGAACGGCAGGTTCGTCGTCAGATACGAGACGGAACCGGAGAACGGCCAGGGAGAAGTCCCACCTGCCGTCGACGCGGGCGCGCCCGCACCTGCGCAGTAGGCCGGCTCCCAGGACTATCTTCTGTCCAGTTCGTTGTTGACCAGCGTGATGCAGTGGTCCGCATGGTAGCTTATCGGGCCTAGTGAGAGTTTCTTGGGCTCGTAGGTCATGAGTGTATCCTCTTCGGCCTTCGTGAGGTCCTGGTCATCCCCCAGGACGAACGTGGAGTCAGGTGCGAGGATCGCCGTCCTCACGTCCTCCCCGTCCTCCCTCAGATAGTACATCTTGGACTCCTTTGACACATTGGAGAGCACATCCCCGTAGCTGCGCTCTGATACGTAGATTCCAGGAGAACATTTCCTCTCGCCCTCGCCCTTCTGGAGCAGGGCGTTCCTGATCAGCGCGGCGGTGCTCCGCTCGTCCGGGTTGAGGTACTTCACCTCGGAGCCGTTGATTCGAATGGTCTTGGGTGGGTTAGGCTCCCCAAGGAGCATCAACACGATCTCGACATCCCGGCGGATGCCATGGGACAGGAAGAACGCGGAGTTGACGCACCGGAGGAGGATGTCCAGCCTGCCGGTCGACCCGCACAGGTCGTCCAGCTTGAAATCGGCGGATGTTATGGCCCTGTGGCCCATGACGATGTATCTTCTCACAATCTCACTATTCCTGCGCAAAGCCAGAGCCTTTCAGCTGCTTCATGAGTTGCCTGCGCATCTTCCTGTTGCCCATGAAGCCCTTCATCGCCTTCCTCGACATGTTGTACTGTTTCAGGAGCTCTCGGACCTCCCTGGGGGAGGTGCCGCTGCCCCTGGCTATCCTCGAGACCCTCGAGGACTTGATCTCCCTCGGGTTCCCCAGCTCGTAGTCGGTCATGGAGTCCATTATGACCCGCCATCTCGCGAGCCTCTCCTGGGTCTTCTCCATGTCCTGCTCCCCGATTTTGTCCCCCAGGCCTGGGAGCATCGAGGCGAGCTTCTTGAGAGGCCCCATCCCCTGGAGCATCTCCATCTGCTCGTACATCTCCCTGAGCGTGAACTTGCCGGACATCATCTTCTTGGTCAGCTCCTCGGCCTTCTCCTCGTCCATGACCTCGGATGCGGACTCGATGAGCGACTTGATGTCTCCCATCCCCAGCAGCCTGCTTATGAACCGGTCAGGGTCGAACTTCTCCAAGTCCTCGAGATGTTCCCCGACACCGATGTACGAAATTGGCGCGCCGGTCTCGGCAACGGCGCTCAATGCGCCTCCGCCCTTGGCAGTGCCGTCGAGCTTGGTGAGTATGACGCCGGTGAGCCCAACGGCGTCGTGGAACGCCTTCGCCTGCGGCCCCGCCTGTTGCCCGGTCTGAGCGTCCAGGACCAAGAGCTTGTTCTCGGCATCAACGGCATTCGCGACATCCTTGATTTCCTCGATTAGGTCTTTTTCAAGGGAGTGCCTTCCCGACGTGTCGAATATCAGGACGTCGTAGCCCTCGAACTCCTTCAAGGCGCGTTTCGCGATCTTGACCGCGTTCTTCTCCTTGGGCTCTCCGAAAACGGGCACGTTGATCTTCTTGCCTATCTGCGATAGTTGGTCGTATGCTGCCGGTCTGTGTACATCAGCGGCGACTAGTGCGACCTTCATGCCCCGCTTGTGAAGATCCTTGGCGAGTTTCCCCGCAGTCGTGGTCTTGCCCTGACCATATAAACCTACCATCAGAATCCGTTGGGGTTTTGCCGGTATCTCCTTGGGCTTGCCTATGATCTTGACGAGTTCCTCATAAACGATCCGAATGACATGTTCCCGGGAACTCATGCCCGCAGGAGGTTTCTCCGTCAGCGCGCGCTCCTCGAGCTCCTTGGTCATCTGCAGGACTAGCTTGACGTTGACATCCGCCTGCAGCAATGCCCGCTGTATGTCCTTGACCACTTCCTTGACGAGCTTCTGATCGACATGGGATGCGTTGGCTATCTTCCTGATAGCGCTTCTCAAGGACTGGCCAAGGCCTTCCAACACCATGTTGCTCGCACTCCCGCCTAAGCGGACGTTTCGGATAAATAGGTTGTGCAGATGCGCTGACTGCTACAAAAAAAGGGAAGGGAAGGGCTAGCCTTGTCAGAAGGGATGGGATGCACTCTAACAACTAGCCCAAAATTTCCCGGGTGATATATTGACTGTGGACTATATGAATATTTCGAAGAGCGGCTTAAATAGGATAGCTCGCCCCAGCGAGGGGGCTCCGCGCTCGTCCAGTTTATAAAGGGGAGCGGCGTCGGACGATACTGGCGCACCCGTGTGCTTCCGGTGCTGCCTCTGCAGGTCACATGTACCCCGACTTCTGGAGGATCATTATGTCCTCGGTGCTCAGCTTCTCCCCGCTCCGGAACTTCTCGAAGATCTCCTCGGCCTCCTTTTTCGCGGAGGTCTCGTCCTTCTCTTCCCGGGCTTTGCGGCCCTTATCCCTGATGCCCGCGATTATCTTGTCGAAGTCGTGGACCTGCCTTATGTGCTCTATGTGCTCCCGGTGCTCCTCGTCAGCCGATAGCTTTGTCTCGATGAACTTCTCCTGGGCCTCATCGGCCTCTTTCCTGAGCTTGTCGGCCTCCTCGTAGAGCTTCAGCATCGCGTCGTGCTCGATCTGCGCCTTCTCGGCGAGGTCGGAAACCGTCCTGTGGAAGTTCTCGGCATTGTCCTTTGCCTCCCTAGCATCCTTTTCCGCCGTTTTTACCTCCGAGAACTGCTCGATCTCCTTCTCCATCTCCTTGATTTTGGCGTCGAGCTGCGACATCTCCTTCATGAGCGCCTTCTCTTTCTGGGCGCTCAGCACGGAGGTCATGTGCTTCTTTTCTAGCGCACGCAGCTCCGCCTTGTACTTTCTGATCGAGAGGCCGCTCTTGGGCATCTTCTCGCGTCTGAGGTTGATGGCCTTCTCGCTCAGGTCGTTGAACTTCCTGTTCCACTCGTCTCTCTGAGCCTTCGCTTCCCTGACCTCGGAGTTGAGCTTGTCCCTGTTCTCCCGCTTGACGTTTGCGTCCTCTATGAGCCTCCGGACCTGGGAGTTCAGCTCGTCCCTCCGCTCGGCCCACTCCTTGGTCTTGTCGTTGAGCTCGTCCCTGAGCCTTTTGTGCTTCTCGGCGTCGGCATTGTGCCGCGCTCGCTTTTCCTCAAGCTCGCCAATCAGCTCAGCCATGACAGACCAACGCCTTCAGAACACGTGAAGTCTGGACGCGGAGAGGACAATACTAGGTCCAGCTTATATGTCTTTCGATGCTGGCGCATCGTGGTTCAGGCGCGTAGCAAGGGCCTCGTCGACGCGATCTCAGCTCAACTGACGGCCATTATCTCGCCTAACTAACTCGACGATCTGCTCATGTGCAATTCGCCCCATGAACTCATTCAGCTCGAATGGCGCAGCCGTTGGACGAGATGGACTTGGAGTTGGTCTATGCCTTCAGCTTTGCCATCGGGGCCGGCAATGGGGCATCGATCTATCTCCTCCACGCGGAGTACATTGATCTCGTTCGCGTGAACCTCGTCCTTCTGAAGGCGTTCCTTGAGGGGCAGGAGGAGACGTCGTATGCGGTCGAAGGAGACATCCTGCCAATGCCCTCGGACGAGGGCGATGCGAGGCGCAAGTACATCGAGGTCCCCAAGATGAGGCGTACGAACCACCTCACCGGAAGACAGTCCGTGGACGTCACGAGAAAGGGCGTCGTCATAGCCCAAGAGTCAAGGTTCTGAGCGAATCACAGCTTGTAGCCGATCCTGCCGTCGCTTCCCGCAGGTTATCATGGCTGATTACTGGGTCGACAGGAGTATAAGTACTGCCTACCGATAGGAATCGCGGAAGCGGAAGTAGGTTAGTCGATAGAAGAAGGCAGGAACCGATGGCTGGGCAAAGAACGGTCAAGCGGAAGGCTCCCGAAACCGCTGGCGCGGTCGAATCACTGATTGGGGGTCATAAGCCGAAGGAAGACAAAGAACCAATCAAGACCATCACCGTCAGGGAAGAGAAGAAGATTCGAAGGGTAGTGAAGACCGGCAAGATGGCCAGAAAACACGGGTCCGAGGCATTCCAGGCGCCTGCCATGACGGAGAAGGACATCAAGATCACCGAGCAAGTGATGGAAGGCATCGCGCCGTCTGCGCCGGCTCCTTTCAAGAGCGAGAAGACTTTCGCATGCATCGAGTGTGGCGCCATGATTCCGACGTCAGCGGACCGCTGCCCAAGCTGCCATTCACTCTACCTGAAAGACGTTTCAGACGAGGATATCGAGGAGGTAGAGACGGCGGAAGAGGCGCTTGACCAGGAAGCCGACGAGTTCCTCGCAACTGGGGCTACGCCTTGTATACACTTCGACGCGGAGACTGGCACGATCAGCTATCTCGAGAACGACGACAGCGATCCCGACTTCATGCTGGAGTGCTCTCATTGCGGGACAGCAGTGCAGTTCAACACCGACAAATGCCCGATCTGTGGGACGAAGCTCGAAATGTCAGATACTGGCATCGTCGGCCTCTTCGCTGACATGGAATTCGCTAAGGCCGACTCGAGGGAGGGACTCGACTGCCCGCTCTGCGGCGAGCACGTCTCTCTCATGGAAGGCAAATGCCCTGCTTGCGGCGAGAAAGTCGAAGGAGCTGATGCGGCTGAGAAGATTGACCCCGTTATTCATGGCGAGAACGTCGTCTTCCTGCATCTCGATGTCGCGACAGGCGAGCTGAACTATTTCCAGAAGCTCGCGAAGCGGCTCGGGTTCGAGCAGATGACCGTCCACTTGGACGGCATAGGCCGGTGCGGTGGGTTCGAGCATGACTGGAAGAGCCTCTCGAGGATCTGAGGAGGTCATTTGGCATGGATGCTTTTGATATGTTCCGCCTTATGCTCGACGAGTACTCGTCCCAGATTCTCAGGCTGACTTCGCCCCAATCGATGAATGCAATCGAGCTCAGCGACACTCTTGGCATCCCGATCGCTGCATGCTACAGAAGAATCAGAGCGCTCAAGGAAGCGGGCGTGCTCAAGGAAGAGGGGAGGGCGGTGTCCGTCGGTGGGAAGCTGGTCGCAACATATAGGTCGTCCGTTGAGAGCGCTGAGGTCTTGCTCAACGATGGTAGGCTCAGGATCCAGATCAAGGCGAACGGCCAGAAGACGGCGGATGAAGTGTTCCTTTCAGAGGAGGCCTCCATGCTGCACTGGCCTATGGACCACAACACTGCCAGCAAGCAAAGGCAGTCTCTTTAGCTCGCTTCACATGCTGGCTTTTTCCAGGTTGTCTGCACGCTTAGCGTATCGCCTGGATTCGCTCTCGAAAAGCTTGTTCTGCTCGAGGAATTTCGCCCCGCGTGTCCTGTATTTCGCCGCCTTCGCCGTCTGTGCAGCGGCCTTGCTCTCGTTCTTGTGGGCGATCTCCTCCTGTTTCGCAACCTTCCGCTCCATAGTCGCGACCTTGGTCTTGAGCGACTCGGGGCTCAGTTCCGTGGTTCCCTGAGCGGCTCCCGAGAGCTCAACTTCGTACTCCTTTGCCATCTCCTTGAAGCTCTTAGACCTCTCTTTCCTCTCGGCCGCCTTCTCCCGGTATGCAACCGCGCGCGCAGAGCACTTCTGAGCCTTCGCCTCGTTGGCCTTGTACTTGTGATAGAACTTCGCGGCCTTGTGCCCGAAAGCATGGGACTTCTTCCGCAGGATCGCAACATCCTGGTACGCCTCGCTCTCCGCCCTGCTGCTTCTGGCCGCTGTGATCTGTTTTTCGTGATCCTCGTCGGTCAGTTCCTTCTTCTCCTCGGCAGGAGGAGCCTTCGGAGGGGCTTCGTAGGGTTTGGGAGCGGGCTCCACAGGAGGTTTGGATGTCACAGGCTGAGACGACCTCTGGAAGTCCGAACGTGAAAGGAACGAGTCGATGTCCTCATCCGTTTTCTTCTGGAACTCCTTTCTCTTGGCGGAATCCTCCTGAGCGCCCATTGGCCGATCACCTACACCTTCTGATTCATGTCTGGTATGATAAGGCTTTTGTTTCCAGCCGCGGGAATGCGCATCCAACCCCCTCAGGTGAGAGGATTATCTACGTGGTACTGCTTAGGCAGAGCGCGACGGGACGAGACAATGGCGCTTGACGGGATCCCAGAGTTTCCAGAGTTCCGCAAGGTGACATTGGAGGACAGGAAATCCGTAGAGGAAGTGTTTTCCCGATACCCAACCGAGGTCTCTGAACGCACCTTCGGTTCGCTTTTCATGTGGCGTCAATACGGCGACCGCTCGATGCTCTCCAGATTCGATGGCCATCTTCTCATATCATGGCGGCGCGAGAAGTTCGGGAGCATGATCCTGGAGCCAATCGGCCCTGACCCTGGCCGCACCATTTCAGAGCTCTCCGGTCCAGATGCCCTAAAGAAGCACGCGTTCAACGGCGTCTTCGGCATCCTAGAGCCATTGGCCTCTGGTTTGAAGGCAAGAGGACTCTCACCCATGTCTCTTCGCGACGAGTGGGACTATGTCTACAGAACCCAGGATCTCATTAGGCTGGAGGGCCCGAAATATCATACCCAGAGGAAGGAGATGAAGAAGGCGACCTCGGAACATGAGCTAGTCTTCGAGCAGATGACCAAGGAATATCAGCAGGCGTGTCTGGAACTCGAGGAGACCTGGTGCGACCTCAAGCATTGCACTGTCGACAAGTTCTCGGCAGCGGAGGACGGCGCTCTGAGGGAAGCCGTCGCGCATCTTGACGAGATCGGATTCTTCGGCGGCGTCGTGCTGCTGGACGGAGGAGTCGAGGCACTTACGATAGGCGAGCGACTCAATTCGAACACAGCCGCTGTCCATTTCGAGAAGGCCAACCCGGGCATCCGCGGACTCTACCAGGTGATCAACCAGAGTTTCTGCGAGCGCTCTCTTGCGGACTTCGAGTTCGTCAACCGCGAGCAGGATGTCGGCGAACCAGGACTCAGGCGCGCGAAGGAAGGGTACCATCCGCATCATTTCGTTGAGAAACAGCTGCTGCTATTCCGATGAAACGTCTCTTCCCAGTCGATGAGAAGATTATATATGCACGAGTCTGTTCAGTCTCGTAACGGAAGGGATTCGCATGGTCAAGTCGTGCATACTGGTGTGCTGCAAGCTGCTGAAGACCAAGAAGGTCGTCGAGCTTGCTAAGAAGCAGGCGGGCGTCAAGGACGCATTCCCAGTCCACGGACGATGGGACATAGCTGTCCGTACGGACGACCTCGATCTGAAGAGGATCGCTGAAATCGGGATGAACATCTATAAGGGTGAGGGAGTCGAGATCGTAGAGACCCTCGTCGGCTACCCGGACTGAGGTGATTGAGATGGTGAAGGCAGTAGTTCTTGTCATGTTGGAACAGCAGACATTCGAAGACGCCACGAAGATAAACAAGATCCCTGGCGTCACGGACGGTTACCTCGTTTTCGGACACTATGACTACGTCGCGTTTTTGGATGTGCCCGGCCTGGAAAAGGTCGGCCAGATTGCCGACAGGATCCAGAAGCTCGGCTTCGTAAGGTACGTCGAGACGCTTATCGAGAGATAGGCCTCCGAATCAAACCCTTTCATGTTTCTAGTTTTGCGCTAAGGGCTGAGGCTTTCCACAAGAAGTGACGCTCGCCTTTTTCGGTGCAGCTGGCCCGACGCCCAAGAGAGAGCACCAGAGGCATTTGCACTTGGTTAAGCATATATATGCGAAGCCTAATCTCGCGCGCGAGTCAGTCGATTTGGAGAGAGTAGGATGGTAGACATCACCCTTGTTATCCCTATCGCAGGCGCGGTCGGGCTGGCATTTGCGGGCTATCTGACCTGGTATGTTTTCCGGAAGGACCTCGGAACCCCTGAGATGCAGGAGATCGGGGAGGCAATCAGGCAGGGAGCCATGGCATACATGAAAAGACAGTACACGACCATCATCGTGATAAGCGTCCTCTTGGGAGTGTTGATCGCCGTCCTGATCGACCCCAAGCCGTGGGTCGGCTTGTCGTTCTTGGTTGGCGCAATGGCGTCGGCCCTGTCGGGATACATCGGCATGTATGTCAGCGTGAGATCGAACATCAGGACGGCTGCCGCTGCGAGACGCACGCTCAACGAGGCACTTGTCACATCATTCAGAGGTGGCGCGGTTTCGGGCATGGGTGTCGTGTCTCTCAGCCTGCTTGGAGTGGCTGGAGTGTTCTTCGCATTTCATACCGGCATGGGCTTCGAAACTGGCAAGTCATTGGACGCGGCCATCGGGTTCGCCTTCGGTGCAAGCTTCGCGGCCTTGTTCGCACAACTTGGCGGCGGCATCTACACCAAAGCTGCTGATGTCGGCGCAGACCTGGTCGGCAAGATTGAGGCAGGTATTCCTGAAGACGATCCGAGGAACGCGGCAGTCATCGCAGACCTAGTCGGCGACAACGTCGGCGACTGCGCGGGCAGAGGGGCGGACCTCTTTGAATCGACCGCGGCTGAGAACATCGGTGCGATGGTGCTCGGCCTATCGTTGTTCACTTTCTGGACCAGAATGGTCCCGACATCCATGCAGTGGTCCGAGTCCAAGGCCCTGGTCTGGATCTTCTTCCCGCTGGTCGCGAGGTCGTTCGGGATTTTCGCCTCTCTGGCAGGCGTACTGGCGGTTCGGCTCAGGCGCGAGGACAAGGACCCAATGTCTGGCATAAACACGGGCTACTACCTGACCTGTGCTCTTGCGGCAGCATTCTTCCTCATAGCAACAAAGTACATGCTGGGCGAGAAGTACCTCTACTTCTTCGGGGCTGGCCTGATAGGCATAGCCCTGAGTATTGTGATTGTCTATATCACGCAGTACTACACCTCTGGCAGTTGGAGGCCAGTCCGGGAGATCGCCAAGGCGTCGACGACTGGACCTGCAACAAATATCATCACTGGTCTGTCAATCGCGATGGAGACGACCGCTCTGCCCGTGATTGCGATAATAGTTTCTTTGTTGGGAGCGTTCGCACTCGGTCAGATGGCAGCGCCGACCGATCCAGCAATCGTCAATGCTACCAACTACAACTACGCGACCTACAAGTTGATCTATGGCTTCTACGGGACAGCCGTCGCCACAATGGGGATGTTGGCGACCTGCGCATTCATTCTCGCGACAGACACTTTCGGCCCGATTACCGACAACGCGGGCGGTATAATTGAGATGTCAAAGCAGCCCGAGGAGATAAGGCGCAGGACGGACCGGCTGGATGCCTGCGGCAACACGACAAAGGCACTCACCAAGGGCTACGCGATGGCAAGTGCTGCGCTCGCCGCATTCCTGCTGTTTGGAGCTTACTTCGAGCGCGTCGCTAACAAGAAATATGGGGGCGATCTGTCCCTTGCGTTCCATGTGGACATCGCCCAGCCTGGAGTGTTTGTTGGCGGTCTGCTAGGTGCAATGCTCGTATTCCTCTTCGCATCGCTTGCCATTAGGGCTGTCGGAAAGGCTGCCTACGCCATGATAAACGAGGTCAGGAGACAGTTCAAGGCCGATCCGGGAATCATGGCGAACACCTCCAAGCCGGACTATGCCAGATGCGTGGACATCGCAACCAAGGGCGCCCTCAAAGCCATGGTCCTGCCCGCTTTGCTGCCCGTGCTCGTCCCTGTGAGCTTCGGCATAGTAATGAGGTATGCTGGCTACGACGCCCCGCAGGCAGTAGGCGCGCTCCTGATGGTTGGCACGATTACTGGCATCATGGTCGCGAACATGTTCAACAACGGCGGTGGCGCGTGGGACAACGGCAAGAAGTACATTGAGGCGGGGAATTATGGCGGCAAGCGCTCGCCTGCGCACGCGGCTGCGGTTGTGGGTGACACAGTCGGTGACCCGCTCAAGGACACCGCTGGGCCTTCGATACACGTGCTCGTGAAGCTGCTGTCAACTGTGACGCTCGTGTTTGTCGGTCTGTTCATCTAGCTCTGAGGGAGCTGACTCATCGACAAACCATATATATGACCACGGGCATCGAGAAGCCCGCGAGCCATTTCATTAGAGGACTGTCTAGATGTACGTGATAGCGTCCAAAGAAGATGTTGTCAGGATACCCCCCAACCTTCTGGGCGAGGATTTCCGGAAGCTAGCCATCAGGCTGACCCAGGAATCCTTCCAGAACAGGGTCGAGGGCGACGGCAGCTACACTGTGCTTGTCCGCAATATTGATCCCCAAGGCGGCGGAAGGATAATTCACGGGGACGGCGCGGTCTATCAGAAGGTCAAGTTCGAAACGCTAATGTTCAGACCTGTCCTGCACGAGGTCGTGGAGGGCAGCATATGCGAGGTGCTCAAGTTCGGCGCGTTCGTCAGGTTCGGGCCGCTCGACGGCCTCTTGCACATCAGCCAGATAATGGACGACAGGATCGATATCGATGTCGACGGGCACAGGCTGGTTGGAAAGGACACGAAACGCGAGCTGAGGCTCGGGGACAGCGTGCGCGCGAGGATAGTCTCGCTCAGCATCAACGAGCGCAGCCCTAGGGAGAGCAAGATCGGCCTCACCATGCGCCAGCCAGGCCTCGGCAAGCTCGAGTGGATCGAGGAGGACCGCAAGAAGCGGGAGGAGAAGGGCAAAGGATGAAGATCGAGAAGGCCTGCAAGAAATGCTCCTTTATCACGGAGGAGGACAAGTGCCCTCTCTGCGGCGGCGAGACCTCGAAGGAATGGCAGGGATATGTCGTGATCCTCGACCATACGAAGAGCGAGATCGCGAGGAGAATGGGCATACATGTCAACGGCAAGTTCGCCCTCAGGGTTCGATGAGTCGTTCCCTCAGAAGGACCTGGAGCTCCCGGAAGACCTGAGGGAGGAGCTCGGACGGCCCATAGGAAAGCTCGTGTCCGCGTGGTCCCTCAGAAAACACATAGAAGGCAGCCCCCGCGTGATAGCTGTGGGGGATGTCGTCACCATCACTCTCCTTCAGATGAAGCTTGAGCCGGATGTCGCGGTCTTCGACTACAAGACCCAGAGGTCCGAGGACTACAAGGCGAAGGAGCGGATCTCGAAGATGGGCGGGAAGCTCGTCAAGGTCGAGAACCCGCCGGCGATGATAACGCGCGCGCTCTGGAAGGCGGTCAGGGACGCGGCGAACGCGAAGGAGAGAGTCAAGATCGAGGTCGTTGGAGAGGAGGACCTCGCGGCGCTGGTGGCCATAGCCACTGCGCCCAAGGGAGCTCACGTCATATACGGCCTGCCGAAGAGGGGCCTCATGGTCGTCCTCGTGGACAAGGACTCGAGGGCACTGGCGACCGCTGCGATAAAGCGAATGGCAAGGTGAAGCGATGGAGATCGAGATAGTCTCGAAGAAGGAGAACGAACTGCTGGACAGGACAGAGGTCACTTTCAAGGCTATGCACCCCAAGGAGGGCACCCCGCAGAGGGAGGTCGTCCGGGAGAAGCTGGCTTCGATGCTGAAGGCCACCAAGGACCGCGTCATCGTCGACGCGATGGACTCCGAGTTCGGCAAGATGGAGACGGTCGGCTACGCTAAGGTGTACAAGACCAAAGAGGCGGCGATGAAATTCGAGCGAGAGTACGTGCTCATCCGCAACAAACTGAAAGAGAAGGTCAAGGTCGAGAAGAAAGCCGCGACGCCTCCGCCGGAGAAGCCTGCCGCTGCCGCGCCGGCCAAGCAGGCTGAGAAGCCCGCGGAGAAATCTGCCGAAAAACACGCCGAGAAACCGGCGGAGAAGCATCCGGAGAAGCACGGAGAGAAACCCGCGGAGAAACACGCGGAGAAGAAGGCCTAGACATCAGGATGGTGACATTCGATGGCTGACAAGGAACCAAAGGCAAAAACCCCGAGGATCGCGAAGAAGGATTACTTCAAGCTCGAAGGCGGGAAG
Source organism: uncultured Thermoplasmata archaeon (assembly GCA_963705355.1). Taxonomy (GTDB): domain Archaea; phylum Thermoplasmatota; class Thermoplasmata; order UBA10834; family UBA10834; genus COMBO-56-21. The sequence continues at coordinate 504,767 of OY970070.1, forward strand.
CTCACGAGGACCAGGAAGCACTGTCCGAAGTGCGGCCCTGGGGTCTTCATGGCCGAGCATCCGAACAGGGTCTCTTGTGGAAAGTGCGGCTATACAGAATTCAAGAAGAAGTAGAAGCCTGTGGCGGCGCCGCCGTGTCGCAGCTACTGCGTTCTGATGTCGCAGGTCTTGCCGGTGCAGAGTACGCAGGCGACCAGATGGCCGTCTCCTATGTCCAGCAGCTGAGGTTCCTCGACCCTCTCGAACTTCACAGCCAAGGCAGTCCTTGCCCCCTTCACCGTTTTGATGCTCACATCGCCAACGGCCTCGGCCAACTTGTCGTTCTTCGTTCTCAGCCTCTCGAAGTACTTCCTTAGCTCGGACACAAGATTGTTCCAGTTCACGTCCGGCCCGAAGACTCTTAGGGTCACGCCCTTTCTGCTGGGCTTGACCGTCAACAGCATGTTGCGGAACTTGGAGCCCGGCTCGCGATCGAATGCGTTCTCAACCATCAACGCCACATCTAGGGCAGCTTTCAGCCTATCTTGCTTCGGGCCCCCTAGCTTGATGGCTATCTCCCTGTTCGCAGCGACCTCGCCTATTCTTGCGACCGCATCGAACATCGGGAGCCTTCCTGTGGGATCGGTGATCCTGGACTGCAGCCAGTTTTTGGCAATGTCCATCTTTCCTCTGGACAGGATCTCGATGAAGGCGGTGAAGCCATCTGCCCGCACCGTATCGATGTGCTTCGACAGGATGTGCTTGTCGTCCTTGATCTTCTCTCGCTCCATAAGGAAGGAGACGAGATCTCTTCCTTCCCAGCCGCAGTTCTTTACTGCGACCGAGCACCTCGGGTGGAACCTGCAGCCGTTCGGGGGGTTGATTGGGCTCGGGACCTCGCCCTCTATGCCTTTCCTCTCCTTTCTCCGCTTCGGGTCGGGTATGGGTATGGAAGCTATGAGCGCCTGGGTGTAAGGGTGCTTGGCGTTGTTCAGGAACTCCATCGCGGGTGCCAGCTCGATTATCTTGCCCAGGTACATGACGGCAATCCGGTCGCTCATGTGGGCGACGACCGACAGGTCATGCGATATGAACAGGTAGGTAAGCCCGTACTTGCCCTGCAGGCGCCTGAGCAGGTTGAGCGCTTGTGCCTGGACCGAGACATCCAGCGCGGAAGTGGGCTCGTCGAGGACTATGAATTCGGGCTCGAGCGCAAGTGCCCTGGCAAGGGCGATTCTCTGCTTCTGCCCGCCGCTGAACTCGTGCGGGAGCCTGGTCATATGGTCGTCTGACAGCCCAACCTGTTCAAGCAACTGGTGAATTCGTTCCCTCTGGGCGAACTTCACGTTCTTTGAGACCGAGTCCGGCGGGCCATGAATCGCGAACCCCTCACCAACTATCCTCTCGACTGTCATCCTTGGATCCAGACTTGAATACGGGTCCTGGAACACGACCTGCATCTTCTTCCTGATGCTCCTGAGTTGATCGGGAGGCATCTTCGTGACGTCCATCCCGTTGAACACTATCCTTCCGCCAGACGGTTCTACGAGGCGCAGTACGGCCCGTCCAAAAGTCGTTTTTCCGCACCCGGATTCGCCCACTAGTCCCAGAGTCTCTCCCTTCTGGATGGAGAGAGTCAGACCGTCGACTGCGTGGACGTGAGCTACGGTCTTGCCGAAGACCCCCTTCTTGACTGGGAAGAGCTTCTTCAAGTTCTCCGTGTAGATGATAGGAGTCGCTTCGCCCTTCGACGAACTATCTGGCATCGCTCTTTTCACCCCCGACAGGATAGAGGTGGCATGACACGAAGTGTCCAGGCGCCACTTCGAGTCTCCTCGGCCTGATCTTCCTGCATTGCTCCATAGCGAAGTCGCATCTGTCGACGAACGAGCAGCCCGGGAAGGGCTTCATGAGGTTCGGTACTGTACCCCTTATCACAGCTAGCTCTTCTTTCTGCTCGCCCAGCTTCGGGAATGCAGTCAGAAGGCCACGAGTGTAGGGGTGCACGGGTTCCCCAAACAGCGCGAAGGTCTCTGCCTCCTCGACGATTCTGCCAGCGTACATGATGCACACCCGGTTGCAGGTCTCTGCGACGACGCCTAGGTTGTGAGTGATGAGCATCATCGAGCTTCCCGTCTTCCTGACCACGTCCTTGAGGAGATTTAGGACCTGGGCCTGGATCGTCACATCGAGGGCGGTCGTGGGCTCGTCTGCAATCAGAAGCTCTGGAGAGCAAGAGAGGGCTAGGGCAATCATCACTCTCTGCTTCATGCCTCCACTCAGCTCATGAGGGTACTGTTTTATGACGCTCTCAGGCGCTGCGATCCTCACGAGCTTGAGGGCCTTCATTATTTGCGCTTCAAGTGCATCTTTGTCATAGATATTCTGGTGAAGAGAGATCACCTCACCAAGTTGCTGTCCGACTGTGAACACTGGATCGAGAGAGGTGGACGGATCCTGGAATATCATCGAGATTCTCTTGCCGCGAATCCCGCGCATCTGGTTCAGATCCAATTTCGCGATATCCACACCTTTGAAATTCATTGAGCCTGCGGTGATCTTGCCGGGGTGAGGAACGAGTCTCAAGATGGAAAACGCGGTCATGCTTTTCCCGCACCCCGTCTCGCCCACAATGCCAAGGGATTCCTTCTCATAGATGGTCAAGTCTATTCCGTCGAGGGCGGTGACTGTGCCCTCCTGAAGGAAGAACTGGGTGCGCAGTCCCTTGATCTCCAGAATCGGTATCTTCTCGGAGGTCATCTTCTCAGCCCCTTCAGTCGCGGATCTAAGACGTCCCGAAGGCCATCCCCCAAGAGGTTGAATCCCAGTATCGCTATGAGGATTGCAAAACCCGGGAAGGCCGCGATCCAGGGCGCCTCTTCGATGAAAGTCTTCCCGCGATAAAGCATGTAGCCCCAGCTGGCGGCTGGAGGCTGAGTACCCACGCCGAGGAAACTGAGGCTGCTCTCGATAGTGATGGCATCGGCTACCCCGATCGACGCCCAGACTATCAGTGGCGCGAGGCAGTTGGGCAAGATGTGCGTGAACATAATCCTTCTGTTGTTAGCGCCCAGAGCCCTGCTGGCTTCAACGAACAGTCTTTCCCTGACAGTGAGCGATTGCCCTCGGACCAGCCTCGCGAAGCCTGCCCAATACGAGACGGAGATGGCCAGCATGACGTTCGACAGGCTCGGACCAAGCGCGGCCGCAAATGCGAGTGCCAGAAGAAATGCAGGGAACGTCCAAAAGAGGTCTATGGTCCCCGAGATGAAGTAATCGATTTTCCCTCCGAAGTATCCTGCAGTCAACCCCAGGGTCATTCCTATGAGGAGGGACAACAGGACCGCTATTGTGCCGACGAACAGCGATATTCTCGCCCCCCAGATTACCCTGCTGAAGACGTCATGCCCAAGATTGTCAGTGCCAAACCAATGGATCCATGACGGCCCTTTCTCCTCGACCCCTGGGTTCTGCATCGCCGGATCAGCGATTGGCAGGACTGGGGCGAAAAGGGCGAGAGCGATCAAGATTGTTATGATAGTGGTTCCTATGACAACCATCGCGTTTCTGCTTCCCCTCTCGATGATTTCCGCGATGACTTGTCTTGCCCCGCCCCGAATCTTCCATCCAAGAAGAGCGTCGTTAAGCCTCTTGCGAGGGCTCATTCTTATCTGCTTCATCCGAGCCTCACCCTCGGGTCGACGTAAGCATACAGGATATCCGCCATCAGGTTGCCGATTATGACGAAGAATGCCATCACGAGAATGCATCCTTGGACCACAGGGAAGTCATGGTTCAGAATTGCCCTCGTCATTAGGAGACCAACCCCAGGCCATGAAAATACGGTTTCCACCACGACTGCCCCTCCAACAAACCATCCGATGTCAAGTCCGATCACTGTGATGACGGGAAGGACGGCATTCTTGAGCGCATGCTTGAAGATCACTTCGCGTTCCGGGATTCCTCTTGATCTGAGTTGGGTGATGTAGTCCATCCGGATGACTTCCAGCATGCTGGACCTCATCATCCTGGTTGTCAACGCCGCGTTGCCGATTCCCAGGGTCATGGCGGGAAGTATGATGCTGCCAAGGCCGCCTGTCGTTCCTCTTGCGGGGAGCCAACCTAGATAGACCGAGAACAGGAGGAGGAAAAGCAGGCCGAGCCAGAATGAAGGCATCGCGTAGGTCACTAGGGTAAACACCATGATGCTTCGGTCCGCGAGTTTGTTTTGCCTCAAGGCCGCCAGGATTCCCAGCGGAATGCCCATCGAATAGGACATGGCCAGCCCTATCCCCATGAGCATGAGCGTGTTTGATAGCCTGTGCGTGATCAGTGAACTGACGGACAGGCCCACCGTGCCAAAGCCGACAGAAGTCCCCAGGTCACCGTGACCAATCCGCCACAGGAACTTGCCATACTGGATCCAGGGCGGGTCCAACAAACCCCATTTCCGGCGGATCGAGTCCAATAGCTCCCTCGTCGCGTGCGGAGGGGAGAGTGCGGCAACCGGGTCGCCTGGCGTCAGGTAGAGGAGCATGAAGACGATCAGCGTAGCCAGTATTATCACTGGGATGGCAAGCAGCAACTTCCTTATCACATAGGCAGTTAGATCGGCCATAGCCCCGAGCCTCCCACACCACCTGGCGGCCTCTCCGACATCACAGTGCCTACTCCGTTAGTCCTCGTCTGCCTTCTCCCGTGATATAGAATAGAATAGAAAGAAGTTTGTTTGGGTTTGCCCGCATTACTTGTTTATGTCCACATCGACTCCGTCGATAACCTGCTCCTGTCCCAGCGGATGGACATACCAGCCCGTGACGTAATTGTGGACTGCCACTATCTGGTGCCAGAATATTATCGGTGCCCATGGCCCCATGGTCAGCAGCCTCTCATGCGCTCTAGTGGCATTCTCAGAGAAGGCCTCAAGTGTCGGCGCGTAGGTCCAGTTGACGACGTACGCATCGAAGACGGAATCTCTGTACTGGCCCGTGTTAGATCCACCGCCAGCCGCCCAAGTTCCGAAGTGCCAGTCAAGGATCTCTGCCCGTGGCCAGGAATACCAGAAGAGCATTGCGTCATCCTTGCTGTTCGCCGCTAGGGATCTGAGCGTGCTCTCCTCGTATTGCGTGAGAGTCACATGGACACCAGCGGTCTGAAGCTGGCTCTGCAGCATCTCCGACATCGCAACATCCTCTCCTTTGTTGGTCGTCCACAATGGCAAGGTCAATTCCAAGTGAGTAGTCGTGTTCTCCAGCCACCCATCGGTGTTCTTAACCCAGCCGGCCTGGGCGAAGAGCTCGGCAGCCTTCGTCAGGTTGAACGTATAGTTATACTCGGCAGGTATGAATTTACCCTCTGGTTCGATCGGAGACAGGTAGTTCACTCCCGGCTCTGCGTATCCATGCCAGACCGTGGCTACAATCTGATCCCTGTCTATCGCAAACCCGAATGCTCTTCTGAGCGGAACACTCGTCCAGGGAGCCTTCTCGCAGTTGAATTCAATATGATAAGTGCCCTGTCCAGGACCAGTGATCACGGTCAAGTCTGGGTTCGTGCTGTACCCCTGGATTTTGTTTGGCGGGACCTGCATCAGAACATCAATATCTCCACTCTCGAACCCCGAGAACCTGGTGGCCTCATCGGTAATCACTCTGTATATCATCTTGTCGATCTTGGCTGGTCCCTTGTTATCGTACCAGCTGAATCCCCAGTTGTAGCTCTTGAATTTCACAAGCGTGACATGGTCGCCAGGCAACCACTCAGTTATCTTGAATGGTCCTGTCCCAACGGCAGGATGAGACGGAGTCCCGTAGTTCTGGTGAGCTTCCTCCAAAGTGGCACCTGAGGCAAACGCTGCCGTCGGGCTCATCATCGAACCATAAAGGTGCGATAGGTTGAACTCAAGGGCAACATCAGAGAATGTGCAGTTGAAGACAAGGTTGTAGTCATCCTGGACCCACACTCCTTTGTCCATGTCTCCCCAGTCGGAGGTTGCGTTGGAACAGTCAACTGCCGCGAACTCGTACGCGACCCATCCATAGGTTCCGTCCGGGTCTGCCTGCTTGTACCACTTGACGATATCCTTGACAGCCTGCGCATTGAAAGGCGTGCCGTCATGGAACTTGACTCCCTGCTTGAGGTGTATCACGAACGTAGGGTGACTCGGGTCAGTCAGATTCCAACTTGGCATCGGGTCAGCGAGACCCGGTTGGTAAGCGCCAGTCTTGTCTCTCGTTATGAGAGTCTCGAGCACCATTCCGGGCGGACCGTACATCGCACTCGTCTTGCTCGGGTCCATCGTCTCGACATCTGAGCTCATCGCAATCACGAGGACCTTTTCCGCCTTCTTGTTAAACAACCCCGCCGCATATGCCCCGGCGACTGCTGCGATCACTAGTATCAAAACGATCACAATCGCAAGCATGACCCTGCTCTTTGGTCTAGCCGGTGCACCGGCAGGTTGCGCTATCTTACTCTTGGGTTCTTCTGTAGAACTCTCCACCTTATCCCCCTCCTATCATGAGAAGCACGGTTGTCGATATGGCCAGCAATGTGATTTCAGGGGGCCAACCGCCACCTGCTTCAAGTCTCTGAACCCCTCAAACGGCCTATACGGTATTTATAACGTTGTGTTGGCCCAAGACCAGTGCGCGCGCCCTTTCCGCGTCTTTTTGATATGCTGCCAGGCGCGAGAGGATTTCCACACGCGCCGAACCCGTTCGATAAGGCACATTCGCCTGTTCTTCCTCACTACAGTCTAGAATCGCCTCTCCTTGCCAAGACAGAGATCGAGGGCTTGCAGAGCTCACTTCCTCTGTTGCAATCTCCCTTTCCAAAAGTTCCAGCGCAGCCTCTCATGCAAAATCTTCAAGTGGAACCTCTCCTTCCCCCGACCGTGAAGGCATCGTCTCATACCGAAGTCTCTAAGGTGTAAACCAATGGAACTCTGGTTCATCCTCGCCATCGTGGTCGCGTTCTTCTGGGGCAGTGCTGGGATCTTCGCCAAGCTTAGCACGCCAGCTCTGGGGGTCGCCAGAGTTGCGCTCCTCATCGCCTCGGTTGAGGGAGTGATGTATACGCTCGGATTCCTAGTATGGAGACAGGATGTATCGATCAGCCTCGCGGACGGAATTCTCGCCGCATCCTCCTGCATCATCGGCATCACCGGATACCTCTGCTTCTTCGAGTCAATAATGGAGGGCCAGGTCGCAATCGCCGGCACTATTTCAGCGGCTTATCCTGCGCTGACAGTCATTGGTGCGATCGTCGTGCTCTCGGAATCGCTGACTGCGGCACAATCGCTCGGCGTGATAGCGGTCATAGGCGGTGTGATAGCCCTTTCGTACGAGCCAAAGCCGGGTACGAAGCATGCCCTGAACAAGAGATCGCTGATGTTCGCCCTAATGGCTTTCTCGCTCTGGGGCTTGTGGAGCCTAACATCGAAGATGGCCATTGACAGGATCCATGCCGGCAACATCTTCGCGTTCTACGTTCTCTCTTCGCTCACAGCCCCCATCCTCTACGGCTGGTTCAGGCGCGTCCATCCGAGCGGCCCAAAGAGCAGCAGGCCCGGGTTGAATGCCTGGGTGCTCGGAGCGACTGGCTTGGCACTCAACGTAACTGGCGCATTCGCCTATTCGTTTGCATTGGGCCAAGGAAACGCTTCTCTCGTGGTCCCTATCTCAAGCGCCTACCCTCTCATCACGGTCGTCTTGGCGGTGGCCTTCTTGCGGGAGAGGCTTTCCAGAATTCATCTGCCAGCGCTCGCAGTCGTTCTTGCGGGTCTGATTCTTCTCGCAGTGACCGTCTGAGCCCGCTGCAGCGGCTGGGCGAACCTAGATATACGAACGAGGCTTTTCAACGGAACGGGCCTGTAGTGTAGCTTGGATATCACTGAGGCCTCCGGTGCGCACTGAAGGCGCTGGAGAAAGCCTCAAACTCGGGTTCGAATGGGACGGCTGACGGGCCATTCCCCGAAACTCCCGACAGGCCCGCTCCACTTCTCCATCATCCTATTATATCGGGCCAGTAATCTCACAGCCAATGCACCTCACAAGGCAGGAGGAGAGGATACTTGCTGGCGAGGAGGGCCACGGCCGGCAGAAGGCGATGGAGCTCCTGGTCGCCCTCGGCGACATCTACGGGGCGAAAAGGCTCATCCCCATCTCTTCAGCTCAGGTCTCAGGCGCGTCGTTCAAAACGATTGGGGACGCGGGCATCCTGTTCCTCGAGGATTTCTCCTTGAAGGCGAAGGCGACCGTGCGTGCCTCCTTGAACCCGCTCGGTCTCGATGAGAAGCGGTGGAAGGCCATGGGCGTAGATGAGGCGTTCCACGCCAAGCAGGCCCGGATTATATCGGCCTATCAGGCTCTTGGCATCGAACCGCTCTACTCGTGCACCCCATATCTTGCGGGCAATCGTCCGAGGAAGGGTCAGCACATCGCCTGGGCAGAGTCGTCTGCGACTGTTTTCGCGAACTCGTATTTGGGGGCGATGACCAACCGCGAAGGCGGTCCGTCTGCACTTGCAGCCGCGATCATAGGGAAGACTGCGGAATACGGCCTTCATCTGCATGAGAACAGAAAGCCTCGCGTCCGGATTGAGTTCGAGGAGATTCCTGAAGGGCTGGTGCCTCTCGCCGGGTATGTCGTCGGCAAGATAGCCGGCAAGAGGATCCCTCACGTCAGTGGACTGTCGCTCTCGGCTGACGAGCACAAAGCCTTCGGGGCAGCGATGGCGGCGACCGGAGCAGTTTCAATGTATACGCACTCTCTTGGCAGAGGCAGGTCCGGGATCGATTTCTCGTCTATCGAGGAATGCATATCGCTCCCGAAATCGGAGCTATTCGCATGCGCAGAGAGCTTCAAGGGCGACGATGATTGGGACCTCGTCGCCATCGGTTGTCCTCACTGCTCAGCCGCTGAGATGAGACGGATGGCTGGCTTCCTCAAGAACAGGGAGCCCCGCAAGGATTCCGATGTCTGGTTCTGCACTTCTCGTGCCGTGTACTCTCGCTGTCCAAATGAGGTGTCTGTGCTGAAGAGATTTGGCAAGGTCCTTTGCGACACCTGCATGGTCGTCGCACCCATCGAGAGGATTTATAGGAGGACGGCATCCGACTCCGGAAAGGCAATGGTGTACCTTCCGACCCTCGGCAAGCAGCGCGCATCCTTCAGGACCAACAGTACGCTTCTGGAGGCGATATCGCGATAGTCAAGGCGAGGAAGATCAGAGGAGGGAAGGCATCGGGCAAGGCCGTGGTGTGTTCCTCCCCAGTATCATTTCTAGGCGGCGTTGACCCCTCCTCGTCCAAGATCCTGGATCCGGAGTGCGAATCGAAAGGACTCACCATCTCGAACAAGGTGTTCTGCTTTCCGTATGGAAAAGGCAGCACCGTCGGGTCATACGCGATGTACCAGCTCAAGCTCAACCGAATGGCCCCCTGTGCGATAGTCAACGACTCTGCGGAGCCTATAGTCGCAACGGGAGCGATCATATCGGAGATCCCCATGGTCGACAGCGTCGATGTGACGCTTCTCAGGACAGGCGATGGCCTGGCCGTCGACGCTGACCAGGGGTCGCTCGAGATTGCGGACGTCACGGAGAAGCATGTGGTGACGAGCATCCTCAGGAACGAAGGCAGGATACTGCTTCTGCGCAGGAGCGACAGTGTCGGATCATACAGGAGCCAATGGGCTGGCGTGTCGGGTTACATCGAACACGGCGAGGACGCCAAGGCGGCGGCTGTTCGGGAGCTCATGGAGGAGATCGGTCACGACGATGTCAGGCTGTCGAAGCGAATCGAACCTGAGCGGTTTAGGGACGGCGATACTGTCTGGTGCGTCCACCCGTTCCTATTCGATGTCAAGACCAGGAACATCAGCATCGATTGGGAGCACCAGTCCTTCGAATGGGTGGCGCCGGAGGACATCGCGAAGTATCCGACGGTCCCGGGCCTTCAGAAGATCGTGTGCAGGCTGATATGACCGCGGAATCCGTGGTTCACCCGGTTATCGTATAGTCGACTTCCCGCTCCAACAGGTTCAGCTGGTGGCTCTCCAGCGTGGACCGGTTGACCGCCATCAGAAGGATCGACTGGTTGATGGCGACCTGGTCCCTCAAGGACTGGATCAGCCTCAGCACCGTGATGAAGTTGTTGTTCGTGATCAGGTATTCGAGCCCGTCCAGAAGCACTATGCCTCCGCCCGCCTGGGACAGGAATTGCTCGAGCGACAGGCTCAGCTTCTCGAGGTCCTTCGGCCTGATGGTGTTCTCCCTGCCGACATTCGAGAGCCATATCAAAGGCGTCTCCTTTAGGTCGAACTTGCTCCTGATCTTGGCCGGGTAGTTCCTCGTGATGCAGTAACCCTTCATGCCCTTGCTGAGGGCGTTCATGAAAAGGGAGTAGGAGGCCTCCGGCTTGTCCTCCTCCACGAGATATGAGAACGATCTCTCCAGCTCCGTGACTGTCGGCGCGGGCTTGACCTCCGCGCGCACAGGTCTCGCGCCGAGAGTGAGCTCGCTCATGAAGTGTTCTATCAGCATGGTGGCCGTCGGCTCTGAGACCCCCTTTATCCTTACGAGGTCGCCGACTGCCGCGCTCTTGATCGACTGGGCAGAGGTGTATCCCGCTTCGTAGACCGCGCCCGCGACCGTTTCGTCCAATCCCTGGACCTTCCGGAGCGTCTCGAGGAACGTCTCCAGTGGCAGCGGGGCAGGTGCTGGTGCGGCCGTTGTAGCCGTGGTCTGCTCCGCAGGTGCGACTTGCGCTGGGGCAGGTGCCGGTGCTGGCTCCGCTGGCTTAGGCTCGTCCTTGTGCAGGCTGTCGTAGATGTGTTTCGCGTCGAGCTTCGTTATGCCCTCGATAAGGGAGAAGTCCTCCGCGCTGGCATCCTTCATTTGATCGAGCGTGCTGTACCCGGCGTCGACCAGCTTCATGGCCTTGTCGGAGGTGATGCCCTGAATGCCCGTGAGGACATCCACGCTCTGTCTCAACTTGAGCGATGTGACCCCGATCACCAGGGCCTCGGATTCGATGTTCCACTCTACTATGTAATCGCCCCTCGGGGAGTCGGCTATCTCGAAGTGCCTCGCCCTAGTTTCCCGGGCGATCTTGTCCTTCCAGCTCTCCAGAAACCCCTCGACCCGCCTGCTGCACTCTATCTCGACCCTGATGAACTCCTCGACATTCAGGCCCATGTCCTTTCGCATCTGCTGGACGCGTCTGATGATCTCCCTCGAGAAGCCCTCCGACTCGAGGGCGGGCGTCTGCTCGAGATCGATGTAGATGATTCCCTTCGAGAACTCGGAGCTCGCGACGTCCGGGGGAAGCGTGGATGAGAAGGACACCATGTTCGGCAGGATCTTCACGAGCTGTCCCTCGATGCCCAAGGAATACTCTCCCTTGTCGATGCCCGCCTTTATCGTCTTGGCCGGCCGGTTCTTCAGCAGGACGGCGATCTTGCTCGACCACTGCCTGTAGACCTTTCCGATCGCGTTCGGGTTGGGCACGACGCTCAGGATCATCTCGTCCCACTCCTCTTCGACCGGGATCAGCTGGAGGTCCTTGATGTTGTTCTGTGAGAGCAGGGAGTCCTTGAGTCCGATAAGCGATTCGACTATCTCGTCCGACTCCGCCTTGACCACTATCCTCTTCACAGGCCATCTGAGGTTGATGTTAGCCTCCTGCCTTATGCGAGCTATGATCTCAGAGATCTCCCGCACGAGGTTCATGCCCTCCTCCAACTTCGTGTCAATCCAGCCCGGGTCGAAGGTCGGCCATGACACCATGTGCACGCTTTCTGGCTTTCCGTTCAGGTTGGCGTGGATCGCCTCGGACACGTGGGGCGTCATGGGCGCCATGAGCGTTATGGCGGTCGAGAGCGCCGTGTGGAGCACCTTGAAGGCCGCGAGCTTGTCCTTGTCCTCGCCCTCCTTCCAGAGCCTGTCCCTGACCAGCTTCACATACCAGCGGGAAAGGTCCGTGACGACGAACTCCTCGATCGCCCTGGCGGCCCTGTGGAGCTCGTACTTCTCCATGGCATCGGACGTCTCTCTCTTGAGGGTCTCGACCCTCGAGAGCATCCACCTGTCCTCTGCCCTCAGGTCCTCCTTGATTCCTTCGAGCTTGGTGCTCGTGTAATCGAACTTGTCGATCGACATGTACAGTGTGGCGAACTTGTAGACGTTCCACAGGATGTTCAGGGTTCTGTTGGCCGCCTTGGCGCCCTCCATCTGGAACGACAGGTCGTCCCAAGGGGCGTTGGCCTTCAGGAGATAGAACCTGAGCGAGTCCGCGCCAAGGGAGCCGATCACCCCGACGGGGTCGATGGCGGAGCCCTCGCTCTTCGACATCGCCTGTCCCTCGGGCGTCATTGCCCAGCCGTGCATGAGGACGGAGTTGTACGGCGACCGACCGAACGCGACCACTCCGGTCACGAGCTGCGAGTAGAACCATCCCCTTGTCTGGTCGTGCGCCTCTGTAATCCACTCGCTCGGCCACCACTTGTCAAACTCGCCCTTCGAAGCGGGGTATCCGAGTGATGCCCAGGAGCACACGCCAGCATCGAACCATACGTCGAGCACGTCGGGCACTCGCGTCATCGTCTTCTTGCACTTGTCGCACTCGAATGTTAGCTTGTCGACCCAGGGCCTGTGCACGTCCATGCCTTCGACGTAGCCCTTGGAGGTCTTCAGCTCGTCAAGGGACGACACCAATCTGAGGTTGCCGCACTCGCACTTCCATATTGGCAATGGAGTGCCCCAGTACCTTTGCCTGCTGATGCACCAGTCGCGGGCGTTCTGGATCCAGTCCTTTTCCCTGCTGGACCCGGCCCATTCAGGGAACCACTTGACCTTGTCGTTGGCCTGGTTCAGGCTGTCCTTGATTTCAGTGACTTTGAGGAACCACTGGTCGGTGATCCTGTAGATGATCGGCTTCTTGCATCTCCAGCAGTGCCCGTACCTGTGCGCGATAGTGGCCTCGTGGAATATTGCACCATGTTCTACGAGGTCTTTCATTATGAACGAGTTCGCCTCCCTCACGTTCCTGCCAGCGTAGCGCTCTCCCGCCTCGGCCGTGAAGTTGCCGGCCTCGTCGACTGGCGAGAAGGCCTCCAGCTCGTGCTTCTTGCCGATATCATAGTCCTCGGGTCCGTGGCCAGGGGCGATGTGTACTATGCCCGTGCTCTCGGTGGTCACGGTGTCCGAGGCGATTATCGAGTGAACGTGCTTTCCAGAGATCTTCTGCTGGTACGGCACCAGATCCGCCAGTGGATGCCCGTAGTGCATGCCCACTAGCTCCGCCCCCTTCGCGGTCTCGAGGATATTGACCTCCTCTATCCCTGCGATCTTCTTCAGCTCCTCGACCTTCTCCTCGAGCAGGATGAGGGTTTCCTCTTTCATGCCCCGCTTCACGCTCACGACGGCATATGTGTAATCGGGGTGAACGGCTGCGGCGAGGTTCCCAGGTATGGTCCACGGGGTGGTGGTCCAGACGAGGAAGTACGTGTCCTGCTCTCCCCCGACCGGGAACTTGACGTAGATGGATGGGTCGGTCTCGTCCCAGTACTCTATCTCCGCCTCGGCGAGTGCGGTCTCGCACCTGGGGCACCAAGGAAGCACTCTGTGGTCCATCGTCAGCAGGTTCTTGTCGTAGGCCTGCTTGAGCGTCCACCAGACGGAGGCGATGTATGAGGGGTCGACCGTGAGGTACGGCTTGCCCCAGTCCATCCAGACTCCGAGCGACTTGAACTCGTCCGTCATCTTCGATTTGAATCTCATCGCGTACTCTCTGCACGTGCTTACGAACTTGTCAATGCCCTGAGCCTCGATCTCCTTCTTGCTCTTGATGCCCAGTGCCTGCTCGACCTTGACCTCTATCGGCAGGCCGTGCATGTCGTATCCTGGCTGGTCCCTGACGTGGAGCCCCTGCATCCTCCTGTATCGTATGACCGTGTCCTTCAGGATCTTGTTCCAAGCTGTGCCAATGTGGATCGAGCCTGTTGTGTAGGGAGGGCCGTCTAGGAAATAGTAGGCCTTGCCCGACTCGCCGGCCTTCTTGACCTTCTCGTAGACCTGAGTTCTCTCCCAAAGCGCCCGAACGTCTTTCTCCAGCTGGACGGGGGAGTAATTCTCGTCTACTTGGCGCATAATCTATCTTCCGTAAGCCATATTGATGGCGGGTATTTTAAAGATACCGAGCAGGGAATCATGTGGAGTTGCCCCACTGGGAATCTGGCTCGACTGCTCCAGGCGCTTGACATCATCCCCAGGAATCTAGACTCTTCTGAGCCCGGACATTCTCCTTCGCGGCGATTCTGAGGAGCACGACATCGACCCGGTCGACCGAGAACCCGTGCTTGTCGCAGAGTATCCTCCTGACCGCTTCCTGATCGACCTTGCCCCAGTTCAGAGCATAGTCATCCGTTACCTCGGGCTCGAGGAAGATCCTTCTGACATCCTCGAACTCCTCGGGGACGAGGAGCTTGCCTTCAGCCCTGATCGCTTCGATGTTCCCGTGCTTCTTGATGAGGGCAAGGGACTTCTTTGGGCCGATGCCTCTGACGCCATCGTTGAAGTCCGTGCCCATGAGGATGCCCATGTCGACCAGCTGCTCCCTCGTCACATGAAGGCCGGAGAGCACATCCGAGAGTGTGATGATCTCGGGCGAAACGTCCGCGGTCTTGCCCGACGGGAGCCTTCGCTTCCCTGCCAGCGTGAGGTTCCTGACAAGGTTTGGAGTCCCGAATAGGATGGCATCGAAGTCCTGCGATGCCCCTGCCCAGATGTTGCCTTTCATGACCATGTGACCCATCTGGGCCTCGCCCTCGCTAGGCGCCCTTATCCAGGGGATGCCAAGCGCATCCAACAGTTCGAGCGACTCCTCGATCATGTCGGAGTCGAGCTTCGAGGTCCTGGTCGCCTTCGAGAGCGCCCTCTTCAGGTCGCCCTCCACGAGGGCCTTTTTCCATTCCTTTTCCGCTTCGTCCTTCGCAGCCTTCCGAGCCTCGATGGTCTTCCGCTTGAGCTCAGGCGGCTTTCCGTCGAACACGTACGCCGGTCTGATCCCTAACTCCAGCAAGGCCGCGCTCCGGTAGAACAGGCCAGACAGGTGCGAAGTAACGCGCCCCTCGCGATCCATTAAAGGGGTGCCGTCCGGCTGACGTATCATCGAGAGGAACTGGTATATCGTGTTGAACGCATCGATCGCGACTGATCTTCCCGACAAATCCTCCAGCGCGATCTGCTTCGCGTCCACGAGACTTGAGATGTCCACTCCCATTTGCCCTCGAACCTCCAGCGTGCGAGGTATCAGATCAGACGATTCAACCCGAGGAGCCGTTGTCCGAAGCTATCGGAAGGAACAGGACCACGATCGCCACCCCCAGCCAGGCGACCAGAACCATGAGCTGGAACACGCTGGCATTGAAGATGACCCCGAGCACCAGCAGTAGCATGGGCAGCACGAATGTCAAGTACAGCAGGATCGGGTGCTCGGACAGCTTCTCGGCCATTCCTATCGGACCCCCATGAGAATGCTCAACGATATTAACCCTTCGAGCCTCCGCAGGACCTCAGAGCTGCAATCGCTTTCTTCATGTCCGGCGCTTTGAAGACGGATGTGCCTGCGGCCAGGATGTCCGCGCCGGCCCTCGCCGCCAGTTCGCCGGTCTCCTCGGTAATGCCCCCGTCTATCTCAACGGGCACGCTGATGTCGATCCGATGCATCTCCGCCTTAGAGGCGCCTATCTTGGGGAGCACGTCGGGCATGAACTTCTGTCCTCCGAAACCGGGGTTGACGGACATGATGAGGAGCATGTCGATCTCGTCTAGATAGGGGAATGCATTCTCGACAGGCGTAGGCGGGTTGATCGCCAAGCCAGCCTTCTTGCCGAGGTCGTGTATCAAATGCAGTGTTTGCCTGAGGTTCTGCTCCGCCTCAATGTGGACCTCGATTATGTCGGAGCCGCCGTCTGCAAACGCTTTCACGTGCCTCTCAGGATGAGTTATCATCAGGTGCGAAATGAAGGGAAGCTTCGAGTAAGCTCTGAGGCTCTTGACTATGGAAGGGCCTATCGTGATGTTCGGAACGAAGAAGCCGTCCATAACGTCTATGTGGACATAATCGGCACCTGCCTCCGAGACCTTCCTGACTTCCTCGCCCAGCTTCGAGAAGTCAGCTGCGAGTATCGAAGGTGCCACAAGTGGCATGACACCTGCGAAGCACTAGCATCGTATTATGGGTTTTGGTCACCTCGGGTTCCGTCGAACTTTTTTAATACCCTCAGCAGGATTAGCGATGCATGCCAGAGCCGAAGCATGCAGTCGAGAAGGCCCAGAAGTGCGACATCGAAGGCTGCAAGTCAGAGGCAGAGCGGTCGATATCGGGGAGGAAGATCGAGAAAGCTGGAATGAAGCTCTCCTCGGATCCATCCAAGAACGCGCATCTCTGCCACGCTCACTACAAAGAGTTCAAAAAGAAGACCAAGACGGACCGGACCTTTGAGCGGCTGGGCTGGTAGTCTCTCGTTGAGGTGGCCAATTGGGTGGCCTGCCCAAAAAGAGCATATACTCCTCTTCGTTTGGTCTCCCGCGTGAAGCCTGAGGCCGTTCAGTTTCTCTCCAGCACTGGCCTGTTTGGTCCTGTGATCATCGTACCCTTCATCCTCCAGAACGATTTGGGAGCGACAAAGGACCTCATAGGCATTGTCGCGGGCGGATACGCAGCCCTGGGATTCACCTCCAGTTACATGTTCGGCCGTGCGTCGGATGTATACGGGAGGCGCTTGATTCTCCTGGCTGGTCTCTTGCTCTCAGGCGTCGCGACCTTACTACAGGTCATATCGCTGGTGTCAGGAGGACTCGTCTTTTTCGCGGGAGTGCGTCTCCTGATAGGTTTTTGCTCGGGGATGTTCCCAGCGGCTCTGACCGCATATGCGTATGATGCGCAGAGCAAGATGGGCAAGTTCAGCGCGTGGGGGGCTGCGGGCTGGGGCATCGGCAATATCTCGGTCGGGCTTTTCGGTCTGCTCTACGAGTGGGCCTACATCTACTGTGCGGCCATCATATTCGCCTCATTTGCGATTGCGCTGACGCTTCCGTTCACCAGGGAAGTGAAGATGGAAGTCCCTCTGTTTCCGGTCGCCCTCATCAAACGAAACGCTCCCGTCTACACTTCAATGCTCATCCGACATACTGGCGCCAACATGATATGGGTCACATACCCCCTGTTCCTTGCAAGTATCGGCGCGGATGCCACCTGGATCGGCATCATCTATGGAGTCAACGCGTTCGGACAGTTCTTCATCATGAACGTGCTGGACAAGTACGATCCGTCTCTTCTCGTAGCTGTCGGCTTGGCCAGCTCCGCTCTGACCTTCTTCACATTCGAACTCGCTGGTAGCTATTGGGAGATAATACCCTCCCAGATCCTGCTCGCAAGTGCGTGGGGTTGCCTCTATGTTGGCAGCCTCAGGTACGTCATGGACAGGAACCCGGAAAAGGCGACCGCCTCAGGTCTCCTTTCGAGCACGATGAGCATCTCTGGGATAATCGGGCCCGTCCTCGGAGGGGTCGCAGCCACCGCAGTGGGCTTCAAGGGGACAATATGGATCGCCACCACCATGTCGATAGTCGCCTTGGCGATTTTTCTCTCGGGCCTCAGAAGCTCGGGTGAACTTTATCGATTGACCACTCGTTCTCGGGGTTCGAAATGAAGATAGTATTCCTAGGCACAGGCGGAACATATCCTTCCAAGCTCAGAAACGTCACGTCGATTGCAGTTCAGATGCCAGGCGAGGTGCTGATGTTCGACTGCGGGGAGGGCACCCAGAGGCAACTGATGCGCTCTTCCGTCTCCTTCATGAAGATCAAGAAGATCTTCATCTCACACCTGCACGCGGACCATTTTCTCGGACTCGCGGGTCTGATTCAGAGCATGAGCCTTAACGGTAGGGAGGACGACCTCAGGATATTCGGGCCTGCCAGGACCACAGAGACTGTGGATACGATGCTCAACCTGGGGTATTTCGAGAGCGGTTTCCGTGTGGCGACGACGGACCTGCGCCCAGCTGGGTTCCTGGATTTCGGGAGCTACTCTGTGAGGTTCGTGCGAGCAGATCACAGCATACCGACTATCGCGTACTCTCTGGAGGAGAAGCCGAGAGCGGGGAAGTTCGATCTGAGAAAGGCCAAGCGACTGGGAATTCCCGAGGGGCCTCTGTTCAGACGACTTCAGGAGGGCAAGACAGTTGTCGTCGATGGCAAGAAGATCGGCCCTGAGAAGGTCCTCGGTCCGCCAAGACCCGGTAGGAGAGTGGTCTACACTGGCGACACCAAGCCGAGCAAGAAGATCGTGTCGCTCGCCACCGGCGCAGACGTCCTGATCCACGACTGCACGCTCGATTCGTCTCACTCGGAACTAGCGGCCAGGTTCGGGCACTCGACCGCAGCCGATGCCGCCAGGGTGGCGAAACAGGCCAAGGTCGGCATCCTATTCCTCGTACACTTGAGCCCGCGGTACGACGATAAGAGCGTTCTGGAGAAGGAGGCGACCGCCATTTTCAAGAACTCGAATGCGGTCGAGGATCTATCAGAATACAACGTGAAACTCAGAGACTAGACCGCATCTGTTATCTTCTGACTCACGATACTCCAACTCGTGAAATGCGGGACTTTTTCGATCGTCGCCAGGGACAAGAAGACAGGGGACTTCGGAGTGGCGACGACTACGGCGGCACCGTGTGTGGGTGCGATGCTTCCGTTCGCGGAAGAAGGGGTCGGTGCCATCGCAACCCAGGCGTGGGTGAATGTCAATCTCGGCTACCAGGGACTCGCGCTGATGAGATCAGGGCTCTCTGTCAAGACAGCGCTTGAGGCGATCCTCTCGGAAGATGCTGGTCGTGCGCGACGGCAGGTCATAGGTATAGACCGACAGTCCGTCTTCGCGTACACTGGCCAAGAATGCACGGAGGCGAAGGGACACAGGACGGGCGACGATTTCGCCGTCGCCGGGAACATCATCGCAGATGTCAGTGTGCTCGATTCAATGGTCGAGGCCTTCAAGAGATCCAAGGGCGAACTCAGCGGCAGGCTGCTCCTGGTTCTTGAGGACGGCCAGGAGGCTGGCGGAGATCGCAGAGGGAAGACTTCCTCGGCATTGCTTGTGGCTTCGGCGGTACCGAAGTTGTACCACAACGTGAGGGTGGACTTTCACGAGGAGCCTCTGAGGGAGCTGAGAAGAATCTACGAGAACTGTGTGAGGATGCAGGAGGAATTTGGAGATAATGCGGAGGTTGCGGATCTCAGGCGGAAGGTCTCCACTGCCCACAGATGATCGCTCAAAGGTGGGCTTCCGGTGGAGAGAGACCTCATTCTTGCAGAATCCAGCCACAACAGCGGTTCCTGTCGTCCCAAAACGCATTTATAGCGAAATGGGTTTCACCGAAGGTCCAGAGAGCTTTAAAAGCACAGATGGCATTGAGCCTGAAGCTCGTGAGTCGGCGATAATCGACAACGGAAACTGTTGAGGGGGAATCAAAGGATGACCTTGCTCGAAGTCAATGGCTTGAAGACTTATTTTAAGACGCAGGAAGGAACACTGAAGGCCGTCGACGGAATCAGCTTTGACCTCGACAAGGGCCAGGCCATGGGCCTTGCGGGCGAGTCTGGTTGCGGCAAGACGACAGCTGCTTTGTCCATCATGAAGCTACTGCCAGCCAACGGATACATCGCAGGCGGGAATATCAACTTCCTGAACCAGGACATGGCGAAGATCACCGGCGACAAGCTCAGGGCGATCAGGTGGAGAGATATATCGATCATATTCCAGGGCGCCATGAACGCCCTCAACCCGGTCAAGAGGGTCGGTGACCAGATCACTGAGCCGATCCTGCTTCACGAGAAGGTCGACGAAGAGGTCGCCGTGAAGAGGGTCAAGGAACTCTTCGAGCTGGTCGGCATCAACCCGAACAGGATAAGGGAGTACCCGCACGAGTTCAGCGGCGGCATGAGGCAGAGAGTCATGATCGCGATGGCGCTCGCGTGCAGGCCGAAGCTGGTCATCTGCGACGAACCAACGACAGCCCTGGACGTCATGATCCAGGCGCAGATACTGCAGCTTCTGAAGAGCCTCCAGACCGAACTCGAGCTGGCCATGATCATCATCTCTCACGACCTGTCGGTCCTCGCCGAGACTTGCGAATTCCTGTCAATAATGTACGCGGGCAAGATAGTGGAGAGGTCGACCGCTGTCGAGGTGTTCTCCAACCCGCAACACCCGTACACGAAAGGACTTATTGCGGCGTTCCCGAACATCAAGGGAGACAGGAAGATGCCCGCTTCCATAGCAGGCAACCCGCCGAACCTGATACACGCGCCCCCGGGTTGCAGGTTCTCCGAGAGATGCTACATGGCTCAGGACCTGTGCAAGCAGGAGGAGCCTCTGCTTGTGGAGGTCCTGCCCGGCCACTTCGCTGCATGTCATTTCGTCAAGCCACAAGGGGTGAGATGAATGGCCAGAGATATCGTGACAGTCAAGGATCTGCAGGTCTGGTTCCCTGTCAGACGAGGGTTCGTCGAGAGCCTGACATCAAAAGAGGCGAGATTCGTCAAGGCGGTCGACGGCGTGTCTTTCACGATCAAGGACAGAGAGATATTCTGCCTTGTGGGAGAGTCCGGCTGCGGCAAGACCACGACCGGAAAGGCGATCCTAAGGCTGGTGGAGCCCACCGGCGGGCTCGTCAAGTACGCGGGCGGAGGACTGACTGCGAGCTACCTGAAGGAAGCGAACGAGCGCGCGGTCGCGAAGAAGCAGCTGACGAAGAAGGAGGCGGAGGAGAACCTCGCGAGCGGAACGATTGATGTCCGGAGGCTGACGAAGGACAAGATGAAGATGCTCAGGCAGAAGATGCAGATCATCTTCCAGGACCCCTACGAGTCCCTGAACCCGAAACAGTCCATTTACGACATCGTCGCCGAACCGCTCGTCGTCAACAACCTCGGGGCTAACGAGGCGGACAGGGAAAAGAGGGTCGCGAAGGCTCTCGACGATGCTGGCCTTAGGCCGCCGAAGGATTTCATGTGGAGGTACCCGCACGAAGTGTCAGGAGGTCAGAGGCAGAGGGTGGGCATCGCTGGGGCGCTGGTGCTCCAGCCAGAGTTCCTGGTTGCAGACGAGCCGGTCTCCATGCTGGATGTGTCCATCAGGTCCGAGATCCTCAAGCTCATGCTGGACCTCAGGGAGAAGAAGGGGCTCACATACCTGTTCATCACGCACGACCTCAGCGTCGCCTACGTGTTCAGCGACAGGATAGGCATCATGTACCTTGGCAAGATAGTGGAGCTCGGCCCGACCGAGGAGGTCATCAAGGGCCCGAGGCACCCGTACACGAAGGCGCTGATATCCGTCGTCCCGAAGCCCGACCCGAGGATGAAGACCGAGAAGATAATCCTCAAGGGGGAGAGGCCGGATCCCGCGCACATTCCTCCCGGCTGCAGGTTCCACCCCAGGTGTCCGTTCGCCATGGAGATATGCAATAAGAAGGAACCAGCGCCGATGTTCGTCTCGCAGGAGCACTGGGTTTCCTGCTGGCTCGAGTCCGGAGAGGGCAAGCAGTGACGCGAGCAAGGGCGAGGCAGACAGGCATCTGGTTTGGCGAGCTGCCGACGGGCCCCAGGAACACGATCACCGATGTTCCCGGGGTCAATGTCGGCCACTGCACGATCATCCGAGGCTCTGGACCGATCAAGCCGGGGACGGGTCCCGTCAGGACTGGCGTGACCGCAATCCTTCCCCATGATGGCAACATGTTCGAGAAGCCCGTCAAGGGGGCCTATTTCGACTTCAACGGATGCGGGGGTCTTAACGGTGCTCTACAAGTCCGCGAGTTCGGCCTGATAGACACGCCCATCATGCTCACCAACACGATGTCCATGGGCACCGTGGCCGATTCGGTCATCAAGCACATGATAACGAGCAACCCGCGCGTCGGCCTAGGGGATGACACCATCATCCCGGTCGTATCAGAATGCGACGACAGCTGGCTCAACGATGCGCAGGGGCTGCACGTGAAGGAGGAGCACGTCGTCGCGGCCATTGAGGGTGCGAGCGCGGTCGTTCACGAAGGCGCGGTCGGGGCGGGCACTGGGATGACATGCTATGACTACAAGGGCGGCATAGGGACCTCGTCGAGGGTCGTCGCGACGGAAGTCGGCAAGTTCAACCTCGGCACGGTCGTCCTGAGCAACCACGGCAACTGGGACGAACTGCGGATAGACGGCGTCCCCGTGGGGAGCCTCCTGGGGAAGCCCGAGGAGAAGCGTCCAGAGAAGGGCTCCATCGTCATGGTGGTTGGGACCGATGCTCCTATGACGTCTCGGCAGCTCGGGAGGATCGCACGGAGGGCGATATTGGGCATGGCGGTGACGGGCTCGGCGTCTCACAACGGCAGCGGGGATATCGTCATAGCCTTCTCGACGGCCAACTCCCACCCGAGGTCCGAGAACAACGGTCTCGTCACGGAACAACTCATGCTGGACAGGGACCTGGACCCTCTGTTCCGAGCAACTGTGGATTCCACCGCAGAATCCATCATCAACTCGCTCTTTGGCGCAGAGACCATAGAGGGTCGGGACGGGCACGTGTCCTACGCGCTTCCGGTAGCCAGGACTCTAGAGATCATGAAGGCGCACGGGCGCCTGAAGTGACCTCGAAGTGTCAGATACTTTTTTCGAGAGAGAGCCCAATCCGCACCCTGGGCCAACTGTCCGAGACGGTCTACGAATGTCAGACAAATCCTCGAGCAAATTCGAAAGGGCGAAGCGAGCTGTGAAGAGAGCCGAGCTGGAGAAGCTCGTCAAAGATCTGGTCAGGATACCGAGCCATCACGAAGTGCCGACGATGGAGAAAGAGGTCGCGCAAT
The DNA here is from genome assembly GCA_963705355.1 of uncultured Thermoplasmata archaeon. Classification (GTDB taxonomy): domain Archaea; phylum Thermoplasmatota; class Thermoplasmata; order UBA10834; family UBA10834; genus COMBO-56-21. Next base: position 527,668 of record OY970070.1, read on the forward strand.
TCATTCATGAGTTCCTCCAGGGCGAGGGCATCGAGTCCAGGCTCAGGACCGTCGAGAAGAATCGACCGAACGTGATCGCCGTCATCAAGGGCTCTGGCGACGGAAAGAGCCTGCTTTTGAACGGACATACGGACACGGTGCCGCCATACGATATGGATATCCCGCCATTCACGCCGAAGGTGGAGAAGGGCCGACTCTATGGCAGAGGCTCGTTGGACATGAAGGGCGGCCTGGGGTCGATGGTCATGACGCTTGTCGCGCTCCGCAGGGCCAAGGTCAAGCTCGATGGGGACCTCTACCTCGCGGCGGTCGTCGGCGAGGAATTGAGGAGCGAAGGCACCGAGGATATCGTACTGCATGGGCCAAGGGCCGACATGGCGATCGTTGGCGAGCCGACCGATCTCGAGATCCAGCCCTCCCATCGGGGACTGGAATGGCTCGACGTCCACTTCCGCGGCAAGGCTGCCCACGGCGGTCAGGCCGACAGGGGAGTCAACGCGATCACGATGGCTGCGAGGTTCGTTCGAGCGGTCGAGGAGGACCTCAAGCCGAGACTGGCCGCCCGCAAAAGCAGGCACACGCTGCCCCCGACTATCAACCTCGGCGTGATTACTGGAGGACAGCAGCCCAGCTCTGTGGCCGATCACTGCATGATCAAGCTGGACCGCAGGTGGATACCCGAGGAGAAGCTGCAGCAAGTCTTCGATGAGATGTACGACATATTCGACAGACTGAAGAAGGAGGACCCGAGGTTCAGGGCCGAGCTGAAGAGGGATTCTTCCAGCATGCGCACTATGACCCATGGCCCGAATGTCGTCAGCACCTCGCATCCTATAGTGAAATCATTGGAGAGGTCGGTGAGGATGGTCCTCAACAGACCTGCGAAGGTCACGAGCTTCTGGGGCTGGACCGATGCGGCCCTCATGACCAATTTTGCCAAGATGCCTACCGTTGTTTTCGGCCCCGGCGGCTCGGGTGCGCATGCACGGGTCGAGTATGTTCTCGTGGACGATTTGGTGAAGTGCACTCATATCTATTCACAGGTCGCGCTGGACATCTGCGGAGCGTCAAGTTGAGTCTACGCGACGCTCGGCTTGTGCCTTAGGACCAGGCCGGCCCGCTCCTTCGTGTGATCTCCGTTCTCGATCGTCACTGCCCCGTTGACGATAACGCAAGAGATTCCCTCAGGGTACCGATGGGGGTCCTCGAATGTAGCAACGTCGCGTATTCTGAGAGGATCGAACAACACTAGGTCCGCTGCCATGCCTTTCGCGAGGATGCCCCTGTCTTGGAGCCCCATCCGCTGTGCTGGCCACGAGGTCATCTTGCGAATCATCTCCTCGAGCGGGACCAGCCTCATGTCGATCGAGTAGCGCCTGATCGCCCTCGGAAACGTACCGTAGTACCTAGGGTGGGTCATGCTCTCGCCCAACGGACCGTAGGGGGCCACCGCCTCGCCGTCAGAGGCTATTGCAGCCAACGGGTGGCTCACGACTTTGGCCACATCGTCCTCTGACATGTCGTGGAACACCGCCGAGGTCTGCAGTTGCTCATCATGTATTATGCGCAGAGCCAGCTCGGCCGGGTCCGCGCTCAGCTCGGAAGCGATCTGCGCCAGCGATCTGTTCTCAAATCGCCTGTACGCATCGGTCCTCAGTCCGACCACGTTGATGTTCTCCCATCCAGTATCGGAGATTGGGTCTTCCGCAGGATTACTGGGCGAATCGAGCTCAGCGATGATGCGCTTCCTCAGTTCCGGGTTCTCGAGGCGAGCGAGGATAGCAGCCTTACCGCCCTCTCTAGCCCAAGATGGCATGATGGAATCGAGGTAGGTGAACGATGCTGTGTACGGATAGACATCAAACGCAACATCGATACCTGTGGCCCTCGCCTCCTCGACCATTCTCATGGTTCGCTCGATGCTGCCCCAAGCGGACTTACCGCAGGCCTTGTGGTGCGATATCTGGACCCTCGAGTGCGCCTCTCTGCCTATCCTGATGGCCTCCTCCACGGCGCTGACCAAGGACCGTCCCTCGCCTCTGATGTGCGAGGTGTAGAATCCGCCCAGAGAAGCCGATGTCGAGGCCAAAGCGATCAGTTCTTGTGTCGTTAGGTAGCAGCAAGGAGCATAGATCAGGCCCGAGGACAGCCCGAATGCGCCCTGGACCATTGCTTCCGCGAGCAGCTGTTTCATCTGCTCGAGTTGCTCTTCGTTCGGTCTGGCATCCGAGGATCCGATCACGCATTGCCTGAGATTGCCCGCACCGACAAGCGAGGCCACGTTCACCGAGGTTCGCAGATTGGAGAGCCTCAGAAGATACTCGTCCATGGTCGTCCAATCAAATTTGACCTCAGGAACGCCCAAAGACGCCAGAAGCTCTTCCCGGGCAGCCCCGATTGCGGGCGCTGGTGAGCTGCCGCAGTTCCCCACAAGCTCAGTGGTCACTCCTTGTCTTATCTTGCTCTCGGCGAGGGGATTCTGCAGAAGGTGGAACTCGGAATGGGAATGGATGTCGATGAAGCCCGGGCAGACGACCATTCCATCAGCGTCGATCGTCATCGAGGCCTTTGCTTCCGAGTGCTTGTACAGCCCGGCGATCTTGATTCCATCTATCGCGACGTCCAGAGGCTTCCCAGGTGACCCTGTGCCGTCGATTACTGTGCCGTTTCTGATGAGTATGTCGTGCAATCCCTTTGACCCCTAACTGAGCGATGACCAACTGGCGTGGCGCGGATGAATCCCACCATGCTTATTTAATCATTCTTCAGACAGACCGTGACGCAATCACGATTATATCCTGTCGTGCCATCAAGGTACTGAGATGAAATACGACATCAAGTTCGTCAAGTACCAAGGCTGCGGAAACGACTTCATAATCAAAGACGAGATGGAAGGCAAGGCAACTCCTGACTCGGACAGAAGCAAGCTCGCCAGAAAACTGTGCGACAGACACTTCAAGATAGGAGCTGACGGGGTCATATTCATCGAACGAGCAAGGGGCGTGGATGCTTCCATGAGGCTCTTCGAGCCTGCGGGAAATGAGGCCGATATGTGTGGCAACGGCATCCGCTGCGTGGCGTCGTACCTCACTGACAAACTCGACAAATCGGAGGTCGACATCCTGACCAGGGATGGCGTGAAGCACATCGTCAGAAAGGGCGATTCCTTCACTGTGGACATGGGCCTGGTCAGGACGCAGAGGAAGGATTTGAAGGACTACATTTCAGACAGGGGGAAAGCTGGCGACTCGATGATGACACTCGAAGTCGTTGCTGGGAGGAGAGTCCTCCGAGGTTCCCTGGTCAACTCTGGAGAACCTCACTTCGTCATGAGAACCGCAGATATGTCATCGCTGGCCGTCCGTGACATAGGGGACAAGGTCAACAAGAATCTCAAGAGGTTTCCAAAAGGAGTCAATCTCAACTTCGTGCAGGTTGTCGGACCCCACGAGATATCAATCAGGACGTACGAGCGCGGAGTCTACGACGAGACGCTCGCATGTGGAACCGGTGCGACAGCTAGCGCGGCGGTCGCCCTCATGCTTGGATGGGTCAAGCCGGGCCCGGTCAACGTGAAGGCCCGCGGCGGCCGGCTCAGGATTGAGATTGACGGAGACGGCAGGGCTCGCATGACGGGCCCCGCGGAAATGGAGTTCGAGGGCGCGCTGAATGCCGTCGTCTGAAAGCCCTGGCTAGGCCCTCATCTTCTTCAGGACTTCCTCGGCCACTTTCAACGTCTGGTCGACATCCTTGTCCGAGTGCTCGGTGCATGTGTAGAACGGTTTGTCCGGGTGGAAGTGCAGGCCTCGGGCAAGCATCCCGAAGTCCAGCTTCTGCCTGAGCTTGGCATCGCACGTGGCCGCGTCTCTGTAGTCGGCGACCTTTCCTTTGGTGAAAACTAGGTTGAACGTCGAGCCAGGGCCGATCGCCTTCGCGTCGTAGCCCATTCTGCCGAACAGGTCGTCGAAGCCGTTTCTAAGCTTGTCGGATATCCTGTTCAGATAAGGATAGGTCTTCGGCTCCTCGAGCACATCCAAGGTCGCCATGCCTGCGGCTAGGACCGTCGGATGGCCGTTGAAGGTTCCGCCGTGGAACACCCTCTCGTCCTTCGCGCGCGAGACCGGGTTGACCATGTCCATGATCTCCCTCTTGCCCATGAACGCCCCGCAGGGGAACCCTCCGCCTATGATCTTGCCCAAGCATATCATGTCCGGGTCGATGCCGTACACGGTCGCGGCTGCTCCGTACCTCTCCATCCTGAACCCGGACATCACTTCGTCGAAGATGAGTATGATACCCAGCTCCCTCGTCGTCTCCCTGACGGCCTTGAGGAATTCCAAATCCGGCACGACGAATCCTCTCTGCACGGGCTCCATGATCAGAGCTGCGAGGTCATTCTTGTGTGCCTTCAGTAGCCGCACGGTGTTCTCGATGTCGTTGTACGGCAGCACTTGGACGTTCTGGATCACGATCTGAGACGTGCCATATGAGCCCGAGACAGTCTGGGGAGCCACTCTTGGGCCTGCCGCATCCTTCGACGGTGTCAAGCTTACCAAGACCTCGTCGTAGCATCCGTGGTACGCGCCCTCGAACTTGGCGATCCGCGATTTCTTCCTTGCGCCCTTGGCGACTCGGAGAGTGTGCATGGTCGCCTCCAGCCCGGAGTTGGTAAATCTGACGGCATCGGCGAACGGAAAGATCTTCTTCAGACGTTCCGCCATCCTGGCCTCGAGCTCGTGCGGAGCTCCGAATATCTGAGTGCCGTCCCTGTCGAGCTGTCCCTTGACTGCTTCGATCACTCTGGGGTGTGCGTGGCCCAAGATGAGCGGGCCGAAACACAGCATGTAATCGATGTAGTCGTTTCCGTCGAGGTCCCAAACGTGCGAACCCTTGGCCTTTTTCAGATATACGGGGTATGGCGGGTAGAACTTCACGTTTCCCGTCACGCCGCCGGGGAGGTGCCTGGAGGCGACCTCGAACCACTCAGCGCTCTTCTTGGTCTTGGCCCTGTACTCGGCGACCGGGTCGAATCCTGCGCACACCTGACATCACCCCAGGTACATGCGCTTGGGGTCCAGCGACCGGAGGGTCGCGATCTCCTTCTCGGTCGGCGCAGGAGTCTGCTCCAGCGTCTCCGAGACCTTGAGCTTCCACGGCGTGTTCTCCTGGACCTTTTCGACGGTCACGCCCGGATGCAACGACACCAGGGTCATCTCACCCGTCGTCTCGTCGAACTTCATCGTGCAAAGGTTCGTGATGACAGCATACGGGCCTCCGCCCTGGAGCTTCAGCTGCTTCCACTTCTCCTTTCCGCCCACGAACCCGGGGCTGGTCAGGAAGTCGACCTTCTCCACGAACCGCCTTTTCTCGTGCGGGGTTATGACGATGATCTTCTTGACATTGGAGGCGATGTCGCAGGCACCGCCGCTCCCGGGCAGTCTGACCTTCGGGGTCTTGTACTGGCCGATGACGGTGGAGTTGATGTTCCCCCACTTGTCTATCTGAGCGCCGCCCAGGAAGCCCACATCTATCCTTCCGCCCTGGAGATAGTATGCGAACTGCTCGTACATCGAGCAGATGCTCTTGGCGCCCGTGACTAGACAAGGGTCACCGATGGAGAGCGGCATCCGGGTCGGATTGGAACCGACCGCGCCCGACTCGTAGACCATGTTGAGGTTTGGGGCTTGGAGCTTCTTCGCCAGATTGGCCGCGAGATTCGGAATCCCGACGCCCACAAGGACCGATTCCTTGTCCCTGAGCTCTCGCGCGGCAACTACCACCATCAGTTCGCTTGGCGTGACATCGGTCATCTTCTTCACCCCCTCACAAAGCCCCATAGTCGACAGGCGTGCAGTACGCCGCCTTCGGCTTCAGCTTGAGTATCTTCTCAGCCGACATCTTCTTCATGTACTCCGTCCTGTTCTCGACCCCGTAGACCCACTCGTCCATGTACTTCATCGTGGTGTCGTGCTCCTTGGTGATCTCGTCCCACTGCATGTAGAACTCGTTATCCCTGTCGTAGTATCCCTGAGTATATGACGGGTGCGCGCACCACGGCTCGTGCACGACTGCGTGCACGACGAAGTCCGGGATTAGCGTCCTGTTGGGGTCGGACCTTATGACCGACTCGTCGACGATCTCCTCTGCGCTCACGATCACCTTCTTCGCGGCGAACGCGGCATCCTTCTGCTCGCCTATGATGCCCCATACGTGCGAGTTGCCGCTGGCGTCGCATCTCTGGACGTGCACGACTGCCAGGTCCGGTTTCAGAGGCGGGACGACGGATACTTCGTCCCCGGAGTACGGGTCCTTGATTGTCTTCATGTTGGAGTTGAACGGGGGAAGATCGGAGCCGAGGTTTGTGCGCATTGGCAGGAACGGCATGTTCGTCGCTCCCGCGAACAACCTTCCGGACAGCCCGAAGTGCGTGTACTCCTCGATCTCTAGGGGCTTCGGCTGGCCCTTCTCCAGGGCCCTTCTGAAGCATCTGAGCGAGCCCACGCCCGGGTTGCCGGCGTAGCTGAACACGAGCTTTTTCGCGCAGCCTGCAGCGATCATCTGGTCGTATATTATGTCTGGCGTCGCCCTGCAGAGTGTCAGATCCTTCCTCTTCTGTCTGATGATCTCATGTCCTGCCGCGAACGGGATCATGTGCGTGAATCCCGCGAGGTAGATCGTTTCTCCGTCGTTCACGAACTTCGACACTGCCTCCTTCATCGTCATCATCTTTCCGAGGTCCATTCTCTCACTTCCCTTCTGTGGCCGGAACGAACTTGAACCCGTACCTGATCACATCTTCCTCGCTGTAGATCTTCCTCAACTCGGTCTTGACGGGCATGCCAATCTTGACATCCTTCGGGTCGACGTCGGCTATCTGACCTATGACCTTCGGGCCCTCGTCGAACTCGACTATCGCCACTGGATACTGGCCCCCAGCCTTCTCCTGATCGGCAAACTCCGGAGGAGCCCCGCCTGCGCTTATCAGGACAAACGTGTGGACCTTTCCGCGGCCGCTTAGCTGGACCTCGTCGAACTCGGATGATACGTTGCAGTACTTGCACACGCCCTTCGGCGGGAAGTTGATGTGCCCGCATTTCTTGCACTTCTGGCCGACGAGCCTGTAGCGCTGAGGTATGGTCCTCCAATACATCGGTATCGAGACATGTGCCATTTCATCTCACCTCACACGATCGCTCCTTTGATCTTGAGATACTTGACATAGTCGATGTACTCCTTCCTGTCCACCTCGGCCTGGAACCTCGGCACGGCCTTTCTGTCCCCGACCACCTTGAAGCTCAGAGCATCGCTCCCCGCTCCCGAGCCGTAAGAGATGACCATGATCTTGTCCCCGACCTTGGCCGCGTCGAGAGCTGCGGCAAGGGCGACCGGAACAGACGCTGCGCCCAGGTCTCCGAGGACCTTCGAGATGAGTCCTGCCGCGAGCTGAGGGTCAGTGAAGTTCATCCTGGCGCCAACTGTCGCAGGCACCCTGGCATCCGGTTGCTGGATGACCACATGCTGGTACTCTTCAGGCTTCCGGTTGAGCTTCTTCAGAAGCGCGTTTCCAGCCTTCGTGGTGTTCGTTATCAGCGATCCCTCCGCAAACTTCTTGACGTTGATGTCGTGGAGCAGGGAATCATCTCTGGGTTTGAACCTCTCGCCAAAATACTCGCTCGCATAAGATGTGTGGCCCTCGAGCTCCGCAATCAGATTGTCGTTTGATAGCACGAATCCGGCCGAGCCGGCTCCGAGCTGGTGCTCTATGGAATCCCACATGCTCGCCTTCGGTGCATCGGCAGCTGCGACCAAAGCGTTGCCTCCAGGGTTCGCTCTCACGTGCTCGAACCCCGCGATGAGTGCTTCCGTGCCCGCTCTGGTCGAAGTCGTGTGGTCGGACGAGAATGATGTGTTCGGAATGCCAACGCTCACTAGGACAGTCCCCGAGAGCAGTTTCTCGACGTAGGGGGCGGATGTCGAGGCGAGCGCGAACCTCGAGATCTTGTCTGGCGTCACTGGGACGGATTCCAGGGCCCTCTTCGAGACCTTGACGGCAAATGTGAGGACATCCTCGTCGAAACCCATCACGGACTTCTCGTTCACACCCGCCGCTGAGAACAAGCCCCAAGCCTTGGTGTACTCCTCCCTCTTGATCCTGAACTTCGGGATGTAGACGCCGTAACCGGAAATGCCTATGGGCACACGTCTCACCCCCTCATGATCGTGACGGCGACAGTTCCGCCCGACCCGCCAACGTTGTGTATGAGGCCGATCTCCGCGTTCTTGACCTGCCTGGCGGGCTTCTGAACCGTACCTCTCAACTGGTTGAACATCTCATAGGCCTGGCCTGTGCCAGTGGATCCGATCGGGTGGCCCTTCGACTTCAGCCCGCCGCTCGCGTTCACGGGCTTGTCTCCGTCTATCTGCGTGTGACCCTCCTCGAGGAATTGGCCGGCCTTGCCCTTCTCGCAGAAGCCGAGGTCCTCGTAGGCGAGCAGCTCGGCGATGGTGAAGCAGTCGTGCACTTCCGCGAGTTGAATGTCCTTGGGAGCAAGCCCTGCCATCTTGTAGGCTCTCTCGCTCGCCCTCTTCGTGCCCTCAAGGGTGACGGTGCTCGCTCTGTCATGGATCGCCAGATAGTCGCTCGAAGTCCCGAAACCTGCCACATACACTGGCGTGTCTGTGAACTGCTTCGCGATATCCGCATCGCAGACCAGCACAGCGGATGCACCGTCAGTCGTCGAGCAGCAGTCGAACAGGTTCAGGGGCGCGGCAACGATAGGTCCCTTCAGCGCCTGCTCCAAGGTGATCTCCCTTTGAAACTGTGCCTTCGGGTTCTGGGCGCCGTTCTTGTGATTCTTGACTGCCACCATCGAAAGGTGCTCGCGCTTCGTGCCGAACTCGTGCATGTGTCTCTGCGCGATTAGCGCGTAAAGTCCAGAGAATGTCGTGCCGGCCAATCTCTCGTATTCGGTGTCTCCAGAGACGCCGAGCCAGTACTTCTGCTTAGAGCCCGAGACGTCGGTCATCTTCTCGACGCCGCCTGCGATCGCGACCTTGTGCGTGCCTGAGAGGACATCCATCACAGCCGCGACAAGAGCGTAGCCGCCCGAGGCGCACGCGTTCTCAATCCTCATCGTGAGAATGTGGGGCAGGCCGCAGTACTCGGAGACGAGCGCGGACATGTTCCCCAGCTGAAATCCTCCGGAGCCCAGGTTGCCGATGTATGCCGCCTCGATCGTCTTCGGGTCGATGCCCTTGTCGATGCTCGCGGTCATGTCCTTGTACGCTTCGAAAAACAGTTCCTTGATGCCCTTGTCGGGGAATTCACCGTACCTACTTTGTCCTGCTCCGACTATTGCGACTTTCTTCATCTCAACACCCGAGCGCTCGCGCCATCCGTTTCCGACGATGTTGTCTGTGTGGAAGTCCGCAGACGCGACGGCGGAATCTGGCCGTCTGGAATTGCGTTTTCTTGAATCAGGCTTAGGCTATTTAACCATTGGCGATTAACACGTCCGGCAAGCAGCGGTTAGACATTCCCCTCCGAATACCTACGCCGATTGCTTCGAGCTCTTTCCGATTTCGTATTGCGCAATCGGAGTTCGTAACGCAGTTGTCAGGCTGTTGAAAAGATGCTAAATAGCAAGTTGGACAATGCTGAACCAGTCAGACCCCACAAGGGTGTGTATCCGATGCGACCGTACAAGGACATCTCGATCTGGAAGAACGTTACAAAGAAGGAATGGGACGACTGGAAGTGGCAGGTGAGGAACAGGATTACCACGGTCGACCAGCTTAAGCAAGTGATCAACCTGACCCCTGAGGAGGAAGCTGGAGTTCACGAGTCCCTGAAGGTCCTCCGAATGGCCATCAGCCCGTACTTCGCGACGTTGATGGACCCGGACGACCCGCATGATCCGATACGGATGCAGGCGGTCCCAACGGCCAAGGAGACGGACTTCAACGCATCAGACATGGAAGACCCACTCTTCGAAGACATCGACTCACCGGTGCACGCTCTAACGCACAGATATCCTGACCGTGTGCTGTTCCTGATAACTGATATGTGCGCCAACTACTGCAGACACTGCACGAGGAGAAGGTTGGCGGGCCAGACAGATCGGCAGATGGACAAGGAGACGATCGATGCGGCGATCAAGTACATCAAGGGGCATAAGGAGGTCAGAGATGTTCTCCTGTCCGGAGGAGACGCGCTTCTCGTTTCCGACGCATTCCTTGAGGATATCATCAAGCGGCTGAGAGCGATAGACCATGTCGAGATCGTGAGGATCGGCAGCCGGGCGCCCTGCACTCTACCTCAGAGGATCACGCCCGAACTGTGCAGGATGCTCTCGAAGTATCACCCCATCTGGCTCAACACTCACTTCAATCACCCGAAGGAGATCACGCCCGATTCCAAGCGAGCGGTTGAGATGCTGGTTGACCATGGGATTCCCGTCGGGAACCAGTCAGTTCTCCTCAAGGGGATAAACGACTGCCCCACGATAATGAAGAAGCTCGTTCACGAGCTCGTCAAGATCAGATGCAGGCCCTACTACTACTATCAGTGCGATCTGTCCAAGGGGCTCGAGCACTTCAGGACGTCCGTCGAGAAGGGTATAGAGATTGCGGAGGCCCTCAGAGGTCACACGTCTGGCTTCGCGGTCCCGACATTCATCCTGGACGGGCCAGGAGGGGGCGGCAAGATACCCATCGCGCCGCAGTACCTCATATCGATGTCCGACAAGAGAGTCGTGCTGAGGAACTACGAGGGCGGAACTTTCTCCTACCCGCAGCCCAAGGATCGCGTCAGCGTGTGCCCGCCGACCTGCAGACTCTGCGAGGACTACAGCAAGGTGGAGTCCAAGGAAGGCGTTGCTGGCGTGCTCTCAGGGAAGAAGATGTGCCTGACACCCGAAGGCACACTGAGAGAGGCCAGAAGGAAAGCGATCAAGAAGTGACGATTCTCTTCATCTGGCCAATCATTCCATTCAGGTCCGAAAAGGTTAAGTGTGAAGAATTGTTCTGCGCACGCAACCTTCGTGAGATGAGTTCATGGAAAGGAACATTTTCATTGAGCAGCTGACGCACGCTTCCATCGAGAAGCAGGACACTGAGTTCGTTGAGAGGAAGGGCATTGGCCACCCTGACAGCATCGCCGACGGTCTGGCCGAGAGCGTTAGCAGAGCCCTGTGCAAAATGTACAAGAAGAGGTACGGGAGGATTCTGCACCACAATACGGACGAGGTGGAGGTTGTAGGCGGCCAATCAGCCCCAAAGTTCGGCGGTGGCGCGATGCTGGAACCTATCTACATACTGCTCGTCGGACGTGCAACAACCGAGGTGAACGGCGAGAGACTGCCGTACAGGACCTGTGCTCTGAAAGCCGCGTATTCATATCTCGAGAAGACTTGCAAGAGTCTGGACGTCGAATGGGACGTTACCCTGGATTGCAGGATCGGCCAGGGCAGCGTGGACCTTCGCGGACTCTACGAGACGAGGAGGCTTCTGGCCAACGACACTTCCTTCGGAGTCGGCTTCGCGCCCTTCAGCGAGACGGAGCGGATAACCCTCGAGACGGAGAAGTTCATCAACGGGAAGCTGTGCAGAACCATGCCTGAGCTGGGGGAGGATGTCAAGGTCATGGCGTGCAGGATGAGGGACAGCATAGTCCTGACGATAGCCATAGCGATGGTTTCTGGCAAGGTACCCGACAAGAGCCACTACCAGAGCTCGATCAGGGACGCGACGAACAAGATCCAGGATTTCGCCCAGAAGTTCACCGACCGGGATTTGAAGGTCTTCATCAACACGGCCGACGACTACGCGAAGGGGATATACTATCTAACTGTTTCCGGGCTGAGCATGGAGAATGGCGATGATGGTTCGGTCGGGAGAGGCAACAGGGCGAACGGGTTGATCACTCCCATGAGACCGATGAGCCTGGAGGCGTCCGCCGGAAAGAACCCTGTCACTCATGTCGGCAAGCTGTACAACATCCTTGCCAACCAGGTGGCCAGCGCGATCGTCGCTGCGGGCAGAGGGGACATCGTCGAGGTCCACACGAGAATCCTGTCTCAGATCGGTCATCCAATCGATACTCCTCAGGCCGCGAGCGCCAAGATCATATACGCGGGCAATGTCAACCCGAAGAAGTATGAGAAGGAGATCAGGGCGATCTACAACGAGAAGCTAGCCAACATAACCGACCTGACCGAATTGATAGTGAGCGGCAAGATCACCGTGTTCTAGGGACCAATCAAAAACAGGGTGGGCCTCACCCGGCCGACCCGTCCAGCTTCTTAATCTCGTCATCTTTCGACTTCAGCACCCTGGCGAGGTCCGCCAGCTCCTCCTCGATGGAGTGCAGTCGGGCCCACTCTCCATCGAGCCTCGCTTCGTCCTTTCGAACAGTCTCTTCTCTGTCCGATATCTTGAGGTAGAGAGCGTCCAGTTCCTGCTTTCTTCTCTCCAGCTCGACGATGGTCTTTTCGTCCATGACGGCAGCGAGCCCTTTCTTGGAAGAGTCTATCTTGTCCCATAGGTCCTGGACCTCGGCGCGCTCCCTCTCGAGCCTTTCCATCTCGACTGCGACTGTCCTTTCCCTGGTCTCGAGGTCCCTCTCGCGAGTGTGCAACTGCTCCTCGAGACTGCGCAACCCGATTTCGCGCCTCAGCAGCGTGTCATCAGTCGCGGCTGCGGCCTGGGGTTTCGACAGCGCGGAAGTCTGCCGAGAGACTTCTGATATCCTCTCACGGACTTCCTCCTCGAGTTTCTCCCTCTTGTCCATGATCTCGAGGCGCCATTTCTCGAGCTCTATCCTCAGCTGCTCGAGCCCTGCGTCCTTCTGGGCCAGCAGCTCTCGCTCGCTGTCCAGCTGGTGTTGCATCAGCTCAAGGTCGCCGACGTTTCGATCGAGCTGGGCAGCCTTCGCTCTGAGCTCCGAGTCCTTCTCCTCCAGCAGGTCCCTCTGCTTCTCGATTTGTTCGAGCACCAGTTTGTACTCTTCAAAGGATTCTTCCGCCCCCTGCTCTCTGATGTTGACTGCGGTCTCCCTGCTCTCGAGCTTCTTGGTCTCCTCACCTAGCACCCTCTCTCTGTCGGCCAGTGAAGCCGACATACCCTCGAGCTCTGTGGCCTTGGCGGAAATGCTCTGCTCCTGCTGCCTCAGGATCGAGTCCCTCTCGGAGAGGTTTCTCTGCAGCTCCGTGATCTCCTTCCTGGACTGGACGAGTTCGGCGTTCTGGCGGCTGATCTCGGTTCTCATCCCCTCGATCTCTGCACGAGCCTTCTGAACCTCGGCGGCCTCCATGGAGATCCCCTGTTTCTGCTCCGTGGCCTCGCTCGAGATGGCCGCCTCCCTTCCGGCAAGCGCAATCTCCTTCTCTTCCAAAGCCCGCGTGCTGGCATCTAGCTGTTCCTGCCCTGCTCGGAGATCCTCTTGAAGCTTCTTCAGTGCAATAGTCTCCATCCGAACCTTCGTCTCGCGGTCGGCGAGCTCCTGGGCCTGTTGTGAAATGGATGCCTGCTTAGCTCCCAGCTCGGACCTCAACGCCTCGATCTCGTCCTTGCTCTTCTCAATCGCCGACTCACCGGCAAGGATAGTCTGCTCCCTGCTTGCCAGAGACGATTCCAGCTGGGAAAGCTTCTCCTCCCTGGACCGCGCCTGCTGCGCGAGTCCCTCTAGCTCAATCGACCTCGCGTCCACCTGGGCTGCTGCCGCTGAAAGCTCGTTTCTGGAGGCTGAGATCCTCTTCGCCTCCGCATCAACTCTCGCCCGCTCCGCATCGAGAGCGGCTTTCTCACGCTCCAGAGTCGAAAGGCGTTCATTGAGTTCCTCTTCCCTGGCTGCAAGCGTTTCCTGCGTGACCTGGTGCTTCTGGGTCAGCTCCGCCTTCGCCGTCTCAAGCTCCGAGGAGAGGTCCTTCAGCTCTTGCTCCCTTGTGTCAAGTGCTGTCTGAGATTCACTCAGCTTCAGCTCGACCCGGCGGAGTTCGGTGATATTCGTGGCAAGTTCCGCCGACGCTGCCTCATGTCCCTTCTCTCTGGTGGCGACTGCCTCATCCCTGTCTTCGAGGACCTTCGCCCTCTCCTCCAGGTCCCGTTTGGCCACTTCGAGCTCGGCCCAGCTCTCCTCGGTCTCCTTCTGCACATTGTCCTTCTCTTGCTGCAGAGACTCCCATTCCTTGGACAGTTTCGAGCGCTGCTCCTCAAGCGCCTGCTTCTCGCCCTTCAGGATCTCCAATTGATCGTTGATCGCCCTCTTGGCGTTCTGGAGGGCGGCCTCGGCGTCCGAGACCTTCTTCTCCCTCTCGGCCAGCGCTCCCTCCGTGGCCAGTATCTTCTCCTCTCGTTTGCTGGCCTCCTGTTCTGACAGGGTCATCTTGCTCCTGACAGCCTCCAGGGAAGCGGCCTCCGCTGCAAACGCCTTGCCCTTCTCCTCCAACTGAGCGAACTTCGAGTTGTAGTCGCTCTCGAGCCTCGCTTTCTCAGCGAGCACATCCTCCTTGAGCTTCGTGTAGTCCCGTCTTGACGACTCGATTGCCGTCTCCCTCGCCTTGATATCCGCATCCTTGGCCTTCAGTGATTCAGAAATGTCATCGAGCTGGACCTTCCATTCCTCGAGTTCGGTCTGCTGCGAAGCAGTCTCTGCGGCCAGCGCCTCGACCTCGTCTCTGTGCTTCTCGAACTCCTGTATGTCTGCTTCCAGCGCAGCGCGCCTGGCCTCCAGGGCGTTCTTCTCGTTCTCGGATGTCAGGAGCTGTTCCCTCAGGAGGCCCTCCCTCTCATCGACGGTGGCCCTGGTCTTCTGGACCATCTCCGCGGTCGCGCGCAGATTCTCCTGCTTGATTGCCATGTCCCGCTCGAACCCGTCGATCTCGTCCCTTTTCCTCTGGAGCTCGCGCCTGAGGCCGTCGATCGCCACCCGCTCCTCCGCCATTTTCAACTCGGTAGACGCGACATCGCTTGCGCGCTGGTTCAGGATGGTGCGCATCTCCTCGACCGCGAAGACCTTCTCCTCGCCCTCCTTGCGCTCTTCCTCCATCCGGGCGATCTTTGCGTCGATCTCCTTCTGGGCCTCGGCGATCTGCCTCTCGGTATCTACGCGCTCCTGCTCGAAAGCTACCTTGTCCTGCTCGAACGCGTTTCTCTCCTGGATCAGGCCCTCCTTCGCATTCTGCCTCTCCTTCTCGAAGGTCGATTTCTCGTCGTTGAGCGCAGCAGCGTAGTCCTCGGCCTCCTTTTTGATCTGATCGATCTCCATCTCAACGGTCTTGACAGCGGTCTCGCGCTTGTCGAGCGCGTCCCTGAGCTTCTGCAGATTGGTGCTGCTCTCCTTCAGCTTCGTCTCAAGCTCGGACAGCGCCTTGCTCCGTGACTCGCTCTCCTTGGTGAACCTATCCTCATCAGACCTGAGCTTCTCCTCCTTCTTCTGCAGGTCCACCGATCTCTTGTTCAGCTCGGCCCTAAGGTCCTCCAGATCTTCTTGGAGCCTCTCATGCTCCTTACTCAGCTGTGCCTCCTTGCTCCTTACGCTCGAATCAAGCAGGTTGGCCTTTTCGAGCATCTGCTTGGCTTCCGTCTCGAGAGTCGCCAATGTTTTCTCGTGGTCGTCAAGCTCGTCAACCCGCATTTGAGTCGCGCTCTCCCTCTCGTTGAGCATCTGCTGCTGTGTGACGAGCCTGGACTTCAGCGTCTCGAGCTCGTGGGTGAGTTTTGTTACCGATTCCTCTCTTTGAGTGACATCGCCGGACAGCCTGCCGACCTCGGCCTTCATCTGCGAGATTTCGTCTTCCTGAGCCTTCCTGAATCGGTCAAGATCCTTTCGTTCAGCATCAACGGTCGCTTTCTGCTTCTCGATCTCCACCTTCTCGAGCGCGACGGCGTGCTCGCGCTCCTGGAGCTTCTTCTCGCGTGCCTTCGCCTCTTCGAGAGAGCGGTCGACCAAAGCCTCCTTGTCCTGGGCTCCCCTGAGGTTCTCGTCGAGCGTTCTTCTGTCCAGCTCCACCTTGCTCATCAGGTCAGAGAGCTTCTGTCTCTCGCTATCGAGCCGCTTCTTCTCGCTCTGGATCTCGAACATCTTCTGCTCGGTTTTGAGGCCGACGATCCTGTCCAGCTGCTGGTATCTAGACTCGACCTCCTTCTCCATCATCTCCAGGTTGGCCCTCTTCGAGTCGAGGGCCTGCATCTCCTTGGCGAGCTTTGCTCTGACCCGCGATGTCAGCTCGGCCTCTTCCTTGGTGAGTTTGATCCTGAAATCTTCCAGCTCCTTCCTCGTCTGCCTCACACGGACGAGCGTCTGCCGGACTTCCTGGCGCTCCTTCTCCAGCTCCTGCCTGTCCAGGGCGAGCTTCTGGGATTCGGTGCTGAGCCTCGTCCCTTGAACGGCTATCCTCTTTCGATCCTCCTCGAGCCTCTCCGCTTCTATGAGCAGCTCGTCCTGTTTCACCTCGCTGATGAGGTGCGACTCAGGCTCAGGCTGCAGAGGCGCCACGGTCGATTTGTCCGCGGCGAAGACCTCCAACTCCCTCTGGATCGAGGCGAGCTTCGCAGGTTCCAGCGTGGATGACTTGAGCGAGACGATGCCCACAGCCTTGTGAATCGCTATGAGGTCCCTGATCGTCTGGAGGAGCCTCAGCACGCTCACGAACTTGTTGTTCGTGATCACGTACTCTAGAGAATCGATCAGCACGAGCTGCCCGCCACCCTCCTCCAAGAACCTGCGGATCGACAGGGTCAGTCTCTCCAAGTCCTTGGGGCCGATGGCCTCGTCGCTCATCGCGTTGGTGAGCCAGAATACGGGCGCATCACCGATGTCCAGCGCCTTCCGAAGGTTCTTCGGGTATGTCCGGGAGACGATCATTCCCCTCATGCCCTGCTTGGAGGCGGTTATGAAAAGCGAATATGCGAGGTCAGGCCTTTCCTCCTCGACGAGGTACGTTACGGACGGTTCCAGAGTTGGGCTCTGCTTCTGCTCCTCAGGAGGCGGCTGCAGGGATTTCTCCTCTGGCGACTGGGCAGGCTCTTCTTGCGCCTGCTCCTGAGGCGTCTTCGTAACGCTCTCTCTTGCCTTGTCCCTGAGACCCATGGTAGCCTAGCTCCATCTGTCATCCAACGCGATTTGAGGGGGTGTTTCTGTATTGGTCTAGTAATATATGGCCTTATACATTAAATCGTTTTTCAAATCTTGAACTTATCTAGGATGCGCTCGTACAGAGCGAACTCGTCTGATTTCGAGAAACGCTCGATCGCGTCCTCGGGCAGCTGGCCCAGCATCTGGTCCAGCACCTTCAGGAGGCGTTTCAGGTCCTCGTCCATGACCGAGGCCTCCTGGATCCTAGTCTGTAGGTCCAGCTTCTCAACTATGAGCTCGCCTATCTGTTTCTCGAGCTCCGCGATCATGCCGTCCAGGTCGCCTTCCGTAGCCCTGATTTCCTCCTCCGTGAGCTCCTTCGCGAGCCGGTGCTTGACAACCGTAGTATTGATGTCCGCTAGCCTCTGATGGAGCTTCTTGCGCTCCACAAGCCATTCCGCGCGCGCCTCCTCGCGCTCGCTCTCGGTCTTGGCACCGGTAGCGAGTGCTTTCAGTCTCTCGAGTTCGGCGCGCTCGTCTTCGAGCTTGGCCAGCTTCGTCTGGAGCTCCGCCTCGCTTTCATCCAGCTGCTTCTTCTTGGCGGCATAGGCCTGGATTTTCCGGTCGACCATCTCCTCGCGCTTGGCGAGCTGTTCCTCCTTGGCCCTCAGCTCATCTAGCTCCTTCTCCTTGGCGTCGAGCTTCTTCCGCAGAGCCTTTGCGGCAAGCCCCCGCTCCTTTGTGGCCTCGCCCACGTCCACCGACTCCATGAGCGATGAGATCTCGTCCGAGAGCGATTCCATGTGAGCCTGGAGCATCGTGATGTCGGCCATCTCGTCCGCAAGGGCCATGATCTCGGCCTCGACCTGCTCCGGGCCCTCAGAGGTCTCCTCCATCGCCGAAATCTTCGCCAGCCTGGTCTTCTCCTCTTCCAGCCTCTTCTCCATACGCTCGAGCATTTCCGACCGGTTGGCCATCAGGTCCTTGATGCTCTCTTTCAGCTGCGTGAGCTTCTTCAGCTGGTCCTCCGGTCGGGCCGGGGCGGTCTGTGGCGCCTGCTCCTCAGGCGGCTTAGGTTTCGCTCTCTCTTGCTCCAATTCCGAAGGAGACTTGCCCCATTCAATCAACTTCATGAGGAATCTGTCGTCGTCAGCGGCCTCCCGGGGTCTCACCGCCTTCACTTTGAACCTGAGCCCGCAGGTCGGGCACTGCGGCTCGCCCAAAGCTATCACGGTCTGGCACTTCGGGCACGCGAATGCCTTCACCTCCTCGGTGAGCTCGGAAAGGCATCCTTGGCACTTGGTCGCCTCTCGTTCCACCATCTGGCGACACGATAGGCAGTAGGCCTCCCCTGACCGCGTCACGCCTTTAACCGCCACGGCTTTCTCACCACTGTCACGACTCGCCGGCGCTCTGCCCGCCGGCTATGGATCATGGCTCCTAATGCTCTTTGGGCATATAGAGCGAGAAGAGTGTTTATTGGTATCTGTCATAGACGACCAACTCCTCGAGGTTCTTCCTCGGAGTTCGCTCAGGCGCCTCATCCGGATAACCCAACGGGGTCAGGGCGATCACCCTGACGTCTTCCGGGATCCCCAGAACCTCCCTGACCTTGTCCTCCTTGAACCAGGCGATCCAGCAAGTCCCAAGGCCGGATGCGTGCGCCGCGAGCGTCAGGTGGTCGACCGCTATCGCAGCATCGATGACATGGCTGCTCATGTAGCCGCCCACAGTAGGAAAGGCGTCGTCCGGAATGCCGCAGGCCACGAGCACGACCGGCGCCAGCGCGATGAACTTCTGGCCGTTCGATGCGGCTGCGAGCTTCAGCTTGGTCTGCTCGTCCCTCACGATGACAATCTTCCAGGGCTGAGCGTTGTCCGCGGAGGGGGCGAGTCTAGCAGCGTTCAAAACATCTTTCAGAAGCGACTCTGGAACGGGAACCGGTTTGTATCTTCGCACGCTCCTGCGAGTCTTGATGGCCTCCATCAAGTCCATTGGTTCACTGTCTTTTAGTAAAGATTGCGGGGAGTATTAACTTTTGCATATCGGTGACCAGAATGAAAACATCTGGCCTGGAACAATGCTAGACGGCGGGGCACTACCCCTCGATGAGTTTTATCAGCGTCGATGTTCTCAGGACGCCGGGGAATGCCCTCAGCTCGTCCACCTCCCTGTTCAGCTCGTCCAGGGAGTCCGCCCTCAGTCGGACCGCGACGTCGAACTCGCCAGAGCACTCGAACACGTGCTCCGACAGCTGCCGAGCCTTCTCCTTGACGGCGGTCGTCCGGCCGACGTTCGTGTCTATCAGCACGATCCCCTCGACTCCGATGGGCGATGTCTCGATAGTGAACTTCCTGATGACACCTTCTCGGGAGAGCTTCTCGATCCTGGCGCGGACAGCCCTCTCTGTCAGATTGACCTGACGGGCGATCTCTGTGTTCTTCGTCCTCGAATTTCCCCTCAGGAGATTGAGGATCTTCACGTCGGTGTCGTCCATGGGCGGGGTAAGGGCGTTCCTGTTTTCGTACCTTTCGCTCTTCAACGACCTGACCATTGAGCTTTCCGTTGCCGATAACCGAGTGGATAAGGGACTGCAATCTTTTTTATGAGGAATATCGTAGCGAGTCGCCCGAGAGCAGGATGGCGGACCAAGGCAAGGAGTGAGTCTCAGTGGGAGACGGATCGGAAGCGGCATGGACACCGCGAAGCATCAAGATCACGGCGGCTCTTGTTGCGAGCATAACCGTCCTTCTGAGCCTAGCTCGCCCGGTTGGCGTTGGGCTCAGCAAGAGCCATCTGACTTTCGTCGAGAGGTTGTTAAGTGTGAGCCCTGAGAACCTGGCAGCACTAAGAGTGAACCTTCTGGCTGTGTCAGGAGCATATCTTGGTTTTGTCTCGCTGTTCATTTCTTGGGGAGGTCCACACGATATTCTGTACAGCTACTTGTTCAGCACCTGGGGAGTTGCGGATGGATCTGGTGTCCACTCGATTGGATGGAGCGTCGCTGCATATCTGTTTGCGTCCGGCTCTCTTCTGTCGTTATATTCGCCTCTTGCGAGTCTGTGGATGGCTTGTGGCGACATCCAGTTCTTGGGCACCTTCTTCTATTTGCGGAATCGGGTTCCAAACGAAGTAGAGGTCGAAATCGGCCTCCTTATCGGCATACTCGCAACGGTGATTGTCTTGATTTCTTTGTTCTTCCCGTTGGGGCCTGGCTATGAGGACACGAGACGAACAAAACGGGAGAGGTTACTCTCTTGGGGAGTTTGCACTTGAATTCGGATATCAGGCTTGTCTGGCGTGCCCCTGATGACTGCGATATTCATGGTTCGTCCGTCCTCTCTGGCTCCCAGGCCGATTTCTCCCACAGCGAGTCTTCCTGTAGTCTAGGGAAAGAACAATATGGAAGGGAAGCAGATGTTTCTGGGTAGAGGATATCTATGGACGAGCAGAAGGCACGATTGCTGTTCATGATGTTGCCGTTTATGGCACTTGTCGTGGCCGGAGCTATCCTAGTTTTCTTTGCTGCAACAGTTTTCGGGGAAGGGGGAAGAGGGAGGGTTTTTGAGAACTCGCTGGGCGTTCCTGGGATTCTCGCAATACTCATAGGTCTCTTGGCACTCCTGTTACTCAGACTCAGATATCCATAGAAATCGCACGCGATCTTCGCCTCAGAATAGCATCGACCTTGGTATACATGTCGAGACGGGGTTGAAGGCGCTGCGGCATCGGTCGACCGTGACGACAAAGAAATTCTATGCACGGATTCGATACGAGGACGTGTTCTCTCAGTTGCGGCAGGCATGGGAAGCCCCTGCCGTCGAAAAAACCAATCCTGCAGATCAGAATCTTCGGGTATATATAGCCAGTAAAAGGCCGGAGTGGGCCCAACCGGATTCGGACCGGTGACCTCCCGGTTATCAGCCGGGTGCTCCAACCAAGCTAAGCTATGGGCCCGTGATGGCTCTTGCGCAATACCGTGATGTGGATTAAATACTTTCCTTGATGGCTCCGGCCGCGCTCTACTCCATGAGCGACAGCTTCACGTATGAGCTGGTGCACGGTTTGCCCTTGAGCACATGGGCTTCCAGATTCGTCACATCGAAGATCACGGAGAAGATGGTCTCCGAGACATCCAGGGGATTCTTCCCCCGCTCCGCATGACGGCAGATGGAGCCCGGCTTGTTGACGTGATCTTTGAGGATTGACTTCAGCGAATCCACAGTGACCTCTCCCAGCTGGTCCTCAATCAGTCTCAGCGCCCGGTTGTATCTGAACACCGAGCACGCAATCGAGGAGGGGTCCGATTCGAACTTCTCCATCTTCGGGGATGTGTAGTGGTTCGTGTGCACGAGGTATCCGTCGATGGCATACAGCCAAGCGCAGTCGGTGGCGGATCCCTCGAGCGAGTAGATCTCCCCGTGCTTGTCCGAGATGATGTTGTTGTAACTCGATGCGCGTTCATGGGGCATCGCGGACTCGAGCGCCTCCCCGATCCGCCTGGCCTCGAGGACTCTTCTGACGGGGAAGACCTTTGGGATTCCAATCCGCACGTCGTTCGGGTCGAGCGCATTTCCTGTCAGACCTATGCCTGCGCTGTTCATGCCGCACGAGGGCAGAAGCCCGGCGTAGGAGGTGGCGAAGAACTCGGGCTTCCCGTTCGGTTTTCCGTGAAGCAGCACGACGGTGTCGAGGCAGTCGTTCGACCAATCCTCGTTGTGAGCGGCAAGGACCCTTCCGTCGGAGGTCACGTCGCCGTTGACCGCGACATCCGTGCAACCCTTGAAACCACGGGGCGAGAGCAATTCGTGGCAGCACATCGCGAAGGCGTCCTCGAACGGCAACTTCGAGCCTTCGGAGTAGCCTCTGATCTCATCCAAGAAGTCGGGATAGAAGTCCTCGGCATAGTTCAGGTAGAGCTCCGATCTCTCGACTGCCTTCTGCCATGTGTAGCCGGTGCTGTATAGAACGGAGGCGGAGATCGCCCTTCTGTAGGCGGCCGCTTTCGCCGAGCAGATCTTGCCAATCTTCCTGCCCATCTCGAAGGGCTTGCCCGAAGCCTCGACTAGAGGCAACCTGCTCTTCCCGCTCATGGTTTTCGAAGGCCCAGAAAGGTATACTACTGTAAAATAGTGTGCAGTATAGGCTCGGCTCGGGCTATCTACCGTACTGCGTGAAGGCCTGGAGCATCTTCAGTGAGATCTTGGGGATCTTCTTCTTGGGTTCAACCGTGATTCCCGCCTCGGTGATCGTCATCGGCCGAGGCATGGTGTCGTGCGGGGAGCCTCTGAACTTCTCGATCGTTATGCACCTGTCGATCTTGTTCGCCACCATGCGTTTGTGGAGCCGGATCTCTCCCCTGCAGACAAATATCTCAGGCTCGAGCTCGGTCGGATCCGGGAGGTCTGTGATGATCAGGCTCGTCACACACGATTCCGAGAGGAACCTGAGCAGCGACACGATGCTCGAGTTCATGTCCCCCATCATCTCGGACAGCTTCTTCAAAGAGGTGAGCGAGTCGATCACGACTCTGCAGTACTTGACCTCGTAGAGCTCCTGCTTCAGCATGAGCTGGAGCGACGGAACGGATATCCCCGGGGCTGCCTGCTTCATGGCTTCGTTTTTCGCGCTCGGGCCGGCATCCCGTAGAGAGCCGACCGTTCTCTGGGCCGCGACCTCGACCATGGAAACGCGCTTGCTGAAGGCCTTCGCCGCGGGGTGGACATCGAGGATTCTGATCTTGCCGACGTCCCAGCCGAGGGCTCGGACGTTCTCTCTTATCTCAGCCGGCGGCTCGTCGATTGCCACCAGGAGCGCGCGCTCCCCCTGCTTCACACCCTGGTGCAGGAACTGGACAGCAAGGATGGTCTTTCCGCTGCCTGTCGTGCCCGACACGACATACGGCCTTCCGGGTATCAGCCCTCCCCCGAGCATCTCGTCGAGTCCAGGCACGCCTGTGCTCACCCTGTCAGAGCCGAGCTGGTCAGTCATGTTCCGGTGCCCCCTTCGCGAGGCGGGTCAGGAGTCGCAGGAGTCGGGTTCGCGGAAGACTCGGCCGCGTGAGGAAGCGGCCTTCCCGAAGGCTGAGTGATCTCCTTCGGAAGCGTAGGCTTCGCGGCGGTCGATTGCGGGGCTGAATCTTGCTCCTTTTCCTCCGACCCCTTGTCTTCTGTTTCTGTCGAGTCTGTCTTGATCATCAGGCCTTCGGAAGTGATCTTCATAGTTCTCAGTCGCGGGTCGTGGGATGACCCTCTGTACTTCTCCACGGTCACCCCTCGCATCAGACCGCGGCCGTTTATCCATTTGTGTAGCCTTATCTCTCCTCTTGCCACCTGCGCCTCAACGTCCGGCTTCGAGATCTCCGGCAGCTGCACCGTCAGAAGGCTCGTGACCCCGAGGTCCGAAAGGAGCCTGAAAAACGAGATCATCGTTGTATTTTCCTCGCTCGTCCTGATGTAGAAGTATCTCAGGGATGTCAGGGAATCGACCACGACCCTCGAGTACTTCCTCAATCTCATCTCCTGCTTCAGGAGCTCCTGGATCGTGTTCACGGTCATGTCCATGGGGGTTCTGTCAGAGGTCTGCCTGATGTCGCTCCCGACTTCATTGAAGTGCACAACCTTGCGCTCGGTCGAGACGTCCCTGACCGGCGTCTTGTCGTAGCTCATGATGTCAGGCGTGGCATCGAACACTTGGATCCGACCCAGGTCCCACGCGAACGACCGCATGTTCTGCTTCACCTCGTTCGGCGGTTCGTCGATGGAGATGTATATAACCCGCTCCCCCTCCCTCGCGCCCTCCAGCAGGAACTGCATGGCGAGGGTCGTCTTGCCCGTCCCTGAAGTGCCGGATACGACATACGCCCTACCTGGTATGAGGCCGCCCTCCAGCATGTCGTCAAGCCCGGATACGCCCGTCTTGACCTTTTCCTTGATCATCTTATGCCGCCTTCTATTGAGGACAGAACTGGCCCATTGTCAGCGTCTTGATTTAGGTTGGGTAGCCTTATATTTTTCCTTACGGTAACGCCCCGTGGTAATAGTGACCACCTGAAAGCCACAAGTGGCCGCTTCGAAGTACATGAATGACCGTTGATGTTTGTTCGGGTCGAAACATGGAAGACCGGAAGAAGCATGACAAGGCCCCATCGAAGGTCCGAGAATCGCTGGCCATCTCGAGGGATTTCTCGATTCTCCTGCTTTCCCTGGCAGTAGTCTCCCTCGGCTTCGGCATACTGTCCCCGATCATGCCGAAATACGCGGAGAAGAACCTGTCGATGGACGCGGCCCAACTGGGGGTGACGTACTCCCTGTTCGCCCTGTCGTTCGCATTGGGAATGATCCCGGCGGGCTATCTGGCTGACCGCATCGGGCGAAAGCCCTTGATCGTCGCGGGCACGCTCGGATTCTCTCTCACCACCTACGCGCTCGTCCTCATTTCGAATTCATGGCAGTTCACCGTTCTGAGGGTGTTGGAGGGACTGGCGGCTGCGTTGGTTACCCCTGCGGCATTCGCCCTTACCGTCGATCTCGTGCCTGAGAGCAAGAGAGGGGTCGCGATGGGCGCGGAGGGCACGGCCCAGCTGTTGGGCGGTTTGGGGGGTCCTGGCCTCGGAGGCCTGTTGGCAGGTCAGGTGGGTTTCTACTATCCGTTCTATGTGGCGGCAGGTCTCGCAGTGGGGTGCGCCATGCTCATGTTCTTGATCAGGGAACCGAAAGCACATCTCCAGAACGAGAAGCCCTCCGTCCTTGCCATGTTCTCTGCCTGGAAGAGGAACTTCCAGCATAACAGGTCCTTGGCGGCCGTCACGACTCGCGGATTCGTGATGGGCATCGTCCAGGGATTGTGGAACCTCGGACTCATTCTCTTCTGGTACGACCGAATCGGGATGACGACGACGGAGGTCGGGATCGCGATCTCCATCGGAGCTCTTGTGATGCTTCTGGGAACCCTCCCCTTCGGCGCCATGTCAGACAAGCACGGCCGCAGGCCGTTCATGCTGTTGGGCGGGACCCTGATGGTCGGAGGCCTCTTGCTGAATGTCGTGGCCACCGATGTCTGGCAGGTCTTCGTCCTTGTGGCGGTTTCGGACTTCGGGGCTGCGATGTCGAACCCGTCGGTCGGGGCGATGCTGGCAGATGTGATGCTCCCCGCAGAAAGGGGGAGGGTCATGGGCGCATACCAGATGATACAAGGAATGGGCAACATCGTGGGCTTCTTCGTTCTCGGCTACATCTACCAGGTCGTGAGCCCGGAGGCGCCGATAGTTCTGTGCTCAATCGCGCTCGCGGTGGCCACACTGATCATCGCGGCGTTCGTGAGCGAGACGCGGAGGGTCGCCACCGGTCCGGTTCCGACGACCGAGGAGGCACACGGGACGACCGCCGAGGCTGTCCATGGGGGAGGGGGCGCGAAGGACATATCGAAGAAGTGACCGACGGCGAGCATCTGACAACTTTATTATATGCGCAACCTTTTCCTTTGGCGGGGCCTCGGAAAGATGCCAGTCATCAACTTCAGTTACTCGGATCTTTGCGACCTCGTGGGCAGAGAGGTCCCCAGGGACACCATCAGGGAGCGCCTTCCGCTGATCGGCGCCGATCTGAAGGTGATGGACGAGTCGTCCGATGAGCTTTCGTTCGAGTTCTTCCCCGACAGGCCTGACATGTATTCGGTGGAGGGCATCGCGAGGGCCTTTCGCGCATTCCTCGGCTACGAGCCTGGCCTGAGATCCTATGCGGTCAGCGAGTCCTCCGTCGACCTCTTGGTCGACCCCTCGGTGAAGGAGGTCAGACCGTATATCTGGTCTGCTCTCGTCGAGGGGAACGAAATCACGGACCCTCTCATACGATCGATGATGGACCTGCAGGAGAAACTGCACCTCACCCTGGGCAGGAACCGCAGGAAGGTCGCGATCGGCATCCACGATTTCGGGACGGTCGAGCCGCCGTTCACGTACAAGGCTGTGCTTCCGGACGAGCTTTCCTTCGTGCCTCTCCAGGGCGACAGGAGGATGACTCCTTCTGAAATACTGAAAGAGCACGAAAAGGGGAAGGCGTACGCCTTCGTGCTCGAGGGCAAACGCCGATACCCGATGATCGTGGACAAACAAGGCGAGGTGCTCTCGTTTCCACCGATAATTAACGGCGTCACAACCGCGATAACCGAGAACACAAGAGACATCTTCGTCGATTGCACAGGCACGGACCTGAACGCCGTCACGTCTGCCGTGAACATTCTCACGACCGCGCTGGCGGAGCGAGGGGGAAAGATAAAGACCGTCAGGATAACTCAGGACGGCCGAACAGTGCTGGCGCCCGATCTGAAACCTTGTCTGATGAGCCTCGATCCGGCCTATGTCAACAGCTGGAACGGGACGGCTTTGGACGCCAAAGCGATGGCTGGCTGCCTCATGCGGATGGGGCACGGTGCCGCGGCCGGCAAGAACGGGATCGATGTGCTGGTTGCAAGATACAGAGGAGATGTGCTTCATCCTGTGGACCTCGCGGAGGACGTGGCCATCGGATATGGTTTCGAGAAGTTCGGCAACACCCTGCCCAAGATGGCGACGTTCGGGATTGAGAATCCGTTGATATCGTTCGGCAACGCGGTGAAAGGAATCATGATTGGACTGGGATACTTCGAGGTCGTCACACTGTCGCTCTCGAACCCGAGGGACCAGTACTCCTCGATGAATCTCCCAGAAGAGAAGACCGCGATCTGGGTCAAGAACCCCGTTAGCGAGGAGCACGTGCTCGTTCGCACATCCCTGCTCCCGAGCCTCATGACGGTGCTGAGAAAGAACAAGCACAGAGAGCTTCCTCAGCGCATCTTCGAGGTCGGAGAAGTCGTCAAGCACGGCAGGAACCGAACACTTCTCGCGGGAGTGGCCATCCATTCAAAGGCCAGCTTCACAGAGGCGAAATCCCTTGTCCAAGCCATCCTGTCGGGCGCTGGCTTCGCGTCTGAGGTGTCGTCAGAGGAACATCCCAGTTTCGTCAGAGGAAGATGTGCTGGAATCTCAGTCGGCGCCGACGAAATCGGCGTTCTCGGCGAGGTTTCGCCATCGACGATAGAAGCCTTCGAGCTCAAGTATCCGATGATCGCTTTTGAGCTGGATCTTGAGCGGTTGTTCCAGCTGAAGGGCGAGAGCAAGCGTTCATGAGGATATGGCGCGATTCACCGCTCCGAAATGATGATATCAGCGCAGATGTTGGTGTCATCCAAAGTGCTGAGGTAGCTAAGCCCGGTTTACGGCGCCAGCCTTGAGAGTTGGTGGTACTACGTACCTCGGGAGTTCAAATCTCCCCCTCAGCGCATTCATCTGGATCCTCATCCACGAATCGGCGCAACTCCCCGCTTGTTGAGCAGGTAGACTCCGAGGAACGCGATTCCACCGCCGAGGAGCGCGAGAGGGACGCTCTGGGGAAGCCTGATATTGGCGTGTGGGGCGATGAAGAGTATCAGCAGTTGCACGCCCACTGTCAGAACTCCGTTCAGGGCGAAGAGGACCGATGTCAGGGAGGCGCCGATCTTCGGGAGCGGAGCGTTGTAAGTCAATAGGCCCAGCGCCGGGAACAGGCCAAGGAGGATCAGTATCGGCCAAGCAGAGAACTTCGGAAGGGCAAGCATTCCAGTCACGGCTCCGATCGCTATCACAAACACCCCTGAGAGGAAGAGCTCAATCCCGGAAAGGGGCGTGAGCCTGTGAGTCTTCAGCAGGGTCGTCGTCATGACTACCGATGTTCCGAGGCACATCGAGCTGACTATCGCTTCTATCTCTCCCAATCCGAGGGTAAGACTGACCGTATCGACGTTTGCGAGAACGACGATGACTCCGACAACGACACAGACGCTCCCTACCACCTCGAGCAGACTCAGTCGTTCGGACAGGAATACCGCGGAGAGGACCACGACGAACAGCACCTCAGACGACCCTCCACCGAGCAACGCCTCCTTGCTCGCTCCTATCCGGTGAACAGCGTCGAACCAGAGAAGGACGCCCGCGGCGGAGAATGTGCACAGGCTCAGCAAGATGTACCATCCCCGGGTTCCAAGATTCCGAGTCAATGCCGCCGTGCTGCTCGGATAGATGCCCATCAGAATTAGGCCGCCGACGACCGATGGGAGAGAGGATACAAGGAAGAGATTGATTTCGGCTATGTTGAGTGCGCCTTCGATTGAGACCGCTTCGAAAGCTACCACAAGGGCGCTGAAGAGCGCGACCAGAACATACTTCGACTTCGTGTCCACGTTTTTCCTAGCCTATGAAACGCCTCTGATTCCGTAAATGTTTGCAGCCGTTGAATGATGATTCGACTAAGAACGGAATTCGGAAAAGCGACGTTTCCTTAATGTTTATGTGCGCGTACGCGCATGCTACTGCGCTCGAAAGAGCACGGGATGGGATCCATGTGCAGGTACAGCTATCTCAGCGGAGCTTGCGCTAACAGACATGTCGACAGCCTCGAATGCATCGGCCAAGACAAGTGCGAATTCTCAGGCATGAACATACTCGTGCTCAGAAATCATGACAAGCCAGCTGACGAATGCGGCCATGAGAAGTGGCTCGGGCTGTACTGCGAGAAGTATCGACGCTTCTTCTGCCCCGGACGGGAGCATTGCGTCACGCCGCAGTCGTACCGCAAGCAATTGATAATCCACCAGGAGCGACTCCTGAATCTCGACCGGGAGGGATGATCCCATGAGATGCAGGTTCGTGACCAAGGACAATCTGTGCACTGGAAAGTACTCGGGCTATGCCTGCATAAAGAAGCAGTGTTCTTCCATCAAAGAGGCTCAGAAGTGCGAGCACCATGAACTGAGCGGAGATTACTGCAAGAAGTACGCGCGCTTCGGGTGCGTCGGCAAGGACAGCTGCCAGACCCTGTCGGAGTATCTGGAAGCCGTGGCCGAGGAAGGAGAAGCCTAGGATTCTGCCTCGTACAGCTCCTTTCTGATCCTGGGAATCAGGGCCATCAGGACAGCGATCTCCGTCAGGGAGGTCCTGTCGATCATACCGTCCGAGAGGTATCCGACAGAGCCCATCTTGTGGCCTATCTTGTCAATCTCTGTGATCTCGCTCATCGTGTCCCCCACCGTACCGCCTTTGAGCACTGACTTGACGACCTGGGGAGGGTACTCGAATCCGGGACCGTGTCCCACGGTCATCTTTCCGGACGAATCCACAATCGCACAGTATTGGATGTCCAGGTGCTTGTCGAGTACTCTGTTGTAGAAAAGGCCTGCCTCGATCCCCACCCCGAAATCTGCCTTTGTCTTCTGGATCGCGCTCTTGGCCCGCCCGATGGATCCCTTGACCGTCCGTTCCTCGCGCGGCTGGTTCCCCACACTCTGATCGGGCTCGGCGCTGACGACCTCCACCAGACCGAAGGCCTGCGTGAAGATGTTCCTGACTGCATCGATCTTCACCTTGTTCGTTGAGCCGACGGCCACTCTGATGGGTCTAAGCAGTCTGCCGTCCTTGTCTATTTCCCCCTTGACGATCCTCGACGAGCTTATTAGCTTGGAATCGTCCGCTTGGACATCCTTTATCGTGAGTATCTTGAGGGGCCTGAGGCCGTTCCTTCGCCTCTGCTCGTTTATTTGCTCAGCATGCTCCCGCGTTTCGGGTGACACGACGATCGCTTCAATCGTTTCCGATGTGGCGGCCGTGCCCTTGACGTCGGAGATCATCACGATGTTGAAGGGCTTCCCGTACCTCTCGAGGAACTTCGCAAGGTTTGCCTTCCTCTGAAAATAGGGTGCGACAGGGACCGATTTGATGCTGTTCGCGAACTCGTCCGACGTCAAGCCGACTTCGACCGAGTCTCCCACTGTGAAAGCGGTCTCGAACAGCAGCTCATGGCCCTTGTGGATCACGTTGAATGTGCCGCCAAGCGCGACCTTCATAGCATCTACCCCAGGAAGACGAGGGCCATCGCCAGTATGAACACGGCCACCATCATCCCATAGAAGTACAGCAGCTGCCTCTTCTTGGACCGCAGCTTGGTCTTATGCTCAGC
The DNA here is from genome assembly GCA_963705355.1 of uncultured Thermoplasmata archaeon. Classification (GTDB taxonomy): domain Archaea; phylum Thermoplasmatota; class Thermoplasmata; order UBA10834; family UBA10834; genus COMBO-56-21. Next base: position 557,767 of record OY970070.1, read on the forward strand.
TTCGCACTTCTCGTCGCAGAACTTGTCCTTGTAGGGAATGGCCTTGTCACAGTTTTCGCAGTGCCTGTGCTGCGCGATGCGTTCTACCAAGCGGTCACCTGTGATGGCAAGCCGCTGCGGGGATTTATCGTTTCCCCACTCACCGGCTCATTCCTCCATCCTGACTCCCTCACATCCAACCTCGACAACGATAGGTTCCCCGCCCGAATCCCTGATGGCCTTCGAAACCGATTCGGGATCGTCGGTCAGGGCAATCATGCTTCCGCCACCGCCTGCCCCCGTCAGCTTCGCCCCGTAAGAGTGCGGCCTGCATGAGTCAACGAGCTTCTCGAGAGTTGGATGGCCAACGCCGAGCTGGTTCAGGAGCGAATGGTTCTCCAGCATCAATGCCCCGAGCCTCTTCTTGTCGTTCTTCCTGATGGCGTCAACCCCCTCGAGGACGATCTCGCCTATACGGTCGATCGCCTTCCTGGCATCGTCCCTGGAATCGACGAGCTTGCTCACCTTCGCCACGAGCGGGCCCGTTGCGGCGTGGACCCCCGTGTATCCGACGACAAACCCCAGCTTCGGGACGTCGCAGTGATGAATGTTCCAGCTCCTCTCCCCCTTCTCGATCCTCCAGAGAAGCCCGTCAAGTCTGTCTGGCGAGACGATGACCCCATGGCCGTGAGTCGATGTGGATGTATCAGTCGGGCTCGCCATCCCCTGGACCTTGTTCTCGACCTCGAATGCTTTCCGGGCAACCGCCTCAGGCTCAAGTCGTCCCTTGGAGGCCATGATCGCGGCGACGCAGGACACCGTCACGGCCGCAGACGATCCCAGTCCGGAGCCTGACGGTATTCTCGATACTGTGTCCACATTTATCGGAGGGCCTCTCCACGCTTCGTCGAGGGATGCAGAGATGTATGCGTGATGCCTCTTCTTCATGGGATGACGATTGACAGAGTATTGATCTGCGGGACTTACGTCCGCCGTTATCCGAAGGTCGATTGCTAGTGCGAGGGCGGGCTTGCCGTAAACGACGGCATGCTCGCCGAACAATATGATCTTGCCAGGCGCGGAGCACGTGGTCATATTGTCCCTCCAGACTCGAATCACGATATATCCTTTTCCGTTAGATGCTGGCCACCAGCTCCCTGCGGTCCGCGACGCTCATTGCCGATGGGCCCCTGCAAAAGGATTAAGATTGGGTTACGGGGTTTTCCTCCGACCGGCACGGTGTCAACATGGCGCGCACATCTAGGATCGAGGGCTTCTACAGACTCAGCATGGCAGAACGACTTAGGATCGTGAAAGAGTTCGGCGGTCTCACAGACGAGGAGGCGCTCGCCCTGACGGGCTTCGGAGGCCTCGACCCGTCGGTCCCCGACAAGATGATCGAGAATGCGATCGGGTCCTTTCAGCTGCCCCTTGGAATAGCGGTCAACTTCCTGATCAACGGCAAAGACTACCTCATACCGATGGCGATAGAGGAGCCGTCGGTCGTCGCTGCGGCCTCAAACGCGGCGAAGATGGCCAGGAACAAAGGCGGATTCTTCACCAGCAGCACGACACCGATAATGATAGGTCAGGTCCAGCTCACAGGAATTAAGGATCCGAGCAGGGTCAAGCACATTATACTGGAGAAAAAACAAGAAGTGCTTGAACTGGCGAACAGGCAAGACCCGATGCTGGTGAAGTTGGGAGGGGGCGCCAAAGACCTAGAGGTCAGAGTCATCAACACTCTCCGAGGGCCGAACGTGATCGTGCACCTCCTTGTGGACGTTCGAGATGCGATGGGAGCCAATGCGGTGAACACGATGGCCGAGGCAGTTGCGCCGCTACTTGAGTCAATATCCGGAGGGAGAGTCCACCTCAGGATCCTCTCTAATCTGGCATCGCATCGGCTTGCCCGTGCACGCGCAATCTGGACCAAGGAAGCGATTGGTGGAGAGGATGTCGTGGATGGAGTAGTCGAGGCGTACGTTTTCGCCGAGGCCGACCCTTACCGATGCGCCACCCACAACAAAGGGATCATGAACGGCATAGACGCAGTCATACTGGCGACAGGGAATGACACTCGGGCGATCGAAGCCGGAGCGCATTCTTATGCCGCAAGGGCAGGCGGGTACAAACCGTTGACGACCTTCGAGAAAACGCCGGAGGGCGATCTCGTGGGCACGATAGAACTCCCGATGGCCGTGGGACTAGTCGGCGGTGCGACCAAGGTGCATCCCACCGCGAGAGCTTGCATCAAGCTGCTGGGCGTGAAGAACGCTCAGGAGCTCGGAGAGATCGTCGCTGCGGTTGGTCTTGCGCAGAACTTCGCGGCGCTCAGGGCTCTCGCCACGGTGGGAATCCAGAAAGGCCACATGACACTTCATGCGAAGAACATCGTGACGAGCGTCGGCTGCCCACCTGAGCTTGTGGACGAGGTCTGTCGGATCATCGTCTCCGAGAAGAAGATCCGCATGGACCGCGCGCAGGAAGTCATCGAAGAGCTCAAGACGAAGAAGCGCAAGTGAAAGACCGGCCCCGGCGTCGCTGATTTCGGAAAAGTATAAGCGGACAATAGCGATAATCTGGGAATCGTGGCCACACTGACCAACGGGGACATACTCGGCCTAGTCGGGGTCTACGGCTACGTGGCTTGCGTCGTGGCGCTCTCTTGGGCTTTGAGCAAGAGGATGAGCAATCCAAGAAAGCTAGTGCATATCCTCACCGGCGGAATCGTGTTTTTCTGGTGGAGCTTTGACTCGAGGCTTGTGATGGCTGGCCTGGCGGCGTTTCCGTTCATACCGCTTCTGGCGCTAGCCACTCCTAGATCTCCCGTCGGATTTCTCCGCAGGAGTCCTCTAAGCGCGAGGGCATCTGAGGGCCATCCGTACGGCCTTGTCATGTATGCGACGTCCTGGACCATAATCGCCTATGCCCTGTTCGGAGATCTCGTCGCTGCATCGATCGCCATCGCCGCCATGTCCTTCGGGGATGGCATGGGGGAGCTGATCGGGCGACGCTTTGGGAAAAGGCAGTACATGCCTCACAGAACCGTCGAGGGCAGCCTTGCTGTGTTTCTCACGACCCTCGCGAGCATTGTCGTGATCTGTTGGTTCTACTTCGATGTAATTGGATATGCCGGAGGGAGCGCTCCGGCCCTGATGCTCCCCTTCGCTGCTGCAGTCGCCGGATTTGTGGCGCTCGTCGAGGCGGTCACGCCCGGATCGGTGGACAACCTGGTCATCCCGCTGGTGGTTGCGGGGTTCATGCACATCATGGGGGTCTAGGAATTAGGCTGATAGTTGTCGATGGTCTCGACGGCTGCGGCAAGGACACCCACGCTGATCGGATCCGCAAGCTGCTAGAGAGGCAGGGAGAGAAGGTCACCGTCTTCTCCCACCCATCCAGACGGCTGTTCGGAAGGCTCTCCAAGAGATTCCTCGAAGGCTCGGGCGCCACGGCTAGATTGTTCGCGACTCTGTTCTTCGCCATGGATGTGCTCGCATCTGTGCGGTCGTACAATAGACAGAAATCGGGCACTGTGATCTTCGTCAGATACCTCTTGGGTACCGCCTATCTACCAGAATCGCTTGCTCCGATGGGGTATCGGCTCTTCAGGAGTCTGCTGCCTTTTCCGGAAATCGCGCTGTTCATCGACATCGAACCCGAAGTCGCCAGGCGCAGGATCGCTTCAAGGGGTCACGCGCCTGAGATGTTCGAAACTCCTGAGAGACTAAGGGCCATCAGACGAGTGGCGAAATCACTCCTGGGGGAGGAATGGATCATCGTGGACAACAGCGAGGACGGCGAGGAACCTTTCAAGGAAGTCGAAAGAATGTTACGAGAACGTTCCGTCCTTTGGCCTGCAGTTGGAGTTTCCTGACCCGGCCTTCCTGCCAGCGAGCCGGTTCTCCGGGGACATCTTGCACATCTCGCAATTGGCATCGCAAGGCTCTATGTGGATCACGATGATGCTTTTCGGAAGCTCCTTCTTGATGTCGTGCTCGAGGTCGTCGACGAGGTCGTGCCCCTCCTTGACGCTGAGATTTCTTGGCACGACCATGTGCAAGTCTATCTGTCGCTCAGCGCCCATCTTCCTCGCCCTCAACCTGTGGAAGTTCAGGACCTCCGACTGGTGCTCCTTTATTATGCGCTCTATGAGCCTGATCTCGGCCTCGGGAAGGCTCTTGTCCACCAGGCCCTCCGCGGATCGCCTGGTGATGTCGTACGCAGCGTGGATGATGAAGATCGCCACAACCATCGCGACGGCCGGATCGAGCCAATCCATCTTGGTCAGCTGAATGAGCCCGAGGGCGATGAAGACACCGGCAGAGGTCCAAACATCGGTTCTGAGATGGTATGCGTCAGCTTCCAACGCCAGCGAGTCTGTCCTCTTGGCCACCTCAGTGAGCTTCTTCGAGACTGCGAAGTTCAAAACCGCGGAAACCCCCATGATGATCATGCCAGCGTAGATTATGTCGGGCAACTTCGGATGGAAGAACTTCCAGCCAGCCTCATAGATGATCCAGGCAGCGGCGACGAATATCAGAACGCCCTCTATCATGCCAGAGAGGTTCTCGTACTTACCGTGGCCGTACCGGTGTTCCGTATCGGCGGGCTCAGCCGACTTCTTCACCGAATATCTGGCGATCAGAGCGGCCAAGAGATCTATCCCGGAGTGGAGGACCTCCGAAAGCACGGCCACCGAACCTGTCAGGGGCCATGCGATCAGTTTAAGAATCACAAGAGATGTGTTCGAATAAACCGACAGCCTCGCGATCGCGATCTTCTCTGTGGCTGCGTCCATTGGCAGGTTCGATAAGCCCGCTTGTACTTAGGTTTTGTTGCACGAATGTTGTTCGAATCGTAGTTCGAAACCATTATGGGTGTTCACTTGGATAAGGCGAATGTTCTCCGGAGAGATTCTCATGGCGCAGGATGTTGGCCATTTCCTCGATGAATTGCCCATCTGGAAGTTGAAGACGGTTGCGGCGGAGTTCAGAATCGACGTGTCCGCGTGCAGATACAAGCGGGACTTCGTCGAGAAGATCCGAGCCAAGAAGCTTACTGAACAACAGGTCAGAAACGCGCTAGCCAAAGCGAAGAACGAACCCACACAGACCGCGGAGGAAGCCGAGGTCCGAGAGATTGGGAAGGAGATCGAGGGGATCGCCCAAAGGCCAGTCGAACCAGCCGAGCTGCCTAAGGACGAAGAGAAGAAAGTCGAGAGGCACATAGATGAGGCGCTCACGATGAAGCCATCTTTCTTCGAAGTCGATTCGATGACCGAGGGCGCGCTCAACAAGATGATAGTCGGCGATTTCAACGATGCAATCCGACAGAGCCGAGAAGCGCGCATGAAATGCCTAGAGTCTTTCAGCACGTTCCAAGTATACTCCGCGGCGGCCTCGATAAGGGCGGCAGACGAATTGCTCGCGAAGATTCCAGATGACAAGGGAAGGCTCGATCAGAGTCTTCGAACAGCTCTTGCGGCGGCAAAGCGGGCGTTCATTGGCGGATCGCCCAGACAGAGGGAAGAGGCTCTCGAGAATCTGGAGGAACTGGCCGCGAAGACATACAGCGCTTTCCTTGCTGGCACTGAGAGGGACGAGTCTGAGCTGAAGGACCTCCTCGCGGACTACGAGTCATTTGGTACCAGAACAGAGGAGCCACGGAAGTACCTCGAGATCGCTGCGAGCGCGAAGCAAGCGTTTGATTTCGCTCAGTATGAGAGATTCATGCAGGACGCAAGGGAACGCGCAGAGACTGCCAGGGACGTTCGAAAGAACGAGATCGAGAACTCGTTCCACCTTGTGCGGGCCTCGGCAGCGGAGGCGAAGGATATCGGGGCCGATACTACATCGGCAGAGGCCGACTTCGCAAAGGCGAGGAAGGCCTTCGACGACGGAGCATTCAAGCGCGCGGTCGATCTCCTCGCATCGGTCGAAAGAGCCACCGATGGGGCGCACCTCCGGCGCATAAGAGCCCAGAAGGAGCTCGAGTCGCGGCAGATGGAGAGGATCAGTTCCACGCTTCTTGAGTATGGTCCTATCCTCAGGGAGGCGTCGGGCTACGGCATGAACGTCCAGGAGAGCTTGTCCTACATAGACAGCGTTAGGAGCGCGCTCTCTAGAGATGATGTCGTCACTGCTGCGAAATACGCTCGAAGGGTGAGGGAGAAGACGGATGCGATGGAGAAGGAGCTCGACCAGAAACGACTCGAGCTTGGTGTAATTCGGCACATCGACGGCGCGAGGTGCGGCAAGTGCGGCCAAGAATCCCTGTACTCTTATCCCAACGCAACGCAGAAATGCATCGAGTGCGGGCACGCCTTTCAAGCATCTCTGCCAGTGGCTGTTGGGAAGAGAGTGGAGGCACCGAAAAAGGCGGTTGAGGAATCCGCAACTGGCGGGACCGTCGAGAAAGACCAACCGCGGAAAAAGGTGGCCTCAAAGGAGTCGCCTGAGGAAAAGCCTGACAAGAAGAAAAAGGGCTTCTTCAAATGGTAGGAACGGCCTCTACTTCTGCTCGGTCTTCCCGGCTGCCTGCTCCACGGCCAGTCCGCGGATCACATCGCCCCGAGTGATTATCCCCACGAGGACGTTCTTGTCCACAACCGGCAGTCGGTTGATGCCCTTCTGGACCATCTGAACGATGACTTCATTCAGCGGGATGTCGGACGGGACGGTCACCACGTGTGTTGACATGACCTCCCTGACCGGTTTCTGCCCTATCTCATTGTACGCCTCGATGATCTCCCTCTGCGTGACCTCTTCCTGGAAGGCGATGCCGAGCGAGGATATGGAAGGGTAGATCAGACGCAAGTCCTTCTTGGTGGTCTTGAGCGACCGCAACACGTCCGCCTCGCTGAAGATGCCCACAATCTTTCCGCTCTCTACCACAGGGGCCCCGGAGATGTTGCGAAGGGCCAGAATCGCGGCCGCGTCTTTGACGAGTGTGTCCGGCGTGAAGGTCGTGACCGACTTGGTCATGACCTCTTTGACTTTGAGCATCGTACCTCCCTCGAACATCGTCGGGAAAGCTATAAATGTTTTCGGCCGGTTGTCTCAGACGGAATGAGCATCCAGGTTTTGAACGCATGCAGGTAAAACTGAAGCCGATTGCGGATATGGAGATAAAGGAAGATATCAAGGTCAAGGACCTCACGAATCAGATGCTGGCCTCGGGGGGCTTCACAGCAAAGAAGCTTGGGCTGGCGTGCGAGATAGTCCGCAAGATGCTGAGGGAGAAGCAGTGCACGGTCTTCCTTTCCTTCCCTGCGTGCATAATCTCCACCGGGACCAGGGGCGTCATAAAGAAGCTGGTCGAGGACAGGCTCGTGGACGTAGTAATCACCACCTGCGGGACGCTTGACCACGACCTGGCAAGGGTCTGGCGCAAGTACTACCATGGCGATTTCATGATGGACGATGCCGACCTGCACAGGAAGGGCATCAATAGGCTGGGCAACATCCTGATTCCGAACGAGAGCTACGGCATCGTACTCGAGCAGAAGATACAGCCCATACTGGCGGAGCTATACAAGGAAGGCAAGAAGACCCTCTCGAGCAGGCAGCTCGCACACGAGTTCGGCCTCAGGATCAACGACAAGAAATCAATACTCTACTGGGCCTCGAGGAACGAGATCCCGGTCTTTGTGCCGGGGATCACGGACGGGGCTTTCGGTTCGCAACTCTGGCTTTTCAAGCAGCAACACCCCGACTTCAACATCGACGTGCTCAAGGACGAGCAAGAGCTCTCGGACATAGTGTTCACCTCCAAGAAGGCTGGGGCCATCATGATAGGCGGTGGCATCTCGAAGCATCATGTGATCTGGTGGAACCAGTTCAGAGGCGGGCTCGAATACGCCGTCTACCTGACCACGGCTGAGGAGTGGGACGGGTCCCTCTCAGGGGCCAGGATGAGGGAGGCGGTCTCCTGGGGCAAGGTGAAGGAGGATGCACTTTACGTCACAGTCGAGGGGGATGCCACCATAACCCTGCCAATGCTGGCCAGCTCGGTCCTCGGTGAGGGCAGGCCAGGAAGACATTAATATCGATGATGAAAATACTCCATGTCCAATACAGGCGGAAGAGAACATGACCCCTAAGGAGATCGGCCCGGAGATTCCGTCGAACCAGGACCTTGCGGCTTTCGCAAAGGAGTACTACAAGTCCTACATGGAGGCCATCGAGGAGAAGAAACCGCAGACATACCCGAAGTTCGCGCAGGAGGCGCCATACACCATCCGCTCGTTCCTTCTCCCGAACGGGTGCATATGCATGATATTCAACTCGTCTGAAGAGCTGAAAACCGAGGGCGGAACGAAGGATTGGGATGAGGTCCAGGAGGTCATCGTCAAGGGAGTCGAACACTTCGCGGGCTTCTTCCCGTTCGAGGGGCGTTCGCTGGGCGATTGGAACAAGCGCGGCAGGCGGGACGCTCTCAGAGATGTCAGGCTCATGGACAAGTCGGACCTCGGCAAAGGCGGAGCCGAACTGGAGGGCATAATAGAGAACATCACGAAGATGGTCAAGGCCAACCCATGGCTCGGGAAATCCGGGACCGAGATGGTCTCGACCCTCAGAGGCCTTGAGGGGAGGGTCAAGGGAGGCTTCCCAACCGTGGACGCGATAGCTGCTCTGCAGTCGCTGAAGGCATACGTGCCCGGGGCGGAGACCGTTACGATTGAGTTCCCGGACAAGGAGCTGCTCGAAGAGATATCCGATGGCGTGAAGAACATTGCGAACATCGAGAACAAGCTCGAGATGATAGAGAACAGGATTTTCGAGATAGAGAAGGCCGCCCAGGCGCCTGACCTCACTTCCAAACTCGGCGACGCGCAGGACAGGATCGAGCGGCTAGAAAAGCAGCTCGAGAAGGTTTCGAACATTCTCACCATGCTCAACTCGAAGGTCGAGAGCTATTTCTCAAAGAGCGCCGAGAAGGAGAGGCAGGGCGACCTGGAGAAGAGGATCGAGGAACACACAACCAAGGCGCTCTCGCACGAGTCCAAGATCAGCGCGCTCGAGAAGGAGGCAGAGAACCTCGTCGAGGAGATGCGCAAGATGACCGCGAGGATGGAGAAGGACATCCACGACAGCAGGAAGAGAATTGCGCGCATGGAGAAGCACTTCGTCGACTTCGCCAAGTTAGTGCAAGAGTAAGGCGGACATGAAGCGCATATGCGTGCTCCCTGGAGACGGCATCGGTCCTGAGGTAATCGAATCCGCCCTGAGCGTTCTCAGAAGTGTGACGGACGAGCTGGAATTCGTCTTCGCCGACATAGGGCAGGTTGCGCACGCCAAGACAGGCAGCTATCTCCCGGGAGATACCCTTCAGTTGATGAGATTATGCGACAGTTCGCTCTTCGGAGCCGTCACCTCGGCCGAGGACCCGAACTACGACCCGCCTGTCCTGCGTTTCAGGAAGGAGCTAGACCTATACGCCAATCTGAGACCGGTGAGAACTCTGGTGCATGTGCCGAACAGAACTCCCATCGACGTCGTCATAGTCCGTGAGAACTCGGAGGGGATGTACACTCAGAACGAGGTGTTCGACGACGTTGGCGTTACGACTCTTCGCCGGGTGACGAGGAAGGGCTCGGAGAGAATCGTGGAGTTCGCAATCCAATACGCTCTTGCGAACGGCCGCAGCAGAATCACCTGCGTTCACAAGTCGAACGTCTTGAGGGCGTCCGATGGGCTTTTCGTGAACACGTTTCGAGAGCTGATGAGGACGAAGGGCAAGGGGCTGCATGCATCGGAGCAGTTGGTAGACTCCGCTGCGATGAAGCTCCTCACAGACCCGGCGATGTTCGATGTGATCGTGACGCTGAATCTGTACGGCGACATCCTCTCAGATGTTGCTGCTGGCGTCGCGGGCGGGCTCGGCTTCGCCCCGTCAGGGAACATTGGGCCGAGGCACTCGGTCTTCGAGCCCGCGCACGGTTCTGCTCCGGACATCTCAGGGAAAGGCGTGGCGAATCCGACCGCAGCCGTCCTCGCAGGAACGATGATGCTCAGGCACATCGGTCTGCCCGGTCCAGCTGAGAGAATCGAGCGCGCTGTCTCTGAATTCTATTCCTCGGGTCATCTGACAGTCGACATGGGTGGCCGGCACGGGTCGAAGTCCTTCACAGAGCATATCTTGAGAAGCTTGTCGGCTCAGCCGCACCGCTAGAACTGTGGTCTGGCCTTGAGCCTGAAGGTCTCCAGCAGTCCCTCCCATTCCACCCTGAAGTAATGTGCCAAGGTTCCGGAAGAGCAGGCCTGCAGATAGCTGGTGTACCTGAGCGCTATCAAGGCGCATGTTGCAAGGCCGAGAAAAATCGCTTCTGGAGAAGAGAGCGGGCCCAGGTAGCTAGTCTCGACGAAGTCCATCGCCATGTGCACTCCCCAGAAGATGAGAGGTATGGCGAGCCTGGAGACAACCGACAGGGGGCCGACGACTGCGAGCGCCACGGGATTGTGGAACATCGATTTCCAGTGGCCGCCTGGATTCATGAGCGAGTGAAAATCGAAGACACTGTGGAATCCGTTCGCTTTCGCGTAGTTGCCCAAGCCGATCAGATGATCGAAGTCGATGAAGACCCCGAAAAGGAGCGCGATGAATGCATCGTTCCTGTCAAGATGCAAAACCTGAATCAGCAGAAGGCTCACGATCAGATGCGTTGCTGCAATCATCGTTCACCAACAGTTCGACTCTGCTTTGAATCAGATTCCCGCCACCCGTATATCTTCTTTGTGTGATGGGGCCTTGGGCGCGCAGTTCCCAGGAGAAATGAGTTCGCTACCGGACTTCCAAGTGTAAAGAAAAATGGTGCGGGGGCTGAGATTTGAACTCAAGGACTCCTGCGAGACCAGACCCTCAATCTGGCGCCGTTGACCGGGCTTGGCTACCCCCGCAGATTCTGCTGGATATCCGACCATATGTATCTCTTGATTAAAGCCTTTCGGGACTTGATTCTGGGTGGCGGAGAAGGAATCTCTCGCGGGGTTTCCATGCCGACTCGCCGCACTATCTACCTGATTTCAGCCTCTGCTCCTACTAACTATATACGTGATGCCGATACCGGAACAAGCTTCGCCTAATCATGCGGATTTCGGAAGCAACCCTATCCAAAGGAGAGCGCAGAAATGATCGGATTCCCAAAGGGGAAGGTCGCGTTCCACATGTTCCAGAAGGACGATCTGGACTCGCTGCACTGGGGAACGCTGGATGTGCTTGAAAACGCTGGCATCAAGGTCTTCAGCAAGGAATGCCTGAAGCTACTGGAGGACGCTGGGTCCGCGGTCGACCACAAGACAAGCAACGCGAAGATCCCGGGGAACCTCGTCGAGGAGGCGATTCGCAAGGCGAAGAAGAACATTACGCTCTGCGCGAGGAGTCCCAAGTATGACGTGGTCCTCGACGGCAGAAGGATCTTCTGCACGACCGACGGAAACGGCACCAGCGTCATGGACTTCGACACCGGCAAAAGAAGAATGTCGACGAGCGCGGATCTTGCCATGGTCGGCAAGGTCGCTAATGCGCTGGACTCGGCGCACATATTCTGGCCGTGTGTCAGTAGTCAGGACGTGCCGGACCACATCCGACACGTTGTGGACCTCAAGGTCTCATTGTCTAGCATCGAAAAGCATGTGCAAGTCGAGACCACTAGTCACAGACGAGAGGCGAGGTGGTTGGTGGAAATCGGCGCCGCCCTCGCAGGCGGCGAGAAGGCGCTCAGGAGAAGACCGATCTTCTCATCGATGCACTGCCCGTTCTCCCCGCTGCAGCTTGATGGCGGCTCGACTGAGGGGGCATTGGTGCTCGCGCGCGCGGGCGTGCCCATCTCATTCTACGGGATGCCGCAGGCGGGAATAACAGGCCCGGTCACACTCGCAGGGTCAATCGTCGTCAACAACGCGGAGGTCTTGGCTGGCATGACGATGGCTCAGCTCGCAGCTCCCGGATCCCCGTTCATGTACGGAACTGGAGGCGCGGCTTTCGATATGAGGACCATGACGTGGGCCGGCGGAGGACCGGAGAGAGCGCTGATATCCGCAGGAGCGGGAGAGTTGTCCCACTACTATGGTTTCCCGATTCTGTGCGGCGGTATCGTGACCTCAGCGAAGCTTCCTGGTCCTCAAGCGTGCTACGAGAAGATGTCGAGCGGCTTGCCCCAGTTCTATGCCGGCTGCGACATGATCGCCGGCCTCGGACTGCTGGATGATGTCACCATGCTTTCCTACGAGCAGATGGTCATTGACGACGAGATGGCCAAAATCATGGCAAGACTTGCATTTGGAGTCACGGTCGACGATGATCACTTGGCGGTCGACCTCATCAAGAAGGTCGGCCCTGGCGGAAGCTTCCTGTCGGAGAGGCACACGATGCAGTGGCTGAATAAGGAGCATTTCCTCACCGACATAACCGACAGGAGAACGGGTGAGGCATGGGAGGCCGACGGCAAGAAGAGCGTCGTGGATCGGGCGAGGGCGAAGGCCGACAAGATAATGAGAGAGCACCAGGTCGCGCCGGTACCTCCGGATGTCGCACGCGAGTTCGAGACCGTCGTGAAAAACGCCGACAAGGACATAAGGGCGCACGGCCTCGACTGAGCCCGCTCAAACAAATAGGATTCCGCAGGCGCTCCCGGGCCTGCGACCAAATCAATTCGACCTAGAGGTGTGACTTGATCCCGCTGGAACTCATCAGAGAGTTCGAGAAGCAGATGAAGGCCCTCAGGATAGGGGGCACAACGACGACCCGGGCGCAGAAACTCGAGAAGCGGCTGGGGATTAGAAGGCTCCACGTGAAGCTCGAGGGCGAGAATCCGTCGGGCACGCACAAGGACAGGGTGGCGCTCCTTCACATCTTGGACGCGCGAGCGAAGGGCATGAATGCCGTGACGGCAGTCAGCTGCGGCAACTACGGGGCGGCACTAGCGTATGTGGCCGACAAGCTGAACATGAGCGCACACGTCTACATACCCGCCGACTTCGCCGCGCCCAGACGGGGGGACATCGAACGGTGGGGCAGCAAGGTCGTGAGCGTCAGCGGGGATTACGAGGCCGCACTGCGCAAATCCGCAGCCGATGCGGCCGCCAACAACTGGTACAATGCGAACCCCGGAGGCAACAACAGGGAGATCGGATTGTACGCATACACATTCATCGCCAAGGAGATCGCGCAATCGCTCGGGAGACAGCCGGACTGGGTCTCGGTCCCCGTGGGGAACGGGTCACTAATAGGAGGGATCTGGCACGGCTTCAGGTCGATGGGGATGAAGCCCAGGATGCTAGGGGTCTCCAACAACAACTCCGCTGTGCACGGGGTGGCGAGCGGTCTCAAGGAGAAACTCGATGTCCCCAACCTGATGATCACCGAGATCAACGAGCCGCTGTCCGGCAATTTCCTTGCTGACTCGGACGAGGCCTTAGGAGCCATGCTGGAATCGAACGGCACTGGTATCGAGGTCCCCGACGAGGACCTAGTCAGAGCCGCCGAGGTGATCAAGCAAGAGGAGGGTCTCGACATCCTCCCCGCATCAGCAGGAGCTGTCTGGGGAATCACCAAGCTAGATTCTAGGAACCACGTGTTCGTGGCGGTGCTCACGGGCCGAGGGCATTTCAGGTAATCGACACACCCGCTGCATTGTACATTTATGCGCATGCGTACACGCATTAGGTCCCTCGTGGCCAAGATTTTAATACGAGCGGGGATATTGCGAACACTGATGCAAGAGTCCGCTGGACAAGGTGATTTGGTGCCAATTCTGGTCGTTCTAGGGGTCCTTGTCGACCTGCGGATCTTGCGCCCGTGATGGAACCTCCAACCTTGGTCGTGTCCGTGCGGGCGAATTGAGGAGTGTGTAGATGATGAACGGTGCTAGGGCCGCTGTGGAGTTGCTCGAGAAGCAGAACGTGCAGGTGATGTTCGGCATTCCAGGCGGAGTCCTGCTCCCGTTCTACGACGAGCTCCTGCAATCAGATATCAGGCACATACTGGTCAGGCACGAGCAGTGCGCGGGCCACATGGCTGACGGCTTCGCCCGTGTGTCGAAGAGACCTGGCGTCTGCATCGCCACGTCCGGTCCCGGGGCGACCAATCTGGTGACGGGCGTAGCGACCGCTTTCATGGACTCGTCCCCGATGGTCGCGATTACAGGGCAGGTGGAGACCGACAAGCTCGGCAACGACGCCTTCCAGGAGGCCGACTCGTTCAGCCTCATGATGCCAGTGACGAAGCACAACTTCAGGGTCACGGACCCGAAGGTGTTCCCGGAGACGATGAAGAAGGCGTTCATGATCGCCACGACCGGGAGATTCGGCCCCGTTCACATCGACATACCAGTCGACATCTTCCGCGCTGAGATAACGGACGAGCAGATGCAGAAGGAGGTCAGGGTCCCGAAGCCGAAAAGGAACCTCTCGGATCTGCTCGACGCGATCAAGCTGCTGGAGAAGGCGGAGCGGCCGACCATCATGGTTGGCGGGGGCGTTGCCTGGTCCCAGGCAGGCCAGGACATCGTCCGCCTCGCCGAGATGCTGATGGCGCCGATCGTGACGACCCTGATGGCAAAGGGGTCAGTGCCCGAGAACCATCCGCTCGTGCTCGGAGTGTGCGGAATGCACGGGCGGCAGGTCGCGAACTACGCTCTGAACAACTGCGACGTCCTGCTTGCGATCGGGACGAGGTTTAGCGACCGCGTCACGGGCAAGCTGAGCGAGTTCGGCACCAGGACGAAGGTCGTCCACGTGGACATCGACTCGTCTGAGATCGGCAAGAATGTGAAGGGCAGGGTCGGCCTCGTGGGCGACGCTTGGACGGTCGTGAACGCTCTCATAGCTGGGCTGCAGAAGAGGGCCAAAGCCCCCACGTGGAAAGCGAAGATCATCGAGCTCAACAAGCAGTGCACGTGCGACTACGACCTGCGCTCAGACCCGCTCAAACCCCAGAAGGTCATCCACGAGCTATCGAAGAACCTTCCGGACGATGCCATCGTCACAACTGAAGTGGGCCAGAACCAGATGTGGGCCGCTCACTTCTTCAAGTGCTACGGCAAGCGCATGTTCATCACCTCCGGCGGGCTGGGGACCATGGGCTTCGGATTCCCCGCGGCCATGGGCGCGAAGATCGCCAGGCCGCAGAGCGTCGTCGCGGACATTGCGGGGGACGGCAGCCTTCAGATGGTGTCCCATGAGTTCGCGACCGCGGTTGAGAACGACATACCAATCATGGTCTGCCTGATGAACAATGGCTGGCTCGGGATGGTCAAGCAGTGGCAGAAGCTGTTCTACGGCTCGAGGTACATGGCGACGAGGTTCGCCGGTGGGACGCCCGACTTCGTGAAGCTCGCCGAGGCCTATGGTGCAGAGGCCGTAAGGGTCGAGAGGCATTCCGAGGTGGCTGAGGCGATAAAGAGAGGTGCGAAGGCCGACGTTCCGTTCCTGATAGATTTCGTCATTGATCCGGAAGAGGACGTGCTCCCGATGACGCCGCCCGGAATGACCTCCGCGGACTGGATCAAGGGGAGATGCCAGTGGAAAGGCGAGGTGTGTTGATGGAAGTGATGATGTTGCTGGTCTACGACCAGCCGGGCGTGATGCAGCGAGTAATGGGCGAGTTCAACAGAAAACGCATAAACGTCGAGACCATCGTGGTCGGGAAGTGCGAGGTGCCCGACAGGGCCAGGATAGTACTGTCGATCGCCGACAAGGACAAGGCCCTGAGCGTTATCGAGCACATCCGCGCGCTCCACGAAGTCATAGAGGCAGACCTGGTGGACCAGACGAGGCATGAGGCATACGCGCTGATCTTCGGCAAGGAGGGCGTGTGCAGGGTCACTGGGACCGTCGATGAGGTGGACTCGATAGTCAATAAGAGCCAGCCGGAGAGATACATACAGGCGATGAATGCGATCTGATGGGAGTGTGAACAGAGATGGCCAAGATATATTACAACAAGGACGCGAACCTCAAGGTGCTCAAGGGCAAGAGAGTGGCAGTGATAGGCTACGGAATCCAGGGCAGGGCGCAGTCCCTGAACCTGCGCGACAGTGGCCTGGACGTCGTGCTGGGCCTGAACCTCAAGGACGAGACCTGGAAGAGGGCCAAGGCGGACAAGATGAAGATTGTGAGCATCCCAGACGCCGTGAAGAGCGCGGACATCGTCATGATGCTGATCCCTGACGAGGTGCAGAAGAGCGTGTACGACAAGGATGTGGCGCCCTACCTGAGAAAGGGCATGGCTCTCGACTTCGCGCACGGGTTCAACATACATTTCAAGAGGATCGTTCCTCCGAAGAACATCGATGTGATCATGGTCGCGCCAAAAGGACCGGGCGCGTTGGTCAGGGAGACCTTTCTGGCAGGAATTGGTGTTCCCGCCCTGATTGCCGTGTATCAGGACCACTCGGGCAACGCCAAGAAGATAGCCCTTGCGCTGGCAAAGGGATTGATGGCCACCTCCAGGGGCGTGATCGAGACCACCTTCAAGGAGGAGACCGAGACCGACCTGTTCGGGGAGCAAGTTGACCTGTGCGGCGGCTCGAGCGCGCTGATCAGGACTTCATTCGACGTCCTAGTGGAGGCAGGGTATCAGCCCGAGATCGCCTACTTCGAGGTGCTGCACGAGCTGAAACTCATCATCGACCTCGTGCAGAAAGGAGGCATCGAGGGAATGTGGGACGGCGTTTCGAACACTGCGGAATACGGTGGAAGGACCCGCGGCGGCGTGATCATCGACGATCGGACCAAGGAAACCATGAAAGACATACTCATGGGCATCCAGTCTGGTAAGTTCGCTGCCGAATGGGTCGCGGAGCACGATGCTGGGATGCCAACTCTGACCAGGCTGAGAGAAGAGGGCAGGAAGTCTCAGATCGAGGCTGTCGGCAGAAGGATCAGAAAGATGTTCGAGTGATCCTGCCGACGAATGCCAGTCAGCGTCCCGAGGGTGAGGAAATGAAACCATACGCCAGGTTGGGCAAGTTCTCCAATGGCAGAAGGACCTTTGTCGGTCAAGTCAGCGGAGAGCATGTCGTTGAGACGAACGCTTCCTCGATAATGGCGGCGATCGAGGGTGAGGCGAAGCCCACCGGCACAAGGCATCTCCTATCAGGCCTGAGAGTGCTCGCACCCGTCGACCGGCCGTCAAAAATCATATGCATCGGCCTCAACTACAAGAGCCATATCAGAGAGATGAGCCAGGAAACGCCGAAAGTGCCCATCATATTCACGAAGCCGTCGTCCGCGATCATCGGCCCTGGAGACGATATCCTGCTCCCGCCTGCATCGTCCAGAGTGGACTACGAGGGCGAGAGCGCGATTGTTATAGGCACACGCGCACGCCGCGCGAAGAACGGCCTCAACCATATATTCGGGTACACATGCCTGAACGACGTCACTGCGCGCGATCTTCAGAAGAGCGACGTGGATTGGACGCGCGCCAAGGGATTCGACACCTTCGCTCCCGTCGGACCTTTCATCTCGAGAAAGGCGCCGGCGCGCGTCGCCACCAGGCTGAACGGCAGGGTGGTCCAGGATTCACCGTTGTCCGATAGGGTGTTCGGCGACGCGACACTCGTGGAATACATATCGACTGTCATGACCTTGGAGCCGGGGGACATGATCGCCACGGGAACGCCATCAGGCATATCGGCCATGAAAGCGGGCGACGTCGTCGAGGTCGAGCTCGACAGCGTCGGATGTCTGAGAAATCAAGTAGTTGAATCGACATGAACATGCGGGAGATGGAGATAGGATGCAGATCCAGCCAACCGAGCTAATCTGGAAGAACGGCAAGCTCATACCGTGGAAGGATGCGACTGTCCACGTGCTGACGCACGGCCTGCACTACGGCACGGGAGCCTTCGAAGGGATCAGATGTTATAACACTGCAAGCGGGCCTGCCGTGTTCAGGCTCAAGGAGCACATGGAGCGGATGCTATCCTCGGCGAAGGCCATCAACATGAAGCTACCGTATGGATTGGACGAGCTGTGCAAAGCCGCCAAGGAGACGGTGAAGGCGAACAAGCTGGATGCGTGCTACATTCGGCCAATCGCGTTCTATGGCGTATCAGGAATCGGGGTCAACCCGATCGGATATCCCGTGGAGACATTCATCGTGGTGTTCCCGCTGGGGGCGTACCTCGGAGATGAGGGGCTCAAGAACGGTATCCGAGTGCATACGTCATCCTGGCACAGAGTGGCGAGCGGCTCGGTTCCTGCGACCGCGAAGATATGCGGAGACTATGTCAACAGCGCCTTGGCCGTCATGGAGGCGAAGCTGAACGGCTTCGACGAGACCGTCATGCTGAATGAGTTGCACATGGTCGCAGAGGGATCTGGCGAGAACATATTCCTCGTCCGCGATGGTAGGATACTGACACCGCCCCTGAATGCTGGCATCCTGCCGGGCATCACGAGGAAATCCGTAATCGAGTTGGCTGCAGACATGGGCTACGATGTTCGAGAGCAAAACTTCGTCAGAAGCGAGCTCTATCTTGCTGATGAGCTGTTCTTCACGGGTACTGCGGCCGAGGTGACGCCTATCCGCGAGGTTGACAGGAGAACGGTCGGAGACGGGAAACCAGGACCCGTGACGAAGGCGATTCAGACCAAGTTCCTTGACATAGTCAAGGGCAAGGACAAGAAGTATCTCAAGTGGCTCGATTTCGTCAAGTAGTCGCACCCGGACAAGCGTTATATACGTCTGAGCCCCATATCGTCTGACGATTGTCATACGAAGGGATGGGACGAAAATGACACGTGTGACGCTTGTCGAACTCATAGGCCAGGCGGAGAAGGAAGGCATAACACTAGCAGAGATCATCTCAAGGATGCTCAACCCTGAGGAGCTCGACCTCATTCAGTCGAATCTTGAGGACGAACTCAGCCAGAACTACCGCAGAATCGAGGATTTCATGGGCGGCGTCGATGTACCCAGTCTGACGGAATTGATGGATCTCGACGCCTCCGATGAGCTCGAGACTGAGTTGACTGCCTGAGCGTCGTCGTCAGACGATGGAATCCGTGAGATCAAGCAAACGCTCTCGCTTCACTTCTTTCGAAGAATTCTGTTCTCAAGATCGATGACGTCAAACCCCGCCCTAGGGGATCCCAGCAGGGTCTCGGTCCGTCCCAACATCAAGTAACCACCTTTCCTCAGGGCGTCGTAGAGGTGCATCGTCACATTGTCATGCATCGTCCGCGAGAAGTAGATCATCACGTTCCTGCAGACGATGGCATCGAAGTACTTCGATCCTGGCTTGTCCAGGAGGTTCTCCCTCGTGAATCTGACTCCTCTCCGAAGCGACGGGCAAACCGCGAACACTTCCCCCTTGCGCTCGAAGTATTCACCCAGGAGTCTGTCGGGCACGCCTTTCACCTCGCCAACGCTGTAGACACCCGACTTCGCCTTGATCAAGGCTGCAGAGGAAATGTCTGTCCCAAGTACGGAAACAAGGATCCTGGGGTTGCTCTCCAGCCTCCTGAGCTCTTGGGACACGCAGATCGCGATCGTGTATGTCTCCTGCCCTGTTGCGCATCCAGCACTCCATATCCGGAGAAGACCACCACAATCCGCCTTGGATTGGAGTAACGGCCTGATCACTTCTTTGGAGAACGCCTCGAAGGTTCCCTTGTCCCTGAAAAACTCGGTCACGTTGATCGAGAGGGCTCCGAGCAGCTCGTTCGTTTCCTCCTCGCTACTGATGAGGTATTGGAGATAGCTAGCGTAGTCCGACTTGCCGCTTCTGCCGAACCTCTTCTTGATGCTTCTCATCATGAATGATTGGGAGTATCCAGATAGGTCGATCCCACGCGATTCGAACAGGTGTTTCATGACCTGAGTCGTGAACTGGTCCTCAGCGAGTTCCATGTCCGTCGGTCATGGAGATGTGGCTAGATATTCCTTGCCGGCCGCCTAAATACAGCGGCACCGGCCAGACGACCTGGCTACCAAGATTGATAATGAGACGACATATATTAATACGGCCCAGGCGGATTTTGAGGCACAGCATGGCTCCCCCTGCTGGAAAGGTTCCTGCTGGAAGACCACTGCTGGAGAGTTGGACAGGTGGTGAATTGAGGTTCGGTCTGACGGCGAAACTCGTCGCCGTAATTCTGTGCATGTCTCTGATCCCGATTGCGGCGATTAGCCTGCTGGGGATCCAGGGGTTGTACGCGATAAAGAGTGATGCGACAATCCTGCACGACGAATCACTCGCTGTTGTTGCCAAGATCTCGGAGGCCGGCAACGACCTCGCATCGTCCCATGTGTCGTTCATGATCTACGTGCTAGGAGGTGGCAACTCTTCTCTGAGCGCTAACTACAACGACATGGTGAACCACCAGAACGGTTTCAGGCAATTCCTCAGTGATTACAAGAACAGCGACTCCCTGGCAGCGTCAACCAACATGAACAGAATCGTCAGAGAGCAGGGCAAGGCATCGCTGATAACGGAAGAGGCCAATGCATTGGGAGTTATCGAGGCGGAGTGGGACAACTACCTTGAAACAACGGCTCTCGCAGTCAACTTGCTCCACGCTGATGACCTCCCTTCAGCATTCGAAGCCGCCGACAACGCTTCCGCCCACATGGAGGCGATCAACACAAACATGGTCAGCCTCATCCAGGTCAACTCCGAGGCGGCCTCCCTAATGGACACAGTCATCCACAACTCGATCAAGGACTCGATCTTCTATACCATTGTCGGTGCAGCTGCGGTCACTGTCACCGTCACGCTGCTATCGCTCGTTTTCTCATCCATGGAGACGAAGCCCATCGTTATTGTCTCGAAGACCGTCAAGACGATCGCCGAGGGCAATTTCCGGACAAGGCTGGAAATCAAGACTCGGAACGACGAAGTGGGAGACCTTGTCAAGTCTATGAACATGCTGATCGACAACACTTCGAAACCCCTCGTGGAACTGACCGAAAGCGCTCAGGCGATTGCGGCCGGGGACATGACAAAGGAGATCAGTGTGGAGGGAAAGGGGGACCTTGCGATCCTCGTGGCTGCCTTCAGGAAGATGCGAGAGAACCTGGAGAGACTCACGAGCGAGATCAAGATCGCCTCGGAATCGCTCAGGGACTCATCCGCATCGTTCGCCGAGACCATCGGCCACATGACGGAGAACACGCAACAGGTGTCGTTTGCGGTCGCGCAGGAGTCCAAGAGCGCTCAATCGGAATCGATTAGAATCGATGAGATGGTCAAGATGTTGACCGAGCAGACGAAGGCCATCTATGATGTCGTTCAGAGCGCTCAGAACGCCGCAGGCGCTTCCTCAAACGCAAGCGAGGTGGCCCAGAACGGCAGCAAGTCGGCCCAGATCTCTCTTGAGAAGATGAATTCGCTGCTCAGGAACGTCGAGGACACCGCGGAGGCGATGAAGCAGCTCTCCAAGAAGTCAAAGGAGATCTCCCAGATAGTGTCGATAATCACTAACATCGCCCACCAGACCAACCTTCTCTCGCTCAACGCAGCGATCGAAGCTGCAAGGGCTGGCGAGCAGGGCCGTGGGTTCGCCGTCGTCGCTGACGAGGTCAGGAAACTGGCCGAAGGCTCCCGCAAGGCGGCGAGCCAGATTCAGCAGCTCATAGAGCTCGTCGAGAGCGACATCGACGACACCACCGACAAGATGGAGCACACGATGAAGGACGCCGCCGAGAGCTCGAGGACGATCTCCGACTCGCTGAAATCCCTCGAGGACATCGCGGCGACGGTCGAGGAGACGGCCGCGATGGTCGAGGAGATCAGCGCGTCCACAGAGGAGCAAAAGGCCCTCACGGAGAGCCTTGCGAAGTCTCTGGACGAGGTCGCGGCCATCGCCAAGGAGAACTCCGCGTCTGCTGAGGGCATATCCGTATCCTCGGAGAACCTCGCAGCTGGCATGGAGGAGCTCACAGCCTCCGCTCATGAGCTAGCGGACCTGGCCAACAAGCTGAACGAAATCACCAGGCAGGTCGATGCCACCAAGGCGTCGGGCAAAGTGGAGAAGGCCGAAGGCGAGGCCAAGTAAAACATCAATGGGCAGAGATCACTATGTTGGACACTGAATCGGCGCAGTATGTCGTCTTCCGTCTCGGCAAAGAGGAGTACGGGTTCGACGTCAGCGTGGTCAGAGAGATCAACAACATGGAGGAGGTCGCGAAGGTGCACAGGAGCGCGTCCCATATCGAAGGGGTCATAAACCTCAGGGGCAAGCTTCTCACCGTCGTCAACCTCAGGAAGCGCTTCGGGATGGAGCCTAATCCTGCGACCGAAGGCAACCAGAGGATCGTCGTCGTCGATGCGGCCGACGCGCCAGTCGGATTCCTTGTCGACGAAGTCATAGAGGTAGCACGATTCCCGAAGGAGTCGGTTGAGAAGGCACCGCCATATATCGCCAGCGGCATCGAGGCGCAGTACGTTCTCGGCATCGCAAAGCACGAAGACAGGCTCATCACTCTCATCGACCCGCTCAAAGTCCTCGAGCTGTCATGCGATGTTGAAGACGGTTCTGGAGGTAGCTGATATGGCCAAAATACTAGTCGTGGATGACTCGGAGTTCATGCGCAAGGTCCTCAGGAACATACTCGAAGCCGGAGGGCACAAGGTGATCGAGGCGAGGAACGCTGACGAGGCCGTCGAGCGGTTCGGCAAGGAAGGAGCCGATGTGATCACCATGGACATCGTGATGCCGACACAGGACGGCATCGAGGCGGTCAAGAGGCTCAAGGATGCGAATGGCAAGGCCAAGATCATCATGATCTCCGCCCTCGGCCACCAGAAGACCGTGATGCGGTCGCTCGAGGCAGGAGCGGTGGACTTCATTATCAAGCCCTTCACAGCAGACGATGTGCTAGAGTCGGTGAACGCTGTGCTGCAGATGGAGATCTGAGGTAAGGCGGATGCCTGAGAAGGTGAAGGTCCTTGTTGTCGATGACAGCGCCTACATGCGCGTCGTCCTCAAGGACATGCTGGAATCCGATAGTTCCATATCGGTGATCGGCGTGGCAAAGGACGGCCTCGAAGCCATCGAAAAGGTCAAGACGCTCGCCCCGGACGTCGTGCTCCTCGACATCCAGATGCCCAAGATGGACGGCATCGCGACCTTGCAGAGGATCATGAAGGAGTCCCCGACCAGGACCATAATGCTGAGCGCCATGGACAAGATGGACGACCAGCTGGCCCTTAAGGCGTTGGAGATGGGCGCGGTCGACTTCATCTCAAAGCCTAGCGGCCCTGTCTCCATCGACATCGTCAACTTCTCCGACAGAATCATCGAGATAGTCAAGATCGCGGCTGAGGCGAGCGTGGAAGTCTTGAGAAAGGCCCGGGCGCCTCTGCCGGGCAAGGTCCAGTCAATCAAGAAGGAGGCCGTCAAGGGCCACAAGATAGTCGTCATAGGAGCATCGACTGGCGGCCCTCGGGCCTTGGAGATGGTGTTCGCAGCCCTTCCCAGAGATCTTCCTGCCTCTTTTCTAGTCGTTCAGCATCTTCCCGGAGAGTTCTCGGCCTCGTTCGCGAAAAGACTCGATGCGGCCAAGGGGCCCAGGGTCGTTTTGGCCGTAGACGGGGAGAAGGTCCAAAAGGGAATGGCATACCTGGCCCCTGGCGGGAGACATCTCAAGCTCGGATGGAAAGGGGCGACGAGCCTCGTAACGAGGCTGGACGATGGCGGGCCTGTCAACTTCGTGAGACCGTCCGTCGATGTGCTGTTCAAGAGCGCCGCGGAATGCCTCGGGGGCAACCTGATGGCCATCGTCCTCACCGGCATGGGCGTGGACGGAACCGCGGGCGCGATGGTCGTGAAGGCTTCTGGAGGCAGGGTCGTCGTGCAGGATGAGCACACGGCAGTCGCCTACGGCATGCCGAAGTCCGTTGCTGACGCTGGATGGGCGGACAAGGTCTTGCCTTTGGAGAAGATGGCGGAGGAGATCGTGGACTTCCTTGAGGAGTGAGCTGGTTTGGAAAAAGATACCGATCTAAACAAGTACTCGAAGCTGTTCGTCACGGAATCACGAGAGTCCTTGCGCATCATGAACGATTCTTTGCTAGGGCTTGAGAAGAACCCGGACAACAAGGAGCTTGTGGACCAGTTATTCAGATCCGTGCATACGATCAAGGGCATGGCGGGGATGATGAACATAAGGCCCGTCGTCGAGCTGGCCCATGCAGCGGAGGACGTGTTGGCCGGCGTTCGCGACGGCCGTTTGGAGCTGACCGAGAGAGTGGTCGAGGCCGTCTTCGACTGTTTCGACGCCTTCGAGGCGATGATAGCTGCTGTCGAGGCATCTGCTGAGGTAAGGGAGAACCCTGACCTGGTTAAGGAGTTGAGGGAACTGCTCTCAGGCACCAAGGAGCGCACGCGACCCAAGAAGAGGGTAAAGGCGGCGGAGTCTGAGCCCGTCAAGGCCAAGACGACGACCGTCGCGGTCAGGTTGGGCCGAAGATGCTCGCTCCCATCTGCGAGGGCAATGGTCATCCTGAAGGAGCTTGGAAAAGCCGCGGACATCAACGAATCCAACCCAACCGAAGATGACATCGAACACGAGCACGCATTCGAGGAGCTTACGGTCGTTCTCGAGCCGGCTGAGAAGTTCCAGGAAGCCCTCAAACGTGTCGTAGCAATGATCGATGTGGAAGAGGTGTCCGTCGGGGTGACGGGCGAGCCGAGGGAGAAATGGCACAAGATGACGAAGCAGGAGGCCGCCACAGTGGCAGTGCCCGAAGCTCCACTCGCGCAGACGGTCAAGGTAGGAATGGACAAGCTGGACGATTTGCTGGACAACGTGGGCGAGCTCGTGATCGGCCGGAGCAGGCTCCTCGACAAAGCATCCTCGCGCGATGACTACGAGCTGCAGGAGATCTCAGCCCTCATCGACAAACTGACATCTGACATTCAATCGAAGGTCCTCAGCATCAGGATGATACCTTTGGACGTCGTGATGAGCAGGTTCCCCCGCATGTTGAGGGACCTCTCAAAGAACGAGGGGAAGGAGGTCGAACTCCTGGTCGAGGGAGGAAGCATAGAGCTCGACAGGACGGTCGTTGACAGGATAACCGAACCCATGATGCACCTGTTGAGGAACTGCATCGACCACGGCATCGAGACCGTGGACGAACGGGTGCGGCTGGGAAAGCGGGCGAAGGGCCTGATTAGGATCGTCGCGTCGAAGCAGCAGGACCACGTGCTAATCGAGGTCTCGGACGACGGCAAGGGCATAGACTTCGACCAGATCAGAAAGGTGGCGGTCGCGAAAGGCTCGATGACCCAGAGCCAGGCGGACGCGGCTTCTGGAAGAGAGCTACTGGACCTGCTGTTCAGGCCGGGCTTCTCCACCATGACCAAGGTCACCGAGGTCTCCGGAAGAGGCGTTGGTCTCGATGTGGTCAAGAAAGCCGTCGAGGACCTGGGCGGAAGCGTCATGGTCGCCACATCCAAGGGCGCGGGCACCACGTTCTCGCTCTGGCTGCCGTTCACTCTCGCGATAATCGAGGCGATGCTCGTGGGGATCGCGGACCAGACATATGCTGTGGCCATGGGGACGATCGTCGAATCTCACAATTTCGAGAAGGACGAGATCAAGACCGTCAGACGCAGGGAGGTCGTGCAGCTTAGGGGAGAAGTCCTGCCTCTGATCCGAATGAGAGAATTCTTCGGCATGGAAAGGTCCGCAGAGAAGCCGGAGGGAATGAACACTCTGATAGTCCAAAGCAGGGACAGGCGTGCGGCCCTGGAGGTCGATGAGCTGCTCGGCCATCAGCAGATAGTCGTGAAGGGGCTGGACAGGCGCCTGAGAAAGGTCAAGGGAATATCCGGTGGGACTATTCTCGGCAGCGGCAAGATCGCGTTGATACTCGATGTCGATTCCATATTGGGAGGCTGAGGGCAGTGACGGACGAAAAGGCTGGAAAGGTTGTGGAAGTGATCAAGGAGTTCGCCAACATCGGCGCAGGCAGCGCAGCGACCGCTCTCTCTTCTCTCATGGACCTCGAGCTCATGAACGAGGTCACGTCCTGCAACATAATCCCGATGTCCAAAGTGCCCGAGTGGCTCGGCGGGGCGGAACAGGTCGTGGCGGGCACATACACCTACCTGTGCGGGAACCTCAAGAGCGGCATACTCGTCGTACTTCCGAGGAAATCGGCAGTCACTCTCTTGGCGCACCTGACGAAGGAGAAGGTCGACCTCGCATCTCTGACAGAGATACAGAAGTCCGCGCTCAAGGAGGTCGGCAACATCTGCTTGTGCTGGTATCTGGTCGCCATCTCGAAGATGATCGACGTCGACATGATCCCGGCACCACCGGATGCGGCTGTCGATCTTTTGGGTGCGGTGCTTGACATCCCCCTGGCCAGCCTGGCGGAGAAGGTGGACACCGTGCTCGCAGTCCACACATGTTTCAAAGGCATCGACGAGGAGTTCGAGGGGTATTTCCTGATGCTCCCAGAAGAGTCGACTCTGAAACTGATACTTGAGAGGATGACGGAGCCTAAATGATGAGCGAGCCGCGGACCGTCGGGATTGGGGAGATGGCAGTGTGCCACGCTCCCGATCAGATAGTCTGCCTTGGGCTCGGATCGTGCGTGGCCATCATACTCTACGATCCTGTGGCGAGGATCGGCGGGGTCGTCCACGTCCTGCTCCCGAGGGCGCCTGCAAATCACGACAGGGACGAGAAGTACGCAGACACGGGAACCAGGAAGCTCGTCAGCGAGATGATCACCCGCGGCGCTAGGAAGGACCGGATCGTCGCGAAGCTGGTCGGCGGAGCGCAGATGTTTCCCAACCTGAACCTGACCATCGCAAACATAGGCCGGGAGAACAGCATGATAGTCAGGAAGATCCTGAGGGAATTAATGGTCAGGATTGTCGCTGAAGACCTGGAGGGGAACAGGGGTCGCTCCGCATATTTCGACACGTCGAACGGTCAAGTGACGGTGAAGGCGGCATTCGAGCCGGTCAGGGTTCTGTAGGAGCGCCGACCGAGGGAGGCTGGACACCTCGGCACTGTTGTGTATTCTTCTTCCTTCTCCTCTTGCGCATCTCATCTTTCATCACAATACGGCTCGAGATCGGATTCTGAGAAAGGCTTTTGTACGTGCAACCGCGTAGATATCGGTCGCCAGGAGAAGGCGGATGGCTGACGGTAGGTCTGCGTTCATCGCGGGCCGGCTGAGGAAAGTCCCCTCTCCGTGAGAAAGTGGGCTGTCAGAACAGCAGGGCGAGAGTCCTGGCAAGGGCGCAGAAACGACACAGCCTCGGGATAACGTGATGATTCCTCTGTGGATGAAGTCTCCCGGGGATTTGGTGAAACGGCGACTCCCCACTGGAGCAAGCTCAAACGGCCGAATCGATCTCTCATCGTCGGCGGGTAGAGTGCAATAGTCGAATGCCATCACCGCTGCAAAGCGGGAACAGAAAGGGGCTTATGTCCTTCACCTGGCACAGCAAGCATGCGTCGACAGCAGAGGCTCCACACCCAGATGGATGGAGTGTCCGGATTGGTTCGAATACCGTTTCTTGAACCATCGAGAGACCCCGGTTCAACCATTCGGGGCATCAACCCGATCGCGTCGACTGCCGCGCTTCGAGGTCTATCGTATCCAGCAGCAGGCGGAGGCGCCGACCCTTACTCTCAATCTCATCCTGCGTCAAGGTGTCCGCCTCAGGGCACAGGCCGTCGATGACGACCTCGCCTTCAGGCGTCAGGTTGACTGGATAGATGACACAGCCGAGCGGCCGTGAGGCATATTCCTTGCACCGTTTCCGGTCATGGTCATAGAAGAAGCAGTGAGCCCCGACGCTTCGCAGCCTAGGTATCCCGTCGGGGCCCCGACAGGAGAAATCGTCTTTGCGGTAGCCACGGCGTTCCAGCCGCGCAATGTCCGCATTGCAGAGCTCCATCTGCGTACCCTCGCAACATTTCTCGCAATGGGAGCAGCGCATTGAATCACCGAGACAACGAGGCTAATTAAAGCTTGGGGCCGAGATGATAACTCCCGGCACTGACTGACCTGCAGTCCTTAGCTTCGACTGAGGGAGTGACGATACCATCACCTAGAGTAGCCTACGTCCTTCACCTGGCGCGGCTTTCATATCTCTGGCCATATCACTTGCAGAAACGTTCAAAGCCATTGATGCATTCTCTCGCCTCGGAAGTCAGGGCCGCAGGGCGCTAGTGGACATGTTCCGCAGAGGGGGATGAGTGAATGAGAGTGGTTCAGCTTGGATGTGGTGTTTGCGGGCTTGTTTGCGCAGAGCATCTCGCGAAGAACACCAAAGTCGAAAGCCTGATTCTCGCAGATGCAAAGACCAATGCTGCTGAAGCCCTAGCCTACCGTGTTAAGAGCGACAGGATATCAGTCAAGAAAGTGAATGGAACGGATCCGAAGGCCTTGAGCAGCCTCCTCAAGGGCTGCGACCTTGTCGTCGCCACGATGCCCTGGCGGCTCAACCGACTCCCCTTGGAAATCGCGGCCAAGCTTGGGACGAACTACCTGGATTTCGGCATGCCCTTGGACCGCACTGGACCGGAATTCGACAAGCTCGACAAGATGTGCAGGGACGCGGGCATCACGGCCATGATAGGGATGGGCGAGGAACCCGGGATGTCCGATGTGTTTGCCGTTCACGCAGCGAGCAAACTGGACAGAGCTGACGAGGCGAACACGTACGACGGAGACACCGGCGCAGTTGAAGGTCTGAGCATGTTCTCGCTCTGGTCACCCGTGGACTTGCTCGACGAGACGAGCGTTCCAGCGGCAGTGTTCAGAAACGGTAAGATCGAATTCATACCTCCGATGAGCGCGAGGCAGATGTACGACTTCCCCGAGCCGCTCGGTCGCCTTCCCGTCTACAAGACCAATCACGATGAGACCTACTTCATGCCGATGGGCATCAGGACGCTGAAGAACGCGTCCTTCAACATATGCATCGACGACGCTTTCGCGCAGGCGGCCATCATGCTGCGGAAGATGGGCAT
Organism: uncultured Thermoplasmata archaeon; assembly: GCA_963705355.1. Classification (GTDB taxonomy): domain Archaea; phylum Thermoplasmatota; class Thermoplasmata; order UBA10834; family UBA10834; genus COMBO-56-21. The sequence goes on from OY970070.1 coordinate 586,711, forward strand.
GCTGAGCAAGGAACCTATCGATGTAAAAGGTCTTAAGGTGCGGCCAATAGACGTCGTGGCTTCCGTGCTTCCGAACCCTGCAGACCTCTCCGACAAAGTGAAAGGACATACCGGTTTCGCTGTCGAGGTGATCGGCGAGAAGGACGGCAGAAGGACGAAGGTGAGGATGTTCACGACAATGTCCCACCAGAAGGCCTATGAGCTTCGCAGAACCAACGCGGGCGCGTACTACGTGGGGACCGGAGGGGCCATTGCTGCCGAGATGTTCATCGATGGCGAGGTCAGGGAGAAGGGGTTCGTGATCCCCGAGCAGCTGTCCACACAGAGCTTCCTCACAAGGCTTGGACAGAAAGGTGTGAAATTCCACGAAGAGATTACGCTGCTCTGAGCCTTTGGGAGCCTGATGACCCTCGCCAGTGCGTTCGATGGCGCTGGTGGAATTCGGGTTCTAGCCCGAAAGAACGCGGAGCTCTCGCGAACGGTCGTAGAAGAGAAAATGCCCCGACGCTAGGTTGTGCCGCATATCCTGCAGGACACGGCCCCTCGCTTCTCCAAGTACCTCTGGTGGTACTCCTCGGCCGGGTAGAACACAGAGGCGGGGACTATCTCGGTGACTATCTTCCTCTTGCGGTAGCGGTTAGTGGCCTGCAACTTGTCCTTTGACGCGAGTGCTGCGGCCTTCTGCTCCGCGGTGTAGTAGAATATCACCGAACGATACTGGGGGCCGACATCGGGCCCCTGCCTGTTGAGGGTCGTGGGATCATGCATCTCCCAGAACACGTTCAGGAGGTCGTCGTACGACACCACTGCTGGGTCGTACTGCGCCTCGACGGACTCTGCATGACCTGTCTTGTGCGAGCAGACGTCCTCATAGGTCGGGTTCTCGAACCTGCCGCCCGTATACCCAACCCTGGTCGTAATCACTCCTTTCACCTTACGAAAAGTTGCCTCAACATGCCAGAAACATCCTGCTGCGAAAGTGGCCTTGTCCATCATCATCACTTCAGCAGATCTCACGAGAAACACATGGAAATATCTATTCCCTGAACCGGCCCTTCAAATGCATCAGGATTTTCAGGGTCTCCCTTGAGAAGGTCCAGACTGCGCTCAGGGAGATGATACTCTGACGTACTTCGCCCCCGAGTTGACTGCCATCATGGCCTTTCCCTTGACGAGGGCATCGAACTCAATGCGTTCGGGGCAGCGCTTGTCGGCGCCGACACGGAATGTCCCGTCCGGGAGGGGGGTCATGGGCTCCTCCTTGCCGTCCGGGGGAATGTATATCAGCTTTCCTCTCCGCAGGACGATTCTGAAGTTCGAATACCAGGGGTTGTGGGCCCTATAGTGACCCGGATACGATTCCCAAGCTCTCGGATGCCTGAACTCTCGTGACCCCCTGCATGGACCCTTGTGGTACCACTCAGAGCCATGAGAAACCTCAACCACCCTGTTGTTCTTGCGACCGAACTTGAACAGGAACATATGGTATGGAGGAAGATTCGCCAGGAAGGCGTCTTTGCCACGCGGCTCCAATTGCACAGTTCCGTTATCCGTGACCAGCACGACAGCGTCGCGTTCGGCCCTAAAAGCCACACATTCTCCCTCAGGGGACTCATATTCACCAACATACTCCCTGACGTTCTTCACATAGAACGGATTTCGCGCCCTGGGTACCTTTGAAACCACGTTCCCCCGAACTGCACCTCTCATGATCGAGAGTGCGTTCATGGCAACCTCGTTCGAGTCGACGTTCGAGTTATTGAGAGTGACGACGCCAAGGCCGTCGTCCATGTCCGCGAGAATCTCGGAAGTGAACCCCAGCATTCCACCGGTATGACCCACATAGGTGTGGCCGTCGACCGGCCTAATCCCGAGACCTAGGCCATAGTAGTGTTCCTTCGGGTCCAGCGTGTCTTCGTCCGGTGCATGCACGACCTTTTCAGTTAGCATCTCGAAGCTTCTCTCGGATATGATCCGGCCGCCCGAGCTCCTTCCCCTGTTCAGCAACATTCTGATATAGATGGCCAGGTCCGAGACGGTCGACACGATCGATCCATCCGCAGTCTCGCTCTCGAACCAGGGCGCAGGCGCCAGTCTTCCCCCTGTTGGCAACGGCTGGTCATCGTGGAACGCAGCGTATCCGACCGGAAGACGCTCCCTCATCTCGTTCCTGATCACGGTCTCCGTGTTCTTCATGCCGAGCGGCTCAGTTACCCGCTCTTTGATGATCTCGCCGTTGCCCTTGCCGAGGATCTCCTCGAGCACGAGTCCCAGGATCTTGTATCCGGAATTGGAGTAGTGGAAGAATCTCCCAGGAGTGGTGGAAGCACCGATTCGCCCAGCTGCGAGGGCCTCGGAATGGGCGGAGAGCGACTCGTCAGTGCCCATGACGATCCCCGCTGTGTGGCTCATGAGATGGCGGAGGGTAATCGGCTTGTATTTCGACCTCATCTTGAGCCATGGCAGGTGTTTCGTCACTGGATCGTTGATGTCCAGTCGCCCCTCCTCCTGCAGCTGGAGAAGAACGAGGCTCGCGAACGACTTGCTGATCGACCCGATCTCGAACTGCATGTCGGGGCGAATAGGGGCCTCCGATGCGATGTCTGCATATCCCTGGGCCGAGACGTGGATCGTTCGCTCTCTGTCCGTCGCTCCCACAACGAGCCCGGGAACGCCTGACACCCTCAGGTCCTCTCTGATGAACCTGTCGATTCTTTGAAAGGCGTCCCGAAATCGAGGCCCCATGTTCAGACTCCTTTTGCCTGTCCCAGAAGCCGCTCCACGCTTTCCCGGAACACTTCGGTGTGCATGTCGACGTCCTTTGCCGTCGTGAATGGAGATATCAATGCCATGTTGTGGAACGGCGTGAGCAGAATTCCCCTGTTCAAGGCCATCAGATGCATGAGACGCTCTAGTTCATAGTCCTTGCTGGCCTCGTACTCGCCGCCGTTCCTCGGCGGCTTCGGAGTGTTGTGATACTCTATCCTGACGCCCAGCCTAACGACATGCCATGGCACCCCCGTCGTGTCTATTACCTTCTGGACACCCTTCTCGAATCGCTTCGCGAGCGGGAACATCTTGTCGAAGCTCTTCTTCGTGATCACCTTCTCCAATGTGGCTCTCATGGCCGACACCGCCAATGCGTTGCCGGTGAGAGTCCCCCCGAGACCGCTCTCGTCCGTCCCGTCAGACAGAATCCGCTCCATGACCCTGTCAGCGACGTACTGGCTTATTCCGAACGCGGCTATTGGAACTCCGCTAGCCAAAGGCTTGCCCATCGTTATGATGTCAGGATCGAGCCCGTGCGCGGCAGTGTAGCCGCCTATGCCACAGCAAATCGTGTGCGTCTCGTCGATCACCAGAAGAGTGCCGTATCTTCTCGTGATCTCCCTCAGAGCATCGTGATAGTCTGGGTCTGGAAGGATGATACCCCTGTTCGTCATGGCAGGTTCCATGAGCGCGCAGGCAACATCCCTCGGCTCCAGGGCTCTCTCGAGGGCATCGACATCGTTGAACTCTATCACCTTCGTCGTGATGGCGGGATCCACCGGGGGCCCGATGTTTCCGCTCCGCGCGACCACCCTGCCGCGGTCCAGATTGACGAGCGTCTCGTCGACAGTACCGTGATAGCAGCCGTTCACGACCAGTATCTTGCTCCTCTTAGTCACCTGCCGTGCAAGGCGGATAGAGAACCTGTTGGCGTCTGTGGCAGTCATAGCGATCTGCCAGTACGGCATACCAAAGCGCCTCGAAAGCTCTTCCCCGACCCAGACAGAATCCTCAGTCGGGAGCATCATGGTGATCCCCTTTCTTACCTGCCTATTCACTGCATCGATCACGGCCTTCGGCGAGTGCCCGAACATGGACCCAGTATCCCCGAGGCAGAGATCGAGGTAGCGATGCCTGTCCACATCGGTCACGTACGCGCCGCGCCCCTCATTGACGAATATGGGGTACGGGCCCGCCCATCTGACCATCCAGTTCATGGGCACGCCGGCGAGCAGAGACTTCTTCGCTCTCTCGAACAGCGCTTTGGATTTCTGGTGGTCCTTGACGAAGACCCTCTCTTCCTCGGCCATGAGCTTCTTGATCCTTGAACGATCGATTCTCTTCATACGAACTCCCTCGTGGAAAAGCGCGCGCGCGAAATCGACTCGAACGTACTAATAACCTGCCTTTCGCTTATCCTCTGATCGACGCTTTTTCACCTGAGGAGAACGTCAGAACCGTAATGTGGAACGCGACTCATATTCGCCTCAAGCGGAGGATAGGAAATGAAGGACAAAGTGGAGATAGGCGACAAGGCGCCTGAATTCGCGTTGAAGAATCAGAACGGAGAGACGGTCAGTCTGAAGGATTTCCTTGGCAAGAAGGCAGTCGTGGTCTACTTCTACCCGAAGGACATGTCGCCCGGGTGCACGAAGGAGGCCTGTGCCTTCAGAGACAGCTACGAGGCGTTCAAGGATGCCGGGGCGGAAGTTATCGGGATCAGCTCCCAGTCGCAGGAGTCGCACAGCATTTTCTCGCTGAGGTACAACCTGCCGTTCACGCTCCTGGTCGATGAAGGCGCAAAAGTGAGGAGACTCTATAGAGTGCCTTCGTCCCTTGGGATGATCCCAGGGAGAGTCACCTATGTCATCGACAAGGAGGGGGTTGTTAGACACATCTTCTCGTCGCAGGTCGACATCGAGGGTCATGTCAACGAGGCATTGAAGATCCTGAAAACACTGACATGATTAGAAGGCGGACTCATTCCTTGTCAGAAACCTGAGCACTCTCGGTCCGGCCAGCGCCTTTCCCAGGCCTTCCAGCTATGACCCAGATTATGTCCTGCCTTGTGATTATCCCAACCACGAGGTTCTCGTGCACTACGGGCAGTCTGTTGATGTCGTGCTCCGCGATCATGTGTATAGCTCGGTCGAGAGAGTCGTCAGGAGAGAGGCTCAGCACCTTTTGGTCCTTGGGCAATATTGTGGAAATCTTGCTCTCGGTGACCGCCCTGATAGCGAGCGAGAGTTCCCTGATCTCCTCCTTCTCTATCGCCTCGGGGTCCGTCATCTGCGCGGTCGATTCACGCAGCGCCCTCGCCCTATAGACCCTTTCCAGGATCGCACGGAAGATGTCTGTGATGCTCAGGATGCCGGTCAGGCTTCCGGAGTCATCGACGACAGGCGCACCGGACAGCCCCATCTCCATGAGAACTAGCCAAGCGTCTTTCACATCCTCGGTCGCCTTGACCGAGACGACCTCCTTCGTCATCACGTTCTTGACGCTCATCCAGCGGCTACGACTTGCACTTCCCTCCGCGGATAGTCCCCCTTGATAAGACGTATCTAGGGACTGAGTAGATTAGAGTTTCTCAAGAAACGGCCAGCGCATCAGAAGCCCACTCGCGGGTACCTGAGCATCCGGCTCTCTTCTGTGGACAGCCCGACGAACTTCCGGACCATCGGGGCGTAGTAGCAGTCGCGGAGCTCCTTCGCCGCCGCGGTCGACACGAGGGAAATGCTCGGGTCTCCGCGCAGTACATCCTCATCAAGAAGGGGTTTCATCATCCTCTCCATCTCGGAGACATAATCCTTGTAGTCCTTCAGCATGTAGCAAGTGTAGGCCTCGGATTCCCTCTCGAGCGTGTACCAAGAGAGGTCAATCCAATCCAGCTTCGAGAGAGACGACCTGGTTTCGGGATCTAGATCAGGTTTGAACCGCATGTGAACATATGCGATTAAGTCGATGTTCCAGGTGAACAAAAGAGGGATGCAGACCCTCGTGAACATGCCTTTCTTCTCAAGTCGCTTTCGGATGTTCGTCACCGTCTGTCTGGATTTCGAGATGACCTGCGCGATCTGCGCATCAGTTGCGTGCGGATACTCTGCGAGATTGGCCAAAGTGCGTTTCTCTACGGGAGACAAATCCGCCATCTCAACGTCGTACCTGACAGGTCTATTTGGATCGGGCTTCCGCACATCGAGATCAAATATCCTGTGGAGACCGGGAGCGAAGTTGTACGAGTAGCACAGCTTGGAAATCTGGAAGGGGAAGAAGACCGCTTTCAGATCGGCCCGTTCCGCCGCCCTAAGACCCTTGAAATGAGTGTCGTATCGGTCTATCGCCAGGAGGTAGTCTGGGAAGCTTCTGAACACGCCGCTCATCATGATGAAGCCCTCGCCTGACACGCTGTCGAAGATCTCGGGCGTCTCGTCCAAGAAACCCAAGTGAGACATGTCTTTGATGTCCTTGGGAACCGCAGGGTTCGTCGAACCGTAGAGCTGAACGAACATCTCGCAACCAAGCTTGTGGAAGGACGGGACGTTAGCGAAGTAGATGTTCCTCGAATCCATGAGCCGCCTTCTGATCGATGACACCGTGCTCTCTTTCATGCCAAACCGTCTGGCTAGAGACGAATCAGTCAACTGAGCGTCCTGAGTCAAACCATAGATCACGAGCTTCTCCGACTCGCGGAAGGGCCTTTCCATTGACTAGGTGAATGTGTTTTTCGGTAGATAATGTTGCCACGGACGAAAGATGGCCCGAATTCGAATCTGCTCCTGGCCGAAAAGCCTCCCACCAAGTCATGCACAACGATGCAGCAAGGAATAGAGGGTTAACTATTGCTTATTCGCAAATCCCTCGAAAGAGCGCTGTGGAAGTGCCCGTTCGCCTACCTCTGTTTCCTGTGCACCTGGAAACCCCATGACAAGACGTATCAGTTAAAATACGCAACACATCAATACACCGCTGGATTCCAAGGAGGTTCTCCTTGGATTGGTTAGGGGGTGCAGAAGAGTGGGAGAAGTTTTCGCAAGAAAGGCCAGTGGGCTAGTCCGTGAGGCCTCTTTGCTTGACACTTTTGGCATCGGGTTCATGAACAACACACTAGGCGTGGGCATATGGACAATGGCTAGCTGGGGACTGTTCATCTCACCGCACGGCAACATGTTGTTAGGATCTATACTGGCGTCGCTGATGTGCATATTCGGCATAGCGTTCGTCTGGGGATTCCTGGGCGGCTCGATGCCCAGAAGCGGGGGCGACTATATCGCCAACTCGAGAATCATTCACCCTGCGGTCGGCATCGCCATGTCAATGACGAATGCCGGGTTCGTGATGACTTTCTGGATTGCGACTCTGGCACCGTTCTGCGCAGATCCAGGCATGACCTCACTTCTATCCTCCATAAGGGCCGACCCGAGCCTCATCAACTGGTTCTCGACGCCAGAGGCGGTCGTCATCGTCGGTTCGCTCGTGAACATCTGGGGATTCTTCATCGTGATCACCGGTCTGAGGATCTACAACATGAACCAGAGGGTCATCATGCTCTTGGCGTTCTTCACGCTGATTGTGACAGGGATTGTGCTCACCATGCACAGCCATGCTGACTTCGTGAGCGCTTACAACTCGCAAGCTGCGACTGATGGCTCGATGGACTACAACACCACGATATCGACTGTGAGAGATGTCGACGGGGTGAATTTGTCTGGGCCGAAACCTGGCATGAATCTCGGGGCGACTTTAGCCCTGTTCCCTGCTATAGCTTGGGCGACTGCGTACGGTTATCAGATCACCTTCATCTGTGGTGAAGTCAAGCGACCCCAGAGGAACATCATCCTGGGACAGGTGCTGGCAGCTGTGATCCCCGCAGTTTTCCTCGTATGGTTCGCGTGGGGTCTGGTCAATGTCATGGGGCAGGACTTCCTGGGCGCGATTGCCTACATAGACAACGGCGACTCGGGAGCATCGATCGACAACTTCACGTTGTCACTAGGCAGCAACACCTACAGTATGATATCCCTCCTGACACAGAACAGCTTCGTGCAGTTCTGCATTGGTTCGGTGTTCATATTCTTCAATCTGTTATGTATGCCGATTTCTTACATCGCATTTAGCCGTGCGGCGTTTGCATGGGGCATGGACAGATTGGGTCCGATGTGGTTCAGCGACGTGAGCCCGCGATGGCACTCGCCCGTGAAGAACAACGTGATCATGCTGGTCATGAGCGAGATCGGGATATTCATCTACGCCTACTGGGCGTCCGCACTAGATGCGGTGGCGATCGTCGCGCTCGAGGCGATGTCGGCTTGGGGCGTGATGGCGGTGTCAGGCCTGCTGTTCCCGTACGTGAAGAAGGCGAAGACTATCTGGGAGGCCTCGCCTTACAAATTCCATCTGGGGCCGATCTACGTGCTGACGGTGGCAGCGGTGATCAACCTTGCGTTCGTCGGCATACTGATATACTACTTCTTCACCGTGCCCGCCTTAGGTGCTATATCGACTGTTGGTGGAGCGATTTACATCACGATATGGATCTTCGGCGTCCTCTGGTACTTCCTATGGGTAAGGCACTGGAAGAAGCAGGGAATCGACCTGAAGATGGCCTGGAAGCAGCTGCCTCCGGCCTGATGCGGAACGAAGACGAAAACCCAAGAGAAGGGGGCCGATGGCCCTCTTCGAAAACCTTTCACCTTTCAATTCCTTGTGAAGCGAGCACGTCCCCTAGAGTTTCGGCAAGACCTCGAAGTGACTGTATGACTTCTTGAAGACGAACATGACCTTCGGCCTCCATTGGTTCACGACCTTGATGTTGTCGTAATCATCGAAATACATGACGAGCTTGTAGTACTCCGGGTTCTTGCCACTCCTGTTGGCCTCCTTGGCGAGGGATTTCATCATCTTGCCAACGCACTCCTTCATCTTCTCTCTCTGGGGAGCATAGAGGTCTTGCGTCTCAGCCTCGTATTTGATGACCTTTTTGCGGATCCGGTAATCCATCACTGTGGCGTAGTTCATCGCGATCACCACTATCAGGACCGCGATCATGGAATAGAGGAACGCATGTCCTCCGAATGGATGCCGCCCGAGCACCGTTCTCCAAACCGGGACGATCTGAACAGCAAGGAACCCGATCAGGACGATCAGACCCACTCTGTTCGCGACTTTGATCCATGCGAGGGTTCGGATCATCCGCTCCACCCCGGGGATCTTCAGTGGCATATCAGCAATCTTCTCTGCGGCCGGCCTCGCCTTAACCCACATGTCGTAGTGCTCCTTGAACCGAGTCTTCTTCAAGTCCGCGAACGCCTCATCGATCCTCTCGACGTCCTTCCTCCTGTACGCGCGCGTGTCGTCCAGGAGTGTTATGCATTGTGCTAGCTGAGAAACCGGGTCGATCTCTTTCTGCTTCTTCTTCGGCATCAGAGGCACCTGTTGACGCTGCCAGCGCAGTCTGTGGCAATGCCGTATGTGGTTTATTAGACTATGCGCGCGTCGGTAAGAGATGTATCGAGGAGGGCGAAGAGGTCAAGTCATCTTCGACTGGGTCTCTTTGATCGCTTCCTCGAATATGTCGATGCCTATGTCCAACTGCTCCTTCGAGATTACTATCGGCGGCGCGATCCTGAACACGTTTCCGAACATGCCCGCAGTTATCATCATCAGGCCTTTTCTCCACGCAAGACCCTGGATCTGAGGGACATACAGGGGCTCCTTCGTTTTCTTGTGCTTGACGATCTCAACGCCGATCATGAGCCCTTTTCCTCTCACATCGCCGATGAGCTCGTACTTGTCCTTCAACTCGTTCAGCCTCTTCATCGCGTGAACGCCGAGGACCTTGGAACGCTCTGCCAGATTCTCCGCCAGTATCTCCTTGACATGCGCTAGTCCCGCTGCGACGCTCAGGCCGTTCCCGCCAAAAGTGGACGAGTGCGAGCCTGGCCTCCACACATCCATGATGGCCCTCTTCGCCATGCAGGCCCCGAACGGGACACCGCCTCCAGAAGCCTTCCCTGTCAGGAGTATGTCAGGGATGACGCCTGCGGAGTTGCATTCCCATATCTCGCCGGTCCGCGCAAGCCCTGATTGGATCTCGTCCATGACCAGGAGGAATTTCCTCTCGTCGCACAACTTCCTCATCCTTGGCAAGTACTCCTTCGGCGGGACGATGTACCCGCCCTCTCCCTGAATCGGTTCGACGAACATAGATGCAGGATCGTTGGCGGGGCCGCCGAACTCAAGTATGGCCTTCTCGAGGTAGTCCAAACAGAGCATGTTGCAGTCCGGATACTCCTGATTGAACCAACATCTGTAGCAATAAGGATATGGAGCGAAGAAGAATCCGGGGGCGAAAGGCCCGTGGCCATACTTGTACTTCACCCTGCTGGCCATGGCAAGAGCATTTCCGATTCTGCCGTGATAGGCTCCCATGAAAGCGATGTGTTCGGAACCCTTGGTGTAGTATCGCGAAAGCTTTATCGCGGCCTCCACAGCCTCCGCGCCGCTGTTCCCGAAGAAAGTGGATTCAAGGGCGCCACCGGGGGAGATCTTCGCGAGCAGTTCTGCGAAATCGGCCTCTTTGTCATAGTAAGCGTCGTTGGCGAGTGAATGAACGAGGTTGTCGGCCTGATCCTTGATCGCCTGCACGACTCGCGGATTCCCCCAACCCGCGTTCATCACAGAGATGCCGGCTGAGAAGTCAAGGAAGACATTCCCGTCGGCGTCCATGATCGCCGCGCCAGAGCCCTTCGTCATCGTGAACTGAAAGAGCCTGTCGTAGGCGTGCGAGACGTACTTCTTGTCCTTGTCGATTATCTCCTTGCTCTTGGGGCCGGGCGGTGCGACCTTCAGCTTCGGCGCGTCTCTGGCCCAGTCCTCAACCCAATCCGGAAGATCTAGGTTCATTCTAACCCTCTGAGTTTGAGAATCGTACGAATATACGATGTGTTCGGCGTCGGATAAGCATACAATCGATATTAAGATTGCGTGATGCGGCGAGTGCTGACCTGTCGAGCCAGATATCCGTTGTTTCTCACTCCTGGATTCCTCATTATGGTATTGTGCATGTGTTCCAAAGGCTTTCAATGGCAATTCCTTTGCGATTGAAGAGCGGCTGCGTTGTTATGCCCGCCAAACGAGTCAAATCCTGCGTCAATCACCTGCAGCCCTGACCACGTTTGCAGAAATGATTTTTCAAGCACTGGACAATACGGTTAAATAGAAACGAACCCTTTACCGCTCATCTCCAAAACGGGAGTAACTGAGGGGTAAGTTTTGCGTCCGATAAGACTGTTCTTCGTCACGGATTTGCATGGGTCCGAACTGTGCTTTAGAAAATTCATCAGTGCGATATCGATCTACAACGCTGATGTGGCGATTGCTCTCGGGGATCTCGCAGGCAAGATGGTGGTGCCGATATTCGACAACGGGAACGGCAGCTATGACGTGAACTTCCTCGCACAGGAAATCCATCTGAACAACAAGACCGAGCTCGATCAGCAACTTGCCAAGATCAACAACATAGGATTCTATCCATACATGACCGACAAGAAAGAGGCCGATCATCTGCGCTCGAACCAGGAAGATGTGATGAAGATCTTCCACAGGCTCATCAACGAGAGGCTGCAGCACTGGATAGAGCTTGCGGACGAGAAACTGAAGGACAGCAAGGCGGCAATATACATGGCTCCTGGCAACGACGACCCCTTGGAGATGGACGCCATTCTCGAGGGTTCAAAGGTCATGAAGTCCGCCGCCATGAGGAACCTGGATGTCCTCGGCTACGAGATGATCACGATTGCGCACACGTCCCCCACACCCTGGGATACCCCGAGGGAATGGAACGAGGAGGAGATGACGAAGAACATAGAAAAGCTGGCGGGGACTGTCAAGAACATGGAGAAGGCCATTTTCAATTTCCACGATCCGCCCTATGGAACGATGCTCGACTACGCCCCGAAGCTCAGGGACATGCGACAGTCAGCGGGTGAGACTGAGCATGTCGGCAGCAAGGCTGTGGCCGAGGCGATCAAGAAGTACCAGCCCTTCCTTGGGCTCCACGGACACATCCACGAGTCCAGGGCCGCTCAGAAGATCGGCAGGACTTTCTGTGTCAATCCCGGAAGCGAATATGGTGAGGGCATTCTGAGGGGAGTTCTCTTGACCCTCGCCGATACCAAAATGAAGAGCTATGTCTTTACCTCGGGGTAATTGACTGCTCGGGCAGTCAAGATAGGTGAGGGACAAGATGACGGTGCGTTTGCCTGCTGACATTCCAATTGAAGAGTATCCGAAGCCGGAAGTGTTCGTCGACGAGGCCAACTCCTTGGTGGAGGAAGCCGGAAAGAAGGGCTACATGCTTCGGGTCATGGGCGGCATGGCCATCTACATGCACAGCAAGGAATACGAGACCCTATGGCGAAACCTCGCGCGACTCGGGACCAAGGTATTCACCGACATAGATTTCGTGGCTTACGGGAAGCAGAGAAACGAGCTCTACGATTTCGTCCAGAAACGCGGCTACAAAACGGATCCGCGCTTCCTGTATCAGTTCGGGAAGTCACGGCACATATTCTTCGGAGGACGGGTGCCGATGGTCGAGATCTTCTATGACCAGCTCGAGATGAACCACACCATACCGTACAAGGGTAGGCTGGAGGTCGATTCGCCAACCACACCGATCGCCGAGCTGATGATGCAGAAGCTGCAGGTCGTCAAGATCAACGAGAAGGACATCAAGGACCTCATCGTGCTGATCAGGGCGCACGATGTCGGGACGGACGACCGGGAGAAGATCAACCTGAATGTCTTCGACTTCGTGGGCCTCTTCAACGAGTGGGGATGGTACTACACCGCGACGATGAACCTGAACAAGGTGAAGAACTTCGCCAACGAGTACCCACAGCTCTCTCCTGACGACAAAACGATCGTGTCGCAGAGAGTGGACAAGCTCCTGGCGTACATCGAGGAGAAGCCAAAATCATTCAAATGGAAGATGCGGTCAAAGATCGGCACCAAGACGATGTGGTACAACCCTGTCGAGGATTGGTAGGCGCTTGTGCTTGCGTCTGCCGGCAACTTCAGTGAAGAATAGTCTCGGTACCATTCGCATGAAATAGTGTATTTGTCGAATTGGATGGCTTATTCCGTCATTCTGAAACGACTCTCCGGCCTTAGAAGATGAGAATCAAGCACACGCTCGCACAGAGAACAACAAAAAAAGAGGGGGGGGAAGTCAGTGTATACACTGTGGCTCAGGGCCCTTATGAAACCATACGGTAGACCCTCTTTTCCTGGCTTTCGCGCGAGCACAAGGTTATAATACGTCCTATGCCAGAAATCTAGCCCGCCGGCCAATGGCCAGACGTTCAGACGGCCGACTCCGCAAACGGCGCCCATTGGTGCCGGAACGCCGAAAACGCAATCTCAGGAATCCGACCTCGGTGCGGGCGAACCCTGAGTTACCCTCCTGAGGACTTTGTAGAGGACCTGCGGTATCTCATCGAAGTTTGAGACCGAGTACATATGCCCTCCACCGCTCTTGGCGATGCCCGCGCACGTTACAGGCTGGCAGTCATGGCTCTCGGTCATAATCACGAAAAGCCGCTTGTACGACATCGCGGCTTCGGCGGGGTCGGCACCAACGGTGTAGTTCCCATCGGTTATGAGGATCCCCACTTGGTTCCTCGTGATGGAGGACGAAAGCTCCTCCTTTCCTTTCCTGAGCGCCCACTCGATGTTCGTATAGCCCCCGGCTCGGGCCTCAAGCAGGTCCGATATCAAATCGTCCAAATTCTTGGTCTGGTTGACGCGCTTGAGCACGGTCGGCCTGTCGTTGAAGGTGATCAGGATGTAGTCCACCGTCTTGAGCCTGAACGCCAGTACCGCTATGGCTGCCGTTGCCATCGCGAGCTTGTCCCCGCTCATCGAGAGGCTCGCGTCCAGCATCATCGCGACAGAGAGTCGCTTTGGCTCCCGCCGCTCCACAATCAGGTCGGAAGGTGAGATGTGCCTCTTCTCCACGACACGGTCCAGGGTGGATTCAACATCGATCTCAGCATCCTCACCCAACTTGAATTCCTGGCGGGTTATGTAGGTGGGCAACGACACGGGTCCGAGAAGTCGCAGGACTCGCCTGATCGTCGCCTTAATCGCGATCCTCTTGGCTAGTTCGAGCACGGTCTGATCCTTCAACCTAATCCTGAGCTGGGAGTAGTTCTGCGCGATCGCCCAACCGATGTCATCCGATTGGGTCAGGACATCGGCGTCGTTCTCCTCGATGATTTGGACAAGGTCGGAGATGTCCATCCGGGCCGCGCGGTCCTCCTCCCGAATTCGCCGCTTCTCCTCCTCTTTCTTCTTCTCGTCCTCAAGCGGCCTTCCCAACGAAGGGGGAGGAAGCGCAAAGCACTCGCTGACGATCTCGTCAATGACCTCGTCGGCGGTCCTCTTCGACTCCTCCCGCATCTCTATCCTGGTGGGGAGGGCCATGTGAGAGGCCTTGCTAATCCCTTCCAGGAAGTCCTTCGAGAAGCTGCCAGCCAATTGGGCGATGCTCATCGCGGCCCTCACGCTCGCCCCCCTCCTGATATTCGGGTGGTCCCTCGTGCGGCGCGCAATCCAGACGGCGCGCGAGATGACCTCGCCGGCCACTGACGACAAGTTGCCCGCAACAATATCGATCTCCTCGGTGACCGACTGATAGTCGAGCAAGAGTAACTCGAATCGATCTGACAGAGCTTCCGAAAGAGATGTCGTGGCGACGAACTCCCTCGGGTTCTGTGTGCCTATCACGACGAAACCGGGCTTCGCCCTAACGGTGCCAATCTTCGGTATCTCGATGAGCCCTTCATCCATCGCAGGCAACAGGATGTTCTGGACGCCCTCGGGCATCCTGTTCATCTCGTTAATGAAGAGAACCCCTCCCTCGCGCATCGCGCTCGTGAGCGGCCCAGGAATGAAGGCGTCGGGCACATAGCCCTCCTCGAGCACTATCGGAGGGTCGAACCATCCAGAGAGTTTCTGCTCCGTATATCTCTCGTCGCCATCAACCCTGAAAACAGACCGGCCCAGGTGGTTGGCAACCGCGACTGCGAGAACGGTCTTGCCCACTCCGACCGGCCCCTCGATCATCAGGTTCCTGCCGGACTTGACAGCCGCGAGCGCGCGCTCCAGCTCCATTCGACGGCCAACGACGCCGTTCTTCCTCTGGATGTCCTTGACCTCATCGGACAGGCGCATGATGTGCTCCTGACCGGCTGATTAGAGGACTGGATATTAATCGTTTGCCAATCGCGTCGCGGCTGGAGCGGCTCAAGGCGTTGGAAGCAGAAGGTTGAAGATGCTCCCTCTCGAGTAATCATCGTACACGCGGTTCTCCACCCAGACCTTTCCTCCATATCTGTCCATGAGGGCCTTGACGATGGACAGCCCCATCCCCGCCCCCTTTGACTTCTGGGAGACTGGACGGTCTGGCCTAGCCGCTTTCCGGAAGTCTCTTGAGAATACCTTCAGCTTGAGATCGTCCGGGATGCCTACTCCCCGGTCGATTATCCGCACATTGACGTAGTTCCTACCACCCAGCTCGGCCGGCTTCGTCTCCAGGTCGATGTCGACCTCGTCGTGATCGTCGTATTTGATGGAGTTCGTGAGCAGGTTGTATATCACTTCGTCCAAAAATGTGTCCGCAACTACCCACTGGTCCCTGTCTGGCACACTCAGACGTATGTTGACCTTCTTGCCAAGGAAGGCAGTCTTCGCCTCTGCCGCTGCCTGGCGAATGGATTTTGCAAGGTTCGTCGGGACCAGCTCAACGCCAGTCGTCTCGAGCATCTGCGCAGACCTCCGGACGTTCCTGATTATGTGAAGCATGCTTCGACTGGCCTCAAGAGCGGAAGAGAGGTACTTGCATTGGACAGGCGTAAGCGTGGTTGTGCCCAGGACTATCTCGAGATACGCGTTGACCGGATTCACCAGGTTTCCCACATCGTGCGATAGCAGGTCGAGGTACACCCTGACCTGATCCTTGGCTTCGTTCAGGTTCCTGAACATTGCGGAGTTCTCGATAGCGATGGTCGCGATGCTCGCAAACGCCTCCATCGTCTCCATGGTCTCCTTGGTGGGTATCCTGTCGTCGATCGGATAGTCGAGTTGGATGTATCCCAACATCTTGCCGTCCCTGTCGTACATGCCGAAGTAGAGCAGATCCAGCTCGTGCCAGCTGTCAGGAGTTTCCCTGCCCTTCTTCACACGGTTCGGGTCTTCGACGAACACGAAACCCCCGCCGCTGCCCTGCGTCTCGCCCGGTATGAAATAGCCTGTCCTTGTGACTCTGAACTCCTCCTTGAAGTCCTCGAGGACTTTGCTCCTAAGGATGGTACTCTGACGGACCGCTCTCTCCTCCTCGTCTGAGTAGCCGGCAAGTGAATCGACGGTCACCTTGTCCGATCCCTCGGAGAACATTGATATGCCGCCCTTCCTGAATCCGAATGTCGCGATCATGGTCTCCGCGGCCTTCTTGAGAACTGATTCGAGGTCGTCTAGCCTCAGAACGCTCTGGATCAGCTCCAACAGTCTGAGTATTCTGTTGGTCTTGATCTCGTTCTCGCCAAGAAGATCGAGGGTTCTTCTGAACATCTTCGAGTTCTCAATGCCCACAGCCGCAATCCCCGCGAAGAGTTCGATCTCCTCCGCAGTCTGGCGTGATGGGATCTTTCGGTCTTCGGGTCCGTCCACCTGCATATACCCGATAAAATCGCCGCGCCTGTTGAGCAGCGCAAAGTACAGCAGATCCAGCTCATGCCACGATTCTGGCGATCGTCGAGGTTTTGTTGCAGCTTCTTTGTCCGCCACCGCCACGAAACTCGAGACAGGGCTAGCCTGCTTTTCAGACGGGATGAAGTAAGTGATTCTCGATATCTTGCAGTCGTCTCTGAAATCAGCGAGAATCTCGTCGCGCGCAAAAGCTGACGGGGTGCCCCGGACCTCCGCCTCGTCCTCGGGGGAGTATCCAGCCATTGCGTGGTCAGTGAACACTACTCGCTCATCGTCCAGGATTGAGATGCTGACCCTCTGGAACTTGAAGATCTCTTTCACGGACTCGGCTATTCTTTGGAGGAACGCGGTGATGTCCTCGACGTGGAGCAGCTCGATTGTGAGCTCCAAGGTCTTCGAGAGGCTCTGCATTCTTCTCTCGGTCGCGTAGTCGGACTCTGAGGGGAGAGTAGGCGCTTCCTTCATCCATCCAAGTATATGGTGGGCGCGTTGAAAAAGGCTTTGGGCATCTTCTCAAGATGGGAACTCAAGTGCCCAACATTTATGCTCTGAATCGCCATCACGCGTCTGATAAGATGAAAGTGCACATCACCTCGGACATGGAAGGGATTGCGACGATCTGTCATGACATTCAGGCAGACACAAAAGGGGACGATTTCCCGCGCATGAGGGAGATCATGACCGGTGAGGTGCAAGCGGCCATCGAGGGCGCAAAAGAAGGCGGAGCCACCGAGATAGTGGTCTGCGATGGCCACGACACCGGCAGGAACCTGCTGATCGAGAAGCTCGACAGAAATGTCGAGGTGATCGAAGGCTCGTCTTATGACCTCGCCATGATGGCGGGGATATCCCGAGACTTCGATGCGTCCTTTCAGATAGGCTACCACTCAATGAGGCACACCCACGCCGGAGTCCTGGGACACACTTTCACCTATTCGGTCGCCGAGCTCCGACTGAACGGAACTGCCGTCGGGGAATCGGGCCTCAGCGCAGCGATAGCCGGCCACTTCGGAGTGCCCGTCGTTCTCGTCTCTGGCGATGCGCATGCAGTCAGACAGGCAAAGAGCCTCATCAAAAACCTGGTGGGAGTCCCGACGAAGGAAGGGGTCGGGCTCTACGGCGTCCGAACGCTCACGCCCAGCAAGGCGTGCGAGTTGATCAGGAAGGGCGCAAAGGAAGCCCTGGGGAAGGTCGAGGACATCGAACCTTTCACTCTCAAGAAGCCAGTGATGATGGAGGTCGAGTTCGAGCGACCGCTCATGGCGCAGTACGTTTCGCGCATTCCGCTCGTGAAACGGAAGGACATCAAGTCCGTCTCATTCAAGGCCGCTGACATGATCGAGGCATTCCATGTCTTCGAGCTGATGAACCAGGTCGCCTCGTACGCGAAGAGCGAAGGACCACTGTAGGGAATTCGAACCATCACGGTCCACCAATCTGGCCAATCTGCAGCCGCATGGTCTCGCTGGACAGCGGACGTCATTTTACGTCTCAATGTAGAAATATCGAGGCAATGCTAGTATTGAGACAGGAGAGTAGTAAGAAATGGCGACTCCAAAGAAGGGAACTGAATACATCTGCGGCGTTTGCGGGACAACATTGGTTGTCACGGAAGAAGGGTACGGGATACTCGAAGACGTTGTATGTTGCGAGAAGCCGATGGAGGCTAGGACCGCAAAGCCAAAGAGAAAAGCCAAGAAGATCGCAAAGAAAAAGAAGAAGTGAAGCTTGGCTGGCACAAACCTCTTAATCCCGTTTTCTGAAACACCATAGCTGTGATCGACCAAAGCGTTAAATCGAATCATCGCAGTTCTGCGTCCAGCTGATCTCGCGGTGGCCAAATGAGCAAAGGCGGCACAAGAATCGTTATCAGGCCGTTAAAGGAGAACGAACTCCGGCCAATGGTCGATGTTTGGAAATCCTCCGGGCTTCCTTACCGGCCCAAAGGACGAGACAGCATGAGATCTCTTAAGCTTCAGCTGAAGGGCAATCCTGGATTATTCCTCGGGGCGTTCGAGGCCGGCAGGCTCGTCGGCGTCATACTGGCCAGCGACGACGGAAGAAAGGGATGGATCAATCGCCTCGCCGTTGTTCCTAACGCGAGGGGAAAGGGCATCGCAAGGAGACTGATTCGCGAGAGCGAGAGGGTGCTCAGGAGGCGTGGCAGGCGGCTTTTCTGCGCCCAGATCGAGGGCTACAATGACTCCTCAATCGCGTTGTTCCTCAGAGCTGGCTACAAGAAAGAGGACGACATATTCTACTTCACGAAGCGCGAGGCGAAATCCTACTAGCCGGTTCGGCTCATCCCAGCTCGAAGGCGGCCACGCCGAACAGCTTGTCGATGTCCGTGTTGTAGCGTTCCTTCCCTCTTATCATGAGCTGAGTCCGCCAGGTCCTGACTTTCTTGAACGAATCGGCAATTTCGGTTGCAGTCAGATTGTCCACGAATACGCCCAGATACACCGTGCCCTCGCCAAGCGACGAGACGGTCGCACTGAACAGATCCTCGGCGTCCTTCTTTGAGCCTGACAGACAGACCCAGGGCCCAAGGTCGAAACCCGTCGGAGTTCTCCGTCCGAACGAGAACCCAACAATCTTCCCGTCCCGCTGGATCTTGAATGCATTTCCGGGGAACTCCTCATAGAGCAGGCCGATGAGCTGGCTTCTGTCATCCCCGAAAATCCGGCTGTCAATCCTGGTTATCTCAGGGATGTCTTCTTCGGATACAAGTTCACAGGACGTCCCGGCCTTTGCGCTGTGCCCTCCTCCTGTCGCGACGTGGATGCATGAGACCTCGCGCCTGACAGCGAATCCGAGTCGACTGTAGAGCGGAACGCCTTCGAGAGTCGCGTAGAGCAGCATCGAATCCACTCCCCGTTCGGACATGTAGTCGACCGCCCGCTTCAGGAGGGAATGGCCAATCCGCCTTCCTCGCACTTCCTTGGAAACGACCAGATGGCCGATAACGCCTGTGTGACCGTAGGTCACACAAGTGACGAACGCGAGGGGGTCCTTGTCCTCGCAAAGGAAGCTCCCCTGGGGATTCATCCTGAGCATTCGCTCCAACTCTCCTCTGGTGTAAGACCATCCTTCGGCCGTCGTCAGGGACAATGCGAAATCGATGTCCTCTGGTTCCAAGTTCCTGATGTGCAGAGTCCCACTGCCTGTGCACTTCGGCCAGCGCATCCACGAAGGGGTATTTCAGGTTCGCGCAAAGACCACATCACGGATTGCAGCGGAATCGAGTCAGAGCAAGTGAACTTCCACGCTCTCCCCCTTCTCGAGCAGGTCCACATCCGCTGGTATGACCACATAGCCGTCCGCAAACGCCATGCTCGTGATCGCTCCCGACTCCTTGAACGCTGGATGCGCCAGACCATCCTTCAAACGCACCGTCAGGAATTGCGTTCTCCCGGTCGTTGAGACGACTCGCTTCGCCATCTTAGCCTCGACAGTTGTCGGGTCCTTGTGAGGCAGCATCGACATCTTCCTCAGGACAGGTGCGAGCAAAATGTACGCATTCGACAGGCATGCGGTTGGATATCCGGGCATGCCGAACACAAGCTGCCTTCCTATTGTTCCGAACAGGGTCGGCTTGCCCGGCTTGATCGCGATTCCGTGGAACACCACTGAGCCGTGCTTTTCGAGGACGTCCAGCATGACGTCCCGCTCGCCGACAGAGCTACCCCCGGAAAAGACCAGCATGTCGCAATCAGCATTCGAATGGACCACCTTCTGCAAGTCCTTCACTGAATCATTCACGATCGGGAGCATCCGGACGTTTCCCCCGTTTGATGCGACCACGCCTGCGAGCGTGTAGCTGTTGATGTTGTAGACCTGTCCAGGCTTAAGAGCAACGCCCAGCTCGGCAATCTCGTTGCCCGTTGGGACCACAGCGACGAGGGGCTTCGCGTAGACTCTGACCTCACTTGCGCCAATGGCTGCAAGCGCCCCGATCTTGCTCGGGTTCAGAACCTCTCCCCCCGAGATGATCGTAGTCCCTGGGGCGATGTCCTCTGCCTTTCTTGACACGTTTTGACCGGGATGAACAGAGTCGTAGATCAGAATTGTGTTCCCGTCGATCTCGGTGTCCTCGACCATGACGACAGCGTCAACCCCTTTGGGGAGCATGGCGCCCGTGGCAATCTCAGCGCACTGCCCTTTCGCGATCGACCTCCTGGGGACAGAACCGGCATAGATGACCTCGGTCCTCTTCAGCGAAACTGGCTTGAGCTTAGCAGCGCCATAGGTGCTGGATGCCTTGACCGCATATCCGTCCATGGCTGATCTCGAGAAGGGGGGAACACTGACCTTTGAGATCACATTCTCGGCACATACCCTCTCATAACTGCCCATGATTGGAACGGTTTCCGTTCGGCTCACTGGCTCGACTCGCTCCAGGGCAAGCTTCAGGGCTTCTTCCAACTGGATGAGGCGCTTGATAGGCCTCATCTCTGCGCCTCCCAGACCATGTGGCCGAGCTCGGGTGCAATCAACCTCTCGACGGCGAGCCTGACCGCCTTCTCCGAACCTGGAAGGCAAAACACGACTTTGCCCTCGGTGACAAACGCCGAAGCTCTAGAGATCATGGCTGCGCTGCCGACCTCGTCGTAGCTGAGAGCTCTGAACAGTTCGCCGAAACCTGGTATGCTCTTCTCCTGGAAAGGCATGATCGCTTCGAGAGTCACGTCTCGCCTGGCGATCCCTGTGCCGCCGCTCATGACTACCGCTTGGACAGCGTCGTCCTCAATCAGCTCTCGGAGCGCCTTCTGGATCTCTTGCACGTCATCCTTCACAATAATCCGTCTGAGTACCTTATGGCCGGCTTTCGCCATCGTGTCGGTTATGGCCTTCCCCGAGAGGTCGTCAGTTTCAGTCCTTGTGTCGCTGACTGTGATGACTGCCAGCCTGACGATCTTTGGCGCCCTCTGCCTGTGGTCTTCGACTCCCATTCAGCCTTCCCCCTTGGTCTTCCTGATCACCCTAACTCCCGAGATCTCTGTCCGAGGATACTGGCCATGCGAATCCTTCTCGAGGTACTTGACCATATCCCACGCGTTCAACAATGCAGCGCTGACGCCGACGAGAGCCTCCATGTCCACTCCCGTCAGTCTGACCTTCCTGACCCCCATCGAAGCGGCAATCCGCACCATCTGCTCGATCTCTCTCGGAGACATCTCCTTTGAAGAAGGGCGGTGGCCTTCTCTGTGGCAATGAGAACACGCGAGGTCGCACCTCTGTGTGACCGAGAGCCTTAGGCTTCTCACCTCGCGACCGTAGTGGTCAATCGCGGGTTTGTGTGCGACTGACTCGCGCTTGGAATCAAGCGACATGCTCGAAAAGCCATATCGCCCCTGGATTATAAGAGTTGCTCTTGCTAATAGTGCCATTTGGCGGGACTGGCAATAAATCGACATGTTTTTATAAGACATTGCGAATACGAGCCAGTGGGAAGGGAAAGCTCGGGGACAGGGATGCGCGAAACAGTTCGTTCTTGGGAGACGCCTAGTCTCAGCCAAGGCAGTGTCAAGATCCTGCCAGTGGAGGACGTTCTAGACATTCTCCGTCTCATTTTGAGGGTCGAACCGCTGGACGTCTTGCTGCAGAAAATCGTGGACACGATCTCCGACGCCTTCGGGATGAAGCGCGTCAGCCTCGGTGTCATCGATGAGAAGACGGGGTTGTTCTGCCCAAGGGCTTTGCACGGCTATCCGCCGGAGAAGGTCATCGCCATCAAGAAGCACGCCTACACACTCGAGAGAATGAAGACAGACCTGAGGCCTGAGTTCAAGATCGGACGGAGCAGCTATTACGTCAGAGCAGAGGATCAAGACATCGCGTACAACGAAGAAACGGACTACGTCACGAACACGGAACTCGTCGATGCTGTTCGGAACTCTCCGTCAGACTGGCACGAGCTGGACTATATCGACTTCGTCATGACCGACCGGCTCGGCAATTGGATCGGGTGGATGGAGATTGACGAACCTTCCGACAGGATGGTGCCGTCAAAGGATGTGGTTGACAGAGTCCAGATCCTCACCGACCTAGCAGCGATTGCAGTCGAGAACGCCAAGACCTACGAAGAGGCGGTCAACGCCATGAACGATTCCCAGGGATACCTGGACCTGATAGTGCACGATATCGGCAACTTGGTCTCCCCCATGCTCTACTACTTGAACACAATCGCATCTGGCGACCTGCCTGAAGAAAGGCGGTTGGGAAACGCAAAGAATGCAATCGCAGTCGGTGAGTCCATCAAGAGTCTGGTTGACAATGTCAGGAAGTTCTCGGAGGTCAAGGCATCTGAAACCCTACCCCAAGAGAGATACTCTTTGAAGGAAGTCATCCAGGAATGCATCCCAGCATTGAAGCGCAGCCATCCGACGAAGAACGTGATAGTGAACATCGACTGCCCGGAGCCGGCAAGCCCGATACTGGCCGACGTCTTGATTCACGACCTGTTCATGAACATCCTGAGCAATGCCGTCAAGTACAGCCACGGACCCACGGCAGAGATTGACGTCAAGATCAGCGAGGGATACAGCGCGATGACAGTCAGGATTGAGGACCACGGGAGAGGTATCCCCGACTCCGAGAAGGGCCAAGTATTCTCCAGATTCGCAAGGCGCCCAGAGGGTGTCCAAGGCACGGGGCTCGGGCTTTCGATAGTTTCACTTCTCGTCGAGAGATACAATGGACTTGTCACTGTGGAGGATCGGGTCTCTGGAGACTGCTCGCAAGGCGCGTGTTTCCAGGCATCGTTTCCCAAGTTGCTGGCCTCTGATGATCGGTCGCCTTCCAGGTAGCCGCCAAGAAAAGTCATTCGTGGCGATTTCCAGGTCACCGCCCGAAAGACATAAGCCTGAGCAGCCAATCATCAATTCTCAGGAGGGAGAGGCCGACGAAGAAACCAGAGCTGAGACGAACGACCGACTATGCTGCCATGGTCAAGCTTGGAAGAGAGTCCGGTCTCGAGGGCGGTCACCTCACAGACATCGTCGGCGCGTTTGGATTCTTTCTTGAGGGCAGGCTCGTCGGCTGCGTGGCGCTCAAGAAGCAGGATCAGCTCTTCACTATCGAGTGCCTGGCTGTGGCGAAGGAAAGCAGAGGCAAAAGCCTTGGGCGATCCCTGGTCGAGGCCATCGAAGGTGAGGCAAGAACGAACGGCGCGAAGCGGCTCTGGGCCATAGCGCGCCAACCCGCGTTCTTCGAGAGAATCGGCTACCGTCTTGGTTCTGCGGGCGAACCGGGCGCTCCGAGTGACAATAGCTGCGCCGATTGCCCTCAGCACAAGAAATCGTGTTTTCCCGCTATTGTCGTCAAGAACCTTTGAATGACGACAAGGAACTGGAATCCATTCGACACGCTTAAGTAGAGTCTTGGTTTTGACCTTGAGCGACAGGAAGGGCACAGATCAATGATTGTTTGCGAAAAACGCATCAAGGCCTGCGCGAGGAGCATCGTCATGACATCCAACCTCAGCAAAGGCGACGGGGTAGTGATCAGAGGCGGTGCACACACTCAGACCCTTCTTGAGGAGATCGCGCTGGAATGCTACAGGAAAGGGGCGACTCCCTCGATCCTCACGACCTCAGACAGGTTCATCAAGAAGGTGTACTGCGAGATCCCGGCGAAAACGCTGGCAATCACTCCGAAGCAGTATGTTGGCATGGTGAAGGCCTGTGACATGCTCGTCAGCATCGAGGAGATGGAGGACCCGAGAATCGCCGAGCATTTCCCGAGAGAGAAGCTCCAAGCTAGACAGAGAGCGATGCTTCCTGTCCACGACCTGATATTCCATCCAGCCAAGGGGAAGAAATGGCTTTACGCCGGCTGGCCTACCAAGGCAGCGGCAACGCGCTACGGCATCAGCTACAACGATTTCGAGAAGATCGTGATAGGCGGCACAGCCGTGTCACCGGCTCATCTCATGAGAGCCGGCAGGAAGCTGAACAGGAAGTTCGTGGATGCCTCTTGGGTCCATGTCTGGAACACCAAAGGCACAGATTTCAAGGTCAAGGTCGAGGGACGGCGGCGGAACATCGATGACGGGATCGTCAGCAAGGAGGACTACGATGCGGGAGACCGAGGGGCGAACCTTCCTGCAGGTGAGCTGTTCATTGCACCCCACGAGAACGCCGGAAGCGGAACCCTCTACTGCCCAATCACGAGCGACAGAATCTCGGATAAGCTCGTGAAGGATGTCCGACTCGAGTTCAAGAACGGCAGACTGCTGCTGGAGAAGACGACCGCGGGGCAGAACGGTGACGCTCTTCGAGCGAGCTTCGAGGAGTGCGAAGAGATTGACAAGGGCAAGTTCGATCCTGTTAGAACAAGCAACCTCGCCGAGCTCGGAATCGGCTTCAACCCGAGCATCAGAAAGGCCATAGGCTACGTATTGACGGATGAGAAAGTGATCGGGACAGTGCACCTGGCTTTCGGCGCAAACAACACGTTTGGAGGCACATCAGAATCGACGATGCACTGGGATTTCGTCACTGCGCCGGGTGTCAACATAGATGTTGAACGCGTCGACGGAAAGACCGTTGGCGTCATGGCGAAGGGCAGATTCGTATAGGATTGATGCTTGACCGCGCTCACTCGCATATTCTTCGACCTGCAGCTCTCGCCTCATCCAACACCGACTCCATTCTGGCACTCAGATCAGGATCATCGGTGTTGTTGAGGAGCACTTCACCTGCGTACTCATAGTCGATTGCGGAGAAGAACGCCTTCACGACATGGATTGCCGGCTCGAAGACTATCGGCTTGGTGGAACCTGCGCACGAAACGAATAGGCCCTTGGGCATCCTGCGACCTTCATAGGCTCTTCGCTTCATGACGTACTTCTCGTACCAGAAGCACTGACACCGGTCGATCATCGCCTTCGTCTGTGCTGTCACATCCATGAAGAATATGGGAGAGGCCAGAACAATCGCGTCGACCTCTCTGATCCTCTTGTAGATCTTGCTCATGTCGTCCATGTGCTGCGCGCAGTCGGTCCCGATCTCGCATTCCCTGCATTCCGTGCACGGGTGGATGTCCATCCTGGCAAGGTCCAAGCGTTCGACCTCGGCTCCCGCTCCAGATGCACCACCCAAGACGGCATCCAGAAGGACAGCTGTGTTGCCCTTGACGCACGGGCTTCCGAGAATGCCTAGGACCTTTCTGACCATGGGCGCCTCTCCGAGTTCGGCATGCAGGTCCAACGAAAGACCAAGGGTTATTTGTAGTTGCTGGATTTGAACTCCGCAAACTTAATCGGAGTCGCGTCCATTTGCAGTTCGGTCTGATACTCTTGTCGGATAGAAGGTTCGTTGGCAGAGGCGTGATCGTCACCGGCGGCGCTTCTGGGATCGGAAAGGCGACCGTGAAACGCTTCCTCGAGGAGGGCGCGAAGGTGGCCATCATCGATGTTTCGAAGCGGAGCGGTGACGAGACTGTGAAGGAGCTGAGACGGAAGGGTTACGACCCGCTGTTTCTGATCGGAGATGTGACGGACTCGAAAGAAGTCAAGAAAATGGTCCGACTTGCCAGGGGCCATCTAGGAAGAATAGATGTGCTGTTCAACAACGCAGGGATTTTGGTCGAGGGGACAGTGGAGGATGTATCCGAGCGCGACTGGGACCGGATCATGGCAGTCAATGTCAAGGGCGTCTTTCTGATGTCCAAGGAAGTGATCCCGATCATGCTGAAGCAGAAGAAAGGCGTCATCGTGAACAACGCATCGTGCAGCGGACTCGTCGGCGACAGGAACGCCATCGCATACAATACATCCAAAGGAGCCGTCGTACTTATGACAAAATGCCTGGCCCTGGACTATTGCAGGAAGAACCTCAGGGTCAACTGCGTCTGTCCGGGTGAGATTGACACACCCATGTTCAGACAGGAGGCGCGCGCGCGGAAGATGCCCGTCGAGGAGTATCGCAGACAGCTTTGCGAGTATCACCCGATCGGAAGACTGGGAGTGCCCAGGGAGGTCGCGAATGCCGTGCTCTTCCTCGCCTCAGATGATGCGAGTTTCATCACTGGCACCGCATTCTCAGTAGACGGCGGATACACCTGCCAGTGACCATTGCCCATACCCCTTCCGTTCCTCGCTTCGGATACCGTCCATTTCTGACATATCCGAGCCCGACCGCCTAAAGGTTTAAGGGGAGCCACAGCATTCTTCGCGCAGACGAAGGAAGGGCCGATAGGAACCAATAGAGATGATTTGGGCCTTCTTGAAGGAGGAATGAATTTGGCATCACAGAAGTTGAAGGATTTGTTGAACGCAGCGATTGCGCGCGAGATCCAGGTCTCGATCCAGTACATGTGGCAGCATGTCCAGTGGATGGGAGTAGACCACTACGCGGTGAGCGACAAGTTCAAGGAAATCGCCGTCGAAGAGATGAAACACGCGGAGAAGATCGCTGAGAGGCTTTGGTACCTTGGAGGCGTGCCAACGACGAAGCCCGCACCCATCAAGGTCGGCAGCGAGCTCTGGCAGATGGTGGACTTCGACATCAAGGCTGAACTTGAGGCGATCGACCTGTACAAAAAGATCGAGAAGGTCGCCGGGGCGGAGGGCGACCCGACCACGAAGTTCATCTTCATGGAGATCCTGGAGCAGGAAGAGGACCACCACGACTTCTTCACATCGCTGAAAGAGAAAGCCAGGAAGAAGTGAAAACGCTTTTCACGCCAGTTGCGCTGAGAAGCGCAACATCGATTCTGTTTCATTTCAACTGCTAGTCCGCAGTCTGCCTCTTCTGAGAAAGCATGTTCCCGGGGAACAGCACGAGCTACCCCCCCTGGCGAAGTTCAGCAGGCCCGCCTCATGCGCTCTTTCTTCTCCTTCCGAACAGCTTCCGCTTGAACGCCTTGATCTTCTGCCTCTGGATCGCTTCGGTCGGGTTCAGCTTCTTGGGGCATACCTCGACGCAGTTGAACTGCGTGTGGCATCTCCAGACGCCGTTCTCGCTCTCGATTATGTCTAGGCGCTCGTGGGGCACGGTGTCCCTTGTGTCCACGAGGAACCTGTACGATTTCAGGAGCGCTGCCGGCCCGAGATACTCCGGGTTGAGCCAGGCCATCGTGCACGCGCTCGTGCAAGCCCCGCACATTATGCAGTCTATGGGTTCGTTGATCGGGACCCGCTCCTTCGGCAGCTGGATATACTCCTTCTCTGGGTACGGTTCTTTGCCCACGAGGTATGGCTTAACCGCCTTCAGCCTGTCGAAGAAGAGCGTGTAGTCGACCGCGAGGTCCTTGACGACCTTCTGGTGCGGAAGAGGGCTGAGCGCGATCTCGTTCAGGTCCAAGAACTGGCTTATCTGGGTCTCGCACGCCAGCCTGACCTTTCCCGCGATGACCATCGCGCAAGAGCCACAGACTCCCGCCCTGCAGCAGAACCTGAACGCCAACGTCCCGTCCTGATGGTTCAAGACCTCGAAGAGCGCGTCCAGGACTGTCATGCCTGGCTGGATCTTCACCTGGTACTTCTGCCAGTATGGCAACCTGTCCGCCGATGGGTCGAACCTCTGGACTTTCAAAGTCACTTCACCCTCGGTCATCTCAGTACCTCCTTGCTTCGGGTTTGTACTTCGTTATCTTGACCGGGGAATAGGTGATGACTGGCCCGGAAGGAGAATAGGTCGCGACGGTGTGCTTGAGGAAGTTCACGTCGTCTCTCTCCTTGAAGTCCAGCCTCGAATGGGCTCCCCTGCTCTCCTCCCTCTTGAGTGCGCCGACGATGACCGCTTCGGCCACATCGAGCATCCCCTCCAGCTCCTGAGCGCGGACCAGGTCCACGTTGTAGATCTTGCCCTTGTTCTGAATCGTGATGCTTCTGAACCGCGCCTTCAGCTCGCGTATCTTCGCGAGGGCCTCCTCCATTGGCTTCTTGTCCCTGAAGATGCCGACCTTGGATATCATCGTCTCTCTCATCTCCGCCCTGATGTCGGCGTGGTTCTCAGGCCCCTTCCTATCGAGCAGGCCGTCTATCCTGGCCTTCGCCTCTCTCATGCACTTCTGGATGGCGCCCTCGCCCTCCTTTTGTGTCTTCTTCGAGAGCACATAGTCCGCCGCGACGCGCCCCGAGATCTTCCCGAACACCACGGTGTCGAGGAGCGAGTTACCGCCCAGTCTGTTCGCCCCGTGGACGCTTACACACGCACATTCGCCCGCTGCGTAGAGCCCCTTGAACTTGGTGGCGCCGTTGATGTCGGTGTCGATGCCGCCCATGGTATAGTGCTGTCCCGGCTGGATGGGCACGGGTTTCTCGATCGGATCGACGCCGACGAAGTTGATCGCGAGGTCCCTGATGCCCGGCAGCCTCTCGAGTATCTTCTCCCTGCCCAGGTGTCTCAGGTCGAGGTAGACGTAGTCCTTTCCGTCAATGCCCCTGCCCTCGTTTATCTCGGTCTGGATCGACCTCGAAACGATGTCCCTCGGGCCGAGCTCCATCGCCTTCGGAGCGTACTTGGACATGAACCTCTCGCCGAGCGAGTTGATCAGGTACCCGCCCTCACCTCTTGCCCCTTCGGTCATGAGTATGTTCGTGCCGAACAGAGAAGTCGGGTGGAACTGGATGAACTCCATGTCCTTGATCGGGACTCCCCGTCGGAAGGCCGCGGCGAGCGCTGAGCCTGAGCTTATGAGAGCGTTCGTGGACCTTCCATATATCTGGCCGCTGCCGCCCGACGCGAATATGACCGCCTCGGCCATGAACGGCTCGAGTTCGCCTGTCTTGAGGTTCCAGCAGATGACCCCTCGGCATGCGTCGCCTTCCAGGACAAGATCCACAAGCACCCGGTCCTCGTACAGAGGTATGTTCAGCTTGACCGAGCGCTCCCACAAGGTGTGGAGCATGAACAGTCCTGTCTTGTCAGTCGCGAAACACGTCCTCGGGTAGCCTGCGCCACCGAAAGGCCTCTGGGCAATCTTGCCCTCGTCCGTCCTGGAGAACGGACACCCCCAGTGCTCCATCTCGTAGATGCAGCCAGGGGCTTCCTTCGTCATCAGCTCGGCGGCGTCCTGGTCCGCTAGATAGTCACTCCCTTTGACAGTATCGAATCCGTGCTTCTCCCAATTGTCGTCCGCGCCGGCAGGGTTGTTCGCCAGGGAAGCGTTCACACCGCCTTGGGCCGCCCCGGAGTGAGATCTCACGGGGTGCACCTGTGATATGATGGCCGTGTCGACCCTTGGACCCGATTCTATGGCCGCTCTCAGGCCTGCCAGGCCACCGCCGATTACCAAGATCTTGTGATAGTACATTGCTTCAGTCCCCTCAGCCTGTTATGAAAGGCCAGAGTATGACGATGCCCCAGATGAGCATCGCGATCCCCAGCACCCAAAGACCGATGTCAACCTTCTTCTTCCTCTTGACGAACATCTCGAAGTCAAAGAGGATGGTCCTTGTTCCGTTGAGTCCGTGAAGGAGGACCATGGCCAACATCGAGTAGTCTATCGCAATGAATGTCAGCTCTCTCAGACGCTCGTTCACAGAGGAGACCGTGATGTCCTCCCCAACGTGCCAGTAGTGGTCAACATAGATGTGCGTAGCGAGTAGTACAATGAGGAGGACAGCCGAGAGCCTCTGAAAGAACCAGGCCCATGTTCCCGCGACTTTCGATGTGGCGATCTTCGGCTCGGTCATCTGAACCATTCCCCCTTGAATAGGCCCGCGTCGAACAGCATCCAGAACCCGACGACTACTATCACAGCAGCGACCGCCATCATGATCCAGAACACCAACTTCTGCTTCCTGATGCCGATGCCGAGGTCGAACAGCACGACCCTGAATCCGTTCACGGCATGGTACACGACCGCGCATACCAGCAGGAAATCCATGAACACGAAAGCCGGCTGTGCCGTCACCTCCATAAGGCTGTTGAATTTCTCATGGCTCAAGGATGCCTGCGTCAAGAACGACAGGTGCATGAAAACATAGACTACGAGAATGATCCCCGTCAATCTGTGCCCGACCCATGCCCACATGCCGGTCTTCATGTTCGTCGGCCAGAACTCGCTGTTTCTGCCGAACAACCACTTGAAGTCCCTTATCTTCATTCAAACACCTAACCGCGATCCATCAGCCTCTGTGTCCCGACTCGGATCCCTGACCGCGCCCCCGAAAAGGGCTCGGAAGGTCCCGAATCCCCCGTCCGCCTAGACTGGCAAGAATGTACTTAAGCATATCTCTTCGAACAAAAACCAGGCGATTTTCCTTGGGCTAGATTCAAACATCCGTGCATTGTCGTAAATGGAATTTCGAATTTCGTCTGCAATTACTGAAAGTCCTTTCAGTCAGCGAAATCGGAGAATGAGACGGAATAGTCACTCTAGACACCCCACCAGGGCAACCATCGCCCGGAAGCTAGTTGTGAGCGGCTGTTCAGAGCTCCGCCAAGGACAGCAGCTCCCAACAATGTCAAGTAGTGATATTCAAATACCGAGGAGACGAGAACCATGGACCAATACCAGTGCAATATCTGCGGGTACGTGTACGATCCGGACAAAGGGGATCCCACCCAGTCAATCGAGCCTGGAACGTCTTTTGACGACCTTCCTGATGACTGGACATGCCCTGAGTGCGGTGCCGGGAAGGACGAGTTCACCAAGATCTGATTGGATCTGGAAATTCGCAGATGCACAGCTCCGGCAGCCTATTGCACGGGCTTCGCAATCACGGAAGCGTTCGGAAATGATACTTCGAGTGGCCATAGTCGGCTTCGGGAATGTCGGACAAGAATTCGCTCGAATGCTTCTATTGAAACGAGACTGGCTGCTCAGAAGAAAAGGTCTCGATGTAGAAGTCCTCGCCATTGCCACCAGATCCAAAGGGTCTCTGCATTCCAAGACTGCGATAGATCTGGAGAAGGCTCTCACGCTCATGAGGAGTCACGGGACGCTGACGGGTTTCGGCCCAGAAGTGACGAACGAATCTCCAATCGGAATCATCGAGAAGTGCGACGCGGACATGATGGTCGAGCTCACGACCCTGAACATGGAGAACGGAAGGCCTGCCATCGACCACATCAATGCCGCGTTCGAGCACGGCATGGATGTGATCACAGCCAACAAGGGCCCGATTGCGTTCGCGTACCATGAGCTTCGCGATAAGGCGAGGTCGAGAGGAGTTCACCTCAGGTTCGAAGGAACTGTGATGGATGGAACCCCGATCTTCAGCCTCGTCGAGAAGACCCTTCCTGGCTGCGAGATACTCGGGCTGGAGGGCATATTGAACAGCACCTCCAACTTCGTGCTCGACGAAATGTCCAAGGGTCGGACCAAGGAAGAAGCCATATTGGAGGCGCAAAGAAGAGGTATCGCTGAGGCCGACCCTTCGCTCGACATCGACGGATGGGACGCTGCTGCCAAGATCGCCGCTCTTGCGAACGTTTTGATGGACGCTGAGATAACTCCCAACGCCGTCGACAGGAAGGGCGTGAGAGAGGTCACAATCGAAGACATCAGGAACGCAGGGAATCAAGGCAAGAAGATCAGGCTGGTTGCATCTGCCAGTCTGGCGGAGGCCAAGCTCAAGCTCGAGGTCAAACCTCGGCTGATAGGAGCCGAACATCCATTCTGGTCAGTGGAAGGCACATCGAGTGCAGTGACAATTAGGACAGACCTTATGGGTGACCTGACCATCTTCGAGAGCAACCCCGGAATCACACAGACCGCTTACGCCGTGTTTTCCGACCTGTTGCTGACGGTGGAATCGATAAGGAACGGGACGCTCTGACTATGTCACATGACCTCGAGGCTGAATTCCATGTTGTCGTAGTAGAATCCTGACTTCGTTCTGTATTCGTACTCTGCACTCAGGATTGTCAGGTGGCCGGCCTCCTCCCCCACGAGCCAGTTGAATATCTCTCTCGCATTGTGGTCTTTAGTCTGAGCGCCGGCAGCCCTGTAGTACTCGATTGATTTCTTCTCCACCACGATGCCGACCTTCAGCACCTCTAGTTCACCGGCATCTGCGCTCAGCTTGATTCGCTTGATTTCCTTGTCCTTGAAGACCGAAACCCGTGGATAGGTCGAAGCAAGTTCCCTGATCTCTGCAAGCGAAGCCCAGTTCTTTCCCGCGCTCAATCTCGAGAGCTCGGCATTGAGAATGTCGACATGCCTCTGCTCCTGTTTGACGAGGCTGAGGAACGTCTCCTTCGCCCGCCGGTGCTTGACCTTCTCAGCGGCCTCCTCGAAGAATGCCTTGCCTTCGATCTCCATCGCTATTGCGTTCCGCAACACTTCAAGATGGCCCGCTTTGCCACTCTTCATCTGATCACTCCCTGTGATATCCAGACCATTTGAATGATATAGTGTTTTTGACGAATGGAACGGAACGTACATTAGCACATAGGACCTGCGGGGGTTCATGGCCGAGGCGCCGTGGATAAGCACCTTCATCGCACTTGCCCTGATTCCTGTCGCGTTTCTCTTCACGCACGCGTACCTGAGCGGGAGGAGAAGGCTTCCATATCACAAGGTGACCGGCACAGTCGGAGTCCTTTGGGATCTCAGCCTATCACTATTCTACATGTTGTTCCGCCTGACGCGGGCCAATGTCGAGGGAGGTATTCTGGACATCACACCGGGCCTCGTTGTCTACTTCGCCGTACACGGTATTGTGGCGGCCGTCGTGATCGCTCTTGAGCTTGCCATCCTCGGCACCGGAGTCATTCAATGGAGAACGCACAAGCCAGTGAAGTGGCATAGGCTCCTGTCTAGCCCGCTCTATGTGCTTTGGTTCGTCGCGTTCCTCTCGGGCGAGATCGTCTATCTGGTTTACTATGTTCTTTAACCCCGGTCATTGCGCGGTGAGCCCGCCGTCGACGGAAAGCGCCGCACCCGTGACGAACGAGGATTGGTCAGAAGCTAGGAAAAGCACGGCATTTGCGACCTCCTCCGGCCTGCCGATTCTTCCGATCGGATGCTCTTCGTTCGCTCGTTTCAGATAGTTCTTCGGGTCGCTTGATGCACGCACTTCGCAGGCCAGCATCGGCGTGTCTATCGTGCCAGGGTTCACGCAGTTGACGCGGACATTGTACTTGGCGTAGTCAAGCGCCATCGCCTTTGTCATGATCGTTATGGCCCCCTTCGAGGCACAGTACGCTGGACACGCACGATTTCCGACGAGCCCCGCATCGGACGAATTGTTGATTATCGACCCGCTACGCTGCTTCTTCATGTAAGGGATCGCGAACTTGGTGACTAGAAAAGTCCCCTTGAGGTTGGTGTCAAGAACTCGATCCCAATCCTCCTCGGTCGTATCCTCAGCCAGCTTCTCAAGGTAGACGCCGGCATTGTTGAAGAGGATATCGAGTTTTCCGAACCTCTCCACAGTGCGATCAACCATCCTCTTGGCATCCTCGCTGCGGGAGACATCTCCCCGAATGAACTCGACCTCACCGAGCCTGCCCAGGCTTCGAATCGCCTTCCTGCCTTTCTCCTGCGACCTGCCAGTGATGACGACCTTGGCGCCTTCCTTCAGGAACAGCCCAGCCGTGGCGAAGCCCATCCCCTCGGTTCCTCCAGTAATCAATGCGACTCTGCCGTTCAGCTTCATCGTGCTCAACGCGTTCCCCTATCGGGAAACCAGAAATAAACCTTCCCGCGCCCTCTTGGAGCGCGAGCGGACTTCCCTCACTTGGAAAGGGCAATCGGCAGCGCTACCCTAAACACGCTACCCTTCGACGGGTCCCCTGGCACTCGGTCCTCGACCCAGACCATTCCGTGATATCCCTCGACTATGGCTCTGACGATCGATAATCCCAAACCGCTTGCAGTCGGACGCTCATCGCCCGCCTGATATCTTCCGAACACGACGTTCTTCTTGGAATCGGGTATGCCGATGCCGTGGTCGGCTACGGAAACGCACCAGTATTTCCTCGGTTCGATCTGGAACTCGCCTACGCTGACATCGACGAAGACCTTTTCGTGGGGGTCGTACTCAATCGCGTTCTCCATGATGTTCGTGTAGATTTCGTTGACCAGCTCGTTGGCAGACACGAAGTACCTGTGGTTTCCGAGCTTGAGGTCAAACTTGACTTCCTTCTCTGTGTGACTCCGCATCACCTCTGTGATGCTCTCCTTGATTACCTCCCCCAGCTCCACGGGGCCGAGGTTCTGAGCTCCCTCCTCCTCAATCCTGACGAGCTTGTTGGCCCTCTGGATCAGCCCGCTGATGCTCCAGGCCGATGACGAGGCCCGCTCCAGGTACGCCGCCGTCTTCTCGGGGACGCCCTTGCTCTCAATCGCCATCTGGAGATAGCTCGTGACCGCTTGGTTGTAGTTGTTTATGTCGTGGGCGATAATGTCGCCCAGAAACTTGGATCGCTTCGCCTCTTCGACTTGTTTCTGGAACAAGGTGGCGTTCCCGATCGCGACGCCTGCCAATTGAGAGAACAGCTGCATCGCCTCGATGGTGGAACTGTCTGGTATCCTGTCGTTCTGGGACTCGTTGACCTCGATAAACCCAATGCTCTCTCCCTCGCGGTTCGTTATCACGAATCTCATGTAGTCGAGCTCGTGCCAGACCGAAGGATCTGTGCGGGGCTTCGAGATATACTCCATGTTGTTGTAGAAGGGCTCCTCACCTTTGATGAAGTCCTCTGGATTGGGTCTGATGAAATAAACGCCCTCGGCGATCTTCCAGTTGTCCGTCACGTCCACCTTGAGGCGCTCCCGCGTATAGGTGAACTTCTTGATCTTCCTGTCCCGTTCTCCGCTGTAACCGTAGGTCGCCCTGACGCGGAAAAGCTGCTCGTTGTCGTCCCACGCACCGATCACGAGCGCGCGCATAGAGAACAGATCGGCAATGGTTGCAGCTATCTTGCTGAGGACGGCATCGACGTGACCAACAGACATTATGTCAGAGAGGACACTCAGTATCTCCCCCGCGAACCTGGGAGGGGAAGCGCGCGCCTTCGCGGCTGGTCTGTTCTTGACCTTGACGGAGGAATTCTGCATTGTCCATCCCTTGGCTGAGCTGACAGATGCTGAGTGACTGAAATACTCCGCCCTATTATAACTTGTCGTGATTCCGCGCTCCGGCCAAACGCGCTGGGTGCACGTGAGCGAGCGCGCTGGCCCGCAGAGATGCAGATGGACAAGGACTCAATGATCTTCCAACAGCTGATAAATATCCGAAGAGTGATTCGAAACTGAGGTTGATCATGGCTGAGGAGTTAGAAGTCGGGAAGGTCAGCATATTCTTTGCGAAGCCAAGCGTGGCCGCCGTCGAGATTACTTCTGGAACGCTCGCAATCGGAGATTCGATCAAGTTCAAGGGCGCCACGACGAACTTCGAGCAGAAAATCGAGTCGATGGAAATAGACAGGAAGCCGGTCCCAAGCGCTTCCACAGGCCAGTCGGTGGGAATCAAGGTCAAGGAGCGAGTGCGGCCCCACGACAGGGTGTACAAGTTGGTCGGCTAGTTCCAGCAATCGCTACTCGTCGCCCTGATCCCGCGCCAGCCTTATCGCTTCCTCGAGCAGGTCTTTGTCACAGCCAGGGGGCCCGCATATCGATATTTCGGTCTTCCTGACCATCTCCTCGTGCTCCTTTCGCGAGATACGCATGACCCGCCTCAGCTGCTCGAGGATCGTCTTCTCAGGACCCGAGATGATCCTATCCGCCAGGGCGACCTCCAGGACGGTCCTGTAGATGCGCCTGAACTCCATGTGATCCTGGGCCAGCTTTCGGACAATCTCGGCTTCGAGAGCACGATCCTGCTCCTCCGTGATGTTGAGATGCTTCCTCAGCTCCTCGACAAGGAACCTCTCCGTGGCGGTGACGCGACCATCTCTCCAAGCCGTCTGAAGCGCCCGCCTGTATATGTCCGAGTCCTGCTCCTTCTCCTCCAGAGCCTTCCTCTTGCGCGATTCCACGGTCTCCAGAACGTCCATCTCGAGACCGTTCCCCTGGATTGCCTCTCGAACTATGTCGCAGAATGTGATGTGGACAGATGTGGCATCGTCAATGTCCTTCACCATCATCTCCTTGAACTTCCCGCTTATTTTGACAGGGACGACGACATCTCCAATGCTGCCTCGAAGAGAGGAGGCTTTGGCGAAGCCGGCCGGCGTCAGGTAATACCCATTCATCCTCTGCTTCATGCTTTGAATGTGCGCTTTTCTCTCCATGATGAGCGACTCCTTGATAAGGTCGCCGAGATACTGCGAGAGATGCTTCCTCTGAACCCCCGTGCCATATGCGATTGACTGCTGGGTGATGTCGGCAGGAAGCTCGTAGCGATCCTCCATGTTCTGGAAATCCGAGAGATAGAGGAGAATGCGGTCTTTGCTCGTGAGAGAGGTCAATTCCCCGAGAGACATGCCTGAGGGAATCCCAATAGCCTGTATATCGTGCTTTTCCACGAATTCGGCCCATGGCGGAAAAGAGTTAAATCAGAGAGTCATACGCACCTGCCGAGCACATGATAGACAAAAGAGCGTTATGGTTCCTGGCCTTACTTCTCGCTGGTGCGTTCGTCGCCATCGGAATAATGCTCGTGTTGTCAGGATAGAGAATGCACTCGGTCTTGGACTGTGCTTCGATAAATGCTCCGGAAACCAACGTGCGGCTGACGGAATTCGACGCGCTCACGATTTAAATTCAGCTAATAATATAGGTACCAATGATATTTGTGATTCCTGCTGAATCGACCCCAGAACAATTATGTCCAGTAATGTCTATTGCGACTCCGAAACGCGGCAAGAGATGTCCGATTTCCAACCATATGTGAATTTTTATAATGTAGTCTATATGCAATGGAGATGGTTAAGGGCAAAGGGTCTTATATTTCGGGCGTCTGAGAGAATATCGATAGATATGTTCGCGAAAACCTGCAAAGGATTGGATTCTTTCCCCATGGACAGCAGGCTGTCGCGATCATCCTGTTGAGTGATCGGCGAAATCTGCGAAAGCGGAATTGGCCGAGTTTTCACTTTTGAGGAGGTGGATGCAATGCGAGCAACAAGACTCTGGCAGACATACAGGCGAGTGCGCCTAGAGAAGAGCCTCATCGCCGTCCCGAGGACGGAGAGGAAGGCTCTCAGATCCTACGTCGCCGGCAAGCGGACGAAGTAGGACATCAAACCCTTTTCAATTTGGTTTTTTGGCCTCGACTCGCGTCTCGACAGGTGTCAGATCTCTCAATCAGGAGACCAGCGGCCCTCACGCCAACGTTTGAGGGCCTTTCTGATTACCCCTGTCAACGTATCAGGATACTTGACTGGGTCTTTCAACTTAAAGAACCAGGCCGCGCACGCCGCACGCCCGAAGGCCGAGATGGCATACACCGCTCCGAGACCGAGAATCCAGTCAGTGTGCGAGTATGTAGCAGCGTGGTGCGAGTAGAAGTTCAAGAAGAAGTACGCCAAGTACCCGCCTATGATAGACCCGAAGAACGTGGCGATCCCTATGATCGTGTTGTAGACCGCGAAATACTCGCCCTTCTTCTCTTCCGGGGCGACATCCAGGATGTAGGCGAAGAAGGCGACATTCGCCATCGCGTTCGCGAACCCGAGGAGAGCGTTTAGCAGGTATATGTGCCAGACCTGCGTGGCCAGGGCGTACACGATAGGCACCGATATGAATGCGAACCGCGAGATGAGGATCTGAGGCATCGGACCGATCACATCAAGAAGCTTCCCGACCTTCGTCTGGAAAAAGAGAGTTCCTCCAGTGGATATGACGGTCATTATGCCGATCTCAAACGCGCCAGCGCCCAACACCTTGACGTATGTCAGGTAGAGTATGGGCCAAATGATTGACATTATGAAATTGAAAGTCGTGTTCAGAACGACGAGGTTCCTGAAGTACCTGTTTTCTTTGAGATCTGATGTGAAGATGAATGACCTGAGGCTGAATTTGAACAGAGTCTTGGGTGATGCGTACATTCGCTTCTTCTGTTCCATGATCTCGAAGAGAATCAGCGATCCTGCGATGCCGCTCACTCCAGCGATGAAGAAGGGGATTGCGAATCTTCTGACAGTGTCCCCTGAGGTCGGAATCACCGCGCCTGCGAAGAGGGTCCCGATGAGGCTGGCCAGGGATGACACTGCGAAGAACCTGCCCATGACCGACCCTCTGTTCTTCACCGTGGTGACGTCGCCCACTAGGGCAGACCATGTGGGGATCATCATGGAGCCGATGAACATCTGAATGGCGACCAGGATGATCAGCTGCCACGCGTTCATCGCCCCCACCATGAAGAAATAAAGGGCCATGGACATGACTCCGCCCATTATCAGGAATGGAATCCTGCGTCCGAAGAAATCGCTCAGCTTCCCCCACGGAACCTGCATGACAGTGGGGAACAGATTCGTGAACGCCAGCAGCCAGCCGAGCTGGGCAGGAGTGGCATTCAGGCTGATCGCCATGTAGGGAACATAGGGATCCGCCATTCCCTTCGCCAGATTGACTCCGATCTGATTCGAGGTCATCCTGGAAAGTGTTCTGGCCTGAGGGTTCTTCTTGTCTTTTCCTCTTACAGCATTCGCTGAACTCATTACGAGCGCATCCCTCGCACGGGGAATCGTGGCGGAGGAGTATATCTCGTTTTCGGAGGCGCCCGCAGATAAACGCCCTCCACGCTCAATTCCCGATGCCAGATAGGACAATAGCCGCTGACTGTCGGGCGTACTGGAAATCATCCAAAAGAATATATATTAACACGAGGCGATACAGGGACGGTGGGATATTTGACGAAGGCATACTGTGTCAAGTGCAAGAAGTCCGTCGAAATGAAAGACCCGAAGAAAGTCAAACTGAAGAATGGAAAGCCTGCCACGAAGGGCACCTGCCCGAAGTGCGGCACCAAGGTCTTCAGGATCGGCGGCTAAAACCGCTTCCCCAAAACCAATTCCAGAAGACCCCGTAGCGAGATCCATGAACACTTCAACGGGGTTCTTCTGAAAGCGTTTTGTTCTGTCTCAGGTAGAGCCCTCTTTGAGCAAGGGCTCGAAGCGCTCTGATGGCTCGCCAGATTGTTGGATATGCTGGAATCCCCTTTTGTTCGAATTCCCTGAGCAGGGCCCCCGTATGGTCTCCGCCGAATACGCTGATCACGAGGGAAGCCCCACTCGCCTTCGATCGACGCTCGGCCACCTCCATCAATCTCTTGGTCACGCTCGGCGGCTGAAGCTCGAGAGACATCATTATTCCGTCAACACCCGGGTCGCTTTGGAGGGTGGCCAGAACCGAATCATACATCTCGTCGGTCACGCCCGCGGTCAGATCGACTGGGTTCTTCACGGACGAGAAATCAGGAACGACCTCGCGAAGAGAATCCTGAGTAGATTTGGAAAGCAAAGCCATCCTCAGACCGGCACCATGGTCCCGAGATTCAACATAGTCCGCACCTATGACCCCGAAGCCACCGGCACTCGCCACAACGCAAATCCGGTCCCCAGCGATGTGATCCATATATGCCAAAGCTTTTGCCACATCCACAAGTTCCTCCTCATCATATGCTCTGACAACGCCAGCCTGCTTCAGCGCTCCATCGACCATGGAATCAGAGGAGGCGGCCAGCGCCCCTGTGTGGGATTTCGCAGCCCTGGAGCCAGCCGCAGTCCTACCTGACTTGAGAACGACGATCGGCTTGACCTTGGCAACCTCTTTTGCGATCCTGACGAATTCACGACCGGACGAAAACGATTCGAGGTAGAGAGCAATGCATTTCGTGGCAGAATCAGTCGCGAGATATGACAAGAGCTCGTTCTCGTTGATGTCGCTCTTGTTACCGAGGCCAACGCACGCCGAGATCCCGATCCCGGAAGACTCGGCTTTCTCCAAGAAGGAGATTGCCACCGCCCCGCTCTGGGAGAGAAGCGCAATCGAGCCCGTCTTTGGGCGCGGGCTTCGCTCAGTTGGGATGAAAAGGGTGTCGAGGCCGATGAACGGCACGAACACCCCCATCGTATTGGGACCCAGGATCCGCGTCTTGGTCCCCTTCTTCGCTCGGACCAGCTCATCTTCCAGTACGCGTCCGTCATGACCCGATTCCTTGAAGCCTGAGGACGTTATCACGACTACTCCCACACCCTTCTTCACGCACTCCCTCATTGGCCCCACTGTCCCGGAAGCGGGGAGGGAAATCAGAGCTAGGTCGATAGGTTCCGGAATATCAAGGACTGATGAATAGCAGCGGTGGCCGAGGATCTTCGTTTCCTTTGGATTGACAGGGTAGAGACGAAATCGGCCCTTCGACAGATTCTTCAGCGCGATGTGGCTCAGCTTCGCGGGATTCGCCGACGCGCCGACAAGAGCAACTGACTCCGGCCGCAAAAGCGAATCGAGAGGCTGCTTCATCGACCGAGCGATTGCCTTGCTGGGTATTATGCGTTCCTGATTTACCGCCAGGCTAGATTGTGCCGCGAAGGCCGCAGGCCACACGAATCCGACAATAGAAAGAAAAGACGATATCAGAAGAGGTGTTCGCACCTCTTCTCTTGTGGTTTGGACAGTCGCCGAGGTTCAGAAGTATTTCGTGCTCCTCGTTATCTGCTCGTCGACGTAGATCTTCCTCTTGCCCAGCTCCCTGAAGAAGGCCTCCGGCTCGACAGTCGCCTCTGCAGGGAAGACACCCGACTCCTTGATTCTCTTGGTGTGCTGCCAGTGCGCCACGATCGACGGCGGAACTGAGGTATCACGGGCTGACGACACGCCTCTCTCCGGGTCGTTCCATGTCACGATGAAGTATGTCACCGTCGCCGGCATCCCGTCCTTCTTGCCAGCGCAATCGATCCTGAACATGTCGTACTCGAACTTCTCCTTCGGTGGAGCGGCTCTGCCCTCGGACACACCCTTCTGGTACATCGCCGTCAGGTAGTTCAATGGCGACACCTTCGCTCCGCTGGCCTCCAACGGGTTGGTATCGGCGAATCCGAGCGCCCTGAGCGTCAGGAAGGTGTTCATGTCGTTCTGCGGGAAGCCGATCCTGAATGTGACCCTCTTCGCATTGAGATACTTGCCCATGGTGGCCGGTTCCGAATGCTTGATGAA
This sequence comes from uncultured Thermoplasmata archaeon, assembly GCA_963705355.1. Taxonomy (GTDB): domain Archaea; phylum Thermoplasmatota; class Thermoplasmata; order UBA10834; family UBA10834; genus COMBO-56-21. Next base: position 628,258 of record OY970070.1, read on the forward strand.
GTAGGCCTTGACCTTGCCTATCGGGTCAGGCATTAAGACATCCGTCTCGCCGCCGAGTATCTTCTGCTTCTGGTATTTGCCATCTATCCACTGGACAGACTCCTGCGTGAACTCGTCGAGAACGGTCCTGATGGAGTAGCCAGGCCATCCGGCTTCCTTCACGGGGAGCGTGTTGCCCCATGCGCACACGATGTCTATGGCGTCGACCGAGTCGAGCCTCTTCGCCCCAGCCGCTCCAGCGACGTTGGTCATTCCGGGGGTGCTCCCCAGGCCAATGGTCGCGTTTATGCCAGCATCCTTCCACTTCTTGTGAAGCTCGAGCTGCTTCAGGCACGTATCGAAGAAGCCGCCAAGGTCGGTATACGTCGCGCCGCCCTTCAGGCACGCGTCCATGACGCCAAGGTTGGTCTGATACCATGCACAGTTGACGACGGATTCGACCTTCTCTTTCTTGATTGTCTCAAGCACCTTGCCCGTGTCGTTCGCGTCAAGCTCCATCAGCCTGATCTTCTTCGTGAGCTTGAGGTCGTCCATCGCCTTCTTCACGTTGCTCATTTTCCGGCTCGAGGCTATGATGTCCTTCTCCCCGCAGAACTCGATCAAGTCCTGGACGTTGTAGGCGCCGATTTGCCCCGATGCGCCGAGAATCAGTATGCTCATCTCTTGCACCTCCTTTCGTTCAATCCAATTGAGTCTTCCAAAACTGTCTTTCGGAACAGACAGTAGCCGTACAGTTACATTCTACTTAAACGTTTTTGGCACGCGCCCCGCTGAATTAGAAGAGTTGGCAATCTACGGCGTTTTCGTTGAAGCAGCGATAGACTTTCCCGTTAGAACCGAAACGCATTGCGAAATCGATGCCTCTTGAGAGAATCTAGCTTCCGCGAGAGCGCCTCACATTGATCTTCCTCTTGGCCTTCGCCCTCTTGATGAGCTGAATCTCGAACACTGATTTCGGGCCCCCTTTGGCATGAACGCACATGCCAATACAGCATTCTTCACGAAATCCCTGGTCTCAGTCACCCGATCTCGGCAATGGCGTCGATCTCCACCAGAGCGCCATTAGGGAGGGCGCTGACCTCGACGGTGGTTCTGGCTGGCCTGTGGTCTCCGAAGTGCTTCGCATACACTTCGTTGACCTCTGCGAAGTCCTTCATGTTCTTCAGGCAGAGCGTGACCTTCACCACGCGGGACATGTCACTGCCAGCGTCCTTGAGGACGGCGTGGAGATTTGCGAGCGCGCGCTCCGCCTGCGCTGCCGCGGTCTTGCCCGCCAACTCCCCCAATCTCGGATCCAATCCGATCTGGCCTGAGCAGAACACCCACTCGCCACAGATCATGGCTTGGGAGTAGGGGCCGATGGGTTTCGGAGCGTCCGGCGTGAATACGGGTTTTGATCTTGCTGCCATAGTTCACTCACCCCTTTTCTTGGCGCTCTCGTAAACGACGTTCCCAGAGATAACAGTCTTCAGGACCTTGATAGAGGGGAGCTTGGCGGGGTCGGTCAGCGGATCACCGGACAGGACGACCAAGTCCGCAAACTTGCCCACAGAGACCGTTCCCTTCAATCCTTCCTCGAACGAAGCGAATGCCGCGTCGCGCGTGTAGGCAGCAATGGCATCTGAGGGAGGGATTCTCTGGGCCTCGAAGGGGGCATTGAAAGCTGATTGAATTCCATAAAGGGGGTTGAATGGCATGCAATCCGAACCGAAGACGAGCTTGACGCCCGCTGACAGGACCTCCTTGAAGGGATTGTTCCTGGATGCCCGGTTCCGGCCCAGCCGAGAGACATACATGCCATCGGTTCCGCCCCACTCCCCGATGAAGTTAGGCTGCATCGAAGCGATGATCTTGAATCTGCGCATCGTCTTCAGATGGGCCGGCGAAGGGAGCTCGAGGTGCTCGATCCTGTGCCTGTGATCCTTCCTCATGTTACAGTCGAGTGCGGAGGAGATAGCAGACAACGCGACCCCAATCCCCTGATCCCCAATCGCGTGAATTGCCAGCTGGATCTCTGCATCGTTCGCCTTTGACACCATCTCGTTCAGGACGGACTTGTCATGGACGAAAATGCCCTTGTTGCCAGGATCGTCGGCATAGGGTTCGGAGACTGCGGCCGTCCTAGCTCCCAGCGCACCGTCGCAAAAGACTTTCAGTCCGCCTACCTTGAGCATGTTCGAGCCCAATCCAGTCGTCAGGCCCATCCTCAGCATTGCGTCCAGGGTCTCCGAGGGCGTGTTGTACCAGACCCTGACTGCAAGCTTCCCCGCCCTCTCAGCCGACCTGTAGACTTCAAGGTCCTCTGGCTGGCCATTATCATCGATGGAGGTCACGCCAAGCGCGTGTGCCTTCTTCGTGGCCAGGGCAAGTCCCTTCATTCTCCTGACTCTGTCAGGAGCTGTCGCCGCTCTGGGAATCGAGACGGCACTCTCCCTGAGAATCCCTGTGAGCGCCCCTGACGAACTGACCTCAGCGTCCGGCGTGTCTCGGCCTATTCCGAGGGTCGAGATGGCAAGCGAATTCACTGAGGACAAATGCCCGCAGACGCGGTGCGCGACCGCCGGGTGATTCGGGCAGCAGGCATCCAAATCCTTGGCTGTGATGAACCTGCCATCCTTCCAGCCGCTCTCATTCCAGCCAGTTCCTATGACCCATTCCCCCTCTGGTAGCTTCCTCGAGGCCTCCCTCATGAGCGAGAGCGCCTCATCGATCGTGCGAGTCCGTGTGAGGTCTGTGCTCATGGAATCTATGCCCATCTGAAGAAAGTGGGTATGACAGTCAATGAATCCTGGGAAGACGACCTTGCCGCCTAGATCGATCTTGTGGCAGCCGCGAGGGGCGACCCTCTTGATCTCGTCGTCGCTGCCGACTCCAACAATCATGCCCTCAGACACGGCGATTGCCCGAACGAACTTCTTTTCGCGGTCCATAGTGTAGACTCTGCCGTTGTACAACATCGCGTCAGCGCATCTGGCATCCATCTCGAGCACCAGTGCAAGTGAAGCGTCAATCTCAGATATTATGATTCATGCGCTGTCAGAAGAAGGCTACTTCGGAAAGAGCATCATGTCCACGAGCGTGGCAAAGGCCTGCTCAACGTTGTATCCAGTCTTGGCAGAGGTCAGCATGGCTGGGGAGTCGTGCTTCTTGGCGAAGACCTCGAGGTCTTGGTAAGGCACCCTGGTCTCCTCTCTGAGATCGCACTTGTTCCCTAGAAACACGATCGGAACCTTGCCCGTCGTAGATGTCATCGCCTTGATCCAATACCTCAGCTCTCCGAGGCTCTCCTTGCTTGTGACATCGCATACTGCGAGCGCGCCCTCGACTCCGTAGAAGTAGGCCTCCCTCAGAACCTCTCTGAAGCTCGGCTGGCCCATGATATCCCAGATGAGCAATACGACATGACTGGGAGCACCAGACTCCGGGTTCTTCACCTCGACTTCTCTCTTCGTGACCTTTGTGCCGATGGTCGCGATGTACTTGTCGTCGAACACGTCGAGGACATATCTTCGAATGAGACTCGTCTTGCCAACACCGACATCTCCGATCAGACATATCTTCAGTTTGCGTGAATCGTCGTCTTGGGGCAAGTGTTCGACCTCTGATACCGCAGCAACATATGGATAGCTGGTCTATAAAATCTTCGCAGACGCATGTCGCCCCTAAGATAAGCGTGGACACGCGGAAGACTGCGTGAACGATTTTCTCCGACCGCCTCTCCGACAATGCTCACGTGAAAAGACACTTATGCCACGAATGCATTCCTATGAAGCACTGATGTGTCTCAATAAGAGCGCCCCGCTCGTTCGCAATGGCTCTTGGATGGGGTTAGATGCATCGTGAAGAATAAGGGTAAGACCCCTGAACCAACGAATAGGAGGAAAAGAAAATGTCTTGTGGAAAGTGCGGTGCTAAGGGAAAGAAGAAGGCAACGAAGAAGGCCAAGAAAAAGAAGAAGTAACTCCTTGGTGAGCAGGGCTCCTCTCTTTCAGGAGGGTTGTTACATGGCTCCAAAGAAGAAAACATCCAAGAAGGCCGGAAAGGCATCCAAGAAGAAGAGGTACTACCGAGGAAAGGAAGTCCGCGCCTGCAAATCACGCTGATTTTGCAAATGCCGGCAATGCTAGCCTCGAAAATCGCGGATCAAACTCCAACAAATCTCTTATTTCTTTGATTGTCATGCATTTTCGGGAGACCAGACCGTTGAGCGAGCAGGGAAGGCGCATCAGTCTGGACCCGCCGACTGTGACCCATTCATCGATTGCATATCTTCGACCGAATCTCCTGGCAATCACCTGACGCTCCTTTTTTGAAAGTAGGTAGGCGGACTCATCGTCAATCACGACATGGAACCCGCGGCCGGAAAACACGACCCCAACCTTCTCGTACAAGGCATCGAGCTCCCTGAAGAACGCAAACGCCTGCTTCCGCACCTCCTTGAACTCGTACATGCAGAACGACAGCCCTCCACCCCTCTGGATCTTCTCGCCGATGTGACCGTGATAGGGGCAATCGACATTCTCTGGATCCAGGTCAAACGCGAGCTGCTGGCCATCAAAGTTGTCGCACTTGTCACATCTCATTGTTCGCTCATGGCATTTGGCGCATTCTCCTACATCTGCGTATCTGTTGCGATCATAGTAGAGTCCTTCCGGGAGGTACTCGATCGCGTAATCCCTGATGTCGGCCGCTGTCCTCCATGTATCGATGATGACAACGTTGTCTCTGTCCTCAGCATGCGCTGGCGCAACGATCCCGGTATGGCGACCAAGTATCATGGCGAACTTCATCGAGCGGCTGCGATCACCGATCCACCTGGAGACAGCACGCACGTCGAACTCACTTTGATAGAACGACCACCTCTCCTCCAGGCGCGAAGGGCGCATTCCCTGCGGATATCTCTGCACACATGCAAAAGCTCCGACGAGCTCAATATGCTTTCGGAAACCGGGTTCTGCAACAAATCTGGTGGTGAAGACGCTGGAAAGCGTGGATGTCGACTTCGAGGAGCTACATGTAATCGGAAAAACGTAATATACTAGTCATCGTCAAGGACGAGATGCTGGTGAAGGGAGTCGTCTTCCGTCTGGAGTCGGACCTCCCATGCGAAGCGAAGTTCCTGCTCGAAGACTTCAGATTAGCAGTCAACAACGCGATCCGGGCAGGTCTTCAAGCGCGGGTGACTTCGAGAAGCGCCCTGGTTAGGATCGCGTACAAGGATTTTCGCCAACAACATCCGAGGATGTATGCGCAGCATTTGGTCTCGGCCTTCGAAGTGGCTGGTGGTGTCCTCAAGAACCATGGCAGGCGAGTTCGGAACGGTGTCGCGTGCAAGATTCCGTATGTCAGGCGTCTAATGATGAAGGCAGAGAACCAGGCGTACAAGCTAGATCGGGAGTCGGGTATCATAGACCTCCCAATCAGGGCTGGCTGTCATGTCGGGTTGAAGCTCGTCGTCAGCCAGTATCATCGGAAGTATCTGGACGATATGGCCCTCTCTCTCGGTTCCCTGACGCTTCTCGCTGATCGAGTCATAGTCGCATTCAGGAAAGATGCACCTTGGCAATATTCCCCCACATCAGCATTGTCGCTCGACACCAACGAAAGGAGCCTTGACGGCGTGTTCATCGATGGTGATGCCGCCAATGCCGTCAAGGCGGAGTTCCCAGAAGTCGCCATCATCCAGCAGCGACATCATGACACGCGAAGGAGGCTTCAGAAGAAGAAGGCGCATGACAGGCGTACTTCGAGAAACTTATGCAGGAGAGAGGGAACGAGGGAGCACCATAGAATCGACGGCAGGCTCCACCAGGTGGCGAATGCCGTCCTGAAGTTCGCGCAGGAGCGGAAGTCTGCAATCGTCCTCGAGGACCTGAAGGGAATGAGGACGAAAAGGAACAAAGAGCTGAATCGACGTCTAAGCATGTGGCCCAGAAGGAAACTCCGCCAGATCATCGAGTACAAGGCACAGTGGAAAGGCATCCCAGTGGTCAAGGTCGATCCAAGAAACAGCAGCAGAACGTGCCCGATATGTGGGAGGATACAGGATTCCCGAATGGGCGCGGAGTTCAAATGCGAGTGCGGCTGGCACCTCGACAGGCACATCAACGCCAGCATCAACCTGCTGCAAACAGCCATCTCGAAGGGGATGGCAGGGGGTTTACGGTTCAACCCCGGCGCGTTCCAGCATGACGTGATGATGATCCCATACGAGCCAGCGATGGCCGCACGGTCGGAGCCGAATGGAACGAGTGGCATTTGCGTGGTGACCTGATGGTCACCACCCGATGATGCAACAGAACCCGGAAACGGACTTATGGAGGATACACGTTGAGGGCGCTTGGTACCAGCTATGTCCAAGACCCCGAGATTGCTCTGGATGATCAGTTTCCATCACGCCTGCAACGATGGGACCCTCATGGCTCTCGTCGCGCTCATACCGATCCTCGTGAAGGAGATGGGGCTGTCGTACTACGAAGTCGGGTTCCTCGGGTTTGGGCTGATCATAACTGTCATGGTTCAGTACGGGGTCGGGAGATTCGCAGACAGAGTCTTCTCAAGATATCTACTGGAGATCGGCGCGCTGCTCATGGGTGCCTCGTTCGTCCTTCTGCTCTTCGTCAGCGATTTCACCGGCCTGTTCCTTGCAGTCATATCAATGAGGATCGGCGCGGCGTTCTATCATCCGGTCGGGACGAGCTGGATAACGAGAGAATACGCAGGCCCATACGTCGATACTGCCCTCGGAATCCAGAGCGGGGTTGGCAACTTCGGAGTCATTCTTGCCCTGGGCACATCTGGATTCCTCGGCGAGCTGTTCACCTGGAAGGCGCCATGCCTGATATGGGCAGGGCTCAACTTCACCGCTGTCCTGCTGGGTCTGATGCTCGTCAAAGAAGGGGGAATCAGGACGCGATTTGTGAGACAGACTTCGCAAGTCTCCTCAAGACACACATTCTCGAAGATGTGGTTTCTTGCCCTGCCAATAATGGCGGGAGGGGCACTGTACCAGGTCACAAGCTACTTTGGGCCCGTCCGCCTCACGATGGCCGCGGACTGGACTGCAGGGAGCGCGGACCTCATGTTCGCGATTTGGATAGGCATCGGGACATTCACCTCATACTATTTCGGCGCAATGAGCTACAGGTTCGGAAAGAAGGAACTGCTTCTGACTGGATATGTCGTGTCTGCTGTGTCGATGCTCCTGCTGGCACTCGCGCTGGACTGGTTCATAATCGGGCCGGTCCTCCTCGTCTATGGCGCCTTCCTGTTCGTGACTTATCCAGCCCTTTTCTCAATCATCAATGAGGTCACGAACGAATCCGAGAGGGGGACGGCCTTCGGAATCCTCTTCGGGCTGCAGTTGGGCGGTGGTGCGATCGCCGTCTATGTCTGTGGAATCGTCGCAGACTTGCTGAACAACCCTGACTATGCCTTCGTCATCGTTGCGGTCTTAGCAGCGGCATCTGCTGTGACAATTGCATCGAGGTATCGCTCGCGATGATGCCGGAGCGACAATCGGTCTAGGAGATACGGCCCTTCTTCCCCGGCTTGAGAGTGGGCTCGGGCTGAAGCTCCCTGGCGTATGGGAGCCCTTCCGCTCCATGCTCCCACTCAAACAGGACCCTGCCAAATCCTCTTCTCTTCTCCTGTCGAAGAATCCAGAACACGATGATATCCACAGCGACAGCAGCGATGCCTGACAGATAGACCATGTCGAAGATGTTGGCACCTCCGATGCTCAGCATCGGAAATCCTTCGGCAGGTGCCTTGAAGGACAGGATCTCGGTCAGATGAAATACGTCCGCACCGACAAGAGTCCCGATTACGCCGGAGAAGTATGCGAGAGGTGCCGCCTTCCTGATATCCGCCCAGAAGGCCGACAGTGAGTACAGGCCGGCCGCAAGAGCCGGCGCAAGGGCAAACTGCAGGTCGGCCACGATACCCACGCCCTCCTCGGCCCTGGTGATGAAATAGGTGATTGTGGCCACAACTGTGATCCCGATACTCGCTTCCGCCAGATGCACGCGTCTAGACCTCAACAACACATAGCATATGAGAAGGGGGACGATCCCTCCGCCAACGCTTATGCCCACCCACCAACCGTTGTACGGGAATATAGGGATCGAAATCCATCCAAAGAGCAGGGTTATCGTTAGGATCGACCCTGCTTCCCCTCGGGAGAAACCGATCCTCTCAAAGACCTTCTCGATTGAGGATACATAGAGAAAGAACAGCAGCAGCACTAGTCCGGTGAGGATCAGGGCCAGAAGGATAGGGTCAATTGTCTGCGCCATTTCAGGTATGTAACCACTCACATTCGATAAAATCCTATTCCCTGCGTAGTTGAGTCCTGCGCCTCAAGACCGTCCTTTTCGGGTAGATGCACTCCAACATTGCCAGGCGCATAAGGATCGTCTCCGAGACCCATTGAGGGTCGACATCGCCGAAGTATACCAGATGCGAATCGCAGCTGCAGTCGGACGACCCAAACCCCGGAACTGGAACGCTGGCTCCTTCGCATCGCAGAAGTGCCTTCGCAACGCTGCACTCGATATCCTTCCGGTTTCCGGGAATTGCCACCGTGGCCATGATCTCCGCGTTTGCCAGCAGATAATCGATGTGCCATCTCTTCCGCTTGTGCTGGGACTTGTGTCTCTTGACGCGGCCCTCAATCCCCGCAAGGGCGGAGCCTACGTATGCATAGGTTCCAGATCGGAACACCTTCCTCCCCAGGCTGCCGACGACGACCTGTCTGTCCTCGGGGACTTGGACTATCAGACAGTAGGCTCCTTCCATCGAGACTCCAAAGGCTCCGAGCCAGATTAACGTTGCTCCTCACCCTTGAGGATTTGAGTCTCGCTTCAAAAAGCCATATATCGATGGATGCCATGTCTAGGCCGCTACATAACGCTCGGGATGGGACATGGTAGACGCTCTATCGCTAGCTCTCTTGCCAATAGTCGCCGCCGGGTTCGTCGTTTTGAATCAAGGAGCGAAGTTCGTGACAGACAACGCCGTCGCCGTCTCTCGCAACTTCGGCGTGAGCCGCTTCGTGATAGGGATGCTTGTGGTGTCCACGCTCGCAGCTATGCCGGAAGTGGTCGTTTCGCTCTTCGCGCTCAAAGAAGGCGCCACATCAATCGCACTCGGAAACAGCCTTGGGTCCAGCGTGGTTACGATAGCATTCGTTGTCGGTCTCGCGGCGGTCATCGTTCCCATAAAGGTCACAAGGGAGATCATAATGCGCGACGCCGTCTTCCTCATGACTTTCACGATAGTAGCCTCGGTGCTGCTTCTCGATGGCAACCTGACCTTCCTCGAGGGCATAGCCCTAATGATCCTGTTCGTGCCCTACACGATGAACCTGTTGTTGATGGAGAGGTCGACCGATCCCAAGGAGCTCGAAGAGAGCATGGAAGATGCGACAGTCCAATTGGAGCTGATGGGGCATCTCTTCGGCAGGAAGATCGAGATACGAGCCGGCATCCAGTGGCTCGTCTTTGGGATCATCTGGACAGTCCTTGGCGCCGAGCTTGTCGTGAGGGGTTCCATGGGAATAGTCAATGACTTCGGTCTCAATCCCTGGCTCCTGAGCATAACGATTGTGGCCATCGGAACTACTCTGCCGGACATCGCGGCAGCGTATCACGCGGCCAAGAGGGGTTTCGGAGATCTCGCGCTTGGCGAGGGAATAGGCGCGAACATAGTCGGATTGCTCCTCACGCTCGGTCTGATGGGCATCATCCGGCCCTTCGGATTCCCAGTCTCGGACGTGCTCCCCATCCTAGCCGTTCTCAACCTCGGGACTTTCCTCATGCTCGTGTTCATGGTCAAAGGGATGAGGGTGAGCCAGCTTGGGGGCGTAATCCTCGTCAGCACGTACTTTGGCATGGTCGCCTCGATCCTTCTTCTGGCCTTACGTTGATGGGTGCCGAGGCCGAGGAGATTCCATCGGACTTATCTAGCCTTATTGACATTCGTGAGACGAACATATGGGGCTGATGCGTTTGGCAAGGCAGCTAATCACCGAGTTGGGCCCGGGCGAAGTTTCCGAGTACGTATTCCTTTGTGGCGAACCTGAGAGGGTCCCCAAGATCGCTTCCATGCTCTCTGAGCCGAAGAAGGTGGCGCAGAAGCGCGAGTTCTGCGTTCATGCCGGATCTCTCGATGGCACGCAAGTGACTGTGGCCTCGACCGGGATAGGAGGCCCGTCAACTGCCATTCTCCTCGAGGAACTGGCGAACCTCGGCTCCCACACCTTCATCAGAGTTGGGACGAGCGGAGGCATTGCGGACGGACTGGAGGAAGGCGACTTCGTCATCTCCACGGGAGCTGTTCGTGCCGACGGGACAAGTAGGAGCTACGCTTGGCCCGAGTATCCCGCTTCAGCGCATCACGAGGTCGTATTGGCGCTCATCAACAGCGCGTACAGGTTGAAGACGAGGTTCGACGTCGGCATCAGCCTTTCCGTTGATGGATTCTACAGCGAGAACAAGATCGTGAAGGACGGGAAGGTCGCGCCGATGTCTCAGATAGGATACATGCCGTCCTTCATGGTGAACAGGCTGTCGGATGCGAAAAAGATGGGTGTGAAGAACATGGAGATGGAGAACGGAACGATATTCACTCTTAGCTCGCTTTTCGGGCTCAGGGCGGGCGCGATCTGCACGGTCTCCGACGTGGTCCCCTGGCACCCCACGGACAGGGTGATCGATTTCGAGCAGAACATGACTGACTGCATCAGGGTCGGCGTCGAGGGGATGCGGACTCTCATCGCCTGGGACAAGAATAAGAAAGGAAACAAATTCTGGTGCCCATCGATGGCCTGACCGCTTTGGCTATCACTTCTGGCCCTGCTTCGGCCTCTTGGAGGGCTTCTCGGCGTAGAGCGCAGGAGCCTGCAACTGAGATAGCGGCTCAGGCCATGGAACGGAGTGAATGCTGGGCGATCCCTCCCTGTCCCTGAAATACTGCTGGTAGAACTCCTCAGAAAGGTTGGGCACCACTGGGGCCACCAGCTTGATCAGACCCAATCCGACGGACCACATGGTGTACCAGGCGGCTTCGTCCTTCGAATCCAGCCTCTTACCCTCTTTGGTCAGGTATTCGGCGGACACTTCGTCCCTCACGAAATCCTCCACGGTCTTGAGGACCTCGATCAACTGCCCATCCTGAACAAGCTCGTTGACCTCAGCGCCCATCCTGTTGAAGGACTTGAGGAGATGCTTGTCGGAATCATGCAGCACCATGAGCTCCGTGATCGGTTTGGCCTTGATCCGCTTCGTGATGAACATCTCAAGGCTCCAGAGCTGTTTCCACAGATGGGTTTCCTGTCTTCTCAGGTCCAGCAGTGCCTTCGCATCGTTGTACTCCCTCGTCTGCATGGCTTTCGACACGTTCCTGATAGAGTCCTGAATGGCATCGACCTGGACCCCGCTTCTGCCGAGAGTCGGGGTGAGCTTCAGGACGTCTCGGATGTATCCCCTGAGGTGACCGTGCCATTCCAGCCTGTCCTCCAGGAGATCCTTGGCCATCATCATGTTGGTCATGGCCTGGTCGGACCTGCCCTCCTTGTATGTGTCGATCGAGTCGGATATGAGCTCCTCGATATCCTTGCAGAAGATGTCCAGCTTCCGAGCCTGGTTTATGAGAGACTCCGCCTGCTTGTAGTACGAGAGGAAATTCACGCTATTGTGGCCCCGCTCCTGGAGGATCGACGCGGCAGTAGAGGCAATCGACGGATGCCTGCTGAACATGCATTCCACAAGAGCAAGCTCGCCGAGTTCCGATTGGGTAAGGCGCGCGAGGCTCGCGCGGACCTGCTTCCTAACTTTCGGAACCTCGTCCTCGTAATGCTTGACCAGAACTGGAACAATTGCGAGAGGATTCTTGCCGCCATGTTCCTCGATGCGGTCGATCATCCTGCGCCTTCGCCCGGGCATGAGAGATGATAGATCTGAGACCAAGTGCCTGTCTATCCTTAGGCTTTCCACGTCCTTGGACATCTCGACGTCAGCATCGCTGACATAAATGCCTCTGGCCAACTCCCACACCTGCCAGAGTGAGCATACTTATGCCGATACATAAGTCTTTTCGGGCCAGGGTCTCGTAGAATTCTCGCTAGGTCGGCACGGCTGGCGGCCCGGAAAAGGGGTGTCATCTCAGCTGGTTCATCTCCCGCAGTTTCGCCACGGAAGGGAACTTCAGAGGTTTTTCATTCGAAAACACCACCGGCACGAATGTCGAGAGGCCTGTCTCCGGCAGAAGCGGAGAAGCTCGGTCTGAGTCCATGCAGCGGATGACATCGAGGCCGGATGCGACAAGACTCAGAGCTGGCAGGACGAGCATTTGGGACCCGGGGTCGTAAAGGAAACACACGTCCTTGAGAGACGCACCGATCTTGTCCCTAATTCTTATTGAAGGATGTAGGTGTCCAATTATGGTTGGAACCTTTCTTCGATTGCCAGTGTGCCCGTGAACTATGCGGATCCCGCCCACGGTGGTCTCCTTCCGGAGCGGGATGTCGTACTGCGAAAGAATGGCTCCGAGATAGTTGTCGTGATTCCCTTTCACCACTTCGATCCGCACCAGTTCCCTGAGACGCGCCACGAACCCTGAGACGTCCTTCCACTCCTGAATTAGGTTTCTTGAGAAGTTGTGCTTGAGGTCTCCTGCGACAACGAGTCTTCGAGGAGACACCTGCTCGATGGTTCTGAGCATGTACTCTTCGATCTTCTTGGTCTGGACCCGTGGAATACTCAGGCCCTCGTATTCCAAAGCGGCCTCGCAGCCCAAATGCATGTCCGCGACGACCAGCACGTTCTCCGATGTTATGAGCGCGGCTCCCCCCGAATATAGCTCTATCTCATCGGCTACCCTGTATCCTTTGAGCGACACGATGTTCAGAGCACCTATGGCTATCAGCTATATTTGGACTACTTTTTCCTCTACGCTCATTCTCTTATATACGGGGTTGACCGGTCTCAGCTCCGGATGTTGCGCAACAGCTTCGTGTTGCTCGATGGCATAGGATCACAGCGCGAGGCATCCCTCTGGCGCTCCGGCATCGAGACATGGGAGGACTTCCTCAGAGAGTCGCGGACAAAAGGCATCTCCGAAGCAAGAAAGGCCGCGATGGACGAAGAGCTGCTCAATGCCAAGAGGAAGTTGGCCGAGCAAGACTCGTCATACTTCGCCTCACGCATGCGTCCGCGAGAGCAATGGAGATGCCTTTCGGAATTCCGGAAGTCCGCAGCGTTCCTCGACATCGAGACCACTGGCATCTCATTGAGATCCCCCATAACAGTCGTTGGCATCTTCGACGGGACGCGCATGCACACTATGGTCCGCGGGCGCGACCTTTCGTGGTCTAATCTGAAGGCCATTCTTGGCTCGGTGAGTATCATAGTCACCTTCAATGGCTCGAGCTTCGACCTTCCAATGATCGAATCGCAATTTCCGGGAACAGTACCGCATGTCCCGCATGTCGATTTGAAGCACTCCTTGAGGAGGATAGGATTCACTGGCGGCCTGAAGAGGATAGAGAGGGAACTCGATATCAAACGAGACCATAGGGTCGAGTATATGACAGGCGAAGATGCGGTCTACCTGTGGAGATTGTGGGAGAAGCAACAAAACAAGAACGCGCTCGATCTTCTACTCGAGTACAACTCCGAGGACTGCGTGAACCTCAAGACTCTCGCTGACTTCGCATACCGCTCGCTCAAGAAGAGAACCTTCGATGCGGTCGTCAGCGCCTGGAAAGATTGAATACCGGCAGCATTATTAGGGTGAGGGGATGGACGGACTTCTACTGCTCATCATCGCATTGGTCGCCTTCGCGGTCTTGATATTCGTAATAACGAGAGCGGCCAAGGTGATTATGGTCATCGGGGTCTTGGCATTGATAGCAATCGTCTTGAAAGCCCTTGGTCTGCTGGGGTGAAGCGGTGGGGAGCAAGGACCTGATATCGTCGATACCGCCCGGCCTTTGGTTCTCTGCGGAGAGAGCAGCTGAAGCTCTCAAACGTTGCGGCGATGTGACGGTCGCGACACACATCGATGCAGACGGAATTTCTTCAGCGGCTATTGCACAACTAGCTCTGAGCCGGGCAGGCATTCGATCCCACACGGAATTCCTCAAGAAGCTCGATGAAGGGGCCATCAAGAAGCTGTCGGAGAAAAGGGCGGACATTGTGTGGTTCACGGATCTCGGCAGCGGCTCGCTCTCCAAGATCGAGGGAATGAAGGCGGTGGTCACGGACCACCATATGCCCGACCCTTCCTCGAGAGCAGGGAACAAGGGCGGGCAGACTGCGCTGACGGACTTCAGCACCGTCGTCCACGTGAACCCGCAACTGCATAACATCTCCGGGGCGAACGAGCTGAGCGGGGCCGGGAGTACATTCCTGGCTGCGCTCGCAATGGATCAGCGCAACATCGACCTCGTACACCTTGCTGTCCTCGGCGCCATCGGAGACCTCCAGGATCAGAAGACGCGGCGTCTTGAGGGCCTGAACAGGGCGCTCCTGTCGGCCGCGATAGAAGAGAAGACCGTCGAGGCGGTCGAGGACATCAGATACTTCGGTAGAGAGACCAGACCGATCCACAAGCTGCTGGAGTTCTCGAGCGATCCTTTTGTTCCAAGGATAAGCGGCAACGAGGAAGGAGCGCTGAGCTTCCTGCTCGAGCTCGGAATCGAGCTGAAAGACGAGGACGCGTGGAGAACCTGGGTTGACCTGACCAGCTCGGAGAAGAAAACGATAATAGGCGCCTTGAAGGAACATCTCCGTGAATCTCGCCGAAGGCCGGAAACCATCGAGAGACTCGTCGGGGAGGTCTACGTTTTCACGCGGGAAGAAAAAGGGACACCGGTGAGGGATGCGAAGGAGTTCGCGACCCTGCTGAACGCATGCGGAAGGCACGGCAAGGCGGAGGTCGGGCTGAGGATTTGCATCGGGGATCGAGCGGATGCGTTGACGGAAGGCATGGCTCTCCTGAGGGATCACCGCTCGGCGCTGAGCAAGGCTCTGACCTGGGCGAAGGGCAGCGGCATCATAAGGCTCAGGAACATTCAATTCTTCGACGCTGGAGACGAGATCGAGGACACTATCGTCGGCACTGTTGCGGGAATGCTGCTCGGAAGCGAAGGGGCAGATAGAAGTGCTCCGATGGTGGCATTCGCGGAGTCCACCGAGTACTCCGACACACCCAAAATGAAGGCGTCTGCCAGAGGAACCCAGGACTTGGTCGCGAGAGGCATGGACCTCTCGGTGGCCATCATGAAGGCCGCTGAGGGAGTGGGCGGTGTGGGCGGCGGGCACAACATCGCAGCCGGAGCCACCATCCCATCGGATAAGAGAGACGAGTTCCTAAGCTTGCTGGACGAGATCGTGGGTTCGCAGATCACTTCGCGAGGACAGCGACGAGGATAGCCTTCTGTGCGTGCATCCTGTTCTCAGCCTGGTCGAAGACGACGCTGTGCGGTCCGTCGATGACCTCCGCAGAGACCTCGAGGCCTCTGTGAGCTGGCAGGCAATGCATGAATACGTAATCCTTGCCGGCCTTCTCCACCAGTTTTTCGTTGACCTGGTATGGAAGGAACAGCTTCTCTCTTTGCTCCTTCTCACCTTCCTGACCCATCGAGACCCAAGTGTCAGTGTAGACGACATCTGAGCCCTCCACCGCCTGGAACGGGTTGGACATCGTCTCGATCTTGCCTCCCTTCTCCTTGGCTATCTCCTGCGCCTTCGCCAAGATGTCCGCGCTGGGCTTGTAGTCCTTGGGAGTGGCGGCGCGCATGTCCATTCCGGTCAGGGCGCATCCGAGAAGCAACGAGTTGCAGACATTGTTACCGTCACCGACATACACAAGCTGAAGGCCTTTGAGCTTGCCCTTCTTCTCCATCACCGTGAGCAAATCGGCTGCGCATTGACAGGGGTGTTCGATGTCGTCGAGCCCGTTGATGACGGGGACCGAGGCGTGTTTTGCCAACTCCTTCATTGTCTGGTTGCTGAACGCCCTGTACATGATTGCGCTCACATACCTGCTCAGTACGTTGGCGACATCAGATACCGATTCTCTCTTCCCTATGCTCAGCTCGTCTGGGCCGATGTAGAGCGCCCTGCCACCCAGCTGATACATCCCCACTTCGAATGAGACCCTGGTCCTCAGGCTCGGCTTCTCGAACACCATGCCAAGGACTTTCCCCTTTAGGACATCTTGCTTCTGGCCCTTCTTGGGTTCCTTCTTCATCTTCACAGCGCTGGCAAGGATATCCTCGAAGTCGTCTTTCATGTCGAGAACGGAGATGATATCGCGCTTCAAGCTGACCACCGAATGCTGCAAACACCTGTCCAGTATTAAGCCTTTTTTTGAATGGTCTAGAAAGCCATCGCAACTCCACGGTCCGTTCAATCGCAGCACCTTGAATGGCCGCAGCTCATGCAGAGATCGCATCCTGATACGCGGGCCAGTGATCCCCCGCACTCAGGACATGATCTGCTTGTGAGCTCCGAAGAAACATAGTCTCTCGATTCTGAATCCAAATGCTCTCCCCTTGGCAGACACATGATTCTGGTTGACTTCACCGTTCACATGGGAGGACGGCGAAAGTGCAGGCACCCGGGGCTCGCATCACCTTTGCTCCGCGGAAGCAGACTCCCAGCTTCGTAGACGCATGTCGAGTCTGCAGGACCGAGTGGTAGTTTCAGTTCTCTGCCGAGGCAAGAGCATTCGTGGGGTCAATGTCGCGCCTGAGTTCCACAGCTAACGCTGCACTTGGGCGTTCTGCCCCATCGAAATGCCCGGGCTCCCACTACTTGCTGCCCAGGCGGCTGACTAAGATGATCAAGAGGACCATCACAACTGTCAACACGATTGCCGTGATGAGATAGCCAATCCAGTTACCCAGTTTGAACGTGTCGAGCGTAGGGTCGACACCCGCGACCTTCAGACCGCCCGTCACTACACCGTTCCACAACAGCGCAATGACGAAACCGAAGGCCGCTGCCAGAGCTGTCGCGATGGTCTTCTTCACCTCGGATATAGATATCTTCTTTTGTTCAGCCAATGTGGATTCCTCCTTTCACTTGAAAACACCTGGGGACTAATAATGATTCTGACGCGTCTAGCCGGCCACGGGATCCGTTGGGCAGCATTCTCCCTGAAGTCTCGATTGGGAAGCGAATGAGTTGCCACAGTTTACGAGCTGTCCCACGCGCTCGATCGTATTGGTTCGAAATCCCCATTGCTTCATGCTCGGTCTACCGTTCCGAATCTTCTTGATTCGCGCCTTGATCGTCCTGCGCCCGCTCGTCAGCAGCTTCGTTGCCTTCTCCCGACCGAATCGGTTTTGCCAGCTAGGGCTTCTTCCTGAGAGACATGCCGACGGTGGATTTCCCATCGATTGAGTCATGAGAGACTCCGCCTGGCTATGCCTGACAACGTTTATCTACGGAAAGGATATGGAGGAATGTCAATGGCCGGGGTGGGGTAGTGGTATCCTTGGGGACTGTGGATCCCTTGACCCGGGTTCAATTCCCGGTCCCGGCCCCACATAGGCTTTCTGGGCGAAGAATTTCATGAGAAGAGAGCGCCACAATGAGGGCACTTGGTATCGCTCTCCGAGACCGGCTTGCCGCAGGTCGGACACTCATATTCCACTTCTTCGGCACCGCCGCCCTTGCCAGGAACGGAATCCCCCTGAGGGGTGTTGCGAGCGCCGTCCAAATCGACCACCGCGGTCTCGGAGACCTCTTCGGCGAACGCCCCGAATTCGGTTCCACAAACGTCGCATCTGCGCTGCGAAGGGGATATCAGCTCGCCGCAGAATGGGCATTCGAACTTGACATCTTCGAAAGCTGTGCCGCATCGCGGGCAACTCCCTTCGGTGCCCGCGACAGTCTTGCCGCACACCATGCAACCAAAAACGAAGACTGGCAGGGGTTCTTCGCCCATGGTACGAACATGCGTTTACAGTTACTTAAATCATACCGGAATGACAGAAATCACCATGGCCGTTCAATGCCAGAGTATTTCTACCTGCCCTTGCTCGGCTTCGCCTTTGAGGCCTTTTTCGAAGGCTTCTTCTTCTCGGGAGCGGGCTTCTTGCGGGCCTTCACCTTGCTCACCTTGACCTTGCCGGACGCTGTCGGTTCCTCCGGCAATATACCGACTTCGGCCTTCTCGAACGGCCTCTCCGCGAACACCGCTCCGCAGTTCGTGCAAGACTCCGAGGCAATCGGCAGCTTCTCACCACAGATCGGACAATCGACCTGGGCCTCATCCAAGGGCAGGTCGCACCTGGGGCACTTGTCCTCGTCGCCACGGATCATCAATCCGCAACCTGGGCACGCCACCCTGCGAATGGACTCCCGAAGCTCCTTGACCTCAGTGGTTATGATGCCGTTCACGAACTCGTCCATATCGAAGCCGGAGCTGGATTTCTCCACGTTCTCGGAGAACTCGGTAAGATCGATGCCGCAGGTCGTGCACACGGTCGCGTTGCGCCAGATAAGGCCGCAGCAGAACGGGCACTCGAACAGCGTGCCCGGCCCGAACTGCAGGCCGCATCTGGGGCACTCGGTGTCGCTCGAGCGCACAATGCGCCCGCATTTGAAGCAGCTTAGGAATATGTCCTTGCGCGCTTCTTCCATCATGTCAGGAATGGCGTTAACCATTATATAAGATTCGAACTTGATCTGGTACTGGCACCAGCGTCTCCAGGGGGAGCCTATTCTTCTCTCGAACCACGGAAGCGGCGCACACAAACCACGAGTATCATGACCGAGAAGAGGACTGGGACAACAACACCTCCGAACTCGGGTATCTTGCTGTCAAACTGCACGTCATAGGAGGTTGCATTCTGCTGCGTCCATTCCCAGCAGATGAACGACACGCTAGGCGCAGAGTAGATCGATATGAGATAGCTCTTTACGCTCGTCGTATCGCTTGTGACGGTGTCGAAAGTCCAGGTCCCGCTCACATTCTTCTTGGCCATGATCGTGTAGCCTGTGCCAGCCGCATCAGTTCTGATCCAGATGGCCCACAGATTCCGAGTCGCCGTGTCAACCGATATAGAGGGGCTGATATCGCCAACATCACTGGGTATCGTTGAGTCAAGATTGAGGCCCGATGTAAATGTGGTGGAGCCTGTGAAGTTGTGAGAATACATCATGCGAGGCTTCGCTGCACCACCTTGCTCATAGCAGTTGCCATAGACCACATGCACCACCTGTTTCGAGTCCACAACAACTGAGGGTGGCGCGACCGTCGTAGGGCCATTGTAGGTCCCGCTTCTGGCGAGGATGGTTACCTGATTCGACCAGGTTCCTGTGTATTTCCTGCAGGCCACATTGCCGTTGTAGGTGTACACAGCCCAGA
This sequence comes from uncultured Thermoplasmata archaeon, assembly GCA_963705355.1. Lineage (GTDB taxonomy): Archaea > Thermoplasmatota > Thermoplasmata > UBA10834 > UBA10834 > COMBO-56-21. The sequence goes on from OY970070.1 coordinate 647,644, forward strand.
CGTTGCTGCCCGTCCCTGCAGGAACGATGCTCCCCTTGACGGCACTGTTGTCGGCCGTCGCGAGCAAGTCCCTCGAAAAGACAAACGAAGCCACGGAGTTTACCGCTGAGCTCCGGTAGACGACGAGATTGTACGGGCCGAGGTGCGAAGTTCTGTTCGTGGCAAGCACCCAGATATAGCCGGATGTGTCCTTGCATATGGTGGCATACTTCGGGTTCATGTAGTAGGTCGATGTCTGCAGAGTTGTGTCAGTGCTGAACCAGTTGATCCTGTGGTTGGCAGGGTCCGCTGTCCCGTTTCGGATACAGAAGAACCTGTCGTTATGAGTTGTGTACCCGACCGCGTACAGAGCACGGCTCGTTGAATCGTACCATATGGACGCATATGCAATCCCATTCGTGGAGAAGATATGGTCGCTGGGCGTCGGGGCGCTCCATGTCCGCCCACTGTTCGTGCTGTACCTCAGGACGGCTACCTGATTGTTGAAGAATACGCTCCAGATGTTCGTACCATCGTAGAACAGCTTCCTCTGGCCCGACATCGCAGTGGCATTGTTGTTCGACAATCCGATTTGCACGGGCCAGCTTTCAATAACTGGAGGGGCTGCAGATTCCTGTGGAAGGGCCCGAATCCCGAGCGGAGTGGACGTGGCGAGGTCACTCCGCGCCTTCCAGTCCGTTGTCTCAACTATGTAGTCGATGGATGAGCTGCCTGACAGCAGCGTTGACTGAATGCCGATCTCGATCTGATGGTAGTCGTTCGCTGCGTTCACCGTTGAGCCGGCGACGAGGTTCCATTGGCCAGAACCATAAGACGAGAGCGTTTTGTTCTTGATCTCGCCATCCAATCCTCTGATTTCGACGAGGTAGTCTGCGCCGATGGTCTTCGATGAAATAGAAAGCTGATATCCAGTGGCAGATGAGAGGTCGCTGTCAATGTACACCCTTAGCATGTCCTCGCCAGTCTTCCGCGTCGGGATGATTATGCCGCCGCCTCCGCCACCACCACCTGATGGCTTCGCGAAGAGGGCGGGTACATACGAACCACTGCACATATCACCGACGACGCTCACATAGAAACAGGATGACGCGGATGTGTTCACCGCACCGACCGCATCGATGTCGATATTCTCGTTTCCAGCGGGAACGGCGTCTGTGTCCGCAGTTGTCCTCCCAGCCCAGTCGGCGAATGCACCGTCGATCTGGATCGTCGCTGGGGGCGATGCGACATAGGCCTTCGCTGGCTCTCCAACGATTCTGAGATCCCCGAATGTGGAAACTACGCCGGACCGAGTCACGAGGGCTGCCACGGCGGTCCCTGGTGCCAAGGACGAAGTGTCAACGAGCACGTCGATTGTTCTATTCTGCCCTACAGCCAAAGACATTCTATCGAAGGTCGATACCAGAGTCGCCCCGTAGACGGTGGGCGTGACGCTGTTGATCGTGCCGCCCTTACCCATGCACGTGAACTTGAGCTTGAGGAGCGACACACTAGCCGATTGAGCAACGACTCCAGTGGATTCAATCCCGGCGCCCGATTCCTGTGAGACGACGAGCAGCCCGCCGGTCTCCTGGACCGGATAGCTCACTGAGGTCCCTATGTTATCCTGAGTGAACAGCAGGAACTTCGCTTTCGCGCTTGGCGCGACGGGAAGATCCGCTACGGCCTCGAGTTGGTTACCTGAGACCACGGATTCGAGGGATCCGAGCCGCGTCCACGAGGTCCAGTTGTATGGGTCGTATGGGTCCGAAGCCGAACCATACTCAGATATCGACGATGACTGCACCGATCCGTTCCATCCGTCCAGCTCAAGAAGATAGTTCGCACCGATGCCCGAGACCAGATAGCCCGTTTTCGAAGAGTTGTCCGAATCGACGAAGAGATAGAGGCTGTTCACAGCGGAAGAGGCCATGAGCTCTCCCTCAGTCTTCACATAGAGGAAGAGCTTGTCGTTCTGCGTCTCGACCGCCCACTGATCCACCGTGGTCTGCGTCGAGCTTCCGGCAACGTACATGCCGTACTTCTCGACGTGCGCCCACTCGTTGAACTTGCCGTCGACTATTACTGGAGACTTCTCATTTGTGTACGAAAGGTAAATGAAGGTCGGGATGATGATCGCAAGAGCGACAAGGACGGCCATGAACTGCCATCGCCTGATCACCTGCAGCTGTCCGCCACGACCCCTGGTCAGGCGCCCTTCGACCCTTGTCCCGTTGGTCATGCCAGTGCCGTTCACGAGCCCCGTGCCATTCACGACGCCCTTGCCGTTTACCAGGCCCGTGCCGTTGACCGCGCCCCTGCCGTTGATCAGCCCCTCGCTCACGCGCGAAGGAATGCCCGCACGAACTGCTGTCACAACCTCTGCAGTCGGCTCGAGCGGCTTTCGGGGTGCAGCGGGTGCTTCCAGGATTGGCGAAGGCGGGATCTCCTCGATTGGTGGAGGCCCCGGAACTTCCGGCTCCTCCTCGAAGCCGACTCCGCACCTTGGACACGACTTCGCACCCGGCGGCGCAAGAGCTCCGCACTCTGGGCACTCGAGCATCTCGCTCTCGGCGACGAGCGGAATGCCACATCTCGGGCACTTTGCCTCTCCGCCCCTTAACTCTAAGGCGCACTGCGGACAGGCGTGCTTGGCGACTGGCAGGATGAGCTTGGGAAGCTCCATGTGAAGATAGTCATCGACATCACCACGAGATGGAGCGACCTTCACTGAGGTTCTCCTCTCTGTCACCTTCTGGAGCTCCGTCGCGCAGATCGGGCATTTCGAAATACCAGGTGGCACTCTGTTTCCACAAAGCGGACAATATATCGCGGGTTGCTCGGCCAGACTCTCAACACCTTAGGGGGGGAAGCTCAGTAGATGTAGTCCCAGCAATCTCTCTGTATCATGCCAGGTTCTGATTTCGCTTGATAGTTCATATTAGTTTGTGCCTATATATATAATCTGGCCACGTGGAATTCGCGAGAAGATCACCCTCGTGCAAGCGTCGTCACTTGGTCGTATGGTCGACGAGGGAATCTTTCAAGCCAGCATCTGGCGTTCCGCGCAAGCTTAATATAGCGACAACATTGTGGCGCGGACAGGTGGATCGTAGTGGTGTTTTCGGGTCCGTTGAACAAGATCGATGATTTCAGGTTCGAGATCCCTAGATCATTCAAGCCCTGCATGTCCACGTCGGCAATCATCTTCGCCGATGACAAGATGATCCAATCCGTGAGGATGGACAACGCCCCTGAGCAGGCTGCGAACTGTGGCATGCCTTCCGGGACTTGTGGGGAAATCGCTCGCGATGCCAGACATACACTGGGGCTATGGGTTCCCGATCGGCGGGGTGGCCGCCTTCGATGCCGAGAAAGGAGTGATATCGCCCGGCGGCATCGGCTACGATATCAACTGTGGCGTCAAGCTTGTCAGGACCGACTTGACCTTCAAGGATATCGACCGCGATGTGAAGAAGCTCGTCGATTCGATATTTGACAATGTCCCATCAGGTGTCGGAGAAAAGGGCAAGCTGAGGCTGTCGACGGGACAAATAGACGACGTGCTCGAGAACGGGGCGAGATGGGCCGTGGCCCAGGGCTATGGTTCGGACGACGACCTGGACTCTTGCGAGGAACGGGGCTGCATGCCAACGGCTGATTCCTCAAAGGTGAATGCCAAGGCAAAGCAGCGAGGAGCTCCTCAGCTGGGGACCCTTGGCGGGGGAAACCATTTCTTGGAGATACAGAAGGTCGAAAAGATATTCGACGAAAATGCGGCGAAGACTTTCGGGATCGATTCCGTCGACCAGATCATGGTGAGCATCCATTCTGGATCAAGGGGATGCGGGCACCAGATTGCGAGCGACTACATCAGGGTGATGGAATCCGCCATCAGAAAGTACAACATCAGTGTTCCCGACAGACAACTCGCGTGCGCGCCCGTCACATCAGACGAAGGCCAGGACTGCTTCAAAGCAATGAGCGCGGGGGCGAACTACGCCTGGGCGAACAGGCAGCTCATCCTCCACTCGGTCAGAGAGTCCTTCGAGAAAACCCTGAACATGAGCGCCGAAGACCTCGGCATGAAGTGCGTTTACGACGTGTGTCACAACATATGCAAGCTTGAGGAGCACGAGTTCGAGGGCAGGCGGAGGAAACTCTACGTCCACAGAAAGGGCGCGACAAGAGCGTTCGACAGCACAAGACCAGAGGTCCCCGAGAAGTACAGAAAGGTCGGACAACCCGTGCTGATACCAGGAGACATGGGAACTGCGAGCTATGTGCTGGTTGGCACTGCCCAAGCGATGGCCGAGACCTTCGGATCGACATGTCACGGGGCCGGGAGGCTTATGTCGAGGACCTCTGCCGCTAGACGTTTCACGGCAAACGACGTAGTCGCGATGCTTCAGAGCCGAGGCATCTACATCAGGGCGGCCTCGAAAGACGGGATCATCGAGGAGGCGCCCGGGGCCTACAAAAATGTGGACGATGTGGTGAGGATCGCCCACGGTGCAGGCATCTCGAAGATGGTCGCGAGGCTCAAGCCCTTGGGTGTGATGAAGGGCTAGAAGTCAAGCACCTTCTGGGCGACCTTTCGCACCCTCTCCCGGAAACGCTCCGGGCATGCCACCATCACCGCCCATTCGTATGCTCTTCTGATCTGCAGTGAGGCGGCGATCGAGCTTATCCGAGGCAACAACTTGACCCTTCCATCATCCAGGATTCGCACATCCGTCAGCGAGATCCTTGGTTCCGAGATCGACAGCTCGCTGGAAGGCACATCGACCACGACATAGCCAGGCTCGACGCCAGCTCTTCTGGCGATATCCTCCTCCAAGGACCTTCGCTCGTCCACCGCTCCAAGGGAGTCGATCTCCTCCCATTTGTCCAGGGGGATCTCCGCGACCCTGACCGCGTGCGCCTTCTTGAAAAGCCGACGATACTTGATCAGTGTGGCGATCTCCTCGGAATAGCCGCCCTTAGCGACAAGATGCGCAAGCAGGCTCGAGTCGGTCATGCTGTGCATCCGATCCACCTCTTCTGCACCCAGCTGCTCGACGGCCTTCGCGAGCATCAGCTCAGATATCCTGACGGTCTTGTGGAAGTACACCGAGGAGAACATGAGCGCTCTGGCGACGAGCATCCCCTCGATGGCGCTCAGGCCTCCCCTTTCAACAACGAGGTCGCCGTTGAATACTTGGAGCGTCTCGAACAGGCGGTCGAGATCGATGACGCCGTAGGCCACGCCTGTGTAGTGCGCATCCCTCTTGAGATAGTCCAGCTGATCTGCGTCCACTGGCCCGCTGACTATCTGAGACAGATACCTCTTCGCGTTGAAATGGGTCTGACCTCTCTGCTTGGTCAGGGTTCTCTGAGGTCCAGAAGGGGGAGCTTTGCCTCCCAACAGATTCCCGACCTCGATTGGATCGATGCTGAACCTCTCCAGAACCTCGGGGATCGAGGAGTATCTGCCAAGGATCTTCTTGTCCCTGGGCGACAGGACAGTCTCCTCGCCCCTAATCAGCCTCCTGGAGATGTCCTCGTGATCGATGCCAAACCTGTCGTGAAGAACGAACTCCAGCGTGTGAGAATACGGAAGGTGGCCGACATCGTGGAGGAAGGCCGCGCACTCCACCAAGGTCGCCTCCTCGGGATCCATCTGCAGCGACGTGCAGATCCTCTGCGCAACGGCGAACGTTCCCAGTGAATGCTCGAACCTCGTGTGATTGGCGCCCGGGTACACCAAATACGCCAGTCCGAGCTGATGTATGCTGTGAAGGCGCTGGAGCTCTGGAACCTCGAGCAGAGACAGGAAGACGCCGCCCAATCGGATGCTGCCGTGAACGGAATCGTGCACGATCTTGTGATCTGTCAACGGTCATAGGACTGCTTTACGCCTTATAAGCATATTCAGCACATGTGAGCCAGTGTGGCTAGAGATCGGGAGATTGCACCGCGGAAATCGTCATTATGCCTTTTGATAACGATGCACAAATCCTTTTTAAGAGCACAGGGCAATCTCTAACCAATCGCAGCGCTAGGAGGACTTCAAATGGAGTCCGGGCAGAACGGCTCATCCGACAAGATACAGACCTTCATAGACGGCTTTGACAGCAAGATAGGCGGAGGGGTGAAGAAAGGGCACGTTGTGCTCGTAGCGGGGACGCCCGGCACGATGAAGTCCTCGATCGCCCTCAACATACTCTACAACAATGTGAAGAAGAGGGGCGTCAACGTCCTCTATATCAGTATCGAGGAGAGCAAGGAAAGCCTATTGACAGCGATGGGCACGCTCGGCTTCGGGGGCATCGACGAGAGCAAGTTCTTCATAGTTGACATCGGCCGGCTGAGACTCGAGCACACGGATGCGGATGTCGGCCGCGACTGGTTCAAGATCCTGAAGGAGTATCTGAGGAAGAAGGTCGAGAACGAGGGGGTGGAGATCGTCGTCATCGATTCGCTCACCGCGATCTACGCGCTCGCCAGCATAACGAACCCAAGGCAAGAGCTGTTCCACTTCTTCGGCTTTCTGAAGAGGCTTGGCGTCACCACTTTCCTAATCTCAGAAACACAAGTCAATGGCGGAGCTTTCGGGCCCTACCACGAGGACTTTCTGGCCGACGGGACCATCCTTCTGAAGTTCGTCGACGTCGGGGAGACCGATGTGCAGCTGAGGATCCGAGCCGTGAAGATGAGGCATTCGAAGATACACCACGGATACCTGACCCTCATATTTAAAGACGGCCAGTTCATGGCCACAACGCCCATCGCCGAGTAGTCGGGAAGGCGCAGGATTGTCAACAGAAAAAGTGTACACTGGCAGACTGAGTCTTGAACCCGGAACGAAGCTCAGAACCCGCCCTTGATCTTGTTCCGATCGATCTTCACGCCGCGCGGAGTGATCATCAAGAGGTTCTTGCCGACGCCCGCCACATCGCCATCGATGTCTCTGGCCACATTCTTCAGCTCGGCGGTGATCCGCTTCATGGTCAGGTCGTCGTTCGCGATCGATGTGTAGTCGACAATCACGATGTTGTCGTTGTAGATCTCGCCAGTGAGCGCTGACAGGTCCTCGTACCTGAAAAGCTCTCCGACCTTCACGACGGTCTTCGCGCTTTCTATTCCGCTGAGACCCTCGTCTTCGAACGCCATCTCAGTCAAATCTATGTATTGCTCGGACCCCATGGTCTCTCTGGGCGCGCCCTCTTCCGCAGCGGGAAACGGCTTCTTCTTCAGAATCGTCAATGTGCATCCCTCAGCCACAGTAATAATCGTGTCCGGATATAAAACTACTCATGCATAGCCAGGCAACTCGTTTTTTCGGTCAATCAACGGGGGATTGACGCTCGGAGAGGTCGTAGACCTCTCAAATGCTCGATTCACTTCGAGCATCGCGGAGTCCGCGTCTTTTCGGCAATAGTGTCTCTCGGTTGTTGTCGTTGAGGAATGTCCAAGCATGACGGAGACCGTCTCCAAGGGCACTCCTCGGTCCAAAAGGGTTTGACCATAGGTCCGTCTCAGTCCATGCACGGTGAACTGAACCCCTGACAGTTGCTCAAGCTCGCATTTCCATCTCTCAGACGCTGGGCATCGCGTCCTTTTTATCGTTCTTAGGGCATCCGCCAAGCGGGGGAGAAGTTGGACGTCCAGAAGCCAGCTAGGTTGAAGAAGAACTCGAAGGTCGCAGTGATATCGCCCTCAAGCAATCCGGACCATGTGGGCATCCAGCTGGGCGTAGAACTGCTGAAGAAGATGGGACTGAAGGTGGTCCTGGGGGACACCACTCGCATGCTACTCACAGTCGGAACCCTGGCTGCGGAAGATCGGCTGAGAGCCAAGGACTTCAACTGGGCGTTCAAGGACGATTCGATAGATGCAGTGCTCTGCGCCACTGGGGGATACGGTGCGCTGCGCATCCTGGATCTCCTGGACTACGACATGATACGGGACCACCCGAAGGTGTTCCTGGGGTTCAGCGACATCACGGCTTATCATGTGGCTCTAAACCAGCTATGCAACATGATCACTTTCCATGGCCCCGTCGTGGACATTGAGGTCTCAAAGGGGGCGGAGGGGATCAAGATCGGGAAGCAGGAGCTGGAGATGGTGCTCCGTCAGCTGATGGGCCAGAGGGAGCTGGTAGAGATCAAGAACCCGCCCGGGGGGATGATGCTCATGACCATCAACGAGGGCAAGGCATCTGGAAGGCTCTGTGGAGGGAATCTCTGCCAAGTGACTGGAACCCTTGGGAGCCGGTACGAGATCGACACGAAGGGGAAGGTCTTCATGCTGGAAGAGATCAGGGAGAGCTACTACTACATAGAGTCACACCTCACTCAGCTCCGATTGACCAGGAAACTGGACCAGGCTAGTGGTATCATCATAGGGGAGATCTCCGAGACCCTGAAACCTGAGGGACCTACTCCGAGCGTCGAGGAGATTGTGCGCGAGCGCGTGGGCGGCGCCACAAGGCCTTCCATATGGGGACTCTGCTGCGGTCATGGCAAACACAACATGCTGATGCCAATGAACGCGAAGGTCTCGCTGGATGCATCTGAGAGGCGGATCAAAGTCCTTGAGAGTGTCGTGGAGTAGGTCCCAGTCGCAATTATGAATGGTTCCTCCGATCGATTGAGGCGCCCGCCCTTGGCGGGCCGCTCACGTTCGTCTGGATCGGCGTGACGCTGTGAGCTGTAACACCGGAGTCCCCGATGGACAAGCAGATTTCAGCTATGAATATGAAGTTGGACCGCTCAGTTCGAAGAATGTCTACATCACCCTAGGCTACGAAAAGGAAAGGGTTTGAACTGAGCCGTTAATCCCTGCTGATTGAACCCGTGTCCTAACCTACTGGCTCGTCAGGGGTTCAAATCCCCTTCGGTCCACCATGGTCCTCGGAAAAGACCATAGGAAATGAATGCCGTCTGCCCTTGGCGATCGGGAATGGCGACTGAGAACGACGGTCAGCTTGAGAAAGGAAGCAGAACTGCCATAGCTGCCGTGATAGTGGGAATAGCAGTAGGCGTCGTCTCTCTTTTTGTTGCCTACGCGGTCACCTACGAAGGCGCTGGTCTCGGTTCCGAGGATTCCCAAGCGCGCACTATTCTTACCTTTCTCATTGTTGGTGGCATGATCTTCGCGATTGTCATGATATACATGGGAACCGTCGCCTTCTTGTCTCCAGGACTATCAGGAGAGGAAGCCACTGGCTACGTCGAGGTTCGCAGGAAAAGACCATAGGAAGGAAAGGGGAAGAAAAGGTTTTCGTCGGGGTTCAATACATCTTACCTCACAGAGGACCCACGACCGTAGGCAATATGAAGCCCACAAAGAAGGCGACGATCCACACGACGATCGCTATTCCGAGTGCCTTCCACCAGCCCATGCTGTAGAGGCCTGCCAGTGCCAGCAGCCAAACGAACCCGGCTATCAATGCCGCTAAGAGCCCTTGGCCAAGGAAGTAGTATGCCAGGGCGTAGATGACAGCCCCAACTAGGGCGGCCAATATGGCCGTCCCTATCCCTTCTTTCTCTCCAAACACCTTCGTGATCACGTAGATGATGATGGTCGAGACGATCAGCCCGACGAGGAAGAAGATCAAGGCCTCCCCAAGTGATACGGACATGTTTCCATCACCTCTCAGGTCCTCATGATCTTCTTGCCGGTCTCACGTCCCTTTACAGGGCCGCGTCCACCGGCGGATTTCGCCGCGCGATTCTTTGCTGCCGTCATTCTTCCGCCTCTGCTTTTCTTTGCCATTTCATGTCACCTCCTGCTTCCTAACGGTGTTGGAGTCCGAGGAGATTGACGCTCTAGTCTTTCTTCTTCTCCAAGGCTCCGGCAATTATGACGGCTCCAGTGACGAGAGCCGCGGCCAGTACTCCCATGTTGGCGCTGAGTTCGTCTGTGAACATTACATTCGCCGCTCCTTTTATTACCAGGAGCGTCAGGATGAAGTAGATCAGGCCCAGTATGACCATCATAACAGTGGCTATCAATGTTACTACAAGGACGTCAAGCTTTTGTCTCATTCCCATTCTCTCACCTCCCCCTCGAACAGTCATCGAGGCAAGATGGTGAATCGAGTTACGTTGTACTTGGAAGTTGCCACCTTCAGCTGTCGACGGGCGCCGGTTTGCGCCGAGTGTCAATCCGTTTTGATTGAACCGATTGAATAATCGTCTGGCTTTTCGAGCGGAGTTTCCGGATATAAGATCTACTAATCAGTCTCCTGGTCTTCCTCATCGCGTTCTTTTGGCTCGTCGACAAGCCATAGCTTGTCGCCCACGTGGTGTATCGACTCGACCACCTTGCCCTTGTCCTTGCGCGCGAGCGTGACGGCTGATGCGATCGACTTGCCGATTGCCAGCGGCTGCAAGTTCTTGACATCTCTGATCCAGACGAGGTCGCCGTCCACGATCGATGGATCGGAGGCCACTACGCCGGGGCCCATCACATCAGCCCCGTTGTAGACGAACCTAACCGCGCCCATATCGACCGTTACATATCTCTTGGCGGCGCCGTATCTGAGCAGACCGCGAATCGTCAGGAAAGGCTTGCCGCCGGGCAGGAACGCTAGGATCTTGCCATCCACGAAGACAACCTCGAATTGGGGAACCTCGGCCATGTCGACGACATCATCTGGACCGAAGCTCTTCGTGCCGAGCGCGTCGTCGATCTGCCTCGCCAAAGCGGCTATCTCCTTCTGCCTCAGCCTGTGCCTCTTCCTGAGCCTGAGGTCTCTCATGAAGCTTCACCAGAGAGCCATTCGTCCGATTTGACGCCCGAGGAGAACAGACGAGCCCTGGCCTCCGCCAGCTCCTGTGCGGCCTTGGCGTCCTCGCCGATTGATTTCAGAGCGTCTGATTTGATCTTATGCGGGACCCAATCCCGCGAATCTATTCCGACCGCCAGATCGGCGGAAGCGATGGCTGATTCGGGCTTGTTCAGCTTCAGCTGAACTCTGGCGATAGCGGTTGCCGCCGCTAGGTCCGATGGGAAATGAGCGAGCGCGTGCTCGTACGCCATCTCTGCTCCATGCAGGTCTCCTTTCGCCTCGCGAATCTCCCCCTCGCACCGAGAAGAAAGATGGTCGGATCCGCCCTCTTTGACAGATGCTGCGATTTCGAGCGCTTGATCCAACTTTCCCTGGACGGCCAGAGCCTTCGCCCTCAGGAGCTGCACATCGCGGTTCCCGTTCGCGTCGGCCGAACTAGTGTTTGCCAAGATTGATTCAACCGCCTGCGCATCGCCAGCGTCCAGCAGGAACCCCGCGTAGCTCAACCTTACCTTGATGTCTGAGGATTTCTCCGCGATGTCCCTTATCGACTTCGGCAGCTCCCAGCGGTTGAGGAAACGCCTGAGCTCGAGAACCTTCGGTATGCCTGCCGAATCGACCTTGGTTGAAAGGACCGCGCTTTCGAGGTTGGCGAGGGCCTCGTCGAACTTGCCCAGGCGGGACATCAGCTCTCCACGCCTCATCAGGGCGGATATCCCCGACACTGTGTCCACGCTGACATCCTGAAGGCATGTGAGAGCCATCTCGAAGGAGGCTTGCGAGGCCTCGGCGTTCCCCACTCTCAGAAGGATTTCGCCTCTCTCAGTCCACCCTTGATCGAACTCGGGGTTGATCGCCAATGCTTCCTCTATCGCAATGAGCGCCTCGTCCCATCTGCCGAGTTTGCCAGCGATCGAGGCGCGCGCCTTCCAAGCCTCGTCATAATGCGGATTGAGGTCGAGGGACTCCAGCACCAGATCGTAGCCACCCTCGAGGTCGCCCATCATGGACCTGCACACGCCCTTCGCGAATAGCGCGTAGTCGAAATCAGGGCTGATGTCGAGAGAGCGATCGTGATAGGAGACGGCCTCATTGAACAGCCTCATCTTCTCGAGGGCGTTGCCGATATTGTTCCATGCGATCTCGTAGTCTGGATCCACGGTTATCGCCTCGACGAACTTCGGAATCGAATCGGCGTACTTCCCCAAATTGTAGAGCGCGTTCCCGAGATTGTTCCACAGAACCCTGTCATGCGGGTCGATAGTCAGCGCCTTGTGGTAGCAGTCCACCGCCTGCTCGAGAAGGTCTGCTCCATGATATGCGTATCCTTTGTTGTACCATGCGTGTTTGTAGTTCGGGTCGATGGTCAGAGCCTTGTCGAAGCTGCTGAGGGCTCTGTCGAGGTATCCGGCAACGAAGCATGCATAACCGAGGTTGTTCCAGAGCTCCTTGTCGTTCGGGGTAATCTCAAGCGCCTTCTCAAAGGTCGCAATCGCCTTCCCGTAATCCCCGAACTCGTGCTCCGCATTGCCCAGGTGAGCGTAGCCCTCGGCGCTGTCCTTCCGCTTTGAGATGAATTCGCTGCTGCGCTCCATCGCCTGTTCCGTGAACCCCGCATCGAGATAGAGGTCCGCCTGCAGAAGCAACACGGACGGATCCTCGTCAGCGAATCTATCCAACTTCTCAATCGCGGATTTCGCCCTCTTGCGCTTGTTCACCTTCGTGAGCGAGGCTGCCAGGCCCGACCAGTTCTCCTTCCTGCCAGGTTTCAGGGATGCGGCCTTCGAATACGCGTGCACGGCCTCGGAGAACATGTCCTGAATGAACAATGAGCTGCCCAGATTGTGCCAGGCCAGCTCATGCATCGGGTTCATCATGGTGGCCTTAGTGTAGCACTCTCTCGCCTCGGAGTTCCTCTGAAGCGCGTCGAGGGCCGCGCCCTTGTTGTTGTAGATGACCTCGCTCTTGGCACCGTTCGAGATCGCAGCGTCGAAAAGTTCGAGGGCGAGTTCGAATTGGCCAGCGTCGTAAGCCTGGTTCGCGCGCTCGAAAAGCTCGCTCCCTTTTCCCTTCTCGCCCGAGGGGACTCCTTCGATAGCCTGGTTCACGTCAGGTTCTCATGTCCGAATATGTAGATAGTCTTTTTGAGAGCACATGGCCAAAGCTTATATCAGCACTAATGGATAATTCAAGGGCGGAATACAGGTGACGCCATGCTCGTGCTCTTCAAACCGTCTCCGAAATCGATCGTGAAGGCTTTCATCGCGAGCAGGGTGTACAGGGGGAAGCCGATCGAGGAGGAGGAGAACAAGAAGTTCTACTTCGAAGAGTCGGTAAACGCGGAATCTCTGGACTACGACTCGCTGTACTCGCGGTACAAGGAAGAGTTTGGCGGACTCGACTTCCTCGAGGACCAGAAGCTCTGGGAGATACTGGAGGACGAGATATTCTGGGCTTCCAGGTTCAACTCCGTGGACAGGTTCCAGCTCGTCGTCACAGTCCTTGCCCAGATAGAGAGGACAGGCACCAAGGCCTATCTCGCCCAGCAGTCCCCTGAGGCGAAGGAGATGAAGGACCGGGTCAGACGAGTGACGGGCGAGTTCAGAAGGGCGAAGCAGTACATCGCATTCGCAGAGGATGCCCAAAACAAGGTGATGATAGGTAAAGCGAGCTTCGAGCACAGGATAATAGACCTAGTGCTCAGGCACCATGCGAAAAGACATCCCGGATACTCGGTGGTCATTCTCGACGAAGAGCATGCGCACATCTGCTTCAAGGACGAAATCCTCATCGACTCGCGGAAGAAGTTCCCCGAGAGGCCCGGGAGGAAGGATGCGGCCCGGTATTGGATGTTGTTCTCTGATCTTAAGCATCTGGAGTCGAAGATGGACAGGGAATACTATGCGGGAGCGCTTCCGACGAACTATTGGAAGTGGGTTTCCGACGGAGCGCAGGTATTTGGAACTATCCCAAGGACCACCCTGGACGATTTCTCATCCTAGGGCAGGCTTCAAATACCCGCGAAAACAGACTTTCCAGACGGCGATGACGGGAAATTCGAGTGTGTGGCCCCCAAAGTTAGATAACCCCACCCTCCCATAAGAAGAATGTCCGGGGCATCACTCAGGGAACATCAGCTTGACCGAAAGAACACATCTAGCAGAGCAAGAGAAGCAGTTCGCGTTCTTCATGGACCTCCTAGGGCACGACATACTGAACAACAACCAGGCGGTGCTCGGGTACCTGGAGCTACTCCTTGCGACACCGGGCGCGGACAGGGTCGCCAAGAGATATGCGGAGAAAGCGGTCTCCCACGTGCGCACTTCCACGATCCTGGTCGACAACATCAAGCGGTTGCTAGCGACAAGGGCGGCCGATCCAGACTCCTTCAAGCCCATCGACCTCCACTCCGCGATCAACCTATCTGAGAGGGATCTTGTCAGGATGTATCCGGACAAGAGTATAAAGGTCCGAATCGCACCCGTGATCGAGAAGGCATTTGTCATCGGAAACAGCGCAGCGCGCGATCTCATCATGAACGCCATGGCGAACATCGTGAGGCTCGATCAGAGCGATGAGGTCGAGCTATCGATAAAGCTCAAGGAGGCCGAGTACAAGGGCAAGATGTGCTGGAGGATCTCCTTGGAGGACTCCAATGCGCAACTCCCGCCCGCGCTGAAAGGCAGAGACGTGGAGTCCATCTACCTCCAAGACAGTTCCACGGCTGTGAAGCTGTCCGGGCTACTGTTCGCGAAGATGATCTGCGAGAATCTGGGCGGCGATTTCGACGTGCGGGAACTCCCCGGAAAGGGACAGAAGAAGGGCGCGGCCTTCGTAATGACGTTGAGGAAGGCGAGTGGGCCATGACAAAAGTATTCATAGTGGACGACGAACTCTTCATCGTTGAGCTATACAGGGATATCCTACAGCTAAGAGGCTACAGGGTCGTCGGCACCGCCTTCGACGGGGAGGAGGCGCTGAAGAAGTACACCGCATCGACCGACAAGCCCGATGTGATAATAATGGACCACAGGATGCCGGTCATGAACGGTGTCGATGCGACAAAGGAGATCATAAGGCTGAACCCGAGCCAGAAGGTCATCTTCGTCAGCGCGGACGTGCTGGTCGAGAAGGAAGCGAGGGACGCGGGAGCGCTGGAGTTCCTGCCGAAGCCTTTCAGGATGGACGACCTCATCGAGAAGATGGAGAGGATCAGCTCCCCACGATGATTGGCAACTGTGCTGTTGTCGCCCGACTGGCAATAATATGCGAATGCCCGAATACAAACCGATAAGTTAAAAAGCCAAACGGGCATATTGGAGCAAGGTAGTGTTTCACGATGTTGGATGGCTTCACCAAGGCGAGGGCCATGAACTTCCCGAGACAGGTCCTCGCAGGCCACGGATGCATAGATCAAGTGGGATCCGTGTGCGAGGACTTCGAGCTCAAGGGAATAGGCCTCATAGTCACCGGACCCACGACGGGCACCCTCGCAGCCAAAGCGGTGAAGGAGTCCCTCGAAGGAAGGAAGTTCGACGTGCAGCAGATCGAGGTCGGTGTGGCGAACCAGCAGAACCTCCTGAAGGTTGAGGAAGTGGCCAAGGATGTGCGCGCATCCTTCCTGCTGGGAGTGGGCGGCGGCAGCAAGATAGATCTCGCAAAGATGGCTTCCGTGAATCTCAGAATGCCTTTCCTGAGCATCCCGACATCGGCCTCGCACGACGGGATTGCGAGTCCCCGAGCATCTATCAAGGACGGAGGCAATTCCCTCTCGCTGAACGCGACGGTGCCCTTGGGAGTCATCGCGGACACCGCCCTCATCGTCAAGGCACCGTACAGGCTCCTCGCATCTGGATGCGCAGACGTGATCTCCAACTCCACAGCGATACTCGACTGGCAACTTGCAGAGAGGCTCCGCTCGGACGACTTCAGCTCCAGCGCGGCCAACCTCGCGAAGTATGCCGCAGAGTCGATCATCGAGAACGCCGCCTCCATCAAGCCCAACCTCGAGGAGAGCGTCTGGGTCGCCATAAGGCCGATAATCATCTCAGGCATATCGATGGCGGTCGCCGGCTCCTCGAGACCGACAAGTGGCTCGGAGCACATGTTCTCTCATCTTCTCGATAAAATCGCGCCAGGCAAGGCTCTTCACGGAGAGCAATGCGGCGTCGGGTCGGTCATGATGATGTACCTGCACGGAGGGGATTGGCAGCGCATACGCGAAGCCCTTCTGCTGATAGGTGCGCCTACTAGCGCCAAGGATCTAGGTGTGTCGAAGGAACAGCTGATAGAGGCTCTCGTGCACGCTCACGAGATCAGAAAGGACCGGTACACCATACTTGGAGACAGGGGGTTGAACCCAGACGCCGCTGAACGCCTGGCGAGGATTACGAAAGTGATCTGAGATAGAGGTGTTCAGCATGGTACTGGTGACAGTCGTCGGCGAACAGCAGTGCAAGAAAGGTTTTGAGTTCGTCTTCGGGGGCCCTCTGGCCGAGTGCAGGGAATGCAAGGTGAAGAACGTGTGCTTCCACCTGGAGCAGAATCGGTGGTACAGGGTCACTGAAGTGAGGGACGTCCACCACGAGTGCAGGATTCACGAGGGCGGAGTCAGGGTGGTCGAGGTGGAGAAGCTACCGACGCGCGCCGCGTTGCCGACGAGGGCTGCCGTCGAGGGTTCGATGATAACCTACGAGGAGATCGACTGCAACCGCCTGGGGTGCGCCAACTACAGGATCTGCAGGCCGTGGGGCGCTGGAGAGGGAATGAGGTTCAGGATAGCCTCGGTGGAGAAGGAGATTGACTGCCCACGGGGCGACAGCCTCAGAGTCGTCCTGCTGGATTGACTCAAGGCACGGAATTCCATTCAACGGTGACTATCCCCCGCTGACCGGCGGGAGGAACGACACTTCGTCCCCGTCCTTGAGTACCTTGGCTGGGGGGCCGTACTCTTTGTTCACGGAGAGGATTATGTGCTCTCGGTATCTGTCCATTTGTGGGAATCTGCGCACATAGTCGTCGAGAAGCATCTGGACTGTCGTGCCATCTTTCAGGTTCAGTTCCTCTTCCTTCGCGCCCACGATTTCTCTGAAGGCAGCGAACAGCTTCACCTTGATTCTCATGAGGGATCACTGCGCAGGATGATACAGCTCTCTGTCAAGTAGTAGATGCCTTGCCGATATTCAAATCATCCGCAGGATTCCGAAAGGACGTCGCCTGCACGGAGCCCTGTGCTCGAGTCATTCCGTTCTACGGAAGGCCACACATGAATACAAGGATTGATCACCTAGTTTTGTTTCTCCTGGGTGAAGAGATTGATAACAAATCAGATAAAATATATGATAATCATTTCCACTTGAACCGGCGCTTCCTTTGAAAGTCTGTTACCAGCTCTTGTGGGAAAACCTACTTATGTGATGTATGATGTTGGCGACCTGCACGCAGTAGCAAAGCTTTTCACCTCCAAAGTGCCAAGCTGAGGTGGAAGCGCAACAGATGGTCTTCTACGAGCAAAAACAGGGGCAAGGCTATCGAGATTGCCTGGTGCGGTGGGCTTCGCAGCTTGGACAAAGACTCACGATCGCAGAGGGAGAGTAATGTCGGCATCATCGGGTCAGACAAGAGGGGGCGCTGTCGGTCCCGGCGACAACCGTGCGGCAGCGCAGGGATGGGCTCTCGAGCCTCAGATGACCGCGAACGCGAAGGTTGTGCTCGAGCGCAGGTACCTCAAGAAAAACGACCAGGGAAAACCAATTGAGACGCCCAGGGAACTGTTCGAGCGAGTGGCGAAGGGAATAGCCGTTGCGGAAAGGAACTACGGCAAATCCGATGCGGAGATGGACAAGACCGCCGAAAGATACTACGAGATGATGGCTCGGCTTGAGTTCATGCCGAACAGCCCGACATTGATGAACGCAGGCAGAGAGCTGGGGCAGCTGTCCGCTTGCTTCGTCCTGCCAATCGAAGACTCGATGGAAGACATCTTTGACGCCATCAAATACACAGCACTGATTCACAAATGCCTTGTTCCTGAAACTCTAGTAATGACGGACGCAGGGTGCAGGACGCTCGGGACTGTCGAATCCGGCGCGTGGGTGGAAACCCATGAGGGTATGGATGTAGTTCACTCGAAGCACGTGAACGGCATTCAGGAAGTGTCCACGGTCGAGACTTCCGAGGGCAACAGGATCACAGGGACCGCGCTTCATAGGCTCATGACATGGAACCCCGATGGCGAGCTCGCCTGGCAGAAGATAGGCCAGCTGAAGCCTGGCGACAGACTCGTGATGAAACTCGGCGGCTGGCTTGGAGGCACAGAGACGAGCGTACCTTTCGACCTATCTGAGTTCGCCGAGTCTGGCGTTGACGACAGATTGATAGGTGCGGATGAGAGGGCTCTGTGCGCATTCCTCAGGAAGACTTTCAGCGACAGGGGCTGGATTTCACCAGCGGGCGTCGTCAGCGCTGAGTGCTGCTCGGAGAGGCTCGCTTCAGACATGCAGACCGTCCTGTTCTATCTTGGAATTCTGACGATCAGAGAGGGAGCCAGGCTGACCGTGTGCAACAGGGCAGGTTTTATGGCGTTCAAGGAGAAGGTCGGATTCGACTCCATCGTGCTTGCGAGGCGCCTCGAGGCGGTCGACCTCGAGGTAATGCTCGAGGAACTGGCCGCGATGGGCGCGCTCCACGAAGAGCCGGACGACGAAGGACACTATGTCGTGACGGTGAGGGGTGTCCTCCCCGAGGGAAAGCGGGAGGTCGTCGACCTGACCGTGCCTCAGCGGCATGCATACCTCGCGAACGGATTCATATCTCACAACAGCGGAGGGGGAACCGGATTCAGCTTCTCTAGGCTGAGGCCTGCGAGCGACTCCGTCAAGAGCACTGCAGGTGTCTCGAGCGGGCCGATCTCGTTCATGGAGGTCTTCAACGCGGCCACGGAGACCATCAAGCAGGGGGGACGCGCAGGGGGGCGAACATGGGCATACTGCGCGTGGACCACCCCGACATCCTCGAGTTCATCACCAGCAAGCGCGACAGCACCAAGCTGACCAACTTCAACATATCCGTGGCATTGACCGACAAGTTCGTTCAGGCCCTGGAGGTGGATGGGGAGTACGACCTCTTCAACCCGAGGACAAAACAGGTAGTCAGGAAGTTGAAGGCCAGGAAGGTCTTCGACCTCATAATCAACATGGCCTGGAGGAACGGGGAGCCGGGCGTGATCTTCTTGGACCGGATCAACAGGGACAACCCGACACCGAAGGTGGGGGAGATCGAGAGCACCAACCCTTGCGGCGAGCAACCCTTGCTGCCTTACGAATCGTGCAACCTGGGCTCCATAAACCTCGCGAAGATGCTGACCCACAAGGACGGCCGTCCCGCATTCGACTGGGCGAAGCTGGGAGAGACCGTCCGCTGGTCGGTCAGGTTCCTCGACGATGTCATCGACGTCAACAAGTACCCGCTGAAGCAGATCGAGGAGATGACCAGGGCGAACCGCAAGATAGGCCTTGGCATCATGGGTTTCGCTGACATGCTCCTGAGGCTGGGCATTCCCTACGACACCGAGGAGGCGGCCGGGCTCGGCCGCGATATCATGAAGTTCATCAGCGACAAGGGACACGAGGCCTCCGTCGCGCTGGCGGAGGAGCGGGGAAGCTTTCCGAACTTCCCTGAGAGCACGCTGGCGAGCATGTACAAGCGCATCAGGAACGCGACGGTGACGACCATCGCCCCGACAGGAACCATCAGCATCATCTCGGGGGTGTCGAGCGGAGTTGAGCCGATATTCGCCGTAGCTTATGTCCGCAATGTCATGGACAAGGACATCCTGCCCGAGGTGAACCCGATATTCGAGGAGGTCGCCAGAGACAGGGGCTTCTACACCGAGGAACTCATGAAGGAGATCGCTACCAAAGGCTCCCTGAAGGACCTCAAGATGGTCCCGGAGGACATACGACGGCTTTTCGTCACCGCGCTGGACATCTCGCCGGAGTGGCACATCAAGATGCAGGCGACCTTCCAAGACTTCACGGACAACGCGGTCTCGAAGACCGTCAACTTCCCGAAGGAGGCCACGCCCAAGGACGTCGAGAACGTCTATCTCATGGCCTACAAGCTGGGGTGCAAGGGCGTGACTGTGTACCGATATGGAAGCCGCGAGGACCAGGTACTCAGCGTGGGCGAGGAGGCCAAGCAGGCGGATGAACTACGGGCCGAGCAGGAGGAGGCGTCGAGGCTCCCCAGGGCCAGACCATATGTGACTCGCGGCTCGACCCAGAGGCTCGAGACCGGCTGCGGCCATCTCTATGTCACGATCAACGAGGACGAGAGAGGCCTGTGCGAGGTGTTCACCCAGATGGGCAAATCCGGCGGGTGCACGGCCTCCCAGGCGGAGGCGGTCGGCAGGCTGATATCGCTTGCGTTCAGGTCCGGGATCGAGCCCGAGGCGATCGTCAAGCAGCTCAAGGGCATACGCTGCCCCTCACCGTTGTGGCAGCCAGGAGGGATGGTGCTCTCATGCAGCGACGCCGTTGCCAAAGCCCTCGAACGGTTCGTCAAGAACAGCCCGCTCGCGAAGGAGAAGGGCGAGGGCACGGTTCTGGCAACGGCTGCGCCGGGCGGTCCAGCAAAGCAGAACTACGTCGACAGAGGGGATGTGTGCCCCGAGTGTCCGGAATGCGGAAGCATGGTAGAGTATGTCGAGGGGTGCGTCGTCTGCAGGACCTGCGGCTTCTCCAAGTGCTGGTGATGGGACCAAAAAAAGAGGGAGTCTGAACTGCCTCCGGCCCCGAGGAATGCGGGGCCGAGGCGCGTTTTCATCCTTCCCGGGAACGACAACTATTTCGCACACGTAGTCCAGTCGGGATGCGTTCCGAAGGAGAGCAGACAATGAAAGTGCTGGCAATCAACGGGAGCCCGAGGAAGAACGGGAACACACAGGTGATGCTCGACGAGGCTGCTGAGGGGCTCAGAGAGGGCGGGATCAAAGTCGAGAAGATATCGTTGGCGGACCATGACATCCAGCCGTGCAATGGATGCGAGGCGTGTTGCAGGAAGCGTTGGAGCTGCCCGATCAAGGACGATGCAATCGTGGTCCTAAGGAGGATGGTCTCAGCCGACGGAGCGCTCATCGGCTCCCCCGTGTACTATGGAGGAGTGACGGCACAACTGAAGGCGCTGTTCGACAGGTCGGTCATGCCGTACCAGATGCATGCAATGAAGGGGAAGGTGGGAGGAGCGGTCTGCGTAGGGGGTGGAGCTCATGGAGGGCAGGAGCTGACGATCATGCAGATGGCCACTTACTTCTTCATGAGCGAAATGATTGTCGCGTGTTCCGAAGGCAGACTGTGCGGCGCAATGGCTGTTGGCAACGATAGGGGAGATGTCCTGAAGGATTCGGAGGGACTGAAGAGCGCGCGATATATAGGCAATAGAATGGCCGAGCTGCTTAGGAGGAATGATTAGATGACTTGCTTCGTCGCTCATATGAAGAAGAAGGGCTATTTCGAGCCTCTTGGCATCGCAGTCACGAAGGATAATGCGAAGGCGATCGAGGAGGAGATCGCCAGAACAATTGGCCTCGAGGGAGAGAGGTGTCCGATGATCTGGAAGGAGGTCAAGGTCTGGATCGCAGACCCTCAGAAGAAGGCCATGCTCGACAAGAGCCTGAAAAAGAGGTTCGCCTCCAAGAGGAAAGAGTAGCGTACAAGCAGTGGAAGTCGTTGTCATCCCTCTCGGAGATCTTGGCTCGTGTGCGGCCGGATGTCCATGCACTCGAGTCCGGAGACAGATGCGGGGATGGCGATTGAGCATACCGCGGTCCGACAGCTCAGAGGGGGGACTTTCGGCGCACCCACAATAAAACGAATATACCTACCGTTGCCGATAACCCGAAGAGAGGGAGGAGCAGCTAGGGAGCAGAAGACCATGGGACCCAAGCAACTGATCGCAGAGCTGAAACCGGGAGACAAGGTTGAGAGCTATTTCTCCGTGAATTTCAGGAAGCCGGTCACCGATTACAAGTACGGTTTCATGTTCGAGTTCAGGGCAGCCGACAAGTCCGGCCAGATAACGATCAAGTACTGGGGAGGGCAGGACAAGGGCAGCGTGCAGAAGCTCTACGACTCGTTCGACAGGGAGCAGGTCGTGAGAATCAGAGGGGAAGTGCAGGAGTACAAGGGACAGCTAGAGGTGTCGATCAGTGAGAAGAACGGTGGCTGGCTGGAGAGAATGGCAGAGGGCGAGTACGACCTCCAACAGCTGGTCAAGTCTTACGAGAACATCCAAGATATGAAGGCGAGGCTCAGGGAGCTCGTCTCGAGCGTCCAGGACCCCAGCATGAGGAAGCTTCTCGACGACTTCTTCGGCGACGAGCAGTTCATGAGCGCATTCTCAGACGCTCCAGCTTCGATAACCCTTCACTCAGCAGCTGTCGGAGGACTCATCCACCACACGATCAACGTCGCGGAGATCTGCAACAGAGTCGCCGAGCTCCATCCAGAGCTTGACAGAGACCTCGTCCTGACTGGGGCGCTTCTGCACGATATAGGCAAGATCCAGAGCTTCAAGGTCACGAGCAACATAAGCCAGACCGAAGAGGGAAACCTCGTGGGCCATATCATACTAGGCGATCAGGAGCTGATGGCGAGGATCGCGCGGGTCAAGGATTTCCCGGAGCTCACAGCGTCGAAGTTGAGGCACATACTGCTGTCGCACCACGGCAAGAAGGAATGGGGCTCGCCCGTGGAGCCCATGTTTCCGGAGGCCCTGGCCGTTCATGAGGCCGACGACATCGACGCCAAGCTCGACAACATGATCACTAGACGGGAGGATGCTGTCACAGAGGACGACTGGATCTGGGACGCTCGACACAACCGCTTGATCTACCTCAAGTGACACCCGCCATTGCGCACAGACGCGCACAAGAGACATACAGCATGCATATAATTGTTCATCATTGCTCGAAAGAGCTATATATTGTACATGATTACGGGGCTCCCGAGGAATTCATGTGATGCCCGTGCGAACGAACCTGACAACAGACGAGATGCCGAGGAAATGGTACAACATACTCCCGGACCTGCCGGAGCCCCTGGCTCCGCCGCTCAACCCCGCGACGAGGAAGCCGATCTCGCCCTCCGACTTGGAACCGCTCTTCCCGAAGGCCCTGATCGCCCAGGAGATGGCCACTGACCACTACATAGACATCCCGGAGGAGGTCCTCCAGGGGTACATGATGGTCAACCGGCCGAGTCCGCTTCAGAGGGCGATCGGTCTCGAGAAGGTGCTCAAGACGCCCGCGAAGATCTACTTCAAGCGGGAGGATCTCAGTCCGGCCGGCAGCCACAAGACGAACACATCCCTAGCACAAGCTTACTACAACATGAAGGAGGGCGTGGCGAACCTGACAACCGAGACAGGTGCTGGTCAGTGGGGCACCGCTCTCAGCCTGGCTTGCTGTCACTTCGGACTGGGATGCAAGGTCTTCATGGTACGTGCGTCGTACGATCAGAAGCCATACAGACGCGAGATGATGAGAGTGTACGGGGCCGAGGTCAACCCGTCCCCGAGCAGTCTGACCGAGTTCGGCAGGAAGATGCTCGCCAAGGACCCGAAGCACCCGGGCTCTCTTGGGATCGCGATAAGCGAGGCCATGGAGATGGCGCTCAAGGACGGGAACACGAAGTACAGCCTTGGGAGCGTTCTGAACCATGTCATGCTTCACCAGACCATCATCGGCGAGGAGACGCTGCTTCAGTTCAAGAAGCTCGATGAGGAGCCAGACTACATGATAGGCTGCGTCGGCGGAGGCTCCAACTTCGCAGGGTTCTCGTTCCCCGCGATCGGCCAGAAGCTGAAGAAGAAGATGAAAACGGAGTTCATAGCGGTGGAACCGACGGTGGTCCCGAGCTTGACGGGCGGGAAGTTCGAATACGACTTCGGAGACACCGCTGGCATGACGCCGTTGCTCATGATGTACACTCTGGGCCACAACTTCGTGCCCTCGCCCATACATGCGGGCGGGCTTAGGTACCACGGGGCCGCGCCGACCGTGAGCCTGCTGGTCAACAAGAAGATCATCAAGCCGGTCGCGTACCAGCAGAAGGAGGTCTTCGACGCTGCAATCATGTTCGCCAGGGCAGAGGGAATCGTGCCCGCGCCCGAGACGAGCCATGCCATCAAAGCAGCTGTCGATCTTGCGCTCGAGGCCAAGAAGAAGAACGAGAAGAAGATCATCGCGTTCAACTTCTCGGGCCACGGACTGCTGGACCTCGGCGGATACCAGCAGTACATGGACGGCAAGATGGTCTGAGGCTCAGGCGAAGTAACCTTCCTGGGTCTCCCTCAGACTCCTATGCGCGGTCCTGTACTCGGGGCGCTCCAAGAGGACCTTCACGCTCTTCTCCAGCTCTCGGTCGAGCTGGTCCTGTCTCGACGGGAAGTACTCTCTTCTGAGAAGATCGGATATGTCGGAGGAGTACTGCTGCATCCCGAACATGATGACCGAATACGCTGACGGAGTTCTGGAAGTCACGTTCAGCGGTACGGGCGAACCGCCCTTGATGACATCGAGGAGGTCCGGAGAGGGCCCTCCGACCTCCCTGGCCACGGCAGCCATCTTCTTCGGGGCGATCTCTGTGGCCTTGATCTGGAAGACCTTCTCCTCCGTGAAGATGAACGTGTCGTACTCGGAAGTCACATGGTTCCTTCCCGTGAGCGCGCGCCAATCCTGCTTTCGCTCGCTGAGGTCGTAGCGCCCCTTCAGGTAGAGCATGAACTCGTCGATCCCGCGAAACTCCATATCGACCCGGACAAGTGGCGGAACACCGCAATTAACCTTTCGGAGGCGGCGGTCAAGGCAGCAGAAGAATCATCGATAGCTCTCGCCCGTGATACGCTCGAACATCTCTATGTAGAGCTCGGAGATCTCCTCGATCTTCGCCTCTGGGAGAGACGGGATCCTCGGCTCCGACTTGCCCATCTTCCTAGCTTCCACGAGCTTGTCATAGTAGCCCAGCTGCCTGTAGTACTGCCTGACATTCTCCTTGCTCAGTTCGACGAACTGTCCCTTGGAGTAGCTCTCCCAGTCCCACCATCGGTCCTCGTCCGCAGTCCCGAACGTGTCGACGATCATCAGCTCTCGCTCCTCGTCGAATGCGTATTCCTTCTTGCCGTCGACGTGGATGAGGTCTCTCTTCTCGACCTCCTCTGCGATCTTCTCATCTATCTTGAGGACGGCGTCCGCGATTGATTTGTACTCGTCATTTGTCAGCCCTGAGATCTTCATGGCCTCCTTCTTCGTGAGCAGCCTGTCGACCTTCTCCAGCTTTGTGGTGAACTCGAGACAGGGCTCCGGAAGTTTGTCGCCGTACTTGACCTCCTTGGTGGCCTTGAACCCCAGCTTGACAGGCCTCAGTTCCCCGCTTTGAATCCTGTCCCACAAGGAACCGGCGACGTAGTGTCTGCAGATGACCTCGAGCGGGATCAGATAGTTGACGGTCTTCTTGCTTATCTTCGAGTGTTCGAGAATCTGGACCTTCTGGACTCTCATTCGATTCGGTGGGATCAGCTCCCGGAAATGCGACTTGATCCCGCTCGATCTCGCCACCTGGAACCAGAATGCGCTGGACCTGCAGAGCGTCTCGCCCTTGTGGGGGATAAGCGAAGGGATGATCTTGTCGAAGACGGAGATCTTGTCGGAAAAGACGAACTCCAACGAGTGAGAATCCACCTCGTATACGTCCTTGACCTTCCCCTGGCGGATCAGTTTCATGGCGTCAGTCGCCTTGTACACGATATTCGTTATTAAGGGTTTTGGTGTTGAGGACAGACACTGACTGCGCATGAATTGGACGCTGCAAATGCGTTTCCTAGGTTGGTAGCCTCAAAATCATTAAGGTGCTAGCGACTTCTAAACCGACACGACAGAGGATGGCGAGATGGCCCTGAATCTGACGAGACATTTTTCCGAAAGGACCAAGGAGATGCGCGCATCCGAAGTCAGGGAATTGCTGAAGCTGCTTCAGGTTCCAGACATGATCTCGTTTGCTGGAGGCTTTCCAAATCCGGAATCGTTCCCTACAGAGATAATCAGACAGATCGTGAACGACGTTCTCGAGAAGGACGGGGCACAGGCGCTGCAGTACGGGATCACCGAAGGATACGCCCCCCTCAGAGAGAGTGTCGCAGACCGGATGAAGAAAAGGGGCATGGACATCTCAAAAGAGAACGTGTTGATCGTGAGCGGATCGCAGCAGGCCATCGATCTCATGGGCAAGATATTCATCGATCCGAAGGACACGATCGTGATTTCCGCTCCGACCTATCTTGCCGCTCTGACAAACTGGGCGGTCATGCAGGCCACCTTTGAATCCATCCCGATCGACCATAACAACATGCGGATGGACATCTTCGAGGAGAGAATGAAGAGGCTGGTGAAGAGATCGAACCCGCCAGAGATAGTGTACGTCCTGCCGAACTTCCAGAATCCTGCCGGTGTCACGATGCCGGAGAAGAGCAGGAGGAAGATGGTGGACATGGCTTCGGAGTACGATTTCATCATCCTCGAGGACGACCCCTACGGAGACCTCCGTTACAGAGGAGATCCGATCCCGCCGCTGAAGCATTGGGATGACGAGGGGAGAGTCGTCTACACCAGCACATTCTCGAAGATCCTTGCTCCAGGACTACGAGTGGGGTGGGTCGTCGCTGATCCAGAGATCCTGAAGAAGTTGATAGTCGCGAAACAGTCCACGGACGTTTGCGCGAACGTTCTCGGGCAGAGGATCGCTCATGAGTACATCGTCAGAGGTCACATAGATCCGCAGATCGAGAAGATCAAGCAGTTGTACAAGCGCAAGATGGACCTGATGCTCTCTGGAATGGAGGAATTCATGCCTGACGGAATCGGGTGGACAGAGCCGGAAGGAGGGATGTTCCTCTGGGTCACGCTTCCGGAGATGATGGATTCTGTGGAGCTCCTGAAGAAGGCGTTGAGGAAGAGAGTGGCATTCGTCTCCGGGAGGGCGTTCTTTGCGGATCCGAAGGAGGGAACGAGCACCATGAGGCTGAACTTCACGCATCCTTCGGACCAGATGATAACCGAGGGGCTTCGGAGGCTCGGCTCGGTTCTAAACCAGGAGATCGTTTCGAAGTGGGACAAGTCGAAGGAGACGGATGAGCGCAGGATGGAAGATGCAGTCCGGGGATCGCTCCTCGGCAAATCCTAGAAGACTTCCGCGCCCGCGTGGACCACGATGCCTTTGTCCGTGATCGAATAGGGCTTCACTCGTCTGGAATGATTCGTCCGCCTCATCTTCAGTATCCTCACCGTCAGCTGGACCTCGCCGCCCTCCTTGCTCTCGTCAGACTGGAGCAGAAGGACGCCATCTGCAGTGTATTCCGCAAGCCCGTCTCTGGAAGACCGAGGATTCTCGTCCTTGACTTCCGCGGTCAACAGGACCGTGGCTCCGGTGCTGCGCAACAGCTGGCACAGGTTGAACAAGTTGGACCGACGCTCGTTCTCGTCGGCGAACATCATGTTGAGCAAGGACACGGAATCCAGTACGACCCTCTTAGCGCCGAAGGACTTGATGAACTTCGGGAGTTCGCTCTTGATGCGGGTGATGGTCGTCTTAGCATCCGACGGCTCGAGCTTGAACAGCCCCAGCTTCTTCTTGTCGATGGCTCCTGAAAGGTCCCAGCCAAATGATGAGGCGTTCTTGGCGATCGAGTCCTTGTCCTCTTCAAGAGAGATGAAAATGCAGGGCTCATCGTGCTTCAAGCCCTCGACGATGAACTGAAGACCCAGAGTCGTCTTGCCGGTCCCGAAGGATCCCATTGCGACCACGATGTGGTTCTCAGGCAACCCCCCTTGGAGCATTTCGTCCAGTCCATCGATACCAGTCTTCACCCTGTTCACTGCCATATGATTATGCCACCCGTTCTGTGTTTATTACGACGAAGCCACTCTGAGATGTTATGAGCGTCGCGAACCGCGCTATCCTCTCTTGGTCCAGATGCGGCAGAACGCTCATGAACTTCTCAACATAGAGATACCTCTGACGCTTGGATGTGTGATGAAACTTCGCCCATTCAAACTTGAATACGCCATCTACGCTGTCGATTATCATCTGCTGCCGCTTCCTGTCGAGTATCTCATCCGTCAGGATGAGGTAGAACACAGCGCCCCATCTCTTGGCCATTCTCTGGATGCCTTTGAGCAGTGCGATGACATCCTGGAAGGCTATCGTATCGGAGACCACGAGGTCCGTGAGAGAGTCCAGGATCACCATGCTTCTCGGCGCGTTCACATCCAGGAAATCCACGAGAGATTCCAGCAGCCCATCCTTCTTCTTGTCGGAGAAGATTTCCTCGGATCCCTCCGAACCCAACCAGGACGTCGGAACGACCGTGTGAATGAAGTAGTCCCTCGAGAAGTCCTTGAAAAGGAGAGTGGACTTCAGAGACTCGTAGAAATCCTTGTTGAAGGATAGCTTGACATCCTGTAGGATGTCATCCTTCGAGCGAGAGAACGTGATGTAGCACGTCTTGTCAGGGAGCCTGCCGTTCTTCCCCGCATCACCAAGTATGAAGGCCCTCGTGTCGGGATATTCCTTGACAATGCCGATCTTGGCCGCGGACGTGAGGGCGAACTCGTGACCCCCGCCGCCGACGTCGCCCAGCAACAGGACAACCGAGCCAGCGGGCAATCCTCCCTGGATGATCGAATCGAAGTCGGCAACCCCAGTAGGTATCCTCAGGACATCCCCTTCTGACATCAGAAAGCCTTCGCGCGCATGCGACGCGCGTTATAAAATCGGGTTGTTAGTATAAATATTCTCGTGAACCCAGCAGGGGCGCATCGAGATTGATGAGCGCTTGCTCACCCAAAGTGTGTCACGAACTCTCTGAGCATCTCCAATGCCCTATTCGCAGATTGGGTTTTGATCTCAGATCTTGATCCTTTGAACACGCACCTGGAGCATTTCGATGATTTGCTGGAACTGATCGCAACATAGACGAGCCCGACAGGTTTCGTCAGAGTCCCGCCGGTGGGACCGGCGATTCCAGTGATGCCGACCCCGACATCTGCCTGAAGCTGTCTCCTTGCCCCAGCAGCCATCTGGATTGCAACCTCTTCGCTCACGGCCCCTTTCGCCTTGAGCGTCTTGCCGTCGACACCGAGTAGATTCGACTTTGCATCGTTGCTATAAGAGATCACACCGCCCAGGAAGTAGTCGCTGCTTCCAGGAACATCAGTCAACATATCTCCGAGCTTGCCTCCAGTGCACGATTCTGCGACAGCAACGGTTAGCCCCCTTGACATCAGCAGCCGGCCGATTTCTTCAGCGAGCAACACGTCCGCCTCGCCTCCTGTGGGGGCTCATGCCCGCATCGAGCAGCCTTTGCTTCGCATCGATGCCATCGAGGAACCTGGCGACTGGCTCAGGCACAAGATGACTCCATCTCTTGCCTGAGACAATCCGCTTTCTGATTTCCGTGGCAGAATACTCCTTCGGGTTGTACGCCTTGGTCCTGCTGACCCCATAGCCAGCCTGCTTGAAGAGCGATCTTGTCAGATCGCTGTTGGAGAACACGACATCGAAAGGCGGGACGTAAGACTCGAGGTGATTCACCCAGACGGAGTACCGGTTGACGTCCCTGACAGGTATGATCAGAACACGCGCCCTCTCTTCCTGGGTGAGAGACGACAGCAACATCTGATATCGCTCGCCCGCGGTGAAGGGATTCTTCTCTGTGTGGGACTCCTCGGCGCTCCCGATTATGACAACAACATCATCACATTTGCGGAGGACCTCTCGGATGACCGCTAGATGTCCCTTGTGGAAAGGCTGAAACCTTCCGACGATTAGGCCGCGCACCAGAGAACCTCCCGTCAATGAGCTGTGGGTCTGTCAGCACCTGGCACTGACGGAGCTGGTGTCGAAGGACGCTTTGCCGCGACCAGAGCTGCGAGCTTCTTGAGCAGGCCTTCCTTGCGCGCGCCAACGAGGGCGTGCGACAAAACATCGTTCAGCGTCCGAACGGGTATGACCTCTATCTTGCCCAAATACTTGTCCTCCAGGAGAACGTCCTTCATATTCTCTTCCGGGATTAGGACTTTCTTCAGGCCGATCTCTGCTGCAGCCTCGATCTTGGCCGTGACTCCGCCAACGGGCAACACCTGACCGCGCACGCTCAGGCTGCCGGTCATCGCGCATGTCTGGTCCACCTCGATCTCTTCGAATGCCGATATCACGGCGGTGGCAACTGCGATTGACGCACTGTCTCCCTCGATGCCCTCGTAGGTCCCGATGAACTGAACATGTATGTCGTGGTTACTGATGTCCTCACCCGTGTACTTCTTGATGAGAGCGGAGACGTTCTGGACAGACTCCTTGGCAATCTCCCCGAGCTTGCCCGTTGCGATGATCTTGCCACCCTCTTTTGCCTGTGGTGGTGTGACCTCGGCGACTATGGGCGTGACAATGCCCGAGAATTCGGCCATGGAAGATTCCGCATTCAGGACAGCGAGACCGTTGACGATGCCGACGACCGCGCCTTCTGTGAGCGACATCTTGTAGTCCTTCCTGCGCTCGACCGCGCGGTCCGTGACCTGCTGCTCAAGTGACCTCGCGATCTTCTTTGCCTCAAGGACGTGCTTGGTGTCCACCTCGGATGCGCCCTTCTCAGTGGCGATATCGCCCGCCACCCTGATGAGCCCGCCGAGCTCTCTCAGCCTCAAAGTGAGCATGCCCCTTCTTCCGGCCCTTCTCTGTGCCTCTCTGATGATCTCCGCCACAGCCCCTTTGTTGAAGTGCGGGATCTTCTTGTCCTTCGAGACTTCCTGGGCGACGAACCTTATCAGCTTCTCGCGGTTCAAGTCGGTATCAGGCATGGTGCTCCTCATGTAGATCTCGTACCCGTAGCCTCTGATCCTTGATCTGAGCGCGGGATGCATTCCAGCAACGGCATCTAGGTTCCCCGCCGCAACGAGAATGAAGGCACAAGGCACAGGCTCGCTCTTCACCATCGCCCCTGAGCTCCTCTCGCTCTGACCTAGAATGCTGAACTCGCCCTCCTGAAGTGCGGTGAGAAGGCTCTGCTGGCTCTCTATCCGAAGCATGTTGATCTCGTCGATGAACAGGACGCCTTTGTTTGCTTTGTGTATTGCCCCGGGTTCTAGCCGCTCGTGGGCAGGTGTCTCCAGACCTCCGCTCTGGAAAGGATCGTGCTTGACATCTCCCAAAAGTGCCCCCGCATGCGCGCCTGTGGCATCTATGAACGGTGGCGGCTCGTCAGGCTTGTGTGTGACGATGAGCTTCGGCACTAGCGAAGCCTCTCTCCTCTGAGTGTAGGACCTCGCCAAGAAGTAGATGACCAACCCGCCAATCGCGGTGATCAGGAGCGGAGTCGAATTCCCCTGCTGCCATGAGAGGATCGCTCCCAATACAATGAACATGATGATCAACATCATCCACGATGAGTTCTTCTGAGCCTTCTTCTGCTCGGCCTCGAGCTTCTGAGCCTGGACGATCTCCTTACCCTTGCCTGCGGGGACTATCCTGATCTTCGGCTCGTTCTGGTCATCGGGATTATTGTATGCGACGACGTCCTGTAGCTCCCCCTTGGGAAGGAAGTCCGTCATCGACCTCGCAAGCATGGACTTGCCCGTTCCAGGATCACCGATCAAAATAAGGTGTCTTTTCTGCTCGGCAGCCTTCCTGATGACCAGGACGGCCTCGTCCTGCCCGATCACCTGGTCGACGAGCTGCGGTGGTATCTTGACATCTGCGGTGGTCTCGAACTTCTGAGACCTGATCCATTCCTCAATGTCAGAGAGCCCCAGCGTCGAGCTCCAAGAATCACCAGTCACCATTAGTTACACCAGTAACATTCACAGATGCGACTGTCAGAGCTATTAACCCTGGTGCTAAATAAGGATTGCGCCGCCAACAAGGACCATTGTTGGAGAGGCCAGCATGCCTGATACCGTCTCGTGAAAGAGCTGTCTCTGAGCTCGTTCCAACGCCCCGACGAACAAGTATTAGGAAGAGGGGCATCCATACGGCGCTGGCGCTCTGAGGACTGGAATGAGGATCGACGATTTGGGCCTGGACCCACGCATAGCAAGGAAGCTGACAGAGGACGGAATCGAAGAGCTCTATCCGCCTCAAGAGAAAGCGATCGGACCCGCATTAGAGGGCAAGAACGTCGTTCTCGCCATCCCCACAGCCTCCGGGAAGAGCCTGATCGCATACTTGGCTATGCTCCAGGCAGTTCTCAGGGGAGGGAAGGCACTATACATCGTTCCGCTGAAAGCCCTAGCGTCCGAGAAGTTCGAGGACCTCGTGAAGTTCGAAGAGCTTGGGATCAGGGTCGGCGAATCGACGGGAGACTACGATGAGGCGGATCCGAAACTGCACAGATACGACATCGTCGTGGCCACTTCCGAGAAGGCCGATTCGCTTCTTAGGCACAGATCGAAGTGGCTTGACCAGCTTTCGGTCGTTGTCGCGGACGAGGTCCACCTGATCAACGATCCTGAACGGGGTCCCACGCTCGAAGTGACCTTGGTCAAGTTCAGGACCTTCAACCCGAACGCGCAGATCATCGCCCTTTCCGCCACGATCAGGAACTCGCACGAACTGGCCGAGTGGCTCGGGGCCACCCTAGTCGAGAGCGAGTGGAGGCCCGTTCCGCTGAGAGAGGGGGTATTCTCCGATGGGCACATCTTCTTCACTGACAACTCGAAGAAGAGCGTCCCCGATGAAGGCGAACCGATACACAGCCTCGTGAAGTACGCGCTGTCCTCGGGAGGCCAATGCCTCATATTCGTGAACACTCGGAAATCAAGCGAGTCGCTCGCGAATGAACTGGCCGGCGTAGTGAAGGCATCCGAAGGATACCAAGCGGACGAGTTGTCGAAGTTGGCGAGGCGTTTTGTCGGCGAACAAGAGGAGCCCACGACGATGGGCAACAAACTCGGACGGAATCTAAAGAACGGCTGCGCGTTCCATCATGCGGGACTCACCAGTGCCCAAAGGAGACTCGTCGAATCGAGCTTCAAGAAGGGCTTGCTGAGGTGCATAGTCGCAACGCCCACACTGGCCGCAGGGATAAATCTCCCTGCAAGGACCGTGCTCGTGAGGGATGTCCGAAGGTTCGATTCCAACATCGGATACACGACAATACCGGTGCTCGAGATCAAGCAGATGTGCGGGAGGGCGGGAAGACCGAGGTTCGACACTTACGGCGAGGCCATACTCGTTGCGAAGAGCGAGGAGGAGAAGGACATGTTGCTGGAGACATACCTTCTCGGCGAGAACGAGAACATCTTCTCGAAGCTTGGCAGCGAACCAGCGATCCGATCGCACGTTCTGGCGCTCATTGCCACAAAGGCGACCTCATCCCTTGACGAGCTCAAAGCGTTCTTCGAGAAGACCTTCCTATCGCACCAGACAGACGCCACCTACCTCAATGACATGATTGCTGATGTCGTCGAGTTCCTGGCGAAGGAAGGGATGGTCCATGATGAGGAACCACTCAGGGCAACGCTCTTTGGGAGATGTGTTAGCGATCTCTACATCGACCCTCAGTCCGCGACAATCATCAGGGACGCTCTTGCGAAGTACGCACCAGGGAAGACCTTTGGCTTGCTCCACACGATCTGCGCGATCCCGGACATGCAGCTCCTCTATCTGCGCCAATCTGACTACTCGTGGATCGAGGATTTCGAGGGTGAGATGAACCCCCAGCTTCTGATTGCTTCTCCATCTGACCTTGCGA
This sequence comes from uncultured Thermoplasmata archaeon, assembly GCA_963705355.1. Lineage (GTDB taxonomy): Archaea > Thermoplasmatota > Thermoplasmata > UBA10834 > UBA10834 > COMBO-56-21. Next base: position 681,200 of record OY970070.1, read on the forward strand.
AATACGAGATATTCCTTGCGGAGATCAAAACAGCAAAGATGGTCAGCGATTGGGTATCGGAGACCCACGAGAACGACATCGCCCACGCGTTCAATGTAGGCCCTGGCGACATAAGAAACAAGATGGAAATCGCAGAATGGCTCATCCACGCAACTGCGCGTCTGGCGGAGCTGTTCAACAAGGACGCGGTGAACGATGTCAGAGAGCTCAGAACTCGCATAAGATACGGCATCAAGCCCGAGCTTCTGGAGCTTGTCAAACTCAGCGGAGTAGGAAGGGTCCGAGCGAGGGCTCTGTTCGACAGGGGAGTCAGGCGCATCGAAGACCTGAGGGCTACCAGCTACGACAGGCTCAAGCAAATACCAACTATCGGCGAGGCTGTGGCCAGATCCATCAAGAAACAACTGGGCCAAACAGAGCCAGGGATGCCTGTTGAAGCCGACGAGGAGCAGAGATCGCTGAAAGACTATCGATAGTACTTAATCTGATATGCAGATGGGTCGGAAGAGCACGATGACGGACACAGCGGAGAAGACCACCAATGATCTGAGGGCTTGGACGGTCCGTACGAAGAGGGGTCATGCGAAAACCCTCATGGACAAGATCCTCGCAAGCATTTCCTCGTCCGATGTTCAGGTGCTCGTGGCACGGGCGGACGCGGTTTTTGGCTTCGATCACCTTCGGAGCGCACTCTATCACGCAAGGCGGGCAATGGAGGGTGGGACGAATTCCTCTGACTCATTGGCAATGGAGACTCTTCTGTATGCCTCGGGCGAGAGGCAGCTGAGCACTGCGATAAAGAAGATGTCGGTGAACGCTCAAACGGAGGAACTCGTCGTGGCACAGCTCGCGGGACACCCAATCGGACCTGAAGAGGATTGGCGTAAGTTGGATGTCGCAACCGGCCTTACGGCAGATCGATTGCTACGGTTCGGCTTGACTAAGACTGAGCTCGCGACCATAGGAAACAGATCTCCCTTGGAGCTGGTCCTGGAGAAGATCGCCGCGGTCGACATACTGAAGAAATAGCACAGATGGGTTCTTTCGCGGTCGGATATAGGTATAATTAGAGGCTAAGACGATGCCCATGACCGGTCCGACCTCGATGGCTGCAGTAGTGGAATGCGTACCCAATTTCAGCGAGGGACGGCGGAAGGAGGTAGTTGACAGGATCGTCTACTCCATTCGATCTGTCCCTGGGATAAAGGTCCTCAATGTCGAGATGGACCCCGATCACAACAGATCGGTCGTGACATTCACGGGAAACCGTGAGAACGTCCAGGAGGGCGCCTTCAGAGGAGCTAGAGCGGCATCCGAGCTCATCGACCTTAACAAGCACAAGGGACAGCACCCTCGCATGGGAGCTCTGGACGTGCTGCCTTTCGTGCCCATATCTGGAGTCACCTTGGAGGACTGCGTGGAGATCGCCAACAAGGTTGGGGCGAGAATCGCCAAGGAGCTCAAGATTCCGGTCTATCTCTATGAATCGGCCGCGAAGAAACCGGAGCGAGCGAACCTCGAGAACGTCCGTCGTGGGGAATTTGAGGGTCTGAAGGAGGCCATCCTCACGGACGAATCGAAGTACCCCGATTACGGGCCCAGGATGCTGCACCCGACCGCCGGGGCTGTGGCCGTTGGCGCGAGAATGCCATTGATCGCCTTCAATGTGAACCTCAAGTCGACCGATGTCAAGATAGCCAAGGAAATAGCTAAGAAGATCAGGGCCAGCAACGGAGGCCTCCCCAAAGTCAAAGCCCTAGGGTTCGCGCTGGAGGCGAGAGGGATGGTTCAGGTCTCGATGAACCTCACAGACTACACGGTCACCCCGATAACAAAAGTATTCGAGGCGATTGTCAAAGAGGCCGACGAAAAGGGCGTCGAAATCGCGGAGAGCGAAATCATCGGACTGGTGCCGCTGGATGCGGTGTGCGACCTCGCGGCCAAGTATCTGAAGATCGGCCAATTCAGCAGCGACCAGGTTTTGGAGAGGAGAATTTGGGGTTGAAAAACCTCGAGGCTCTGCGTTCGTTCTGCCTCGAGCTATCGTCCGACGCGCCTTCGCCAGGAGGAGGGACTGCATCCGCTGCCGCAGGCGCAATGGCGGCCTCGCTTCTAGCGATGGTCTGTGGGATAACTGCGAAGAGCAAGCGGCATGAGCCGAACAGGGAGAGACTCGACGCGCTCAAGGTCCATCTATCTGCAATGAGAGACGAACTCGTGAATCTCGCCAAAGAGGACGCGCGCGCGTACGACCTCGTTATCGAAGCGTTCAGGAAGAGCAGAGAGCACGAAAGCAAGGAGAGCGTCATGGCCGTGCAGGACGCGCTCAGGCTCGCAGCGGAGATCCCAATGAAGACCGCCGGCAAGTGCATCGACGTCCTGGAGGCCTCGGTTGGCGTGGCAGAACTTGGGAAACGAAGCGCTGCGTCGGACGTCGGCGTCGCAATCCTGTTAGCTGAGGCGGGATTCAAGGGCGCATCGATGAACGTCAGGACCAACCTCAAAGACCTCCAAGACTCGACGTTTGTCAAGTCGGCCGGGGGAAAGCTTGCTTCTTACGACAAGCGTGTGAAGGATCTCACCAGCGATGCTCTGGGAAGACTCGGGAACGTAGCAGAAGGTTGACGCCTCTGCGTGCTCTGACCGATTCTATCAATTCTGATACAGATAACGATAGATTTATATGAGCATAGTAAAATGATAACTCGTCACAATCCTGTCAGTAGCCCATTGGGTTCAGAGCTATCGACAGGCGGAGCTTGGTAAGTCTTGGCAGGCAGTTACCTCAAGCAACTCCAACTAGCTAAGCAGCTAGAGGAGAAGACAAAAGAAGCGCAGAAGAACAGAGACCTCGCCGGGAAAGAAAACGATGCTCTTGAGAAGTTCCTGGAATTCTGCAAGGAGAGCAATGTAGACATCTCGTCAGTCGAAAAGCCTCAGCGCGATTTCGAGAGCTCGATGGCGGCCAAGGACTATCAGGCAGCTCTGGCACATGTCAGGAAGGCCCAGGAAGAGGCGAAAGCCGCCTACATGCGCAACATAGGAGGGGTAGGGGATTCGGTCGAGGCCATTCTAACGCTCGTTCAGGGCTCGGGAAGCGAGTCGAAGAGCGCTCGAGAGCTCTTGGAGAAAAGCAAGGAACGAGCACTGAACGACGACCTCGAGAGCGCGATGAAGCTGGCCAGAGACGCCTACGACGCCGCGGAAAGGACGCTTCACGAGGTATTCTCTCAGTTATTCTCTCAGGCCCAAGAGACGGTCATGCAGGCCAAGGAGACCGGCGACGACGTCAGCATCTTCGAGGACGGTTTGTCCAGGGCGAAGGCTGCGCTGGAAGCGCAAGAATACGAAGCATGCATGACCCAGATCAAGGAAGTGCTCGATGGAGCTGGAGAGGATCTGAAAGCACGGATCACCGCCGTGTTATCCCGGGCGGATGAGCTCATGTCAGCCAGCCAAGACCTGGGCGCAGACATGTCCCGGGTCAAGGCGCATTCCGAGAAGGCGGCCGCAGAACTCACCGCCATGAAATTCAAAGAAGCGCTCTCGTATGCCAAGAAGGCGGAGGCAGAGGGAGAGAGCGCCATTTCCGCTCGGTTCCAGGAAAGGACCAGGGAGACAAGAGAGAGCATCAGGAAAATGAAGAACGCGAAGGAGGACGCCGCGGTTCCTCAGCAGCTACTGGATCAAGCTCTCAGCGCCCTCAAGGAGAAGAAGTACATTGAGGCCCTTCACGCAATCAATAGCGCTCACGAGTTCGTCCACAAAGCGGAGTTCGAATCCGTTCTGGATGTCATTTCTCAAGCCCGGGACCGATTTGTTCTCGCGAAGAAAGTCGGCGTCGACATGACCAAGGCGATCATGCTCCTGAACACATCCCGGGACAACTTGAGGCTCGGCAAGTTCGAGGACGCAATTCGATATGCGGAGCAGAGCCGGAAGGAGATCGACAGTGCCCTCGAGATGTTCTACAAGGCGAGAGACCACGTCGTCGAGCTGGCAAAGGCGGTCAAGTTCGCTGCTGACCTCGGCGCGGACACGAGCGAAGTCAAGAACACTTTGACTGATGCTAGGAAGTTCTTCGAGCAGCAAGATTACGGCAAGACCGCCGAGGTGACAAAGCGCGGCCTTGACGAAGTGAAGAAACTCACATATGACCGCACGATGGAGGCAATCAACGCCTCTGACAACTCCGTCAAGCTGGGCAAGGAGATTGGCGCGGACATGACCGAGGCGGAGGGAATGCTGCAGAGGGCAATGGACAGCCTCGGCAAGGACAACATGATGGAAAGCGTCGACCTCGCGAAGTCCAGCAGGGAAGCCGCATATGCGGCAATGACGAGAGTCATGAGCGACAAGCTCCAGAGCATCGACCAATTCGTGAAAGGGTATCCTGGTGAATCAAACTTGGCAGAGGTCGGAGAGATCATCACACAGGCAAGGCAGTGTGTTGCCTCATCTGAATTCGATAAGGCGCAAGGTCTCATCAAGCAAGTGACGCACAGAATAGAGACGATCGGTCAGGTGGAGTGCGACAGACTCATCGCGTCCGCGACCTCAAGAATCAATGCAGTCAAATCGATGGAGGGAGATGTATCCGATCTCGAGATCCTTCTCACCCGCGCAAACGAGGCGCTGTCCAAGAAGATCTACGAGGATGCCACGGCGAGGGCAAGTGAGATCATCCAGAACGCCGACGACATGATGACCAAACTAGTCCAGACCGAGTTCTCATCCGTCAAGGACAGCCTCGAGGAAGCGAAGACCATCGGGATCGACATCGAGGATGCTAAGACCCAGCTCAAGGAGGCCAGGACTAAGGCCGAGGAGCAGGATTTAAGCGGGGCGTTCGGAATCGTGAGGAACACGAAAACCGCCCTCCTACAGAGAATCACCCGATACGATGGAATCAAGGGCAAGGTGCGAAAGACGGAGGAGCTCATCTCGGAGGCTGGCCGGACCAAGACCGATGTCACGGCGGCAGCCCGTAAGCTGGACGCTGCGAGAAACGCGTTTTCAACAGGCCAGCTGGACGAAGCAGAGAGGATCCTCGACGAGGTTATGGCGGAGACTGAGAAGAACCTCGGCATGTATCTCGCAGCCAAGTTCATTCTGAGCTCAAAGGAGAGCATCGAGCTTGCGCAGACCCACGGGATCGATATCGAACCTGCGGTCAAGCTTCTCAGCAGGGCAAAGGAGATGATGAAGTCCAAGAATTACGACGAGGCCCTGACCGCTGCCAAGCAATGCGATGAAGACGCGCGGAAGATCATCACGAAGAACATAGCGGAGATGACAAGGGACCTCCAAAGGCTCTTGACAGATGCTAGGAACGTGGGCGTCGACACCGTCGGACCCGAGAAGCTCGCAGAGAAGGCTGGAGAGCTAGCAAGGGTCGGCGACTATGTCGAGGCGCTCCGGTGCATCGCCTCCGCAAAGGAGGACATCAACCATGTCAAGAACCTCAGCTCCCAGGCAGCTCTCGAGATAAGGGGCGCGAGGAACAACCTGAAGGATGCAGAGACCCTGGACATGGACGTGGGCAAGGCAAGGGAGTTCTTGGAGCAGGCGGTCGAGGGGCTCACTAGGCATCAATATGCCATCGCTCTCGAGCTGGCCAGGAAATCGTCCGAGGCATCTTCCGAGGTGACGAAGACCCGCATATGGGACACCCTTGAGAAGTTCAAGGGAAGACTGGAGAAGTCCGCGGCCGAGGGTCTCAATTTCGGGATGGCCGAATCATGCGTCGCGGATGGCATCAGGGCATTCAAAGAGGGAAGGTATCAGGATTCACTTAAGCTCGCCATGAAATGCGAGATAGAGATGGAAAGGGCTGAGCTTCAGCGGGATATCAGCGCGAGGTCCGTGGAACTCGCCCGAAAGAAGCTGATGGATGCTTCTGCAGAGGGCATCAAGAGCCAGCGGGTAAGCGACCTCGTCGAGAAGGCGGAAGCACTCCTCAGGCATGGCAGGTACGTGGACGCGATGACCTCGGCCATAGAGAGCGGGGACGAGCTCTATCTCATAAGGGAGAAACTTGACAGCGGCAGAATCGAGTTGAGCGCGAGCAGAGAGCGCGTCGAGAGACTCAAGAAAATAGGAATAGACACTTCCGAGTGCGACGAGATTCTGGACATCGCGCAGGAACACCTGTCGGCACACGAGTTCGCCAAATCAAGTGACGCATTGAGAAGGGCCTCCTCGAGGGCTGAATCGCTCTTCGAGAACTCGCTCAAGGACGTGATGGACCAGAACCGCCAGGTGATTGCCAAAGCCAAGGCAATGGGCATCAACACGAAGTCCTCAGAGGACTTGCTCGATGTGGCGAACACTTCGTTCCAGGAGAAACTGTGGGACTTCGCGTTCCAGCAAGCGATGGCGTGCAGGGACAGCTGCCTGCAGCTGATTTCCAAGAAGCTTTCGAGCTTGATCGAAGAGATACAGACGAAGACGGACAGCTTGAGGCGCTTCGGGGCTGCCGTCAAACCCATAGAGGACATGGTCGACATCGCGCAGGCTGCTGAAGGAAAGGGAGACATTGCGAAGGCGTTCCAGACGCTCATGGATGCCGACCAGAAGATCAGCAGCCTTGAGGACGCACACAAGAAGTACCTGGACATATCGATAGCAGCTGAGAGCGCCATGGAGAACCTCGGAAGGTATGGGTTCTCCAAGAGAGAACCGGAAAGACTGATAGCGATGGCGGAGATTGAGAAGGAGAAGGATTACGACTCCGCAATCGAGCTCGTCGCAGAGGCGCTTGACACCGCGAAGGAACTCATGGAAACGTATTCGCCTGAGATCGCCGGCTCGATATCCGGCGTCGGACTCCAGGAAGGCGCCCAGAGCGAGCTGACGGTCAAGCTCACGAACACCGGCAAGGCGCTGGCGAAGGATGTGTCACTCGAAGTCCAGGGAGACTTCGATGTCAAGACCGCGCAAGGTGTCGCGTCATTGAAGCCCAATGCAGAAGCCACAGTGATAATCAACCTCGTTCCAAGGCGCAGCGGAAGCGTCCCCGTCCGGGTCAAGATCACCAGCAAGAGGCAGCTCGACGGGAGGATGCAGACATTCGAAACAGAGGACATGGTCAACGTCTTCGCCGCGGGGCCTCCGTTCAAGCTCGGCAGGGCCACAGACACCACGAGGTGCATCTCCTGCCAGGGTAGGATCAAGCCCGGCTTCGACATAGTCACATGCAGGTGCGGAGGCCAGATGCACTTTTCGTGCGCCAAGAGGACCAACCAGTGCCCGGTTTGCGGTCAGAAGTACCAGTTCTAGCTTGATCCGCCTATCTTGGCTTTCGAGATCCTCAAAGCAGGTGTGATCACCCCGAATGCTTCCCGTGGCTCCTTACCGGTCATATCGACTCGCTTGAGGAGATCGATCAAACCGATGCCCATGGTGGCTTGCCGAACAGATGGGCCCAAGCCTCCGCGATCGATCTTGTAGCTTTCCATCATCAGACCCGAGAACTCGCCCGTCGCGAGGTTGGGGTAATCGTACGTGAGCCTGAGATAGACGCCGCCCTTCGTTTCTCTGATCATCTCATCCAGCGAGGAGTCACCTTTCTTGACGACCAGATTGGAGCTGGAGATGGATGGCGGTCGCCTATAGCTCCAGATGGTCCCCCCTCGAGAGGAGTTCCCCGTGCTGGACACCGAGTCCTTCCCCGCGGTGTAGCTGTCATGGAGGTACGATTTCAGAACCCCATTCTCGACTATCGGAGTGAGCCGCGACGGCGTTCCCTCTCCGTCGAAGGAATAGCTACCAGTCGCCCATTCTATTCTGGGGTCATCGGAGACGGTGAGAGAACGAGCAGCCACCTCCGACCCCAGCTTCCCTGCCAGATAGCTTCTCTTGCGCTGAATGCTTTCGGCGTTCACTCCTCCACCTATTGCCATCGAGAAAATGAATCCGACCGCAAGTGGGTCGATCACCACTGGGTAGTCTCCAGTCAGTATCTTTGTCTGAGTGAGCCCCATGATCGCGTGATCAGCGGAGCTTCGACCGACCTTCGCAATCATAGCCCTGTCGAGTCTCCTGCTCGACCCGGCGTCGAAGCCCGAGAACATCGCAGATCCTGATTTCGCGACAGACTCGACGCTCATCTCGCAGAATGTCAGCCTCTGGGAGGAGTTGAGGCCATTGCTGTTGGCGAGCACGAACTTGCATTCACCCACAGCGATGCTTGCGTTCACCGAAGTGATCTTCTTTTCGCCTCCAGCAGTCTCTGAGAGCTCTATGGCCATCTCGACTATGTCATCAGGCTCGAGCTTCGCAATGCGCGCATCGAAGAGACCATTGACTTTCGATGGCCTGGCGGACTCGGGAAGGCTCTTGAAGTCTGGATCGGGAGTTCCCGCCTTGGCGAGAGAGACCGCAAGCTTCGCCGCCTTCTTGATCGCGGAAGGATCGTAGCCGGTGCAGGACGAGAAACCCGAACATCCCGCCCTGAACACTCTGATTGCCACTCCCGGATCGAGGACATTGCTCGATTGTTTCATGGACCCTTTCTCGATTTCGGCGGAGGAGTACCACGAGTCCGTGATGAGCACATCACAGCAAGACGGACCGAGCTTCATCACATGCTCGACCGTTCTCTCCGCGAGCTTGTTCATATCCACCATGCCCCGTCCCTCCTATGCGAGTCCTCCGACGACCATGTCGGCCACGCACATGTGCGGCCCGCCGTCTGTCGTCCTGGCCGACTGGCCGCCCTTGCCGCAGTAGCCGGGATCTCCCAGGCTGAAGTCGTCGCCGATACCTTGCACCTTGTTGAGGACCTCCAGTATTAATCCTGAGAGAGATGCGTCCCTGTACCTTTGCCCTATCTCACCGTTCCTGATCTCGTGGGCCTCGTCGCATTTGAACATGAATTGGCCCTTCGAAGGCTCGACATAGCCGTACTGATTGCCCTGGATCAGGAGGCCGTGCTTCAGCTCTTCGATTAGTTCGTCTCTTTTCCAGTCGCCTGGACCGATGTACGTGTTGCTCATACGTATGATCGGCGGGCTGTTGAACGCCTGGGATCTTGACGAACCGTTTGGCCGAACGCCCATCCGGCTGCTCGACTCGAGGCTGTGCAGGTACTCATTCAGCACGCCCTTCTTAATGAGAACATGCTTCTTCGCAGTAACTCCCTCCCAATCCAGCGAGAAGTAACCGAACGTGCTCTTGATCGTGGGATCGTCGATGAGGCTGACCCTCTCGTCGGCAACTTTCTTGCCGAGCCGTCCCTCGAGCACTGATGCGCCAGCCAGGATCGCGTCCGCCTCGCACGCATGTCCGAAAGCCTCGTGAGCCAGCATGCCGGTCATCTTGTTGTCCAGTACGACAGTGAATTTGCCAGCAGGTGCGGGCTTCGACTCAAGAAGACGCAACGCCTGGGAAGTCGCATCGTTCCCGAGACGTGCGGCCTCCTCGGTGTTCATCAACTCGTAGCCGCCCACGCTGCCCACGGCTGCATGACCACGTTGAAGGACGCCTTCTGATGTCGCGTATGCGGAGCACGCTGCCAAGACCCATCTCTCCTTTGTCTTCGCCAGGGTCCCGAACGAATTCGCAACTATCCGGTCGACCTCGAGATCGTCATATCTTGAATTCGTGCTCGTGATCCTCTGGTCGAACTCGCGCATGGCCTTGTCCTGTCCGAGTGCAAACCTCAGCTTCTCTTCGACGGGAACGTCGGTCGGCTTCTGCCTGCATTTGTACTCCTCTGACCTTCCGACTGCAGCAGAGTCGGCAATTTCGAACGAATGCTTCGCCTTTGACTTGGCGACCTTGGCCATCTTGACAGCAGAGGACGCCGCAGACTTCGTGGAGGAGGCTGAGAGAACGTTAGTGGATGCGAATCCCCACGCCCCCCCAATGAACGCTCGGACACCACAGCCAGAGTCATGCTGCGCGATGAGAATCCTAGTCTTTCCATCCATTATCACGACGTTCGTGCCTGTGGAATGCTCAAGCCTGAGATCGGCAAACTCTGCTCCGAGCTTGAGCATCTGATTGATGGTCTTCCTAGCGATATCTTCCAAGGATAACCCTCCTGATGTCATTCCAGATTGCAGTGCACTGGTTCAAACCATCTCCTTTCAGGTTCGCTGGAATCCGCAGGCGCCTTCCGCGGCATCAACAAAAACCCCAGCGGAAATCATCAGCGCGACCTTCTCGATCTCCGCTCCAAGGGATCTGTCCTCCTCGAGCGCAGGGACCTCCTTCCGAAGCACGGCTTTGACTTTCTCGATCCCTGGACTCGAGCTCAGGTGGATGAAGTCAAGGCCCTGCGCGGCGGCAATCATCTCGATGGCGACCACTCGCCCGCAATTCTCGACTATCTGACGGGCTTTCCAGGCCGCAATCGTGCCCATGCTGTTGTGATCCTCCTGGTTTGCGCTTGTCGGGATCGAATCGGCAGATGCAGGATGCACGAGCACCTTGTTCTCAGACACGATGGAAGCCGCAACATACTGGGGCACCATGAGCCCTGACCCGACTCCTCCATGCCTTGTCAGGAACGCTGGGAGACCGCTGAGCTTCTCGTCGACAAGGCGTGCGGTTCTTCTTTCGGAGAAACTGCCCAGACCGTGAGCCGCCAGGCCCAGGAAATCCATGGCCAGAGCCACAGGCTGCCCGTGGAAATTGCCTCCTGAGATGACCATTCGATCCTCTGGGAAGAACAGAGGATTGTCAGTCGCTGAGTTCATCTCGACATCCAGAACGTCCTCCGCGTACCAGATGGCCTCCAAGCTCGCTCCGATGACCTGGGGGATGCACCGAAGGGTGTAGGCGTCCTGGATCTTGGGGCAGTCATGGTGAGAGACCATGATCTCACTCCCTTGGAGAAGCGAGAGCATGTTCCGAGAAACACGCAGCTGACCCTTGTGGGGCCTGACTTTGGAGATCCTCATGTCAAAGGCTGACGATGTTCCCTTGAGCGCTTCCAAAGACATAGCCGCAGCCAGCTGAGCGTTGTCAGCGAGTGTGGCTGCATCATTGACCGAAAGGACCCCTATCGCTCCCATGGCCTGCGTCCCGTTGATTATCGAAATGGCCTCTTTAGGCTCCAGAGAGAGCGGGGAGATCTTCTTCCTCCTGAGCGCCCGACCTCCTGGCTCTAAGCCATTTCCAGCATCAGCCTCCCCTTCGCCGATCATCACAAGACCGAGGTGAGCGAGCATCACGAGATCCCCGCTGGCGCCAACCGAGCCCTGGCGGGGGACGCTCGGGTGGACGCCCTTGTTAAGCATTTTGATCAGCATTTCGACGAGCTCTGGCCTCACTCCTGAATAGCCCTTGGCAAGCGCGTTCGCCCTCAGAAGCATCATCGCCCTGACTATCTCGGCAGGATAGCGCTCGCCGACCCCGCATGCGTGGCTTCTGAGAAGGTTCACCTGAAGATGCTTGAGTTCCTCAGGTGGAATCCTGACATCGACCAGCTCCCCGACGCCGGTGTTGACGGCATATATGGTCCTGCCGTCCTCGACAAGCTTCTCCAGTTCCTTGCGCGAGGTCTGCATCCGATCGCCGGCGTTCGTGGCCAACTCGACCTTGGCACGTTCCCGGGCTACGCGAACGACCTGCTCGATGGTGAGGCTGTTGCCGTCGATTCTGACACGTTCTAGGAGTATGTCTTCTGTCATCGCAGGACCGTCAATGCCTAAGAAGCGTATGAGCCTGACGATATCTCAAACTACTGGGAACACTCAGGGGCCTTTCTCTTTCACTGGGACGAACTTGTAGCCGTAGTGAATGATTCCTGATGGCCCCTCCTCGCTCAGCTTCCGCAGCGTGACCCTCACGGGAGTCCCGATCTGGAGATCACACGCGTCGCAGTCGATCACCTGGCCGGTCACCTTGACGCCATCGTCCAGCTCCACCATGGCGATGACATACGGCTTCTGCATGGGAAGCTCCTCGAGCCCCTCCTGCACTTCGGTCAGTGAGAATATCTTGCCCTCGCCCTTCAGTTTGACCGTTTCGATCTTGCCGACGCTCTTCCTGTGGCAGACCGGACAGATGGCCCTTGGCGGGAAGAAATGGCGTCCGCAGCTATTGCACTTCATTCCCACCAGGTTGTACCTGCTCGGGTTCTCTCTCCAGAATCTCGGTGCGGTGGCCATCTCAAGCCCTCCTAAACAAGTGCACGACGACCGTCGCACCAGTTCCGCCCACGTTGTGCGTCAGCCCTACAACCGCATCCTTGACCTGCCTCTTGTCCGCCTTGCCCCTCAGCTGGGCGACTATCTCGACCGCCTGCGCCAGGCCCGTCGCGCCAATCGGATCCCCGCGGGCCTTGAGCCCACCGGAGGTGTTCACCGCGATCTCAGCGCTCAGAGCTGTCAGGCCTGCCTCTGTCGCCTTTCCGCCCTCGCCTTTCTTGAAGAACCCGAGGTCCTCGATCGCGAGTATCTCGCTTATGGTGAAGTTGTCATGCACTTCCGCGACGTCGACATCCTTCTGGGTCAGCTTGGCCATTTCAAACGCGCGCCTGGCCGCAACCTTCGTCGCTTCCATCGTGCATATGTCCTTCCTGTCATGCAACGAGAGAGAATCGCTCGCTTGGCCAGAGCCCACGATCTCGATCGGGATTTCGGTGTACTTCTTCGCGCTGTCCAACGGACAGAGGACAACCGCAGCCGCACCATCCGAGCTTGGAGCGCAGTCGAAGACCCTCAGTGGCGATGACACGAGCGGAGATGACATGACCGTCTCCCTGGTTATCTCCCTCTGGAACTGGGCCTTCGGGTTCAGAGAACCGTTCTTGTGGTTCTTCACCGCGACATCTGCCAGCTGCTCCCGCGTGGTCCCATATTCGTGCATGTGCCGTTTTGCAATCAGCGCGTGAAGGGCAGGAAAGGTGGCTCCCAGGACGGTCTCCCACTCCTGATCCACTGCAGACGATTGTATGACCGCAGACTCGACATCGCTGACGTCGGTCATCTTCTCTGCGCCTCCGACCACGACGATGTCGTGAAGGCCAGATGCGACCGCAAGGAACCCTTGCCTAAGGGCAAGGCCGCCAGAAGCGCCCGCGGCCTCGACCCTGGTCGCGGGGATGTGATCTCGGGCAAGACCCGAGTAGTCCGCAATCAGGGCACCAATATGCTCCTGCTCGATGAAGCGACCAGCGGACATGTTGCCCACATAAAGGGCGTCGATCTTGTCCGCCGTGATGTTCGCATCAGCGACCGCCGTGAGTCCGGCTTGGATCCCTAGATCCCTGAAAGAGTAATCCCACAGCTCGCCAAACTCAGTATCGCCCACGCCTATTATCGCCACGCGCCTCATGGTCACTCACTCCCCAGGGTGATCTTGCCCCTGAACTTCGCGTATGTGGCATAGTCCAGGAACTTGAGGTTCGAGTTCAACTCGATGACTGTAGGGGCTTTGTGCTTGGGGTATCGTTCGATTTCATCCGTAACGCTTATGTCAAATGCGTCCGACCCAGCTCCCGAACCATAAGCGACAGCGAATATCCTGTCCCCCGCCTTCGCCTCATCGAGGATCGCAGCCAGTCCAAGCGGAACTGAGGCAGAGTAAGTGTTGCCGATGATTGGCGCGAGCAGGCCCGTCTTTATCTGCGGATCCGTGAAGCCAAGCTGCTTGGCCACCCTTGTAGGGAACTTGCCGTTCGGCTGGTGGAACACCGCATAAGTGTAGTCCTTCGCTGTCGACCCTGTTCGCTCCATCAGACCCTTTGCGCCGCTGACGATGTGATGGAAATAAGCTGGCTCTCCGGTGAACCTTCCGCCGTGCCGAGGATACATCTGTCCTTCTCTCCTCCAGAAATCAGGCGTGTCAGTCGTGTACGAATAAGTGCGGTCAATCGTCGCGATCATCTTCTCGGAACCAATCAGAAACGCTGCCCCGCCCGCCGATGCCGAGTACTCAAGAGCGTCGCCGGGCGCACCCTGCGATGTGTCCGCTCCGATCGCGACGCCGTACTTCACCATGCCCGAACCGACGAGTCCCATGCATGTCTGGATCGCAGCCGTGCCCGCCTTGCAGGCAAATTCGTAATCGGCAACGGTCAGATGTGGAGATGCCTCGATGGCCTCAGCGACGATCGTTCCTGATGGTTTGACGGCGTACGGGTGAGATTCCGAGCCTACATAGAGAGCTCCGATGTCCTGGGGGTTCACGTCACATCGCTTCATCATGTTCCTGGCGGCCTCGACAGCGATAGTGATGGTATCCTCATCGGGCGACGGCACGGACTTGCAGTTGATCATCAGTCCCTTGCTCATGGACTTGCCGTCGACTCCCCAGACTTTCCCGATCTCCTCTGGCGTAATCCTGTAGCGTGGCACATAGGCTCCGTAGCTGACGATTCCGACTTTCATACAGACATCACCTACCACTCATCCAAGCGATTGGAGTTCCTCGACCAGATCGCCGATTGCGAGCTGGGTTCGCACGAGCGGAATGCCTTCGAGCTCCGCCAGGCGGATTGCGAGCTCGTCGACCTGCTCTGGTTTCTGATAGACGACCATGGCGGGCTTCAGCGGATGGGCCCTGATAGCTATCATCGGCGATCTCCCGAACCTGACTCCCGTGAAGACGAGAGCTCTCTGGCTGCTCCACCCGTATATCTTGAGATAATCGAAGGAACTCAACGAGGTTATGGCCCTCACGCTGTCGAGCACGGTGTACCCACAGATGTGTTTATCAAGCGATATGGCAGGCGTCAGATTCTCCCCTTCAATCTTGTCAACGAGGTCGGACGCCAAGATCTCGACCGCAAATTCCTTGATCGAGATGATCGAGTCGGTCTTTGCTGCGAGGGAGTATTGCTTGAGGATGGTTCCCCCTGTCTTCTCATCGATGTCGAGGAACGCGTCGACGATCTTCCTGACAGTCACAATCCCCGGAGACTTCCTTCGGCCCGCTTCGTAGTCGCTGATGACAGAAGGCGAGACGCCGAGGTGCTTTGAGAGCTCCTGCTGAGAGATGTCGAACTGCTCTCTCCACTTCCTGATCGTCTTGCCGGGCTCCTCCGAGAGACATATCTCTCCCGCGATCTTCTCTCTTACTTGGTCCCGCATGAGGAAAGGAGAAGAATGTCGATATTTATAGTTTGCCGTATCTGATTATCGGCAAAAGACGATTGCATCTGGCTTGAGGAATTGGCGCTCGGTTCGATATGAAATGGCAGAGGCGACACGAGCAGCCCAACGACCTCTTTACACTTCAAACCTAACGGCATGAGCATCGACTCTGACAACACACATTGGGCTACATCAGGAATAAATAACACAGCCCTTCTATCCCTGAATCGCCCGAGCACGATGGGGTAGTGGTCTAGCTTGGTATGATCCGTGGTTCGGGACCACGTGACCGTCGGTTCAAATCCGACCTACCCCACTGATTCTTCTTCCGAATGATGTCGGTCGCTTTGACAAACACGTATTTATCAAGGAAGGTGATTCCCAACATCGAGCAGGTGTAATCTAGCTGGTTAGGATTTTGGCCTTCCAACTCTTCAAGAAATATGATAAAATTGGAGAGGGACGAAAGCCAACGGCCCGGGTTCAAATCCCGGCACCTGCACTTTCGTTCCGTTGAGTTTCAGTTCAGCCCCGCTCGCAATTCTGCAATCGGTCTAAGCCTCGTCCTCGTTCTCTCCGAGCACAGGGTGGTGCGCCAAGGCGTACATCTCGTCGAACTGCTTCGACTCCGCCAGTGCAAGTTGCTGGACGAAGCAGTGCGGGTGGAAACCAACAACCTTCTCTCTCGAGCAGCTGTTGGTGTATTCCTCGTCTTCCGTCATTCTCTGTGGCTTCAGTCTCCTCAGTCGAAACATTTCAAACACCTATCCTGCAATCTCTGCGATCTCACTTGCCTCGGGCTCAGGAACGACGTCCATGTCGGTCTGCAGGCTCCGATCTATCTCAGACAGATCAGTCAGGAGCTGCGAGATGTCCGTGACATCTTCTCCAAGGCCCGACATCTCGTTCACGAGATCCTCGAGGTCCTGAAGCGTGTGAGTCTTCGCCCACTGTATGGCTTGGACGTTTCGGACTGTTGCCTTCAAGGCGTCCCTGTGCTTCATTGCATCCCATCCTAAACGGTTTGTCTGACGATTTGTCAGCTGTTTCACCGTATGACGCTCACATCTATTTATACATTGCTTGAATGACGCCATCTTTGAGCCAGATTCGTCAGACTGCCATCCTGACCCCGTCTGAGAAATCTCTGCGAGATTTCCGAGCTGGATTCTGGAGAAATCAGGTCGTCCAACTCAGCCGCAATAGATTCCCGTCAGACATAGAATGGCCGCTCCTGGACTCGTAAAAGAATCAGTCAGAAAGAATGCTGGAAACTCTTTTATCAAGCCACGCGCATTAAGTCGCAATCAGCCAGGTGGACTGCTTTGGGCCTGCTTGACACGCTCTGGAACAAGGAGAAGAAGCTTCTGGAGAGATCCAGAAAAGAGCTGGCAAGAGCCGATTCCCTCGAAAAGAGCGGCAGAACGGAGGACGCTCTTGCGGAGCTCGAGAAGACAAGGGCACTGCTGAAAGAGAACATGCTTTTCATCGGGAAGATGAGGCTGGACTTCTCGCAGGTGTTCACTCAGCTGGGCGATGGCTACCTCGCTCACGAGAGGGCGCAGATTGCGCAGGATGCTGCGAAGAGGGCTCTCGAGCTGGATCCAAAGAACCCGCTCGCCATGGGCGTTGAAGGGCGCTCAGCGCTGAAGCTCGGCATGACCGAACAGGCACTCGCATCGCTCAGAAATGCCGTGGCACTGGCACCTGACTCTGAGAATCTGTGGTCGGCCTTGGGTGAGGCCCAGGATGCGATAGGGGATTTTGTCGGGGCGATCGAGAGCTACAAGCGCGCTCTGGCCATCAACCCTCTTGGCATTCGTCACTTCGACAAGATACTCGCGCACACGCCCAACGATCTGGATATGATCAAGAAGAAAGGAACCACATTGAGCAAGCTGCAGAGGTACGATGAGGCCGTCAGCACATTCCAGGCCGGAATCGACATCGAGCCCAAGGACAAGGATCTCTGGATAGGAAGGGCGGCCGCGCTCAACCTCGCGGGCAAGAGCGAGCAGGCAATCGAGGCACTCAACTCGGCCCTGAAGATAGATCCGAACGATGTGTACTGCCTCGACAACCTCGGAAGGATCCTGCACAAGCAGGGCATGCGCGAAGAGGCCCTGACGAGTTTCACCAGAGCCTCAGAAATCGATCGAGGGAACAAGGTTGTCTGGAACGAGCTCGGGGTCGTGCAAGAGGAGCTCGACCTGCACGATAAGGCGCTCGAATCTTTCGACCAGGCGCTGAGGATTGATCCGAACGATATCAACGTTCTGAGCAATAAGAAGAAGACCCTGCTGAAGGTCGCGCGCTACGCAGAGCTCATAGGGGTCTGTGACAAGATACTTCTGATCAGCCCGCATGATCACGAATCTCTGCTGGACAAGGCTAAGGCCCTGTACGAATTGAAGAGATACGACGAGGCGCTGACCTTCATCGACGCAACGCTCAACCTGGCGCCAAGGCTGAAGGAGGCGATGAACCTCAAGAAGGAGTGTCTGATTCGGCTGGAAAGGCACGGCGATGTGATTGCGTGGTGCACCAAGATTCTCGAGGGCGACCCCGACGACTATGCTGCGATGCACGACAAAGGTGTCGCACAGCTGAAGTCCGACCGACCGCAGGAAGCCATAAAGACTTTCGAGAAGGCATTGAAGATAGCTCCCGACCCGCTGCCGATGCTCGAGAGCCTGAAGGACGCCTACAAAAGGCTGCAGAAAGACGGTCAGGTCGTACAGACCTGCGACCGGATAATCGCCATCGACGCGAACAACAAGACCGCGCACCTCGACAAGGCCGTCGCGTTGGACAGAGCTGACCAGTTCGACGAGAGCCAGGCGGCGTACAGGCTGGCGCTCAAGTACGATCCTAAGAACCCGGAGATCTTCTTCAACATGGCCGCTCTGTTCCTCAGGTCCGGCAAGCCCAAGGAGGCTGTGGACTACTCCAAACAGGGGATTCAGATCGCGCCGACAAACCACGCGTTGTGGAAGATCAATGGCGACGCGAGTCTCAATTCCAAGGACTACGAGGCAGCAGTCGCAGCCTACTCGAAGGCTGTCGAGCTCGATCCGAAAGATCAGGCGAGCTTCGCGAAGCTCGGCCGGTCGTTCATAGAACTCAAGCGGTTCGAACAGGGTCTGATGGCGTACGAACATGCGCTACAGCTTGACGCGAAAGACGCCGAAGTGTGGTTCCAGAGGGCTGAGGCACTCGAATGGCTCGACAGAGACCAGGATGCGCTCTCTTCGGTTCAAGAGGCCATGAGGCTCAAAGCCACGACGCCAGAGTACAGAGTGAAGGAAGGCATGCTCCTCAGGAACCTTGGCAAGCCAGAGGACGCTCTGAGGGCATACGACGAGGCTCTCAGGCTGTCCCCGAGAAACGTGGCCGTGCTGAACTCGAAGAAGGATCTGTTGAAATCTCTGAAGAGGAACGATGATGTAATAGCCGTCTGCAACGAGATACTTCAGTTGGCCCCCAAGGACCGAGATGCCCTGATAGACAAGGGCAGCGCGGCGCTCTTTCAGAAGCGGCCCAACGAGGCTCTAGTGTGCTTCAACAAGGCTCTCGAGCACGATGCGGACAACCTCGACACACTGGAGCTCAAGAAGATGGCGCTCATCTCCCTCGACGACTCGGAGAGTGTCGTGGCGGTGACCGATCACATTCTGCGCCTGAGCCCGAAGAACAAGAATGCATTGGCGGACAGGGCGAGCGCGCTCGAGAAGCTAGGGAGAGCCGACGAGGCCATCAGGAGCTACGAGACCGCACTGACACTCGACCCGAAAGATATCTTCCTCTGGAACAGGAAGGGGCTTCTGCTTCTAGGGGCAGGAAACCCCGCGCAGGCGGCGGAGGCGTTCGATTACGCAATCAAGCTAGACTCCAACCAACCGTTCGTCCTGAACAATAGGGGAAAAGCGTATCTCGAGCTCCGAAGGTTCGAGGAGTCTCTCGCTGATTTCAAAAAGGCCATAAAGATCCTGCCGAATGTGGCGGAGTTCCACACAAACGAGGGCAGGGCACTTGCGAGCCTCGGCAGATTCGACGACAGCATTGGGTCGTTCAACGAGGCACGCAGACAGGCGCCCAAAGACTCATCCACATTCAAGTACATGGGCATGGCCCTCCTCAAATTGAACAGGGTGTCGGAAGCACTCGGGGCGTTCGACGAGGCGATCAAGCTAGGCTCCAACGACCAGGATATGTGGAAGAGCAGAGCGAAAGGCTTCGAGGCGATGGGAGACAAGGAGGAAGCTGTGAGATCCTACATGAAGGCGCTCGAGATCGACCCCGAGGACCAAGCAGCTTGGTACAGGCTCGGCCTGCTGCACCTGGAGATCGGCAGGTTCTCGGACGCGAACGCATGCTTCGACAAAGCGCTGGACCTCGACAGCGCCAACCCCAAGATATGGATGAGCAAAGGCTTCGCGATGGAGAAGCAGAACCTCTACGAGGAAGCGGTGAGTTCCTACGACAGGGCGATCGGGCTCGACTCCAACGACAAGGAGGCGTGGAAGAGCAAGGGGCAGGTGCTGCTCGCGCTCGGACGCGCGGAACCAGCGCTGCGGTGCTTCGACCACGCGCTCAGCATCGACCCCTACTTCGAGGCTGCCTCAGAGGGCAGGAAGCAGGCGGAGGACGATATCCGAAAGAACAAGATCGAGGACTACTCCAGGGCGGTGCTCGAGTTCGAGTACGCCCACGGCCGCCCGGTGACCAAGGAGGAAGCATTCAAAGTGTGTGGGATTCCCTATGCATTCCTTGGAGACGTGCTGGAATTCCTGAGCGGAAAGGAGAACGTCGGCCTCACGGGCATGGTCAGGGAGGAGTCCGACAGATACGAGAGGATGTCACGAGAGGTCCTCGTGAACACGATGGAGAAGCGAGACCTCGCGGCACATGGTCTCCGACTCTGCGACATCACAGTCAACTTCCCAGATCTCAGAATCTCGAGCGCGAAGAAGATACTCAGCTACATACAGGCGGTCGAGGAGCATGAGTTCAGCACGAAGTCATCGGACCCCCAGACTGAGGCACTGCTGCGACAGGCGCTCGAACTGCCCAACGACCAGAAGAACGTCCTGGGACTGATCAGGAACCTCGGCATCGGGGCATACTGGGCCCGACAAATTGTGACGATCCTTCACACCTTCCAGGGCGCTGGATTCGCGACGCCGGCAGTGGCGCTGAAGTCCATCGTCAGCGAGAGCTACGGGCACTACTCCCCTTACGACGAGCGTGCAGCTTGGCGGGAGAGGCCTTCGCCTGAAGAGCCTTCATTTCCGTCCGAGAGGAGAGGACGCCGTCGAGAAGCGCCCCGGCCCGAAGAGATGCATAAAGAGGAGCGAGAGCCCAGAGCGGCCGAAAGGTACAGTCATGAGGTCGAAGCCCTCAGACAAAAACCGCGGCCGAAGCCTCAGAGGGAGCGGCCAGGAAGGGAGACCGAGCGCGCTCCTCAGGAAATTCCTTCTGATTTGGTCGGGCGCAGATGCCTGTTCCACGGAGGCATCGCGGTCGCGAGATGCGCGAAATGCAAGGCGGTGCTCTGCAGGGAATGCATCAGAGGGTCTGACAGATGCCCCAGATGCAACACCCCGCTGAGGGCGGTGGAAGAGACCGAAGAAGGGAGACGGCCGAGAGAGGTCGAAGCCGAGGAAGAGCCTGAAGAGGAGGCCGAGCAGGAGCCGGAGGAAAGGCCTCGGAAGAGACCCAGGGAAAGGCAGAAACCTCCCCGAAAGAAGACCGAAGAGGATGAGGATCTGAATCGCCTTTGACCGGAATTCGATTCTGTAGGCACGCATGAGCTAGCTCTCCTCAGGCCATTTCATATACGGGCACTGTAATCCAAATCTGCAATTGTTGGAGCTGGGATTGTGGGACGCATAGGACGTGGCTGGCAATTGGCCAAGATGAGCTTGAGAGTCCTGCGAAAGGACAAGGAGATCCTGATATTCCCGTTCTTGTCGGGTTTGATCACCCTGCTTATCCTCGCTAGTTTCTTCGTCGGGGCGCTTTTCACATGGGGATTCGACGGCATCTCCGACAACGCGAACCAGTGGGTATTCATCGTGTTCTTCGCTGTCTTCTACTTCGTCGCCTTCTTCCTCTCGATATTCTTCAATGCTGCAGTGATAGGTTGGGCGACGATCAGGATGAACGGCGGGGACCCGACGGTCGCGGACGGCTTCAGGATCGCTCGGCAGAACATCAAGCACATAGTGCTCTGGGCCCTGTTCGCAGCCACCGTCGGCTTGATTTTGCGGGCTATCCAGGAGAGGGTAGGATTCATCGGGAAGCTGTTGGTGGGGGCGCTTGGCGCCGCTTTCACGATCGCGACCTACTTCGTGGTGCCAGTATTCATCTGCGAGAAGTTGGGTCCATGGGCCTCGCTGAAGAGAAGCGTCTCGATCTTGAAGAACACCTGGGGAGAGGCGCTTGTGGGCAACCTCGGGTTGGGGGCGATCTTTGTTCTTCTGGGTCTTGTCGGACTCATACCGATCCTCATAGGGGTCGCCTTTATGACCATGTGGTCGGTAGTGGTCGGCATCGTGGTCGCCATAGTCTACTGGCTGATTCTGGGGCTGATCGCGGCTGCGGCCCAATCAGTGCTCGTCGCGGCCCTCTACAGATACGCCACGACTGGAAAAGTGTCCGAGGAGTTCGAGGGGCTCTCGTTCCAGAACCCGTGGAGCGTACCGAAGCGAATCTGAGACTAACCGTGCAACTTCTTGGTCAGCTTCGCAACGCGCCTTCCGTACCTCCCCTCGAACGCAGGAGGTGCGATGCACTGATAATCGGCTCGCCGTTGAATGTGATCTCAAAGGAATTCCTGCAGGAGATATCGGCCATTCTCCCGTGCCCGCCCACATGAGGGCGAATTGCATCTGGCCATTGATACGTGTCGTCGTCCTTCGCCATGACCATTCAATACGAACTTTGATGAGCGAGTACTGGATTCACCAAAACGATAGGGGGTGTTGGCTTGCGAGTTTGTCACAGATGCAGAAAAGAAACAGAAGAGATGTTCTGTCCGAACTGTCATGTCTTGACCTATCCCCCCAGGGCAGCGGGCACGACGCCAGCATCACTCGCAGGTGAATCCTTTGATTGCACCATTTGGCAGGGTCCGAACCGGTCCAGAGGCATTGAGGTCCCGCAAAGTGAACGCGACAAGTACTTCTCCAAGAATCACGACATGGTCGTTCTACACATCGAAGGTAAGAGGACCGTCGCGACCTTGGGACCTCCGTTTTGGAAGAAACCAGCGGTGATCAAGAAGGCGGTCGACGACACCGGAAGGGACCAGCTGATCAAGTTCTTCGAGAAGCACCACCTGCTTCCCCCTCAGCAATCCATGAAAGAGAAGGGCATAGTGGACACCGTGATCTTCGAAGTGATCACTCCGATGGAGGAGTTCAAGATCGGGGTGACAGAAAGACATGAAGAGGAAGGCAGGCGCGAGCGGGACTAGATAAGCTTCAATTCTCTGCCAATCGTCTCGAATGCGCCCAGGGCTTCGTCCAAATCACTTTTGGTCAAGGCCGCGTTCATGATGGTCCTGATCCTCGCTTTGTCCTTGGCCACCATCGGGAACACGATCGGGAGAGCGAAGACTCCGAGCTCGAACAGCCGCGAGCTGAACATCTTCGCGGCTCCGCTTTCGCCGATCATGACGGGGATGATGGGCGTCTGACTCTTGCCCGTGTCGAATCCAAGATCGCGGACGCCTTTCCTGAAGTAATCAGTGTTTGCCCAGAGATTCCTAACATGCTTCGGCTCTGTTTCCAGAACATCAATCGCCGCGATGCACGCGGCAGCCACTGCTGGAGGATGTGAACCGCTGAGAAGCCAAGTTCTCGATTTGTTGTACGCGAAATCGACTAGGTCGCGGGTGCCGGAGACATGGCCGCCGACCACGCCGAAAGCTTTCGAGAAGGTGCCCATCTCGACGTGGACATCATCCCTGTGGAGCTTGAAGTGAGACACAATGCCTCTTCCGCCCTCACCGAGCACACCCTCTCCGTGCGCGTCGTCCACATAGACCATGGCACCGTGATCATGGGCGATTGGCGCTATCTTGTCGACAGGCGCGATGTCTCCGTCCATGCTGAAGACGCCGTCGGTGATTATCAGAACCCTTCTGTAGGCGGGGCTGTGCTCTTCGGCCTTCTCGAGAACCTTCCTCAAATCATCGACATTGCAGTGCCCGTACACTGCACGGTCTGCCCTCGACAGCCTGACGCCGTCGATGATGCTTCCGTGATTCAACTCATCGCTGACGATCAGATCGCCTGCATCTGCGAGCTGCGGAATCAGGCCAGCATTTGCAGCAAAACCCGTCTGATAGACCAGCGACGCCTCTGCATCCTTGAACTTCGCTAGGCGCCTCTCGAGCTCCATGTGCAGGTCCATGTTCCCTGCAATCGGGCGCACTGAGCCCGATCCAGCGCCGTAGGTTCTCACCGCTTCGATGGCGGCCTTCTTCAACTTCGGGTGAGTGCTCAGGCTGAGGTAGTTGTTCGAACACAGCATGAGGACCTTCCGGCCGTCCACGACGCAACGAGGCATGCTGGGTCCTTCGAGAACTCGCAACTTCCAGTCGAGCTCGTTGCCGACCAGCTGTTGGTACTCATCTCTCAGAAACCCTACGGGATCTCTCCGAGCCATCTCCTCACCACTCGGGTTTGAGCGAGACTTTCGCCGCCTGCTTCGTGCGAATGAGTTCCATGCCTTTCTCGATGTCCCTTATCGGTAAGGTGTGGGTGACGATCGACGAGAGCTTTGACCTAAACGCTGGGTTCTTCAGAACCTTGAACATCGTGTCCCATGTCTGGAACATCTTCCTGCCTGTGATTCCGAAGACCGTCGCAGACTTGAACGTTATCGCGTTGTTGACATCAATAGCCACAGGGTCGTTGTAGAGCCCCAGGATTGACACCCTCCCGCCGGGCGTCAGCATCTCGAACACCTGTTTCAGGGCGGGTGCCGCGCCAGACATCTCGAGGCACACATCAGCTCCGTTGCCGTCGGTGAGCTCTTTGACTTCCCTGACGAGCGCGCCGTTGCCCATGGCGGCGTCGAGCACGACATCTGAGCCCATCCTTTTCGCCAGGTCGGATCTCACCTTCTCGCTCGCGAGCTCCGTCGCAATGATCTGCTTCGCCCCGACGGTTTTCAGGAGAGCGATGGCCATGAGCCCGATAGGCCCGCAGCCGGCAACGACAACGTTCTTCCCCTTGATGTCGTGGAAGCAGTCGTTCGGGAAGACCGTGAAAGTGGCGTTGCCGAGCGGCTCCAGGAGCGACCCCAGCTTCGGATCCAATCCCTTCGGAAGCTTCATCGCGTTCCTCTCGGGCAGCTTGACGTACTCTGCGAACACGCCGTCCGTGTCAACTCCCAGGATCTTCATGTTCCGGCAGATGTGCATCCTGCCGGTCTTGCACTGGTAGCAGGTTCCGTCGACTATGTGAGTCTCAGCGGAAACCATGTCACCGACATCGACCCTCCTGACGCCCTTGCCGACCTCAACGACCTCGCCGCAGAACTCGTGTCCGAACACGATAGGCAGGGTCTTGACGCGCTTCTGCGCCCAGTGGTTCCAGTCCCAGATGTGGACGTCGGTGCCGCAAATCGACGTCATCTTCGCCTTGACGAGGACCTCGCCCTTGCCTATCACAGGCAACGGCACATCCTCGACCTGCGCTCCCGGCTCCCTTTCTCTCTTGACGACCGCGTGCATCCGAAGGTCACAGCTCCTATTGTCCAAGAGTGGACATTGGTACTGCCTTTTAAGCGATTTGGGACTACTAAGAAGTTCGACGTATGTCCCTGGTGGAAGCAGGTGCAAGCTCAGAAAAGTACCTTCTTTCCCAGCTTCGCCCTCTCAACGTTCCCGTGCAATTCGGAGAACACCTTCGCGTGCTTGGTGTGTATCGGGACGAGCCTGTCCGGGTCAGCGTTCCCGATGAACGCTTCCAACTCCTCCCTGCAAGCATGGCCGGAGGCGTGATGGTGGTGTTTGCTCAGCTTCAGAAGTTTCAGCCAGTTTCTCAAACGCCTCTCGTCGATCAGCTGCTCCTCATTGTGCGCCTCTGAGGTCGAGTGGATGTAGATGCTGCCAGGAGGCATCTCGAAATCCAGGAGGTTGGTCATGTCATAGAACCCTGAGTGGAGTATCCGCTTTTCCCCGCCCTTTGCGACATCAGGGCCGCGGATCACATTGCCACAGCTGAGGAACTGGCGCTCCCAGGTTTTGTAGTCACTGTCGTCGAAGTTGCCCTTGCCCTTCTTCTCCATGAGCAGTTCGATGGATGGTTCGGTTCGAGGGTCTGGAAGTGTTAGGCCTTTCGACCTCATCGTGGACAGGATCAACGCGTCTCTGAAGGTCAGAACTAATGTGCGCCCGCTCTCCTTGGCAGCCTCCAGGAATGTCTCGAGCCGCTGCAGGTCCTTGTAGGCGAAGTCAGCGACGACCAACCCCTTCGCCTGCTTGGCCAGGTCAACAACGGCCGTCCTGA
This sequence comes from uncultured Thermoplasmata archaeon, assembly GCA_963705355.1. Taxonomy (GTDB): domain Archaea; phylum Thermoplasmatota; class Thermoplasmata; order UBA10834; family UBA10834; genus COMBO-56-21. Next base: position 706,776 of record OY970070.1, read on the forward strand.
CTTCCTTCTCAGACGGCTTGCCACGCTCATGCACGCGAGTCCCCTCGCACAGCATGATGTCAATCTCGTTCCCCGATATCCGCCGCATCGTCTCCGCGGTCGTGTTGCCGAACCCTTCCACCCGCAGGTCCCCGGAATACAGTAGCGAGCCCTCAGATGTGTGGACCAAATAACTCATCGCGCCGGGGACCGAGTGATCGACAGGCAAGCCCTCGACCACGATGCCGTCCACTGCCACTTTCTTGTTCGGCTCAACAACGACCCACTTCCTTCTCACGACATCATCAGACCTACTGGATGGCCTTCGTTTGTACTCGAATATCTCGCTCTCGAAGTCGTGGACGTTGCAGATGCTGAGCGCTTCAGCCATGGCGGACGATTGCAGCGAGGCGTAAACTGGCACGTTCTCGTTCAGGAAGGCGATGTATGAGGAGTGGTCCATGTGTATGTGAGTGAGGAAGACCGCCTGGACGGGGCAGGCATCCGATGTCCCCATGCCGAGCATCTTGAGGTAGTCCGACCGGTAGACGCCGCAGAAGTCAGGATGCATCGCATCGGGCAGCAGGCCAGTGCGAATGAGGTCGGTCAGGCCTGCGGACGCGCGGGGTCTCAGGTACTCCTCGAAGTACTTACCCTTCTGATTGTAGCTGAGGCCGAGGTCGAGGAAGATCCGACTCCCGCGGTCTTCCAGAAGGATCTTGTTCCCTCCGATCTCGTTGACCCCACCGTGGAGCGTTATGCTTGTCATGCGTCTCCCTCATGAGTTCGACATCGCCATCAAGCTTTTGGTTTGCGCGCTGCGAACACGGGGCAGTATATCCCTCAGAACATCAGCAGTGTGGAAGTCGTCCAATGATGCGATGTGCGGCCTGCGCTGACCCATCTCCTCGGCCAAGTCCGCGATTTTCAGCCACGATGGCAATTCAGAGATACCCTTGATCCTCTCCGCTCTGGCCCAGCTGTTGTACGGTCTGTCCACTAGGATGGCCTCCACGCCAATCCTCCTGACAGGGTACAGGTCGAGAACCGGCATGTCGCCCACCATGACGGCCTCCTCCCGCTTGAATCCCTTTCTATAGAGATACTTGGCAATCAGCTTGCCCTTGTTGTCGTTCAGCATGATCTCGTCGAAGAGATGGCGGATGCCGAACTTGTCGAGCAAGGCGGTCAGTATCTCCTTCGGGTTCTTCGAAACGATGCACAAGGTCTCGACTTGTCCTCTTAGTGCCTCGAGCGATTCTCTGACGCCCTTGTCCAGCTCGAAGAACTCGACTGCGGCATCAGGTGAAGGGTCCGCCCAGAACTCCCAGCGAGACTTGCCGTTCTTGGGCACATAGAGTGTGCCCTCCGCATCAAGGAACACGTGTCTGAATTTCCGCACCTTCTGTGCATCCCATTGGCTCATGATTGGTGAAGTCGCAGGCCCGGTATTGATGGAGATCAGATATCGTATCATATCGGCTGATACGAAGAGGCATGGCTCTGGAGGAATTGTGTCAGCACCGGATTTAATATTAGTATGATAATTATTATTACGGTATCACAAGAAGTAAATGGAACCGACGACATACACTATCTCGGCGAGAAGAATGGTAGTTGTCTTCGGTACCCTTGGCTTTCGTCCAAAGTCCCTGGTTCCAACAATAAGATCCACGCCAAATGTGGACAAGGTCGTGTTCTACTGCGGTGCGGACAAGTCCGACACAGAGGCGACGAGGAGGGTCGGGGAGGCGAGGAAGGCTGTCCTGGAGTATTGCCGAAGCATGAAGCTTGCAGTCGAGGCGGTTGACTTGGACGATCCATTCGACTTCAAGAACATCGCAGTGAGGATCAGGGGCGACATTCGCAAGCACAAGCGCGAGGGCAGAGAGATTGCGATTTTCAACATAGCCGGGGGAACGAAACCCACCTCTGCTGCGGCCTTGCTGGTTTGCATCCTGGAGGGAATACCGACGGTGTACGTCCACGACCTGACCTACGAAGAGATCCCGCTGCCGCTGCTGAAGATGGAATATAGCCAGGTGCTATCGGGCGAGGAGCGAGAGATACTCAAGACGTTGTCGAAAAACAAGTCGAGGAAGCTAACAGAGGTCGAGCTGGCATCGCTGATTGGAAAGCACAAGGCAACCGTCAACCACCACCTCCGCAACCTCGTCGCCAAAGGCGCGGTGAGGCTGGAGAGACACCCGGACGACTCGAGGAAGAAGGTCGTGGTCGTCGAGGAGTCGACGGAGCTCCTGCTTGGTGATGACGAGTGAGAATCCTTGTTTCCACCTTCGGTCCTGAGGACGCTGAAAGGGTCCTGCAGGCCATGAGGCAGCTTCCATATGACAAGCTGGTCCTCATCGGCCAGGAAGGCATCCAAGGATGCGAAGCGTTTCAGAGGATCAAGAACCTCGAAGATATGGCTGGCCATGCGGTCGACGCCGAGACTGTTGATGAAGATGATTTCATGGCGCTCGTCGACGGAGTATCGGAGATACTCCTGAGACATGCAAACGGCGGAAGGAATCCCGTGACACTGAACATCAGCGGCGGATCGAAGTTGCTGGGTGATGCCGCGCTGCTTGCGGCATTCCGCTTCGGATTGGAGGCGTTCCATTTCGACGGCAGGATCACCAAACTGCCGGTTCTCCAAGGGGCGACCGCGAAGGACAGATTCACGACTTCTCAGACGAGACTGATCAACGTGATTGGGGAAAAGAATCTGGTCTTGGACGATCTGATCGTCAAGATGAAACCGGCGAGCAAGCAATCAACCGAGAGAGTGATTCGAGAACTTAGGAAGCAGAACCTGCTCAGACCCGAGGTGCGCAGAAGGAAGGTCCGCTTGTCACTGTCACCCTCGGGGTTGGAGGTCTTCCGCGCTATCCGCCTGACCGCAACGAACAAGAGACCAGATTAGTCGTGCTTCTCTAGGTCCTCTCCGCCCTCGAATACCTGCTGGGCGAGACTGTAGATGTCCTCGAGTCCATCTCCCGAGTCCGCGCTCACGGGCATTAGCGTTCTCCCGACGCCCACGCTCTCCAGTGCCTGAAGGAACTCTGCATTCAGCTGGGTCTGACTGTCGACAGACTCGTCGAGGAGGGCGTTGAAAAGGGCGTAGTAGTCTCCACTCCATTCTTCGATCTTCATCTTCTCCATGTCGGACAGAACATCGGCTTTTGCGAGCACGGAGATCATTGGCAACGGGAGCCTGAAGTGTACAGACGCCGCCAGCATCAGCGAGGACACGAAACCGTTCGGGGTCTTGGCCAGAGCAGGGTCGAACAGATACACGAGCATAGCGGCCTGCCCGCTCAACTCTTCGAGCACCAGCCTGCTGCTCTGCCTGAACGAAAACAGCTCCAACTGGCCTGAGGTATCGATGAGAACGAAATCGGTGTTATATCCCGCCACAACCTGGGCGATCTCTTGGATATTCACCGCGAGCATGTCGGCCGCGGCGATCTGCGCCCCGTTCGGTCCGAGGCCGTACTCCTGCATCACCTCCGACAGCTTGATCCAGTCACGGACGTCGACGTCAGGCGCATAGAGCAGTGTATCCGCGCCAGGGTCCAGGTTGACGGTGATCGCATCATAGCCCTGGTTCTGCAGCCACAGGAGAAAGGCGTTTGTCAGAGTGCTCTTGCCGCAGCCAGCAGTCCCGACAAAATACAGATGTTTTGCAGCCATTTCCCGCTCCGCGTGAATGTCAGATGGCGGGCTTGAAGGGATTCGAACCCTTGGCCAACCGGTGTCTCCTTCCGTTCCTTTCAGAACCGAAGTAAGAGCCGGTTGCTCTACCTAGCTGAGCTACAAGCCCGCAGACTCGCAGAATATGTCGACCATTTATAAACCTATCGTGTTTGACAAGAAAGGTTGGGACGACTGGCCTCCTTGGTCCCAGGCTTGAGATATGATTATTCCAACAATTATATATTTAGAATTCAAAATGAAATGAGTGAAAGAGGTTTGTGTGAAAGGGCTCAGCTTTTGCCGAACTCGTTCACTATCGCACTGAGCCCCTTAGACTTGTCAGCGTCCAGCGGGACCGGCTTGTGCTCCTTCAAGATCTGCTCGATGCGCGCGTTCGCCGCCTCGAGCGAGTCCATGCCGCCTTTGTTCACGGCCTGCTCGAAGGTCTCCGTCCTCCACATTAGCTGCATGTAGTAGTCGCGCATGTGCGAGAGCGTGTGCTTCTGACCCAGATAGTTCCCGCCTATGCCGACCTTCTTGATCAGGTCCACTGCTAGCGTCTCATCGCTGACCTCGAACCCGCTCATGGTCTTCAGGGTCATACCAGCTATCTCATGGTCGAACAGCAGCTGCTCGTACGACAGAAGTGTGGAGCCGTCCGGAACCCCCAGGCCATTGATGACCTCTCCGCCGACAAGGATGCTCGCGGCGGTGGAGAGCTGGTTCTCTATCGATGCCTGCACGCCAGGGACCTTCGCGCTCGAGCCCATGCCTCCTGTGGAGTTCGGTATCTTGCAGAACTTGGCCATCTCGACCGCGGCAGCGCAAAGGATGGTGCTCTCGGGCGAGCCGCCTATGTACGCGCCCGACATCGGGTCCATGGCGGAAAGGACGGAGCCGTACATGACGGGCGAACCGGGTTCGTGAGCTTGCATCGCGCATGCGAGCGCGAGCGTCTCCGCGTGATTGACCACGAGGTCGCCAGCGATCGTTGCGGGACCGTTCATGCCCGCCTGGGCCATGCCGGTGATGTGCACTGGAACATGGTTCTCCGCCCAGACCATCGCCGCCTCAGTGGTCGGACCTTCGAGCACGAGCGGCGAGACTGTGCAGACCATGGCGGAGATGTAGTGTCTATTCCTCAGCTCCTCGATGTCGCCCATGATCTCGGCGGCCATCTTGACCTGGGCCCTGGCCTCGTCCGGGTTCGAAGTCGACTCGGTCAGAATGTGCTTCTGAGTGTTCTCCATCGCGACCCTAACGCCCTCGATCACGTGCATCTTTTCCGGCACATCGTGCGCGACAACCATCGGCTCATAGATGCTTACGTACGGAAGCCAATCGGATATGATCGCCGTCCTGCGAATGTCCTCCAGGACAGACCTTCTTTTGGTCCGCGTCTTGGCCTCCCACACAGCGACTCCGCAACCGTCGGTTGTGAAGTAGCTGTGGTTGCCGTCAAGGGGGAGATCGAACTCCTTGGTTCGACCCGCAAGGGTGTACGTCTTTGGGATCTTCTTCGAGAGCGAGTTCACGACACTTATAGGGAACTTGACGACCTCGGTCTTCTCGTCCACGATGGCCCCCGAGCCCTTCAGGGCGCTCCTGGCCGTCTTGCTGTGGACCTTGAGGCCGACGTCCTCCATCACCTCGAGGGTGGCCTCGTGGATCATCTTCTTGTCCGTCGTGCTCATCAGCTCGCACTTTGTCTTGACCTTGAAATTGTCTGCGAAGTTCTGGTTTGCCATTTTGTTCACTTCCTCCTGACACGCAGTCAGATATTGCATCTCGTCGGGATTAACGATTGGCTAGGGTTTGGCCCGATCAGCTGCGGGTGGTTATAGAAAGACTCAGAAGCTACGTTTCTCCAGGGCATCAGCGCCGATGCTCTTCGAGTACTCCCGAATGATGCTGTCGATGCTCTTTCTGACCTCGGTCTCGAGAGGTTCGGGATGATGCGAACCAAGAAGCTCGACCATGCGCTCCTTGGCGCGCTTCTTCGCGTCCTTGGAGCCGGCCTCCATCCACCTTGTCCTGCTGGCCCTGTCCGAGATCCTGGGCGCCAAATGCTCCTTCCTGAAACGCAGCAAGGTGTCCTTCTGCTTCAAGTAGCTGCCCATCGGGCCTACCTTGTTGATGAGTTCGACTGAAAGTGTCTGATCGTTCACTTCGATGCCCTCGGAGAACCTGAGGGCATTGGCTGCGATCTCCTCGTCAATTACAAGCTGAACCGGCGAGAACGTGCTGAAAGCTTCAGTCGCGCCGATGAACAGGTCCGAGAAGTCGGCGCCCGCAGCGGCGGCTGCAAGAGCTGAGAAGGCCTTCTCATATGCGGCTTGCTCATCCACCGCCTTTGAGTCGCTCTGAACCCCCATGTTGCTGGGCAGGCCGTAGTACTTGGCGAGTTGCACCGCGCCCACGCCAATGAGAGAGAACTCGGGGGCACCAGTGGCGGACATCCCGCTCCTCATGTCGAGCGGGCAGGATACTGAGCCGTAGACGATCTTCGGGGATCTAGTGACCGTGCTCGCAATCACGATGGAACTGAGCACCTCGGCGTTTTGCTGCACGAGGGTCCCCGCGATGGAGGCTGGAGCGGTGCCGCCAGCAAGGGCCATGACTGTGACGAACACTGGCATATCCATTCGGCAATAGCCGAGCAGGGCCTCCAACATCGTATAATCGTGCCCAAGAGGGCTGATGGGGTCGACGTACCCGCAGAAAAGGGGCTTCTTGCGCAGGATCTCCCGGTCCCCATAGATGGCCTCTCCCAGCCTCATGGCCATCTCGACATCGTCCTTGCCCGTGCTCCCGCCGTATGTGCACTTTGACGAGTTGATCAGGCCAGCAGCCATCACCACGATGCTCCTCTCGTAATCGCCGATGTCGCTGGCGTATGTCGGGACATAAGCGATCTGGACATTCTCAAGCGCATCCAAAAGCCTGCAGCAGAGAATGCCGTCGGCCAATTTAGGAACCCGCGCCTGGTCGGTTTCCGGATCGATGTAGTGAACGCACTCTGCGCCTGGCCCAATCTTAGTCCTGCCGTCGACGGCCTCGATCGAGTTCTTCTCGCTTCTGGCGTACCACTTGAAATTCTTCTTACAGCTCTTGACGGCCTCCATCACGACCGACTCGGGCATTTTGACGATCTTGGTCTTCCGGTCGACCTTGAGGCCTTTTCTCACTAGCAGGTCCAGCGTCTCCGAGGAGTTCACGAGCACTCCAGTCTTGCTGAGGACCTCGAGGGAAGCGCCATGGATGGCGTCCAATCCATCCTTCTCTATCACCTTCAGCATCTGTTTCCCAGAGACCATACGCCCCTCACTCCATTGCCGGAAGAGACTTCACTGCTGGTCGATATCAGATGTGCTGGATTCCAGTGAATGGCTCTCACCAGACTTCCCGGCGGCGGGACAATAGACTTCATTCAGATAAAGAAATGCCAAACGACTTAAGAAAAGCTGCGCGAAGTGATGCATTCAGATTTCATCCGAGCCACACTGCAGGTGCAAAGAGTTTATCATGGGGCCCCGCATTGGCTGTTCTGGATGCACGACGCTTTTATCGCAGTTCTGAGCAGTGGAAGCATTGGTAACTCGTTCCTCGTGATGTCTGATGGCCGCGGCATCCTCATCGATGCCGGGATCTCGTGCAAAGAACTCGAGCGCCGAATGTCGTCATTCGGTGTAGAGGCGTCGCAAATCGAGGCCTTGGTGCTGACACACGAACACACTGATCACGTGCGATCAGCGCGGCGATTCGCCGAAGAGAACGGCGTCCAGGTTTTCGGGACAAGAGGGACTCTTGCGCTCACACAGTTGGATGGAACGAAGACCGTGACCATCGCCTCTGCAAAGGACTTCGCAGTAGGTGATTTGCATTTCAGACCTTTCAAAGTCAGACATCTTGCCGCTGAACCCGTAGCATTTGCCATCACCATTGGCACGAAGAAGGTGAGCATCGCATCCGATCTTGGATGCGTAACGCCCAATGCCGTTAGCGAGATGGCCGACTCCGACCTTCTGTTGATTGAGGCGAACTATGACGAGGGGATGCTGCTTGCAGGAGACTACCCAGACTTTCTCAAGCGAGCCATCAAGGGCGACCATGGTCACCTCTCAAACGATGACGCAGGCGTCCTGTCCATGAGGACCGCGACAGACAAGACGCGCAAAATCGTGCTCGTCCATCTCAGCAAGGACAACAACACTCCCGAGATAGCCCTCGATACGGTCGAGCGGAGTCTGAAGCGGGCAAAGTTGAATTCCGAGCTCGAAGTCTCAGAGCACGGGCTTCCGAGCGGGCCTTTCGCTCTAGGCTGACGCGATCAGCTTGACCTTCCCGTGCGACACGAGAGTGCTGGCAATCCCCTTCGGCAGAGAGATGACCTCTTCCTTGCGCAATCTGTAATCCTTGTCGACTCCGGCGAATGTCGGGATGTCTTCGAGGACTCTGACGAGGACGAGTTCCTCTGGCTGTTGTTTCTCGGATATTGACTCCTTCTTCTCGCACGTCTTCGCACTCGGAACATCTGGCAACTCCACGACATCTGATGGTTGAGTGAAGCGCGGCCCAAGCTCCTCGAAGTCTGCTCTCGAATCCTTGTGGGCGCCCAACACGGAAGTCAGGCTGGCGAACAGCACGAGCTCGTCAGGAGTCAGGTTGCCGGTGTCGGGATTGTCTCCTGCGACCTTCCTGAGAGCGAGAAGGGATATCTTCCTCTGCCTCAACTCGTAGACCCGTTTTGACTTGTCGATGGCCTTCTTGAGCTGGTCGTTGATCATCATGCTTGCCTGGGACATGGGATTCATGGCGAGCTCGCGTTCGCTCTCTTTCCTCAATGTCTTAATGTATGCCCCGATCTTCTCGTAGAGTGAGGAATCTACCTTTGTGAGCTGCGAGGATTTGTTCTCCTCACGAAAAAGACCCATGATTTCCTCATAGCTCATGTCCCCCCTCTCGGCAGCCATCAAATCAAGCATGCATCATTAATGTATTTGATGCTTGTGCGTTGCAGATTCTGCAGCAAATCAGGTGGCAAAGGCACTGGATAGCATCGATGCCAACTTCCAAGTGCTACACGTAGTCAGAGAAGCATAATATGCTAGCCATCGTCAAGGACGAGATGCTGGTGAAGGGAGTCGCCTTCCGTCTGGACTCGGGCCTTCCGGCGGATGCGAAGTTCCTGCTCGAAGACTTCAGATTGGCAGTCAACAACGCGATCAGGGCAGGTCTTCAAGCGCGGGTGACTTCGAGAAATGCCCTGGTTAGGATCGCGTACAAGGACTTTCGCCACCAACATCCAAGGATGTATTCCCAACATCTGGTATCGGCCTTCGAAGTGGCCGGGAGCGTGCTCAAGAACTATCGCAGGCGGGTTCGAAAAGGGGGCAGCTGCAGAATCCCCTTCGTCAAGCGCCTGATTATGAAAGCAGAGAATCAGGCGTACAAGCTCGATCGGAAGTCCGGAGTCATCGACCTTCCGATCAGGGCTGGCTGTCATGTCAAGTTGAAGCTCGTCGTCAGCAAGTATCATCGGAAGTATCTGGACGATTTGGCCCTTTCTCTCGGTTCCCTGACAATTCTCCCCGACCGAGTCATAGTCGCATTCAGGAAGGATGCTCCCAGACAGTATACACCCGCATCAGTGTTGTCGCTCGACACCAACGAGCGCAGTCTGGACGGCGTGCTCATCGAGGGTGATGCCGCCAAGGCTGTCAAAGCGGAGTTCCCAGAAGTCGCAATCATCCAGCAGCAGCATCACGATAGGCGCAAGAGGTTTCAGAAGAAGAAAGCGCATGACAGGCGTACTTCGAGAAACCTTTGCAGGAGAGAAGGGGCGAGGGAGCACCACCGGATAGACTACAGGATGCACCAAGTGGCAGATGCTGTCATTTCGTTCGCTGAGAGACAAAAGTCCGCAGTCGTTCTCGAGGATCTGAAAGGCATCAAATCGAAAAGGAGCAAGGAACTGAATCGGCGACTCAGCATGTGGCCCAGGCGAAAGCTTCACCAGATCATCGAGTACAAGGCACAATGGAAGGGCATCCCAGTAGTCAAGGTCGATCCAAGATACAGCAGCAGAACGTGCCCGATATGTGGGAGGATACAGGATTCCCGAATGGGCGCGGAGTTCAAATGTGATTGTGGCTGGCACCTCGACAGGCACATCAACGCCAGCATCAACCTGCTGCAGACAGCCATCTCGAAGGGGATGGCAGGGGGTTTACGGTTCAACCCCGGCGCGTTCCAGCATGACGTGATGATGATCCCATACGAGCCAGCGATGGCCGCACGGTCGGAGCCGAATGGAACGAGTGGCATTTGCGAAGTGACCTGATGGTCACCACCCGACAATGCAACAGAACCTGCGTTGCACTTAGCCGATACGGGAGACTAATATTATGGCTGGACGTTACCTCACCAGGAAGAAGTCGATGACCCCTAAGACGTCGGTTAAGCCTCATGGTACGGGATGCGTCGTGACGATAGACGTGTCGATCGGAGCAGCGAAGAGCCAGATTGTAGGCGTGAACCGCTGGAGAGGAACGCTTCATGTGCGGATATCCGCGGAACCAAGGGACGGCGCGGCGAACGAGGAGCTATTGAGATTCCTTTCCGAGAAGCTGGGTGTCCCTAGAGGTGACATCGTCATCATGAGAGGAGAGAAGTCCTCCCGGAAGGTCGTCCATCTGCCTATTCCTTCGGACCGAGCGACCTCCGCTCTGGAGGACAAGTGAATGCTTTCACCGGAGGAGCGGCTCGAGCAGCTTGAGAAGGTCTTTGAGGAGCTGGTGGACCTCAGCGCAGACGCGCCGATAATCGTCGAAGGCATCAGGGACGCAGACGCGTTGAGCCGCCTCGGGATTGAGAAGAACGTCGTCACGCTGAACAGAGGAGTGTCGATATTCGCGTTCTGCGAACAGATCTCCAGGCAGAGCAAGAAGGCGATTGTCCTGACGGACTGGGACAGAAGGGGAGGGCAGCTCGCGAGGATGCTCAAAGAGTCGCTGATGGCAAACGGCGTCGAGGTCATAGACAGCATTCGCACGCAGATCGTGATACTTTCAAAGAAGGAGGTCAAGGACGTCGAGAGCATGCCGACATTCATCGAGAGGCTGAGAGCCAGGGATGCATCACAGAGGATGCGCGCTCGCATTGTTAGGGCAAAAAGGATTTAGTATAGCAACCCAATCAAACGCGCCATGGCACTCTCCGAATGTTCTCTGGAGATGCTTCGATACCTCAATCTGAAATCTGTGGACGATCTCTTCGTTGACATTCCGGAGGAGGTCAGGGTTGACGGACTGAATTTGCCCGACGGACTTTCGGAGATCGAGCTGAGGCGAGAGCTCGAGGCGCTGTTCTCGTCCAACAAACCGGCATCATCTCAGCCGTCGTTCTTGGGCGCTGGAGTCTATCATCATTTCATTCCGGCAGCGGTCAGGACCATCATTTCCCGTTCGGAGTTCCTGACGTCTTACACGCCATATCAACCCGAGATAAGCCAGGGCATGCTGCAGGCGCTCTTTGAGTACCAGTCATTCATGGCTGAACTCACGGGCATGGACGTCGTAAACTCGAGCATGTACGATGCCTCGACCGCGCTGGGCGAGGCAGTCCTAATGAGCCGCAGGATCTCCGGTGGAGACACATTCCTGATCAGCAGAGCTGTCAGCCCTGAGAAGAAGCAGGTGGCCGCGACATATGCAAGAGGCGCGAACATAAGGATCGATGAAGTCGCGTACGACAGAGTGACGGGGCTCGTGGATCTGACAGATCTCAAATCGAAGATGAAGGACAACATCCTGGGATTCTACTTCGAGACTCCGAATTTCTTCGGCCCAATCGAGACCGAGGCTGACGAGATCAGGGCAGTTGTCGGCAACAAGACCCTCGTGACCGGCGTCAATCCGATGTCGCTGGCTCTCCTCAGACCGCCAGGTGAGATGGGCGCAGACATCGTTGTGGGAGATGCGCAGGTTTTCGGCAACCCGATGAACCTTGGCGGGCCGATGATTGGCGTCTTCGGATGCAAGGAAGAGCATGTCCGGAAGATGCCCGGAAGACTGATAGGCATGACCAATGACATTGAGGGGAAGAGAGCCTACTGCATGACCCTTCAGACAAGGGAGCAGCATATCCGAAGGAGCAAGGCGACCTCAAACATATGCACGAATGAGGCCCTCCTTGCTATAGCTGCGGCGTCATACTTGGCTTTGGTCGGCCGCAACGGACTGAGGGAAATCGCAGCGAAGAACGTGGAGAACATGCATTCTCTTTCGGCCCGGATGAACCAGCTCGATGGCCTTGGGTCACCGCACTTCAAGTCCGCGCACTTCAACGAGTTCGTCGTAGGATCTGACATCGACTCCGAGAAGATCCACAAAGGACTTCTGTCCAAAGGAGTACACGGAGGGCTTGTCCTCGACAAGATGTTCCCTGAGCTGAAGCACGCAGCCCTATACGCGACCACCGAGATGCACACCAGACAGGATCACGACAAGCTCATCAAGGCGTTGGAGGCGGTCCTTTGAGGTATCATCAGGCCGTCCACGAAGTCCCGACTTTGTTCGAGAACTGCGAGAAGCCCTCCGAGCAAACGAACCTCGACCAAACTGTGCGTGGCCTCCTTCCGGAGAAGATCCTGAGGAAGGACCTCAACATTCCCGACCTCCCGGAGAGGGATGTCGTCAAGCACTTCATCAACCTGTCACAGATGAACTTCGGCGTCGACAATGGCCTCTATCCGCTGGGCTCATGCACAATGAAGTACAACCCGAAGGTTTGTGACGAGGTGGCCTCCTGGAGTTCGGTCACGGACCTGCACCCGTTGCAGGATCCGTCGACGATACAGGGCGCACTGAAGCTAATGCACGAGCTCGAGAGGATGCTGTGCGAGATCGGCGGCGTCGATGCCGTGACTCTGCAGCCAGCTGCGGGCGCACACGGCGAGTTCACGGGGATCCAGCTCGTAAAGGCATATCACGAGGCCAACGGGGAGAAGAGGAACGAGGTGATTCTGCCAGACACCGCTCACGGGACGAATCCTGCGAGCGCGGCAATGGTTGGCTACGATGTCCTCGATCTGCCCTCCAAGGAAGGCTGCGTCGATGTTGAGGCATTGAAGTCGGCGATATCGAAGGACACTGCTGCTTTCATGCTGACCAACCCGAACACACTGGGTCTCTTCGAAAAGAACGTCAAGGAGATCGCGGGGATTCTGCACGATGCTGGCGCGTTGCTCTACTACGACGGAGCGAACCTGAACGCCATCATGGGCAAGACGTCTCCCGGGAAGATGGACTTCGACATCGTTCACTTCAACCTCCACAAGACTTTCGCGACCCCACATGGCGGAGGCGGCCCAGGGGCAGGGCCAGTCGGCGTGAAGAAGATGCTTGAGGAGTTTCTTCCAGTGCCTCGTATCGTTGAAAGCAATGGGACTTATTCCCTGGACTACGAAAAGCCCAAAAGCATCGGGAAGGTCAGGGCGTTCTTCGGCAACTATGCGGTTCTCGTCAGGGCGTACGCGTACATCAGGATGCACGGCGGCAAAGGCCTGGCGCAAATCTCGGAGAACGCGGTCCTGAACTCGAATTACCTCAAGGAGAAGCTGAAATCCGACTTTGAGCTGCCGTATGGAGACCTGAGAAAGCACGAGTTCGTCCTGAGCGGAAGACCGTTGAAGAAGAACGGCCTCAGGACGCTGGATTTCGCCAAAAGGCTGCTTGACTATGGCTTCCATGCCCCGACGATATACTTCCCGTTGATAGTCGACGAGGCAATAATGATCGAGCCGACGGAGACTGAATCACGAGAATCCCTCGACGCGTTCGTGGACGCGTGCAAGGCCATCCTGAAGGAAGACCCGGAGCTGCTCCGTTCCGCGCCTCACAATACAGCTAGGAGGAGACTCGACGAGGCAAAGGCTGCGAGGGATATGATTTTCAGCTGGCGCGCTTACGAGAGAAAAATGCGGATGGCTAATCGCGCTTGAACCTGGCGCAGATCAGCGTCCTGGTCCCCGTGACTCCAGGGATGGTCCGTATCTTTCCAAGGACCTCATCGCACAGGACATCGTAGTCCTTCGTCTCCATCCTCGCAATCATGTCGAACTGCCCGAAAAGCTGGTGCACCTCTGAGAGGCCCGGGAGCTTTCGCATCTGTTCGAGCACGAAGCCCTCCTTGCCAGTTGCCGTGGTTATGAGCACGTAAGCGACCGCCAGAGGCATCACCTGAATTGGCCTGTAAAGTGCTTGTGCGTACTTATAGTCTATCGGTAGGGCCAGGTTAAAATCCGATGCAAATGATTATCTATGCTCATCGAGCAATCCAAGGCGGACACAATGGGCGGATTCGTGGTCATAGAAGGCATAGACGGATGCGGGAAGTCCTCGGTCGCAAGGCTGCTAGTCAAGAGGCTGGGGAGCAGTGCCGTTCTGACAAGGGAGCCCACGGAATCATGGATCGGCCAAGCCGTGAGGAGGGGCGACAGGCACAAGATCAGCCCTTACGCTGACGCTCTCCTGTTCATGGCAGATCGCGCACAGCACACGGAGCAGGTAGCTGAATGGCTGGCTCGGAGGAAGACGGTCGTGTGCGACCGATACTATCACTCGACGGTGGCATATCAGACTGCGTGCCTTGAGGGCATTTTCGAGGGAGACGCCTTCAAATGGCTGCTGGAGGCAAATCTCAAGATATCGATCCACCCAGACCTGACGGTGTTCCTGACGATCCCGCCAGAGCTGGGGCTCCAGCGGATACGGACCAGGTCCGAGCTCTCCCGCTTTGAACGGCTGAACTTCCTCAGAAAGGTGCAGAAGAACTACATTCGTTTGGCGAAGCTCGACAAGACAATAGTCAAGGTGGATGGCGCGAAGGACCTTCAGTCAGTCACAGATGAGGTACTGAGCCTCGTCAAGGAGAGGAAGATTTAAGGGGTCGCGGAGACTCACAAGTGGTGTTATGCATCCAGCGGATCATCTGAGGGGTTCCAAGAGCGAGAAATTGAATGGCCGCAAGATCGTCCTTGGCGTGACGGGCAGCATAGCAGCCGTCGAGACTGTGAAGTTATGCAGAGAGCTCATCAGGAATGGCGCCGACGTGCATGTGGTCATGTCGAGGGACGCGCAAACGATCGTGCACCCATGGGCGCTCCAGTTCGCCTCGGGCAGAGAGGTCATCACAGCCATCGACGGGAACGTCCAGCATGTGTCCCTCTGCGGCGATGTTCCCGACAGGGCCGATCTTCTTCTAATCGCGCCCGCGACAGCGAACACGATATCCAAGATGGCATGCGGGATTGACGACACGTCCGTGACGACGATGGCCACAACTGCAATGGGGACTGGAATTCCTGTGATTGTTGTCCCTGCAATGCACTACTCAATGATGGAACACAAGATAGTTCTGGAGAACATCAAGAAACTTGAGAGGATAGGGGTGACCTTCCTCGAGCCGAAGATACAAGAGTCGAAGGCCAAGATGCCCTCGATCGACTACATCGTTTCCTCAGTTATCGCCGCGATCGGCAAGAGGGACTTGGTCGGGCGCAAGGTCCTCGTCATCGCCGGAGCGACAGAGGAGCCGATCGACGACATAAGGGTCGTGACCAGCAGGAGTTCGGGCGAAACAGGGATCGAGCTTGCCAGAGCCGCGCAAGAGAGGGGAGCGAGCGTCGAGCTTTGGATGGGCAGAGCAGAGGCCGACCTGCCAGAACACATCACCACCAGAAGATACCGTTCGTTCAAGGATCTGTCGAGGATGATCCAAGGGAGGAGGTTCGATATCGTTATGTTCCCAGCAGCGGTATCGGACTACTCACCTCGGAAGGTCCAGGGGAAGATACCATCAGATAGCGCGAAGGTCAGCCTTGAGCTGAGGAGGAATCCGAAGCTCATCGACCGCCTCAAGGCAAGGCTGGTCGTCGGGTTCAAGGCACAGACGAAGATAGGAGACACCGAGCTGATTCAGGAATCTCTCAAGCTGATCAAGAGATCGAAGTGCTGCATGGTTGTCGCAAACAAGATGGAGCATGTGAAGCCGGGAAGAACTCGCGTCCTGCTCGTTCAGAAGAACGGCGACACGGAAGAGCTGGAGGGCACGAAATCCCATGTCGCTGACCAGATCATCGACAAGGTCGTAAGGATGATGTGATGAACGCGAAGGCGTTCTGTCCTGGGCACGTCACCGGCTTTTTCCAGATTTGTGAGGGCGCAGACCCTCTTTCGACCGGGTCGAGGGGAGCTGGTCTCTGCCTGACGCGCGGGGCGACCTCCGAGGTGAAGGTCGAGGCTGCGCAAAGTCAGGGAGTATTGATCCACATCGACGGAAAGAGGGCGAGATCGGATACCACGCGAGCTGCGATCGCGCAAATCATCGGCAACGAGAAGCTAAGGGTCACAGTCGACACTACCCTCGACCTTCCGCACAGCCAGGGATTCGGCATGAGCGCGGCCGGCGCGCTCTCTGCTGCGATTGCCCTTGCCGACACGCTGGGAAGAACCAGACAAGAGGCCTTTGAGGCGGCTCACATCGCCGAGATACAGTGCTCAACGGGCCTCGGAGACGTCTCCGCCGTGTGGAAAGGCGGGATTACGATAAGGAAGAGGGCGGGGCTTCCTCCGGCAGGGGAGGTTCTCAGGATCGATGGAACGCCAGAGGTCGCGCTTACTGTAGTTGGTTCAAAACTCCTCACGAAAGAAGTGCTAGCAGATCCGGTCAGGCGGTTGGCAATAAACAAGAGCGGCGCAAGAAAGGTGGACGAGCTGCTGAGAGACGCAACACTAGATAGACTGATGAAGCTGTCATCCTCTTTTGCAGTTGAATCAGGTCTCGCATCCAAGGCGATCATACAGGCGATGGTTGCCGCGGGGAAGTTGGGACTGGCTAGCATGGCGATGCTGGGTAACTCTGTCTTCGCAGTGGGAGACACAAGAGGCCAGTCTGAAATCCTCAGAGAATTCGGCGATGTCTGGACCTGCAGAGTCTCCGCCGATGGCCCGACAGTGCTTTGAAAAACAATTATCGACAAAGTGTCATATATACGTAGAGTGTTGGTGATTTGAGCTAAGGAGGGCAGGTCGATGGAGGAAGCGTCGGCGTCGGGTATTTGGGATCCCAAAGTAGATGGCTGGAAGCAGCTGAGAGAGTTGAACGCCATGGAGCGCAGCCAGGATTCGAACTACTGGCTATCGAGCGCGATTCTTGTTGCCGCGAATGCGGTCCTCGTGGCTGAGTTCTTCAGGCAGGAGAGCCACTATCTTGCCAGGTTCTGCATTTCCGTGATTGGTCTCGTGATCGCAATCGTGATGGTTCTGCTCGTCTCCCGCGCGAGAGTGTACAAAAGCAGGTGGCTTGACAAGGCCAAAGCCATCGAGAAGGAATTGAGCGTTCCAGCGGAGTATTCCGTCTGGGAGGATAAAGGGCTTCCTGGATTTCCAGCGTCACAGGCATTGATGCTGGCAATGTACGGCTTCGTGATCATGTGGGTCGCGGGGGCTGTATTCGCTGCCTCGAACCTGCTGCTGGAGAACCTTTGAACGGTCACTCAAAAAGCGTGAAGAGCCTATCGTCGCCGCCCACATCGAAAAGGCCAATCCTTGCTCCGCTGTCCAGCCATCCATGAGCATAGTTGATGCACGCGAAGGCGTTCACAAGATCGCCCTTCGCTGCGAAGTCCCTAGCATCCTGGAAATACGATCTTGCCATCCTCATGAAGTCGTCGGCCAGCTTCCGGTTGAAGGATCTTTCGGGAGCAGCTGTCTTTGCCTTGTCCAGAGCCTTTGAGGTCAGCTGTATGTAGCGCTCAACCCTCTCTTCGGTTATCGTTGCCATTTTGGCTGGCATCATCTTACCCTTTCGACGGAATGACCTCGACGCTCTCTCCGCCGTGTTTCGACTCTCTCGGCCTTATCTCCACCAACAGCGGCATGGAAACGCCCCCGCCGGTGATTATGGCACTTCCGATGGGAAGTCTCTGGATCTCGTCCTCCATGCCTTCCGTGAGACCTTCAATCGATGCGGCTATCGCGGTCAGGTCGTTCGGGTTTGTCACTTTGAGTATGATCTCGGTGTTGCACTGGCTCAGGACGTTCTTGTCGATCTTGGCGGCCCTTTGCGTGATGACCATGAGACCCAGCCCGAACTTCCTCCCTTCGGAGGCGATGGTCCTGAATACCTTGGAACACGCAACTTGGCCTTGCTGTGGGCAGAAGTTGTGGGCCTCCTCGACCACAAGCATCATAGGTGGTATCTTCTCCACCTTCCTTAGCTCGAACAAGGCGTTGCCGATTCTGTTCACGATCAGCTGTTGGATGTCCGGAGGAGTGCCCCTCAAGTTGATTATCGTGCACTTTCCCTTCTGAAGCAGCTCGTCGATCTTAGTGCCCTGCTCAGCGAAGATGTCAATCTCGTTGAGATACTCCAGCTCTGTGATGAGTGCTCCGCTCGAAGCCTCTCCTCCCTGCTCCAGTACTGCGATGATATCGTTTATCGTGTAGGTGCCCTTGGTCTCTTTCAGGATGTCGATGGCCTTTCTAAGCATCGTCAGGAAATTCCGAACGTTCTTTATGTTGGTGAGCCCGAGAATCTCCCTCGCGTCCAGATTGTGGAGGGTGAACTTGAGCGGCTTTGCGCCCCTGTTGATTGATGGGTCCGTCGCGAACTCGAGGATCTTGTCGTCGTAGCCCTTAGGTGTCACGCCGAAGTCCCTAGTTGTCTTCTTGATGGACCCCTTGTGTTTCATGCTCGAGTACTCACCGTGAGGGTCGACGACGCATACGGTCACATTGTGCTTCATCAGCTCTTCGATTATCGCCCCTGAGCAGTAGGACTTGCCTCCACCAGTCTTGCTCAGGATGCAGACGTGCTTCTGCACCATGACGTTGATATCAAGCTCGATTCTGACATTATGGCTTGCGAGGAGCCCGATGTACGCCCCGGCTTCGTTGTTCTCCTTTATCCCCACGACGCTCTTGATGAGCTCCTCCTTGGCCCTGTAAACGACAGACCCTGCCTTCAAGGGCGTCCGTGGAACCTGCAAAAGGTTCCTATCATCTCTGTAGCCAATGATTGAGATTGCAGCCGACTGCTTCTCTTCAATAGAGACCGGCGTGCCATCCCCCATTCCCACGGCCCCGTCAATCGTCAGGTTGGTCTTGTTCTCGACCTCGGACACTTGGCAAAGAACCCAACCGTCGAGGTCGTGCTTAACCTGAACGTACTCCATCTTCTCCAGCGGGGCCGTCACCCCGCAATTGAAGTTGAGAGTACCCACGTTGCCGTATATGATCGCTACAGGTTCCATGCCGTCAGGCTGCCTTCTCAGAATCAGCCCCCGGCGCTTTGCCTCCGGAGACCTGTGAACGCCTGCTTGCGCAGGAGGTGCAGATGGCACCTGCTGAGAGGGGTACGGCTGGCCAATGCTCTCATTCAACTGCATCCCATCCGACTGCTTAATATAACACAGTAGATTCTATTAATGGTTTCGCCAGGCGGAACACGACCGCGCTCAAGTTATAAGAGAAGGTACTCCATTCCCCGCTCAGGATACCATGTTCGTCGTCGGGGGGTCAGCTTCTCAGCTCCTGTCGAAGGAGCTGGCAAAGAGCCTCAGAGCGAAGCAGGCAAAAGTGGAGACATATCGTTTTCCTGACGACGAATGCTATGTAAGGATAGACGACGACCTTGACGATCAGGAGGTGTTCCTCGTACAGACCTCCTGGCCTGACAGAAACATCGTTGAGCTGTTCCTGCTCCAGGATGCGATAAAGGAATTCGATGTCGATTCGCTCACTACAGTCGTGCCCTACTTCGGCTATGCCCGCCAAGACAAACAGTTCAAGCCCGGCGAACCGATAAGCGCGCGTGCGCTCGCGAGGTTGATGCAGGTGAACACGGACGCGTTCATGACAGTGGACGTTCATTCCCCTAATGTCGTGGACTGGTTCGGTTACGTGCGCGCGAAGAACGTCGCAGCTTATCCGGAGATCGGCAAGTACCTCAAGGGCAAGGGAATAGAACTCATTCTCTCGCCGGACGAGGGGAGGGCGGACAACGCGAAGCGAGTCGCTGACGTCGTCAACTGCGAAGCCGACTTCCTAGTCAAGGAGCGGCTCAACGGAGAGACCGTCAAGATGGCACCAAAGAGGCTGGATGTCAAGGGGAAGAAGGTCGCGATCGTGGACGACATAATATCGACTGGTGGGACCATCGTAAAGGCGGCCGAGCAGCTGCGAAAGCAGGGGGCTGCGAGGATCTTCGCCGTGTGCACCCACGGAGTGTTCGCCGGCAATGCGATCCCGAAGCTCGAGGCGGTCTGCGACGAGATATGCACGACGGACACAATTGAAAACCCGAAGACCTGCATAAGCGTGGCCTCGCAGATAGCCAAGATAGCCAGGGACTGATTCTGGCGCCACCAAAAGCTACATATGGCTGGCTTCGTTTTCAGACCACGCAATGAAGAAGGCAGAAGACTTCAGCGAGTGGTACAACGAGATAGTCGAGAAGGCCAACCTGACGGACAAGCGCTACCCGATAAAAGGGATGAACGTCTGGACTCCGTACGGCTGGAAGATCATGCAGGCGATCGACGGCCACATAAGGCAGGCGTTCGACGGGACGAATCACCAGGAAGTTTATTTTCCCCTGCTCATCCCCGAGGACCAGTTCGCCAAGGAGAAGGAGCACATCAAGGGCTTCGACACCGAGGTCTTCTGGGTCACGCATGCCGGCCTGAATCCGTTGGACGTCAAGCTGCTGCTCAGACCGACGAGTGAGACTGCGATGTACCCGATCTTCTCCCTGTGGGTGAGGTCACACGCGGACCTCCCCCTCAAGACGTATCAGATAGTGAACACCTTCAGATACGAGACGAAACAGACCAGGGCGTTCATCAGGGTCAGGGAGATACACTTCTTCGAGTCGCACACGTGCCACGCAGATTTCCAGGACGCCGAGAGACAGGTAAAGGAGGATTTCGAAATCCTGTCGGTCCTTGCGAGGAAGTGGTGTCTGCCGTTCAAGCTCCTAAAGAGAACCGACTGGGACAAGTTCCCGGGCGCTTCCTACACTGTCGGGATAGATACCTTACTCCCTTCCGGCAGAAGCCTACAGCTGGGCTCCATCCACCAGTACATGGAGAACTTCTCGAAGCCCTACGACATCAAGTACGAGGACGAGAAGGGCGAGCACAAGTACGTCCACCAGACGACTTTCGGCATGAGCGAAAGGCTGGTGGGGGCCGTCGTTGCGGTCCACGGGGACGACAAGGGCCTCGTGCTCCCGCCAGACATCGCGACGAACCAGGTGGTCGTCGTGCCGGTCCTTGCGAAGGGCGAGACGAAGAAGGTGTCTAAGGAAGCCAAAGACCTGTACGAGGAGCTTAAGGCAGGCGGCATCAGGGTGCACATCGACGAGAGGGATGTCAGACCTGGCGTGAAGTACTACGACTGGGAGTTGAAGGGCGTTCCGCTGAGGCTCGAGCTGGGCAAGAGGGACATCGAGAAGGCCAAGGTGACCTTCGTCAGGAGGGATACGGGTGAGAAGTCCCTCCGCGACCGGAAGCATGTCGTGAAGGAGGCCAGGGACATGCTCGCTCTGATCGCCAAGGACATGCTCGCGAGAGCGACAAAGGAGATGGAGAACGGAATCGTCACCGTCAAGTCACTGGACAACCTGCCCGAGAAGATGATCCGCGCTGGTTGGTGCGGAGACGAGGCCTGCGGTCACGACATCGAGACGAAGTCCCGCAGAGACATCCTCGGCGTACCGGTCGACGGTGAGACGTACTCAGGCCAATGCGTCATCTGCGGCAAGGCGACGAAGACACCGATCTACCTGGCAAGGGCGATGTGAGCGATCTCAGGCGCCGACTGGCTTCTTCTTGTAGAGAAGTATCCCGATGAGGCCGAAGGCTATCAAGGGGATGTAGACTGCATATATCCCGATGTTTCCTCTCGTGAAAGGGTACCACGTGCCGTAGATGAGACCCCAGACCCAGTAAATGAGCACTCCAGCAACCAGCAACAGGCTGTAGAATGCGAGTATGATCTTCCTCTGGACCTCAGGTCCCTCAGCCTCAGCCATCATCGCGGCCAATGAATTGGCCATATAAATGGGTTTCTCAAGGGCATAGAGAAAAGAGTTATCAAGGCGGCGACCATTACTCTTCCAGCTTAGGAGACAACCGGCCATATAGACCTACCTCGGGGGAAAGTGGGAGACTGCACGAACAAGAGCACTCTGAAGGATCACGAGCTTGCAGAAGAATGTCTGAGCTTCATCTTCTACGCCGGCACGGCAGAGGTCTCGTCGCCATGATGTTGACCTCCTTGTTGCTTTTCACCGGCCTGCCCGCCTCTGCCATTGGACACGCTGAGGCGGCCAGCAAGACGACGCTCATAATAGGGATTATCGAACCGATCGACAGCCTCAACCCGTTCCTAGGCGTAAACGACAATGCATACATTTTCTACGGCCTCGTCTACGACTATCTGATGTCCGTCGACCAGAACAAGAGCATCAAGCCCAATCTGGCGACGAGCTGGTACATCGTGCCTGATCAGCTACCCTACGGTTCTGTCTGGCAGTACAACTTGACCCGGAACGCGACTTGGCACGATGGTGTGCCGTTCGACGCGGACGACGTTGTTTTCACAATCAACTACCAAATAGGGGATAACTACGACAGCATGTGGGCCTACCAGCCGTACACAAGGTTCATCGACAGTGTTGAGAAGATCGACCAGTATACTGTGAGGATATACTTCAAGGACTTGGAAGATAACCCTGCGCCCTGCCCGTTCGGCGACGCACTTATGATGCCGATTGTTCCGGAGCACATATGGACCGACATCTCGCCCGAAGATGCTGGGTTCTCATACGACAACTACCTCCCGATAGGCACTGGCCCGTTCATGTGCACCAAGAGGACGAAGGGCGAGTTCATCGCTGGCGACCAGCTAATACTCCTGCGGAATCCGAACTATCACGGAGAGGCAGACTACAGCAAGAAGGTCCAATTCGACAGGCTAATCATCAAGACCTATCTGGAGCCCGCGGCGATGCTCATCGACATGGAGAAGGGAAGCATCGACCTTGCAGCCTTCAACGCCCCGAACTAC
The DNA here is from genome assembly GCA_963705355.1 of uncultured Thermoplasmata archaeon. Classification (GTDB taxonomy): domain Archaea; phylum Thermoplasmatota; class Thermoplasmata; order UBA10834; family UBA10834; genus COMBO-56-21. The sequence continues at coordinate 729,590 of OY970070.1, forward strand.
CGGAACCTGATGGACTGGCTCGAGAGGAACCCGACGGACAACATTGGGCACTACGCTGGCCTGAGCACGACGGCCTATTCGAACGACATACTTGTCTCCATGTACAACGACACCTCCGGTGAGACCAACTCTCTGAGGTTTGATCCTGCGGTCAGGCAGGCCATGGCTCACGCGATCAACAGGGAATTCATCAAGGATAGCATATTCGCGGGCTATGCCGATGTCGGCTCGACGATAATTGCACCGACATATGGTGACTACTACTGGCAACCCGGTCCAAGTGAGATATATGACTACAACATCGCCAAGGCCAATCAGATTCTTGATGCAGCCGGATACGTCTGGAACGCGGACCACACGAAAAGGTATTCTGGACCCGGAAACGCATATGGCGTGGAGGGCATGCAGCTGAGGTTCAGGTTCACAGCCGAACAGGAACTTGTCGAGGACAGGGATACCGTCAACTACCTCACGGAGGAGTGGGCGAAGATAGGAATAGAGATCGTTCCGGACTTCGTCAACACAGCACAGTGGAACACCGTCGTCTATGGTGGTACGTACGACCTGGCCACCACATATTGGAGCGGGGATTATGACCCGAACTACCTGCTCTTCATCCAGTCCGAATGGGCAATTGGCGGATGGTCAGAGAACAACTATTCCAACCCCGACTATGACGCGAATTTCTCCGCCTCCGAGCAGGCTATCAACCACGCCGAAAGGATAGGCTACATATTCAACTGCTCCAAGATAATGTACCGGGATGCCGCGTTCATCACGACCGTCTACGGATACGGTTGCTATGCCTGGAGGAACGACACCTTCAGCGGATGGGGTGACTGGGGAGCTCATCCTGCAAGGAGTCTGTCGAGCTACTGGTCTGCGAATGACCTCTACTTCGACCTCGTGCCGTTGGAGCGGCAAGGAGGGGGGATCAGCATGAACTACGTGCTGATAGGACTGGGAGTCGCTGTTGCAGTTGCGGTCATCGTCGTGTTGATGATGCGGAAGCGCGGAGAGAAGGAAGAGGAAGTGAGACTGCCCTAGACGAGTGAATCACCCAGACACAGTCTGACCAGAGAATGCAGTGGACTCAGGGCGCAGGGTGGGGAGAAATGGCACAGGACTTCCGGAGGTATTTCCTCGTCAAGGTTGTATATGCAGTCCTGACAGTCTTCCTGATACTGACCTTCAATTTCCTTCTGTTCAGGGCCATGCCTGGCGACATGGACCGCATACTCATACCCAGGGGGGCGTCACCCGAGACCCGCACTCTCCTGCGGGAGTACTACGGTCTGGACAAGCCGAGGCTAGAGCAGTACGTGATATACCTCGAGCATCTCTTCAAAGGTCAGCTCGGACAGAGCACCGATTTCCGAAGAGGAGTGGATGTGGTTTCCATCCTGGGCCCGTTCCTGCTGAACACACTAATCCTGGTCGGCATCGGGACCGTGATATCCGTATACGTGGGCATAATGCTCGGGAGGCTGACCGCATGGAAGCGGGGGAAGGCAGCGGACCGGATTGGCAGCGCCTTCTTCCTTGTCTTCTACTGCATGCCGACCTTTCTGTTCGCTCTCGTCATGGTCACTGTTGTGGGGAGATACGTTCCCGAGTGGCCCATAAGCGGAGCCTACAGCTATGACTACGCATCCTACGACATCTTGGGCAAAATCGGAGACAGAGCTCTCCACACTCTCTTACCGCTCGCGGCGCTTGTGGTCGAGACGATTGCCACATTCTCCATAATCACGAGGAGCTCGCTGATAGATGTCATGACCGAGGAGTACATGGTGACCGCGATCGCAAAGGGGAACAGAAGCAAGGACGTGCTCCACAAGCATGCGATGCCGAATGCGATGCTTCCAGTGGTGACCGTGGTCGCTATGAATGTTGGCTGGATCATGAGCGGCTCGATCATGATCGAGGTCATCTTCGGCTATCAAGGGCTGGGGTACATGACTTGGAAAGCTGTAAGAGGCTATGACTATCCGGTCCTTCAGGCGGTCTTCATGCTCGAAGCCGTCGCGGTCGTAGTTGCCAACTTCATTGCAGACATGGCCCTGTTCAGACTGGATCCGAGGGTGAAGATTTGAACGACTCCGGGGACATGTCAAGCGGAGAGGGCGCACGGAGGTTTTCACTCCTATCCGAAAGCCGCCAGGAGAAAATAGCGCTCCTGGCCAAACGGCTGAGGAGGATCAGAAGGCAGTACTCTCACAACATCGCTGGAATGGTCGGTCTCTCCGTTCTCATCTTCTTCGTGGTGATCGCAGTCCTCGCCCCCGTCCTGGTGACCCACCAGGACCCGAACTCCTCACTCAGATGGGCCAAGGACGTGAACAGGTATCATCCGCCGTCCAGGGAGTTCTTGTTCGGCGCCGACTACTTCGGAAAGGACGTCTACAGCCTGACGATATACGGCACGCGCGCAAGCCTGATAGTCGGGCTTGCAGCCTCGGTGATCTCAATAGTGCTCGGATCCGTGATTGGGCTATTCTCGGGTTACTACGGCAAGGTCCCCGACGAGATTCTGATGCGGTTCACGGATTTCTTCCTGGTCATCCCGTGGTTTCCCCTGATGATTGTCGTTGCCATGCTCCTAGGGAAGTCCTTCACGAACGTGATCATAGTCATAGGCATAACCTCTTGGCCTTCCACGGCAAGAATCGTCAGGGCACAGGTGCTGTCAGTGAAGGAGAAGGCGTTCGTGGAGCGGGCGAGGGCGATCGGTTCGAGGAGCAGGCACATAATATCGAGGCACATCCTGCCAAACGTGTTCCCCCTCATCTTCGCGAACACGATCTTGCTAATCGCGAACTCGATCTTCTCCGAATCGTTCCTGGACTTCTTTGGGCTCGGGGACCCGAACATCATCAGCTGGGGCACGATGCTCGAGAACGCCTACGACAAGGGGGCATTCAGCAGCTATGCGTGGTGGAACATCCTTGCGCCAGGGGCTTGCATCGTCATCCTGATAATGTCATTCTATCTGATAGGCGACGTGCTGGATGAGATCCTCAACCCGAAGCTGCGCAGAAGATAGAGCACGTGCTGTTCATCGAAGTGATTCGAGAAAGAGGGTTTCAAAGGTCACGCATGACCGCCCAGCTGTCCAGGCGGAGCCGAGGTCCCGAGCTTCAGGAACTCCTCCTCGTCCTTCAGGGCCTGCTCGAATATCTCCATGCCCTTCTCGAGCAACTCCTTGGATATGCATAACGGAGGGGCGATCCGGAAGACGTTGCCGAAGAAGCCAGACGTGATTGTCATGAGACCAGCTCTCCAGCACTTGCCCTGGATGTTGGTCGCCTCATGCGGCTCCCTAGTGTACTGGTTCTTCACGAGCTCGACGCCGATCATCAGACCTCTGCCACGGACGTCGCCTATGATCTCTCTGCGCTGCTGCATCTCCTTGAGCAGCTTGACGGCGTAGTCACCGAGCTTCGCCGCCCTGTCCGCGAGGTTCTCGTCAATGATCGCCTGCACGTGAGCGAGTCCTGCAGCCATGGTTATGGCATTCCCGCCGAATGTGGATGAGTGGGAACCCGGCCTCCACTTCCTCATGATGTCGTGCTTCGCGATGATCGCGCCCAGCGGAACACCGCCACCCAGAGCTTTGCCCATGACGAGGATGTCGGGTATGGTATCGAAATGCTCACACGCGAACATCTTGCCAGTCCTCGCGAAGCCTGTTTGGACCTCGTCAAAGACCAGCAATGCGCCCTGGTCGTCGCAGATCTTCCGCAACCTGGGCAGATACTCCTTGGGAGGAACGACGTAGCCGCCTTCTCCCTGGATCGGCTCGACAAACATGGATGCGATCTGCCCGGTCGGGCCACCCATCGACAAGACCTGCTTCTCGATGTAGTCCACGCACCACAGGCCGCACTCAGGGTATGTCTGCTTGAACGAGCACCTGTAACAGTACGCGTATGGTGTGAATATGATACCTGGCGACATCGGGCCGTAGCTGTACCTGAGCTTCAGTTTGCTGGTGAGGGCCAAACCCGCTCCGATCCTGCCATGGTAGGACCCGAAGAATGCCAAGTGCTCGCTCCTCTTAGTGTAGTATCTTGACAGCTTGAGCGCGGCCTCGACCGCCTCCGCGCCGCTGTTCGAGAAGAAGGTCCCCCTCAAAGCCTTGCCAGGGGAAATCTCCGACAGCAGCTTCGCGAAGTACGCTTCCTTGTCGAAGTAGGCGTCGTTCGCCATGCTGTGTATTAGCTTCGCAGCCTGCTCCTGAATCGCCTTGGTGACCTTGTAGTGCGTCCAGCCCGCGTTCTGAACCGCGATGCCAGACGAGAAGTCGAGCAGGACATTGCCGTCCGCGTCCATGACAGCGGTGCCAGCGGCCTTCTCGATTGTGAATGTGAAGCATCTATCGTATGCGTACGAGACGTAGTCTCTGTCGATCTTGATGATCTCCTTGCTTTTCGGCCCCGGGGCTCTCACGACGATCTTGGGTGCCTCTCTGGCCCATTGAGGGACCCAGTCGGGCAACGGGAACTCTTCAGGTGCCGAGCTGACCTTGGTCTGCTCTTCGGTCGGTTTCGTCTGCTTCACTGGCTCCGAGACCGACTCGTTCTCTGTCATCTCACCCATCCCTTACTCCTCCCGAGACTTGTCGAGAGTCAACGCGCCAGGTTTGCAAACCTTGACGCAGGCGGGATCACTCGCACAGAGGTCGCATGTATATGCAGTCTCAACTCCGAAGGCACCTTCGAAAAAGACCCCGTCGTACGGGCACCTCGGAATGCATGCCATGCAGGCGAAGCACCTGTGTTCGTCAAGGGTCCAGTACTTTCCCTCATTGTGGAACTCGAGCAGCGCTGATGGACACAACTCGCTCGGGGGGCAGGTCTCGCAATGAAGACACATGACCGCCTTGTGCTCGCTCCCATCCTTCGTGACTTTGATCCGCGACCTTCCAGCGGCCACACTGGAGGGGTGCGCCTTTATGCAGGCATTCTCGCACTCCAGGCAACCATTACACTTGTCCGGGTGGAAGACCAACCCGAACTTTTTCTTGGCAGAGCTCATCAGTGCATCCTCCTGAGTTCGCACGCCTGCGCCATCCCGCGCCAATAGATACGGTGTGCATGAGTCAGGCCGACTCACTCCGGCAATTCAACAGTAAGATGCTCATTCCATTTATACCCTCGCCAGCTGGAGTATTTCTAAGTTGGCATTGTGCAATTTCCAGTCGAAGTTTACGAACATCTTTCATAAGAACGCGGCATAAAGTTGAAAACTTCTCAAATAACCTGGGCCTATCGTCAAACATTCGAAGGCAACAAAAACAGTAATGAAAAGGGCTCGAAAGAAGGGTTTTTTATGGCTAGAATACGATATTATCGAGAAGCGTCGCCTTCTTCTTTGGGTCTCGACATCGGGCATGCCTCGGCGATGTCACTGACCGGGCAGATTGTACATCGCTAGCCACATCTGGCCATCGGCAGACCTCATTTCAGGTTCGACAGTTTCTTGGCGATGTCACCCAACCCGACCTCTTCGAGCGCTTTCTTCGTGGGCCTGCCCTGATCGTCCCAGCCCCAGAGCCTGTAGTACTCGCTCAGCATCTTCTCGAATTCGGCCCGCGGAACCGCCTTGCCCTTGGTCTTGCCACTCGGCAACGGGTCCTTCTCCATGCGTTCGGGGAGATTGTCGTCCTTTCTCGAGAAGCCTTCCCTGGCATTGAATGCCTTCACGAGATTCCAGTTGCGTCTGCCGATCATGCGGAGGTACTGCTCATCTGCCTTGACGCCCGTGACGGCTGTGTAGTACTTCGCCATGTTCGGGAAGTTGACCGCGTAGAAGTCGCAGAAGATGAAGCTCCACTTCACACTTGTCCTCGTCTGGTCCTCGACGCATATCGCGGCCTTGCCGTCAGTGCTCCAGGGATCGCCGCTGCCATACGCGTCGCTGGCCACTGGCCAAGCCCTGTTATGGTCGGCACCGCGGTCTGATGTGGCATACGCAAGGGCCATTCCGATCGAGCCGCGTGGATCGTAGGCCGGGTACTCCGAACCCTTGGATTCGACCACGAGCTTTTCAGCTCCCTTGCCTATCTTCTTCGCCGCCCGCTTGGAGCCGTCCGCGAGCACGTTGCCGATGTGCTGTCTGTGAGCGATCATCGCAGGCATCTTCACGTAGGCATCCTCGTTGCCGAACTTGAGGTCGAGACCGCCAGTGTCCTTCTTGGTCAGGATACCCTTCTCGTAAAGGTCCATCGCCAGGGCAACGACGCTGCCGGCGGAGATCGTGTCCAGCCCGACCTTGTCACATTCCTCGGCGAACTTCACGATCGCCTCGATGTTCTTGATGCCGCAGTTCGAACCGCAGATGCCGATGGTCTCGTATTCAGGTCCTTCAGTCGCCGCTCCCTTCAACGCTCCCTTCGACACCCTGGTCCAGCTGCCGCACGCGATGCCGCAGTCGAAACAGGCCTTCCTCCGCACGAGGACTCTGCTCTTCAGGGCGTCGGAGTTGATTCCCGCCGAACCTTCGAACTCTCCCGAGCTCCAGTTCCTCGTGGGCAGTATCGCGGCATTCTGGCTCATGTCGACGAGGATAGGTGTTCCATCGGTGATGGACCCGGCATGATCTGGGTTCTCGACCACATCCTTCAACAGCATCTCCTTGGCCATTGGTATGAATCTATCGATGTCAGGCACTTCGAGGCCCATCGTTCCCCTGACAGCGACCGCTTTCAGGTTCTTGGAGCCGAAGACCGCACCGCCCCCGCCTCTACCAGCGTTCCTGGTGAGGTCGCTCGTCACGCACGCAATGAAGGACTGCCTCTCACCCGCGGGGCCGATGCATGCAACCCTTGCGTACTTCTCGCCTGTCTCCTTCCGGATCAGCGCTTCCGTCTCGTACGTGTCCTTGCCCCAGATGTTCTTCGCGTCCCGAATCTCCGCCTTGCCATCTTTGATCCAGAGATAGACCGGCTTCTTCGCCTTGCCTTTGATGATGATTCCGTCGAAGCCCGCGTACTTGAGCTCAGGGCCGAAGTAGCCTCCCGCATAGCTGTCCAAGAACGTTCCTGTCAACGGCGACTTCGTGATGACGACATACCTACTGGTGACTGGGACCATGGTTCCCACGAAAGGCCCCGTCCAGATCATGAGTATGTTGTCAGGCGACAGCGGGTCCACGCCGGGCTTCAGCTCCTCGAAGAGATACCTCGCCCCGAGACCTTTCCCTCCAATGTGCAGCCTCGCCCATTCCCTGTTCAGTGGCTCAGTGGTTATCTTCTCGCTCGTCAGGTCGACTCTCAATACCTTGCCTGTGTAACCGTCCGCCATCTTGCTCACCTCTTGATAACGTTTCTAGGGCACGCCTCAGCGCACTGAGGTGACCCCCCGCACAGGTCGCACTTGATCGAGTAGCTCCCGGAAGGGTCCATCCAGCATCCGTTGTAGGGACAGGCCTCGACACAGGCACCACACGCAGTGCACAGCTCCTTGTCGACATAGTAGATCCCAAGGCCTTCGTTCAGCTTGATCGCATCGGCGGGGCACGCCTCAACGCACGGGTGCTCGTCGCATTGGATGCAATAGTTGAACCTGTACTCACCCGGCTCTGGATACACATCCTCGACGTTGATCCGGGACTCGCTGGGGTTGAACTTCCCGACATGGCTTCCCGAACAGACAAGCATGCATATCTGACAGCCGATGCACTTCTCCTTTTCCACTTTCAGACCCTTGCTCAATTATGTTCCCTCCCTGACAGATGATCATCCATTGATTCGGCACGGCACGATGAGGACCGGTTCAGTCTATGATTCAAAAGGCGAGACGGAATCCCCTCTACCAAGCCCCCATGGGACGGATAGCTTGATTGCGGACGGCGTATTTAGTTATTGTCGGCTCCCGTGTGTGCAGCCAGACTGCAGGATTCCTAACAGACGTTGAGCCAGAGGCTGCCATCGATATGCTCGAAAGGGCCTATCGATGGCCCGATTCGAAGAGGCCATTTAAATATACTCAAGACCATTAATTATCGCCGGAGGATGGGATGAGAATGTCGATCGCTTTCGTTTTGACTCTGCTCCGGACTGCAATCATAAGCACGCCGTCTTCACTGCGGTCAGGCGCCGAATCAGGAAGATAGTTATAGAGACAATGACTGCTATTTGGCCTTGATGATCCCCGACGGCGCGAGAGTGCTCTTGGTCGACTCAAACGGCAGGAAGTTCGTGGTCAAAGCAGGGATGCAGATGATCGAAGTCGGGGGACTCGGAGTAGTTGACGGGGTCAGGCTCCACGACTCCGACTTCGGGGACAAGCTCAAGATCGGGGGCCGCGAATTCGTCGTCCTGAAACCGAGCGTCAAGGACCTGCTGAGCATCATCGAACGCAGAGCGCAGGTCATGATTCCAAAGGACAGCTTCTCAATTCCTCTTCACCTGGACCTTGGCTGCGGCAGCCGCGTGATAGAAGGCGGCGTGGGATCGGGCGCCCTCACGATGGTGCTTCTGAAGGCTGTCGCTCCTTCGGGAAGGGTCTACTCGTACGAGACGAGGGCGGACTACGCGGAGCTTGCTCGCCGCAACATCGCTCTCTCAGAGCACGAGGCGAACTGGGAACTCAGAATCGGCGACGTCTGCAGAGGGGAGTTGGAGCACAACGTCGATGCAGCCGTAATCGACATCCCTAACCCTTGGGATGCGGTTGAGAACGTGGCAAGGGCACTGAAGGCGGGCGGACACTTCTGTTGCTACGTCCCTAACGCCAACCAGCTCGAAGACGCTGTCAAGAAAATGCGAGCGGTGAGGCTCGATGAAATCGTGGCGTTCGAGACCTTGCAGAGAGAGATGATCGTGCACGAGGGAGGCGTCAGGCCCAGCTTCGACATGCTCGGCCACACCGGATACTTGGCCTTCGGAAGGAAGATGCGGAGCTGAAACCTGCAATCCCTCAAAAGCTAAGTATGCGCTTGCGCAATCTCCCAAACAGGTGATCAAGGGATGGCTATCGCAGAGGTCAGGGTAGAGCTGAAGAAGGGGGTGGCTGACCCTGAGGGCAAGAACACGCTGAAGGCGCTCGAACTGCTGGGGTTCGGGGGGCTGAAGGATGTGAAGACCGTGAAGGTCTTCGATATCTACCTGGAAGGAAACGGGGGAGACGTGGAGAAGAAGATCGACGAGATGTGCAGGAGGCTTCTCGCCAACCCCGTGATACACAACTATTCGATCAAGATCAAGTGAGGGACCCGGATGTCGACCGACAAGTTGTACACTCGGCGGGAGGTTCCTTTCGAGCTTGCCGAGATCGACCTTGAATCCGCGAGCGACGAGCAGCTCAAGGAGCTGAGCAGTGAAAGCGGCACAGCGTTGTCGCTCGAGGAGATGCATCGCATTCGCGATTTCTTCGCAGCGAAGGGCAGATGGCCGACTGATGTCGAGTTTCAGTCGCTCGGCCAGGCCTGGAGCGAGCACTGCTGCTACAAGAGCTCGAAGATCTTTCTGAAGCAGTACGTTTTCGGCATCAACACACCGCAGGTGATCGACAGGGGCGACGCAGGCGTCATGGAGTTCGACAAGGATCATGCATACGCACTCAGAATCGAGAGTCACAACCACCCGAGCGCTGTCGAGCCGTACGGCGGAGCAGCGACTGGAATCGGTGGCATAATCAGGGATGTGCTTTGCATGGGCGCTCAGCCAATCGCGCTCGTCGACCCGCTTTTCTTCGGTCCTCTGGACTACCCGTTCAAGAAACTCCCTGCGGGGATCAAGCACCCGAAATACCTGTTTGGAGGGATAGTGGCTGGCATACGCGATTACGGCAACAGAGTCGGACTGCCAACCGTCTCAGGTGGAGTCTGGTTCGATGAGAGCTATGTCGGCAATTGCCTTGTTAACGTAGGCTGCGTAGGCATCGCCGAGAAGAAGCAGCTGAGGAAAAACGCAGTGAAGGGACCCGGCGACGTGCTGGTGCTCGTTGGGGGGCGCACAGGAAGAGACGGAATTCACGGGGTCACGTTCGCGTCTGCGGTGCTGACGAAGAAGAGTGAGACCGAGTCCAGAGGAGCTGTCCAGCTCGGAGACCCTATCATGAAAGAGCCTGTCATCCACGCATTGCTCGAGGCCGATTACAGGGGCCTTGTGAACGGCATGAAGGACCTCGGCGGAGGTGGACTCTCGTGCGTCGTGGGTGAGATCGCTCTTGCGGGAGGGTGCGGAGCGGAGGTAGACCTGACCAAGGTACCGCTAAAGGAGGAAGGGCTGGCTCCCTGGGAGATATGGGTTTCCGAATCACAAGAGCGAATGATGCTCTCAGTGTCGGCAAAGAACGTTGACGAGGTATTGCACATATTCAAGCTCTGGGACGTGCCGGCGACTCCAATTGGCAAGGTCATCCCCGAGAAGTCCGTTCGACTGTACTTCCAAGGCGAGAAGGTCTTCGACCTGGAGCTCGAGTTCCTCACGGCAGGACCTGTCTACTGCAGACCGTGCAGTGCGAGGAGATCGAAGGGCAGCAGGACGGAAAAGACCCCGAGTGTAAAGGATAGATACGACAAGGAGCTGCTCAGATTGCTGTCATCACCGAACATATGCAACAAGGAGTGGGTGATCCGGCAGTACGATCATGAAGTGCGAGGCAACACAGTCATCAAGCCGCTTCAAGGGAAGCTCGGCCATTGGAGCCACGGCGACGCGGCAGTGCTGAAACCGGTCGAGGATTCGTTCAAAGGCCTCGCGATTGCGACTGCGTCGAACCCGTTTGCGGTCGGCATCGACCCGTACCGTGGGGGCAAGACTTGCGTCGACGAAATGTGCAGGAACCTCGTCGCAGTCGGTGCCAGGCCGCACTCGTTCACGAACTGCCTCAACTTCGGCAACCCGGAGAAGCCTGACAGGCTGTGGCTTTTCAGGGAGGCTGTCAGAGGCATGGGGGAGGTGGCGAAGGCGCTGAACGTCCCCACACCGTCTGGTAACGTGAGCTTCTACAACGAGGCGCCATCTGGTGCCGTTCTGCCGACGCCCACGCTGCTCGGCTGTGGTATAGTCCGGGACATCAGGAAGTGCGTAACGTCTGACCTGAAGCGAGAGGGGAACACGCTAGCTGTCATAGGCGCGACCAAGCCTGAGATGGGCGCATCTGAGTACTACAGGATGAAGAAGGGATACTCCAGAAAAGTCCCTGATGTGGACATTCAAGCGCTCCGAGCGGGAATGGAGGTCGTCATCGGAGGAATCGAACGAGCCGCCATTGTCGCGTGCCACGACATATCAGACGGAGGACTGGCAGTAACACTTTCCGAGATGTGCATAGGCGGGGATGTCGGGGCCGAGATCGACCTGACCAAGATGGAGAGGCTGCGATCTGATGTCCGCCTGTTCTCCGAGAGCAACAGCAGATGGGTCGTGGAGATCAGAAAGGGAAAGGAGAAGCAGCTGCCAAAGGACAGGAAGACGAAGGTGGCCAGGCTCGGAACGGTCGGTGGCGACTCCCTCATGATATCATCTGACAGGAGACTGCTTGACGTCGATGTCCCCAGACTCTCACAAAGCTTCAACTCGACTCTCTGGAGGCTGGTAGGATGAAGGCGAGCCAGGTCAAAGTGTGTGTGCTCAGGATAGAGGGCACCAACTGCGAGGAGGAGATGTATCTCTCGTTCCGGCGCCTGGGGGCGAGGCCGGAGAAGGTCCACCTCAAGCAGCTCACGGGGACGGACGTCTCCCACGAGGAGAAGAGGTCCCTCTCGGACTACCACATACTCGCGCTCCCCGGAGGCTTCTCTGCAGGGGATTACGTCCGTGCGGGCGCCATATTCGCCGCAAGGATGAAGAGCAGGCTCTCGAAGGACCTAGTGGATTTCATCAAGGCAGGCAAGCCCGTGCTGGGCGTGTGCAATGGGTTCCAGATACTCGTCGAAGCTGGCCTGCTCCCTGCAATGTCTGGCATAATGACGGAGTTCCCTGAGGCGGTCCTTGGCACGAACGACTCGGCTAGGTTCGAGTGCAGGCCTACGCTCCTGAAGAAGGTCAACAGGGGAAGCTGCGCATTCACCTCGATGATCTCTCCTGACAAGATCTCCCTGATTCCATCCGCCCATGCAGAGGGCAAGCTGATGTTCCCGCTGGAAAGGACAGAAGAGATTATCAAGGAGCTCGAGGAGAACGACCAGATCGTGTTCAAGTACGTCGATCCCGAAGGCAACCTGGCAGGGTATCCATGGTGCCCGAACGGTGCGGTAGAGAACATCGCGGGCATCTGCAACAGGGAGGGCAACGTCTTCGGCCTCATGCCCCACCCCGAGAGGGTGTTCTTCAAGTTCACTCATCCTGACTGGACTAGGGAACCCGATGGCCCGGGGGACGGGAGGGCAGTGTTCGAATCCGTCCTGCACTACGTCACGAGAAAGATGTGAAGGGGGATGAGGAAGCCCTCTTCAAATGAACAAAGAACATCGGAAGTGCGCAAGAATCAAATTACTGGAATCGCAAGCGAGAGATTACGGTCGATCGAAAAAAAGATGAACAAGGTTGTCGAACTTGCGGTCGAGGAAGAGGCATCAGTCATTGAGCTCGGCATTTCGCCACCTCGCATCAACCGTCCAAGCGCGGAGCCGGAAATGCGACTGCGCGAACTGCGGACTGAGCTGGCGAGGGTCATCGAACGGTTTGAGTTCATGGTGCCAGAACTTCCAAGGAAACAGAAGAGAATGCACAGAAGACTCAAGTCCCTTCTCGATTCGTCAGAGACTCTCGAAAGGAAGTGGCTCGAATACCAGGCAATCGTCAGAGGGAGACTATGAGCTCCACCTGGTCTCCGTCCTTCAACCCGAGCGAGCGTCTCAGGTGATACTTGCAGATGACTTCGATGATGTCCGTGTGGTGAGACCTCACAGGAAGAACGACCGCGCACTCCATGTTGTGGATCGTCGCGAGAAAGCACTTCACATCCCCGAAGGTCCTGCCCTCTTTCTCGAAACCCTTGATCAGAATGCCCTCGGATTTCCTCAGGATGTCGAGCTTGGGCAACTCAGGGTCGGCGAGCCTAAGGTTCAACGTCCCCTCGAAAGGCTTGAACCACAGCTTCTTCTGGAATTGATCGGCGTAGGCCTCCTGGTTGACATAGTACTGACCCTCTCCGAGACCAGATGTGACTGTGCCTATGATGACGAGGTGGTCCTTCATCTCGAATATGCGCTGGTAGTCCGAGTACTCCTTTCTGAGAAGGTCAAAACCCTTATCGGTCAGCTTGATCCGCTGCCTCCTGGCACCCAGATCCCGCTCAATCAGAGCATCGCCGAGAAGCTCCAGTATTTTCTTGGAGGCGGACTGTTGGCTGATTTCGAGGACATTTCCGAGCTCCCTCGACGAAATCGCGATATAATCATGCACTCCACCCATGAGCGCTATGTGTTTGAGTGTCGCGATTTGCTTCTCATGCATGGTACGGCTCGGATGAGCTAGCCATCATAATAGCTTTTCGTCGTCGAGATTACTCGTAATCGTCGGCCACTAGATAACGCTCGGCACGCAACCTAACAACTGGAACTCGCCTTTCCTTGAGTCGGCCTATTAGCTCTCTGTCGTTGGTCACGACGGCAGCAGACCTTTGCACGGCCAAATCGATAACCGCGTCATCGCCAGCGAGCTCGGTCTCCACTATGTGATACTTGCGCGCCAATGCGAGAGCGGCTTTTCCGTTCCTGTCCGTCGTGTTCGCCAGCTCGCCAAGGACAGAGCTGGGCACGAAGACCGGAATGTCGCCAAACAGGCGCCTGAGCTCATGGTCCAGATTGAGTTTGAATTGAAAGGGCATCAGAAGAGCGTTCGCATCGAGCACAATTGCCAGAGGCAAGGCATCACACGCCTACTGAACGACGCCGTAGCCGATCAGGCGCCATTTGCCGGCTATGCGTCTCGATATGGCTATCCTCTGGCTCTTCTCCACACAGACTGGTATCTTTAGGTCGACCTCCGCAGAATCGGATCGGCCGCTCGTGACCACCCCAACGGTGGTTGCAGTGCCAACGCTCAGCATCAAGGGCTCATTCGTCTTGAGGTTGTCCACGGCAAGCTCAGATGAGATTCCGACGACCCGTTTCATGAGTTCGGTCTTGAACGTCAGTTCACTGAGCACGGGTGGGAGAGTCCCAGGAACTCCGGCTATCCTGCCGACCAGTGAATCCGACTTGGTGGATGACGGGTCAAGGCCGGTTCCGATGGCAATCAATCCGCCAGGACCAGCGACTTCGAGCGAGAGTGCGCCAGCGTAGAGCGACCTCACCTTGGTCACGATGCTCTCCCAGCTCGACTTACTTCCGACCTCGACTTTCCTGCCGGGCAGGATCTCCACCTCGTCACCGATCTTAAGCTTCCCCTGGGTCATCGAGCCGCCAATGACCCCGCCTTTGAGATTCTCGAGCTTCGTGCCGGGGACATTGACATCGAAAGACCTCGCGATGTACATCCTCGCTGGCTTCGACCTGTCCCACTTTGGTGTCGGGATATTCTTCTCGATAGCCTCGATGAGCATGTCTATGTTGACATCGTGGTGGGCCGATATTGGTATGATCGGGGCCTTCTCTGCGATCGTCCCCTTGATGAAGTCCTGGATCTCGGCGTAGTTCTCCCTGGCCTCCTCCTTGGTGACGATGTCGATCTTGTTCTGAACGACAATTATCTTGTCCACTCCGATGATGGACAAGGCCATCAAATGCTCCCTCGTCTGCGGCTGCGGACATTTCTCGTTCGCTGCGACGAGTAGGAGAGAGCCGTTCATTATCGCCGCGCCCGAGAGCATCGTGGCCATCAGAGTCTCGTGGCCTGGAGCATCGACGAATGAGACTGATCTGAGGAGCTCGCACTCGCCCTTGCAGTTGGGGCACGTTGGCTGGTTCGTGTAGCATTCTGGCGCTTCGCAGTTCTTGCACTTGTAGAACGCGACATCCGCGTACCCGAGGCGGATCGAGATGCCTCTCTTGACTTCCTCAGAGTGCCTGTCGGTCCATTCGCCCGTCAGAGCTTTCGTCAGCATGGTCTTGCCATGGTCCACGTGGCCGATCATACCGATGTTTGTCTCTGGCTGGCTCGGAACCTTCATTACTGCTTCTTCTCCTCTTTCTTCAAAAGCTCAGAAGCCGGCTTCATCCCGTGCTGCGTGATCTTCATGTTGATCTGCAGTGTGTCGGGCGCGATCGTGTTGCCCCTGACATTCTTCCTTCGCCTCAGCCCGCTCTTCTTGGAGTTGAAGCCGATGCTCTTGGAGATCAGAAGCTTCTTCCTTCTCGGGCCGGGCAGATCCTTCCTCATGGGGAACCCATCCTTGTCGCTCCCACCAGTGATTTCCAGTTTGAAACCAGGCAGGCCGACGAATATGCCGTCCACGACGTCGCCTATCTTCTTGCCGATGAGCGAGTTGGCGTGATGACCTGAGACTGGCGTCTGATACGACTTCCCATCTTTTGGATCGCCTATCACGGCCCTGAACTCTGCCAAACAATCCACTCCGGTGTGTGGCACGCCCTAATGCGAAAGGAGTTATATAGGTTTCGGACCTGGAATGGGAATGCTGGTATACCGTTTTGGAGCGGTGCGAATAGCGTACGTCGACATGAATATTACCGGCCAAACTATTACAAATAGCTCGAGGTCAAAGATGAAGAAGATCACGAGAGAAGTACTGAAGAACATGATGGACACCAACGTCGATTTCGTCCTCATAGATGCGCGCGGGCATGAGGCCTATGACAAGGAGCACTTGCCCGGTGCGGTGTCAATCCCGTCGGATCATCTGGGGGAGCATCTGCTCAAGAACTACAAGAAGGACATAACTATCGTCACATACTGTTCTAGCTTTGAATGCACCGCAAGCACGATAGCAGCAGAGAAGCTCGAGAAGTACGGATTCAAGAAGATTCTCGAGTTCAAAGGCGGTCTAGCAGACTGGAAAGTCGCGGGGTACCCGACTGAGAAGTGACTCATCTTCCCCAGAACGGTTTCTCCTTTCGCTTGATTGCCGCGAGCTGCTCAAAGGCCTCAATCTCATCCTGTTTCAAAGTGTAGCTCGCAAGCTCGTGCGCGTGTCTTTCGGGAATATCGACCAGCAGCACGTCCTCCACATCGATCTGCCTTCCCACGGTCGCATCATCGATTGAAATCGCGACCTCGGCTCCTGCGATGGCCTCCTTGAGCGACTCCTCCCCACTGCGTATGCTTTTAATCCTGCCGACTTCCTTTCCGTCTTCTCTGACCAGACCTTGGCCAGGGCGGATCCTGCCGGCCAGAACTCTGACGCCCACAATCGCAGGTTTGCTGACTCGGAAGACGTGGTCTCTCATTATCACGATCTTGCCTGGGAAGACTATCTCCAGCCTCTGCTCCACCTCGACCTCCTTCTTGCGCTCCTCGCACCAGGTCCGGTAGTCTTCGAGCAACCGATACATGACATCGTTCTCGAAGATCTTGATGCCAGATGAGAGGGCCTCGGACTTCGCATCTTCGTTTATCCCGACATTGAACGCGAAGATGGCTCTGTGCATGGGATCCGCAAAATGAGAGGCCTCGACGATGTCCTTGCGGATCACGTTGCCGATGTCTATCTTCCTGATGGGAAGATTGCTCTGCTTTGCCTCGAAGGCGAATGCCTCCAGTGACCCGATCGCATCTCCCCGGACAATGATTCCTTCCTCGGCGAGCTCGACCTTGATCTGGCTCTCCTTGCGAACCTCGTCCTTCAGCTCGTCGAGATCTCCACTGACCACCCTGATGGTGCCCCCGGCCATGGCGTTCTCGAGGTTCTGAGCGACTACCCGAATCCCTGCAGCCGCGGAAACCTCCTTGACCCGATCGAACCTCAGGGTTGGATCGCGAATCTCATCCAAGGGCCTCGGCCTCTGCAATCCCTTTATCTTGGTCACAATCGGTTCGTCCTTGACCGATGAGACCACTATCTGGTCTCCTACCTTCACAGTTCCGCGGTAGATGATCGAGTCGATTGCAGTGCCTATCCCCCTCTCTTCCTTTACTTCCAGGACCGTGCCCTCGCCCGGCCCTTCCTCCGTCCGGAGTTCTTCTCCAAGAAATCTCTGTGCCAACCCGACGAGCATGAGGAGCAAGTCTGGCAGTCCCTCACCATACTTCCCGCTTATCGGAACGATAGCGACCGTTTTTGTGAAGTCGGTAATCTTGTCAAAGCGGTCTGCGCTAAGACCGCTCTTGTCGAATATTCTGCCCGAGAGACTGTATATCTTCTCCTCCAGCTCCGCAGCGACCCGCGGGTCCTGTGCCGCAATAGCATCGCCGAAGGTCTTCCATTCTTCGCGCCTCCAGCCAGGTATGAGATCTATCTTGTTGGCCGCGATCAAGAACGGCGTGCGGAACTTCTTCAGTATGTTTATCGACTCGATGGTCTGCGGCTTCAGACCCTCGTTTATGTCAATGACGAGTACTGCGAGGTCTGCAAGAGCGCCGCCCCTGGTCCTCAGAGTGACGAACGAATAGTGCCCCGGCGTATCTATGAAGAGCAGCCCCGGAACGGAGAACTTGCGGTCGCCTATCAGAGGCCCGCATAGCTTGTATATCGTCTCGATTGGCACATCGGTGGCGCCGATGTGCTGAGTGATTCCTCCCGCCTCCCGGCTGACGACCTCAGTGCCCCTGATCTTGTCTAGAATAGTCGACTTCCCGTGGTCGACGTGCCCCATGACCGAGACTATAGGGTGCCGGATGGCCATGGAAATCACCAACGGACACGCTTTATATCAAGTTAACTGGCATGGACAGACACATGGTCTTTGCGATGAACAAACTCGCCTGGACCGGATGAGGCCTTCGTTCACAACCGCTTCCAGCGCAAGCGACACCTTGCCGCGAAGCCGAGGATGATGGCCTTTCCAAGAGAAGCTCGCTCTCCAATCGAGCGACTGGCAAACCGTCACGAAATCCCCCAGAAGTGGGAAGCCGGATGAAGGGGTCTCGTGGAGATTACTTCTCGAAGAGAGAGGCCTCGTCTATCTTCTCGTACTTCTGAATCTCGTAGTCGTTGAAGAACAACTTGATCTCGCGCTTGGCGCTCTCGGAGGAGTCGGACCCGTGCACGATGTTCCTGCCCGTGACCTGAGATAAATCGCCTCGGATGGTCCCCGGAGCGGCGTCCTGGGGGTTTGTCTTGCCCATCATCGCCCTCAGGGCGGCGATGGCGTTCTCGCCCTCGAGCACCATGCAAACGACAGGCCCGGAGGTTATGTAGGTCAGCAGGGGGTCGTAGAACTCCTTCCCCTTGTGCTCCTCATAGTGCCTTTCTGCCAACTCCCTCGGTATCTTCATCATCTTCATCGCGCAGACCTTGAGGCCTCTGTCCTCGAACCTCTGGACGATCCTGCCGACGAGCCCCCTCTGGACTCCATCGGGCTTCACCATCGCGAAGGTCTTCTCGATCATGCTTTGCCACCATCCGACTGCTTTTCCTTGTGTTCGGTCTTTGGCTTCGGCTTCTCCGCTTTGGCTTCCTCAGTCTTCTTTGCCGGCTCGGCCTTCTTCGCAGGGACCTCCTTGGCGGGTTCCTTCGGAGCCGGCTTCTTCTCTTCTGCCTTCGGCTTACCCTCCTTGGGAGCTCGCTTGGCCTCCTCCTTCTTTGGCTCCGCTTTCTTCTCCGCCATCGCCTCTTCTTTCTTGACCTTGCGGGCCTTCGTGGGCTCAGGTGCGACCTCTGGCGCCCCCCTCATCCTAATCTGTTTCTCGCGCGCATAGTACTGAGTCCAGGTAGTCCTCCTCGGGACGCGCCCGAGCACGATCATGTTCTTGAAGCACTTGGAAGTGCAGAAGTTGTAGACTACCCCATCCTTCTTGATGTACATCCTGCCCGTCCCCGGCTCGATCTCGTCACCGCAGAACGTGCACACTCTTCGCTCGACCATTGAACATCACCTCTGATGCAGGAGGCTCAGCGCACGCTGAGCTTCCTCGCCTCTCTCGAGGTCTCCTTCAGCATCAGCACATCTCCGACCCTGATGGGACCCATGACGTTGCGGGTGATGATACGGCCCTTGTCCCGGCCGTCCATGACCCTCACCTTCACCTGAGTCGCCTCTCCGGTCATGCCGGTCCTGCCGATGACCTCGACGACGGTTGATGGTATGCTCTCATCTTCTGGCATTCAGGCCACCTACTTCTTCAGCGCCTTCAGCTTGTCGGCTAGCTCGTCGAGAGCCGGCTTGCCCTTCGCGGCATCGAGTATGGCGACCGCAGCGGTCGGCTTCTCGAGCCCACAGGCGTTGCCAAGCTCGGCCTTGCTCGGGACATAGGCGTAAGGCACGTTCCGCTCCTCGCACAGAGAGGGCATGTGCATCAGTATCTCGGGCGGTGAGACGTCCTCTGCCATGACGACCATCAGAGTCTCGCCCCTTTCGACGAGCTTTGTCACCTCGTTCGTACCCTTGCGTATCTTTCCGCCGTCTCTTGCGAGCTCGACTAGCTCGTAGGTCTTGTCAGCTAGGTCCTTCGGCATCTCGAACTTCACATACACTGGCTTCGCCAAGTTGATACCTCCTTCAGGTGCGTTAGCACCGTCATCATTCATCGGCCCTTTTGATGAAAAGAGCAGAATGAGTAAATGGTCTTGGTATAAAATGGTTGCCGGAGTTACACTGTGCGATGCGGATTCTCACGACGTACAAATACGTGGAAGAGCGCTCGACGGCTGATCCAAATGCCAGGGAATGCAGGTTCCCGCATTACAGCCGAGCCCCCGTACGCTCCTTCGCTACAGGGGCTCAACTTTCGAAGGTTCGAAAACGAGGGCGATCACGAAGGGATAGCTGGGGTCATGAATCGCAGTTGGGAGGCGGACCGCGTTGATGCCACAGTTGCTGCAACCGACATAGGAAGAACATACGCCCCCTAGGAGACCTTCAATCCCAAATAGGAAGGACAATCCGTCAGGCGCGCTCGTGCTCTACCAGAGCTTGGGATTTAGGAAAGATAGGGAGTTCATCTTCTACAGGAAACCGCTCTAATGCATCATCGAAGGACCCATTCCCGAGCATTCAGTCCGATGGAAAAGTCAATCGTGCGAGAAGCTATATCGCCATTCATCATCAGGTCACTGGGTGATTGCCATGTCTGGGCCGCTGGTGCACTTCCAGCCGATTGGAAGCAAGGTCGAAGCAAGGGAGGACAGCAGTCTTCTGGATCTTGCAAGGGATGCAGGAGTGGCGATCGAGTCCATCTGCAGTTCCCTTGGCAAATGTGGCAAATGCCGCGTCGTCGTGAGATCCGGGGGGAAAGCGCTATCGGGCTTGACGGAAAGCGAGAGGCGTCTGCTCGACAGGCGAGAATTGAGAGATGGTGTGAGACTGGCATGTCAGGCGAAGTTGGCCTTCCCCGCCAACATCACGGTTGAGGTGCCCGAGGAGAGCAGGAGAGGACATCACAGGCTCTTGTCCTCGGGCGTTGAGAGGAAGGTCGAGCTCAGACCAGCGGTGCAGAAATTCGTATTGAAAATCCCCCCGGCAACACTGAGAGACCTTCGCGCGGATGATGAGAGGCTCCTGCAAGAGCTGAAGAAGAAGGTCAAGAGGCAGTTTCTGGTGTCTCCTGGCGTGCATAGGCACCTACCAGAAGCGCTCAGGAAAAGCTCGTGGGTCACCACTGTAACACTCTTCAGGAACGAGGAGGTCATTCGCGCGGAACCGGGCGATACCTCCTCCCGACTGTTCGGCATCGCGGCGGACATTGGCACCACGAAGGTTGTCGCATATCTTCTAGATCTGAACACTGGCGAGTTGCTCGGGACGGAGAGTATGCCCAACCCGCAGATATCCTATGGTGAGGACCTGATGTCAAGGATCGCCTACACCAACAAGAATCCCAAAGGGTTGGATGAGCTTCAGCAATCAATCGCTCACGGGCTCAACACCCTCATCTTCAAGTTGTGCACGGACAAGGGACTCACACCAGGGGACATCCTTGAGGTCATGGTCGTCGGAAACACCGCAATGCACCACATCTTCTTCGGCATACCCACGACCCATCTGGCAGCCGCACCATACGCCCCGGTTGTCAAGACCTCCCTGTCGGTGAATCCTCCTCATGTCGGACTCAACACGTATCCGTTCGGGAAGGTCTCGTCGCTTCCTAACATAGCAGGGTTCGTTGGCGCAGATGCGGTCTCCGATCTCCTGTCCAGCGGACTGTACGACGACAATGATGTCGGCATGATGATAGACATCGGGACGAACACCGAGATAATCGCGGGCAATAAGGATAGGCTGATCAGCTGCTCATGTGCATCAGGCCCTGCTTTCGAAGGCGCACACATAAGGTTCGGCATGAGGGCGTCGACAGGGGCCATCGAGCGCGTGTGGATCGACCCCGTCACGTTCGATGCCAAGCTCAGGACTGTTGACGATGCGCAGCCCCGGGGGATCTGTGGCTCTGGCATCGTGGACGCGGTGTCCGAGCTGTTCAAGGTGGGCGTGCTCGAACCTTCAGGCAAGATCATTGTCTCCGAGACGAACCCCCGCTCAAGAACGACCGCTGACGGGAAGGCGGAGTTCATAATCGCACAGGGCAAGGAGACGATTTCCGGCTACAACATCTCCATAACACAGCATGATGTGCAGGAGATTCAGCTGGCCAAGGCCGCCATTTTCACAGGCGTTTCTGTTCTGATGAGGAAGTTGAAGACCAAGCCATCCAGTCTCAAGACGGTCTACGCCGCGGGAGCCTTCGGAACGTACGTGGACGCGAGCAGCGCCATAAACATCGGCATGTATCCAGATGTCCCCGTCGAGAGGATCAGATTCATAGGCAACGCTGCAGGCTCAGGCGCCAGGATGTGTTTGAAGTCAACCAGGATGAGGGACTTGGCAGACAAGCTCTCGCGAAAGGTGGAATACGTTGAGCTCGCAGCTGAGAAGGATTTCCAGCAGGAGTTCGCCAAGGCCATGTTCCTGCCACACAGGGACCTCTCGAGATTCCCCAACTCGGGCAAACATCCATCCAGATGATCTACCCACCCACAGCCCTAAACACCGCCCCCGCGAAGCTTAAATAAGGTTTCCGCATTCGCGCACCAAGCGGATTCTGGCATATTGAACCAGGGTCCGAGGTGTATGTGGAATAATGAAGGCAATGATACTGGGGACGGGGGCTGTCGGCTCCGTCACTGCCGAGATCCTTGGTCGTTCCGAGGAATTCGACAAGGTCGTTCTGGCAGATGTGAACATCGAGAGAGCGAGAAGGGCCGAGAAGAGGATATCAAGCGAGAAGGTCACCGTTCAGAAGGTAGACGCCTCTGACATGGACTCCCTAGTCACGGCCTTCAAAGGGATCGACATCGTCTTGAACGCGGTGATCCCAAGGTTCAACATCAACATCATGAAGGCTTGCATCAAGGCAAAGGCCAGCTACAGCGACATGGCATGGGATGTGGCGCTGGACAAGACGAAGCCGGGGGGAATAATCGAGAAGACCCCGGCAATGGATTCCATCATGCTGGACGCGGAATTCAAGAAGGCAGGGCTTGCAGGGATGATGGGGCTCGGCTGCGATCCGGGTCTGTCAAACCTTTTCGCAAGGATGGGCGCGGATAGGATGGACAAGGTGAAGCAGATCCTCGTACGAGATGGTGACAACGGAGCCGTTGCTGGTCACCACTTCGCGCCATTGTGGTCGCCAGAGACGCTCATCGAGGAGGTCCTCATGCCCGCGACCTACTATGCCGACGGGCACTACAGGAAGCTTCCGCCGTTCAGTGGCAAGGAGCTGTTCCAGTTTCCTGATCCAGTCGGCAAGCTCCCGATATATAATGTAGACCACGAGGAATCGGAGACGCTCCCGACCTACATAGGCGAGGTGCTCGGCAAAGGTTGCGACTATTGCGACTTCAAGATCGCACTGGGGGACGATTACGTCGAAGTGATAAACGTGCTTGGCAAGCTCGGACTGGACAGCACGAAATTGGTCGATGTCAAGGGAGTCAAGGTGGCTCCGAGAGATGTCGTATCCGCCGTACTGCCCGACCCCTCGACTCTCGCGGACAGGGCAAAGGGAGATTGTGCGGTTGGAACGGTCGTCAAGGGAGTCAAGGACGGGAAGGACGTGGGCTATTTCATCTGGACCCAGCTCAACCATGAAGACTGCCACAGAAAGTACGGACACAGTGCGACAGCGTACTCTGTCGGCGTCCCGTTTGCAATCGGAGCCATCCTGTTCGCTCAAGGCAAGATCAGGCAGAGGGGTGTGTATCCGCCAGAGATGCTTGATCCGCAACCCTTCGTCAAGATGCTCCCGAAGTATGGCATGAACTGCTTGGAGAAGAAGCTCTGAACACCATCCTGTGAGCCATCCGCACTCCGAGCAAGAGAGACCTTCGATCGGGCCTGCGGTTCAGGGCATGCCAGTTGACGCCAGACCTATAGTCGACACCCCATGTGCCCAGCCCCCCTAGCGAAACTTAAATATGCCAGTGGCTATCCGCAAACGGGGGAGGCCAGGGGAACGATTTCTGGCGTCCTTCGGTGTATGTGACAAAATGAAGGCTATGGTTCTAGGAGTAGGTGCAATCGGATCAGTGACCGCTCAGTGCCTTGCTGGATCCGATGAGTTTGACAAAGTCGTGCTGGGGGCGCGAAACCCTGAGAAGGGTCAGCGCCTGCAGAAGAAGATCGGCTCAGACAAGGTCAGCGTGATGAAGCTGGATGCTTCCGACGTGGCCGCGATGACGAAGGCGTTCAAAGGACTGGACCTCATCTGCAACCTCGCAATACCGAGGTACAACTTCGCAATCATGGAGGCTTGCGAGAAGGCCAAAGTCAACTACTTGGACACAGCCTGGGATATCGCGATCGACAAGACCAAGCCAGGCGAGATCGTCAAACCGGCGCCGCCGTCATTCCTGTACTTGAAGAAGGATGCCGCGTGGAAGAAGTTGGGCTTGACGGCGATGCTTGGGATTGGATGCGACCCAGGCCTGACAAATCTCTTTGCGAGAAAAGAGGCAGACAGGCTTGACAAGGTCAAGCAGATACTCGTCAGGGACGGAGACAACGGCTATGTCGAGGGGTACGATTTCGCACCGCTGTGGTCTCCTGAGACGCTCATAGAAGAGGTCCTGATGCCGGCAACTTACTACGCAGACGGGCACTACAGGAAGTACGGGTCATTCGAAAATAAGGAGATTTTCGACTTCCCAGACGGGGTCGGCAAGATCCCGATATACAACGTCGCCCACGAGGAGTCGGAGACTCTCGCGACCTACATTGGAGATGTGCTGGGCAAAGGCTGCGACTACTGCGACTTCAAGATAGCACTTGGCGATGAGTATGTCGATGCGATCAAGATGATCGGGAAGCTCGGCCTTGACAACCCGAACAAGATCGATGTCAAGGGCGTCAAGGTCGCGCCCAGGGACGTTGTGAACGCTGCGCTGCCGGACCCTTCACAACTGGGACACCTGGCGAAAGGCCAATGCGCGATAGGAACAGTCACGAAGGGAGTCAAGGACGGAAGGGATGCTAGCTGGTACATGTGGACATCCCTGGACCACAAGAAGTGCTATGATGAATGGCACAACAGCGCCACTGCATGGTCCGTGGGCGTGCCCGCGTCCATCGCAGCAATCCTGTTCGCTCAGGGCAAGGTGAAGATGAAGGGAGTCTTCCCGCCGGAGATGATGGACCCAGATCCGTTTATCAAGATGCTTCCGAAGTTCGGCATGAACTACAACGAGAAGAAGCTCTAGAAGAAAACACGGAAGCTGAGGGGGCACACCCTCAGCTCAATCTCTTTTCTCATTGCGGCAACGATACCACTCAATTGCCGAGCATCACAAGCAAGTAGAAGATTGGAGATACGATGCGGCATGGCACAAGGGGACGACCGCATAAGGAGATACTATCTCTTCAGAGCGGTCACGTCGTTCTCGCTCTGGATCCCCTTCTGGACCCTGTGGGCCAACAATCATCTGGATAGCCTTTTCCTGCTGACGGTTGTCGATGCGGCGTTCTGGTGCACGATGATCTGCTTCCAGATTCCCGCCGGCCTTCTCGGCGACAAGTACGGCCGGAAGCCGATGCTTTTCGTGGGGGAGGTCTTGGTCGTCGCAGGTGTAATGGCCTTCGGTTTCAGCACCCTCTTCTGGCAGTTCTTGGTGTCGAACATCGTCTGGGCCACAGGCATATGTTTCGTCGTCAGCGGCGACACGCCATTCCTCTACGACACCCTGCTGGAGCTCGGTCGGTCGCGGGAGTTCATAGGCGTGAGCGCAAAGGCTTGGTCTGTCATGGCTGTGATGACCGCTGTGGCGTGTGTAGTGGGAGGGGTGACCGTTCAATGGATCCTCCCCGAACGGCTGGACCTGACGTTGATAATCAGCGCCTTCGTTGCGCTGATCGGCTCGTTCACAGTGCTGCTTCTCAAGGAGCCGAAGGTCAATCGCACTAAGTTTGGATCGTTCAGAACCCAGTTGAGCGTCGGGTGGAGGCAAGTGAGATCATCGAGAGCGATTCTGGCGGTGATTGCGTTCCAGATCGTGGTCGAGATAGCCCTGTACGTGATGGCGGTCTTCAGATCCGTCTACATGAACGACGACCTCAATCTGGACTACTTCTTGATTGGTCTGTTCATCGGGAGCTTCACAATTGCCGGGGGAATCGTCGCGTCGCAGGCCGGCAAGATCGAGCAAAGGCTTGGCGAGAAGAAATCCCTTCTCTTCCTATTGATTGCCATTATCGGCTCCTTCGGGATAGTCTTCCTCGTGAAATCGGCGTGGGCGATAGTAATTCAGTATCTGATCTACTCGGTCGCCTACCTCGTGAGCCCGATCACGAACGGCTACATCAACCAGAGAGTGGATTCGGAGCACAGGTCCACGGTTGTCTCGATAGCCAGTCTATTGTTCACTGTCGTCCTGGCCCCTGTCGAGATAGGATTCGGCTTTGTGGCGACGGAGTGGGGGACGAGGGAGAGCCTTCTGATACTTGCCCTGGCTGCGGCACCCGTTGGATTGCTGCTTCTCTCAATATGGTTCAAAGAGGTCGATCTGTCGAAAAAGGCGACTACGAAGGTTGGGACGCCCAAACAGTTCTGAGGAGAAGCGATGGCTCCCGCCAGCAGTCAACAGAAAAAGGGGGGAGGATTAACAGAACCTGCATGGGCATTTGGACTAATAAATGTTATCAAAACTGATACTGCTGCCTGACACGGCCCCGCCAGTATCAGCGTCCGAGGGCCTTCTCCTTCTCCGCGACCACGAGCCTGGTCTTGATGACGCTGTCAGAGTTGAGGGAGATGCTGTCAATCCCGCATTCGACCAGGAACTCGGCGAAGTCAGGGAAGTCGGAGGGCGCCTGACCGCAGATCCCTATCTTCCTGCCTTTCTTCTTCACCCGCTCAATAACAGAGGCAATCATCTGCTTCACCGCGGGGTTGCGCTCGTTGTAGAGATGAGACACAAGCTCCGAATCTCTGTCGAGCCCGAGCATCAGCTGGGTGAGATCGTTAGATCCGATCGAGAAGCCGTCGAAGACCTCGGCAAACTCCTCCGCGAGCACGACGTTGCTCGGTATCTCCGCCATCATGTACACCTCGAGCCCGCCCTCTCCTTGCTTCAGACCGAACTCGGCCATCGTGTGTATGACCTTCTTGCCCTCCTCAGGCGTTCTGCAGAACGGCACCATGACCTTCACGTTCGTGAGACCCTTCTTGTCTCTCACACGCCTGAGCGCTAGGCATTCGAGCTTGAATGCCTCCCTGAAATGCCCCGCATAGTACCGTGACGCGCCCCTCCACCCGAGCATCGGATTCGCCTCAGTGGGCTCATAGAGTGATCCGCCCAGCAGGCTCGCGTATTCATTGGTCTTGAAATCTGACAGTCTGACTATGACATCCCGTGGAAAGAATGTCGCCGCGATCTTGCCCACGCCCCAAGCAAGCTTATCGACGAAGAAGTCCTCCTTGTTCTCGTAGCCGTAAGTCCTCTCCTCGATCCGATCCACGATCTTGGCGATCTCGGGGTCTGTCTCGGCCTTCTTCTTCAGCTTCTCGAATTCGATGAGTGCGAGCGGATGGATGCCGATGTGAGATGCGATGATGAACTCGAGCCTTGCGAGGCCGACTCCGTCGCATGGTATCCGTCCCTGCGTGAAGACATGCTCAGGCACGCCGACGTTCATCATGATCTTCGTCTTCGTCGTGGGCAGATTCGCCAGGTTCGTCTTGTCGATCCTGAATTTCAAGAAACCGCGGTATACGATCCCCTGGCCCTCTGACGTATCGATGGTAACCTCCTGGCCGGTCTTCAGAGCCTTGGAGGCGTTCCCTGTTCCGACTATGCAAGGGATCCCCAGCTCCCTGGAGACGATTGCCGCGTGGCATGTCCTTCCTCCTCTGTCAGTCACGATGGCAGAGGCGATCCTCATTATCGGCTCCCAGTCAGGATCGGTCTTGTCAGTGACGAGGACCTCACCCTTTCTGAAATCGGAAATCTCGTATGCGCTCTCGAGCACCTTCACGGTTCCCCTGCCGATCTTGCTCCCGACCGCTTCGCCGCGAGCGAGTATCTCCCCTTTCTCCTCGAGAACATAGGTCTCGAGCACGTTTTCCAACTTGACGGAGTGGACGGTCTCTGGCCTAGCCTGGACGATGTACAGCTCGCCAGTGATGCCATCCTTGGCCCACTCGATGTCCATGGGCTTCTTGTAATGGTCTTCGATGATGCATGCCCACTTGGCAAGCTTGATTATCTCATGGTCCGTGAGCACGAACCTCTGTCTGTCGGTCTCCGTGACCTCGACGTCCGTCATGCCCGGACCTTTCGACGCGTAGACGAGCTTGAGCTGCTTGCTCCCGAGCTTCTTCTCGATGATCGGGTCCTCGGACTTGTCGATCGACGGCTTGAAAACGTAGAACTGGTCAGGGTTCACGGCACCCTGCACGATCATCTCTCCCAGGCCCCATGATCCGGTGATGTACACGACATTGTCGAAACCGCTCTCCGTGTCCAGCGTGAACATGACACCGGAGCATGCCAAATCGCTCCGAACCATCCGCTGGACTCCGACCGAAAGCGCGTTGCCGATCTGCCCAAAACCCCTGTGGACCCTGTAGGCGATGGCTCGGTCAGTGAACAGTGAAGCGAAGCATTGTTTCATCGCGCCAAGGACTGCGGACTCCCCTCTGACATTCAGGATCGTTTCGTGTTGGCCCGCAAAGGACGCGCCGTCGAGGTCCTCTGAAGTCGCGCTGGATCTTATTGCGACGCTCGGGTTGGGCATGTTCAGCTTGCGCCCGAGCTCCCAGTATCCGTACTCGACCTCCCTTCTGAGCTCCGGCGGAAAGTCTGCGTCCAGGAACATCTTCCTGACCGCCTTTCCTCTCCCCGCGACGTCCGACGGATTGTCAGGGTCAAGACCTTCAAGCGCGGCCTTGATCTTCTCTTCGAGCCCAGAGTTGTCCACGAATTGCCTGAACGCTTTCGTCGTGATGGCAAAACCCTCGGGCACCTTTATGCCCATGCCTGCGAGATGGCGGATCATCTCGCCCAAGGAAGCGTTTTTCCCGCCGACCTTGGGCAGGTCTTTGAGCGTTATCTCGTCGAACCATAGCAGCTGCTCGTTGGTTCTCTTGCTTGAGGTGTTCGCCCCCTTGAGCATCTTCGCCCCGCCCCGAAACAGGTTGACGCTGCGTGTTGCTCTTGTCGAACGCCCGAATCTCCGGCGAGCGGCCATAAGCAGGCGGCACGGCCCAGGCCACAGATCGCCAGAGCAGCCCGGGCATACTGACTGCTGGCAACACTACGGGGATAAATGTCCCGGACTTAATAACATTTCCCAGTTACTGCGCGCCAGTCCCCGAAATGCCGCAAGGCCTGGCATCTGGGATTTTCAAACACCACGTTCAGAAATGTCCGGCCGCCGAGTTCCGTTCAAAGAGAAAGGAATTATCCGATGATTGCATTGTTGAACCTGGAGACCGAGTTTGAAAGTGGCAATGCTGACCTACAGCACGCGGCCGAGAGGGGGGGTCGTACACGCCCTCAAACTATCCGAGAGGCTGCGTATGCTAGGCGTTGACATCACGCTGTACTCACTCGCTCGCGCAGATGACATTGATTCGATGAGGGGATATTTCCGAAAAGTGGAGACGCCGTTCAAGATCTTCCCCTACGCCTGGCACCCCGAACTCATCACGCGCCTTGAGAGGATGATAGATTCGTACATGAAGAACCTCCCGAGAGACGCCAATCTGTATCACTCGCAGGACTGCGTCGGCGGCACAGCCCTCGCGCGGATGAAAGAGCGAGGCATGATATCCGCTCCAGTGTTCCGGACGATCCACCATGTCGACGATTTCGCAGAGCCAAAACTCTTCGAGTTTGAAAGGCGCGCAGTCGGAAATGCCGATCACAGATTCGTCGTCTCGAAATACTGGCAAGAGCATCTGAAGCGGGACTTCGGCTACGAATCCGAACTCGCGTACAACGGGCTCGATCCATCCGATTTCGAACCCTTGCCTAAGAGGAGATCGAAAGTCCCGACAGTGCTCTTCGTGGGCGGTCTTGAGCCGCGCAAGGGTCTGGAATATCTCATCCAGGCGATGAGAACCGTAGTTAACAAATTCCCAAACGCCAGGATGATCGCAGTCGCGAAGACGGGCTTCAGAGGGACTGACGATTGGAGCTCGTACAGAATGCTCGCGGATCGACTCGGATTGACCAACTCAGTGAGATTCTACGAATCGGTCGGTCAAGAGACGCTTCTCGGATTCTACTCCGACTGCGATGTCCTTGCCCTTCCTTCCAAGAACGAGGGCTGGGGGCTCTCTCTCATGGAGGCGATGGCGTGCGGGAAACCCGTGGTCGCCAGTCGCGTGGGCGGGATACCAGAGCTGGTCAGGGACGGCACCGATGGCATACTGGTTGAGTCCGGAGATGTCGAGGCCCTCGCGGACTCGATTCTAAGACTCCTGAAGGATCCAGTCCTCAGAAAGAGGATGGGCAGGGCGGGAAAACGGCGCGTGAAAGCATTTACGTGGGATTCCACTGCGAGCGTGGTGCTGAACGAATACGAGCGCGCTCTTCAGCGCCCGTGAGCGTATTCCTTCATGAAAAGGACATGGAACTTCTCGATCTCCGCTAGGCCTGCGAGCTTCTTGTTGCCTTCGACCACCATGAACTCGTTCGGGCTGTGGGCCAGGTCCCCGTATCCTATCCCGCCGATTGCGAAAGGCAGACCGAGCGTTCTGTTGAACACGTAGAAAGGCAGCGACCCGCCGCTCGAAGGCCATATGCTGGGCTTGCCTGTGAAATGTCTCACGGATCTGATGACGGCCTGGACCACGGGCTCTTTCAGGCTGGATCTGCACCAGTCGTAGCCAGTGTCGATCTCTGTCATATTGATGTCCTTGTATCCGTGCTTGTCCAGATGCTTTCTCACGAGGGGCATCATGTCGTCCTTCTTCTGGTTCGGGACCACTCTGATGTCCATCTTGCATGTCGCCTTGTGAGGAAGGACGGTCTTGGAGCCTTTCTCGATCCAGCCTGACCAGATGCCGTCGATATTGAGCGTGGACGAGCAGGTGTACAGTCTTATGAGGGCCTCCTTGTTCTCGTCCGAGATCATGAACCTGTCTATCCTTATGGAGTCCTTCGTAGATTTCGTGTCGAAGTCCTTTGCTGCCGCCCTGATGACCTTTTCATCCTCCTTGGAAGGCGACGCGACATCGTCGTAGAACCCGTCGATCAGAACCGTGTTACCGTCATCGGAGGTCATCGTCTTCAACGCATGGATCAGACGCCAGGCCGGGCTGTCGATCCATGCCTTATTTGCACTATGTACTGCGAACTCCTTGGGGCCTCTGCCCCAGCTCTTGCCCGAGCACTCGAGCTCGTAGTACACCACGCCCTTCACTCCAAGATAGAGGCTCACTGTACCATCGCGGTCCTGCTCGAAATCGGGAAAATAGCACGCGTCTGCCTTGGAGAGTCGCTTCTTCTGCTTCTTCACATAGGCCGGCAGGTTCGGGCTTCCGAGTTCCTCCTCGCCCTCCGCCACGAGTATCAGATTGAGAGGCGGCCGACCAACAGATTTCGTGCACGCCTCGACGGAGTTCAGGAACGCCGCCATCGGGCCCTTCGTGTTATAGGCCCCTCTGTTGACAAGGGCTTTGACCTTGCCGACTGGAAGATCCATGTCGACTATCTTGGCCTTCATGGGCGGGTGATCCCATCCGGGCTCGTTGTAGGGCATCGTGTCATACATGAAATAGACAAGAAGCGTCTTGTCGGACTCCCCCATGCATTCGCCCTGGACTACGGGATTGCCTTTGGTCTTGAGGATCTCGACTTTGTCGCAGCCTGCGTTCCGATACATGTCCGCGACGAGGTCCGCACAGTCCTCGATGCCGATGTGCTCTTGGCTGGAGCTCGGCTGCATGAGCAGCTTCCTGGTCGTCGCAATGTGCTTCTTGATGTCTTTGTCGATCCTGGAGTAGATCGGTCCGAGTTCGAACTGGCGGGTCATATGATCGCAGACGAGATGAGCAAACGTACTAAAGCTGTTTGCGACTCCACACCTCACAGATGCCGGAGTCGATAGAGACAAGCTAGTACCTGGAAAGTAACGAGTTTCTTGGGGCCGAACTTGCCCATCCACAAATCCTAAATATCGCTCAGTCTCTTCGCATCACGAGTTCGAGCTGGAGTTGAACATTACCACCGCACTTTGAGAAGGCTCTCCCTCGCTCCAAGTTCGAAAATCGATTCGATGAACATCGAGGCTGAAAGGCATGGGATACAAGATCGTGCTCACAGCAGACAAGACCCTGATGTCGAGCTACAACGGGAGCATGTTCATCGGATTCGCTGCATGCTTCCCGAGGGTGCTGCCCAAGTGGCTGTACTCCAGGTTGTTCTGTCCATCGAAACCTCATCGGAGAGGCATCGCGAGCCACGCTCCCGCAGGCTTGAGGAAGATCGAGGCCTCATTGATCAATGCCGGCCTCCCGGTGAGCGATATTGGGATCGCTCATCCCGAAAGGCTTGACAGAGTCGTCGATGGCGACACAAAGATAATCGGCGTCACGTCATCGGATCCAATGGGCCTCGGACCGGCATCGAGCACTTTCTCCAGTCTCCTGGAGAAGGAGACCTACTCAGCCTACTTCTTCCGGACTCTGATGGAGAATCTGAGACAACGCGCTCCCGCTGCCAAGATACTGGTCGGGGGTCCCGGTGCATGGCAGCTCACAGATGAGGGGACGAGGGCCAGAATGGGAATAGACTGCCTCGTGGAGGGAGAGGGCGAGTTGACCGCCCCTCAACTGTTCAAAGACGGCCTAGACGGCCGAGCGCTCCCCAACTATGTCGCAGGAGGACCTGTGCCAGTCGAATCGATACCCAGGATAACGGGACCCACCATCAATGGCACGGTCGAAATCAGCAGAGGATGCGGCAGGGGATGCGACTTCTGCAACCCCAACATGAGACTCGTCAGGCACATCCCAATGGAAAGGATTCTTGATGAGGTCAGTGTCAACCTCACCGGAGGAACGAAGATCACGCTTCACGCAGAGGATGTGCTCAGGTACAAGGCGAAAGGCATGAGGCCGGAGCGCGAGGAAGTTGTGAGGCTCTTCGAGGAGGTCCTAAAGCTTACCGACAATGTCGGCCTCAGCCACATCGCGCTGTCGTCCGCGCTCGCGGAGCCCGCCTTGATCGAGGACATAAGCCGGTTGACGGGCGCGGAAGACGGCAGGAAGCACATGTACGCCCAGACCGGCATCGAAACGGGATCTCCTGAGCTCGTCAGCAGGCACATGAAGGGCAAGGCAAAACCCTTCGAGCCGGAGAAGTGGCCCGAGGTGGTGGTCGAGTCTTTCAAATTGCTCTCAGATAACAACTGGGTCCCGTGCGGGACGGTAGTAATGGGCATGCCTGGCGAGAAGGCTGAGGATGTGTGGAAGACCATTGAGCTCATCAGGGACCTCAGAGCACACAAGAGCCTGATCGTCCCGCTGTTCTTCGTCCCGTTGGGCGATCTGAAGGAAGGCGCATTCTTCAAGCCTGATTCGATGCTGCCGGAGCATTGGACGCTCTTGGGAGAATGCATCGAGCACGATTTCCACTGGGTGCCAATCATGATGGACGAGCTGTTCGCCCAGAACCGGATGAGCGCTGCGAAATCGAGCGGCATGAAGCTCGCCGCTTGGTACATGCAGCGGAGGCTGAGGGAACCCCTCGAGCTCATGAGAGCGGGGAAGGATCCGAGGGATAATGAATCTGGCTTCGGAAGGATCGAGGAGCTGGAGCATCATCCGGAAGAGGCGTAAGCGAAGGGCGTGCTATGCTGACTTGACCGGGGCTTTCTCGCCACCCCCGGTTCCCGCAACGAGATAGATGGCCGCCAGAACCAGAAGACACCCAAATACCGCAGCCGTGCTCATCGTCTCCTTCAAAATCACGATCGATATGGCGAGAGCTGTAAGGACTTCGACCAGCATGATCGTTGCGGAGGCGGTCGCGGAGACTCCTTCAAGCCCCAGCGCCCAAAGCAGCGTGGCGATCGAAGTGCAGAACAAGCCCAAGTAGAGGATGAAGGCATACCCCGAGATATCGATTGAGAAATCCGCGCCCGCGAGGAAGACGTACCCAGTGGGAATCATGAGCCACACCCCGCAAGTCGCGATTGCCGCAGAACTTATCTCGACACCGGTGTGCTTGTCGAGCAGCTTCTTGTTGAAGACGATGAAGAACGCCCAGCTCCAGCCAGCAATGTAGACGAGGATGTCGCCGATGATCTGGTCGGGATCGAACACCAGATCCTTGTTAAGGGTCAGCAGGAAAACGCCGGCCATTCCGCACAGGATCCCCGCGACCTGCCCCCTCCCCAGGCGCTCCCTGAAGTAGAAGAACGATAGGATAGCAACCGCAACGACGTTGATGTCCACGAGCAGCGCGGTTTTGGATGCGGTCGTTATGGTAAGACCGACATACTGCATGACGAAGCCAGCAGCGTTGAAGCCCCCTATCATCCAGATCAGGGGGTTCCTGAAAATGGATAGCGACATCTTCCCTAGATAGAGAACGACGGACAGCGTGATGACACAGGCGACGACGAACCTGAGCCAGAGGAAGAAGACATCGTTTCCGACATGACCCAGTCCCAACTTGGTCCCGGGGAAGGACGTGCCCCAGATCAGACTGGCGAGGACCGTCAAGTAGATCGCGTCCTCTCGGTTCCTAGATGCCATCAGGCCCGTAGATTGCGCGGTGATATTAGAATTCTACTTAGGCTGTTCCTTCGGAAGGTCCACGTGGAACACGGTGCCTTTCCCCACTTGGCTCTCGACCCACATCCTGCCCCCGTGGGCTTCGACTATGCCCTTGGCTATCGGCAGCCCGAGGCCGAGCCTGTTCACTTGGTGAGAGAGCTCGTTGCTCGTGACTATGTGGAACCGGTCGAAGATATTGCCGAGGTTCTCCAGCGGGATGCCCACGCCGTTGTCCTTAACCCAGATGTGTATCATCCGGCCTTCATCCCTTGCGCTGACCTGGACGCGTCCGCTGTCCTGTGTATACTTGATCGCGTTGTCCACGAGGCTGTTGAAGACATCCTTGAGCCTCCGCCTGTCGGCCATGATCAGCGGCAGCTTGCCCTCCACTTCCAGCGTGAGGGATTGCTTCTTCTCCTCGGCGTCATGGACCCTCGTCTGCACTATCTCCTCGAGTATGACGTCTACCCTCACAGGCTCCAGGTGGATCTGGAGGGAGCCCTTCTCGAGCCTGCTGACATCGAGCATGCTCTCGACGAGAGCGTAGAGCTTGTCCGTGTTGGCCTTGATGATCTTCAGACGGGAGGTGAACTTGGGCTCGAGCTTGGCCGAGTACTCCGACTCGACGAGGTCGATGTAGCCTCTCATGACAGTCAAAGGAGTCCTGAGTTCGTGCGAGACCACGTCGATGAACTGCGTCTTCATCTTCGTCACGCGCTCGAGCTCCTGATAGGTCTGAGTGAGCTTCTCGTAGGATCTCTCGAGCTGGTTCTGGAGCCTTATCTTAGACGTCACGTCCATCGCGGCGAATAGAATGGCCTCGATGTCCCCTCGTTCTGACTTCATGGGCGTGACCTTCACATGCAAGTACAGCGCCTTGTCTGAGCTTGGAACGACGTGCACGTCCGCCCTTTCGCCATCGTGACCTTCCATGGCCTGAATCAAGAGCGCGTCAAGCCCGGATTTGGCGATTATCGGCAGTTCGAATACGCTCGTCCCAAGGATCTCTTGCTCGGACTCCTTGTCCAGGATGTAGAGCATCTGTCTGTTCGCCGACCTGAAGATGCCTTTGGGGTCGCAGATGAATATCCCTATGGGAGCGAGCGACAGGATCCTGTCCGTTTGCTGCTTGGCCTCGCTCAATCTCGTGAGTATCCTGACATTGTCGAGAAGCATAGCGATGCCATCGGCGACGACCGAGAGGGTATCCTCCGCTTCCACCGAGAACTTTGGACGGCCTTTCCGGTTGGCAACCCCGATGTAGCCGAGAAATTCGCCGCGCAGAAGGACGGGGCAGAGCAGAAGCGTTTCGATGTCCAGTGCCTTCGCGATGGGTTTGGCCACATCAGGCAGAGCCGACTGCTCGTCACACCTCAGAACCCTCGGCTTCCCTGGCGCGGTGACATCACGCCTCACCACCTCATCGACATGTATCGGAGGCAATTCGCTCACTTGGGAGCGTTCGACCCCCGACTCTCCTGCAATCGTGAGGTAGGGACGGTCGGCATCGACCATCAGAATCACTGAGAAGTCCGCATCAGTCAGGGTCCGCAGCTCGTCTGAGACCACCTTGAACCCCTCGGAGGCGTTGTCGACCGATCTCAGCTTGGCGTTTAACCTGAAAACGGCGTCAAAATCGGCAGCTTTCTTCATGTCGTCGTCTGTCAACGGAAGAGACCTCCCAGGGTGAGGGTAGCACTCCAGGCACGAAGGGTGTAGACGCAGAGACGGGTTTCGCTGTAGATAAGCTGTTCGTCCGTGGCTCCGAACCTACAGGAATGTGAAAGCTATATTGGTACAGCGGACGATTCGGTGTGCATGGTACTCCGCAACTTCGGGGACAAAAGACCCACCCTCGGAGACAATGTGTATGTCGACGAGTCTGCTGTCGTGATCGGCGACGTGCGTTTGCATGACAAGGCCAGCGTGTGGCCAGGAGCCGTTGTGAGAGCTGATGATTCAAGCGTGGAGATCGGAAGGGGATCTGCGATACTGGACATTGCGTTCGCAGAAGCTCCGAAGGGCAGGCCAGTGATCGTGGGAGATCATTGCATCGTCTCGCACTCGGCGAGACTGCACGGATGCAGCATAGGCGAGGAATGCCTGATTGGAATAGGCGCAATCGTGCTTGACGGAGCCTCGATCGGGGAGCGGTCCGTGCTTGCTGCTGGGAGCTTGGTAACGCCGGGCACGAGGATACCTCCGGAATCGTTCGTCATGGGCGTTCCCGGACGGGTCACGAGATCGACGACCTCAGCAGACCTGAAATGGCTCAGGGAAGAGCTGAAGGTGCTCGAATCGAAGGCTGCCAAGTACTTGTCGCAGCGCTGAACTAAGTTGCTTATCAAGGTGAGCACCACTTGGCATTTTGAATGTTCATAAAAGTGACATCTGTTTTATATACCATCAGTTACATGATATCCAGCCAACAGGAACACTGACCGTAGGGGTGGGGCGAGCCAGTGTGCCGACAGAGGGAACCTCCTTGGAAGTCCACTTCGGAAAGCCGGTCGTCGCCCGTGTGAAGAAGTGCAGACTCGTCGTTGTGAAGAAGAGGCATAACCGAGAAGAGAACGACGAGCAGGTCTCCGCCCCTTAAGTCAGCGCTAATTCTAACATATGCGTTTTGAGGGCACCGGCATCTGGCAAAATACCGCTTGTCATGAAGTGCTGACCAAAGCCGGGTTTAAATACTCCTTCCGAAAAGGATATTACATATTGAGTCCATTATCGAAATGGAAGGAATAAAAATGGTTTCTGGACAAACACCAGGGCCAATGCAACAGGGTCCGTATCAGATGTACCAGCCAGTCTATCAACCGCCGCAGAGATCGGCCGTGGAGACATTCAAGACGATGTTCTTCTCGGACTTGATGTTGGCCATATTCTTCGGAATTGGCCTGCTTCTGATCTGGCTCGGGTCGGTCGTATGGGGAACGGCGAACACAGACAATGTAAGTGACTGGGGGATGATAGTGAAGTCCTTCGGCATGCTGGTCCTGACGGCAGCGATGCTCTTTGGTGGGCTTGTTAGACACGATATGGAGAAGTGGGTGAGGGTGGCTTTCATCCTCAGCGCTACGGCACTTCTCCTCTTCGTCGGGTTCTGGCAGGGGTTCTGGTAGACGGTCCGCATCAACGTACCAGGCTCAACACGGCCTCTCTGAGCGAGATCAAGAATCCGGTGAGAGAGCGAAAACCCTTTCACTTTTTGAGTTTCTTTCCCAATTTCTGCTCAACCGAATGGACTTTCTTGTCGATCATCCCCTTGGCGCCCTTCCGATCGTCTATCTTGACGGTCGTGATGACCCTAGGGCTCATTTCCATGATCCGCCCATGGCATCTCTTGATCAACGCCATGACTTCGTCGTACTCACCCTCGACGACGGTTCCCATCGGGTTGATCTTGTAACTCAGGCCTGAAGCCTCTACTATCTTCATGCATTCCGCGACATACTGGCTGACACTCTCACCCATGCCAATGGGCACCACACTGAACTCTACCAACATTCCCTCACCCGCCGTTCATTTCTGTCCATCGCTCCACTGGCCGTCCTCCAGTGGAAACGAGGGAAACCTCTCTTGCCGCGTTCGTTATCGGCGAACATATTTATACGATGACTTGCTAAATGAATGTTCTGAAAGCAAGTTCTTGTCGTCGAATCTATCGAGGGGGTGTATTGTTGTGAAAAACAGCCGGGAGAACATGAATGTTCTAACGAAGCTGAAGAAATCAGAGGGGGAGGCAATCGGCGCGACCCTGACCGTCGAGCACCTGACGAAGGCCATCAAGAACAGCATAGATAAGGCGGGCATGCCCGAGGAGGAGGCCCGCGCGATGGCGCAGCATGTGATGAACTTCTTCGGGTACAGCGAGAGAATCATCGACAATGTCCTCGAGCCCGAGGACCGAGATGCCTTCTATATGCTCGAGGACGCAGGCATCCTGATGACCGAGCGCGAGGAGACGACCCTCTACGACGGGCGCGAGTGGAGGATCCACTACTGGATGTTCCGGAAGGAGAGAATTCACGAGCTCATTTCCGGAAAGAAGGGCGCAGAAATGGGCTCGGGCGGCGCGGACAACGTTTACGACGAGATCCCTGACGACATCTGGAACAGGGAATAATCGAACCTGTTCGCAAATGCTTTTTCTACTTTCGCATCACCCAGCGAAAGCGCTTAGGCCTCGGCGAGTCTAATCGTCAGATGGATGGTACTGAGCATATTCCCCTACCAACCGCGTCCAGGACAGGAACGCCTGATGGATCTTATGAGCTCCGCCTGCCGCGATCGCGCGCATCTCGTACTCGAGAGCGGGACCGGGACCGGCAAGACGGTCTGTGCGCTTTCTTCATGCATCGATTTCTGCAAGTTCAGGGGAAAGAAGCTCCTCCACGTCACTCGCACGAACTCGCAGCAGACGCAGGTAATGCTAGAGCTGCGCCAGATCGCCGAGCGCACGGGCGTCTTCGGGGTAGCGTTGCAGGGCCGAAAGAACATGTGCCCGCTTGCCAAATCAGACTCTGAGCTCGGCCAGGGGAATCCAGAGGAACTCTCCAAGGTCTGCAGCGAGCGCAAGGCCAGGGTGATAAAGGGAGACGACGAGGCTTGCAAGTACTACGCGTCAGCTGTCTCTGAGGACCTTCAGCCTGTGATGCGCTACGCCAGGGAAGAACTCCCGACTGCAGAGGAGTTCTCCGCGTACTGCATCGACCGCGACCTTTGTCCTTACGAGATCAGCAAGATGCACGTGCCGGCCGCTGACGTCGTCACAGCGCCGTACATAATGTTCTTCGACGGATTCATCCGACACGCGCTGATGGACTGGATGGCGTGCTCGCTTCAGGACATCGTTCTGGTGGTCGATGAGGCGCACAACCTTCCTTCGTATGCGCGCGAGCTCGAGTCCGCGACGCTCAGCGAGGTCGCATTGAGGCTCGCCGAGAAGGAAATCGATGAGTTCGGCGACCCCGAGGTCGCAGATGGCATCAGCCTGCAGGATTTCATCCTCATGACTGCCGAGGTCCTCGACAAAGCTGTCGAGGAGTATCTTATCGACGAGGACGGCATCATCCCGCAATCCCACCTGGAAGAGGAGCTGATGTTCGGGACGCACCTCACGAGCAGAGGCTTGGCGGGATTGCTCACCCAGGCGTCCAACTTCGGAGAGATGGTGCGGGACAACCGGAGGCTGGCAGGGAGGCTGCCGAGGTCCTACGTCCACGGTGCAGCTGGGTTTCTCACGTTCTGGCAGACGCTCGAGGAGAGCGAATATGTCAAGCTCATCACCAAATACGAGGACGCAAAGGCGTTCGAGGCGTACTGTCTCGACTCCGCCATCGCGTGCAAGCCGATAGCCGAGTGCCATTCGAGCGTCCACATGTCCGGGACCCTCAAGCCTCTCGAGGAATACAGAGACTCGATCGGCCTCTCTAGAGATGCGCGACTGGCCGATATACCTTCGCCGTTCCCGCCCGAGAACCGGCTCGTGCTGCACGTCGATGACGTCTCGACCAAGTATGAGGACATAGAGCGGGACGACTCGATGATAGACAAGATCGCAGACAAGATATCCGAGTTGGTCTCGAAGATCCCGAGGAGCACGATCGTGTTCTACCCCTCCTACGCGCTCATGGAGAAGATCTCGTCAAGGACGACGCTCGCGTCGGGCGGGAGAAGCGTGTACTTTGAGAGGAGGCAGATGGGCCAGGTCGAATTCATGGATGTCATCAGAAACTTCAAATTCGCTCCTGGCAAGGCGCTGCTTCATGCGATTGCTGGCGGAAGAGTGAGCGAGGGAATCGACTTCCCCGGGGCAGAGATGGAGCTCGCCATAATCGCGGGCATCCCATACCCCAAACCCACTGCCAAACAGCGAGCATTCCAGCACTTCTGCGAGCTCAGGTTCGGGAAAGGGTGGGACCGGGCGGTCAAGGCGCCCACCGCGAGAAAGCTGCAGCAGGCCGTCGGGAGGTTGATAAGGAGTGAGACTGACAGGGGCGTTGCTGTGATACTCGACAAACGGGCGATCCACTTCCTTGACTCGCTGGGGGCGAGGAGGACCAGCGATCCGGTCAGCGACGTTGGCGAGTTCTTCGCATCCGAACAAAATACCATTCCAATTGCGGCCCAGCAGAGGACCGTTGGTAAGGGCCTTCAGCTGTAGTGGAACCGCCCGTGCGTTCCAATTTATATGGCATTCTGCAATACAGCCCGCGATGACGCCAATCGACGCGGGCCTCGTGGGCGTGTGGCTGATGCTGCCTGCCCTGATTCCCAATTCCGCAGCGGTGCTCTTGGGCGGGGGCAGGCCCATGGACTTCGGCAAGAGCTGGAGAGGGAAGCGGCTACTTGGGGACGGAAAGACATGGAAGGGATTCCTCGGCGGAGCCCTATTCGGAACGGCCTTTGGAGTTCTCCAGATCGGCCTTACGCATTCCTTGGGCGCGGAAAGCTCATGGGGCTTCGGTGATTGGCCATGGTCTTTGTGCGTTGTTCTAAGCCTCAGCTTCGGTTCCAT
The DNA here is from genome assembly GCA_963705355.1 of uncultured Thermoplasmata archaeon. Taxonomy (GTDB): domain Archaea; phylum Thermoplasmatota; class Thermoplasmata; order UBA10834; family UBA10834; genus COMBO-56-21. The sequence goes on from OY970070.1 coordinate 770,350, forward strand.
GATCGGTGACAGCGCGGGTTCGTTCGTGAAGCGCAGGCTCGACATCGGCAGCGGAGGCAAGGCGCCAATCCTTGACCAGTACAACTTCGTCATCGGAGCGGTCGTCCTTGTGCTCATCTTCCGGAGCGGCTGGTTCCTGGACCACTACATCCGCGACAACGGCATTTATGGCCTGATACTGTTCTTAATCGTCGCTCCGCTCCTTCACAGGAGCGCCAATATCATAGGTTATAAGTTGGGAAAGAAGAATGTGCCGTGGTAGGGAGGGAGGCCATGCTGAAGCAGTTGTTGAAGGACATGAAAGTCGTCCAGGCGGGCGAGTTCACGCTCGCGTCTGGGAAGAAGAGCAACTATTTCGTGAACATCAAGCGCGCGAGCACAAACCCGCAAGTTCTGCGCGAGATAGGCAAAGCGATGGCGCCGTATGTGGGCGATGCCAAGATCGCGGGCATGGCTCTGGGCGCAGTACCGCTGGCCGTGGCGGTCGCGCTTGAGACCAACAGGCCGTTCGTGATGGTCAGAAAGGAGCCAAAGGACCACGGGACCAAGGAGCTGATCGAGGGCGATGTTTCGCCGGGCGAGAAGTTCATCATTGTCGAGGACGTTGCCACGACTGGGGGGTCGACCTTGAAGGTGGTTTCAGCGCTCAGAGGGGTTGGCGCAAATGTGTCGAAAGCCGTTGTGGTTGTGGACAGACAGGAGGGCGCAAGAGAAATGCTCGCAGAGCACGGCATAGAGCTCATCTCACTGTTCACGGCGAAGGACCTCGCATGACCTGTGGGAAAATCGACCTCGGCTGCACCAAGTGCCGCCTGTCTGAGAAGCGGACGCGGGTTGTCCCAGGCACCGGCCCCTGCGACTCGAGGATCGTCTTCATAGGAGAAGCGCCGGGAAAGGACGAGGACCTGCAGGGTGAGCCTTTCGTTGGCAGGGCGGGGAGAATTCTCGACCAGGCCGTTGAGGAAGCGGGTCTGACACGGTCCGATGTTTTCATCTCGAACATCGTCAAATGCAGGCCTCCGGACAACCGTAGACCAAGGATGGACGAAGTCAAGACCTGCACTTCGCTCTTCCTGGAATCCGAGATGAAGACGATTAGGCCGGTCGTGATTTGTGCGCTCGGTCAGACTGCTGCTGAGCACTTTCTTGGCCGAAAATGCAGGATGGGCAGCCTCGTTGGGCGAGAGTTCCCTGTGACAACCGCAGGAAGAGAGATCAGACTCTTCGTCGCTTACCACCCCGCCGCCTGCCTCTACCAAAGAAAGAGAATGGCCAAGTTCAAGAAGAGCATAAGGTCTAGTCTTGAAGCCGCGAGCCTTGAATGAATCCGATTCCTGCAATGAAACTTTATTCTACCCTGCGCGCACTAATCCCCCAGCAATGAATCGGTTGCGGCAAGCGACTCTTTCGTTCATTCTTCTCACGATGCTCTGCGGTCTTAACCCTGGCGTGGTCGGAACCACGGGATCTGCACATGCGGATACCACGTGGACGATCATGGTCTACATGGCCGACGATACGAGATCTCCGCTGCCTTGGGAGGACAACATCAACGCAATGGAGGCCGCGACGCAGGCTCCCGGCACCAGCATCCTCGCGCTAGTGGACCCGCCCGATACGGGGAATTCACAGATCCTGAAGATTGTTCAGGACCCCGATCCACAGAGCGGCACGATCGTCTCTCCCGCAATCGATGACGGCCACGCGGTCATCCCCCTCGGCGGTGAGGTCAACATGGCGGATCCGGGCACTTTGCAGGCCTTCATCGCTTTCGCCGTTGGAAGATACCCCGCGGCACATACAGTCCTAATCCTTTGGGGTCATGGCGGAGGATGGCGCGGCCTCTGCCAAGACGGCTCCGACCTTCTCACGCTCCCTGAGCTGAGGTCTGCACTGGCTTCCGCCACAACTGCCATGGGGCGACCCTTAGATCTGATTGCAGTTGACGCTTGTGCTGGAGCGACTTTCGAAATGCTGTACGAGCTCTTCGGCTACTCAGAATATCTCGTTGCATCAGAGAACAACGTGCCGTCCCAGGGCCTGCCTTATGCTCAGATCCTCAACGCCCTCGCGGCAGACACAGACCAGGGCTTGGAGCAGTTCAGCTCGAAGATTGTCCAGGACTACTTCGAATCGGCCTGGACAAGCTCGCCATATTCGACGACGATGGCCGCGTTCAATCTCTCCAGAATGCAGCCTGTGTTCGACCATCTCTCGGAGCTGTCCAGCATCGGGAACAAATACGAAGGGATATTCCACTACTCGCTCAACGACGCCTTGGCACTGGCTGAGCAGTACGACACCGGATGGTATGTGGACTTTGGCGATCTCATGGACCGCCTCCAGGGATACGATCACATGCCTCTGGAGGTTCGGACTCTCGCGATTGAGACGGCTCTTGCGTACAAAGCGAACATCATCAATTTCGCCAAGTTCGACAACCCCGACCCAGCAGACGGGATACACGTCGAACGCGCCAGCGGAGCCGTCATCTACGCGTCGAGTGGGTCCTTCCCAGATGATACCTACGGAGCTCTTCAAATCGCTGGAACGCCTTGGTACAACTTCTCGGTGGCAACGCGAAGGACGGCGTTCACCAGCGAGAAGTGGCCGGGCCCGGTCCTGAACTATTCCGACTCGCCCTTGGACAATGACACTCTCGCGGACTCGTTCACGCTCACATGGCCTGTGAGCCACTCGAGCGTCGATGCGTGGGTTTTCAGGCAAGAACCCGGAGGATCCGTTCTGTGCGAGAGGTTGACCTCGACTACGCAGGTCATTGAAGTCTCTGGGTTCATCGGCCACTTCCTTGTTGCCGCGAGCGCTTCTGATGGCGGCGTCGCGGTCACCTACGACGAACTCAGGGCCACTCTTCACGGGACGGCCCAACTGACGGTTCTTGTGATGAATGGCGGGCGCCTCTCGCAGAGCACCTATGAGGTGCAAATTGCTGCGGTGAACTACACGCGGTTCCTCACTGCACCGAACGGAGTGCTAAGGACGAATCTCTCGATTCCGACTGATGTGGATATCGGAGACATGATAGTCGTCCAGGTCAGGAGTCCGGGGTCGGAGAGGGTTCTCGGGAGCACGTACGTCGTCGTACAGCCGACTAGTACGATTACCGAAGTTGATGTGTTCTCGCCAAAAGAGAACGATTCTGGAACCTTCGTTCTGATCTTCTTTTCGGTACTGCCCGGGCTTCTAGTCCTCCTATTCGCGCTGTTGATGCACCGGGAGCATGCTCTGCAGAAGGGCTAGGAACTCAGAATCTTTTCTTGAAAAGGTATTTGAGGTTCCCGAAGCCATCGTTCCAGGAGCTCAGCTTCACGTCGCCGACTCGAACACGGTAGGTTATGGGCACTTCGACGGCCCTCGATTTCTTGAACGCCTCGATCTTGATCTCCTCTGAGAGGGCCATCCAGTCGCTCTCCAACTCGAAGCCCTCCAGGATGGACCTTCGGAAGACCCACATTCCGCTCTGCGAGTCCTTGACCTTGATTCTGAATAGGAAACGAGCAGTGGCAGAGAGCACCCAGTTCCCGAATCTGTGCTTGGCGCCCATGGCGCCCTTCTCCATCTTCCCGAACCTATTGGTCGTTATGAAGTCAAGACCTTTGCTTTCGAGCAGATCGACAAGCCCGGGGATCTCGGAGGCAGGATACGTCATGTCCGCATCCAACGTCGCAATGAACTCTCCGGTGGCTCGCTCAAATCCCGTCTTGTAGGCTCTGCCATACCCCCGTCTGGGCTCGTCGATCAACATCGCCCCATGTTCCACGGCGATCTCCTTCGTTCGGTCTTTGGAATTAGTGTCCACGACGAGGATCTCGTGAGGCCTCGGCCCGAGGGCCTTTCTGACCTCTTCGATCACGAATTCTATGCTCTTTTCCTCGTTCATGGTCGGGATGATGACCGATACCTTGCCAGTCCCCAAGCCATCATCTCCCCGGGAACACTAGCTGGAAACGCCTCGGTCTCTTCCCCGCAGGCGTCCTGTAAGGCGACCTCTCGTAGAACTTGCAGACCAAGTACCCAATGATAGCGCAGGCCAGCCTGGCATACGCCCAAAACGACTTCGATGTCTCGAACAGTCGCTGGGGCTTGTAGCTCGGCCAGAGCCTCCCGTGCTTCATCGTGAGCTGTTTCCTGCCCCAGCCGTTCCAGAAAGCTTGCTTGAGGAACTTGACGAAACTGTCCTTCATCCTGTGGTAGACAATCGCGTCCTCATTGTATCCGAGCGTGTAGCCCATCGAGACCGCTCTGTAGTTCAGATCTATGTCCTCGGCGGTCACGAACCACGGGTCGAATCCCACGACATCGTCCAGTACCTTTCGCTTCCAGGCCATGTTTGCGCTGGGATACGAGATGTCCATACCCCGATGGTAGAGCTCCACGCGATCCAGTCCCTGGAACGCGTGGTAGCCGATGTTGATCGTCTTGCCCGCGGCGATATCCTTCTCTTTGAGCGTCTTCCGCAGTTCCTTTAGCCAGAAGGGGTTCGCGATGCAGTCCCCGCCGATGGTCGCAATCGCATCGCCCTTGGCCTTCATGATGCCGAAGTTCGTGCTTTCGCCGCGCGTGCCCGGCTTGTTGTACAGCTCGATCTCAGGGTGCGCCTCCATGTACTTCTTGATGACATCGACTGTGCCATCCCAGCTGCCAGCGTCGACGATTATTATGACGAAGGGCTTCTCCTGAGTGACGAGGCTGTCCAGGAGGTCCCTTATGTGGCGCTTCTCGTTCAGGAGGTTCAGGACGATGCTTATCATCATGGTATTGACGCCTTGTGAAAACGTTTGCTCCATATTATGATTTGCAGGTGCTCCCGGCCTATTCCCGGCGAGCCAGTCCGTATCCGATGCCCAAGTACCGCGCCCCGGCCGCCTTGACAAGCTCGGGGTCGAGACACCTGCGGCCGTCGACTATGACGGCCCGCTTCATCTTGGAGAACTCCGCCTTCCCGAGCTTTCTGAACTCGGGCCAATCCGCCTGGATGATGCACCCGTCCGCGCCATCCAAACACTCCGCCGCCGATCGGGCGTATCTTATCGTGGGCATGATCTTGATGAAGCTCTCCATGGCCATGGGGTCGAATGCCACTACATTCGCGCCTCTGGCCAGCAGCTCGATCACTAGCGGAAGGGCACGAGTCTCCCTTATGTCGTCGACGCCCCCTTTGAAGGAGAGACCAAGGACCGCGACACGCTTGCCACGTACGGGCCCTATCGCCGTCTCCAGAAGCTCGATGCCCTCGATCGGCTGACGGCTGTTTATCGCAAGGAGGGCGGAGAGCAATCTGGAGCTGTAACCTTCTGAGCGTGCCCTGTCCCTCAGAGCCTTGACGTCTTTCGGCAGGCAGCTTCCCCCGAACCCGAGGCCGGGCTTGAGAAAAAGCGGCCCTATCCTGGGGTCCAGGCCCACTGCCTTCAACACGTGTTCCGAGTCGATCCCGAATCTGACACACATGTTCGCGATATCGTTAGAATATGAGATCTTCGTGGCGAGGAACGAGTTGGATGCATACTTGATCATCTCGGCTGATCTCAGATCGGTTCTGATCTTTGGGGAATCGATGGGTTCGTACAGCTTCATCAGTAGGTCTCCAGCGCGCCTGTCCGCACACCCAACGATGATTCTGGACGGCTCCATGCTGTCCCGGAGCGCGCTCCCTTCCTGAAGGAATTCGGGGTTCATGCAAAGGCCGAAGTCAGTACCCGATCTCTTCCCTGACGTGTCTTCGAGAATCGGCCCGACGACTGAATCGGTAGTCGATGGAACGACCGTGCTCTTCATCACTATGACTTTGTAATCTTTGGAGTTCCGCAAAGCCTTACCCACGCTTCTGGTCGCGACCTTGACAGGGCGAATGTCGATTCGCCCGGAGGGCAGCGATGGAGTCTGAACGCATATGAAAACGAAGTTGGCGTCTGCGACGGCAGATAGGGCGTCTCTAACGGCCCTGAGTCGGCCGGCCTTGACCAGCTTCGCGAGCTCCTTCTCAAGCGGCGGTTCAAAGAACGGCAGCTTCCCGGAGTTCACCATTTTGACCCGAGCACTGTCGATATCGGCGCATAGGACCGCATGACCTAGCTTCCCGAACATCACCGCCGTGGCGAGCCCGACATAGCCGGCGCCTATGACACATATCCTCATTGGTCCTTGAACTGGCAGGAGTCATAATAACTCTTCTGCTGTTCCGTGTCTGAGCGCCGGCAAAGGATTATATTCACACCAGCCCTTCAATCGGCAAATGAAAGTGGTGATACCCGCAGCGGGCCTCGGAATAAGGTTCCTGCCGGCGACCAAAGCGCAGCCCAAGGAGATGCTCCCCGTCGTCGACAAACCGGCGATACAATACGTCGTCGAAGAGGCGGTCGCTTCGGGGATGACGGACATAATCATGATCACGGGAAGGGGCAAGAGGGCAATCGAAGACCACTTCGACAAGTCCTACGAGCTGGAGCATAAGCTGAGGGAATCAGGAAACTCCGAGGCGCTGTCCGAGGTGCAGAGGATCGCCTCGATGGCGGATATATTCTACATCCGCCAGAAGGAGCAGCTCGGCCTCGGCCACGCGATCCTGTGCGCCAAGAAGCACGTGGGGAACGAGCCGTTCGCAGTCATGCTCGGAGACGACATAGTCGTCAACGAGCGCCCTTGCATAGGCCAGCTGGTAGAGGTCTTCGACGAGATGCACTCGTCTGTTGTCGGTGTCGAGCAGGTTCCCAAATCGAGGATCCACAGATACGGGGTAATCAAGGGCAAGAAGGTCAGGGATGAGATCTACAAGGTCTATGATCTCGTGGAGAAGCCGTCGCCCGAGGAGGCGCCTTCGGACCTTGCCATAATCGGCAGGTATGTCTTCCAGCCGGAGATATTCTCGTTCCTCGAGAAGATAGGACCCGGCAAGAACGGGGAATACCAGCTGACCGATGCGATGAGGCTCCTCTGCCACAAGAAGGGGCTGTACGGCCTGCGGTTCAAGGGCAGGCGGTTCGACATAGGCAGCAAGGCTGATTGGGTCAAGGCAACGATTGCCCTGAGCTTGGAGAGAGAGGACCTCGCGGACGAGCTCAAGGGGATCCATGAGATATTCGACAAGAGGCACTGATACCTGGATGAGTCACCAATGTTCCTGCCTCCGCCATAATCTATTATAGCTACATCGGGATTCCGCAGTCAGAGGTCCTATCCTTGAGGCTGATGGCTAAGTACTACAGGATAGAGGATTCGGAGATCGGAGAGGACAGCATAGTCCGAGACTACGTGAATCTCTACGGCTGCAAGATTGGCAAGGGCTGCAGGATTGCGGCATACGCGGAGATACAGCGCGGAGTCACGATAGGCGACAGATGCAAGGTTGAGGCTTTCGCATTCATCCCCACGGGTGTCACGATTGAAGACGAAGTCTTCATCGGTCCCCACGCATGCTTCACGAACGACAGGGCCCCCAAGGCGGTCGGCGACTGGGAGGTCATCCCGACATTAGTGAAGAAGGGAGCGGCCATAGGGGCGAATGCGACCATCATCTGCGGGGTCACGGTAGGCGAGAACGCGCTGGTGGCAGCAGGCGCTGTTGTAACCAAGGATGTCCCCGCACACGCCATCGTCGCAGGAGTCCCGGCCAGGAAGATCGGTTCGAGGAGATCTGGCAAGGAGAAATCGAACAGAGGAAGGGATAGGAAATGAAGGTCCCAATCGCCCAGCCAGTCATGACCGAGAAGATGATAGAGGCTGCAGTGAACGCCTACAGGAACGAGAGGCTGACGCTCGGAGAGAGCGTCTTCAAGTTCGAAGAGGCCTTCGCGAGGATGTGTGGGACGAAGTTCGCTGTGGCCGTCAGCTCAGGGACTGCGGCGCTCCAGCTCGCGCTCCAGGCCAACGGATTCAAGGCCGGGGACAAAGTAGTGGCGCCCGCGATGTCTTTCGTCGCCACGACGAACTCGTTCGTCCCCTTCGGGGGCGTGCCAGTCTTTGCAGACGTACTGGAGAAAGACTACACAATCGACCCCGCGAAGCTGAAGGCCGTAATCGACAGCAAGACGAAGGCAGTCATACCAGTGCACCTCTACGGCCATATCGCGGCGATGGACGAGATCATCGACCTTGCGAAGAGGAACAACTTGGTCGTCATCGAGGACGCGTGCCAGGCCCATGGTGCTGTCTACAGGGGCAGGAAGGCGGGGAGCCTGGGGCACGCCGGCTGCTTCTCGTTCTACCCCACCAAGAACATGCACGTGGGCGGCGACGGCGGCATGATAACCACGAGCGACGACAAGGTCGCCGATGCATGCGCCCGGATGAGGCACTGTGGCCGCAAGAAGGGGAGCAACTACGAGCACGACATCATAGGCTACACTTACAGGCTCAACTCTGCCAACGCGGCGATAGGCCTCGAGCAGCTCAAGATGCTGCCCGAGTGGAACGACAAGCGGCGTGCGGCGGCAAGGGCGTACGATCAGATGCTGAAAGGGGTCGGAGACATCGTCCTGCCCCCTTCGCCGACAGGTGATATCGCCCCCGTCTACCATCTGTACACCCTCAGGACGAAGAAGAGGTACGAGCTGAAGGCGCACCTCGAGAGCAAGGGCGTTGGCGTGGGCCTCAACTACGAGATACCCATCCACCTGCAACCCGTCTACAGGCAGATGTTCGGCTTCAAGGAGGGCATGCTGCCCGTGACCGAGAAGTGCTGCAGGGAGGTCATCGCCATCCCGATATTCGCGGACATCACGGCCGAGCAGACCAAATACGTCGTCGAATGCGTCAGGGAGTTCTACGGGTAGATTTGCATGGCGAAGTTCAACCTCGGAGTCATTGGCGTAGGGTATTGGGGCAGGAAGATTGTTGACGAGTACACGAAGGTGGAGGAGGTCAACCTCATTGGGGTCTCTGACCTAGATGAGAAGAACCTCGCGTTCTGCAGCGAGAGGTACGGGGTGAAGCAGGGATACACAGACTACAGGCAGCTCCTGGCCCGGAAAGAACTCCACGCGGTCAACATCTGCACGCCCAACCAGATACACTACAGGATAACAAAGGACGCACTGGAGGCGGGCAAGCACGTGCTAGTCGAGAAGCCGATCACCCTGAACTCGAAGGAAGGCAAAGAGCTCGTAAACCTGGCCCAGAAGAGCAAGCTCACGCTGTCGGTCGGCCACATCTTCAGGTTCAACAACGCTCTCGCAGAGGTCAGGCGGATGATCAAGGATGAGAACTACTTCGGGAGGCTCTTCCTGATGGAATGCAGTTGGCTGAACCTAGAGAAGGCATTCCCGGACAGGGACATCCTCTTCGACCTCGCCCCCCACATGTTCGATATTCAGAACTACCTCACGGATCAATGGCCTGTCGAGATAAGCTGTACTGGTGGGGCTTTCAGACGGAAAGAGGGAGAGGAAACCGCCTACGTGACTGCGAAGTTCAGGGACGGCATGATCGCGATGTCGAACATCAGCTGGCTCGTGCCGAAGAAGACGAGACAGATATTCATCGCGGGCGAGACGAAGTCGGCAATGATCGATGCCGTCGCACAGAAGATAACAGTCTACGAGAGCGGCTATGTCAAGGACTTGCCGATCCATCCGAACAACACCATAAGGGACGAGCTCGTACATTTCGTCAAGTCCTTCAGCGACCCAGCGACGGAAACGCGCAACAGCGGGGCCATCGGGGTCAGGACGGTCGAGCTCATAGAGGCGGCCAAGCTCTCGATGCGCGAGGGAAGATCAATAAAGGTCTGATCAGGCACACGGATGCCATTTTATAGCCGTCCGGTGGATTCACTGGACGATGCCATCGACCCTGATGCTATTGTCGAATCCGCACAGGCCAGACCCGCGTGTTCTGCTCGAGGCAAGAGCTCTGAAAGGCGCCGGATACGAGGTGAATCTGATCGCCTGGGACAGAGAGGCCAGCAGGGCACCTGAGGCGGATGAGGACGGCATCCACGTCCTGAGGCTAGGTCCCAGATGCCCATCAAGATCTGCAAGCAAGATCCTTGGCCGGCTTCCGAGGTTCTGGATGCGAGCTCTTCGAGCGAGCAGGACTCTGAGGTTCGATGTCGTCCACGCGCACGATTTCGACACTCTCCCGCTAGGGATGACGATCTCGAGGCTTTCTGGAAGACCGCTGATATATGATGCGCACGAGCTGTATGCAAAGATGGTCGAGAGCGAGGTCGGGCCGGTCTCCAAGTTGATTTGGGCGTGGGAGAGGAGATGCGCCCGAAGGGCGGAGGAGGTCATCACGGTCAGCGATGCCCTCGCCGCTGAGCTGTCTGTCGGAAGGAAGGAAAAAGCCCGAGTCGTTGCCACCAGCCAGGACCCTTCAGTCGTCAAAGGAGCTGATGTGCAGAAGATCAAGGACAAGTACGGGCTTAAGGGCTTTGTCGTATCATATCTCGGATCGCTCGAGCCAGGCCGCTTCATCGAGGAATTCATATCTTCGTTCAAGCCAGAAGACAAGGTCACCCTGCTCATCGGTGGAAGCGGGACCCTTGAGCCCCAAGTCGTGAAAGAGGCCCAGCGCAATCCCGCGCTGAAGTTCATAGGGACCGTGGATGCTGACGAGGCGCTTAGGTTGACATGGGCTAGCGATCTTGTCCTCGCCATGATGGACTCTTCGAACCCGAACAATGTTGTCGGGACCCCGGGCAAGATCATCAACGCGATGGCTGTGGGTCGTCCGATGGTGACAACCAGGGGTTTGGATATCGCAAAGAGGGTGGAAGGGGCAGGCTGCGGGATTGTGATTTCCTACAGCAAGCCTGCCTTCATCGAGGCCGTGCTCAAAGCAGCCGCAAACCCCAAGGCGCTGGCTGATATGGGCCGAAAGGGGCTAGAGCTCTATCAGAAAGACTACTCGTGGAACAAAGCCAGAGACAGTCTCCTGACGGCCTACAAGGACCTTGGGCGACCATCTTAGGCCCACGAGTGGGCCTAAGTATTATATACTCTGTAGGGCATTTTATTGTCTGTCCGACACATGTCGGACTTCATGGGATGGGATGCAGAGAACAGCAACTGAGCTACTCTTCAATCACGGCAAGTTTTCGCACCCCATTCGGAGTGGGATCTGATGTACCTGAAAGAGATCGAGCTCGAGAACTTTAAGTCTTTTGCGAGGAAGACCAGACTCCCCCTGTTGGAAGGGTACAGTGCTGTGACCGGACCAAACGGTGCGGGGAAGTCGAACATCTCTGATGCGATCCTGTTCGTCCTGGGCCCCAAGAGCTCGAGGGTCATCAGGGCGGGGAAGCTCACCGACTTGATATTCAACGGCGGGAAGGACAAGAAACCGGCCAAGGAGACGACCGTCAGTCTCGTCTTCGACAACTCAGACCGCCTCATACCAATCGATTCCGATAAGGTGAAGCTCACAAGGGTCGTGCGCGTGTCGGATAACGTTGAGGGGTACTATTCCTACTTCTACGTGAACGATAGAAGATCCTCCTTGGGTCAATTCGACAATCTCCTTGCCAACGCGCGCATAAGCGCGGACGGGTACAACTTCGTGCAGCAAGGTGACATAACGAGGATCACCGAAATGACCAACCTCGAGAGGAGAAGGATCCTCGATGACATCTCGGGCATTACGAAGTTCGACGAGGAGATCCAGAGTGCCGAGAAGGAGAAGCTCTCTGCGGAGGAGAACGTCGGACGGCTCAGCATCATTCTCGACGAGATCAAGAAGCAGATGAAGCAGCTCGACGCCGACAGGGAGGGCGCGCTCAAGTACAAGGACCTCCACGACAGGATGGTCTGCGCCCAGGCGTCACTCGCGGTGAAGAGGAAGGAGTCCATAGACCGCGAGATATCCTCGCTCAACGAGCAGGTCACCAATTACACGGCCGAAAAGGAGAAATCCGAGGCCAAGAAGGAGGAGTTGATCGGGCAACTGGAAGGGATCTCGGCCGAGCTGACGGAGGTCGAAGCCGAGATAACCGAGAGAGGCGGCGAAGAGGCGAAGGAGATCAAGGACAAGATCGACACCCTCAGGATCGAAATCGCCAGAGCCAAGGACGCTGTCCTGAACGCGGACGAGATGATTCTCTCGCTCAAAGAGGTCAAGGTCGCCCAGAACGAAGACCTGAAGGCAGTCGAGAAGGACTTGAAGGGACTCGAGGAGAAGATCGAGCCCACCAAGAAGGCCTTAGACGAGAAGTCGGAGCTGTTAGAGAGCAAGCGCAAGAAGCTCTCGGAGCACCAAGAAGAGATCTTGAAATCGGACTCAGACCTCAGCAATTTGCAGAAAGAGGCGCTCGGGCTGTCGGTCGAGGTCACAACGAAAGAGGAGAAGCTGCACGCGCTCAACCTGGAGCAGGACAGGCTGAACGAGCGCATGTCCAGGTTGAGGATTGATATCGCGAACCTCGAGGAGACAAAGAAGACCTATGAGTTCGAACTCAAGGACGCTGAATGGTCCATCAAGGAGTTGAAGAACGAGACCAAGAGCGCGAACCAAGGGACGAGGAAGCTGCAAGAGGAGTACCAGGCGAGGAGGAACAAGGAGAAGAAGCTCCTCGAGCACTTCCAGGACCTCGAGAACGCCGTCAAGACCCTCACAAGGGAGTACAACCAGCTCAAGGCGGAGGCGGAAGCGGTCGACCAGGTCAGGAAGGGCTACAACAACGCGGTCAGCACCATTCTCGAGGCCAGGGACAAGGGCGCCATCAGGGGGATCCACGGCACGATCGCCGAGCTCGCGGAGGTGGACGAGGACTACGAGGCGGCAACCAATGTCGCTGCAGGCAACAGGATGCAGTCGATCGTCGTCGACACGGATGCAGTTGCCTCAGAGTGCATCGGATACTTGAAGAAGAACAGGATCGGCCGAGCGACGTTCCTTCCGCTCAACAAGATGGTCGACGGCCGACCGAGGGGAAAGGCCATACTGGCGGCCAAGAGTTCGCTGGGTTTCGCAATCGACCTCGTGAAGTTCGACGAGAAGTACAGGACGGCATTCTGGTTCGTGTTCGGCGACACGGTGGTCGTCAAGAACCTGGACGAAGCGAGGAAGCTCATGGGCGGAGTAAGGCTCGTCACTTTGGAGGGTGAGCTGGCAGAGGCCAGCGGCGCCATGGTCGGCGGCACTCTGGAGAAGAACCTGATGAAATTCGGCGCTCCATCCGAGAGCAAGATCGAAAAGAAGGCCGCCGAGCTGAGGGCTGCGGTCGAGGAATCGGAGAAAGTCCAGGCCGAACTTGCCCAATTGAAGATCGATATAGCACAGCTCGAGACCGCAATCAGAGATGTCAACGCGAAGGACAGCGGCGAGAGCGTGAAGATCAGTTCGCTCGAGACCAAGAGGAAGGAGTTCGAGCAGAAGCTGGCTTCACTCGAGGGAGAGCTCGATACGAAGAACAAGGAACTGGCCGAGTGCCTGGACCTGCTCGAGAAAACCAAGAACGACCTTGAGAGCTTCCAGGGCGACATCGACAAGACGAAAAAGAAGAAGCAGGCCAAGGACAGGAAGCTGCTTGACGCAACTCCACACGAGCTGTCCAAGCAGCTGAAGCAGCTCGAGGCGGAGATTCTCGAACTCAACAATGAAGTTGCGAACCTGAACTCCGAAGTCCAGACGGTCACGAAGCAGATCGAGCTCGTCGAAGGAAGGAAAGGCGAACTCAAGGCCGGAATCGACGCGACAGATGCCAAGGTCGAAGAGCTGAGGACCAAGTCAAAGGAGAATGCTGGGAAGCAGGAGCAGCTGGACACGGAGCTCAAGGCGCTGCTCAAGATGGAAAGGTCGATGGGCGACAAGTTGAACTCGCTCAGGACGAAGCGCGATGCGCTCTACAAGAAGATGACGGACACGGAGGGCAACATCGACAAGTTCGCGACCAAGGTCCAAACCAGCTGCGACTTCGTGCTCAGCCTGCAGACGAAGGTCGCAGAGACGGAGAAGAAGCTGCAGGAAGCGGAGACGGAGCTCGCCCAGTTCTCCAGCGTCAAGCTGCCGGATGAGATGCCTTCCACAGAGGACCTCAAGGTCACCGTCGCAGAGTGCGAGAAGCAGATGTCCACTCTCGGAGCGGTCAATCTCAAGGCCATAGACGAATACGAGGACCGGAAGACCAGGTTCGACGGACTGAAGGAAGAGATCAGCCAGCTGGAGAAGCAGAAGAACAACCTGATGAAGTTGGTCGCCGAGCTGAACGACAAGAGGAAGCTCGGGTTCAACAAGATATTCGTCGCGATCAACGAGAACTTCAAGAAGATGTTCGCCGAGCTGTCGAACGGCGGCGAGGCTGAGCTCCTGCTCGAGAACGAGGAGGACCCACTCGCGGGCGGCCTGATAATGAAGGCGAAGCCCAAGGACATGAAGGCCGTGCGGATGGAGGCGCTGTCAGGCGGACAGAAGAGCCTGACCGCACTTGCTTTCATATTCGCCATCCAGGCCTACGAGCCCTCGCCGTTCTACCTGCTCGACGAGGTCGACATGTTCCTGGACGGCATCAACGCAGAGAATGTCGCCAAGGCCGTCAAGAGGAGCTCGAAGAACGCACAGTTCATCCAGATATCGCTCAGGAACATCACGCTCAAGGAGGCCGACCACATAATAGGCGTGACGATGCAGCGTGAGGGCGTCTCCGACATCGTCATGAAACCCAACATCGGCGAGGGCGCGAACGTGACGGAGACTGAGCCCGAAACAGAGATCAAAGAGGAGGCCAGCTAGATGAGCTTCACGAGCGAATGCGGGGACGTCCTGAACCACCTGATGTTCCAGAAGTCGATCATAGAGGATGACACGGCACCCGCAAGGGAGAGCAGGATTGAACGATATCTCAAGATGGTCGAGGAGATGCAGAGGGGAACGCTGGCTCCGTCCGACGATCCGTTCGAGAGGAGCGTTGCGAGTGTGTTCGAGCTCGTCGTGAACCAGCAGATGAACCCTTGGGACATCAACCTGATCGAGTTCTCCAAGATGTACCTCGCCAAGGTGAGGAAGGCTAGTGAGCTGAACCTTATCATCGCCGGCAAGATCGTCTACATGGCATGGGAGATCCTCAAGCTCCAGAGCGAGCAGGTCCTTCAAAGGGTCGACAGGCCCGAGCAGATCGAGATGATGTTCGACGGCTGGGACCCGGACCGTCTCGACATATTCGTGGATCCCTTCGAACTCGGAACCGGCGAGACCCTGCTTCACACTGAAGAGCTTCCGATCGACGAGAAGGTAAGGCGAAAGGCGGACAGGGCTGTCACGCTGATAGATCTTCTCGATGCTTTCGAGGAGGCGAAGAAGGAGAGCGACATAAGGCAAGAGCTCGCCAAGTTCATGCAAAAGTACCGCAGACCCGAGTTCGACGACAAGGCACACAAGGAGAACCTCGAGGAGGACATCGCATTGGTCTGGGAGAGGATTCAGAAGTGCGGCCAGGGCTCGATACCCGTGATAGACCTCTACGCGACTGGCAAGGAAGACCGGGTGAAGGTTTTCATTTCAATCCTGTTCCTAGCAAGCATGGGAAAGATACAGATCTGGCAGGAGAAGCTTCCATACGGCGAGATATTCCTGGAGCTCAAAGTCCCTTGGGACATCGCGCAGCTCGAAGACGCCACGGCAGTGGTGACCGCTAAGATCGAAGAGGCACCGGTGGTGAAGTGAAGAGCGAAAGGATCGTCGAGGCTGAGCTTTTCTCGGCCGCCAAGCCAGTTACAGTAATCGACCTCCAAACCGCGTCAGGCCTGGACGTCAGGACGATAAGGTCCGCGCTCAAAAGGCTGATTGACGAGTACAACGGGTTCGACCGGGCAATCGAGATCGCCAAGATGGGCCCGAGGTACGCGATGCAGGTCAAGAAGGAGTTCAGGGAACCAGCAGCGAGGCTGGCCGACCTCAAGATCCCGAAGGATGTGCTCAAGACGGCCTCTCTGATCGCATATTATCAGCCGGTTCTTCAGAGCAAGATGTTCGACCTGATCGGCAACAGGATCTACGACGATGCCAAACAGCTGATAGATCTCGGTCTAGTCAAGGCAAAGCCGAAGAGGAAGAGCATCGAGCTGACCACCACCAAGAAGTTCATCGAGACCTTTGGCATAGATGCGACGTCAAGACAGGAAGTCAAGGCCTGGCTAGAGATAGAGCTCACAAGAATGACAGGGAAGAAGCCGCGGTAGAAGCATTCGCCAGAGCTTCGTTCTGCATTCCGCCCAAACGCAAAGGTTTAAGTGAGATGTCCGCATTGACAATGACGTGGTTTAAATGGTGATGCCTCTGAGTTTGTTAGAGAAATCCATGAACAAGAAGGTCACTTTGCTGCTGAAGGACAGCAGGCTTCTTGTGGGCACACTCGCCGGCTTCGACGACTATCTAAACATGGTTCTTGAGGACACGGAGGAGACGAACGGTGACAACGTGAAGCGCTTGGGAACCGTGATCCTCCGAGGGAACAACGTAGTAAGCATATCCCCGATGTGAGCGCCATTCTGGTTCCAGGATTGAATATTCCATCTCCCGAGCTGGCCTGCGGTTCGCATCGCAAGATGCTTTTATACATTCGAATAACATGCCGAGTGCCGTGAAGGCAGTACTGCTGGTCGGGGGCTTGGGGACGCGGCTGAGGCCGCTCACGTATCGGATCCCGAAGCCGCTGATCCCCGTCATGGGCAAGCCTTTGATCATGCACGTCATCGACTCGATGCCCGCAGAGGTCGACGAGATGATAATCCCTGTGAGTTACAAGAAGGAGATGATGGAAGAGTATCTTGCCAAGAACAGGCCGAGGCGGAAGATCACGCTCGTCGACGAACCGGAACCGCTGGGCACGGGCGGCGCCGTGAAGAACGTCGCGGAGCACATAGACGGTGAGTTCCTCGTGATAAATGGCGACAGCATCTCGTCTTTGAGCGTCGACAAGTTCATCAAGTTCCACAGGGAGAAGAAAGGCATCGCGTCCATCTCGCTCTGGCCCGTAAGTGATCCGACACCTTACGGCATCGTTGATCTCGACAAGGAAGGTCGAATAAGGAGATTCCAGGAGAAGCCGAGTAAGGAGGAGGCTTTCTCCAATCTGATCAACGCGGGCGCCTATGCACTTGAGCACGAAGTTCTTGACTACATTGGCAAGGGTTTCGTGTCGATGGAGCGGGAGGTCTTCCCGAAACTCCTGGATAAGGGCATGTACGGTCTGCAATTCGACGGATATTGGATCGACTGTGGGCGGAGGGAGAACCTGCTTGAGGCCTTCTGGACGCTGATGGGGAAAGACGCGAAAACCATCGATAAGAGGTCGGTCTCGGAAGGTGCTGAACTCAAGAGGCCGATAGTGGTCAAGGAGCATGCCGTGATCGCAGGGGCGACAGTAGGCCCTTTCGCATATGTCTCCGAAAGGGCGGTCATCGGGATGAGATCCAGAGTGGAGAGATCAGTTGTGATGGAAGATGCGAGGATAGGGACGCGTTGCCAAGTCATTGATTCCATAATCGACGCTGGCGTGACTGTCCCTGATGGCACCGTTGTCGAGTCTGCGATTCTCAGCAACGCCAAGGACGCTGGCAAATCGGTGACTTGATGGCAAAGAAGCTGAAGAGAGTGCGCAGAAACCCGCTACCTCTCATGATCGAGCTACTGATGCCATGGATTGTGATGGCCGTTCTCGCAGTGACATTCACGTCTGTTGGCATCAATCGCGAAAGCTCGATTGTATTGGCCCTTGCAGGCGGTCTTGGAGCGACTTTCTTGATATTCTTGTTCGAGAGGAGACGCAGAAGGACGATGGCGAAGCGCACGCGCTAATCGTCTCGCCGCTGAGATGCCCGAGGTACATTCAACGTCGAAGAGATCATTCGGTCCATTGGGGTCCGCCGAGTAGTCGCATATGGAGAGGCCGTCGGCTACACGATCGGGGAGTAACCTTAGCGGTCGTTGCGACTTTCACCAGACTGACGATAGAATTCGTTGTTTTGAGAATACTCATCGAACCGAAAACCGTCCTGAAAAATGGAGGTGTGGAGCGAGGGAATCTCGAGAGAGCGCTAGGAATAGCGCGTGAAACCTGAAATCGCAGAGTCCATCAGAATCCGAGCCCGAGCAGCAACAGGAACAACGATCCGCTGATTGTGGCGGCTGCTGGAATGGTCAATATCCATGCAATGACAATTCGCCTGCCCAACCCCCATCTCACGGCCGAGAGCCTTCTCGTGGCGCCCACGCCCATTATTGCACCGGATATTGTGTGCGTTGTGCTAACCGGAATGCCTAGCCGTGCTGTCGAGAACAACATGACCGCCGCACCCGTCTCTGCGCAGAAACCCTGGTAGGGATCGAGATGGGTCAGTCGTGTCGCCATAGTCTTGACGATACGCCACCCACCAAAAAAAGTCCCGAGGGAGATCGCAACGCCGCAGACAACCATGACCCAGTCATGCACGACGAATGCGCCCCCTGACTCGATCAAGAGGACCATTGTGATGATCCCCATCCCTTTCTGCGCGTCGTTCGAGCCATGGGCATAAGAGTAGAAAGCGGACGATGCAAGCTGCAGCCTTCGGAACCATCTGTTGACGGTGGTCTTCGAAGCCCTTCTGGCAGCCCACATCACCAGAGAGGTGAGAGCGAATGCCGCGGCCAAACCCACCATCGGGGAGATCACTATGAATGCAACTGTCTTGAGGGTTCCCGACCACACGATGGCATTCAACCCCGCGACAGCTCCTCCGGCTCCGATGAGCCCGCCCACCAAGGCGTGGCTGCTCGACGTCGGAATGGCAAGCCACCAGGTGATAAGATCCCACAGGATCGCGCCCATGACGGCACAGAACAACAGCAGGGCACCATACTTGATAATGAGACTCTGGTCAATGATGCCCTTGCCGATGGTTTTGGCCACGGCCTGGCTCAGATAGATTCCCGCAAAGTTGAATATCGCCGCCCATCCGACAGCCTTGACGGGTGACAAGACTTTCGTTGCCACGACAGTTGCTATCGAGTTTGCGGAATCATGGAATCCGTTGACGAACTCAAATGCCAGAACTAGTGCGATTGTCACTGCCGCGAGGCTGATCAACTCCATCAGAATGCCTCTATGAGTTCTTCATGAAGATGTCTTTTATCACATCGGCAGCGTCCTCGCACTTGTCGGTTGCCTCTTCCAGGTATTCGTATATCTCCTTGAGCTTGATGATGTCAACGGCATCGTATTTCTTGAAGAGTCCGGCGACCGCCACATGCGTTATGTCATCCCCCATATTCTCAAGGCGGTTGATCTCAATGCAGTGGTCGAGGATGTCGCTCTTCTTCTTGAAGTTCTTGAGATCCTTGACTGCGTGGTTGACCTCCTTGGAAGATGTGACGATGACCTCTGTGAGTTTGACCATGTCTGGGGGGACAGACTTGATCTCATAAGACCACATCCGATGCGACGCAGCTTCGACATAATCGAGAATGTCATCGAGCCTGGACGTAAGCTTCGAGATGTCTTCCTGGTCGATCGGCAGGACGAATGTCCTGGTCAATGCCTCTGCGATTGTATGCACCATCTCATCGCCCCGGTGCTCGATCTCCTTGATTTTGTCACGCTTCTGGGCTACATTGTTGAAGTTCTTGACCATGTCGAGAAGTGCCTCAGAACCCTCCAAAACGATGTCTGCCTGTTGCTCCAGCATGTCGAAAAAGTGCTTGGACTGCGGGATAATCCATTCCTTGAAACCCATCCGGTGTGCTCCCCCTGCACCGAGATAATTCGGTGCGATTATATACTCTTGTGGATGTGACCTGGCTGCGGGAATGCCGAGTTCGAATTCGATTGCAGACGGCCAGTTCGTGATGCATATTCCGCAAATGGACAGCAAGCTTTTATTTGGGATTCGAACATCAGTGGTCTGATGGCTGAGGAGAACACGCCTCCTAGACTGTTTGGAACCAACGGCGTAAGAGGAATCGTGAACTCGAAAGAAATGGACTCCGCCTTTGCGCTCAAACTGGGGAGCGCGATCGGCTCGTTCATGAATGGCCCAGTGATGATAGGAACCGACTGGCGCACATCAAACGAGATGCTTAAGTCAGCGTGCGCGGCAGGCCTGATGGCGGCCGGATGCAAAGTTCTGGACTGCGGGGTCGTCCCAACCCCCACCCTGCAATACGCGGTGAAGACCGGAAAGGTCGCCGGTGGCGTCGTCATTACTGCTTCACACAATCCCCCCGAGTTCAACGGGATCAAGGCAATAGACAAAGACGGAACCGAAATGAGCAGGGAGAACGAAGAGGTCATCGAGAGAATCTACGACAAGGGGAAGTTCACGCGGGCGGACTGGTCAAGGATAGGGAAGCTTGTCCCGCACGCGACCGCCATTGAGAGATACATTGCTGGAATCACCTCGAAGGTCGATGTTGCCTCGATTCGAAGGGCGAATCTTAGAGTCGCGGTCGACTGCAGCAACGGAGCAGCCAGCCTAGTTACTCCGAAGCTGCTGGAAAGGTTGGGCGTGAGGTACGTCACACTCAACGCTGATCCCAACGGCGCGTTCCCAGGACACAACAGCGAGCCCACGCCAGAGAACACGAAGGACTTGGTCGAGCTGGTGAAATCGGGAGAGTTCGATTTCGGCTTCGTACATGACGGAGATGCTGACAGGACGATATTTGTCGACGAGAAAGGGCGGTATCTGTACGGCGACAGAAGCCTCGCCATCGTTGCCAACTACATCTGTTCTCAAAAGAAGGGAAGATTGGTCGTCACCACAGTCGGGGGCTCCATGTGCATTGAGGATGCCGTCAAGATGGCGGGAGGATCTGTCATCTACACGAAAGTCGGCTCGCCAATTGTAGCCAGAGTGATGATGGATAAGGGCGGCGCCTTCGGTGGGGAGGAGAACGGTGGCCTCATATTCGCGGAGTTCCAGTACTGCAGGGACGGGGCGATGGCGGCTGCCAAGGTCCTGGAGATCGTCGCGAAGCTGGGGAAGCTTTCGGAGATAAACGATCGCATCCCACAGTACTGTCAGTGCAAGGTGAAGACCGCCTGTCCGGAGGAGAAGAAACAGAAGGTGATGGCACAGCTTGCGTCTTCTGTAAGCGGCAAGAGAGTCGATAAGACCGACGGACTGAAGGTATTCTTCGACGAAGGCTGGGTACTGCTGAGGCCGTCTGGAACGGAACCCATCTTCAGGATATACTCGGAATCGAAGACCAAGACCAGGGCAGAACAACTCGCGGAAGACTACAAGGGGCGGGTCGAGAAAATCGTCAGGGCTTGAGTGCTACTTCCTGGCATGCATTGCTTTCCACTTGACGGCCATGACCTCGCGCATCATTCTTGCCCCGAGTATCGAGGTGTTGCCGTTGTCGTAAGGAGGGCATATCTCGACGACATCGAAGCCCACGAGTCGATCGCCCAGCCTGTTTATAACGTACCTGACATCCCAGGGGGTCAGGCCGAATGGCTCAGGCGTTCCCGTTCCTGGCGCATAGGAGGGGTCTATTCCATCGATGTCGAGCGACAGGTAGATGTGTTTTCTCTTCAACTTCGCCAGCATCTCGTCAAAGACCTTCTCCGTTCCTTCCCTGTGAATCCTGAAGGCGTCTGCGTACAACGCCTCGTCGACCTTCTCATCAGCGGATATCGATCGAACGCCGAAAGCGAATGCATTCCCCTTGCCCACATGGTCGACTATGCGCCTGTGCGCGCACGCATGACTGTTCTTGAGGCCCTGGTACTCATCCCTGAAGTCGAGATGGGCATCGATTGTGATGACGGCCACGTCTTCGAAGGCCGTGACGACAGGCGGCGATATCGAGTGCTCTCCGCCGATGATTAGGGGAAACTTTCCAGCCGAGACGATCCTGTGAGCCTCCTCCTTCACAGACTCGACCATGTCGTCGACCGAACCCTCCTCGTAAAGGTCGCCAGCGTCATGGACTGCGATATCATCGAATGTTATGCCGTGCTCGAAGTTCTCCTTCTCGAATGTCTGAGAGGTCTCTCGAACTGCTGTGGGCGCGAATCTCGTGCCGCTCCTGTAAGTGGTCGTCTTGTCAAACGGGACGCCAACAATGACGAACTCAGAATCCTCGAAGGAAGAGACGGCGTCCGCGTACCTGAGCATGCCGCGGATCGGCATCATCACACCCTTGTGATTTTCTTTCTGTCCATGGTCACGAGGTACATGATATCGGAGCCAGGCTTCAGGTCGTCCTTGACCTCGTCGGTGATCGGCAGGTGGAACATCTCATAGGTCTCAAGATCCATGAGCTGAACCTCGCTCCCCATGATGGCGACGATCTGAGCCTGCCGCTTGTCGATTATTGGCACCTGGACCTTGTGCTTCACGGGATAGACAACGCTCTTCTTGTTCCCGTCGAAGATGCCGATGGCCTCTATCCTCGCCTTGGCTTCTCCGTGCTTCCCAGGTTTGGAAGTAGAGATGCTCACAATCTTGCACGGTTCATTGTCTATGACCATGTACCGGCCTTCTTTCAGCTCCCTGACTTCCGCCTGCTCCGTCGCCA
Source organism: uncultured Thermoplasmata archaeon (assembly GCA_963705355.1). Lineage (GTDB taxonomy): Archaea > Thermoplasmatota > Thermoplasmata > UBA10834 > UBA10834 > COMBO-56-21. Next base: position 792,808 of record OY970070.1, read on the forward strand.
TGGTTGTCACTTCGCTGGGCACCGATAATCGTGGACATCTAAAATACTTATCCGTCAGCGCCTCCCCTTTCTCCTCTTGCCAGGGGAGTGTTTCGGAGGCGCTGGATGCTGCTTCCTGATCTCTGCTATCCTCTTCTCCAGCTGAGGCTTCAGAATGATGGAGATATCGTTGTGCGAATACACATCTGCCCTCGCCGCCAGACATATCTTCGCCGCCAAGGCACGAGCGATCGCGCCTCTTTGCCATCCGGGAGCGTTATGGACGGATGGATGGGCGAACAGGATCCCGTGTTTCGGGGGCTTGCTCCCCTCCTTGAGATGTCTGAACATCGCTTTCTCGGCTCCCAGAAGCTGGACGGTTCCCGAGGGGAGGGAAGCCAGTCTCGAAAGGCTTCCCGCGTACATGATCAACCGAGCGCCGACGACCGGCCCCGCGAGAGCGGCGACATTCGGTGCGACCTGTCCCATTCTCAGATCCAGATACCTCTCAATCCGCTCTCTGGAAGAGAGCGACTCTCTAAGAGCCGCCGAGAGAGTGACGATGGAATCGAGGTCCTCCTGCGCGATGTCGGAGCCGATCGAATCCATCCTCAGGTTCAAGGCCGACATCACCTTGTCTCTCGACCCGTGCGCGCTCACAGCCTTCACGTAAGCGTCGCCGCTGACAACGTTCTCCAGTTCAGGGAAATGAAGCCCGTACCATTCGTGCAGCCTCTCTGAGAGCAGGTTCGTCGTCGAGACGAGGTCATCATAAGCGCGGACGGCCTGGCCCAGATGCACATCGGGACCGATGCTCGCCCTCACCGCCTGCTTCGCAAGAGCGATCGTGGCCTCACGATACAGATCGAGGGAGTATCCGTAGTCCTCGGGCTTGATGAAAGAGGAATCGAACCTGATCTTCTTGCCGTACTCGGCCAGTCTTCGGTCCGTGACCTGTTCGGCGGAAGATGCGAGACTGAGCTCCTCATCGAGTATCTCGCCCCTCCTGATCCTTTCCAGGCGATGGGCGATATCGTTCGGATCCTTCGGGAACAGCGCAGCCTTTCGCACCTTCCCCTCATCGCAGAGGAACGCCCCGAACCATTTGGTGGTGAGGATCATCTCGGACTGTATCCTGAACTCGGCTAAAAAGCCTGCCGGGGCGGCTTGTCGCAGATTTGCAGGCCCTCGGTCACCCTCTAAGCTCTTCGAACTCCCCTGGTCTGAATATCCCCTTCTCAGTGATGAATCCCTTCACGTAGCGCGCGGGCGTGATGTCGAATGCAGGGTTGAGAGCTCTCGAACCCTTGGGCGCAATCCTGCACTCACCGACCTTGAGCACTTCGTCTTCCGACCGCTCCTCGATGACGATCTCCTTCCCTGTCCTGATGTTCCGGTCGAATGTGCTGACAGGGGCAGCGACATAGAAGGGGACCCAATTCTCCTTCGCCAGAACCGCCTTCGTGTACGTCCCAATCTTGTTCGCGAAGTCGCCGTTCTTGGCGATCCTGTCGGCACCCACGATGACGATGTCGACCGAGTTTTTCATGTAATGACCCGCAGCGTTGTCAGTAATGATTGCGTGATCGATGCCCTCATTCACGAGTTCCCACGCAGTGAGCTTCGCCCCCTGGAGGCGTGGCCTGGTCTCATCCACGTAGACGAAGACCTTCTTCCCCGACCTATGGGCCACTCTTATCGGCGCGAGGGCTGTTCCAAAATCAACTGTCGCGAGGGCGCCCGCGTTGCAGTGAGTGAGTATCTTGTCTCCGCTCTTGATGAGCTTTGCACCGTTCTCGCCGATCTTCCTGCACATTGAGACGATGTTGTCCGCATACTCGTCCGCCGCCTTGACGAGGTCCTCGTCGCACTTGTTGAGCATGCGGTCGACAGCATAGGAGAGGTCGTGACCGGTCGGGCGCGTGCTGATAAGTGTGACAGACGCCTTGGTCAAGTCGTCCTTTCTCAGCCAAGCGAGCGCCATCCCATACGCTCCGGCGGCGCCGATAGAAGGCGCGCCTCTGATAGCCATATCAGAGATGGCCTTTGCCATGTCCCTGAATGATCGGATCGTGACTATCTTGAACTGGTTTGGCAGAAGGCGCTGGTCAATCGCCTTGACGACGCCGTTCTCGAACCAGAGCGCTCTGAAATCCTTCTTGCCCTTGGCGGTCTTGACTATCATCCTTGATCCAGCCCATGAATGAGACTGAGGTGATAAAAGAATGGGGGCGAGAAGGGTCTCCAAAAGACTATTTGCAAATCGAAATCGTCCATTTAAATGCAGCCAGCATGGGTGTTCGCTCAGTCTACATTCTCCCGTTCGTTCCCCCAAACCCTTTCGCGTCTTTTTCCTATCACATGGGACTGACTGCTCCCGCCGGGATTTTGGCCTGGAATCTACCGGTGATTAATTCTAGCACCAATGATTACCAGCAGGAAACTGAGCATAATCTGGTTGCCTGCCGATGTATGGTTTCCATGTTCTAAACGAGATCGAGCCAAGAGTGTCTGGCTCGACTCGGTTTCAAATCCCCTCTCATGCGCTCACGAGAACACAAAGCTCCTGCCCACCACCCCAAACTCGACCGCTTGGCAATACGCCGAGCCTATCTCCTCCTTTCTGGAGGTGCAGTGACAGGGCACAATCGTCTCGCAGCCGCCTGGAATATCGGACAGGGGAGCGTCATGAAAGCCACCAACGAGCCAAGAAGGGGTGGCTACCTCCTTTGCCCTCGATACTATCGGGCGAAGGCCAGGGTGAGCGCATCCAGTCAACACAAGTCCTCGCGAGCCCGAAGACATCACGAGGGCGTGCTCCTTGATCTCCGTACCGAGGATGCCGGTGCTCCACAGGCCAGGCGCGAATTCCGTCGGACCGTCCACCTCCAGGACCGTCGCCCTCCGGCCTATCTCCCTTTTGAGGTTCTTCGAGAAGTCCTTGTGGAGAACCACCTTCAAGGAGTCTTTCATGATTGCGTCCTGGAGCACCTCTGGAAGCCCACCAATGTGGTCCCAGTGCGAGTGCGACAAGAATACTATGTCTATGTCAGCGAACCCGAAGCCAAGGCGGCCGAGATTGCGCCGCAGGACATGCCCATCCCAGCCACAGTCAAAAAGAACCTTCGTGTCCTCCGACGACAGGAGCGCGGAGAAGCCCCAGCCGGCCTCAAACCCCTGAAGCGCCTCAGAATCATATACAATCGAAAGCTTCCAAGAAGACGACAGACCACCACTTCCCTGTACCTCCCAAATGAGCAAACAGCTTCATAGCAATGGCGGCGAACATGTCTGGCTCCGACCCACAGCTGGTGTAGCAGCGGGTCATGCGAATCCCGACAGCACCTCCAGGTTGCGCTGCGTGATTGCGGCCAACTTGCCTCTTGGAAGGAGCCGACGACTCCCAGAGATGACTGAAGCGTCGTGGTCATTCGTTGCGTTGTCGACAGATGCTGATTCGCCGTCAGGCACCATTCATCCCACCGCCCCTCCAGAGACCCGGAGCACTGCCTCCCAGGTCTGCTCTATCGCTCTCGTGGCCTTCCCGCTCCCGCTTTCCATCACAGTCTTTCCATCCGCCATAGCATTCACGACTGCCTCGTCGTGCGGTATCCTTCCCAGGGGAACTATCCCGGCCTCCTTTGCCTGAAGTTCTATGGCCTCCGTCATGCTCTCGTTCAGATCATACCTGTTGATGACCAGAACTGCCGGGACAGCAAATCCCCTTGACAGCTCCGCGATGCGCCCGAAGTCGCTCGAACCTGACAGCGTGGGCTCGGCCACCAGGACCGCTAGGTCAGCGCCTGAGAGGACTGAAATCACCGGACATCCGATTCCGGGCGGACCGTCCACGAGCACGATGCTCTTGCTCAGCCTCTTGGCCTCCAGCTTCGCCTTCTGCTTCACGAACGCCACGAGCTTCCCGGAATTCTCCGCTCCCGGCTCCAGAAGGGCATGGACCATCGTGCCGAACCTAGTGTCCGAAACGAACCACTCCCCAACGATTCTGTCCTCCATCACGATCGCATTGTCCTTGCAGATCCTGGAGCAAACACCGCACCCCTCGCACAGGCGCTCGTCTATCGCGACCTTCTTGATGTGTTGGTTGCCGATCACCTTGATCGCGTCGAACCTGCACAAGGGCACGCACTCGCCGCAGTTCTTGCACCGTGAGCCGACCAAGCGGGCGATCTTCGACCCGACGAACTTCCCCTTCTCTCGCACCTGTGGATTCAGCAGCAGGTGGAGGTTGGGTGCATCGACATCGCAATCGGCCAGCACGGCGTTCTTCGCCAGAGCCGCGTAGCTGGCCAGGAGCGTCGTCTTGCCAGTGCCGCCCTTGCCGCTCAGTATGACTATCTCCGTCAAGTCTATCGTGCCTCCTGCCGAACCGCCTCTGCCAGCGCTTCGAACGCGGGACGGTACTTGGGAGACCTGACGACCAGTTCCCCCTTGGAATAGGCCTCGGCGATCTCACGCTCGTACGGCAGCTCGCCGATGACCCTGACGCCCTTCTCCGCACAGAACCTTGTGACATCCGGGCCCCTGAGCCCGGTCTTGTTGATGAAGACCACTGAGGGCACCTTGAGCCTCTTGGTCATCTCCAGCGACAGCCTGAGATCGTGCAGGCCGAAAGGCGTCGGCTCTGTCACGAGTACGCACAGGTCGGCGCCGCGGATGCTCTCGACCGCGGTGCATGCCGTTCCCGGAGGGCAATCGACTATGACTGGCCGCCCCTCGTCGATCTTCCTCTTGACCTGTCTGATCAGGGGCGTCGCTGACGCCTCTCGGACCCTGAGCCTGCCATAGAGCAGGTCCGTGCCGCCGTTGCTGCGCACACACACGATATCACCGATGTAATGGTCCTTCTCGGACACCGCACATTTCGGGCAGAATAGAGTGCAGGCGCCGCAACCGTGACAGAGCTCCTCAAAGACAAGGACCTGCGTCCGCAACACCGCGACCGCGTGGTACTCGCACACATCTGCGCACCTCCCGCAGTGGGTGCACTTGTCCTCATCTATCAGCGGCACGGGCCTGAAAGCCTTCTTGTCAGTGACATCGCCACCTTGGAAGAATATGTAGCAGTTTGGCTCCTCGACATCGAGGTCCACCAGCTGCGCTTCCCGCCACAAGGCCGCGAGGCTCGTCGCAACGAGTGTCTTACCTGTCCCGCCCTTGCCGCTGGCTATCGCTATCCGAATCAGAATCCCTCACAGATTCGCGTAATCTCAATGGTGGTGGTCCTTGCAGGCGTTCTGCTCCGTTGCAGGCTCCAGCCGGCCGTCCTTCCACATCTTGACCGCTTCCTTCACAGTCCCGCTGGCGCCGACATAGACCTGTATCCCATATGAGCCCAGCATTTCTATGGCCATGGGACCGAGTCCTGAGCATATGAGGACCTGGGCGCCTGTCTGGGCAATCAGCTCTGGAGGCTTCCCAGTTCCGCCCATGTGCTCGCTCGTGTTGCTCACTATCCGCACCTGCTCGCTATCCGTGTCCACGACCGTGAATGTGGGCGACCTGCCGAAGTGCTCGCTCACAAGGTCGTCCAGACCTCCTTTTCCCGTTGTTGGCAAACAGACTTTCATTCCTTTTCACACTCCTGTTGGTTTCTACTGATCTTCTTGAACCGCTGTCTCCAGCCCTCTCTCACGATGTTCGTCGAGCCGCAGCAGAAGCACTTCTGTGGACGCTCTGGAAGGGCCATCTGGAGATCGCACCCTATGCACCTGTATCGCCGGAGCTTCTTCACCGTCTCACCTCACGAGCATCCGCGCTCCTTCGCGCCTCGCAGTCCCTGAGGGCGTTCCTCAAGGCGATGATGGCCAGGGCTGCGCAGTGCTCATGATCCGGAGGCAGGCCATTGAGCAGAGAAACAAGATCCCGAGACCTGACCTGTATGGCCTCATCCGGTCTCAAGCCCTTTACGAACCTCGTGAGTCTGCTGCCGCAGGCAATTGTGGCGCCACATCCATCTGTGAAGAATGTGCATTCGGTTATGACGCCATCTCGGATCTTGACGTACATCTCCATGGTATCTTTGCAGAGACCGTCTGCAACGCCCTGGCCGTCGGCGTCTGCCATCCTGCCGATGTTTGATGGATTGCGGAACTCAGCGATGACCTCCTCGGAATAGATCTTCGCGTCCTCGCCCTCCATTATCAGCGCTATGTTCTCTGCGAGGTCGTCCAGCTCATCCTTCATACTGTTCTCGTCTTTCACAGGCCCCCCGCTTGACCCCCGCGCCCGCCCCCGAATCCGTGTCCTCCATGATGGCCTGGCGAGGTCGCTGCACTGGCCTCCCTCAGTCGGCCTTCCCTGTAAGCGGCAAGGGCGCTCTCGCATGTACCCGAAGAGCCCACGAACATCCTGATACCGGCTGTGGCGAGCACCCGGAAGGCATTTGGCCCCACATCTCCGGTGACGATTGCCTGGACACCGAGGTTGACGATCTGCTGAGCGGCTTGTATTCCTGCACCGCCCCCGAGCGAGCGTGCGCCGTTAGGAACAGGTGTCACACTGCCAGTTTTCTCATCTACGATCAGGAAGTACTCGCACCTCCCGAACCTACCATCCACCGCTGAAGAAAGCGTCTGGCCTGTGGATGTGATGGCCACCTTGGCGCCGTCATCCACTCCGCTGTTCATCTTCAGACCCCTGCGCACTTTTCGCCCTTCATCTTCGCGCCGCACTTGGGGCACTTGCGCTCGCTGCAGGGAATCCCGCGCTTTGTGTGAGGTGTGGTGAACCCGCACTTGGGACAGATGCACTTCGTGGTGCCGAACACTAGCTCGGTCTCCATCAGCATCACTCCATCGCCCTCGGCCCGCGCCCCAGGCCTCCTTGCCCTCTGCCTTCACCAGAGGGGCCCCTGCCTCCACCGTAGCCTCCAGCTTGGCCCCTCCTGCCTCGGTCGGAATCCGCCCTGTGTATGTTGTTGTTCCCACATTTCGGGCAGACCGCGGGCCTGCCGGTGCCGTAGGGCTCCTCCCACTCGTGCTGACACGCGTAGCACCTGAACCTTCTCATCCCAGCCATCTGAACGACTCTCCTCAGTCCTTCTTCTTTGGAGCCGCGGCTTTCGTCTCGACCATATCCGACTCCAAAACACGGATTCTCTCCTCGAGCTGCTCTTTATCTCTCCTGAGCTGCAGGAGTTCTGTCTCCTGGGCTATGGCTGGCACTATTGGCTCCGTCCACGGCGCAGAAGCGTGCACAAGCCTTCCGTCCTTCGTCCGATAGTACGCGTGAGGCCCAAAGCCGCATCTGCACGGACCGACATAGGTTCCCTCTCCGGAAACGTCGTCTGCCGTCAACTGACCGTATGCAGGCCAGATACCTCTTCCTCTTGCGTACCAGCCCCAGTAGCCTCTGCCCATTCCAAATCCTCTTCCGTATCCTCTTGGCATTCGCAATCACCTCCTTTCTCCGTTGATTTTCTTGACAATCTTCGACACGATCTCCTCGAACGCCTTTGACGCCGTCCCGCCGTTCAGGACGAACGGCTTGCCCGCGTCCCCGCTCTGGGAGATTTCTGGCGAAAGTGGTATGCTGCCGAGAAACTCGATGTCAGTCTCCTCGGCGGCCTTCTGGACGTTGCCGCGGCCGAACACCGCGACCTCCTTGCCGCAGTGCGGGCACACGAAGCCGTCCATGTTCTCCACTATGCCTATGATTTTCAGGTCGACCGCCTTGGCGAAGTTGATCGACTTCCTCACGCTGAGAAGCGCGACGTCCTGCGGTGTCGTGACAATCACGGCGCCCTCGGGGCTGGGCACGAGCTGCGCGATGCTGAGCGGCTCGTCCCCTGTGCCCGGAGGCAAATCGATGATGAGATAGTCCAGCTCCCCCCACTCGACCTCCTCAAGGAACTGCTTGATGGCGCCCATCTTCAGCGGGCCGCGCCAGATAATCGGTGCGTACCTGTCGCTGAGGAGGAAGGCAATCGAAATCACCTTGAGCGAGGGGGGCATGTGAAATGGCTTTATCTTGTTGTTCTTGGTCATTGCGAGAGGGAGGTTGGGAATGCCCAGCAGCTTGGGCACGCTGGGTCCGTGCATATCGGCATCCAACAGGCCCACTATGAAGCCCTTCCTTGCAAGGCTTAGCGCGAGGTTGACCGCCACGGTGGACTTGCCAACGCCTCCCTTGCCGCTCATCACTATGATCTTGTGCTTCACGCCCGCGAGGTTCTTCTCGGCCGCAGCGCCCATGGGTTCCGCGCTGCACTTCGCGCCTCCGCTCATGCAGCTCTCAGACAATTCGCTCACCGTATCCCTCCCGTCCTTCGCTAGCATGTGTAGATCTTGTCTGTCTCCATCGCCTGGGCCGCGAAGTCCATGAGGTTCACGAACTCAACGCCGGCCATGAACTTGGCCTTGCTTATGCCCCTGGCCTCCCTGCACGGGATGCATACCTGCAGCTTGCCCCCGCTCCCCATGAAGGCGTCCATCATCTCCTTGATGGATGCGAGGCCCTCGACGCGCGGCAGCTTCGCCGCGTAGTTCTTCTGGGCCAGCTTGACGCCGTTGCCCGTGAGGAAGATCTTGGTCTTCACCCCGAGCGCGCTCGCAGCGCTGGCGCACATGAAGGCCATCGTGGCCCTCTCCACATCCTCGTCGCCGTGAGTCCCGATCACGAGGAGGGACTTCTTCGAGTAATCCGTCTTCTTTGGCATTTCGGTTCCTCGGATAGGACTACTAGCGAGGGACCGATAAGCCGGTGATGGCGAACATATTAGCCGCGCAAGGAGCCTGGCTCTCACTCTGGCGGGAGGCCGAACCTGGTCTCCCTGTAGTACGAACTGTATATTGCCCCTGCTGGGTTGTGCGACAACACGCGGTCCTTGACTATGAGCGTCGTGACAGGAGCATGCGAATGCTTCGTGAACAGCATGTCGTGTCCGATGCAGAGGCCGACCAGAATATTCATCTGCGTGCCGCACCCCTTCAGCCTGAGAGCTTGCCCGACGGGGTTGCAGATTGCTTCCTTGTCAGAAGGCGAGCCTATCTTGACAATTCCGAGTTCGCCCTTGTCTATCCCGCAAATCTTGCAGCAGGCTGAGTGCACCTCGAACCCCTGCTTCGTCAGAATCGCGTCCAGGATCTCGGCCTCCTTTGACAGGCCTACGCAGAATGCCACCCCGAGCTTCCGCATGCCCATCTTCTCCGCATACAGAGCGATCTCTTCCAGCCGGGTCAACTTCATATAATGCTCCGCTTCGATCTCTCCGGACACGCGCATCGACCTGACCTCTTCGTCCTTGTAAGAATTCCTGGCTTCCCCCGCCAGGCCGAAACAGTCCTTCCCCTCGTAGCACTCCTTGGTTGAGCATCTCGCGCATTCATTCATCATGGTTTCTCACTCGCCTTCCTAGTCTTGGTGTAGAACACTCTTCCCGCATATTCCCTGCGCTCTAGATCAGATGACTCCTCCAGAGAATCGAGCATCATCGACGCATCAATCCTGCACCGTCCGCTGGACACAATCAGATCGATCGCCTGGTCTTCCCTCAGAGGGTGCACGGACGCGATGTCCAGCAGGTGGCGGACTATGTCCTCCGTTAGCGATGGGGGAACTTCCCCTTCTGGTGAGGTCGTATCTATTGCCCGCGGGAGTATCCTGAGGGCGAGCTCGATGCTCTCCCTCGGGGAGCACCGGACCCATTTCTCGGACGGTGGGCGAATCGGAGTAGCTACGTGGACGCAGTCCAGCTTGACGGGCTTGAGAAGCTCCCCGATCGCCTGCAGCGAGGCCTCATCATCGTTGACACCCGCGATGAGCATCGTCTCGATCCATAGCCGGCTAGAGTAGGATTCGGAGAACGAGGTGATACCGTCGATGACCTTCTTGAACGAAAGGCTCCGATGCGGCCTGTGAATCCTCCTGAACATCTCCTCGCTGCAGACACTGACCGTGGGCAGCACGATATCGAACGCGAGGCTCGATTCCCGGACCTCGGGATCCCAGAGCAGGGAGCCGTTTGTCAGGAGCGCGGTCTTGCCATTCCATTGTGCCTTCAGGTCGTCATGTATCTCTCCCACGTTGGAAGCGAGAGACGGCTCGCCCTGACCGATGAATGTCACGTAATCTGGTCGGGTAGGTGCGCGATCTATGCACTCGAGCGCCGCCCTCACCACCGAATCAGACTGGTAATACGATTCTCTGTCTACTGTAAGATCAGTAGTGGGTCCCAGCTGGCAGTAAACGCATGAATAAGTGCATGTCTTCATCGGGACCGTGTTCACGCCCACAGACAGCCCAAGCCGTCTTGACGGCACGGGCCCAAAGGCCAAGGATCGAGGTTCTCCTGCCATATCGCTGCTCCCAGAACACAGGTGCTGCCTGATATCTGATTGCGAGGCGTACAACAGCTGGCGATAAGCTAGATTCGGCGAACAAGTTCGCTATCTAACCGCCAAAGATCATGCGATTCCACCTAGATGGCTGGAAACCAGTTTCCTCTGGGCACGCCTGAGCATCACGTCTAGAGTGGCCTTTGAGATCTCCAAACGCTTGGCTAGTCTCTCAAGATTCGTTCTCTTGGGAATGTCATAATATCCTAGCTCGAATGCAAGTTGAAGAACCCGTTCCTGTGCGATCGTCAGCTCAGACGCGGTTCTCAACATCGAGACCTTCTCTACCTTAACATCGCCGCCGAGTGCCTTGATTTTCTCCACCAGATCTCCCAGAGCGGCCGCGTTGGGAGCCAAGACGTTCCACTGGATAGTGCCGTTCTCTCTGGAAATGGCGGAATCGAGGAAGCACCTCGACTCAGCGACGAGCTTACAGGCTACACAGGTATCGACCTCGACAGTGCCCACGTGCCTTCCCGGGCCCGCATCAGCGAGCTGCACGTTGCACGTTGGCTCCACCGACCGTATTCGCTCGACCAATGCCTCCTGAGACATTGTGGATGGGCCGTCGATCTGCAAGAAGCTCTGTCCACCGTTGCCGCTCCTTGGAACACACTTCATCACCCTGATGGAAAGGTCGCAGGCCGTGCTGAGAGCCCCTATCCAGTTCCCTGGAATCTTGAGCAGAAGGGTGGCCTGCCTCATTTCTTCGTCATCCCCATCCGCTTTCGCCTCCTTCCGTGCCCTCGCACAATCTCGGGGTCGACGGCCGTCCGATTGCTGCCTGGGCCAGCATCGATCCGCAATGCGAACCCTTCTATGACGCACCTTGAGATCTTGTATCTGGCGGAGTTCAGAATCCTGTTGAAAGTCGGCTGTGAGATGTCCATCCTCTTGGCAGCATCCGTCTGCGAGAGCCCCACGACGTCGGACAGGCGGAGCGCTTCCAACTCGTCCAGAGCCAAGTCTATCCACTCGAGGCGGCTGAGCGGGATCCCTTGAGGCTTGAAGAACCTGTGTTCAGGATCGCAGCATACCCTCCTGCATATCTTCGGCCTAGGCATGATTATGGATTATGATTCATAACTATTTAAGTCTTGTCGAGCGCCACTGAAGCCACGTCGTCAGCCATTCTCGATGGGCCTACTGCGACAATATCCAGTCAATGTGCACTGAGTCTCGGAGTTTGCTGGTCATGCGATTCCTTCCTTTGTCATGACAGAGAACAGCCATATGCATTTTCCGTTTCTGTTGAAATCATCCGCGCCTCGGAAAATGTCTCTGCTGCGGATCAACAGCGATCGTTGGAAATGGATGGAAGCACCGTTTCTGCAGGTTTTCCCACTGCAGGAAGAGTTCAAAGAGGAGTGTGAACGAATGAAGATATGCGTACCATGCGTACCAACGAACGGCCAAGGGGGCATGGATGACAGCGTCAGCGCGCATTTCGGACGCGCGCCGACATACACGATCGTGGACGCCGAAACGGGCAAGGTTAGAGTGATCGAGAACAGAAGCGACCACATGGGCGGCTCTGGAAAGCCCCCCGAGCAGGTAGCGGGAACGGGCGCCGCGGTCGTCGTCTGCTCAGGGCTCGGGCCGAACGCCGTCGCCATGTTGAGCGCCCGCGGAATCGCATCGTACACAGGCGCGACCGGGACGGTCAAGGAGGCCCTCGAATCCTACAACCAGGGCCGCCTCACCCGTGCCACCGAGGAGACGGCCTGCAAAGAACACCGTCACTGAGCATTCTCAGAGCTATGTGCTACTGATCAGGACAACAGGCTTGGCGGAACGACTGCTCGATTGACGACAATGCGACGAAATCATTCACCTGTTCTTGATTCTTGGATCGGCGGGCATGGCACGCTCCCGTAGGAACAGAAGACGCAGCAGTCGCCCGGCTTCGGGGTCATCACATGGCCGCATTTCTTGCACTGGTACCTGATAAGACAAAAATCCGTTAGCATCAGCTCCTTAGTACTGAAACTCTGCATTGACAGCCATGGGCGTACCAGAAGATGCGACTCTTGGAGCTCTCAGGCTGAGTCTTGGAAAGTGCTCGACCGAGAAAGAGGTGGAGCGTGCTTCGAGGATTATCGCAAACAAGGTCGCTGGACTCGTCTGATTCCATTTGAGATCTTTAGAACCAGCCATACCTGGAGTGGATATTTGTTTTCCTCGCACGTCGATTCACTTCACGTCCGCCAAAAGGCTATTATTGCCCGATCTCGTGCTTGGCCATTGGTGTTGAGAATGGGAGAAAACTTACTCATCGTGTTGAACGACGCCCCGTATGGGACAGAGAAGGCTTACAACGGGTTTCGGCTCGCCATAGCCCTCCAGGCTAGAGACAACAATGTGAATGTGTTCCTGATGGCAGATGCCGTTTTCTGCGGCGTCCCCAAGCAGGAGACTCCGTCAGGATACTATAACATAAATGAGATGCTCGGAAGAGTTCTGACAAAGGGCGGACGAGTGGCAGCCTGCGGAAGTTGCATGAAAGCAAGAGGTCTCAGTGTCGAAGCCCTCATCAAAGGTGTCGAACAGGGCTCCATGGCGCTTCTTTCAGAATGGACCGAGAAATGCGGCAAGATCCATTCATTCTGATGAGCGCGTTCGACATCGCACCAATAGACCGATGATTTCGAGTCTTTCGGCCCTCATCCGTTCTGCAGTTTCTCGAGGACACTTCTCCTCGTTGTCCGTTCCATGTCCTCTTCCGTATCCTCTTGGCATCCGCGAATCACCTCGCTTCTCCATCGACATTCTTGATGACCTTCAACACGATCTCCTCGAACGCCTTGTGAAGCAGGTACCTGGATAACAATGAGGAACGAGCTCGGCGAGAGGAATGAGATGGATTGCTACCATACCTGTCAAGGACTCACAGACCTTTCATCAAGTTCCTACGGAGGACCTTTCTCGCTGCGAACACGAACAGCGCGGTGAACAGCAAGAGACTTAGGATGTCAATAGCCCAATTGAACACCGAGCTCTGACCCATGCTGGCATCCAGCCCGTCCACCAGGTAAGTGAGTGGGGAAAAATGAGCTATGAAGAACCCGGGGCCAGTCATATCGCTCAAGGAAATGAAGATCCCACTGATGAATATCAAAGGAAACCGGACCAGGGATGACAACATCATAACGTTCGATGGCGTCCGTCCTCCCGTTGATGATAGAAGTTCGCCTAGGGCCGCAAAGCATGCGTTGCCCAGCACGAATAGTATTGCAAGCAGGAAGATGTTGGTGACGGTCAGCCCCAGCAGAATTATCCCCAACACACCTACGACAGTACTGATGAGGAGGCCGAAAAGCGCTCCAGCCAGCATGTCCCCAAGAATGATCGTGGTCACACTGACGGGCAGCGACAGCAGACGTTCGAAGGTCCCTGCCTGCTTCTCCCAGGGGACTATGATCGGGCCCACCGATGAGGAAGTGAAGAACAGGGACATGGCCAGGAATCCTGGGAAGTATCTAGATATCTCTAGATGTCGACCTACAAAGAATGCAAAGAAGAGAAAGGTTGGAAGTAGGAGGCCGAAGATGTACACTGGTGCTTTGCGATAGTATATGCGCATGTTCTTGCGGGCAATAGTGAATACCCCGCGGAGGAGTAGCGGGTAGTTCATATCCCTCCCTCCGTCAGCTTCACGAAGATGTCTTCCAGTGTCGGACCCACCGTGGTCAAGGAGATGATCTTCAACCCCTTTTCATCTCCAATCTTCACGATGTCTCTAATGGCATCGTCTGGATTGTCGGTGTGGAAGCGCCACTTGTCCCCCCATGCGTCGATGTGGGAGATGTGCGCTGAGGCGAAGGAGGACAGATCGACTTTTCTGTCGAAGGCCACCTCCACCGTCTGGATGCTCTCGTAGGCCCGCCGTAGCTTCTCCGGGGCCTCGATGGCAGCGATTCTTCCTTTGTTGATTATGCATACTCTCTGACAAAGTCTGTTGGCTTCCTCAATGTTGTGAGTGGTCAGTACGATCGTACACCCTTGAGCGTTCATCTTCTTTACCAAATCAACAATCAATCTTCTGCTCTGTACGTCCAGACCTTCTGTGGGCTCATCAAGCAGCAATACAACGGGTTGGTGGATAATGGCGCAAGCGATTGATACCCGCTGGCGCATGCCTTTTGAGAAGGTGCGCACATAGTCGTCACCTCGATCGGCCAAGCCCAGCAACGTAAGCAGCTCTTCCGACCGCAATTCCCTATCCCGCCGTGAAAGTCCGTAAAAGCGCCCCACAAGGTCCAGGTTCTCCCGGGCAGAGAGGTCCTGATATACATTCCCAACCTCTGGTATGCAACCCATTTTCATCTTGGCTTCCAAGGGGTGCTTGACGATGTCGATGCCCTCAATGGACACATTTCCAGAATCGGGTTCTATTATCCCAGTGAGCATGCGAATGGTCGTGGTCTTCCCAGCTCCGTTGGGACCGAGAAGGCCGAAGAACTCACCCTTCTTGACATGGAAGTTGACGTGGTCGACGGCGAGGAGCTCGCCGAAGTACTTGGTCAGGCTTTCGGCTTCAATTGCATCCATCGGTTCATGACCCCCTTCGTTTCCTAGCGGTCTTGTCCTCGAAGTTGTCGTCATAAAATCGCACAAGGTCGTCCATAAGCTGCCTCCTTCTCTTGACCATCTGCAGCCCTTCCTTCAGGAACTCCTTTCCCTCTTGCGTGATGGTGTAGACCCTTCTGTCCACCTGAGACGCCTTCTTCTCCCAGCGGGAGGCCAGAAGTCCTCTCTCCTCGAGTCTCCTCAGCATCGTGTAGATGGCACCGGGCTCGGGGGCGTATTCGTTCGAGGTGAACTTTCTGAGCTCGCCCATGATCCGATATCCATGGGTAGGATCCTCGTAGAGTATGCGGAGGATTTCCAGCTGGATGAGTCCTCTTCCGGGATGGTGACGGCAGTTGGCTTTGTCGTCGCACATAGATATCTAAGATTAGTATATCTCGGATACCTATATAGCACTGCTGGCCGCACCTAACCCCGGCCAATACCGCCTCATCAAGCCCCTCTCATTGAAATCACAGCTCAAGCACCTGCTATGATTATAGTTTGAACATTAATCCTCTAATCAAAATTAAAACGTGCGAGGGCCCAGATGTTTCCCTGGAATCTGCCAATGACCAAGGCTAAATGTTACGCTTGCTGGTTTGAAGTGAATGAGATCCAAAGTCTCGGTTCCTCACGCGCAGAGAAACAGATTTCCATCTTTTCTTCTAGATTGCACACCTGAGGGGACAGGATCTCGGCAGATTCGACGAACCCCAAGGGCGATTCGAGCCTCGCATGTGCAGGGCCGCGAGTCCGCAAAGGCTCAACCGGACTTCTCTCGGATCTCTTCCTTTCCGGATTCGATCTCGCGAACCTGCTCCTTGTCCCTCTCGAGCAAGAGCGTCAAGAACTCGCCCACATGGGCTTTCTCCTCGCGGGCGATGTCCAAGAACACGGCCTTGATCTTTCTGTCCGAGGTGGCAGCTGCCAGCTGCTCGTACAGATCTATGGCATCGAACTCAGCTATTATTCCGAGCCGCAGCAGTTGCTTGTCCAGCACTGGCTTCGTCAGTCTTGCATTGTCTGTCGGGAACTTAGCCAACATTTTCCTTCTCCCTTAGCCATATTCGCCAGCACCTATCAATCATAGGCACTTCTTGATAGGATGTTCGGCTTCTTGTCGGGCATCAACAGTAACGATTGCTTCTTGATATTACTTTCGAGCGGCCGTCCTTCCGAGCATGATATCGAGAAGACGAGGTGTGATCGTTAACATAGGCAGTTACATCGGGGTCAGGGCAACACCAGAGAACATCGCCCACTCGACAAGCAAAGCCGCCCTCGTCCGATTTACGGATGGACTGGCAACTTCGTCCATTGTCAGGGATCTGCCCCAATCCCTATGTCGCACTCATTACGTGCAGAAGGAAACCTGGGGTTCAATCCTTGACTGTGATGTGAGGTCTCTAGGACCGAGCATAGCATGGCCTCTCGGATATTCGTAGTCTCGCCTCTTGACGCAGGCGAAGGACCTCTTCTACATACCATCCCTATGGTCTTTTCTCAGGGACGATTTGTTCCATCGAATCATGTGCGAGACATCAAGTAGAGTACCAGCGTAACACCATACAGGAAGAAACCCAGGAGCATTGACAGGCCAATCGTGTTTCGTCTCTTTTGGGACAAAGCCGGACCTTCAACTGCAAGCCCGACCAACGCTCCTAGAGCAACTCCAATGGGGACCCCTACCAGCAAGAGTGGAACAACGGGGTCATAGGCGTCTCGGATATGAGCAAGGAAAACGATAATTATCACAGAGGCAACCAGGGCTCCGACTGCCCATCCGTTCTTGTACAAAACCTTCCTAGATTTGGCCCGACCCGTCACTCTTTCCTCCATCGGCGAGTTGATGCCTTTCCTTCCCTATCAGCCTTTTGCGGGAACCAGACGCCCTCTCTCTTTCTCAAGTGCAGCATCACACAAAGGCTATTAAACCGAGGTGGCATTCATCGCCCCGCGAGAATGGGCCCATGGTCTAGCGGTTATGACGGCGCTCTCACACAGCGCAGGTCACCGGTTCAAATCCGGTTGGGCCCACCTCATCGCCAAGTGAAGAGATTCGCGGGGGCAGAGAATTGGAGGTCGACCTTCACATTCATTCACAGTATTCGCCCGACTCTCGGTCTAGGCCCGAAATGATAGTACGGAGAGCTGTAGAGCTGGGCTTGCGAGCGATAGCAGTGACAGACCACGACTCCTGGAGAGGGGCGCGAGAGGCTGCCAGAATCGCGCCAAAGGGCCTGCTGATTGTCCCGGGGTCGGAACTGAAGACGGAAAAAGGAGATCTTCTCGCATTGTTCGTTGACGCAGAAATCCACCCCAGAGCGTTTGCAGATGCCGTCGATGAAATCCACAAACTGGGCGGTCTGGCGATTGTTCCACACCCAGGCGTATCGCCTAAGATCGGAGCACAAGACATCACCCTCGCCGACGGGCTTGAGGTCTTCAACGCGACGCTGAGCGAAAAGGCAAATGCCCGATCTGCCCGGTTTGCAGCGGAGTTGAAAAAGCCAGGCATAGCTTCGTCCGATGCTCACATGATCCTTGAGATCGGGAATGGAGCGACCCGAGTCCCCGACTGCTCAACACTCGAAGAGCTCCGCCACGGACTTCTCAGAAATCCAGAAATATCGCGGTCAACAAGGTCGAACCCACTCCTCCACAGGATGAACGCCACGATGCTCTTCGGACTGAAAGGAATCTGGAAAAAATAACTACCGCTGCTTGAGCACCCTGACCCTAGGAGTTTGCGATGGGCCAGTAATCTGGGTCAGGAACTCCTCGATTTTGATGATCCTATTGTTTATCCTCGCAATGTCTTCCTTGAGACTGGCGACTGCAAGTACTAGCTCGCCATTCACCGAGGCGTTCGGTTGGTCTCTCAGCCGCTGCTCAATCTGAATCTGGAGTGCCTCAGCCGCCTTGTCGAGCCGCTCGATTCTCGCCTTGAGGTCCATGGGGAATTCCAATTTCGGAGGCTCTCTTAAACCGATCTCCTGAATCTGCAGCTCTGCAGCTTTGACCGATTTCTCGATGCCCTCCAGTCGAAGCTCCAGGTCGCGCGGCAGCTGCAGATCCGATTGGAACTTGGACAGCCCTGCCATCGCCGCAAACCCCTTGTCGATCTTCTTGTCGGATGCGGCCAGGATGACGGCCAACCCCTTGGAGATCCGCTCGTCCATCGTCCTGTTGAGCTCCATGAGGGTCTTCTTCAGGGCCTGCTCCAGCTCTTCGAGCTTCTTGTCCTGCGACTCGGCTCTCCTAATGACATCCGAGAGGTCCCCCAGATCGTTGGCGAGATTCTGAAGCAGCTCTATCTCTTTGTCGCCAATGCTAGCCTGTGTTGGAGTGCTGGGATAGTTCTTCAAGGCGTCCAGCATAGATAGCATATCGACGCTGGGTCCGGCACTTAGGATGGCGTCCTTGATTGGCTGCAGCTTCGCAAGCTCCTGCTCGCCCAGCTTGAAGGCGCTCTTGTTGCCCTGGCCCACGTTTGTCATCCCTTCAATAATCTTCTCGAGCTGGACCACCGCCTTTGATATGTCCGAATCCTCCAGAGACCTGATGTCGCGGACCGCGTCCCGCTTGCCCCTTGCGATGGCATCGGCGACTGTCACACCTTCGTGAGCATAGGCTGTGACAAGATGATCGACGCCCGAGAGGACCTTCCCATTGACATATTCCCACCCGCACTCCTTGACGGTGATCCTCATCTTCTCAGCCCTCTCGAAGAGCATTGCGAAGCAATGGTTCGGCATGAGGCAGACCTCGATCTCGTAGAATTGGTTCCGTGCCAGAATCGGCAGATGCTCCGGTCTCTCCTTCTTCACAGTGTTGAGGTACGCGCCCATGTAAGAGGTTGCGTAGTTCTCCAGGTTCTTCTTGGACGGCGAGACTTCTGTCGGGGGCGAGATTTCCATCGGATTTCCTGGGGATTATCGGCTAAGTGGTATTGAGCTTTTGCTTTGCGGTTTCTCCGGCTGATTCCGATGGTAGTCAGTATGTCGACCAGCGACTTCGGGCCAGAGGCAGAGACCAAATCCATCAATCATTTCGAGTCTGAAAGGATTATATATTATGGTACCCCATCGGATATTTCTGTCAGACAATCCAGAATCATTCCGTTCTAGGCAGGGCTGCATGTGAGCATTATCAAGTCAAAGCGCTACATCAAGAAGGTGGCGCTGGTAGGCGATTCCGCCGTCGGGAAGACGTCCCTGATTCGAAGATTCGTCATCGACGTCTTCGAGGACAAGTACATCACGACGATCGGCGCGAAGGTCAGCAAGAGGGATATCGAATACCAGCTCCCCGACAAGACTGTCTATCTGACGATCATGATGTGGGACATACTCGGCCAGAAAGACTACAAGAAGATGAGAGTGCAGGGCCTGACCGGCGCTCACGGAGTCGTGCTTGTCAGCGACCTCAACAGGCCCGAGACCATAAAGTCAGCTGAGGAGTTCTGGCTCCCCGAGGTTTGGGAGGTCTGCGAAGGGACGCCCGTTCTGTTCGTCGGCAACAAGTCTGACCTTGCCGGTCCCAACTCCCCGGGTGTTGACGCCCTCAAAACGGTCTCCGAGAGGTCGGAGATGCCCATGATCCTCTGCAGCGCAAAGACGGGGGAAAACGTGCCTGCCGCGTTCAGGAAGATCGGCGAGATGATGATTGCGGGCGAGCTCTGCGAGAAGAAGAGCTCCGAGCCCACTCCGGAATCACTCGCGGCAGCGGTCGACGATGTTGTGAGCGATTTCTGTGAGCAGTATGGGGACACGACAAGGGCGATGGAAATCCTCGAGAGGGAGCTCACACGCGCGAAGGTGAGCGTCAATTCGCCCACGAAAGACTCTCTCCTGATGGCTATCGAGTACCTGTCCGACGTGGAAAGAGATGTCCACGGGAGAGACATCTCCGAGGTCAACAAACTCAGACGATGGAAAATGGTCGACGAGGCCCGCTGAGCCACCAGGTTTATTCCCCAGAGGCACGGTTCGGTCAGTTACATGGTTCAGATCAGGAAGCGGAGGCTCGAGATAGCACTTCAGAAGCTCAAACCATTGACGAGCAAGAGTGCCGCGCTCGAACAGTACGCCACCCCTGCGGGCATCGCGGCTGATCTCCTCTGGGAAGCTTTCACTGCCGGCGACATCGCGGGCAGGTCCGTAATCGATCTGGGCTGTGGCAACGGCATCCTCGCCATAGGCGCGAAGCTCATGGGGGCCGGGTTGGTGACCGGGATAGACATCGACCACGAAGCAGTCAAGATAGCTCAGGAGAACGCAAGCTCGCTCTCCCTTGACATCAGCTTCGTGGCAGGGCGCATCGACAGTGTTCAAGGGACCTACGATACGGTGCTGCAGAACCCTCCCTTCGGAGCGCAGACAGATCACGCTGATCGCGCATTCGTGAAGAAAGCCCTGGAGCTCTCATCGAGAGTCTACTCCCTGCACAACGACGGAACCGAGGAGTTCCTGGAGAAGCTGGTCAGGGCGCTTGGAGGTCGGAGCACCGTCGTGAAAAAGTATAAATTCGAGATACCATATGCGTTCGAATTCCATAGAAAGGCTACCGAGACGATTTCAGTAGTTCTTCTGAGGTTTGAGAGATAGGTGATTGTGCTGGCGCGAACTGGTCGTAGGGTTCTTCCAGGTGAGGAGGTAGCGATAGCCGAGGAGTACATGTCAGGGGAGGGCACGTACGAGCAGGATGGCAGGATCTATGCCAGCGCAGTCGGAGAGCTGGACCTTGACCCAAGAGAGAAACTCGCGAAGGTCATATTGGACAACCCTCCGGTCGTCCTCAGCGAGGGCGATGTGATCCTGGGTGAGGTCACGGACACGAAGCCGGCAATGGCCATAGTCAATATCATCGCCCAAGAGGGCCGGGATCGAGCTGTTTCGAGCGAAACCCTCGCATCGATCCACGTGTCGAAGCTCTCCAGCTCCTACGTCGAGGATTCCGGAGACGTCATGAGGCCCGGTGACATCGTCCGGGCGACGGTAATACAGGCCGAGCCGTCGGTTCAACTGTCCACCGCGGGCCCGCATTTCGGCGTCGTGAGGGCCCTTTGTGGAAGGTGCCGGAGCCCGCTCGAGAAGAAGGGCCGGTCGCTTTATTGTGAGAAGTGCGACAGGACGGAGAACCGGAAGCTGGCGGACGACTACCGCAGCTTCGTCGAGTAGTCGAGTAACAAATACCAAATAGCGCAGTAGCTGATAGGCAAATGCAGAAGGGGAGGCATTGTCCGACAGTGACAAAGAACTCCTCGCTGAGATAGCACGTCTCAGGGAGGATTTGAGGCAGTTGAGAGAGATCGTGAACGTTCTCGTGAACGTCGTCATGGAAGAGGACCTCGAAGAGGAAGAGCCCGAGTTCCCGTCATATCCAGGGACTGACAACAAGTTCAACATCTACAACTGATTAAGAGCCTCAAGCGCCTTTCTCCCGAAGGGAAGGAGCATGAAGAACACTTACTTCTTGGACAGCATGAGGGCTCAAGAGAAATGGCGGGTCGAGGACTCCATAAACCTGCTGCCATCTGAGAACATGACCAGCCCCCAGGCCAGGGCGCTCCTGTCTTCCGACTTCGTCAACAGGTACACTCTGCCGGTCAACGCGGAATACGCCGGGGAGTTCATGGAGAACTCCTACAGAGGCACGAAGATCACCACGGACGTGGAGCTCAAGGCTGAGGAGGTGACGAGGGAAGTCTTCAAGGCGAAGTACGCATGTGTTCAGCCCTTGTCAGGCCACATCGCGGCCATGATCACCATCGTCTCGACGACCTCGAGGGGCGACATGATGTGCGCAATACCGCCGGAGAACGGTGGTTATGACGGATACGCCACGCCCTACATGCCGGACATACTAGGGCTCAAGTCAAGCCCGCTCCCATTCGACAAGGGCATGTACAACCTAGATTCAGAAGCCGCCGCCAGCCAGATCAGAAAGGAGAAGCCCAGACTCGTGATCCTTGGGGCTTCGCTCATCCTGTTCCCGTATGACATTGCACCTGTGAGAGACGCCTGCGAGGACGCAGGCTCGACGCTTGTCTACGACGGCTCCCACGTGCTCGGCCTGATTGCCGGCGGGGAGTTCCAGCAGCCGCTCAAGGAAGGAGCGGAGATACTTTACGGGTCCACGCACAAGAGCTTCTTCGGGCCCCAAGGAGGCCTTATCGTCACCAACAGCAAGGATCGGGACGCCTCAATCAGGAAGAACCTGACCTGGAGGCTAGTGGACAACATCCACTGGAATCGGGTTTCATCGCTGGGCCAAGCAATGCTGGAGATGAAGAAGTTTGGACCTGCGTATGCCAAGCAGGTGGTAAGGAACTCCCAGAGGTTCGGCAAAGAACTGAATGACCGGGGATTCCCCATCATGTTCGAGGATCTCGGGTTCTCGAGGTCGCATCAGCTGCTAATGGATGTGAAAGAGGTGAGGGCGATCTATGGTCTCGGGATAAACGACTTCTCGGTCAGGATGGAGAGATCTAACCTGATCATAGACTCTATCGGGAGGCTTGGGACCGCTGAGATCACTCGGCTCGGCTTCAAGGAGAAGGACCTGCCCGCACTGGCGGAGCTGTTCATCGAGGCGGCCAAGGGCATGAACGTGAAGAAGCAGGTCAAGCGATTGAGAGACAGGTTCGACATGGCGTATAGGTTCAGGTAGAGGCCAGAGGAACCTGCAAGGGATTATTAACGCCAGTACCCATTCCATTCCAGTGAAAGAGAACCGATACTCTAGACAGATCCTGCTGCCCGAGATAGGGTCCGAGGGCCAGAAGAAGCTCGACAGATGCAGAGCGGTTGTCATCGGCTGCGGAGCCCTCGGCACTTACGCGTTATCCTTCTTGGTAAGGGCAGGGGTGGGTCAGGTGACGGTAGTGGACAGAGACATCATCGACCTCTCCAACCTCCAGAGACAGTCTCTGTTCGACGAGAAGGATGTGGGCCGACCCAAGGCGAAGGTCGCCGAGGAGAGGCTCAAGAAGATCAATTCGGAGATCGCCATCCACGGCACAGTGGCGGACATCAATCACGCAAACGTGGTGGGCATCGTCAAGGACGCCACTGTCGTGCTCGACGCCACAGACAACATGGACACTCGGTTCCTCGTCAATGACGCTTGCGTGAAGCTCGGGATTCCTTGGATCTATGCGGGAGCGGTTGGAGTCACGGGCATGGTCATGCCCGTGGTCAAGGAGGGCCCGTGCCTCAGATGCGTCTTCCCCTCGCTTCCACAGCCCGGGCAGCTCCCGACTTGCGATACAGTGGGCATCGTGAACACCCTTCCCAGCGCGGTCTCCTCCATCCAGGTCACAGAGGCGTTCAAGATAATGCAGGGGAAAGAGCCCCTCAAGGAGCTCGTCGTGCTGGATGTATGGCAGGGCGAGCTCCAGAGGATCAAGGTGAAGAAGAACCCGGACTGCGACTGCTGCGGCAAGAGGAACTTCAGGTACCTCCAGGCGACGGAGAGGAAGTTCGTCGTGTCGCTCTGCGGAAGGAACGCGGTCCAGATCGTGCCGGCAAAGCCTCTGAGAGATGGGCTCGCAGACCTCAAGAAGAAGCTGTCCAGATCGGGCTCCGCCAGGATAGTCGATGGTGTGCTGAAATTCACGGCGAAGGGAGTGGACATCACGGTGTTCTCCGACGGACGGACGATCGTCGGAGGAACGACAGACCTCTCCAAGGCCAAGACGGTCTTCTCGAAGTACGTCGGTGATTGAGTGCGCGGTGTCGTGCTGATCTCCGGCGGCATAGACTCGCCTGTGGCTGGTTACCTCATGGGAAGGCAAGGCCTCGAACTGGTCATGGCACATTTCGACAACAGACCTTTCACCAGCGACGACGAAGTGAAGAAGGCCATTGGATTGATGAAGAAGGTCGATGAGGTGCTGGGCACGAAATCGAAGAAGGTCTTGGTTCCTCACGGAAAGGCGCAGGCTGAGTTCGCGAAGTGCTGCAGGCGGAACATGGAGTGCGTGCTCTGCAGGCGCATGATGCTGAGAGTTGCAGAGAGGATTGCCAAGAGGTTCGATGCGGGCTTCATCGTGACCGGGGAGTCACTCGGCCAGGTCGCATCCCAAACGCTTGCCAATATCAACGTCGAGGAGCGAGCAACAGCCTTGCCCGTACTCCGTCCTCTGATCGGATTCGACAAGGTCGAAATCGAGAGGATAGCGAAGAGGATAGGGACCTACGAGATATCGATCATGCCGGGGCTTTGCTGCACGATAGCGCCGAAGAAGCCCTCGACATACGCCCAGATCTCACAGGCAACGGACGAGGAGACGAGAGTGGACCTGGAGAAGCTCGCTGACGAGGAGTTCGACGGAACGGTCGAGATCGAATGAAAGGCTATGTTCTGGACACTTCTGTCCTGTACTATGGCAAGGACCTGCCGGCAGGGTTCGAGCTCGTCATCACTCCCGGTGTGGCTCGCGAGCTGAGCAGGGAGGGGATGTCACAAAGGCTCGAACTGCTGATGGCCGCAAGAGTTCGCGTATCATCTCCGAGCGAGAGGTCCTTGAGGAGAGTGAAAGAGGAGTCGGAGATGACGGGGGACTCGAGGAGGCTGTCCGACACGGACAAAGAGCTCCTGGCATTGGCGCTCGACCTCGGGTACGAGCTGATGACAGATGACTATTCAATTCAGAACGTGGCCAGATCCATGGGCATCCCCGTCCGAGGCATGGACCAGAAAGGAATAGCAGAGATCTTCGAGTGGCAGGCGAAATGCAAGGGATGCGGAAAGCTGTTCGCAGCTGATGTCAGAGTGTGCGACGTCTGCGGAAGCGACACGCGGACGCGAAGAAAGAGAAAGTAGGTGTGCTAGATCTTCTCGAGGAAATACAGAGTGACAGTGTCGCTCTCCCTCGGCTGCTCCGAGAACTTGTAGCGCTTTCCCAGCTTGTTTATCAGGTCCTGGCGCGTCTCCCCCGCCTTCGCCTCCAGGTCATATTCGAGGAAGCTGAGCGGGATCTCGCGCAACTTGTAGTCGACAGCCAGAAGCACGTGGGCGTTGAACCTCCTTCTGGGGCTCACGACCTCGACTCTCTCGTCAGGGGCGTACTTGAGGTCCCCTCTGTGGATTCTTATGGTCGCAAAGAATCTGTCGCTGAGCTTGCTCCAGTCCTGCGAGAAATCCATCGTTCTGTACTTCATTGCCATCTACCTTCCTGGGAGTAGTGGTTCCGAAGCTTAAGCGTTGCGCCACCACTAATCTTCTGGAAAATGGGAAGATGGCGCCCCGTCAAGGTGGTCCGGCATAGTGAAGCATTTCAGAGCTCGATCTTGCCGTAGTCAATCTCTGACACGCGCTTGAAATAGCCCTGTGGATGCAAGCAGTTCGGGCATGTCTGCGGGGCTTCCTTTCCCTTGTGCAAATACCCGCAGTTCGTGCAGAACCAAACCTCTTCCTTGTCTGACTTGTAGAGAGTGCCGTTCTGCAGCCTGTCGAGGAGAAGCTGGTACCTCTTTCCGTGATGCTCCTCTATCCGGATGATATTCTCGAAGAACTTGACGGCTCTGTCATTGCCTTCTTCCCGTGCCTCCTTGAGAAACTGTGGATACATGCTTGTCCATTCGTGAACCTCACCACCCGCTGCGGTCTTCAGATTCTCTTGAGTGGTCCCTGCCACCTTCAACAGATTCATGATCATGGCGGCGTGCTCATACTCGTTCTCTGCTGTCTCCATGAATATCTTCGCAACGGCCTGGTGACCCTCTTTGTTGGCCACCCCGGCCCATTTGACATACTTGGCTCTCGCCTGGCTCTCCCCGCTGAGCGCCTTCTTGAGATTCTCCTCGGTCTTGCTCGTTGAATCACCTTCCACGATGGCATTGCCATGCATGCCTTAAGGTATTAGCCGAATCGACGGCCTCTCAGAAAACGTAAAACGCCTTGCTGCACCTGATGGCCCTGGCCAATCCGCGCTCACCCAGCACCGCCATGGCGAACTCGGTGCGCCTATCGGTGGGAAAGAACACACCAGCAAGCTTGCGGGTCCACAGCGAGTCGGATAAGGGCTTTCCCAGAACAGATTTCCATCTCCTCTCGTATTCCATTAGGGGGGTTCCACCTTTCAGATGTTCTCGTACGGTCTGCCCAGCAATCCTTCCGGCTATTATCGCGAGGGGAATCCCGCCGCCATTGGTCGCCATCACATGACCGGCGGCGTCACCGACCAGAAGGACATTCCCGCTCACAGTGTTGTCGAGAGGCCCTGATAGTGGGACGAAACCCATCGTGACTTCTCTGTATTGAATGCCCAGTCTAGTCACGAACTCGTCGAACAGCACGCTGGGACGACCTTTCAGAAGCTTCGGATTGAATCCCAGGCCAACATTCGCTCCGTCCCGCTTGGGGATCACCCACGCGTACCCTCCGGGAGCGATCGCGCCGAAATACATCTTGACAATGGGTTCGAACTTGCTGCTGGTTTGGCAAGTGATGGCGGGGTACCGCAAATCCGGGTTCCTCATTCCAGCTTGTCTCGCGGTCCGCGAGTTCGGTCCGTCGGCCCCGACGATGACCTTGGCATTGATGTCTCCGATGGTGGTTTTGGCGATGCCTTCCTTGATTGATAGCAGCGACGTATTCGTCTTCAGACGCGCGCCCGCCTCAACTGCGAGCTTCGCCAAATGCTTGTCGAACACCCTCCTGTTCAAGGTATGGCCAGCGAAATCGCATCTGAAGACCTTCCCCTTTGGAGAAATCAGATCGAGATACTCAGATTCGCCGGCGACGAACGAATCATCGAGTTGGAACAGTTCTTCCAGGTCCATCGTCTTGGGGAACATCGAATACATCTCTTTCGCGTCAGGAAGAAACTCGCCACATTGGACTGGATAGCCGATCTCGCTCCGTCTGTCGATAAGGAGAACGTCGATATCCTTCCCGGCGCAATATCTTGCCGTTGTGCTACCAGCTGGTCCCGCGCCGACTATCAGCACATCGACTTCCAAGGTTTCTTCCCCCTGGTCATCGTCGCACCATTCAGCCCTAGATATTCAGTTGAGACATCGTCGAAGCCGCTCCGTCTGAGGAGGTCCTCATAAACTCTCGTCGAGCCGTACGCCTCGTATGTGTCGACCAGTGTCCTGTACGGATCCCGAGTCCATCTCTCTCGGACCACAGACGGGACTGCGACTCGAGTCAGCGGAGGAACCATGTGCTTCACGTGGAACTCGAGCATCTTGGCAAGAGGCCCTGAAGGAGGTTTCGCCATATCGACGATGAAGGCCTCTCCTCCGGACCTGAGCACGCGGATCATCTCTTCAGCACCTGCCTTCCTGTCGAAGAAGTCTCTGAACGAGAACACGCAGAACACCTTGTCGACCGAAGAATCAGCCAACGGTATCATCTCACCGACGCCCTTGAGGAATGTTACTCGCTCTGGATCCAGAAGCTCCTTCGAGATGTCCGACAAATCGCTCGATGGCTCGAGGGCAAAGATCGTTTTCGACCTGAGATGTCTTGTGAAGTTGCCCGGCCCAGAGCCTATCTCGAGCACGACATCCTCGGGTTTGGCATAGGCTGCGACCCGCTTCCTCCACTTGTCGACCATGCCGAAGGTGATCAGCCAGTTGACGCGCTCGTAGTACGGGCCGACCTCTTCCATGGCATCCATGACCTGGTGCCATTCTTTGTCAGACATGCCTTGTGGATCCATATGGAACGCACCTACGAATCCCGCTCGAGGACCTTTGTGATGACGTCCCTCAGCGCCTTGCTGTGGGCGGTGCTGGAGAGGCACCCCAGATGGCCGAGGGCCTCCATTCCGTAGTACTCGGCCATTCCTCTGGCCTTCTCGACGGCACCCGACTTGACGACCATCTGAGCGCACTTTCTGACGGCGTCCACGGCCGGGCTCTCTTGGGAGATGACCTCCATGATGGCTCTCTTAACCTCCTCAGAGCTCTTGATTGCCAGAAGAGATGGGAGTGTTAGGTTTCCTTCCTTGAGATCGTTCCCGACCATCTTGCCAGTCTTCTTCTCGTCTCCTGTGAAGTCCAGCATGTCGTCCACGATCTGGAAAGCGACGCCCAGGTCCAGGCCGAACTTGCCCAGGGATTCGACCTCCTCTGCGGACCCACCAGCGAGATATGCGCCCACCATCGCGCCCGCCTTGATCGGCTGCGCGGTCTTCCTTTCCGCCACTTGCAAATACGTGTCCACCGTCAGGTCCTTTCTGTGTCTGTACCTGTTCTGAAGGATCTCACCTTCGGCCAAGGCAGCACAGGCATCTGCAGTGGTAGCCACCACCGTCTTGTCGAACGCTCCTCCGAGCTGGAACGCCTTCGCGAACAGGAAGTCCCCCGTCACCACCGCATTGTGGATACCGTATTTCTTGTAGACAGTCATCCGGCCGC
This sequence comes from uncultured Thermoplasmata archaeon, assembly GCA_963705355.1. Taxonomy (GTDB): domain Archaea; phylum Thermoplasmatota; class Thermoplasmata; order UBA10834; family UBA10834; genus COMBO-56-21. The sequence continues at coordinate 821,096 of OY970070.1, forward strand.
GTCGAGTCGATCCGCCATCGTTTATGTCGTCATGAATGAGAGTAGCGGAATGTATGAGTTCGAAACCGGCGGCTATGTCAACGATCTTCTGAACGTCCTTGCCGCCCACTGCCTTGTAGGCGAGAATCGTGACTGTGGGCCTGAGCCTCTTGCCTCCCGCGTCAATCACATGGAGCGAGGCCTCGGTCAGAACCTGCTCCCGGGACTTCACCATTTCGTGGAGCTTCTCGTCGACCATCCTGAGCTCCGTCTGGATGCCGAAGTCCCACGGCGATGTGGTCATGTGTTGCGCATATTGACCATTTCATACTTAAGTGTAATGCCGCGGGATTGTTCCGAATCCGCACGCCTGGCCATGAACTGCCGAGCATGCTCGGAAGGCCTCGACTACGGCCATCCCGAGAGGAGGCCCACGAATGTCGCCGCGGCATCCTTGCACACAGACACGAACGGATCCGGGAACACGCCTATGAGGACCACCATGACAACGGCGAAGGCGATCGCAGCTCCCATCATCGGAGGGACCCTGATCTTGCCCTCGGCGCCCTTCTCCATGTACATGAACTTGATCACGCGCGCGTAATAGTACAGTGATAGGGCGCTGTTGAGGACACCCGCGATCGCGAGCCATATCAGCCACGACTGCCCTGGCTCGAACGAGGAGTATACGGCGGATGAGAACAGGACGAACTTGCTCGCGAATCCGGCAAGCGGCGGCATGCCGGCAAGGGAAAGCAGGAACAGTGTCATCGAGAACGCGAGGAAGGGAGAACGCTTGCTCAATCCCTTGAAGTCCTCAAGCCTCTCGCCGACGGCCACTGCGCCCATCGCGGCGACGATCATGAACGCGCCCGATTTCATGAAGGCGTGCGTCAGGATGTGGAATATCCCGCCTGCAAGAGCATACTGAGTGGCGACGGGCAGTGCGATCAGTATGTAACCGGCCTGAGCGATGGACGAGTACGCGAGCATCCTCTTGATGTTGGTCTGGGAGACCGCAATCAGGTTGCCAACGGTCATCGTCACTATGGCGAGCACCGCGACAGCCGCCTCCCATTGGGCCTTCGATACCAGAATGCCGATGAGGAATATCTTGAAAAAGGCGGCGAACCCCATCTTCTTCGACGCGGCGGCCAACAGACCAGAGATCGGCGTCGGAGCCCCCTCGTACACGTCAGGAGCCCACATGTGGAACGGCACCATCGCGATCTTGAACCCAAGACCGGCCAGAAGTAGCACTGCCGCGAGGAGGACAACCGGGTCCGAGTCCATGATCCACTGGGAGGACGGCCCGCTGAGGACCGCCCCTATGCCGCTGATGTTGGTGGTCCCCGCGACGCCGTAGAACAGCGATATGGCGAACAAAGTCAGCGCGGAGCTGAACCCGCCGACGATGAAGTACTTCGTGGCAGCCTCGGCCGACCTCTTCTCGGTCTTTCTGAAGCCCGAGAGCGCGAAGGACGATATCCCCGCAATTTCGAGCCCGACGAACAGGGCGATCAGGTCCGCAGACTCCGCCACCACTGACATGCCAGTGATCGCCAGCAGAATGAGCGCGTAGTACTCCCCCTGGTTCTTGTCGGTCCGAACGAAGTCCGGGGAGCTGAGCACAACTACGATTCCGACGGCGACGAACACAAGCAAGAACAGACCCGAGAACGTGTTGATCTCAAGAAGCGAGGTGCCGCTCGCGACCGGAACCCAGCTGCCTGCGAAGAGCCAAGCGACCACAAGAGCGCCGATCGTCAGCAGCGGGACGAGCGCGACGAACGACAGGATCCTCTTGTCCCTGGAGATGTAGTCCAAAGCCGGCATCAGGAGCGCGAACAATATCAGCAGGAGCTGAGGGATGAACCAGCTGAGGTCGTTCCAGACGTCCATCTCATCCACCTCCGAGGAGCGTGTGGATTATCCTCACGGCAGGCTCGATGTATTGGAAGATCGCCAGCGGGAAGACTCCGAAGACCGCAATCAGGGCGAGCAGCGTTCCGACCGGCACGCCCTCGTACCAGCTGACATCGTGCACATGAGCTGTGTCTATCTTGTCCGTCAACGGGCCGAACATCGTCTTCTGCAGTGCCCACAGGTAATAGCCTGCGGTGATCGCCACGCTGAGGATCGGCAGGAACAGCCACAGGGCCCAGGTCTGGAACATGCTCGCGAAGACCATGAACTCGGCCGCGAAGCTCACGAGACCCGGGAGGCCCAGTGACGCCAGGAATCCGATTGTCATCATCGTTGAGGCTATCGGCATCTTCTTCGACAGGCCCCCCAAGACGGGTATCATCCTGGTGCCACATTTGTGTTGAACCACGCCGCACATCATGAACAGGACCGCCGTCACGAGCCCGTGGGCGAACATCTGGAACACGCCCGCGACGATCCCCAGCTGCGTGAAGGTGGCAAAGCCCAGAAGGACGAAGCCCATGTGGCTGATCGAGGAGTACGCGACCATCTTCTTGAGATCCTTCTGGGCCAGACACAGCATCGCGCCGTACAGGATGCTTGCGATAGCTATGACCGCGATAACGATCTGGAACGCATCCGCCCCCAGAGGCAGGCTCGGGATTGCGACCCTGATGATACCGTAGCCACCCATCTTGAGCAGAAGACCAGCAAGCAACACGCTGCCGGCTGTGGGCGCCTCGACGTGCGCGTCGGGGAGCCAGGTGTGGAACGGCACCATGGGCACCTTGACCCCGAAACCGAAGAACGCTGCGCCAAACACGATCATCTGGAACGACTTCGTGAACCCTGTCTGCCCGGCACGCCAGATGTCCTCCATGCCGAAGGAGCCCACGCCGGCCTGGAAGTACATCGCCATGATCGATACGAGCAGCGCCAGGCTCGCGATGTGCGTGTATATGAAGAACTTGATCGCCGCATAGTCCTTGTTCGGCCCGCCCCAGACGCCGATCATGAAATACATCGGAATCAGGACGACCTCCCAGAAGACGTAGAACACGAAGTAGTCCACAGCGGTGAACACGCCGAGGACGCCCACCTCGAGTATGAGCATGAGCCCGAAGTACTCCTTCGGCCTGAGCTTCGTGTCCCATGAAAACAGGATCGAGAGAGTGCTGAGCAGAGTCGTCAGCAGGAACAACGGCAGGCTGATGCCATCCAAGCCGACTATGTAGTTGATCCCCAGAGACTGGATCCAACTGTGCGACTCGTAGAACTGGTAGTTGAAAAACCCGCGGCCGTCATGATATCCGGTGGCGGTCGACTCCGGTTCGATCATGAACGCGAAAGTGACGAGGATTGACAGGACCAAGGAGACCAGGGAAAAGCCGAGCGCCACGTACTTGGCGTACTCCTCCCGCTTGCCCAGCAGGAAGGTGACGGCTGCACCTATCAGCGGCATCAGTATGATTATCGATATGATCGGGACGCCCTCGAACATGCCTTACCACCCTCCCCACGGGAGAATGTAGACCACGAAGACCAGCAGCAGAATGATCCCGAGCACGACGAAGCCGGTGTATCTCTGCACGTTTCCGCTCTGGGCTTTCCGGATGATGGATCCCGTGTTGGCTCCTAGGTAGGCGAAGCCGTTCACTATGCCGTCGATCACGTATCTGTCGAACTTGTCCGCAACGAGGGCGAACCCGTACCAGAGCTTGTACGCGAAGTCGTCATAGAACTTGCTGATGTACCATCTGTTCTCTAGCGCCCTTTGGAAGACGCCGGGCACTCCCCTCGCGAAGACCGACCTGTCGAACCCGGGCATGTAGTAGATGCGATATGCCAGCAAGATGCCCGCAACAGCCATTGCCAGCGAGACATATGTGAGCGGATCGGTGAGAATCGAGACAAACAGATCCGTCACGGGTTCCTCGACGCCTCCCGGAGTCAGCGCCGAGATCGAGCCGCCCATGAATCCCTTGAAGCCCTGTCCGATGAACAGCGAAAAGCCCGAGACTATCGCGAGTCCTGCGAGTATCATGAGCGGGACCGTCATGATCTTTGGGGATTCGTGGGCGTGGTAGACGGACCTCGGCTCCCCCGCGAAGGTCATGAACCACATCCTGAACATGTAGAATGCCGTGATAAAGGCCGTTGCGACACCCATGACCCAAAGCACAAAGAAGATCTGATGGAACTCGCCCGCGCCGTAGACTGCAGCAAGGACTTCGTCCTTGCTCCAGAAGCCGGAGAGGGGCGGCACGCCCGAGATCGCCAGGGCGCCGATGAGCATCGTCAATGACGTGATCTTCATCTTCTTGCCGATGCCGCCCATCAGACGCAGGTCGTTCGTGCCGACAGAATGTATCACGCTGCCTGCACCCAGGAACAGCAGCGCTTTGAAGAACGCGTGGTTCATGAGGTGGAAGGTGGCGGACGTATAGCCGGTGGCGGAGGACGGGTTCGCGTGCAGCACCAAATAGCCGCCCGCACCGAGCCCGAGTATCATGTAGCCCAGCTGGCTGACCGTGCTGTAGGCCAGCACTCTCTTGATATCGGTCGCGGCGAGCGCCACGGTGGCGGCCAGCAGCGCCGTCACGCCGCCAATGACTGCGACGAACAACAGGCTCTCGGGTGTCTGAACCAACAACGGGTAGGTCCTGGCGGTCAGGTACACTCCCGCCTTGACCATTGTCGCCGCGTGGATGAGCGCGGACACCGTCGTGGGGCCTTCCATTGCATCAGGCAGCCATTCGTGGAGCGGGAACTGGGCGCTCTTGCCTATCGCTCCGCCGAATATCAACGCTGTCGCAAGCGTCAGCATGTCTGAGGGGACGGCATGCGCGACGTCATGACCTCCGTTCGCGAACAGGGTTGCGAAGTCCAGGTTCCCCATGTACTTGAACAGGATTATGATGCCCGCCATGAACATGATGTCGCCCACGCGGGTGACGATGAAGGCCCTCTTCGCAGCGCTCGCGGCTGACGGCCTCTCGTACCAGAACCCTATCAGGAGATAGGAGCAGAGGCCGACAAGTTCCCAGAAGATGAACATCTGCAGGTAGTTGTCCGAGATCACCAGGCCGTACATCACGGAAATGAACAGCATGATCTCCGCGTAGTACCGCCTCCTGCCAACGCCCTCCTCGTGCATGTACCCGCCCGAATAGACGACAACCAGCGTGCCCACGACGGAGATCACGACCAGCATGACGGCCGTGAGCTGGTCGATCCAGATGCCGAACACGACATGGAAGTTTCCGACTATCAGCCAGGTGCTCCTGGGGGCGCCGACCGTGAGCGTGTGGCCGTTCAGGACGTCCCAGACGACGAGCATAGAAAGGACGAACGCGCCTCCCGCGCCCGCGATGGCATACCCCCCTCCGTCCTCCCAGCCCAGAGTCTTCTTGGGGAGGAGGCCAATGAGGACGAAAGCGAGGAAGGGGAAGACCGGTATCAGCCACGAGTATTCCAGCATCTTACCACCTCAGGATGTTGATCTTGTCAACATCTATCGTCTGATATCTCCGGTAGACGGACAGCAGGATGGCAAGTCCGACTGCGACTTCAGCTGCTGCAATCGCGATCGAGAACAGCGCGAACACCTGGCCTGAGGCGTCGGCCGAGCCGTGCAACGCTGTGTGGTACGAGCTGAACGCGACCAGGTTGATGTTCGCAGCGTTGAGCATGACCTCGATGCACATCAAGACGACGATGGCGTTCTTCCTAGTGAGCACGCCGTAGGCACCCACGGCGAGCAGAAGCGAGCTGAAGACCAGCCAATACTCGATCGGGATCATTCCTTCTCCTCCTTCGCCAGGAACACGCCCCCGAGCAGGGCGACGAGAAGCAATAGCCCGATGAGCAGCACGACGATGCCGTAGCCGCTGTTGTCAGTAACTCCGAAAAGCGTCCTGCCAACATCCTGGTTCGACGTCTGGTCCATGTCGCCTTTCGGCCACGACACAGAGGTGATGGCCCCGATGAACAGGAGTGCCATCGCGAGGATGGCGACGCCGCGAACCACCGTGCTGTTCATTGTTTCTCACTCTCCATGATCTCGCGCTTCGTGAGCATTATCCCGAATAGGATGACGACGACGACCGCGCCGACATAGACCAGTATCTGCACGATGGCGATGAACTCCGCGCTCAGCATGATGAACAGGGCCGCGATCGAGATGAAGCATGTCGCGAGGGCGATAACGCTGTGGACTATCTCCTTCGATGCGACCACGAGAAGCGCGGATATCAGCGCAGATGCGGCCAGGAATAGGAACAGGAACAACTCCCAGGTCACTTCCTCACCCCCGGCATCTCAATCGCGCTGAACCTGCACGCCCTGAAGCACTTTCCGCAGCCGACGCACTTCTCGAGGACGAAGACGGCGCGCTTCTTTGGCTTGCTCTTCTTGCCGTCCTTGAGGACCTTCTCGGTGCCGGGCATGTCCATCATGTAGATGGCATCCGCGGGACAGGCCTTTGCGCAAGCTGTGCACCCTGTGCAGTTCTTGAGTATGAATCTCGGTTCCGGCATCTCGAAGTACGACTCGTACATGTCCTTCATCGTCAGAGCTTTCTCAGGGCACGCGACGACGCATTTCTCACAGGCGGTGCACTTGGGCAGAGTGATCTCTGGTTTCGCCTTGCCGACGGCCTCGATCGGCATCATGGCGATGCACATCTCCGGGCACTCGCCCGCGCATTTCTCGCAGCCAGTGCATTTGTCCAGATCGAGAACTGGCACTTGCCGCTTCTGCCTCTCCTCGACTATCCTGTCCGCGTATGAGTCGTCCCTGAGCTCCTTCGGGCCGAACTTGATCCTGTCACGGTTGCGATCTGCGAGCTCGAACTCGACGGTCTCATGGATGGCTACAGTCGGGCACACCTCGACGCAGAGCCCGCAGAACAGGCACCTACCCATGTCGATCCCGGGACGCTCAATCTTTCCGAGCTCCGGGTCTTCCAGTTTCTCCATCCACATGCAGTCGTTCGGACAGATCTGGATGCAGTTGCTGCAGCCGATGCAGCGCTTGAAATCCAGAGTGTGCTTGCCACGATATGTGGGCGGGAGGTTGAGCTTCTGGTAGGGGTAGAGGACCGTGTTCGGTTTCCCGACAATCAGTGATTGCCAGACCTGTCCTCCGGTCCTCCTCATAGGCCTGAGGACGAACCCGAATGACCCGAGCTTCTTCTTGTAAGCCATCAGAACCACCCCATCGTCTTCAGAGAAGCAGCGATCAGGAGATTGAGCATTGCCAGGGGCATCAACCGCTTCCACCCGATGTTGAGCAGCTGGTCGACCCTGACTCGTGGGGTGGACCATCTCATCCACTCGATCACTACGAACACGATGTACGCCTTGATCAGGAACCAGATTGGCTCCGGAATCAGAGAAGGGCCATGCCAACCGCCGAGGAACAACGCGGTTGCGAACGCGCCGCCTATGTATCCTCTGAGGTAGCTCGACATCATGAAGAACCCGAACCTCATGCCGGAATACTCCGTCGTCCAGCCCTCGACTAGCTCTGCCTCGGCCTCCGGGAGGTCGAAGGGCTGGATCTCCACCTCCGCGACTAGACATACCAAGAAGACGACGAATCCGAGGGCGAGCGGGATGGCGAACCAGATATCCCGCTGGGCCGAAACTATCCCCATGAAATCGAAGCTTCCAGCGAGAAGGAATACGCTCGCGACTGTCAGCAGCATCGGGATCTCGTAGCTCATCATCTGAGCAGCCGACCTCATCCCGCCGATGAGCGTGTACTTGTTGTTGGACGACCAGCCAGAGATGAGGATTGAGAACGGTGCGATTGCGAAGAACGCGAAGGCGATCAGCGCGCTCGCGGGAACGCCCATCCCGGAGGCGTTCGTGGAGATCCCGAAGTTCCTACCCAGCGGTATCGTGGACAGCGCCAGGAAAGATGATGAGATGAATATCACTGGCCCGAGGTAGAACCCGAGCTTGTCCGCCTTGGCTGGCGTGATGATCTCCTTCACGAACAGTTTTATCCCGTCCGCGATGTTCTGCAGCCAGCCGCCGATCCTGTAACCCACATAGTACGGGCCATAGAAGTCGAACATTCTGCCCATGTACTTCCTGTCTATCCAGATGAAGTTCAGAACATTGATGACGGCGACTATGAGAATGATAATGGCCTCGAGCAGGATCGCGAACACGGCTATGTTGCCGTGGGACGCGGCGAGGTCCCCCGCAGCGTTGAAGAAGTCGCCAAACCACCATGGAAGAACATGACCTAACCAGTACCAGAGATGGTTCACGAGGTCCACGAGCCAGTGTATGATTCCGTAGCTGAAAGTATACAGGTTCATGGCCTCACCTATCCGCCTCCCCGATGCACATGTCGAGCCCGCCCATGATGGCCACGACATCCGCGAGCTTGTAGCCGACTAGCATCTTCTTGGCCGCCGAGACAGTAACGAAGATCGGGCTCCGTATCTTGAGCCGGTACGGTCTGTCAGTGCCGTCGCCCACGGCATACATCATGCCCTCCCCTCTGGGATCCTCGACTCTGCCGAGGCCGGTTCCTACAGGGGCGTTCCTCGGAGCGACGACCCTCCACTTGCCTTTGGGCATCTTCTGGAGCGCTTGGCGGATGATCTTGCAGCTCTCGTACATCTCGTCCATTCTCACCCGATAGCGAGCGTAACAGTCGCAATCTGGATGAGTCGCGGGCTCGAAATCCATCTCGGGATAGACCGAATATGGCATGTCCTTCCTGAGGTCGCACTTGACCCCAGAGGCCCTCAGGGGCGGACCGGTGACGCCCAGGTTCATCGCGTCCTCCTTCTTGAGCAGGCCAACTCCCTGGTTCCTCATCATGAAGACCTTGGAGCCTTCGAACAGGTCCTCGTACTCCCTCAACTTCGTCTCCATGTAGTCGCAGGCGCGCATCGAATCCCTCTCGAAGTTCGGAGGGATGTTGTGTGCAACGCCCCCTATTCTCGGGTAGTTGTAGGTGATCCTGGAACCGGTGAGCGCCTGGAGAAGGTCGATGAAGACCTCCCTGTCCCTCATGGTGTAGATGAAGCCTATCATGGCTCCAAGATCAGCCGCGTACGCAGCGAGCCACATAAGGTGCGAGGCGATCCTCTGCATCTCGATCGCAGCCACCCTGATGTATTCCGCCCTCGGGGGGACCTCGATACCCATGAGGTCCTCGACGGTCATGCAGTAAAGGTGGCTCCATGTGAGAGAGGAGCCGTAGCAGAGTCTGTCCGCGATCGGAATAATCTGGATATACGTTCGATTCTCGCAGATCTTCTCGATGCCCCTGTGGAGGTACCCCACCTCGGGCTCGGCGTCGACGATGGTCTCTCCGTCGACTTTGACCCGCAGGTTCCAGAGGCCGTGGGTCATCGGGTGTTGCGGGCCCATGTTGATCCACATCTCTGCCGTTCAGTCGCCCCCCTTGAAATCCTTCCTGAGAGGGTGATACAAGTAGTCCGTCGGAAGGAGGATGCGTTCCAGCCTCGGGTGGTTGTTAAACTTGATCCCCATCAGATCGAATGATTCCCGCTCCTGCCAATTGGCCCCGCCCCATATCGAAGACACAGAGTCCACACTGGGATCGTCCTTGGGCGTTGTTGTGATGAGCTCGAGCAGCAGACAGGAGCCGTAACAGGAGATGTGATAGACAATCTCGAACCTGTTGTCGTACTCCACGGCAGATATCATCGAGAGGTGCTCGAACCCGAGTTGATCCCTGAGGAACTTGCAGCATCTGTACAGATCCCGACGCTCGATCTTCGCCCGGACGACGCCCTTCCTGAGCTTCTTGAAGTCCGTGATGGTCGAGGGGAAGGTGTCAAGAAGCGAGCGGATGACCTTCTCCTCCGGAACCCCGTCGATTCTGCTCGCGGGTTTCTCCATACCCTCCGGCAGAATGCTCGTCCCCCTCTCTCCCATCGTATCTTCCTTCCCTCACTTGCCCGTGAGCAGCCCCTTCTTGCTCTCCTTTATCAGCTTCTGCAGTTTGATGAACCCGTCTATCAAGGCTTCCGGCCTTGCGGGACACCCTGGAATGTAGATATCAACTGGAATGAACTGGTCGACTCCGGGGACAACGCTGTAACTGTTGTAGAACGGCCCGCCAGAGATGGCACACTCGCCCATCGCTATTACCCACTTAGGCCCAGGCATCTGATCGTACAGCCTCCTGAGTGCGGGCTTCAGCTTCTTGCTGACCGGCCCATTTACCAGAAGAACGTCGCACTGGCGGGGCGTCGACCGATAAATCACACCGAACCTCTGGGCGTCGAATCTCGGGGCGGAGGCGACTGCCATCTCGAGAGCGCAGCACATTATGCCGAAATGGAGCGGGTATATGGAGTTCCTGGTGGCCCAATTGAAGAAATCCTTTGTGATGAGGTCCACGGCGCCGCCAACGGGGGAGCGCCTAAGCAAACCCTCCATGACATCGTCGGCCCACCTGGCGAAGTCCTTCGACCGAAACGCGATGACCTGGCCGATCGACGGGTTGTCAGGCTGCTGCTTCAGATCCAGATTATCTCCTCCTTCTTCAGGGCGTACGTGACGCCCACGAGGAGTATCCCTAGGAACATGAGCATATAGAGCTTGCCGAGCTGGCTCAGGTCAGCGAAGACCAGCGCCCACATGAGGACGAACACGGTGACGAGGTCGAACGCGACGAAGATGATGGCATACATGTAGTACTGGAAGTGGAACTGTATCTGCGCGTCGCCCACGGGGACTTCGCCGCACTCGTAGGTAGTCATGCCTCGAGGATCTCTCTTGTCGGTCCGGATATACCTCGAGAGCAGGAAAACGACCGTTGGAACAAGCAGGGCTATTATCGCAAAAACTGCGACTCCCATATAGTCCTCTGCAAGCATTGTTCGGGGATTCTCTGCGAGGTATAAAGCGTTTTTCAAGTCAGTGCATGCGGTTCTAGAAGGGCAGTGCCGTTCCTCGACGTCAATGTCGGGTCATCTCAGTGCTATTAGAGAAATGGGAGCAGGAAGTGGTTTGGCGAAGGCTGACTACCTTAGCTTGGCACCGCACCTCGCGCAGAACATCCCCTGAGGATCGACACGAGACCCGCACATCGGACAGTTGCCGCCCACCAGGGCCATCGGCGGTCCCACGGGCGCATACAGCTGAGCTGGCTGCGTCTTCGTCCTTCCAGCGCTCATGACTACGACCACGATCACGATGATGATCACGATGATCACAATCACCCCGATGAGTGCGCCCAAGATGAGGCTAGATATCCCGTGTCCGAGGAAGTTCAGGTCGTAGTTCAAGTTCGCGGAGGATGTCCCCAGATTCTGCCATGTGAAACTGTAAGTGCCAGACGTTGAGGCTGTGAGGACGTTCACTTGGAACGTCTCGTTAACGCTCGTGATCGCGATTCCGTCAGGATCTGTGACTGTGAAGTGCAGGCTTTCGTCCGAAGACCATGAGTACGGCATGAGCTGGCCGGCATCAACCGTCACGTTCCTCGTGAAGGACACTCCCGCAGGAATGGCGCGCGACTCCGCTGAGGCGTTTGCCGGCAATGCTGTCAGAAGCAAGGCCAGGATCATGAACCCGACTATCCACTTGGCTGCCTTCATTCGTTCACCGGCGGATGTATGGCTTCACCGATTAATAGTAATCTTCCCGACCAGGCAGCGGACCCTGATTGAAAGCCACTTCTTTCCCATGTAGTTGAATATGCTTTTATATGCTGGCCTTCCTGTTGTCGCCCGATGTCGGCTCCCGACCTTGTCCTGCTGCATCCTCCGAGCGTGATGGACTTCCGCAAAAGAACGCTCCTGCTGGGGCCTGTGAGCGACCTGATCCCATCCACGCCCGTATTCGAGATGTACCCCATCGGGTTCACGACGATAGCCTCGCACCTGGAATCGAACGGCTACTCTGTCCGGATCGCCAACATCGCGACCAGGATGCTCGCGTCCAAGAGGTTCGACCCGGAGAGGTTCGTCAAATCGATCGATGCCGAGGTTTTCGGGATAGACCTCCACTGGATGCCACACGTCCAGGGAGCGCTTGAGCTGGCGAAAATCGTGAAAAAGCACCACCCGGATAGACCGATGGTCATGGGTGGGTTCAGCGCGTCCTACTATCACACGGAACTTCTCACGAAGCACCCAGAGGTCGACTTCGTCCTCAGAGGCGACTCGACTGAGAAACCGCTCCAGATGCTCATGGATGCCCTCGCATCGAGCAGGCCTCTGGACGGCATCCCGAACCTGACCTGGAGAGACGGCAAGGAGATCAGGACCAACCCCCTGTCGCACGTTCCCGAGAACCTGGACGATGTCCTGATCGACTACGGCCTGATGATCAGGAAGGTCCTGCGGCACAGGGACCTCGAAGGACACCTGCCCTACAGGAATTGGAAAACCAACCCGATGTCGATCGCAGTCTCGGTGAGGGGCTGTACCCACAACTGCGTGAACTGCGCAGGCTCGTGCGACTCGTTTGCCAGGAATTTCAACAGAAGCAAGCCAGCATACAGGTCGCCCGAATTGCTCGCAGACGATGTGGCGAGAGCGGAGGAATACGTGAAAGGGGCGACGTTCGTAGTCGGCGACATACGCCAGCCGGGGAGGGAATACGCCTCCAGATTCCTCACAGAACTCAGGAACAGGAAGGTCAGGAACGAGGTCGTGATCGAGCTGTTCACACCTGCCGACAGAGTCTTCGCAGAGGAAGTCGCCAAGAGCGTCGAGAACTTCAGCGTCCAGATATCGCCTGAGACGCACGATGAGAAAGTGCGAAAAGCGCAGGGAAAGCCGTACACAAACGCCGCTCTCGAGAAATCGGCAGAGGCCTTCCTCGACGCAGGCTGCGGCCGGTTCGACATGTTCTACATGATCGGCCTGCCTCTCCAGACACCAGAATCCGTCGGCGACACAGTGAGATATGCCGAGAGACTGTACGAGAAGTTCAAGGGAAAGAGGCTGTTCCCGTTCATCAGCCCGCTGGCGCCATTCCTCGACCCCGGAGGAAACGCGTTCGAACACTCCGAGCAGCTGGGTTTCAGGTTGTTCGCATCCAGCCTCGAGGACCACATCAAGCTGGCGACAATGCCCAGCTGGAAGTACGTGCTCAACTACGAGACGAGGTGGATGACAAGAGCAGCGATTGTCGACGCGTCCTATTCGTCAGGCCTCGGCTTGAACTCGATAAAGAGGAAGATGGGGCTGATAGCCGAGGACGTGGCGGACAGGACCGAAAGCAGGATTCGGGCGGCTCAGGAGCTGTCCAGGAGGATAGACTCCATCGTCGGCAAGGGCACCGCCTCGGAGGGCGAGATGGATGCCCTGAGAGAGGCCGCAGCTGGCCTGAGTGAATCCACCGTTTGCGAAAAGGGCGAACTGGACTGGACAGATGAAACTATCTATGCCAGTATCCCGCGCATGGTCGGCTCGCTGCTCAGAAGAAGATGACGCCACCATCAGCTTTTATCCTCCGTCGCTAGTATCAGGTCTCGGAGGCAGCGGATGATCATCGGGGTCTACGGCTACCAGGACGCGGGCAAGACGAAGCTCGTCGAGCAATTGGTCGCCGCTCTGGTCAAGAAGGGATACAAGGTCTCGACCGTCAAGCACACACCTCATGACAAGACCATAGACTGCGAGGGCAAGGATACTTGGAGGCACTGGAAGGCTGGGAGCGATCCCGTGGTATTCTCGTCGAAGACAGAGACCACAATCATCAAACACTCGAAGACGTCGGCGAACGATATCGCGAACATCGTTATGCGCGAGTACAGCCCCGATGTCCTTATTGTGGAAGGTTTCAAGGGGGGTTCCTTCCCCAAGGTGTCTGTGGGAAAAGTCAGTCCTAGAAAAGGGACAGTGCTTGCAAATCCGAGGCTTCCAAACCTTGTGGAGTATGTCGAGCACGAGATCGCCGTCGAGAAGGTCTTGTCGGAACTCCCAGGACTGGATTGCGGGAAATGTGGTCTTGATTGCATGGGACTCGCACGGGAGATCGTGCACGGGAAAAGGAAGCTCAGAGACTGCAGGGAACTGTCCGATCTGGATGTGAGGATTTTTGTCGATGGAAGGAGAATCGCAGCGGGGAAGTTCGTCTCGAGCATAGTCCACGACACGGTTCGGGGCATGCTCGGTAGCCTCAAGGGATATGAACCGGGAAAGGAAGTTGAAATCCGTCTGGTTCCGTAACATTTTCGGGTCGTGACTTCTCAGGTCACTGCACCAGTGCCACTCGTTCCATTCGGCTCCGACCGTGCGCCCTTGACAGGGTCGTATAGGATCATCATCACGTCATGCTGGAACGCGCCGGGGTTGAACCGTAAACCCCCTGCCATCCCCTTCGAGATGGCTGTTTGCAGCAGGTTGATGCTGGCGTTGATGTGCCTGTCGAGGTGCCAGCCGCACTCGCATGTGAACTCGGTACCCATTCGGGAATCTTGTATCCTCCCACATATCGGGCACGCTCTGCTGCTGTTTCGTGGATCGACCTTGACCACTGGGATACCTTTCCACTGAGCCTTGTACTCGATGATCTGGTGGAGCTTTCGCCTGGGCCACATGCTGAGACGCCGATTCAGCTCTTTGCTACTTTTCGGCCTCATTCCCTTCAGGTCTTCGAGAACGATTGCAGATTTCCGTTCCTCCGCGGACTTCAGGACTGAGTTCGCCACCTGGTGCATTCTGTAGTCGATCCGGTGGTGCTCCCTTGTTCCTTCTGTTCTGCACAGGAACCTCGCCGTACGTCGATCATGCGATTTCTTCTTCTGCAACCCCCTGCGTCTGTCATGGTGTCGTTGCTGGATGATGGCAACGTCCGGGAAGGGGGTCCTGACGACCGTGCCGACATCCCCCTTGACGAAAACCCCGTCTAGACTCCGCTCGTTCGTGTCCAGGGAAATCACGGATTCGGGGACGTAGGGATTTGGCGCCTTCTTCCTGAAAGCGACGATTGCTCTGTCAGAAAAAAGCGTCAGCGAACCGAGAGTGTAGACCTGATCATCCATGTACTTGCGGTGATACTGGCTCACAACGAGCTTGATCTTCACATGGCATCCAGCCCTGATCGGAAGATCGATTATGCCATTCTCCCGATCGAGCTTGTATGCCTGATTTTCGGCCTTCATCATCAGTCGCCTGACATAAGGTATATTCCTTGCATTCCCCTTCCGAACCAGCCTGCGATGGTTCTTGAGGACGCTACCGGCCACTTCGAACGCCGAAACGAGGTGCTGGGCGTACATCCGGGGATGGTCTATCCTGAAATCTTTGTATTCCAGCCTCGTCAAGGCATTCCTTGAAGACACTCCTGCAAGAAAACCAGCTCGGATCGCGTTGTTCACGGCGAGGCGAAAATCCTCAAGCAAGAACTTCGCCTCAGAAGGAAGATCGCAGTCAAGACTGAATGCGATCGACTTGACCAGCATCGAGTCTCTAGCCACTCTCCTGGTACTTGTTTCCAGCGACTACTTGTATCATCAGATTTGTTACAGAACCAAGGTTTATCAACATTGATGTCATCCCTTAGAACAAGGGGCTTGATCGGCCCTGCGCCATGCTGAGACGCTGCGGGGACCATTGGACTGCCTATCGACACTCCTATACGGTGATTGTTATGAGAAGAATCAACGAAATTGAGAAGGACCTGTACGCCTGCCTGCAGTGCGGATACTGCAAGGACATATGTCCGGTCCACACCTTGATCGGTTGGGAGTCGTCCTCGCCCAGGGGCAAGGTCTTCTACCTTAGGCAGATGGCTGCAAAGACCCCGATGGACAGACTCCTGGGCAGGCAGACCAAGATCACCCCTCAGTTCGTGGACCGGGTGTTCCAGTGCACGTCCTGCGCCGCGTGCGAGAACAAGTGCCATGTAGAGATCGAGTTCTCTCATCTCTGGGAGGAAGTCAAGGAATGGCTGATTTCAGAGGGCTACGGACCACCGGAGGCCCAGAAGAAGATCAGGGAAAGGGTCGTCCAAAAACGGAACCCGTACGATGAGCCAACGGAGAAAAGGGCCGATTGGCTGCCCGCGGACGTCAAGCTCTCCCCCAATCCCGACGTGATATTCTTCACAGGCTGCACCGAGGCTTACCGGCTGCAGCCTCTGGCCGTGGCCACCGCGAGGCTCCTCGACAAGGCGGGCGTGAAGTTCAACATCCTAGGCGAGGACGAATGGTGCTGCGGCTCTCCCCTGTTGAGGACGGGGCAGAAAGGGCCCGTCAGGGACGAGCTGGCACCACACAACGTCAGGGAAATGGACAAGCGAGGTTGGAAGGTCATGGTTACCGCGTGTGCTGGCTGCTTCAACACTATGAAGACGGACTATCCGAAGCTGACGGGAAAGCCCAGCTACAAGCTGTACCATATCTCCGAGTATCTGGAGAGGCTCATCAAAGAGGGCAAGCTCAAGTTCACCAAGGACTTCAAGAAGAAGGTTGCGTACCACGACCCCTGCCACTTGGGCAGGCACGCGAAGGTCTACGACGCGCCCAGGAACGTGCTAAAGGCGATTCCGGGATTGCAGCTCATACAGATCAAGGAAGAGCGGGAAGATTCAGTGTGCTGCGGAGCCGGGGGTGGCTTCAAGTCCGCTTTCAACGACATGGCCGAGGACATCGCAGCAGAGAGGGTGAAGCAGTTCGTCAAAGCAGGCGCCGATGTGATTGCGACATCGTGTCCGTTCTGTCAGATCAACCTGAACGCTGGCGCGAAGAAGGTTGGATTGGACATCAAGACAATGGATGTCGTTCAGATAGCGCTTCAAGCGGCCTGAGCCTGTTCCG
Organism: uncultured Thermoplasmata archaeon; assembly: GCA_963705355.1. GTDB lineage: Archaea > Thermoplasmatota > Thermoplasmata > UBA10834 > UBA10834 > COMBO-56-21. The sequence continues at coordinate 837,776 of OY970070.1, forward strand.
GCTTCGTCAGACTCTATTATCAGATGCCAGTCCACGGCACGCCCTTGTGTGCGCTCATGACAATCTGCGTGTCTGTCTCCTTTATGCCATCCATCTTAAGGAACGTGTCTATGAATTCCTGGAGTTCCGTCATCCCTACGAAAAGCGCCACGACAAGAAGGTCGTACTCGCCCGTAACCCTGTAGACAGCGACGACCCTGTTATGGTTCGTCAGGTGCTGCACGACCAAGTCTAGCTTGTCCGTCACCGTCTTGACATGGACGTATGCCTTGACCGTGTTCTCGATGAGCCTGTAGTCGATGTGAATCGAGAAGCGAAGGATGATGCCCTTCTCGATCAGGTTCTTGATCCTCCGCCTGACCGTCGCCTCGGTGACATTCAGCTTCTTCGCAATCTCCGAGTTGCTCATTCGAGCGTTCTCCCTAAGCTCACATAGGATTCTGATGTCAGTCCTGTCTATCGGGAGCATCTTGAGGTCGAGGCCCTTCCATCTCTCGTAGATCTCGCATGGCGGTTCGTCTGAAGGTGCTGAGGTCATCGCAATACCGGACCTCCAACAAGGAAGGCCTACTTCAAGCTAACGGAATTCATGCAAAAAGGCGGTCCACAAGCATCCATTTCGTACTGGATTTGCCAAATGATTGACGATTGACGTTTAAGAGCGTGCCGAAAAGTGCCTACGTTCCGAACCGGCGCTTCCTCAGCTGATAAGCCCTGACGGCCCTCAAGAAGTCGATCTTCCTGAAGCCCGGCCAGTACACGTCAGAGAAGTACAGCTCGGAGTATGCGAGTTGCCATAGCAAGAAGTTGGAGATCCGTTCTTCGCCTGAGGTTCTTAGAATCAGGTCGGGGTCGGGCATGTCCTTAGTGTACAGGTACTCAGAGAAGGTCTTCTCTGAGATGTCGTCGACACCGATGCTGCCGTCCTTCACTGCCTGTGCGACATCTCGTATCGCGTGTAGTATCTCCTCCCTTCCGCCGTAGCCGACTGCGAGGTTGAAGAAGTACTCGTTGTAGTTCTTGGTCCTGTCCTCCGCATACTGGATCGCGTCCCTGAGGTCGTTGGGAAGAAGCTCTCTCTGACCCAGGACCTTCACGCGTATCTTGTGTTTGTGCACGCGCTCGTCGTCCGCGAGCTTTCTGAAGTTCTGAATGAACATGCGCATGAGGTCGTCGACCTCCTGCTTCTCTCTACCGACATTCTCGGTGGAGAAGGCATACACCGTCAGGATCTTCACGCCGATCTCCATGCACCACTCGAGGATGTTCTCGAGCTTCTCTCGGCCTTTCTCGTGCCCCTCGGAGACCAAAAGGCCTAACTCCTTCGCGTACCGCCTGTTCCCGTCCATGATTATCGCGACATGGTGCGGGACCGGCATGGCTTGGACCTCTTTGAGAAGACGCTTCTCGTAGGCGTTGTAGGCCGTCGATGATATCGCTCTTGTGAGATCGGTTGTCATGCGCTCCGACCGCTATTCGCCTCCAATGCGGGGGCGTGATTTAAAGCTATACGTGCCTGAAGTCCTCGGGCAGGCCAGCGCTATATAGTCCGAGGTCGAAACAGCCGATGGCCGCCACGGCACCGATGGAACCCCGCCGGCCCGTGATCTCGTGGATATGGACGCCGCATTCCTTCGCGGCGTGCTCCGCATCGTGGATGGCCAGGATCGTCTCCTTCGCACTGGCCCCGTACTTCACGAGCTTCCTTGGGATGTCGAGGCCTTCGTAAGCTGCAATCGCGGTCTGATCCGAGAAGGTGTTCCTGGCGACGAAATCCTTGGCCCAGTCGACTGTCTTCGTGATATCCTCGGGTCGCACCGCGAAGCTCACTCCGGTCGATGCACAGTTCGTGGTCTTCTGAGGAGCGTGCGGATTGAGTTGGACGATCTTGTGGGAAAGAAGGATTCCATGCGGCATCTCGCGCCCCAGCTTCAGGCCAAGGACCCAAGTTGCACCTTTCTCTTTCGTGTCGGTGTCATCGATGCCGATTACGAGCCTCTTGTGCACCGGGGTCGTGATTCTGATCTCGACCTTCCTACTTCCCCCGACGAGTTCGTCGCTGAGATACTCGACCTTCTCGACTCCCTCCGCTTGAGGCAAGCACGCGCCCACGCCCACGCTCGCGCCGGCTAGGCCTATCCATGTCGTCTCCACTTTGCCGTCCTTGACGATGAGGGATTTGAGCGCTTGACCGCCAGTGTCCCTGGACGCGGGACCGAAGTGCACCTCGCCCTCGCCAATCCGGGCGTCCATAATCAGGGTCGTGCCGACGACCTCGACATGTTCCACGACCCCTCTCGCCCTCAGCCGGTTGACCGCATCCCACTCGACAGGGCCTTGAGCGCAGCATTCCTCCACTATCTTGGCCTTGCCGGCCTTCTCATCAACGAGAGTGATGAGCCTCTTCGAGAACAGAGAGCCGTGCCGCTGCCTTATGTCGGCTGGAGTGAGAATGTTGGCCATCAAGTATCAGACTTCCAGAGACTCGCCTGGCTTGAGTATCACTATCTTCGCCTTCGACGACTTCTTGGCGAGCCTCTCGAATTCCTTCGGATCCTGCTCGATCAGAGGCCAGGTCCCGTAGTGCATGGGTATGGCGATCTTCGGGCTGATCAAAGCAGTCGCCATGGCCGCCTGTTTTGGGTCCATCGTGAAGAACCCTCCTATCGGCAGCAGTGCGACATCGGGCTTGTAGAGCTCGCGTATGAGTTTCATATCGCCGAACACGCAGGTGTCGCCAGCGTGGTAGACCACCTTGCCCGAATCGATGACCATGCCGACCGCCATGGCTGCCGAGAATTCCAGCCCAGGCGCGCCGATGCTGGACGAATGGAACGCAGGGACCATCGTCACCTTGGTGCTCTTGATGACCGCGGTCCCACCCATATTGAACCCCACGCTCTTCACTCCGGTCTTCTCGAGCCAATCGGACAACTCGACGATCGAGGCGATCACAGCCCCGGTCCTGCGGGCAATGGCCACAGCGTCTCCGAGGTGGTCGCTGTGCCCGTGAGTTACGCATATGATGTCGCAATCGACCTTGTCCGCCGACGTTGAAGCCAGTGGGTTGCCCGTCAGAAACGGGTCTACTAGGATTCTGTCTTTGCCCTCTAGGAGGAAAGCTGCGTGGCCGAGCCTTGTTATCTTCATGGTACCATCCGGACATCATCAACGCGAGAATCCTATTTGTGTGTTTGGCCGATGCCAGGCGGTCAGGTGATTGCGCGCGTTAGGAACCTCGAGGGCAGGTCGGCCAGGCTCAACGCTTTGAGGCCGTCCGATTCGAACACGAGCCACCTGCCTTTGATGCCAACGAGCTCGCCCTTGTGGCTGCCCCACGATTCTTCCAGCCTCGGGATCTCCCTCAGAGGGAGGTCGATCGGATAGCCCTTGAGCCATTTCAACGGCTCCGGCTTGAGATCATAGGCCTCGCCAAGGGTGATCTTCAGGGCGTCGAACCGACCCTCGATGCCGCGCTCATCTACGGGCCTCGACAGACTCCGAATAAGAGTCTCCTGTCTGTGCGACTGCGGTATCCTGAGCCTCGAGGAGATGTCCTTCTCCGAATCCCGAGCCTTCTTGCGCGTCGCGAACGTTCCGATGACGGAATACGCGTCCGCGCCCTGCTCGATGAGTCTCCTGTCCACCCTTCGCGCGGAACTCATTCCTATCTTCATACGTGTATCATAGAAGGCCACGTACAGCACGTGCTCGCGCCTGCAGAAATCCAAGTCGCATATCTCGCCGTCGCATCGTGGCTCGAATATGCAGTCCTGAAATGGGATGAACGACTCGCCGGCACATTCGGCGCACTGGCCAAATCTGTCGACGGGCGTCTGCCTCGGGCAAGGGACGTACTTGTTCCCCTCCCAGTAACCGATGCAAATCCTCTTCCTGCTCACGGCGAAATCGACGTCCTCGAGATCGAACTCGGCGACTTCCTTCTTAAGGACATCAAAACACTCTAAATGAGGCTCGAACTCGTCCCAATGAAACTCAAGTGCGTGCAGCGGGAACCTGTCCTCGGTCCTCTCAACCAGGAGCTGGTCGGCGCGAGTGAACATCTGAACGTTGAAAGAAGATCGCGGGATATTAAGGATTCATCCTGCGGCGAGCGAATGTACTGTGGAATCATTCCTCTGGCGGCAGCTCCTGCACGACCGGACTCTCGTCGTCTTCCTTGGATTCTTTCTCCTCTTTCTTCTCGGCCACCGGCTTCTCAGGAGGGAACTCCGACAGGTCCACTTCCATCCTTGTCAGATACTTCGGCGGGACGTCCGTGGTCAAGTAGACAGTTCGACCCGCCTTCTGAATCACGATCCCGTCCTCGGTCGCGCCCCTAGAATCCACTTCGAGGATGACCGGCTCCGGGGTTCTGACCCTTCCCGCGTTAACAGCGTCCCCAATTCCCCTGCTGAGGTGAACCATCTTCCTGTCAGACGGCTTCAAACCCACCTCGAGAACGATATCCACCTCCTCCTTAGTCGTCGGGTAATAGAGCTTGTCAGGGGTTCCGCCCGAGGGCAGGTCGAGGTCGACCTCGAACGAGTGTGCGTATGTCGCCCTGATCATCCCGTCCCTGTACTCGTACCTGCCCTTGTTGTCGGTCTCGATGATGGCGACGATATGATGCGGCCTGACCCAGTGATATCTGCGCTGCTTTCTCTGGAGGGCGTTCACGAAATCCCTGAGGCTGACGAACCCGTGGCTGTCCATCCTCAGGTCGAACCTCTCGGGAAAGTGCCTCAACACGCCAGCCATCGTCCTGCTGAGCCTGTCGAGCTCCTCCGTGTTCATCAGGAACCGGCCCTCATCCCCGCAAACTGGGCACATCTCCGCCCTGAAATAGCCGTGCTCCCTGCACTCTTTCAGCATGAGCAACACACTTCTGACGGGTTATGGCTGAACCTCATAAAAGCTTTCGCGTCCTAGTAGCTTGTCCGAGGATGCGTGGTATCCACCGCGGTCTATCAGAAATGAAAATGAAGGAAAGGATTTCCGAAAGGGTTTCGTCCGCGCTGAGTCCCTCGCTCATGCAGTCGCTTTCTGCTCTTCGGGCGCGATCACCGGGGGCTTCGTGATCCAGGCGATGATGAACGCAACCAAGGACCCGAGTGCCGTCCCAATGAAGACCCACTCGAAACCGCCCTTTATGTATGCGGGCATCATCGCACCAGTAACCCCACCGACAGCGTATGCCGTGAAGACGACACCGTAGTTCGAGCCGTAGAATTTGGTTCCGAAGTACTCGGCTGTGATCGGCGGGAAGAGAGCGAAATTGCCGCCAAAGCAGAACCCTGCCAGCGAGACGAAAGCCGTGACACCGACAAACTGGATCGTCTGGTCAGTCGGCTTGCTGAGCACGAATGCCGCAGCACCGAACAGGATGATCGACTGCGTCAGGAACATGATTTTCATTGCCCTGGTCCTGCCGAGCTTGTCCGAGACGAACCCCCAGACGACTCTTCCGGTCCCGTTGAATAGCGCGAGAATGCCCGTCATTAGAGCCACGTTTGCGGCAGTCGTGACCAGAACGTCCTGGGTGCCCGTATTGAATCCTGGATGAGCAGCAGCATAGATGTTCTCCATGTTCTGAGCGAAGTTCGACACATTGCCGATCATCATCAGTCCACACGTCGCAGAAAGAATGAACATCGCCCAGATGAGCCAGTAGGTCCTCGAACGAACCATCTCACGGGTCCTGAACTGCTTCTTGGCCGTGCTGCCTGCGCCCTGTAGCGGTGGAGTCCAGCCAGCTGGGCAGTAGTTGGTTGGCGGATCGCAAAGCAACTGCGCACCCAAGAACACCATCACGAGGAAAATAATCCCCAAATAGAGGTATGCGTTGTCAAGGCCGACGTACGGAGAGGAGCCGACTATCCATGTGCCGACCTGAGCAAAGATGAATGTCCCTGCGCCAAAACCAGCGACTGCGATGCCGGCGATGAGTCCCCTCTTGTCGGGAAACCACTTGACGCAGCACGATAGTGGGCAGCTGTATCCGATACCAACGCCGACGCCGAGCAGCGCATAGCTGACGTACATCAGTCCGAGGTTCTTGAAGAACATCGAGGACAGAACATAACCTGCGGCATAAATCACACCAGCCAGCATACCGATCTGCCTCGGCCCTCTCCTGTCCTGTAACCAACCTCCAACACTGACAAACAGACCGAAACTCGCAAGGCTTGTGGCGAATATGCCGAGCACCTGCGGTGACTTGGCGGCGTCATTCAGATAGTAGGCCAAAGGCTTGTTGAAGATCGACCACGCGTATATGCAACCCAGCGCGAGCTGCATAAGAACCGCTCCGACAACCCTGATCCATCTATTCGGCAGTTTCTCCGTCTTGTTCTCTCCCATATCTATCTCCCCTTCTCGTTGATTGCCCCAATTCCCCCACTAGATGAACCTCACATTCCCGGTCGCGAGGTCGTACATCGCGCCGTACATGGTTAGCTTGCCGTCTGCGACCGCATCGTGAACGATCCTGCTGTTGTCCTCGATCATTCGCAGCTGCAGCCGAACATTGCTCTCGGCAATCGCGTTCTCGTCATTTACCTGGTCGATCGAGACCCTGACCCTCGCATTCTCGATGTCCCTCACGACCGACCTGAGGTTCTCGAGACCAGAAGCCTCAATGACTGCCTTGACGGCTCCGCAGCCTGTGTGGCCCAGCACAAGGAGCGCGTTCACATGCAGGTGACCGACGGCGTACTCGAGACTGCCGAGAATTGAGGGATCGGCGGCGCTGTTGCCAGCGACTCGGACGACGAACGCATCCCCCAATGACAGATTGAAGATCTTGATCGGCGAGACGCGAGAATCAGAGCATGAGAGAATGGCAACGAACGGTTCTTGCCTCTTCGCCAAGCGCCTGAGGAGCGCGGGGTCCACTGTCTTCTTGAACAGCGAGTTCCCATCAACCAGTCTCTGCCTGTGGTCCATGGCCGCGTTCATATGTAGAGCCCTCTCTAGCGGGTGTAAATCATAATTGTTGGAGGGGGGATGCCCCCCTTCTAGAAAAGGATATTGGTCCGTTCAGTCTTCGAGCGTCGATGTGTCGCCTATGGGGAGTCCCAGCTCTCTGGCTCTTAGCAGCCTCCTCATGATTTTGCCGCTCCTGGTCTTCGGAAGCGTCTTGACCACTTCGATCTCTCTCGGGTAGGCGTGTCCCGCCAGCTTGCTCTTGACGAACTTCTGGATGTCTTCCTTGAGCTGCGGGGAGTCAGTGTATCCTGGCGTGAGAACGACAAACGCCTTGATGATGTTGCCCCTGAGCTCGTCCGGCTTGCCTATGACACCGGCCTCTGCGATCGCCGGGTGCTCGATGAGGGCGCTCTCGACCTCGAACGGGCCGACCCTCTCTCCAGAGGTTTTGATGACATCGTCCGCTCTCCCAACATACCAGAAGTAGCCGTCCTTGTCGATTTGGGCCGTGTCGCCCGTGTAGTACCATCCGTTTCTCATGTACTCGTTGAACCTTGCCGGGTTCTTCCATATCTGCCTCATCATAGCTGGCCATCCGGGCCTGAGCGCGAGGTTGCCCTCCTGGCCCTGCGCGAGTACCTTGCCGTTCTCGTCGACTACCGCAGCCTCGATGCCTGGAAGGGGCTTCCCCATGGAGCCCGGCTTAATCGGCATTTCAGGGAAGTTCGTGATCAGTATGCTGCCCGTCTCGGTCTGCCACCATGTGTCGTGGAATGGCTTGTTGTCGAACACCTCTTGGGCCCACTTCACGCCCTCCGGGTTCAGTGGCTCACCGACGCAGTAGAGCGCTCTCAGGCTCGACAGGTTGTATTTCTTCGGGAGGTCGTCGCCCCTTGCCATCAGCATCCTGACGGCCGTCGGGGCAGTATACCAGATGCTGATCTTGTAGTTCTGGATCGTCACGTACCATCTGTCGGGGTCGAACCTCCCGCCAAGGCCGACCTGAGTGGTCCCGTTCGACCACGGTCCGAGCACGCCATAGACAACGCCAGTGACCCAGCCCAGGTCCGCACCGCACCAATACACATCCTCCTCATGGACATCCAGGACCCAGTTCGTCGTCAGGTGCGCCTGGACGATCCCCTTGTGGGCGTGGACGACGCCCTTCGGCTTGCCTGTTGTGCCGGAGGTGTAGAGCATATACATGAACTCCTCAGGGTCCATGTGAGCAGGTTCGAACGATGCAGGCGCAGCGCCCATCTCCTTCTGCCAGCTGATCTCGTCCGCGGACACATCCTTCCCGACGATGATCATGTGCTTGAGCTCCGGGAGCTGGTCCTTGACCTCGTAGACCCTCTTCTTGAGGTCGGAATCAGTGACTAGGGCTACGGCACCACTGTCCAGGAGCCTGTCCCGAATGGCGTCAGGGCCAAACGCCGGGAACATCGGACTCGCGATCGCGCCGTACTTAATCGCGCCCAAGAAGCCGGCGTACAGCTCTGGAGATCTCTGCAAAAAGAAGAAAACCCTGTCCTGCCTCTTTATGCCCAGCTTCTTCAGAACGTTAGCGAACTTGTTGGTCTGCTCGTAGAGCTGCTGGAAGGTGAGTCTCGTCGCGTGACCCTCTCCATCATCGTAGATCAGTGCGACCTTGTTCTTTCTCGGGCCCTTGACATGCCTATCCACCGCGTTGTAGGCGGCATTGATCTTCCCTCCAGGGAACCAATCCACCAGCTTGTCAGCGTCCGACCACTTGAATGTCTTCATCAGCCGTTCGTAGTTCTGAAGGTTCGGCTTCAGCCTCAGCTTCGCCGGATCCTTAATGACTAGGTCCTCATGCAACAGTTCTGTGCTCTTCTCCGCCATCTGGTCACTTCCAATTCTGTCTTTGACAATACTCGCCTGCGCTCTGGAAACCCATCCGACCTCTGGCCGCGCTCTTCTCTTCGAAGCCGCAGCTCGTGCTCAGTTCGGTTTCTGCCGACCCCATCCAAGAGTAGGTAGTAATGCTTTTCGATGCGACCATGCCGATTTATGGCACGGCGCTTAAATCCTGCTTCCTCTGGAGAGGACTTCGGCGACGACTTTCGACCGAGTGCGGCGAACATCGAACGAATTACAGTATTCCCTGACCACAGGGTAATCAAGAGAAGAGAACGAGTTCGGCCAGCAAATGATCGGCGGGGATTCGGCTTCCTCAGTCCTTCCAGTTGTGGTGCACCTTTGAGGCGTGGACCGTGTTCTTCATCAGCATCGTGATTGTCATCGGCCCGACGCCGCCCGGAACCGGCGTGATGGCCTTCGCCTTCATCTTCACCGCGTCGAAATCGACGTCCCCGATCAGCCTCGTGCCGCCCTTCGCTGCTGGGTCGTCGATCCGATTGACACCGACATCGATCACGACGACGCCGTCCTTCACCATGTCCGCCTTCACGAAGTTAGGCTGGCCCATTGCCGCTATGAGTATGTCCGCCTGCCTCGTTATCGCGGGCAAGTTGGTGGTCCTCGAGTGACAGATAGTGACAGTTGCATCCGCGCCCGGTGCCTTCTGGATCAATATGCACGCGACCGGCTTGCCCACGATGTTGCTCCTTCCGAGCACGACTACGTGCTTTCCCTTCGGGTCGTTGCCGCTTCTGACCAAGAGCTCCTGGATACCATGGGGAGTGCACGGAAGGTAGCATTCGCTGCCGACGACCATCTTGCCCACATTGACCGGGTGGAACCCGTCGACGTCCTTGCTCGGGTCTATCCTGAGCAGGACTTTCTCCTCGCTGATGTGCTTGGGGAGCGGAAGCTGCACGAGGATGCCGTCGAACTTCGGGTCCCCGTTGTACTTGTCGATGAGCTTCAGAAGCCCCTCCTCAGTCGCAGACGCTGGAAGCCTAATCGTCTCAGAGCAGATTCCGAGCTCGTTGCAGGCCTCGCCCTTCTTCCTGACATAGACTTGGGACGCAGGATCCTCGCCCACGATGATAACGACAAGACCTGGCTCGACGCCCTTGGCCTTCATCTTCGCGACCTCGACCTTAATTTCGGCCCGGATGCTCTTGGCGATCTCGTTGCCATTGATGATCTGAGCGACCATTTGTCCACCTGAAAAGCGGGATGCCAATTCCCTACTTAAGGGTTCTTAGAGAATGGACGATTCTGGAGACAGGAATCTCAGCTATCCACTGCCCGGCCAGACGCGTGCCAGGCCGTATACGTCTGCGGGCGGGCTCATTGACGAGATATGCACACGTTCTGCTCGATAAACGATACTAATGCATCGAACTCTGCGATTTTCGTCGAAATTTCGAAAAGGTTTTTTAGGCGTGTATGATACCCCCTCCAAAGGAGGTCACAAAATGGCAATGAAGCCAGATATTGAAATCGCGCAGGCAGCGAAGGTTCAGCACATCGAAAAGATCGCGGAGAAAATCGGCCTCTCCCGCGACGACCTGGAGTTCTACGGCAAATACAAAGCCAAGGTCCCCTTGGACGTGTTGAAACGTTTCGACAAGAACAAGGACGGCAAGCTGATCTTCGTCACTGCAATCACGGCAACGAAGGCGGGCGAAGGAAAGACGGTCACTTCGATCGGCTTGTGCCAGGGCATGGGACAGCTCGGCAAGAAGGTAATGCTGTCTCTGAGGGAGCCATCTCTTGGCCCTACATTCGGAATCAAGGGAGGCGCGACCGGCGGGGGATACTCACAAGTCTATCCGATGTGGGACATCGATCTTCACTTCACGGGTGACATTCACGCGGTGGGAACGGCGCACAACCTGCTCTCCGCGCTTGTGGAGAACCATGTCACAAAGAAGAATCCGCTCAACATCGACCCGACCAGGATAGTCCTGCGAAAGGTCATGGACATGAATGCAAGAGAGCTGAGGAATATCATAGTCGGCCTGGGCGGAAGGAGCGATGGGGGCGTGCCGCACGAGAGCGGCTTCGACATTACTGTTGCATCTGAGATCATGGCCATACTCGCGCTTTCCAAAGACATGGCCGACCTGAGAGCGAGGATATCCAAGGTCGTCGTCGCATACACGTACGATAACAAGCCCGTCACCGCTGACAAGCTGAATGGCATAGGCGCAATGTGCCTCCTGATGAAGGATGCGATCATGCCCAACCTCGTGCAGACGCTCGAAGGACAGCCGGCGTTCATCCACGGAGCTCCGTTTGCGAACATCGCGCACGGCAACAGCTCGATCATCGCGACGAAGTACGCTCTCAAGATGGCCGACTACGTAATCACGGAAGGCGGATTTGCGGCCGACCTTGGAGGCGAAAAGTTCTATGACATCGTCTGCAGGACAGCAGGACTGAAGCCAGATGTGGCCGTTCTTGTCTCGAGCGTCAGGGCGCTCAAGATGCACGGCGGAATGTCCGAGGACGAGATCGGGACACCTAACCTCGAGTACCTGGAGAAGGGCTTCACGAACTTGGACAAGCACATCGAGAACATGAAGAAGTTCGGAGTGCCGGTGGTCGTTGCACTCAACAGGTTCCCGACTGACAGCGACGAGGAGCTCGTCCTGTGCAAGAAACACTGCGACAAGATGGGCGCGCGCTCCGCGCATTCCCGCGTGTTCGCGGAGGGCGGCAAGGGCGGCATCGAGCTCGCCAAGGCGGTCCTCGAATGCTTGGAGAAGGAGAAGTCCAACTTCCACGTGCTGTACGACGAGAAGCTGCCGGTCAAGAAGAAGATCGAGATAATCGCCAAGGAGATCTACGGCGCCGCGAGCGTCGTATACACAGGCTCCGCCCCGAGCGACATCGCCGCCATCGAGAAAGCCGGCAACGACAAGCTCCCGATATGTATGGCGAAAACACAGCTCTCAATCACGGATGACCCGAAAGTGAAGGGCGCTCCGAGGGGTTGGACCCTGACGGTCAGAGAAGTCAGGCTATCCGCAGGAGCGGGGTTCATCGTTCCGTTAACCGGCAAGATGATGACCATCCCAGGGCTGCCGACCGTGCCCGCCGCTGAGAGGATAAACATCGACGACAAGGGCTACATCACTGGCCTGAACTAGATGGAGAGACGACCTCCGAACCTATCCGTGCGGAGGCCGCAAAACCTTACTCTCACCCGTTTCCGGGGAGCCATTTTATCTCCCCCATCATCACTCCAAGTTGCAGTGGCATGTCCCTACTGTGAGGAGGAACGTGCCTGATACAGTTCACAAAGGGAGGTCTGGGATGAAAGAAGTCCTCGTGATAGGAGGTGGCCCTGCGGGGCTGACCGCGGCGAAGGCTCTTGTTGACAGAGGCGCCGAGGTCGTCCTGGTCGAGCGGAAAGAATCGCTCGGCGGGATGGCCAGGGAGCTGACGTGCAAGGGTCTTGTCGAATGCAGAAACTGCGGAGTCTGCTTTGCTATCGACCGCGCAAGCGAAATCGCCAGAGAGCCGAAGGCAGAGGTCCTCCTGCTTTCAGAAGTCGCATCCGCTCAGAAGTCCGAGCACGGATACTCGGTCAAGATCAAGACCTCCCCGAGATACGTCACGGACGACTGCATCGGATGCGGCAAATGCGTTACTGCATGTCCCGTCGAGGGAAAGGCCATATTCCCACCGACAGGAAGCGGCCAGCCAAGGATCTACTGGATCGACAAGGCGAAGTGCCTCCATTTCAAGAAGGCGAAATGCGACAAGTGTGCGTCGGTCTGTCCCACGAAGGCGGTCGACTACGAGGACAGAGCGAAGAACCTAACGCGCAACGTCGGAGCGATCGTCTATGCGACGGGCATCGACCCGATAGATGCCTGTGAGATGACCAGGCTTGGATGCGGAACGATCAAGGATGTCATCTCCAGCGTCGATGCTGAGAGGATATTGAACGAGAAGGGCAGGATCTTGAGACCGTCCGATGGAAAGATCCCAAAGAAGATCGCCGTCTTGCAGTGCATCGGCTCCAGATCAGTCAAGATCGGCGTCGAATACTGTTCGAAGTTCTGTTGCAAGTATGCCACCAAGATAGCGCAGCTGCTGATGGATATCGATCCCGAAGTCAATCTGGACTTCTACTTCATGGACCTCAGGACCCTCTACGAGCCCCAAGACGAGTTCAAGCAGTGGGCGAAGAGCAAGAAGACCGTCAAGATGATCAGGAGCATGCCTGCAGTCATCTCACCAGGGAAGGACGGCAAGATTCTGGTGCGAACGGCGGGCGAGACCGATCTGGACATCACCGAGACCGAGTACGATCTCGCAATCCTCTCGGTCGGCATGAAGCCTATTGGAGTCGACTCGGAGCTGGCGAAGTCGCTCGGAATCGCAGCAGATAAGATGGGGTTTGCAGCACGTTCGGAGCAACTGGAGAATCACGGGGTGTTCGTTTGCGGAGCAGTCGGGGAGCCCATGGACATCGAGGAGGCCGCAGTGAGAGCGGTTGCGACTGCATCCAGAATCCATCACAGTAAGGAGGCGGGCACATGAAGGCCAAGGTCCAGGTGGTGCTCTGCAAGTGCTGCGCGGAGATGCCCGCTCTGCTCAACATCGAAAGGCTCCAGAAGCTGGCAGCCGATGCAAACAACGTGGTATCAGTCATGACCGTCGATGCGATCTGCGACGGAAAGGACCTCACCTCCGTCGTCAACGATGCAAAGCAAAAGGAGATCGACCGAGCCGTTGTGTTCGCATGTCACAAGAAGGACATCAGTCCAGCGGTTGTGAAAGCCTACAGGAGGGCCGGAGTGAACGAGTTCCTGGTGGAACTCGTCAACTTGCGCGAGGAGGTCGTCCTGCCGCACGCAGACGAGCCGGAGAGAGCCCAGTTGAAGGCCGAGACGAAGATGAAGGCGGCCCTGGCGCGCTCGGTCATACTTGAACCCCTCGAGAAGCAGACCGAGGAAATGAAAACGACGAACGTGGTCATCATCGGAGCGGGGGTCGCAGGCCAGGCGGCTGCCCACGAGGCCGCCAAGGCGGGCGTCCACACCATCCTTCTCGAGAAGACAGGCAAGTCGTTGAAAGCCCCGGGAATAATCATGACGCACGCCCAGCTTGTTGGAGCCTCAGGTTACGGGGGCAATCTCCAGCTCAGAATCAAGGCCGGGGAGAAGATCGAGGATTTGGGCGCTGCAGCTGTCGTTATCGCCACTGGCGGAGGCTGGACGACACTGAAAGGGCCGCTCGCGAAGGCCGTCAAGGATGCAGTTCCTCTCTACAAGTTCTACGAGCAAATGCAGACAGGCTCGGTCCCGAAGGGACCGGTGGTCATCGTCGACACCCCTGACCCTACGGGCAAGACGATGAAGGTCCAGGACTACGCGTGGGACGACACGCTCGAGACCGCTATCGAGCTGAAGAAAAAGCACTCCGGGATCCAAGTGTTCGTCGTCTTCCAGGAGATGAGAGCGTTCGGGTTGTCGGAACTTGCGTACAAAGAAGCTGCTGAGTTGGGAGTCATGTTCATCAGGTACGACAACACAGGAACGCCGAAGGTCGATCCAAAGAACCCGACGGTCCTCACTGTCAAGGACTTCGCCCAGGGCGAGCTTCTCAGCATTAACTTCGGGACTCTGGTGTTCGCATCCATACCGGCCAACCAAGACAACAAGGCCATCGCTGACGCCCTCAGGATACCTATGTCGGCTGACGGTGCCATAAGACGCGGCAGCATCCAGAGATGGCCCGTCACAACGCCAAGGCCCGGCGTGTTCGTGTGCGGCTCGGCGCTGTTCCCCAAATCGAGAGATGTCGCCAAGGCGGAGGGTGCCGCGGCCGGAGCGATGGCCGGGGAGTTCGTGAAGCGCGGCATGATCGAGTTCGGGGGCATAGTGGCGCAGGTCACCCAAGAGAAGTGCTCCGCCTGCCTGACGTGCATAAGGACATGTCCGTACGAGGCGCCGTTCATCGGAACGGCGAGCAAGGCGGAGATCAGGGTACAGGCCTGCCAAGGTTGCGGGATGTGCGTCGGCATCTGCCCGAGCAAGGCGATCGAGCTCCGCAACTTCACCGACGACCAGATCACGGAAGAGGCGCGCACTCTTCTCGGAGGTGATTTCTGATGGTCGAGAGGAAACCGAAGATCGTCGGATTCTGCTGCGAGAGGCACGGCATGGATGCAGCAGTGCTCTCGGCGAGAAGCGGCAAACAGTACGATGCGAGCGTCAGAGTCGTCCAAGTCCCCTGCGCCGGTAGAGTCGATGGAATACACCTTTTGAAGGCCTTCGAGGACGGCGCAGACGCGGTGTTCGTCCTGGGATGCCTCGAGAAGAATTGCTACTACGACACCGGCTCGATAGAGGGAAGGAAGAGGGTCGGCTATGTGAAGCAGATGCTGACGGAAGCCGGCATCGAGGAGGAGCGCATCGAGATGTTCAACGCTGCTTCCTCGAACGTCTGGATGTTTCCGGAGATCGCATCCAAGATGGTCGAAGTCGCGAGGAAGCTCGGCCCGATTGGCGGGGGTGAGAAGCCATGATAGTCGCGAAGAGGAAACCCTTGAACGAGATCGCCGAGATGCTCGCTCCCTACGACAAAGTCACGGTCATCGGCTGCAGAAGCTGCGTGGCGATCTGCCTCGCAGGAGGAGAGAAGGAGGTCAAGATGCTCGTTTCCGCCCTCAAGATCAAGAACAGGAAAGAGGGCAGGAAGCAGGAGTTCGAAGGCTTCGTCGTCGAGAGACAGTGCGAGAAGGAATGGGTCCAGGAGGTCCAGGACAAGATACTCGGCTCCGACATCACGCTCTCCATGGCATGCTCGCTGGGCGCCCAGACGATAGGCGACCTGTACCCGACACACCTGACCTTCCCGGGATTGAACACCGGGATGTTCGGCGTCCCCGAGGAGCAAGGCGTGTGGTCGGAGAAGTGCATCGGCTGCGGCGACTGCATCATTCACACGACCGGCGGCATATGCCCGATTTCGAGATGCGCAAAGAGCATGCTCAACGGCCCGTGCGGTGGGTCTGCCAACGGGAAATGTGAGGTGAACCTCGAGATCGACTGTGCGTGGTCCGCCATCTACGACCGACTGAAGCTCCAGAACCGGCTCGACCTGATCGAGAAGATCACACCGGCAAAGGATTGGTCGACAAGCCATTCAGGAGGCAGAAGAACCTATGTCCGTGAGGACGCGAAGCTCACGCCTCATCAAAAGAAGGGGAAGGAGGCTGTCCAATGAGGACCGGCAGCAACTTGGAGAAAGTGCTCGAGGCCGGCAAGTTCGCTGTCACAGCTGAGATCGGCCCTCCCCAGTCAGCCAACCCCGAACCTCTAACGCATCACGCGAACATGCTCAAAGGCTTCGCAGACGCGTTCAACCTCACGGATAATCAGACTGCTGTGGTGAGGCTCTCGAGCATCGCTAGCGCAGTCATCATCATGCGCGAAGGCGTCGAGCCGGTGATCCAGATGACCTGCAGGGACAGGAACAGGATCGCCCTCCAAAGCGACCTCCTCGGAGCTGCCGCGCTCGGCGTGAAAAACGTTTTGTGCTTGACAGGGGATCACCAGACCTTCGGCAACGAGAAGGGCGCGAAGAACGTGTTCGACTTCGATTCAATAGTCGAACTGCAGGTCTTCGACTCCCTGAGAACGGAGGGGAGGCAGGTCGGAGGCGAGGTCATCAAGGACCCGCCGAAGGTCTACCTCGGATGTGCTGAGAACCCGTTCGCCACACCTTACGAGTTCAGAGTTACAAGACTGGCCAAGAAGGTCGCCGCAGGGGCTGATTTCTGCCAGACACAGTCCATCTTCGACATGGACATGTTCGAGAGATGGATGGACGAGGTCAGAGCCAGAGGGCTCGACAAGAAGATCCACATACTCGCAGGGGTCATCCCGGTGAAGTCGGCCGGGGCGGCCAGGTACATGAAGAACAAGGTCCCGGGAATGATCGTGCCCGACTACATCATCGACCGCTTGAAGAACGCCAAGGACGCGAAGGAGGAGGGCATCAGGCTCTGCGTCGAGCAGATCGAGCACCTGAAGACGGTCAAGGGAGTCCACGGCGTGCACATCATGCCCGTCGCATGGGAAGAGATGGTCCCGAAGATCGTGGAGATGGCGGGCCTGCTGCCGAGGCCGAAGGTGCAGTAGTTGGCCCGTAAGCATGATGCACCCTAAGCGCATTCACCGTCCGGAGATAGCTATGGTATCGACAACTCTTGACAAGTTGAACGAAGTGATGCTGAAGGAGTTCCTGAAGATCAACCCGGACGCTGCGACGGGCTTGGGCATTCATGAGCCTTACGACTGGCAGCTCCCGCACGGCGGGTTCAAGAGATATGAGTATACGCGGGTGCTGCTCAATTCATGGCACGCAAAAGCTAACGAGATTGCAGAATCAGAGGAGCTGAGCGTCGAGCAGAAGCTCTCGATCAAGGCGCTGAGATCGGAGAAGGAGATTCTCCAGTTCTCGCTCGAAGAGTACCCTCACTGGAAGATGAACCCGGACGCGCTCGAGACTCCAGGCGGGCTCCTGTTCATCATGCTCACAAGGGAATACGCCCCGTACGATCAGCGTGTCAGCGCGATGTGCTCGCGAATAACCCGGCTGCCCAAGCATTTGGAGGAGTTCCGGGGAAGGTTCCGGGACTCGAAATCGGTGCACGTGTGGACGGAGATGGCCATCACCTCCTTGGAGCAGTTCCCTGACTTCCTCAAGTTCATCGAGGCATCCTCGAAGGGCAGGATTTCAGACAGCCTCATGGAAGATCTGACGAAGAGCGTGAGCACGACAGTAGGCGCGTTGAAGGACCACATGGACTGGCTGAAGCAGATGCGGGAAGGCTCCATCAAGAAGTTCGCGATGGGGAAGAAGAAATTCGCCAAGATGATGAAGATGCGAGGCCTCGGCCTCACACCGGACAAGATACTCGCCTTGGGCGAGAAGTACCTGCGCGAGTTCAAAGAGGAAAGGGCCAGAGTGGCGGAGAAGATTGCCCCCAGCAAGGGCGTCACTGGGGCGGCTGAGATCGTCAGGGCGAAGCATCCGAAGACATTCGAGGACGCTCTGAAGGCGACTGAGGACGCGATGAACAAGGCCAAGCAGTTCATCGTCGACCACGATCTGGCCACGATCGACCCCGGTGCCAGGCTGAGGGTCCTAGAGACCCCCGCCTTCATGGCTCCCCTGACGCCTTACGCCGGACTCTACATGCCCTCCAAGTTCGACAAGAGTCAGGAGGGCACGTACATCGTAACGAGACCGAAGGAATCAAAGGACCTCGGAAGCCATCTCAACTACGCGTCCATCATCAACACCGCCGTGCACGAGGCGTACCCGGGCCACTTCCACCAAGGCGTTATGTCCAACAAGAAGCACTGGATGCTCCAGATGGCCGGGAGCGGAGGGGGAGACGTGGCGGCTTCCGCGACCGAGACCGTCGAGGGCTGGGCGCACTACTGCGAGAAGATGATGTTCGACCACGGATTCGAGGCGACCGATGATGCGGAGTTCGAGATGCTCAACGGCGCGATCTGGAGGGCGTGCAGAATAATCGCAGATGTCAAGCTGGCGCAGGGTGAGGCGACCATCGAGGAGATGGTCGAGTGGATGAC
Source organism: uncultured Thermoplasmata archaeon (assembly GCA_963705355.1). Classification (GTDB taxonomy): domain Archaea; phylum Thermoplasmatota; class Thermoplasmata; order UBA10834; family UBA10834; genus COMBO-56-21. The sequence goes on from OY970070.1 coordinate 856,210, forward strand.
GAAGGAGACGGGCATGGCGAGAAATGCAATGATGGATGAGGTGAAGAGATACTCGCACACCCCCGGGCAAGCGTTGTCCTACATGATAGGTAGACACCTGATCCTTGAACTGAGGAAGGACCTCGAGAGCAAGCTCGGAAAGAAGTTCGACGAGAAGCAGTTCCATGACATCGTCGCGGGCTACGGCTACCTTCCGTTCGAACTAGTCAAAGAGGTAGTGGCCCTCGAACTCGGGGCATAAGGCCTCACGAAAACCGTTATAAGGAACCATGGAATAACCATCTTGCATACCTTTTGCTAAGAGGGAGGGATGCTTCAGCGGACAGCGGAGTGTATGACGAATGAGCAAAGTCAAGAAAGCATTAGTGAGCGTATCTGACAAGACCGGCCTGGTCGAATTCGCCAAGGGCCTTACGGATCTCGGAATTGAAATCCTGTCTACCGGCGGAACGATGGCCGCGCTTGAGAAAGCTGGCATACCTGTTATAGGGGTCTCGGAGGTAACGAAGTTCCCAGAGATGCTGGACGGGAGGGTCAAGACGCTCCACCCAGCAATCCACGGAGGCCTCCTGGCCATGAGGGAGAAGCCGGAGCACATGGAGGCGATCAAGAAGCACGGGATCGAGCCGATCGACATGGTGGTCGTGAACCTGTACCCGTTCGAGGCCACAGTCGCGAAGCCGGGGGTGAAGCTCGAGGACGCCATCGAGAACATCGATATCGGCGGTCCCTCGATGATAAGGTCGGCGGCGAAGAACAACTCTGCGGTGGCCGTCGTCACGAACCCCGCGATGTATTCTCAGATACTCCAGGAACTGCAGGACAACGACTCCCATCTGTCGGATGAAACGCGCCACAAGCTGGCGCTGGAAGCTTTCAGGTCGACTGCAAGGTACGATTCGGCCATAGCCCAGTTCCTCGGCAAGGAGTTCGGAGGGGGGAGCTGTTCCCTAAGAGCCTCACACTGTCCTTCGAGAAGCTCGGGGACCTGAGATACGGAGAGAACCCGCACCAGAAGGCGGCCTTCTACAAGGATCTGTTCGACCAGACACCATTGAGCGTGGCGTCGGCCGACAAGCTCCACGGAAAGGAGATTTCATACTGCAACGTGATCGACCTCGATGCGGCGCTTGCAATCGTTTCTGACTTCGAGAAGCCGACCGTGGCGGTGATAAAGCACACGAACCCGTCCGGCGTGGCCTGCGCTGCAACCATCGGCGAAGCATTCAGGATCGCCTACAACGCCGATTCGCTGAGCGCGTTCGGGTGCGTCGTTGGGCTCAACAGACCGGTGAACATGGAGACCGCGAAGGAGATCGGCAGCCACTTCGTGGAGGCTGTGATAGCTCCGAGCTACGAGCCTGATGCTGAAAAGCATCTGGAATCCAAGAAGAACATCAGGCTGTTGAGAACCAATGTGCCCGTCAAGAGAGAGGATGGCAGGCTGTTCATGGCCAAGGTCAAAGGAGGCCTTTTGGTCCAGACAGATGCCTACACTGAACTCGACAAGTCCAAGCTGAAGGTCGTCACAAAGCGCGCGCCGACAGATGAGGAGATCGATTCGATGATATTCGGCGTCAAGATCTGCAGGCACATCAAGTCCAACACCATACTGCTTGTCAGGGGCGAGAGGACCGTCGGAGTCGGTGCTGGCCAGATGAGCAGAGTGGACTCGACCAAGATCGCGGGCATGAAGGCGGGCGCCGAAGCGAAAGGCAGCATTCTCGTCTCCGATGCCTTCTTCCCGTTCAGGGACGGCATCGATGCTGCGGCGCAGGTCGGCGTGTCTGCCATCATCCAGCCAGGTGGATCCGTCAACGACGCTGAGGCCATCCAGGCGGCAGATGAGCACGGCATTTCGATGGTGTTCAGCGGGCTGAGACTCTTCAAACACTGAGGACCGAAAATCCGAGGAACCTCTTTCCTTTGGATCCTCTAAGGTCTGCCCCAGATCAGCGAAGCGCCCTCCACTTCCTCCTCCCTCTGGAAATCGAACGGGACCCACTTGGGAGTGACAAGGACTCCCTTGAGGTAATTTATCCTGACGAATCTCCGGAAGCTCTGATCGACCTTGATCTCAAGGAGGCCGTCGGCGATCGACGAGAGAAGTGCGATCTGGTCCTCGTCCAGGATGTTGCGATGAACAAGAGCGGTCATCGTCCCACTGAACCTGGCCATGGTTGTGAGATCCCTGAAGAATCTGCCCATGGCGTTCAGATCGTGATGCATGAAGAGCGGCGTGAGCGAATCGAAGAGAACCTTGACAGGCTGTCCCCCGACCTTCTCGATTCCCTTCGTGACCGTCTCGAAGATATTGCTCAGGCTGGACAGGTCTCCGACTCTCAAAACGTTGAGGTCATCACCAGCATTGGGGAGAGGCGTGTAGGCGTCAATGATTGCCAGAGTCTTTTCGCTCTCGTGCTGGTAGGCATCTACGCCATACTCTAGCATCTGCTTTCGCACTCTATCCGGAGGGGTGTTCGCCTCGAGGAAAACGACCTTTTCCCCGGCCTTGAGGTACGTCGCGCCCAGATAGCAGCAGAACTCGAACATGCCTGCGCTCGGGTCGCCTATCACAAGGACCGCGTAGTTCTGAGGGAACATGGTCCGCTCCATGGTGCCGAATGTGAGGTTCCGCCGCTCACAGAATCGGCACTAGCTTTGGCCTGAAATCTCCTGGTGCGGGATCGGTCATCGCGTGGGGGGCCGTGAACGGCTCCTCCCCTCTGATCATCGTGACCCCTGAGATCTTGTCGATCCTCAAGTGCGTGTGCGCCAGGTCCGACAGCCTGCTCGTGGACTTCACCGACGGCGTCACCGTTGCAACGAAGATTCCCTCGCTGTTCAGTAGCGAGGTCAGGAACTCCATCATCCCGTCGAGCACGCCCGCTCCGTAGATCGATTCCAGCGAGTCGAAGCCGATTATTGTGAGTACCGGCGACCCGGTGTTCCTCAGGTTGTACTGGACGTCCTGCCACTTCATGTCCACCTTTATGTCCTCGCCCTCCAGCGTCACTGAGTACGGCTTCGGGGCTCCCGCGGGCGCGTGCGGCTCCAGTATCCGGACGTTCTTGTCGAACGATTCGGCGCTGACGAATCCGAGCAGCTCCTCCCGAGCAGACTCGGCGCCCGTCTTCTTCGTCGGAATCCAAGCGACCCCCCTGTCCTGCGTGACCGAGTTGCAGATTATCGCGTTCTCGATCATGGCAGACGCCACGACTGGCACGCCCGGGCTCAGCTCGATCAGGATTATCGTGCCCTTCTTCAATCCGCCTTCGATCATTGAGTCCAAGTCGGCGTTGCCGGTGGACACGTGTCCGTTGTCATGGTCTGGGATCGCCTCGAACCGGACGGGTTTGCTGGGTTTCGCGTATCTCGAGTATTCGAAGGTCCTGACCCTGCCACCGAGCAGGGTGTAGACATACTTGGGCTGCCTTATCTCGCAGCCCCTCAGCTTGAGGATGTCGAGCTCCCTAATCCTCCTTCCAGTAGTGAAGTTCAGACTGAGATAGATGATGCCGTCGCCAAGGTAGTCCAGCAACGGGTCAGGTGTCTCCAGCACATAGACAAGATTGGTCCCGCAACCCTCTACCAAGTCCCTCTGCAAGGCATTGATCAGCCTCGAAGGGGGAACGCCGTACTTCTCTGCAAGCGCATCGATGCTGTCGATGACGACCAGCGTGCGCTCAGGCAGAGCCTTGTCGACCACATCGTATGCCATCTCGATCTCGGGCATCATCGCGCCGACAGAGACGACTAGCTCGCCCTCGCCTGGGCCAGGCTCGGCCAACGGCTCTTCGCCGCCGCTCTCGATTATTCCCTGGAGCCTCAGAAGCTCCTTGCGAGGGGACTTGACCTTCTCGCTCCTCAGCTCACCCTTGATGGCGGCGAGGCCGAGCAGGATCTTCTCTACCTGCTGCTCGGAGTCGCCCTTCTTCCTGACCTTCTTCCTGGCCTTGAGTATCTCTCCTTCCCTGACCTTGTCCAGCAGCCATGGGAACTGGTTGAACAGCGATTGATCGGAGACCCTGGTGGACATGTAATAGCTCTGCTGCACGGCGGCCATCTCCTCGATCAACTGAAGAGCGAGTGTGGTCTTGCCCGTTCCAGCCATGCCTCTCAATATGAGGGAGTGTCCTCCGGGACTCGACAGGAATCTCATGATATCTTTCGGGAATGTCGCAGTCGCCGCAGCCACAGCTTCCTTCTTCTCTGCCATTTTTCCTCAACTCCTGGGTTTTGATTAACGCTCCTTGGGCCTGAGCAGACCTCCGGCCAGTGCTTCTTCATCTTCTTCTTGGATGAGCTTGATCTCTTTCCACTCTCCCCCGAAATCCTGTATCTGGCCGGTCACCATCTGAAACCGGACCCTGAGCTTTCCCCCCTCGAAGAATATGTAGGCATTCCTCAGCTGGGAGAGATACAAGACTATCCTCTTGCCCTGCTGCGTGAGAGCGCGTTCGACCGGCTTCAGCAGGCCCGCCTTCTCGAGCACGTGTATTCTCCGGTAGCACGCGGCTATGGGGATGTTCAGCTTCGCGCTCAGCTCGAGCGCGTGCTTGGGCTTGCGAGAGCAGGCGACCAGAATCTTGGCAGCATATGTATCCATTATGAGTCGAGATGCCTCGATAGGGTCCAAACCCTTGACCTCCGTACTGCCGGCGTTGGGCGGAGAATCGCAATCATCATCAAGTGGGGGGCCGCTCCGCGGAACGCGAACAATAGTAGATTCAGTTGTATTGAGCGAATGTACTCCTGTTATTAAATACTCTTTCGATAGCCTGGATTGTTGTGCGTGGGCACGCGCGCAAACATTAATATCAAGTCGGTGTCAGTTATGTCAAATGCCCTGGCGAGAGACGCCTCGGCGATCGGAAGGCATTTGCGATGAAGGGGTCGAAATGCAGGTGCGGTTTTGCCACGATATCACAGAGGGGAGTCTGCCCTCGATGCGGCAAGAAGATGAGGCAGTCCGAATGGCCAGACGAGGGGAGAGTGCTCTCGTTCGCGCGTCTGCAGACCATTCCAGAAGGCCTTGCCGATCCCTACAACCTGGTGCTTGTGGCAATCGAGAAGGGCCCGAAGCTGATCTGTTGGACGTCCGGAACGCTGAGAGAAGATGATCCAGTGACCATTGTCGAACTGAAGGGCAAGCTGTTCTGCAGTCCGAAGTCCGAGCTCACTTTCAAGTTGGACGAGCCGGTCAAAGCTTGACGGACTCGGCCGAGATCATTTTGAAGGTCGGACCGAGACCAGAGATCCGCCTGCCGATGATCTCTGAAAGATCCCCCTTGGTCTTCGCGGATGCGGCTCTGACATCGATTACAAGGTCGCAGCTCATGCGCTCGTAGTAGACCAGCACGTTCGTGTAACCCGCAAGGACATTGATGCTCTCTTCCCCCAACGCCTTCATGATTTCGTGGATTGCGCCAGGCCTGTCCGGCAGATCGATCGACAGCTTCATCAGCTTTGAATCGTCGTTGAGGAAGGCGATCGAGAGGATCCAGGAGTCCGGCTCACCGATCAGCATTATCGGCGCGGAGTTCTTGCCGAGGAAATTGACGTAGGCTTGGGGCAGCTCGAAGATGCCGTTTTTGATAATGCTCGCTTTCTTTTCCGTCTTCCTGAGCGCCTTAGTCTTTATCGTGGCGTTTTCGACTGCCGCGCCACGCGTGTATCTCGTTGCCAGGTCCGATGCTTCTGCGGACAGGCAATCGACCATCGTCAGGTTCGGGTCATTCCCCGTCTTGGCGTCGTCGAACTCCTTCTTCAGGGAGAGCGAGTCCCCGAAGAACGACAGGTCGACCAGCATCTCCCAGACCATGACGATGTTCGGGACTGAGCTCACAGTCTCCGAGTTCAGGATATCTACGTTCCTCGTCTTCAGGAAATTCGCGGCCTGAGCGAGCGCGCCAGGCTCATCTCTCACCTGGAACGTTACATACGCGATCTCTCTGTAGTTCTCCGGACCGAAGTTGGAGAGGACTATCTCGTAGCTGCTCTTGCCGTCGATCTCATACTTGAACATCGAGCTGAAGACCTCGCTCCCGTCCACAATCCCGAGCGGTTCGCCGACCTTCTCGCTGATCTTGATCTTGCCTGACTCCATCCGTCCGAAGTCCCAGAGCTTCACTCCTCTCCCCTCTATTGCTCGAAAAGCGCATCCGACAGATAAAGATGTTGAGGCGATTCCGTTACTTCGGAGAGAAAATGTACAAGGTCGGCACCCTGTGCTTCAGCCCGGTCCAGTAACCGCAGACGAGGCACTTGTAGCCCTGCGTGACCATGCCCCCGTAGACTGTGAGATTCCGGAGGCGCTTGGTCTTGCCGCCGCAGACAGGACATGCCCCCGCCTTCGTTTTCTCCTTAGAATCGCGCCCGTGGATCTCGATGGATGCAAGGTCGTTCTGAATAGCTAGCCTCCGCACCCGCTCTTCGCTCACAGCGTAGTCGGCATCGTGCCTGTGGAGCTCCTTCAAGACGAGCTCAGTCATCTTCCGCTGGGAGCTGACGACGCCGTGCCTGTGGAGGGCGTCCTTGATACCATCCAAGACTTCCGTGTCAGAGGGCTTCCGGTAGGCCATCGAGACATGATGGCCATCCGCTTACGAATACCTTTCCACAAAGTACTGACTAAGGTCGTTAGTGGGGAAGAAATATAAGACCGCAGGAGCTACCCGCGGGCCAAGGTGTAGAGGGCATGCGAGCGAAAGTCATCATCATGGGGGCTGCCGGAAGGGACTTCCACAACTTCAACGTGTACTTCCGGGACAACGCCAACTACGAAGTAGTGGCATTCACCGCCACGCAGATACCGAACATCGAGGGGAGGAAATACCCCGCCAGCCTTGCGGGGAAGCTCTACCCGAGGGGTATCGATATCTACCCCGAGAAGAACCTGCCCGAGCTGATCAAGAAGTTTGGGGCGGAGCAGGTCGTGCTGGCCTACTCGGACCTGAGCCATCTGGATGTGATGCACAAGGCGTCCCTGGTGAACGCCGTGGGCGCGGACTTCCGGCTGATGGGCATGAACCAGACGGCCCTGAAGTCAAAGGTGCCCGTCATCGCGGTGTGCGCCGTCAGGACCGGCTCGGGCAAGAGCCAGACCACGAGGGCCATCGCGTCGATCCTGCGGGCGAAGGGAAGACGAGTCGTCGCGATCCGACACCCAATGCCTTACGGAGACCTCGAGAAGCAGGCGGTCCAGAGATACGCAACCTATGCAGACCTCGACAAGAACGATTGCACGATCGAGGAGAGGGAGGAGTACGAACCGCACATAGACAAGGGCATAATCGTCTATGCGGGCGTCGATTACGAGAAGATCCTGAGACAGGCCGAGAAGGAAGCCGATGTCATCCTGTGGGACGGAGGCAACAACGACACGCCGTTCTATGTCCCGAACCTGCACATAGTGGTCGCGGATCCGCACAGGGCGGAGCACGCGAGGCTCTATTATCCCGGCGAGACGAACATCCGCATGGCGGATGTCGTCATAATCAACAAGGTCGATACTGCGCAGCCGAAGGACGTCGAGCTGGTGAAGCAGATCGTCGAGGAGCTCAACCCGAAGGCGAAGATCATCAAGGCAGCGTCGCCCGTGACCGTCGAGGACTCAAAGGCGATCAAGGGCAAGACCGTGCTCGTGATCGAGGACGGGCCGACCGTCACGCACGGCGGGATGAAGTTCGGCGCGGGATTCATAGCCGCGCAGAACTCGGGCGCCAAAAAGATCATCGACCCGAGGCCGTTTGCGGTCAACTCGATCAAGGACACATTCGCGAAGTACGGGCATCTCGAGAATGTGCTGCCGGCCATGGGCTACGGCAACCACCAGATCAAGGACCTGCAGGACACGATCAACGCCGCAAAGTGCGATGTGGTCGTGTCAGGAACGCCGATAGACCTGAACAGGATCCTGAAGGCCAACAAGCCGTTGATCAGGGTCAGGTACGAGCTCCAGGTGCTGAAGGGCGAGACGAGGCTCGAGGACATATTGACCAAGTTCTGAGGGCGAAAACGGTTAAGAGCGCCCGCGGGGATTACCGCCCCGCGGGAGTAGCTAAGCCAGGCCAAAGGCGCAGGACTTAAGGTCCTGTTGATCGGGATGGGCAATTCTGTCTCATAGGAGTCCGGGGGTTCAAATCCCCTCTCCCGCACAATCATGTCGTGCCGGACTGACATCTAGGTTTTTTATTGAAATCAGAGAAAGAATCTCTGGCTCGACCTGGGTTCAAATCACCTCTGATTGAAAAAGAGCCAGACTTTCGAGCTCAACCCCTCCTCCCACTGTCATAACGAACCGCAAACGAGTCAACCGGTTCAGTTCGCGGAAAAGTATATTTCCGCGTCTCAACTGACAAGTCTAGACGCTTCTCAAGCGGGGTAGTTTTGCTATGCGAACTGGCGAGCCTATTATCAGAGTCCAGAATCTGGAGAAGGTATTCGAAGGGAATATCCGAGCGGTGGATTCGGTATCTTTCGATGTTGGTGAAGGCGAAGTGTTTGGCTTCCTCGGACCAAACGGCGCGGGCAAGACCACGACCATTTCCATCCTGACAACTCTGATGCTCCCGACGGGCGGAAAGGCCCAGATCCTGGGCCACGATGTCGAGTCGGAGCCGGGGATGGTCAGAAAAGGCATAGGGCTCGTTCCACAGGACCTCACATCCGATGACGAACTGACGGGACGCGAGAACATGGAGCTCAAGTCGAGGCTCTATGGTGTTCGCATGTCAGAAGCGCAGAAGCGGATCGACGAACTCCTTCGCCTGGTCGGCCTGGTTGATGCCCAGGACAGGATCGTGAAGACCTACTCTGGAGGCATGAAGAAGCGGCTGGAATTCGCCAACGGTCTAGTGCACAATCCGAGGATACTGTTTCTTGACGAGCCCACGCTTGGCTTGGACATCCAGACTCGGACGAGCATATGGGAGCACATACGAAAGCTCAGGTCTGAGACGAACATGACGATATTCCTCACCACTCACTACTTGGAGGAGGCCGATGGCCTCTGCGACAGGATTGCCATCATAGACCATGGGAAGATCGTCGCTCTGGACACTCCAACAGGATTGAAGAAGGCGGTCGGAGGGGACGTTATCGAGATAGAAGTCGAAGAGTGCAACATGGACGTTCTGAATCTGATGAAGAGCATACCAGGAGTCGTTCTCATTGACGGAATGTGCACGGGCAACAAGGCCCGCATCAAGGTGGCCGACGCCAACGCGGCCCTGCCGAATGTCCTCTCAACCTTCTGGAAAAACAAGATAGTGGTTCTGAATGTAGCCGTCAAGAAGCCCTCTCTAGACCAGGCATTCCTAGAATACACGGGCAGAGAGCTTCGGGACGAGGAGCAGGGCTCAGCCGCCAAACCCTCAAATGGAACAGGTCGTACTGGACGGTTCGGGAGGAGGCGGTGAGCATATGATAGCAGAAACTCTGGCTCTGGTGGGCAGGGACCTCAGGAGATGGTACAGAACTCCCGGGCAGATCATCCTGGTATTCACCACGCCCCTGATTTGGCTCCTGCTTTTCGGACAAGCGTTCAATATCGGCAAGCTCGCACAGGGTGGAGCTCCGATGGACCTTAGACTTGTCTTCGGAGGCGCGACAGACTACTTCTCATTCATGGCAGTTGGGCAGACGGCGTTCATCATGCTGTTCGCATCACTTTTCAGCGGTGTATCGCTCATACAGGACCGCAGGCTCGGATTCCTGTCCATGCTCCAGGTCGCACCGATCCCTCGCGCCTCAATCCCCGTGTCAAGGATGATGTCAACAGTCTTCAAGTCCATGCTGCAGGCATCAGTCGTCCTTTTCGTAGCTGCATTGTTCGCGTTCATCCCAGGTCTGAGCGGCCTGAGGTTCAGCCACCAGTTCGGAATCATAGAGGCAGGAGGATTGGTCCTGTTCTTGGTCCTTCTGGGCTCGAGCATGGCCGCGCTCTTCGTGGCCCTAGGCCTTGTCGTCAGGAACGAAGAGGTCCTCTTCGGCCTGATCAACCTGCTGAACTTTCCGTTGATGTTCACAAGCAGCGCCCTGATACCCATAACGTTGATGCCTGACTGGCTCCAAACCATTGCGAAATACAATCCAATCACATTCGTCGTTGACGGAATGAGACAGCTTGTTTTCCATACTTCTGTGGGGTCGGTGTACTCGGTCGGAGTCGACCTGATTGGAGTCGGGATATTCAGCGCGCTGATGATCAGCCTTGGCGCCGTGCTATCAAGGAAGGCTCTCCTCAGAACATAGAGTGGATGAGTCTCGAGGCGCCTCCCTGCTCAGAGTATCAGATTCATTCCAATCGATATTGGATGCCCGCACGCCAAATTGTGGTGCCGTAGGCTGTTTCCCTTCTCGAGAACACATCTGTGCAGAAGGAAAAAAGAAGGAAGGTGACTAACTCAGTGCAGCAATGCCATGGCATGTATTGCTTCTTCATTTTTCGTGTTAATTGAGACCTGAAAAAGATTGTCTGGCTCGACCTGGGTTCAAATCCCCCCTCCTGCACCTATCGTTATAGCCCTGACGAATTGAGCATTTGCGCAGCTCCGTTTCCTGTGGAAACCCTCCAGAGGAAACGTAGGTTCATGCCTTCGGATTGGGGAAAGGCATTTATGCTATACTGACTCTCCTATGAATGCTAGCCCAGGAGGGATAATATCAGCCCAAAGAAGAAGTTGGCTATAGTGGCCACCACAGCTATCTTAGCACTGGCAGTGGTGGTCGTGGGTCTAGCATCATTGCAGCCGAAGTCGAAACCGCAGTCCGTGAACGAACTGCCGGTGGCGCGCTTCGTGTATGATGCTGACAACCTTACGGTTGTGTTCAACGCTTCGGCGTCGAGCGACCCTGACGGCTCGATCGCTAACTATTCCTGGACCTTCGGTGACGATACCGGAGCGTTTGGCGAGGCCCCTGGACACGTCTATGCCAAAAACGGCACCTACAATGCGACACTAACTGTGACCGACGACAAGGGAGGGAAGAACTCCACAGAGAAGAACCTGACAGTCTCGAAGAAGGTCGCCCCTGTGACAGAGCTGAAGTTCGTGGCCGATATCAAGATAAAGGTCAGGCATCACGGGCTGACGGTCAAGGTGAGCGGTGCGAAATCCCGCGCGCCTGAGAACGACAGCATCGTGAGCTACTCTTGGTCATTCGGAGATGGAGCAACCGCAACCGGGGTGAATGCGACGCACACGTATGCCGCGAACGGCACGTACAACATAACCCTGACCGTCACAGACGAGAAGGGTGCGACCTGCAGCAAGACAGTGAAGGTTCACGTCGAGACCTGCCCGATACATCCGCCATGCCCGCCACCGCCTTGTTCGCATCACGAGAAGGCGCCGCCAGGATGTCAGCACACGATCGAGATCCACAAGGAGAAGGGAGACAGGAACGCAGGTTCTCATGATCATCCGGATCACCACCAATGCAACCATGAGAGCCGGTCTGACAAGCACTTCTCGCCTCCGTGATGGAGCTCCGTCGGAAAAACCCAAAAGAAGAAGCCTAAGGGCTTCTTCGAAACACATTTTTGTTTCTCTTTTTCAAGAATGACAAAAGTCGACGCCGAATGGATAAGCCGACTATCTGCGTACGAGATGCGCGTAGTGGCACTCGGGGCACTCCATCGTCTTACCGTCCGTCTCGACGAGCTTCACATGCTTCTGGGCCTTCTCGCACTCAGGGCACATAACGTCTTTCTTTCTCTTGAATAGCTCTAGCATTCCTGGCATATCAAATACCTCTGGTTGGACAATTCCCGCGCGCCATATAAAACCTTGCGACGTGCTGCTTGACCAACGCCTATCCTTTGTGAACCGTGCCGATGATCTGCTTCAACCTGGCCTCGAAGTCGTCGTTTTCCACCAGGGTGCCTGTGACGATTATGTCCGCGCCCGCGGCAGCAAGTTCCGCAGCCTGCCTCGGCGAGACGATCCCGCCGCCAATCACCAGTGGAATCTCGACGCTCTCACGTGCCGCTCTGACCATCGACGCCGGAACAGGTTCAGGTGCTCCGGAACCCGCCTCCAAATAGAGGAGGTCCATTCCGAAGAACTCGGCAGTGATGGCATAGCCGACGAGCGTGCTGATGTCGCCTCTTCTCACGAGGTCCGCCTCACCGACCTCTCCGACTCTCATGCCGGGCTCGACGATGACGTACCCCATGGAGATCGGCTCGATCCCGAGCTTCTTGATTATGGGAGCGCCCTTCGCGTGCTCGCCAGTGATGTTCCTCACGTTGCGCGAATTGAGCATGCTCATGAAGTAGATCGCGTCGCACTTCCGTGAGATGACGTTCGCGCCCGATGGGAAGTAAATGACCGGCAGCTTGCAGTACCTTTTGATCTGCCTGATCGTATCATCGAGATTTCTCTGCGTGACGCCGGTCGACCCTCCGACCATGATGGCGTCCGTGCCCGCTTCGCACGCATGGGCTGCTATCTCCCCCGAGACCTTCGGCGACTGCTTTGCGGGGTCGATGAGGGTCATGTGCATCTTATGCTTCTTCAGCGTCTGAGTGATGTAGTCCCGGACCTTCAAAACACCCCTCCAAGGAGGAAAGCCAACAGCGCGACGAGCATAGCCAGCTTCGCCACTTTCTGCCCTTTCTCAGGGCTTCGGAAGTGTATCAGAGCGCAATATATAAAGATTGCATCGGAGACCAGGACTGCGGGAACATACCACGAGGACAGCAGGTCCAGCAGGTATGGCGCAGGGCTGAGAGCAACTGCCGCCAAGAACCCGACAGATGCCAAGACTCCTGCGTTGCGAGTCCCGATTCTCATGGGGAGCGTGCGTCTCAAGCCCTTGTCTCCCTCGATGTCCTGTATGTCTTTGACGATTTCCCTGCCGAGGGTTGCGAGGAACGCCAACGCCGCGAGTATCCATGCGAGGTCGAGTCTGTCAACGGCGGCACCACCGAAGAGGAAGAGAGCCCCGGTGAGCCAGCTGATGGCCAGGTTTCCGGCGATTCCTTCGGCCTTGAGATACTTCTCGTAGCCCACCATGATCGCAATGGAGGTGACGACTATCCCGATGGACCAGAGATTGATCATGATGCCGAGGATCAGGGCGATGACGAACAGTGCGACCGAGGCGACCAAAGCCCCGGAGGGAGCGACTGCCCCGGACGGAATCGGCCTTTCAGGATGAGCTACTCTGTCCACTTCGCGGTCAAAGTAGTCGTTAAGCGAGTTTCCCGCAGCGGTGAAGGCAATCACGACGGACATCGAGAAGGCAACCTGAGTCCCGAAGTCTCTGATGCCATCGAGACCGACGCAGACTATCGCGGCGAGGAGCGCTCCGAATGCTCCCATCACGCAGTTGCCGAGTCTGAAGAGTCGAAAGTATCCTCGGAGAGACTTCCCTTTCGCGTCTCCTTCCATCGACGGTTGTCAGATTATGCGTGCATATAAGCGTTTTTGCCGGAACAAGGATACCTACCAAAGGGTTATGTAGCGGGTGCTGGTTGGGACAAAACACAATGGCCCCACAGATACCGCCAGAGGCTTCCAAGGAGATAGAATTCGTTCGAAGCCTGGTGGCAAAGCGCTTCCCTGTCTACGATGTACGGGTGAGCTACGACGTGGTCGAGTTCTTCTGCAGAGTGGACGAGACGACGCTCGAAGATAACTTCGACCGCATGCGCGAGGACATGGCGAGTCATGGCTACATACCGATGATCATGTACGAGAAGGGGGAGCACATTGTCACGGTCGCCAAGAAGCCCTCGGTCAAGTACAGGGGCGTGTCCGTGAACGCGATCATGCTGGCTGTCACCTTCCTGACGATGCTCCTCGCGGGGGTTCTCGATTGGAGCGGCTACGCAGGGACGGACAACGGGACGCTATTCAGCGTGGACAACATCATCATGGGAATGCTGACCTTCACGCTTCCCCTGATGGCCATTCTTGGGGTCCACGAGCTCGCGCACTACTTCACTGCGAGAAGGCGGAAGGTGGCGGCCTCGCTCCCGTTCTTCATCCCAATGATACCTCCTCTTGGCACGTTCGGCGCTTTCATCTCGCTCAGAGACCCGATCCCCAACAAGAAGACTCTGATGGAGATCGGCGTCGCAGGCCCCCTCGCGGGATTGCTCGTGACCATCCCCTTGGCGATAGTCGGCCTGATGATGACGAATTCTGAGGCCAGACTGGTCCCGACGAATGTGGGCTCCGAAGGCGTCATGGGCGTCTCGTTCCCTCTGCTGTACCAGGCGCTCGAGCTGTTCGTTCCGCTCAAGGGGGACTACCTCCTGCATCCCACAGCCTTCGCAGCGTGGGTCGGTTTCCTTGTGACTGCCCTGAATCTGCTGCCCGTGGGTCAGCTGGACGGAGGGCATGTCGCCAGAGCGCTTCTCGGTGCGAGGGCGAAGTACCTCAGCTGGGTCACTGTGGCTGCGCTCGTCGGGATAGGGATATTCTACTTCGGCTGGCTGCTGTTCGCCCTGCTCATACTGTTCCTGGGCGCGAGACATCCGCCTCCGTTGAACGACATCTCCCCGCTCGATCTGAAGAGGAAGAGCATTGGTGTGCTGACATTCGCCGTCCTCATCGTCGCTTTCGTGCCCATCCCGCTGACGGCCATCTCTGCAGACCACTCGTTCGAGATGACGACCCTGGACGACGCGCATGCGAACGTCACCCAGGGAGGAACGCACGTATTCAACGTGACCGTGAACAACACCGGAAACACGCTGAACGTGATCGAGATGAAGGACGCCTCCCTCCTGGTCGGTTGGAACATCAGGTTCAAGCTGATCGCCCAGGACGATTCTTACTTTAATGAGACCCTGCTTCTGCGCTTGAACTCGAGCGAGACCGCGACAATGAGCGTCCTTGTCGTCACGCCGGTCTCGGTCCAATACGGGCAGAGCTACAACGTGACGATCAAGGGTTCCGCAAAGGACTCGACGGTGGAGAGGACTCTTACATTCAACGTGACGGTGACTAGCCCCGTATTCGCATTCTGGGTCTCAACGCCCCCTTCAGCGGTGACCCCCGGCAACTGGACCCACGCGACCATTCGCATCAACAACACGGGCGAGACGGAGGCAAACATCACGTTCAATGCGACCAGTGGCCAGCCAGTGTATGTGGACGTGTTTCTCACATCGGGCTCATTCAACACGACAGGCCCGCTGAACATATCCGTTCCTGCACTCGGCTCCGCGGAGATCGGTGTGGAAATCTCCATCTCCCTATTTGCGACTCCAGGGGACCGGACGATACCCATTCAGGCCTACTACTCAGGGACGCCGCTCGCTCCTATTACAATCACGGTAAGCGTGGCCTAGATTCTCTCGAGGACGCAGAAGTTCCTTGTCAACGACCTGTGGACCCAGAGCTGATGGGACTCCAAGAGCTGATAGTCCTGCTGGTTTCTGACAAGGTCGACATCAGGGACCACTATTCCAACCCTAGCACCTGAGTCCAAGATTGCAGAGAAAGCTCGGAAGGCCCTCCGAAGCAAGTCGGGGATCTCTTCGCCGTCTGTGCTCGTCGACCTACCGTAGGGAGGATCGGTCGCGATGCCGTGGACATGTCCGACTGCGGACGGGACTTCACCGACGTCGCAAACTCTCAAATCCGCTTTGACCCTCAGATGGTCGAGGTTTTTTCGAGAGCCTTCAATCATGCGCTCCGAGAAATCGGTCCCTATGGCCTTCAGCCCGATGAGGGACGCCTCTGCGAGAATAGCGCCCGTGCCACAGAAAGGGTCCAGGAGACGACCGCCCTCAGACACTCGAGTCAGGTTGACGAGCGCGCGCGCGTACTTCGGATGAAGCGATGCGGGATAGGTGAAGGGCATGTATCTGTTCTTCCTCTTCTCGAACGACGAGCGATCTACTGATGCGATGACCCTGGAGAAGTGCACCCTCTCGGAATAGACAACTCTGATGTCAGTCGCCGGTCGGTGCAAGTCCACACCCCTGTCTATTCCAAGAATCGCGCCGACCCTGCGCGAAGTCGATGCGAGGTCGACGGACTGCTCTCCGATCTTGGTCGACCTGACCCTTATCGGTCCCGGCACTTCGATTCTGCCGGCGGCGGACTCGATATCTCCTTTGCCGGAAGAGGAGAGCCATTCCCCGACATAGTGGCAGAGGCCGAGCCGGGCCACCAGCAATCCGGGGTCCGCAGCTGTGTCGACGACGAGGATTCCTGGCTCTTCACGAACGACTTCCGGCTTCCCCCCGAGCGCGGTGGCAGCGGACAGCGCCTCAGCTCGGGCTAGGGACTGACACTCCATCGAGAGCTCGAGCAGCAACTTCACGGACCTGGGACATCGCGACAGAGCCTTTAATCTTGCGTCCAGCGCCTAGTCGCTGATGCCTGCTTCCGACACCTGGAAGACCGCTTCCGCCTCTGGCAGGTTCGGAGAGTCGATGAGCCGGGCAATCCTCTTGCCGCCCTTGCTCTTCCGGAGATAAATCCTGAATGTCGCAGTATGACCGACTATGTGCCCGCCGATGGGCCGTGTGGGGTCTCCGAAGAACGCATCGGGCTTCGCCGCGACCTGGTTCGTGACCGCAATGACTGCATTGTGCACATCGCCGAACCTGAGCAGATCGTGCATGTGCTTGTTGAGCATCTGCTGCCTCTCCGCCAGCGCGCCCCTTCCGATGTACTCGGCCCTGAAGTGGGCGGTGAGCGAGTCGACGACCAGAATCCTCACGGGGAACTCCTTGGCCATCTCGTAGGCCTTGTCCACAAGCAGGGTCTGGTGGTGGCTGTTGAATGCTCGCGCGACATGTATCTTTTTCAATACCTCGTCCGGATCGAGCTCCGCGGCCTCGGCCATCTGTGTGATCCTCTCCGGCCTGAACGTCTGCTCTGTGTCGATCATGATGGTGTGGCCGTCGAGACCGCCCTCGCTGACTGGTTTAGTCGCGTTGACCGCGAGCTGGTGGCACAGCTGCGTCTTGCCGGAGCCGAACTCGCCGAAGAACTCGGTGATGGCGCGAGACTCGAACCCTCCGCCCATCAGCTCATCAAGGGCCTTGGAACCCGAGCCCAACTTCGCCACGGTTTTCCGTCGCTCGAGAATGACATCGCCCGTCTCGAAGCCGCCGACATCCGCGGCCTTCTTGGCAGCTGCGATGATCTTCGCCGCAGTCGCCTCGCCTATCTCTGTGAGTTCCGCGAGGTTCCTGGGTGAATCGACAGCGATCATCATGAGATCGTTATAGCCAGCCTCTTTGAGCTTCTCCAGTATGGCAGGCCCGACGCCCGGGAGTTTCTCGATCTCCTCTTCTGACATATGAGATCAACACCTGTATTCTGTACACCTTTGGAACGGCATATAAGGGTATTGATTAGAGGTACACGAAAGTGGTGGCCGAGACCGTCTCAGCCGAGGACAGACCTCCAGTGTGCGAGCTCTCACGGGTTTCATCCAGACTGCATTTTGAAATGCCCAAAAGCTATTAAATAGCTCTAGCTGTTCGAGGGGCGTCATGGCCAAGAAACGCAAGAAGGGCAAGCCCGAGCCAGAGGAGTACGAGTTCCGTCCGCCCGATTTCGATGAGAAGGAATTCCTCAAGAAGGATCTCAGGGACACCAGAACGGCCCTTATGACCATCGCGTATGCCATTGTATTCGGCATGATTGCTGGCATAATATCGATGATGGGCTCGAACCTCATGGCCGTCGCTTTCTTGGCAGGCATCGCGGGGATTGTCACACTGAGGACTTTCTACCAGCTGGCAAAGGTTGACACGTCCGGCATGAAGAGGAGGAACTGGGTCGGGAACATTGGGACTTTCTTCTTCACGTTCCTCGCGATCTGGGTTCTGATGCTCAACATGCCCTTCGCGGACCACGCCAGACCGACGGTCGAACAGGTAATCGTGTGGGTGGATGACGGGACGCACGTCTACGGCAAAGAGTACAAGATGAACACTGCGAGCGGGGTTTACGAGTGGACCGCTGTGAACGCGTCCCATGATCCAGTCATACGCGCGAACAGTAGCTATCACGTCAACATCACAGCGAGGGTCAGCGACAACGGCAAGTTGAAGACCGTCGAGATCGCAGTCGGGTCTGTCGCGAGCGGCTACAACGCGATGATATCCGAGGGCAAGTCGAGGTACGGTTACCAGGTGACCGGCGACACACTGAACGCCACGTCGAACCTCATGTTTTTCATAAGCGCGAGAGACGCGGCCGACAACAGCATCCTCTTCAATCCAGCTATGCCCCTGGCGGTCGAGCCTTAGGCTGGGCCATTTGGTCATCGCTGCCAGGGCATCCGGTCGTCAAGGTGGCGCGTCAAGGCCGCCATATGCTCCCTTGATAGCAGGGCCTCTCCGCTGCTCACAACGAACGAATTCTGCTTCATCACGTCCTTCCCCAGGGGCAAGACCTTGAGCCTGGCCTTCACGAGATCGTCCGCTCTCTCGAACTCCCGCTTGGTCATCACATACCATCTTCCCGATTCGATGTACGGCGCGGAGATCCCGAGCGTGTTCCATTTCGCGAGGAACTCGTTGACGTTCTCTGAGTTCACCGGAGGGCCTCTGTGCTTCCGCGATTTCGGAAGCGAGATCGAGACGAGCTCGACCAGAAGATGCATCGCGTCGTCGACATGTATGGATGTCTTCTCGATGCTGAACTCGGCCCTCTCGAGCAATGCGGATATCGCCGCGAGAGACTTCCTGAGCTGAGGATACACGACATCGTCGATTAGGTCGAGCTTGGGGAACGTGACGGAGAGAAGGTTGTCGAGCCTCCTCCCCGCGACTTTGCGAATTCTGGGCGCGTCCCAAACGCCTCTCTCAGCGGAGAAGAAGAACTTGAGCGACGGAGAGGCGAGGTATTCCCTGCTGGCCAAGATGAGCCTGAGGAGCGTCTCGGGCGCGACGGCGGAGGCAACGTTCCTGCTCGAGTCCACGGGGTCGACGAAGGTCAGAGGCTCAGGAAATTCCTTTCCCGGATATCCAGGCAGCTCGAGAGCCTCGCCTGCCTTCCAGTCCCTTGCAGACTCGAGTACCGCGCGGAAGCTCCCGAACCGCATGATCAACAGCTCGCACAGGTACCCGGAGAAGCCCTGCACCTTCGCCTCGGCACCGTAACACTCGATGCCCTTCATGAACATCTTGAGCAGGCGGACCTCATCAGCCGCGCCCTTCTTCAGGTTCTTCTTCACGAACTCCGTGTGGAACGGGGTGCGGTCCACGGCGCTCATCTTCGCGCGCGTGTCGCGAATCCTGAAGCACGGGACGAGGTCGACCTGGAATCCCTTGTAAGTTCCCCTGACATACGGATGCTGAGCGTAGTGCTCCCGGCCGCCCAGGACCCTGCGGCCGATCTCGAGTCCTGCCTCTTTCAACTGCTCGAGCTCTGTGCTCTCGGGGAAGAGCATGAAGAGGTCTATGTCGGGATCCTTGAGATGGGTTCCTTTGGCTACGGAGCCGACGAGCATGAGTTCGATGTGGACTTTGACCTTCCTGGCCTCGACGAGGGCCATCTCGGAGAGTTCCTCGACGATGGCCATGGCTTTCCTGTCCTGAGCCGCGGTCGGGCGGATGCTCTTGAGAACATCTGATTCTAGTGTCATCACGCACCGGTGATGGGATTAGTGCGACGGCTATTAAAAATAACACATGAGACGACTGAGAGCTTTCGAAAAACGCAGTCCAGAGGCTCAGCAAATAAAGATGGTGTCTGGGAGGCCGGTGTGGTGGGGATTGTTAAAATCGTTTGCTTAGGAGGAAAGTTGAGTCACCAGCCTAAGACACCGAGTAATACCTTACCTGCATGTTCTATAAGAGCATTTCTAGTCAACATTGGGCCGTGTACCTACTAGCCGAAGGCTCGAAGGACAGGTCAGAGCCCCATCCGGATGATTTCGGATAGGAAGTTCGAAGAGTGTATGCTGTCCTCGAGATCCCTGAGCACCGCTTCGTCGGTCTCCGTAACGCTGACGAGTTCGGTCCGCTCTCCGCCGAAGAACAGCACGACTATCATTCTATCCTTCGAATTTAATTCCGCGATCCCGAAATCCGAGGTGGGGGAGGAGATCATTCGCTGGAGGGACAGGCCGCAGACCCTGGCGATCGACTTGAGGAGCGGGTCGAGCTCGGTGGGGGCGACCTCCGTCCTGACGAGCGCGAGACTCATGGGGTGCAGCATCGAGTGTTCCTTGATAGTCTCGAGCTCCTTCTTTGTAAGCCTCTTCGACAGAACCATCGCCCGCCTCTAACCTTGCGACGTAAGATAACTGTTGCGCAGGGAAAACGCGTCCACGGGAAGCAGAGCTTCGAGTGCATGCAGTCTGTCATCTTTAATATCTGTGAGGACAATGCACGTCTAGACGGGGATGGGAAGCAGTGTGCACTGAGAAGGATTGCAGTATTTTCCGCGGAATGCTGATTGCCTGCGACGCTTGCGAAAAGAGAGTTGAGACGAAGAGCCAGATCCCGAATATGGCTCGCCCCGGACTGACCCCTCCGTCACCGCCCTGATCACTTCTCGGGAATCTGTCTGATCCGGTCAGCGACGGCAATCGAGTCCTTTTTCAGCTCGAGCGTCATGAAATCCCTGGCAGCTATCGTCTTCACGCCGCATCTGTCCTCGATCCATTTGGCCTGCGTCTCCGGATTCTCCTGGATGACGCGCATGCCGAAGTGGGTTATGACCGCCAGCTCGGGCTTGATCTTCTCTATCAAGTAGCCCGCATCCTCGGTGCTCAGATGATGCGGGATCCTCTGGCCGAGAGGCCGGGTCACGCATGCGATGAGGATTCTGGCGTGCCTGTGCGCCTTGATCACCTGTTCCACGAGCTGCGTGTCGGAGACATAGGAGACCACACCTGCGGTCGTCTGGATCCGGAATCCTATCGAGCTGGTGTCGGAGTGAGCCGACGGCGTGGCGGAGATCTCGAGCGGCTTCAAGCTGATCTTGTTGAACGGCTGCATGACCTTCACGATCCTCGGCCTTGAGAGGTGGTACTTCGATATGGCCGGGCCGAAGTCGCCGTTGCCCTCGATGACGCTCGTGCTCGCCAGCAGCACTCCCTGCTTGCGCGTGCCGCCTTCTGTCATAGCCTCGATCAGGATCTCTGCGTCCACATAGTGGTCCGGGTGGCAATGGGATATCAGGATCGCATCGGTCGCCAGAGGGTCGATGCCGACCGAGCGCATTCGGACAAGAGCTCCAGGTCCGGGATCTATGTGCAGGTTCCTCTGATCCTCGATGTAGATCCCGCCCGTGGCGCGCGCCTGGTAGATGGTCGCGAAGCGCCCTCCGCCAGTGCCCAGAAAGGTGATTCTTGCCATCGTTTCCAAACCTTAATGACCGAGCCCTTTAATACAGTTCCGAGCCAGGGGGCGCGTGCGATTGAGCATACTGGTGAAGGGAGGACTCGTAGTCACTCAGAACTGGAAGAGAGAGATCCTCAAGGGCGACGTCCTGATAGAGGACGGGAAGATCGCGAGCGTCGGCCATGTCAAGTCGAGGGCCGACGAAGTCGTCGACGCCTCGGGCTGCGTCGTCATGCCAGGCCTGATCAACTGCCACACGCACGTTGCGATGGCCCTCATGAGGAGCATCGCGGACGATGTCAAGCTCGACAAGTTCCTGGACAGGACATTTGCGATCGACGCCAAGCGCACTCCAGAGGATGTGGCGGTGGGCGCGACGCTCGGATGCCTCGAGATGGCGAGGTCAGGAACCACAACATTCGTTGACATGTACTACTCCGAGGATGCGATCGCCAAGAGCGTTGAGGAGGTCGGCCTCCGAGGATACCTTGGCTGGGCTGTGCTGGACGAGGAGTTCACGACCCAGAAGGGCAAACCTATCAACAACTGCGAGAACTTCATCAGGTCGCACAGTGGAAGGCCGCTGATCAAGCCATTGGTGGCGCTCCAGGGAGTCTATGTCTGCTCTGACGAGACGCTGATGAAAGGCAAGGAGCTGGCGGCCAAGGAGAGAACTTTCTGCCACTTCCATCTGTCAGAGACCAGGTTCGAGGTCTACGAATACCAGGATAAGAAGGGCAAGCGGCCGGCGGAGCATCTGGAGGAGATAGGTTTCTTCTCGAACGGGGACCTCGCCGCGCACTCAGTCTGGCTGACGATCAACGAGGTCAGGGCTCTTGCGCGCGCGGGCGTCAATGTTGCCCACTGCCCGACCTCCAACATGAAGCTCGCGAGCGGCGGCGTCGCCCCGATTCCCGAGATGTTCAAGGAGGGCATCACCGTCAGCCTCGGAACCGACGGATGCTCGTCCAACAACACGCTCGACATGTTCCTCGAGATGAAGTTCGCCTCCCTAATGCAGAAGGCCCACAGATGGGATGCGGCCGTGCTGCCGGCCCAGAAGTGCCTCGACATGGCGACTGTGGACGCGGCCAGATGCATCGGGGCTGAGAAGGAGCTTGGGTCTCTGGAGCCTGGAAAGAAGGCCGACCTCGTCATTCTCGACTGCTCTGCGCCGTCGATGACGCCGACCCGGTCGGACAATGCAGTGGCGAACTTGGTCTACGCGAGCCCGGGCCAGGCTGTGAGGGACACGATGGTCGACGGCAAGTTCGTCCTGCGGGACCGCAGAATCGTCACGATGGATGAGGGGGAGTTCCTGAAGAGAGCCGACCAGGTGGCGGACCAGCTTCTCGCCAAGGTGAAGTAGAACAATAGAATAGGAAAAGGGTTTTCGAAAGTGGTTTGATCAGCCCTGGTACTCTCTGTCCTGCTGGGCCTTCTTCGTGGCCTTCTTTGTGATCTCGGCGATCTCCTCCGCCTCGATCTTCTCATCTTGCATGGCCTTCTCGAGCGCCTTCAGCTCCTCGTGCAGCTCGTCCCGCGTCGGGATCGGGCCGAGTATATCCTCCGCCTTGCCGACCACGCGCTCGACCTCTTCGGGCCTCGAGACCTCCCTCGCGGGTGTCTCTCTGCCGATGCCAAGGTACTGGCTCGCGCCCTCCACGAGCTTCGTGAGCTCGAACGGGAAGATGATCTTCGTCGCCTGCCCGTTGCCCAAGGACTTCAAGGTCTCAAGGGATAGCACAGTCAGGGCCTTCGAGTCCATAGGCTGTGCACCGACGCTTAAGATCCTCAGCTTCTGCGCGTCACCCTGGCTGCGCAGTATGATCGCCAGCCTCTCACCCTCGGCCTCAAGTATCTTCGCCTGTCTGAGACCCTCGGCCTGCAGTATGCGGGCCCTCTTCTCGCCTTCAGCGTTCAGGATCGCAGCCCTCTTGGAGCCGTCCGCCTTGAGGATGGCCGCTCTCCTCAGCCTCTCGGCCGAGGTCTGCTCCTCCATGGCGTCCTTGACCTTGCCCGCGGGGTCGACCTCTCTGATCTCGACGCCCTCTACCTTGACGCCCCACTTGTCCGTCGCCTCGTCGAGCACGTCCCTCAGGTGAAGGTTGATCTTCTGCCTGTTGGACAGGACCTCGTCCAGCTCCATGTCACCGATGAGCGACCTGAGCGTGGTCTGCGCGAGGTAGATGGTCGCTGTCCTGTAGTTCGTGACCTGGAAGAACGCCTTCGTGGGGTCTATGACCTTGATGTATATGATCGCGTCAACGTTCGTCGGCGAGTTGTCCTTGGTGATGACTTCCTGCCTCGGGACGTCCAGCACCTGCGTCCTCAGGTCGATCCTCACGACCTGGTTTATCAAGGGTGCGACGAAGTTCACACCCTGGTTCAGCACTCGCATATAGCGTCCCAGCCGCATGTATATGGCCTGCTCGTACGGCAGGACGATCTTGATTGCATTGGTCATGACCGCGACCACGACTATCAGCGCGAGTATGACCAGCGCAACAACCGGTCCTATTGCTACCATTCCTATCCCTCCTCTCAAACTCCCTATTCAATCTCTTCCACCGTTACATGGACCCCTTCGCTCGTCTTCACCACGACGTTCTTGCCGACAGGTATCGCCTTGCCCGAGGTCGCGCTCCAGATGTCGTGCGCAATCCTCACCTTCCCCTTTAGGGTGTTCGGAGTGACCTCGGAGACCACGACCCCTGTCATCCCGACCAACGAAGTCGCCACCGTCGTCTCCGGCGGAGCAGGTGGAGCGAGCCTCTGGTACAAGCGCATCGTGACATATGTAATCGGTATCACGACGACGGTCACGATGACCGGCGACCACCAGCTGATCAGAATATCGGGCGCGACGATCCCGACGAAGCCCAGCACAATCAGTACTGTCGCGGGCACAAGTATGAATGCGCCCGGAGACGACAGCTCCGCCAGAAGCATCATTATTCCGATGATTATGAACGCTAGTCCGAGCTCAAAGCCCCCCACTGCCATGATTGATACAAAAGGCTTGTCCGTATAAATTGTTTTGGGCGGACTCCCGCGGATGGCCAGGCCTGCTGGTTGAATGACAAAGAACCGCCCGCAAAAAGAGGTTGAGGCCTAGCGCAGACGAATCCTCTGGACGTGGTAGCACCAGAGGCCATACTTCCTGAGCGCTTCGTTCGTGCTGTTCTCGGTCACCCTTTCATGCTCAGTCTTGTATCTCAGTACTTCCTCGATCGGGTAGCCCACATAGTCCGAGAGCTTCACTAGCTTCTCGAACGGGAATGGCTGCTCCCCCACCAATATCTGCCTGACGCTCCATCCCGGGTGGATCCTCGAACGGTACCCGAGCTCGCGGGCGAGCCTGTTTATGCTGCCGGCCTTCTCGATCCCGTTCTTGATAAGCTCTACT
Source organism: uncultured Thermoplasmata archaeon (assembly GCA_963705355.1). Lineage (GTDB taxonomy): Archaea > Thermoplasmatota > Thermoplasmata > UBA10834 > UBA10834 > COMBO-56-21. Next base: position 880,902 of record OY970070.1, read on the forward strand.
CGGAACGCTGATATCAACCAGACACGCTTGTCCGCGTTGTAGGCCTTGAATGGCCATCCATAGTACGCATGATGAGAGCTCATCTTGATTTCGAAGATTATGGATTGCAGATATTTATTTATTGTGAGGAGGTGTCATTCAAGGGATGGTATGTACCATCCCTGGAACTGCGAATCTGGAACAAACACCGAACAATGAGAACTGTTATCGATTTTGACAACGTTAGACCTCCTCGGTGGTTGCTTCTGTCAACTGCAAAGGGTTCAATCGGCCTCAAGACGGCCGCTCGGGACGAAGTGATAGATGTCACGGACAAGGTGCAGGAGATAGTAACCAAGTCAAAGATCAAGGAAGGCCTCGCGTGCGTGTTCGTCGTGGGTTCCACGGCCGCGGTCACGACGGTGGAGCACGAGCCCGGGCTTGTCGCGGACATGAAGGACGCGCTAGACCGCCTCTATCCCAAGAGCATTGACTACGAGCACCACCAGAGATGGGGCAACGGGAACGGCCATGCACACATCCGGGCATCGTTCGTAGGGCCGTCTCTGACGGTCCCGATAGTCGACGGCACCCTCTCGCTCGGCACTTGGCAGCAGATCGTGTTCATGGAGTTCGACAACAAGCCCAGGACGAGGGAGATAGCGGTCCAGATCGTCGGGGAATGAGCGATCTACGCCGGATGTCGCTAAGGCAAGAATATAATAGTAAGAGCCGTTGGCCCACTCGATGGCGCTAGAAGGAGAGTTCCTAGGAGGCGGAGGAGAAGTCGGCAGGCTCGGCATACTTCTCAAATGCCCAGGAGCTAGACTGTTGTTCGACTATGGCATGACGGCGACCGATCCCCCGCAGTATCCTGCGCCGTGCCCTCCTGTGGACATCATGTTCCTGACACACTCACACCTGGACCATTGTGGGATGATCCCTTGGCTGACGGCGCGGTACGATATCAATGTCGTGTCGACCAGCATCTCCCGAGAGGTCGGGATACTGCTGATGGACGACAGCATCAAGATCGGAGCATCCGAGGGGTACCCCGAGCCCTACACCTCGGCAGATGTGAAGATCGCCCGCAGGCGGTTCGACGATATCATGTTTGGCGACACCAGCCAAGCGGGCAAGATGCAGGTAGTAGCCCACTCCGCGGGCCACTTACCCGGCGCAACGATGTTCGAGCTCGTCGGCAAGAGGACCACGCTCATCACGGGCGACCTCAACACGCTCGACACCAGGTTGGTCGCAGGGGCGAAGCCCGTCAAGTGCGACAACCTGATCATGGAGGCCACATACTCGGGAAGGAACCACCCTCCGAGGTTGAAGACGGAATACGCTCTCTTGAAGAAGATCGAGGAGGTCAATCAGAGGGGTGGCACAGCCATCATACCGTCTTTCGCCGTCGGCAGGACGCAGGAGATACTCCTGCTCCTCAAGGACAGCAAGTTCGAGTTCTGGCTGGACGGCATGGGCAAGAAGGTCAACAAGATATACATGGGATATCCTGAGTTCATCAGATCGCCGAAGCGGCTGAGGCAGGCGATCAACAGGACCCGTGAGGTCAGGAACCTGCACGCGCGCTCGCGCGCTGCCAAGGCGGACGTCGTGGTCACAACGAGCGGAATGCTCGACGGCGGGCCCGTCCTGAACTATGTCGATGCTGTCCGCAACGATCCCAAGAGCGCGATCCTCCTGACGGGATACCAGGTCGAGGGAAGCAACGGCCGGAAGCTGATCGAGACGGGCTACATGGAATTCCTGGGAGTGAGCGAGAAGGTGAACTGCGAAGTGCTGAAGTACGACTTCTCGGCCCATGCGGGCCACAACGAGCTTCTGGCATTCGCGAAGGGCTGCTCGCCCGAGAAGATAGTCCTGATGCACGGGGACGAGAGGGAGATTCTGGCTGGCGACCTCAGGGCCGAGGGGTTCGAGGTTCTGCTCCCCCAAAACGGCGAGAAGTGGACGCTCTGATCTCATCTTTCCTGTCCGAAATTTAGTTATCCCCCGACGACCTGACACTCGGTGCATGAAATCCAAGCTCCAAGAGTTCCTCAGAGAAGACATCGGGTCCGGAGACATCACATCAGAGCTCGTGATACCCGCGAACGCCAGGGCCAAAGGGCGGATCCTGTGCAAAGAGAAATGCATACTTGCAGGTGTGGCTGAGGCAAAGGCCGTTTTCGAGGAGCTCGGAGCCAAGGTGACCAGGATCAAGAAAGACGGCTCTGAGGTCAGGAAAGGAGACGTCGTCCTCGAGGTCGAGGGCCCTGCGCGAAGCATTCTTGCAGGCGAGAGACTTGCGCTGAACTTCGTGATGCGCATGAGCGGAATCGCGACCCTCACCCACAATCTGGTTGCGAAGTGCAGGCGGATCAACCCGAAGATCAGGGTCGCAGCGACGCGGAAGACAACGCCGGGTTTCCGCGAGTTCGAGAAGAAGGCAGTCCTGCTCGGAGGCGGAGACCCTCACAGGGTCGGGCTCTACGACGCCGTGCTGATCAAGGACAATCATATCAGGATGGCGGGTGGAGTTAAGGAGGCGCTCAAGAGGGCCAAGAGCGGAAGCCTCACCAAGAAGATAGAGATCGAGGTGGAGAATGAGAAGGACGCCCGGACAGCCGTCGAGAACGGCGCGGATATCATCATGCTGGACAACTTCAAGCCTGATGCGGCGAAGAAGCTCTCGGCCGAGCTGAAGAGGATCAATCCCGATGTGCTCATCGAGGCCTCGGGCGGAATCAGGCCCGAGAATGTCGATCAGTATGCAGTGGCAGCCGACATCATCTCGCTCGGGTGGCTCACTCACTCGGTCAAGTCTGTCGACTTTTCGATGGAAATCGAGAAGGCTTGATGCAGCACGCTGCACAGAGAGTTTTTCTAGAGGCCAGCCGTTCCATGAGTGGGTGATATGGGACCGACACGGGCATGGGCGGCATTGTCGCTAGTCTTCTTCCTTGCAGTCATTGCCATTTCCACAGCATTGGTGGACATGGGGTATGATTCGATGCCCATCGCCCTTTCTGCGCTAGTTACCATCATGGCTTACCTCTACGCACTGTATAAGAGATATCATGTCGAGGTCGTTTCTGAGAGTGACATCAAACTTTTCGACGACATCGACGATCTTAGGATTCTCAGCAGGATCTACGGCACTGACGATAGTGGCGATGCAGAGGTTCTCAGACAGAGACTGATCAAATTCGTCAGGGCGAACGAGGATAGAGCATTCACGTGGGTCGCGCCAAGATCGGTCCTGGCGTTTGGATCCGCTTTCGAGCTCGCGCCTCCGCCGCCGGCAAGGGAGCCTGCAAAGCGCGTCTCCTGGCTTGCGGAGCAGTTGGCAGAACCGGCGGCATCGCACAGGCAGAGGGTGCTGCTGGGCGGAAAGTCGCGGTCGAACGCGAGACTGTTGAGCATCAAGACATGCCCGATGTGCGACGCCCAGACTCCCGAGTCCGGAACGATCTGCACCGAATGCGGGGCTGATCTTGAGTTTTACACTGTGCTCTCAGAATCGAAGGTCGGCAAACGACTCATATCCGAGAAATCGAGTGCTGTCAGGCGCAAACTTAGATACGCCGTTCCATCCTTGGGTGAGACCAGATGAAGACGGACGAGAAGTGCCAGATCTGCGGCAAGCCCGCGACACACTACCTCTTCGCGGCCTTCGTGTGCGACTGCGAAGAGTGCATACAGAAGACGCGAGAACAGAGAGGGGGACCCGGAGGTCACCAGAAGCAGAAGATGTTCGCCTGGCGGAAGTCTGAGAAGCAGACCTGATGGCGAAGGTTTAAGCGAGGTTTTCCGTTTCGGGTGAACATGGACAAGCGGGCGTTCGCGGGCCTGATGATTATCAATGCGATGCTCGCGTTCGGGAACACTTTCGCCTCGTCTTTCAACATCATCTACTTGTTCAATCATTTCGACATGCCCACTTGGTCCGGTCCTATCTACTTGGGTCTCGGGTTCTTCATTTCCATATTTGTCAGCCTCTGGATGTCCTGGAAGCCGCACCTGGACCCGAGGAACGCGATGTTGATGGGTCTGATGTTCCTGATCGTGGAGTACAGCCTATTCCTCACCGTCAATGATGGCTGGATACTATCTCTCGCAGTTGGCATGGCGTTCGGCCTGAACTATCCCCTGTTCTGGACGCCATTCAACATATTGATGGCACAGATGACCGAGAAGAGTGACAGAGGCGTTACTTATGGTGCTTTCTTCTTCGTGTGGCCTTTGGCGACATTCTTCGCTCCTTTCCTTGGCGGCATAGTCATTGGCTTAGCGAACTACCAGTTGCTTTTCGCCTTGGGCATCGTGATCATCGCTGCGACGGCCGGGGTAGTCGTCGCCTACCGGAAGTACATTCCTCCAGATCAGGTCATGAAAATCAGGCTTGAGGCGCTCGGAAGAAGGAATGTCATCGCTGTCTTTGGAGAAGGAGGGTTCGAGGGAATATTCTGGGTTGATGTCATACTTGTGGCATATGTGTTCACACAAAAGGAGGTCGATCTCGGAGCGCTGCTCTCTCTGTTCGGCCTGAGCGCAGGCATCATGGCCATCATCCTGGGCAAGGTCTCGGACAGGATCCAGAACAGGCGTCTGTTCGTGATGATAAGTGCGCTGACGTCGATACCCTGCATTCTGCTGATAGTCGTCGCGGGCTCCCTTCAGGAGTACGCGATGGGCAACGGTCTGCTGGAGTTCGCGAGCTTCATCTTCCCAGTGTTCCTGTTCGCCATACTCACGGACAAGCTGGAGGCGACCAAGAACGATTCCGTGATAGGAAGGGAGTACCTACTTGATATCGGCAGGTCGAGCGGGATAGCGATTCTGATCCTGCTGCTCTACATGGGATTCTCGCCGCAAGCATGCTTCCTCGTGGCGATACCGTTCCTTCTGATGGGAGCCGTGGCCTACGAGCCGAAAAAGGGCGCGACCGCGCTGCCGGTCGGAGCCGGCCATGCGGACCAGCTGCACTGACTCAGCCGCGGAGCGAGACGATTATCATGAAGAACGCGGCGATGAGCAATGCCACCCCAAAGAGCGTGGCCAAGCCTGCGAGAATACCAGACGAGGAGGCTCCGCCCGCGAGCACCAATGTCAAACCGACTGCGGCGGACAGCTCACCCATCAAGAAAAACTTCTTGTCGAAGGTCCAAGCGCCGCCTCTGGCAGCCTGGTGGATCTTGTCCTGGCGCTCATTCACGAAGAACATAATCGCAACGAGCGCGATGCCGACAAGTCCGATCACCTCTCCAATCCACCATTGATCTGAAGTGTAGTATGAGAAACCGAATATGAGCGCGAGGATCAGGACCATGAGCCCGACGGGCACTATCGTAGGAAGATTCCCTCGCACGGCATGCATTTGAGCAGGCGGAGCTGCAACTGTGGGTGGATTCACAGTGGACATGTTGATCGGCCTGGAACTGACTAGTCACGACTTAATGATTATCCTCAGAGGATGGCCCACAACTCAACCGGAGCTGGACATCATGACAAGCCCCATCAGGTCCATCATCCTGAGCTTCGAGCCCTTAGCCTCTATCGAAGCTTTGAGACTCTGATAGCAGAACGGGCAAGAGGTCGCGAGGATGTCAGCGCCGCTCCTCTCCGCATCCTCGATCCTCAACATCGAGATCTTTTGGGCAAGGTCAGGGAAAGCCGTCTTGACGCCACCCCCCGCACCACAGCACCTCGCCTCTGCCCTGTTACGTTCCATCTCGACAACCTTGAGACCAGGAATGGCTTCCAGGATCTTCCTCGGTTCATCGTAAAGGAGATTGTGACGACCGAGATGGCATGGATCATGGAATGTAACCACTCCATCGACCCTCTTTTCGAGCTTGAGCTTGCCCGCATCGATGAGCTCGTTGACGAACTGTGTCACATGGACGACCCTCGCAGTGACCTTCCCGACCTTGGGATAATCCTGGCGTATTGTCTTGTAGCATCCAGCGCAGCTCGTGACGATAACGGATGGTGAGGCCTTCTCGAACATCTCGATGTTCTTCTGGGCTAACTTTCTAGCAGACTCAAGGAGGCCCGTCCGCAGCAGAGTGGAGCCGCAGCAACCCTCCTCGTTCCCCAGAGTCCCGAAATCGACTTTGGCCTTCCCGAGCACACGCGCAGTGTCTATGGCCATGTCCCTGATGTTCGGATCATAGGCAGCCGTGCAGCCGACGAAGTAGAGGACCTCGCATCGCTCCTTGTTGGCGTCCTTGATTCTGACCTCTTTCTCGACCTTCTTGGACCAGCGGGAGCGCTGAGTCCGAGGCTGCATCCATGGATTGTCATAATTCTCGATGCTCTTTATGATCGATTCGTGAGCCGGAAGGGGCGCGAGATCGTTCGCGACCAAGAACTCGCGCATGTTCTCCCACATCTCGATCGTGTCGAGGTGCGCGGGACACACAGTCTTGCACTGACCGCATATCGTGCATTCGTAGGCTCTGCTCGACAGCTCCTTGAGCTGGTCGTCCGGGATATCTTTCGGGCCGAGCAGCCTCGCCTTCAGGCCGTACTGCATCTTGTAGAATTCCCGTAGCTTCAGGATCTTGCCCCGGGGAGTGACGAGCTCGACATCCTGCGCCTCCCCGCCCGTAGGGCATGTAGATGTGCACTCCCCGCACCGCGTGCACGCGTCATAGCGCATGAGCGCAAGAACATCGAGCTTGGAGATGTCCAGCTTCTTCACGATGTTTTCACCCCAGACGGCAGTATCCTGTCCGATTCGATGGCGATGGGGGTCGCAATCATGTGGAACAGATTGCTGAACGGGATATAGGCGATCAGCAGTGCGCTCATAACTCCGTGGACGAGCCACGCTTGGTCGTAGTACTGGCCCGCCGAGCCGGGCATCAATTGCGAGAAGGCATAGCCGACAAACGAATACGCCTGATCCACCTGGTGGCCAGGAATCCTGCCCGCGATGCCGATGGCCTCGAGGATGAATCCGCCGAGAACAACTGCGAGGAGGAACAGGGTGGAGGTCGCGTCAGGAAGTTCGGTCCTGACTATCTTGGGCTTCAAAATGAACCTCCTGACCGCAGCTATCGTCAGACCAGCAAGCATCATCAAGCCCACGATCTCGAACCCGAAGTCGCGGATCCAGAGCTTTGCCCAGCCGCCGTCCTCGATCATTGGCCGGTATTTCAGAAAGTCCAGGGAGAAGGTCACGAGCAGATCGAGTATGAACATTGCCGCAAACCCGCCGAGGATCAGCAGATGCATCGACCATCGGGTGGCGCTCCTGCCTTTCAGCTTCGAGAGGTAAAAGGCGTCTTTGAGAAACACAGATAGGATCCTCCAGAATCCCCTGCTGAGGATGAACTTCAATGTTCTAGGCAGGAGACGTAGAAGCCTACCCTCGGGCGTTCCGACCAGCCCCTTGCCACTCATCCAGAGCAGAACGTTGAACAGGGTCCCGAGAAAGAAGACAAACACGCATGCGACGATCACCACAAGAAACGCGTCAAGATATGTCTGGTCCTGGACATACACCGTTTCGTAGGGCAGGAGGAGTATGACCAATGAGATGACGAAGACCACTCCGAAGAACAGCAGATAGAGCGATATCCTGTCCTTCAGAAACCTGGCATCTGACATCGCTGCTGGAATCATGCTGGGTCGCTATAAAATCATCTGCTGCCAACCAGCGCCTGGAAGTGGTTGTCGACACACCTTCTGGCCGACTCGACGAGCAAGGATGTTGTTTCATCCGCATCCGTCTCGATGCCGACATTCATTCTTAGGAGGTTCTGCCTGGCCAGCTCCAAGTCGGCTGCGATCGCCTCCGCCAAGTCTCGGATGAGAGTTCCTGCCCTCTTGGCAATCGCCGCCTGAAGCTCTAGATACCTGCTCCCATCCCAGAGCTTCTTCCCCACAACGAACGAGCGGTTCTCCAGTCCAAGTATGGCGACTTTGAGGTCTGCGAGCGACCGTTCAAGTGTGCTGTTCGTCCTACCAGTACGCGACGTCTTCCGTGTGGACGGCGTCAATCCCAGAAGCCTCAGGAACTCGGCGTTGGCAGCGGAATATCGAGGGTGCTCCAAATGGGGTCCGAGAAGCACTAGCTCACCCTCGCCGAACTGCGATCTTATTGCTGCCGGTTTGCCGATAACGATCTCTGTGGCATCTCTCTTTCCGAATTGGAACTCCGTGTTGGCTGTGAACTCGCGATATCTGAGGAGAACTTCGTCCTCCTCAGGTTCCCTGAAGATGGGGCCGCCGTAGACTGGCGCACTCAGTCTGCTCGTCCCCAGTTCCAGTGCGACCTCTCCCCTTACAGGATGCACGATCGCACATCTTCCGTACTTGACAGCGATCCTTGGCGGAACGTTGTCAAGCGGCTCTATCCTGCAATCTATGTTTTCGATTTTCGTGGATGACAGGTTGAACTCGGAAAACGGCGCGATCGATGACGGAAGCGGGAGATATGCTCCCGCGCATATCCCGACATACCTACCACCGTGACTGATGAATTCCTTGAGCTCTGAGAATCCTTTCCCGGCGAGCGATGATGCGATGCTGAATCCATCGCCTCCCGAAACGACGATCACATCAGAACCTTTCGCTACATCATTCACGAACTCCTCAGAGTTGAGAAAGCGAACATCGAAGATGCCATTTGATTCGAACAGATCGGCAAGCCAAGTCCACGAGTGGGACGAGCCTCTGCCTGCGTAGACCAACATGCTCGGCGGGTCCATGGCTCCTCAGAAGGTTACTGTCAAGGACCGCAATAAACTAGATGATGGACATCTGGCTCGGCCAGGCGCGCACAGAAAGTGTTATAGACGGGCTCGGCTTATCTCGCCCGCACCAAGGGCCCATGGTCTAGTGGTTATGACACCTGCTTGACATCGCGTGCGAGAATTCTGCAAGCGTCAAATCGCAGGAGGTCACCGGTTCAAATCCGGTTGGGCCCACTCTTTTCACACTGGCCAAAATCCAATCAGCAATCTGGGCGTTCGAGGAGGACGCTTCAAACACTCTCTTCTCTTTTTCGTCAACGAAATTGTTCAATCAGAAGAGATCGACGTCGGAGGTAAACCCCTTTCGCTCTTCCGTTAAATCACGATTCTGCGGAAATCCTCCTCGGGCATATGCTCTCCGACGAGCGCCCTTCCGCTGGCCAGCTACGCTTTGCCAGCCATGAGCCGTGAGAGAAGCGCACGGAAGGCCTTGCCCAAACTCGCCCTGACGGATTCGCTTCTGGCCATCGCCGTCGCATAGAACGCAAGCACGAACCCACTAACGACGTCGGCTGGATAGTGTATCCCAAGATAGAGCACGGCCAGCCCGAGGCTGAGAGCCGTTGCCAGAAGAACGTAGCTGAGCCGCCTGTATCCTTGTCCAGCAAGCGCGAAAACCAAGAAGGCAGTGAACGAGAGACTGACGTGTCCGCTCGGGAAGCAGTTCGTAAGCGAGTCGACGCTTGTGGCCATCCTGCCCCAGAGCGAGGACGAGTAAAGGACAGGTTCGACGCCGGTCCCTAGAAGATTGGAGCTGACGGCCACCGGGAATATTATGTAGAATGGTATAAGGACGGCATAGTTGATCGCGACCGCAAGCGCGAAGATCACGAAGTTGCGCCTGTCGCCCCTTGCGATCAGCAGGATTGGCAGAAAGTACGTGAAAAAGGCGAAAACCCACATGTACACGAAGCCGAGACAGCTCACGAGCAGATCGGAGTCCAGATGGTTCTGAAGAGAGGGTATCAGACCTCCTCCGAGGTCGTAAAGAAGGTGTGCATTAGACAGAGACTCCGAGACATCGCTTGGATCTGAGGAATGCACCTTCGCGAGGCTGATGAACTGGACCATCAGGGGAAGAGAGGCAATCAACGCGATGTAAGCGTAGTTGCACCTCAGGAAACTGCGAACGGGCCTCCACACCTTGGACAGGTTGCCCTCCATGAGGACCAGGCCAAAGCAGATTGCCCCCACCAGACTGAGAGCATACAGCCCGAAGAAATCACTGTATGAGACCGTTCTCTCCGCCTCCGAGCGTTGATTGGCATGGTCCACAGATAAACTTTCGGCCGCACGCCCTAGGCACTCCTAGGCCTCCAAGCCGAGGAACATGCGAATTCTAGAACCTGAACCTGACGCGGCATGTGTTTGTTGATAAGGTGGAAAAGCATTTGGATTGAATCACATGGTGACGAAGCTTCGCCTCACGCTTGCGATCCTTCTGGTCGGGTTTGTGATTGAAGGCGCGATCGAGGCATTCACATACCTCAGCCACAGCTACGAATTGCCTTACTCCTCCCTCATTTTCATCCTCGGGCCCTTCGTTACCCTAGCCGGGCTCCTCGTCCTTTGGATCGGGCGTTTCGAGTGGGATGAGATCCTCAGCCGGCGATTCCGACATGCTCATCGATCGTTCGTTTTCAATATTCTGGCTATCGCGCTTGCAATCGTGCCTGTGGTTTGGTATGGCTATGAGTCGACGGCGTCGATCCCTTCGTGGGTGAACTGGGAATTCGGCGCCGCAATCGTGGCTTCGCTCTTTCTCACATTCGCGACTTACGTCCTGATCGCATTCGAGCTGACGGCGCTCGCCGGCAGGGCGCTCCTATTCGTTGCGATGAGCTGGGCCGGCGTCGTTTCCATCCTGGTCGGGCAAGCCCTTGCGCACGATCTCGGAACGATAGTTCAGATTGTGCAGACCCGCTCAATGGACTTCAGACCGCTCAGCGAATCGATTGCCAGCTACGAGTCCTATCTCGCGGTCACATACGCTCTGCTCATCATTGCGTACCTTGACGCCTACCACAGAGTCCTTTCCAGAACTTCGAAATCCTCTTCTAGCAGACAGTCGCCGCCTGTCACCTAGTTTCGCATTGGCGGGCTCCGACTGCTCATCCGGTGCGCGCCCCGTTGGGCACAGGCTTCTCGGGAATCGCGAGCACTGGGGTTATCTTGTCGGGATATCCGATGTCAAACAGCATCGCCTCAGATATCTGGCCGACGATCTTGCGGGGCTTGAAGTTCACAACGAATAGCGCCTGCTTCCCCTCGATCTCTTTCGGATTGCTACGCTCTTTCTTCATCCCCACCAGCGCTGTCCTCTTCCTGTCGCCGAAATCCACGGTCAACTTCACGAGCTTGTCCGATTCTTTGACGTCCTCGACAAGCTCGATTGTGCCGACGCGGATGTCGATCTTCTCGAACACATCGAAGGAGACGGTCGGCTTTGTTGGTGCGACTTCAAACGCCATGTTCATTTCCTCTCCTGAAATCTTCATTACGTAATGGTCGTGCTAGGATAACAACTCGATGGCACGATGGCCGAGAAGATATGAAAAAGCTGAATCGTCAATTGGCGAATGCTCGGTTTTCACCACAGAGTTTATTACTTGAAATTGCATCGATTGTCCGGGAAAAGATATGACAGAGGAGAGCATACCAAAGGAAGGGCTTGATGTGATCAGGTCTGGGGGCTTCGGATGGAGGGTCAGCGCATCGATAGCTGTGTTTTTCGGATGGCTCATCTTCCTCATCATATGGCTATTCTTCTACGCATCCGACTACAGCGTCTTTCAGAATCTGGCCGTCGTCCTGGTATCGATTCTCGCAGGGATAGGAATCCTCGCGGCTACCTGGGCTTCCTGGGGCCTGAGATTCGCAAAGCACTTCGACCATGACATTCACGAGGTCCACAAACCGAAGTGGCCCACCGTGCTCTCAGCTATCGCGGGCGTGGGATGGCTGATATTCATCGTGATATGGCTGTTCTTCTACGCTGATGATTTCAGCGGATATCAGAACCTCGCGATAGTCATCGTCTCAATCATGGTGCTTGCGGGAATATCGACGGCTGCTTGGGCATCCTGGGGAACAAGGTTCTTCTGGAAGAGGTGACCGGGGGGCTAGGCCTTCTTGGGCAAGCTCTCCTTGCCAGAGAGCTCCAAGACCTTGATCCTGACGACAGACACCTTCTCCATGGAACCCTGGTTTATCAGCCTCTTCTTCTCCTTGCGCGGATTCTCCTCGACCTTGTCAACCATGAGTCCGAGGGCTCTCTTCTTCTCGCTCGTGTCTGCAACGAACTCAGCGTGCCCTCTGAACATGACCGATCTGTAGGCGTGCTCGCATTCGCCTTTGATGTAGCCCAAGTCTTCAACGACCTCGCCCCAGACACTCGGGTTGGCAATGATGTAATCGTTCTTCTTTCCAGCAGGGGAACAGTGGAAGTAGAACGATCCGTTCTTCTTGTCGAAGGCGTAATCGACCGTGACGAGATACGGCTCGCCCTTCCTGCACATCGCGACGGCCATCCATGATTGTCTCATGATCAGGCCGATCATCGACTTGCGGCTCTTGATTGCCAACTCCTTCCTGCGCATGTGATACTTGTTCATCATGAACACCTTGCGAGAGGGTACCGATGCGAAATCGACCAGCGTCTTAGTAGTTATACTTTTCACAGCTAGTTTGCGGACTATCTCGTCCAGTTCACACTAGCCCGCAGGGTCAATGCGCGTGCTCGTCGTGATGGTGCTCAGGCTCGAAGTTGGCGGGCTGAAGCCGGCCGAACGCAGATGACAGCACCTCGGACAGAGCGGGATGTATTATCTGGGCGCGCGCGAGCGGGGCGTAGGTCTGGTTCTCGGAGTTCATCAGGTTCACCACCTGTTGGATCAGGGTCGAGGCCTGAGGACCCACAACTGTCGCTCCCAGGATCCTCCTGGTCGGATACTCCACGACGACCTTCGCGAAAGTCTCCTCGTCCCCGAAGGCATAGCCCATGGCGGTGTCGAAGTATCGGCTTACACCGACCATGACCTTCCTCCCCGCCTTGGCCTCCTCCTCCGTCATTCCGACCTGCCCGACCTGCGGGTCCGTGAAGACTGCGTGGGGGACCGCGTGGAGATCGAGCATGACCTTGTGATCGCCGAAGAGGTTGTTGCGGACGACCGAGGCCTCATAGTTCGCCGTGTGCCGGTACATGTTCCTTCCGAGTGCGTCTCCCAGGGCGTAGATGTTCGGTTTGGAGGTCTCGAGGAACTGATCGGTCATGATCCAGCCCTTGTCGTCGGTCTTGACGCCGGTATTCTCTGGCTTCAGCCAGTCGGAATTGGACCTCACCCCCGTAGCGACCAGGAGATGTTGCCCCTCGATCGTCCTCTCAGCCCTTTCGAAGGGATCTTTGATCGTGACAGCGACCCTGCCATCCCTTCCCTCGACCCAGAGAGTGTCGGTGCCGGTGTGGACATCCGCATGGCGGGACAAACGCTTCTTGACGAGGAAGCTCGTCTCCGGCTCCTCGTGCGGCAGAAGGACGGGGTTCCTCCCGATCAGGACGACGCGCGTCCCTATGGCCGAGAAGAAGTGCGCGAACTCGCATCCGATGTAGCCTCCGCCGAGGATGATGATGCTTTCCGGCTGCTCCTCGATGTCGAAAACGGTCCTGTACGTGTGATACTTGACCCTGTCCAGACCCTGGATGGAAGGGATCTGGGCCCTTGCGCCAGTCGCGAGCACTATTCTGGGCGCGCTGATGGTCTCGCTGCCGACCTGCATGGTGTATTCAGAGACGAAGCTGCCGATCGTGTTGTAGAAGTCGATGCCCTTTGCCTGTCTCACGCCGGCCTCCATCTCGTGCCTTCCGGTGAGGACGATGTCCCACATCCGCTGCTTGATCCTCCCGTAATCGACCTTGTCGACCTTCATGGAGACCCCAATCTTGGCGGCCTCCTCGGCCTCCCGGATCACATCGGCGGCATGGACAAGCACCTTGGACGGAATGCAGCCCCTGTTGAGACAAGTGCCGCCCATGGGTCCTTCCTCCACGATGGCCACATTGAGACCGCGCTCCAGCGCGGAGTCGACGACGTTCATGCCGGCGCCCGTGCCAACGACGATCAGCCCGTACTGCTTCATCTCGGATCCCGAACGAGCATGCGCCTTCCTAAAGAAAATGGTTGAGGCGAACATCGGCCTGTCCGTGAAAAGGCTTTAGAGGGTGGAGGCAATCACTCGAAGCGGAGAGCTGTCACCGATGGCTGATTCCAACCTTCCAGTGGTCCACAGCTTCGTCGTCGACACGGAGCTTTCGCATTCTCAGCTCCTGACCTTCCCCAAATTCATCCGGGAGCACATGACCTTCGGTGCCATCCCGGGCGTGAGGATGGGCGAGATTGAGTACCTCGTGGGGCCCGAAGGCCACTACGTCGAGTTCACGTCCGGTCCCGACAGAGGGATGTACCAGTGCGTCGTCAAGATGCTCCTCGAACGGCCCATGAAGGTCGAGATCTTGTCCTCCTTGGGAAGAGACGAACAATTCGAGAAGCAGCTGCAAAACGTATTGCTGATGGTCATCCAGTTCTTCGAGGAGGAGGCTCGGAAATCGACCCTCTACATGGCCTTCATGCCTGGCAGGCCGAAGACGGCGGAGGTCCGGTTCAGAAGATCCGTGTCCAGGGTCATCTTCGGAGGCAACATGATCATGCTGTTCTTGCTGTCTATACTCATTGGCGTTCCTATTCTCATCGCATTTCAGGCTGTCGGCCTTGGACTGTATGCCCCCATCTTCTTCCTGTCGCTGATGCTCGTTCTGGTCTTGTCAGCCGGGAAATTGACCTCCAGCCGCAGCCCTTGGCGAGTCACGAAGGATGCGAGAGAAGTGGTCATAGTGCAGCACATGGTTCCCGAGGGCCAGCTGGAGGAGTATCGGACAGGATACGCCGACCGGATCAGGGCTGCCAAGAAGAAGGCTTACGACACATTCGGCACCAGCCCCGGCCTCATCTCCGCTGACAAGATTTCGGAGATCTTCGCAGAGGCCGGCCTGCCCGCGGACAAGAACGATTTCCTCGTGAGAAGGATCGACGTATATGGGATAGTTGAGAGGGTGTCCGCCAAATTCGGGCTCTCCGTGCCTTCCATCGTGATCTCGCAGAACGCGATGCCGAATGCCGCCGCAACTGGATTCACCAAGAAACTCGCGACGATGCTGATCACCATGGGGCTTCTCGTGCAGCTCGATGAGGACGAGGTGGAGCTCGTCGTGGGGCACGAGCTAAGCCATCTCAGGTCGGGGGACCCGATCGTCCTGTTCTCGCTCATAGCCGCAGAGTACCTGGGGCGAGTCTACCTGTGGTGGAAGTACATAGCGGCGTTCTGGCTGCCATATCTTGTGTTCGTGTTCTGGGCCATATTCTTCTTCGGCAAGTTCCTCGAGAGCAGGGCGGATCTGGAAGCGGCGCTGATATTGGGGAAGCCGAAGGTGATGTCGGAATCCCTGAAGAAGATAGGCTTCAGGAGGCTCGTGCTCGAGGAGCGGTTCCTTGAGCCGGGCGGAAGCAGGCTCGGCGAGTGGCTGAGGATGGACCCGCACCCGCCGCTGTACTTCAGGATCCAGAGGCTGGAGGCATTGGACCTGGCCAATCCTCCAAAGCATCCGTTCCTGAGCTCGGTCAGGGCGGTCACATCGGGGTTCGTGAACTCGCGCCATGTGCCCTGAGCCTGCGAAAGACCCTCGTTTCTGTTCGCCGCACTTTTGAATAGGTCCCGTCGCATTGGAGCCACGGTGATTGAGTGGGAAGACTAGAACTGCCCTTGCCGGAGATAGGAAGAGCCCTGAAAGAACACGCGAAAGACATGCAGGCAAAGATCAGGGCCCAGACGCCTCCTGAGCTCAGAGAATCGATCGTCGTGAATGCCTTCAAGAAGGGAGGAAAGACAGGCATCGCAATCGAATACGACGATCGCGCCGAGAGCTTCGTATACACCGCAATCGAGTACCCAAGAGGAGGCAGGGAGGAATCTGTCGACCCGCATCAGCGCTCTCGTTAAGCTACTGAGGCCGCAGTTCCTGATTGCCGGCTTGTTCCTGAACTTGCTTGGTGCAGCCCTCGCACTGCACCTCGGCTTTGACCTCAGTTGGGCGAGACTGCTCGTCTACCAGCTGGTGATCTCCTCGTGTCAGCTGGCAGGCGCTGTCGCCAACGAGTATGCTGATACGAAGACCGACATGATGAACAAGAACAGGACCTGGTTCTCAGGAGGCAGCGGGGAGTTCGCCCTTGGCAGAATCGATCGAAGCGTGGTCATCGCCTTGGGCGTTTTCTGGACGACATCAGCGGCCGCGGGCATGGCAGTGCTGAGCTTCCTGCTCGGCGGGGGCGCAGGACTCTTCGTCCTCATGCTCTTGGGCTTGGTGCTGGCATTGGGCTACTCCATATGGCCCTTGAAGTTCTCATACAGGGGGTTGGGAGAACTGGCGATGGCTGGGATGGTCTCGTTCCTCGGCCCGGCTGCGTCGTTCCTCGCGCAGAGCGGATCCTGGGATAACAACATCCTCTTCGTGACTTTGCCTCTGGTTTTCCAGATGATGGGCCTGATGATCGTCGTCCAGTATCCCGACTTCGAGGCCGACTCGGAGGCTGGCAAAAGGAATCTGGTCGTGAGGCTTGGTAGAGAGAGAGCCTGGAGAACGGGGATTGTTATGCTTCTTCTCGGCGCGGCATTTGCATGTTCGGGGGTGTGGTTCGGAATCCCCGGGACCGTTGCGGTTACAGTAGCCATCATCCTCCTGTTGGAATCTGCGTTCTTCTGGGGGATCGGGGGGATCGTCCGCAAGAAGCCCTCATTCGTCTGGTCCACTGCAGGAGCCGCGGGGTTCTACATACTCGCAATCGGCGCCGCCGTGGTCCTTCTGTCTGGCATCGGTCTCTAGAATCACTTCTTCTTGTGTATAGGGCACGCCATGCCGAGCCTGCAATACCTGCACTTGTCCTCTGGAACAGGCGGGATGGCCTTCACCATGTGCCCGTACTTGCGCCTCGGCAGATTGCTCCCCCGTCCATGTGAACGCCGAGGGATTACAAGAACTTGTTCGAGCCTCACTTCACCTTCGGCAGCATTATGTTGAACACGCAGCCCTTGGTGTAGTCCCCCGCCACGATGTCCGAGACCCACATGTTGCCAGAATACCTGTCCACGACGCCCTTGGCGGCCGCGAGGCCTATGCCGAACCCGCTCGTGAGCTCGGACTTCGAGGTCTTCGCCAATCTCAGCACCTCTCCCTTGAGGTGATTCGGGATCGCCCTGCTGGGCTGGGCCACCTTGATCCACCAGAACTCCAGCTTCCGATCCTTCCTTGATTCGATCGAGACTGAGAGATGCGTCTTCGTCTCCTTGTCCGGCATGGCTACGCTGTAGAACAGGTTCACGAAGATGTCGTTGAGCATGTCGTCCCCGCGGACCATCACGGCCTCCTTCGGAAGGTCCAGCTCGAACTCGATGTCATCCCTCTTGGACCTGTCCCTTATCTCCTTGATCGAGGACTCAAGGGCCTTCTTGACGTTCATGGCCCGGAGGTTCCTGGGGGCCTCCTCCCTCAGCTTCGCCATCGTGCGGACCATCTCGACCAGCCTCATCATGCTCTCGACCTGACGCGAGGTGCGGTCCACCACCTGCGAGATCTGTGAATCCAGGTCCTCTCTCGTCCGAAGCGACTCGAAGTAGGCCATGATGGGAGTGGTGTAGTTCGCTATGTCGTGCGTCAGTAGATCCATGTGGACCTCGATCTGATCCCTCGCGCGCCTCAGCTCGTTCAGGAGCTTCGCGTTCTCGAGCGCGACGGACGCGTGGTTCGCGAACATGATGGCGGTCTCGAGGTCGTCCTGGTTGAAGGTCTCGGGCGGGTACTTCTGCAGCTCCAGCACCCCTATGACCTCCTTCTGGCCGATGACAGGGATGACGAGCATCGCCGTGCGCGTGTTTGGCGTCCCTGGTATGTAAGAGCCCCTCGGGTCGGACGACGTATCATTTATTATCTCGGCCTTCTTCGAGCGCGCGACATATCCTGCGAATCCGATATCCGCCGGGAACTCCCTGTCGGCCATGATCTCGGCGACGTACGGGCCGGTGGCAAAGACCGGGTTTCCGATCCTCCTCTCCCAGTCGTATATGTAGAATGTCAGCTCGTTGCACGGGACGATCTCGGAAAGCTTGGTCCCGACGATCCTGAATATCTCCTCGGAGCTGATCTCCTGCTGAAGCGCCGCAGCGGTGTCGATCAGCGCTTTCTGGGCCTTCGACTTGGCTGTCATCTTGTTGAACAGCTCGATGCTGCTCATGACCCAAACCATCTGGAGGGCGAGGTCCTCCATGAGGCCGACCTCCTCGGACGTGAACATGGTGACCTTCGAGCTGTCGCCCAGGAGTATCAGGCCCATGACCTCATCTCCGCGAACGAGGGGAACCGCCATCGTGTGATCGAAAGACAGTCGGCCGAGGACCTTCTGTTTCTTGGTCGCCTCCTCGTTCCCGTCCCCAGCCACCTTCGTCTTCTTATCTCTGACTGCCTCGGCCCCCATGGGGAAGGAGGACAGGAGGACCGTGGCACCTTTTGTGAGCGTGACCCCCTTCGCGGAGCACGCCTGGCATACGAACTCGTTCGTCTGACTCTGATATGAGAACAGCGCGACGAAATCGACCTCGAAGTAGTCCATGACGTTGCGGCAGAACCTCGCGAACCCCTGATCCGCCGTGAAGCGGGTATCGGGGGAACCGGGCATGCACTGGGCGAGAGACCCCCGCATCTCGCTGAACTCCTCGAGCATCATCACCGTGCCCTCGATGCTCTTGTCGATCATCGCGTCCACTGCGAGCTTTGCGGTCGCGCGAGGGATGTCTGGAAGATCGTGCTCGATAACATAGAGCATGACGTCCCTGAGGAGGTTCTGCTTTTTCACCATCGCCGTGAAGCCATAGACCTTGGCCGTATCCGCCCTTATGGCGCTCTTGAGGACCTCGTGAGCCCTCTTCGAGTCAGGGTTCTCACTCCTCTCGATGACGGCCTGGACGAACGCCTTCATCCTGTCCAACCTCATGTCATCGGGCTCGCCGAACTCTCTGCCCTTGAGATAGGACGACCTTGAGAATGATGCGAGCCAGTTCTCGACGATCCTGCCAGAGTTCGCCTTGAGCGCCTCTAAGATGGCGTTGTAGTCGTTTGATGAGCTTGTCGAGAGCTTGCGTTCCGTGGGGATGGTTATTCCTCCAGCTCTGATGGGGGGTTCCATAATCCTATGGAGTCACCAGAATAAAACGCTTTTCCAATGCCTATTATGCGGTTTTCGCCTAGGGGAGGCAAACACCGTCATCCCACTGGCCTGCCAGCTTTCATATGGCAACTTACGCTTTAGCTCGAATACTCTTAAATCGTGCTATCAGATGCAACCTGCAGGAGTAGTGTATTGGGATGTCTGCACAACACGCTTCTGTCAGGACCTTGCTGCTGACTGGAAAGCAGGTCAAGAAGCTCCTGGAGATGAAGGATGTGCTCGGCGCGGTCGAGAACGCCTTCAGGCACAAGGGGCTCGGAAAGGTCCAGATGCCGCCGAAGCTCTACCTTTTCTACGAGAAGTTCAACGGCGACCTGAGAACGATGCCCTCGTACGTCGAGGACATGGACGTATCAGCAGTCAAGATAGTGAACGTGCACCCGGACAACGCGAAGAACTACGGGATGAGGACGGTCATGGCGGTGCTCGTCCTAGTCAACCCGCACACGGGCGCTCCGCTAGCCTTCATGGACGCCACGTATATAACCGACATGCGGACCGGGGGCGCGAGCGCGATAGCTTCGAAGTACCTCGCCAGGCCGAACCCGAAGATACTTGGAATAATCGGTTGCGGCAACCAGGCGAGGACGCAGATGCTCGCGCTCATCACCCAGTACGGGCACTTCGACGACGTCAGGCTGTACGACCTTTACCCCGAGAAATCAAAGGCCCTCGCCAGGGAGTTCAGGCGACACTACAAGGAACAGGTCGGCAAGATCAAGGCGGTGAAGGAAGCCAAGGACTGCGTTGTCGATTCGGACATCGTCGTGACGGCCACATCGTCACGCGCGCCGATAGTCCACGACGAGTGGGTGAAGGAGGGCACGCACATCAACTGCATCGGAGCCGATGCGCCTGGCAAGCAGGAGATGGACCCGAAGGTGCTCAAGCGCGCGCGCCTGGTGATAGACGACTGGGAGCAGGCGAGCCACTCGGGGGAGATCAATGTCCCGCTCTCGAAGGGCGAGCTGACCAAGGACGATGTCGATGCTGAGATCGGCCAGATCGTCGCCGGCCTGCAGCCCGGCAGAGAGAGCGACCAGCAGATAACTGTGTTCTGCTCGACAGGACTCGCGATCCAAGACTGCCTCACTGCGAAGATCGCATATGATGCAGCAGTGGCGCAGAAGATCGGCAGGTCTATGCAGATTGTCCTGTGAGAAAACCACTTCCCCCATGCCTTTCTTTTCATACCTTTCGTCGGCATAGTCTTTTTATCCGATTCGTGATGTCCACACGATGATCTGTCTCGGCATCGAAGGGACCGCGCACACGATCGGAGTCGGGATCGTGGACCAGGACTGCAAGATACTGGCCAACCTGACCAAGATGATCGACGGCTCGAAGGGCGGCATCCACCCGAGAGAGGCCGCAAATCATCACGCGGAGAACATCGTGCCGCTGATGCACGAAGCGGTCGCCAAGGCCGGCATCAAGTACGAGGAGATCGACTTGGTCGCTTTCTCCCAAGGCCCAGGTCTCGGACCGTGTCTGCGAACGGCGGCGACCGCAGCGAGGTCCTTGTCCCTTAGCCTGGGTGTCGATCTCATAGGAGTCAATCACTGCGTCGCGCATCTGGAGATCGGCAGGAAAGTGACTAGCTGCAAGGATCCCACCCTCCTGTATGCTTCTGGAGGAAATACCCAGGTCATCGCATTCTCCGGGGGGAGATACCGCGTGTTCGGCGAGACCTTAGACGTTGGAATCGGCAATATGATCGACAAGTTCGGGCGCGAGGTCGGCCTGCCGTTTCCGTCAGGGCCTCAACTCGAGAAGCTCGCACGAGATGGCAAGGAGCTGATCGACCTGCCATACAGCGTCAAAGGCATGGACGTCGCGTTCTCGGGCATTCTGACCGCCGCCATCCAGCTGCGCAACCGAGGGAAGAGGCTGGAGGATCTCTGCTTCTCGCTGCAGGAGACTTGCTTCGCGATGCTCGTTGAGGTCACCGAGAGGGCCATGGCGCATGTCGAGAAGGACGAGGTCCTGCTCGGAGGTGGCGTCGTGCAGAACAAGCGGCTTCAGGAGATGGTCAGGATCATGGCGGAGGAGAGGGGCGCCAGGATGTTCGTTCCGCCAGGCTCTCTGTGCGTGGACAACGGCGCGATGATCGCATGGACCGGCCTGGTGATGCACAATGCGGGCGTCAGGACGAGACTGGAAGAAAGCGCTGTCAGACAGCGGTTCAGGACGGACGAAGTGGACCTTCCATGGATGATGACAGAGATCAAGGCATGATGTCGGAAGGCCCAATGAAGTAGACTGAGAACTCCTTCTCGCCAGCGATCTCTTTTGCCGCGGACTCCACCTGGCGTTTGGAGTTGCCCGTGCTGATGATCTTCTGGTCGAGGACCGCGATCCACCTGTTCGGATAGTCCTGGATGAGGTCGAGGTAGTTCTCCTTAAGCCACTGGTCGTTCTTCATGTCCTCCTGATCTTCGGACAGCTCCTCATCGTTCATCATGACATCACCACACAGCTCCGGACCGAACGTGATAGTCGCATTCCGAATACAAGAATGTGTCCATAGACCAGCCAGCTGCGATGGACAAAAACTCTATCATTCCAGAAGGTTCTGCAGCTTGCATATGACCTCGATTAAGCCGGGACTCGACAAGCAGCTCAAACGCCAATCGATGTGGCTGAAGGAGTCCTGGATGTGGCTCCTCAAGAGCAAGGTACTGGCGGGTCAGGGCGGAGAGGCCAAGAGGCTCAAAGCGCTGGATGTCGGGTGCGGCACCGGCTTGGTCATGGAGGTCCTCGGCGAGCTGTTCGATGTGGAAGGCATCGACATCGATCCTGGCATGGTCGAGGAGTGCAAGAGCAGAGGACTGAAGGCATCTGCCGCGGATGCGCTGAGCCTGCCCTTCGACGACTCATCGTTCGACATCGTCTACTGCTCCTTCCTCCTCCTTTGGGTGAAAGACCCCGTGAAGGCGGTCTCGGAGATGAAAAGGGTCTCGAGGAGATGGGTGCTGTGCCTCGCGGAGCCGGACTTCGGCGCGAGGATCGACTATCCGGAGGACTTGGCAAGCCTCACGCAATTGATAATCCAGGGCATGAAGGACGACGGAGGAGACCCGCTCATCGGCAGAAAGCTCAGGACCATATTCAGCAAGTGCGGGCTGAGATCGGAGATTGGCGTGCATCCAGGCGTTTGGGACCTGGACAGGTTATACGCGGAGACCGCTGATGAATGGCGATGGATCGACATGACGGTCAGCGTGAGTGGGAAGAGAGGTGACCTCTCGGGGCTGAGGATCGCGTGGAACGACGCCCTGAGGAAAGGATCGCTGTTCCAGTTCAATCCCTACTTCTACGCGCTTGCGAAGAAATGATCCACTCACATCGAAGAGTGCCTGTCGAGGCAGACATAGTCTCCATGCTCCCGTGACAGGGGGCAGCCGCCTCCGCAGACCTGCTTGAGGTTGCATTCGAGGCAGTCGCCGTCCAGGTATCCCCTCTCCCTGATCTTCTTGCACAGCTCGTGGTTCCAGATGCTCGGCCATGGATCGGTCAGGATGTTCCCCAGCGACTTGTAGTAGCTCTGGCATGGCAGGACGGTCCCGTCTGGCTCGATTGCCATGTTCATCGCACACGCTGTGCACTGCTTGATCCCGAAGCCGTAGTTGACGGGGTTGAACTCGTGGTACGGCGTGGGCGTGTACCAGATGAGATTCGTGCCGTTCTCCTTGGCGATCTCGCGCAGCTTCACGAGAAGGTCCGTCAGCTCGTCGTAGGTGATCCCCTCGGCTTCCTCGCCCTTGCCAGCCCTTATGATGCTGTTGAACGCGATATTCTTGACGCCAAGGCGGACGAGGAACCGCATCGTCTCCTCGATGTCCGCAGCATTCGACCTCATAATGGTGGTGTTCGAGCTGACGTAGAGGTCTTCGGACAGAGCGACCTTCAGGCCCTCTATCGTCTCTTTCCAGGCACCTTTCGATCTTGCGAGCCTGTCGTGGACTTCCTCCCTGTGGGAAAGGACCGTGATCTGCACGTGGTCGAGGCCCAGTCTCACGAGCTCTTTCAGATAGCCAGGGGTCCTGAGGGCCCTGCCGTTCGTTACCAGGCCCGTGACCTGACCGTGCTCCTCGGTCTGAGCGACCAACTTCTCAAGGCCCTCGTACAGTGTCGGCTCGCCCCCCGTGAAGACGATGTGCGGCACCCCGACCTCCCACAGGTTGTCGATGACAGTCATCCACTGCTCCGGCGTCAGCTCCTTCTTGTCCTTGGTCTCGTTGTAGCAGTGACCGCAGTCGTTCTGGCATCTGTAGGTCAGCGCGAGGTCCATTCTGTAAGGCGCGGGCAGTTTGTCGAAACCGATCGTCGGGGTCTCCGTGCCCACGGTCCTGATGACATTCACATCGCCTTTCAGGTAGTCCTTTAGCTGCGACTTCACCCTCTCGTAATGTTCCTCGACCGTGGCCTTCTTCAGATTCCTGTACCTCGTCCGCATGTATCTGGCCACATCTCTGTCGGAGCGGCCCTCGAGATAGAGCCGGAAATAGTCCAGCGCGGTGCCGTTGAGGAAGACCAGCCGGGAGGCGTCAATCAGCAGAACGCCTTTGCTCTCGCTGTCGACCCTGAGATGGAACCTGTGACCTTTGAGATCGCCCTTGCCGTCGTACTTGTACGTTCCCGGCCTGAGCCCCAGCTCGCGCGGGTCCTGGAATATCTTTCCGAAGGGCCTCATCTTCCCCCTCCAGCGCATGCGCAAGCGCATGCACACGCACATGCGCACCCGCTGAATCCGCCACCGCCCCAGCCACCGCCGCCTGTGCCGGCAGTATGGACCGCGATGGGCACTGGATGCGTCTTCGAGGTGACCTCCTTGCTCAGGTCCTTCATGCTGGAGGTCATGTTGTTCGCCGCGTTCTTGACCTTCGAAGCGTACCCGTTCGCCATGGACTGAAGTGTCTTTCCGGCAGGTGATGACGGGCCCGTGCTGGTGGTGCGCGCGGTTACTGGACCGCGAGCGATTGGGTATGGAAAGAAGATCGTGGTCATCCGTCTCTCATAATGCGGGTCGAGCATCATCCAGTCGTGCTTGTCATCGACGCCCTTCGAGAAGTCCTCCGGTGTCCCGGCGGCCTTGACCTGCTCCCAAGCGGCCTCGCAGATCCTCTCGTAGTACGCTTTAGTCGCGTGGTAGTCGAACCCGCGGAGCTTGTGCTCCGTGGCTTGGGTCAGATTGACAAGGGTCTCCTTGAGCAGGCCGCGATCAAGAGTCCCATCGGCCTTGATGGCAGCGATATACTCGTCCTCGTAGGGGTACTCGCCCTTGTCTGCTATCTTCGCCAGCTTCATCGGATACTCCTCGGACACGACTTTGACTTTCCCTTTCTTGATCAGACCGAACAGGATCATCGTGGCGACCATCTCCAGCGGCCTTTCGAGAACTATCGCAGCTTCCACGGCGGTCAGGTCCCTCCTCGGGCCCGCACCCGCTTGGCTAAGCTCCGGCTCGAAGTAGTCCATGGCCCTCTTCCGGGTCGAACGCCTTGCAGCGACGAACATGATCGCGACAAATGCTGCGATGATTATGACCGGGAAACATACTCCGAGCGCGGCCCCCACGCTTCCGAAGAAGTGCATCAGCGATTCGGTGAAGCCATGCTTGTAGTACTTGTCGACAAACTGAGAGGGAAAGCCCGCGCCGATGTCATACAGCCCGCTCTCCTGCCCCGATGGCGACACATTGGTAGCGTTCCAAGTGGCCACGAGCAGGCCAGATGATGGATCGACGGCGATCGAGTTCCACGCCCTGTCCTGCAAGTAAACTGCCTTGCTTGCGTCCGTGAAGCCCTCGGGGAAGAATATCCTCGCTTCGAGCACGCCTGTGGAACCTTGCTGGTAAGACGGACTGAACCAGGTTGGCCTGAACTTGATGCCCACGGTGCCCTTGACGATTTCGTTCTGGTACACCATGTGCTTGTTGTTCACATGGAATCTCAGACTGAAGTCGCTGTACTGCTGGATGGCGCTCATCGTCTGAGAGGTGAACTCGACGGCGAGGCCGACGCTGACATACGGGGACTTGTGAATGAGCAATGGCAGATAGTCGACCCCGTTCACCGTGATCGTGGCCGTGGCCGAGGAAGAGTCATAGTGGCTGTTGGGAAGGCCGATATCTACGCCGTCCATGAAGCCGTAGTTCGTGAAGTAGAACGTGTAGTCTATGTCCACGCTTCCGTCCTTCTCGATGTGGACATCAACATATTCCGAGTTCGTCCTGAAGTCATAGGTCTGGGCCCTGGCTGTATCCGAGAGCACTGCAAGTGCGCCGATGAGAGAGATCGAGAGCAGGACGGCCGCGGCGAACGATGCGCCGAGCAATGCGGCAGCGCTTCCCCCGGTTCTCATGACACCACCAGACTCACCATTTCGGAGCTTCTTCCAAGGCGAACACGGCGCCGCAGAAGGAGCACTTGGCCATGATGCCGCCCTGGATGACCGTAAGATCCTTGTCTGTGATGGGCGCGCCGCAGGACTTGCACTTCATCTCCCTCGCGTCCATGGCGCCCGAGCCTTCCATCTTGACGTTGAAGGTCTGCTGAATCTGCGTCGGCTTCGTGGCGTCGACCTTCTCGACTCGGTAGACGAAGTAGAACATGACGAACGCGATCAAGAGAAGCACGGCGCCGATGACATCATTCGCCGCAGTGGCGGATATGAAGAATATCGCGCTCAAGAGCAGGAGGCATATCCCGAAGAAGACGATGATGCCCTCGACGATTCGGTTCATGGTAAGCGAGCCCAGACCTGATTGCCGTCGGCCTGTTAATAATCTTTACTCAGGGTAGCCATCAGCGAAGTTGGAGGCCTATGATCTCGTCGACCGCTTTCGAAAACTCTTCTTCCTTGCCTTCCGGGATGGTTGCTCCCGCAGCGACCGCGTGTCCCCCGCCGACCCCTCCGAGCTTCTCCGCGGCCTTCTTCAAGGCGGCCGAGAGGTCGAGGCCCTTGGAGATGAGGTGCTTCGTTCCCCTGCTCGAGACCTTGACGCTCCCCTTGACGCGGGAGAACGCGAGCGTGGGCTTCGACTGGTCGAGTATGTACTGCATCGCGAGCCCGCACTGCGCGCCCGCGAGTGATGGATCGGCGGCAGTGAAGTACTGGAAATGGTCCTTATGGCTCACGCCGTCTGACTCTATGCTCATCAGGCGCCCCATGATCTTGTTGTTGTATTCTCTCCTGAGCTCCCCCGCCCGCGCGAGCGACTCGTTATCGCCCATGCAGAGGGCTATGCCCAGCCCCTCGTGATTCATCCTGCCGCATGCGTTGAGCAGGTCTGCGAGGTCGGCCGCCGTCAGGCTCATGGAGGGTATCCAGTGGACGTCGGTGACGAGCTCCTCGACCGTCTCCGGCCTGCAGCCCTGGCCCATCAGCCTGAGCGAGAGCATCGATGTGAGCTTCCGCCTGAAGATCTCGTCGAGCGCTCCCATGGCCGTGTTCGGGTTGAGCTTCATCGCCTCGAGAAACGCGAGGACGTTGTCCTTCCGTCCGGAGAGGCCGACGAAGTACGGGTCGACCGAATCCGCGATGGCATCCGCGATGGTCGCGCCTTTCAGGCTCAGTCCCCTCTGGACCTCAATGAATCCCTTGTCCTTGGCGTAGTCCAGGATCTGCTGGTTCAAGCCCTTCATGCCGCCCATGTGCTGCCTGTCGCCTATGATGCCCGCGATGCAGATCGGGGATAGATCCCAGTTGCACGGGTCCATCATGACGGCTAGCAGTAATGATATCGTGGAGGCGCAGGACTCGGTCATGCCGTCAATTCCGTAGAAATGCGGGTTCGCCTGGACCACCTTCCTCGACTTTCTGATGGGCTTGTGGTGGTCGAGAGCCGCGAGCTTCGCGTCGAGCGTCTCTAGCCCGTCTATCTGGCCCGAGCCCATGTCGAGGAACAGGATCGCCTCGTTCCCCTCCTTCGCGATGCCCTCGATGATCTCCTTGTCGAGGCTCTTGCTGATCGTGAGATGGAACTGCTTCTTGCTGCGTGAGAGCGCGCGGACCATGATGGAAGCTGCAGCAAGGCCGTCCGCGTCGTAGTGAGAGATGACCCTGAGGTAACTTGAGGAATTGACGACCTTCTGCGCATGCTTCAGGCTATCTGAGAACTCGTCCGGGAGTGCTATGCTCCCGCTCATATGAGCATCACTCGACCTGCAGTGCGGCGGTATCCAGGGAGTAGTTCCACGTCTCCGGGACTATGCCTTCCCGCTTGTAGTACTTCACAAGTCGCCTGATCTTCGATTCCATGAGCGCCCTTCCCCTGATGTTGTGCAGGTCCTTCGGGTTCTTCTTGACATGCCCGGTCATCGACACGGCGCGCTTCATGAGTGCCTGCAGGTCCTCCGGGAGATCAAACTTGATGTTCTTCTCGTCCAGGATCTGCTTGACGCTTTTACCCGTCGCGAGCTGCACACTCGGAACAGCGTACTGATCCCGCAAAACCAGGCCGATCTTGGCCATCGATATTCCCTCGCCTGCCAGCTTCGCAACGAGGTCCACCACTTCCTCGGGCGACTGCTGCACCCACTTCGGGTTCTCGGCCAAGAGCGGCCGCTTAGAGCCCGAGGAACCTTTCCTGCTTGAATGCATTCTTGACATTGCCTATCTAACTCCGTCTGTTTTCTATGTCAGTGGCGAGGCAGAGCCGTCTATATTCTTCCCCCTTTTAAAGGTTTCTGAGATGCGCTTCGCCTGGGCCAGCATGGCTCGATACTCCACCCGAGGGAAGGAGAGCTCGGATGGAAGATCGGTGAACTCCTTGACCTCGGCGATGTTGTACTCGGACGGTCGGCCCGTAAGCTTGTCCCGGACCAGACCGACGAAGACCTTGCCGCCCGGCTTGGCAATCCTTATACGCCCGATGATCTCCAGGCTCATGCCGGTCTCCTCGAAGAACTCGCGCACAGCCGCCTGCTCATGGTTCTCGCCCTTGAGCAGCCTGCCCCCGGGCATCTCCCACTTTCGGTCCCTGTGCCGGACCATGACGAACTTGTCGCCGTTGAAGGCGATGACATAGGTGAACTTCTCGATCACGTTCACACCTCCACGAAGAATGCTGCGTGATCCTTGGCGTATCGTTCGAGGTCGATGATGTTCCTGACTTTGAAGGACTTGGACAAGAGGGCCTTGCGGACCTCGGCGAAGATCTCCTTGGGCTTCCGGTTGACATTGACGCTCCTCGATTTGAGCATGAGGATCCCGTGCTCTGCGTCAAACGCGGCCATGTTCCTCACGAAGATCTCGACCTGGTTCCTCTGGGCGATGTCCTGATAGACCAGCTCGACGCCCTCGATGATGTGCGCATATTCCTCAGGCTGATTGGCGTCTGCCAGATGAGGGATCATGTTCTTCCTGGTCTCGCAGACCGCCACCAGGTCTCTGAAGGATCGCTCCGACACTTCGACGCAGTGGACGACCCCATTGGACACGATGTCGGAAACGTGCGAGGCCGTGGTGCCGGACGCGGCACCGAGATAGAGGACTTTTGTGCTCTCGTCCAGACCGAAGTCCCTGGCGCCGAGCAGGATTGCAGCCGCAAGTTTCGACCTGTGGGGATCCCACACGCGGTACTCGATACCGTTGACCGCGACGAATCGCTCGCCATAGACCGTCTTCCCTGGAGCACCATTGACCGTCAGAACGTCCTTGCCGTTCGTGAACACGCCAGGGGCTCCGTCGACCTTGGAGAGGAGCTTCGTCATCGCACTGAGGCGATAGGCTTCCCCTCATAAATTGATTATACTCCAAGGCGATTGCACGCCGATGGCGGACGAGGACCTCGGGAAACAGATCAAATCCCTGGCCGAGAAGATGGAAGGCCTCGAGGAGTCGATGAGCAAGGTCACTGAACCTTACGCTCAGCTCGTGGGCTACATCGAGCGATTTCAGAAGATATCCTCCAGCTACTTCAGGATGCTCGGGCTGTACCAGAGGTACGGGGCCATATCGCCCGACCTGCTCATCCCAGGCGTCAAGGACTCGATCTCGAGGGACATAGTCAAGGTGCTCTTCGAGAGGGACGGTCAGAACATCTCCCAGATCACCGACAAGCTGAAGGAGATGAGGGGCACGTCGTCCAGAAGGATAGTCCGCGAGAGGCTCAAGGGGCTGGAAGAGAAAGGCGTCGTGAAATCGAAAGGATCCCCGAGATCGAAAGAGTACTGGCTCACAGAAGCGTACGTTGACAAATGGTTCGAGCTGCTAGGACTCGGAATCGGAAAAGGCAAAGAGGAACCCGTAGCTCCGAAAGAAGTCGGCCGGTAGCCTTCTGTCGGCCACTTATGCTCACTTTCCTTATCTACTGGCACCACGCATAGTATGCCCCAAGAAGCCCGGAAAAGGGCGAAGAGGTGAACAAGAATGGCAGACGAGAAGAAACACAGCGCAGAAGAGGTAAAGGAGATCCTTGGCGTGGTCTCGACGGAGATCCCCAAGCTGCTCGAGTCGATAACGAACACCATCTACAACGCGGACAAGGCGCAGGACTTCGGAAAGTCCGTCGCTGCGTTCTACAAGCAGATGAAGGATGCTGGCATGGACGAGAAGCAGGCATACGAGCTGACGGAGAAGTTCATGGCGAACTTCAGCATCGGCGGGATGATGTCCAAGGTGTTCCAGGGAGGAGCGTGGGCGCGCGACGAAGAGATCGGCAGGAAGATCAACGAGAAGATCAAGAAGAAGCTGGATGAAGACGATGAGTGAGCGCAGGGACGACCTGCCGGAGAT
Organism: uncultured Thermoplasmata archaeon; assembly: GCA_963705355.1. GTDB lineage: Archaea > Thermoplasmatota > Thermoplasmata > UBA10834 > UBA10834 > COMBO-56-21. The sequence goes on from OY970070.1 coordinate 910,723, forward strand.
GGTCGCGGCGATAACGGTCACCGTCCCAAGGCTAGTCCTCAGCGCGGGGTTCGCTTACCTGAGGCTGAAGAGGACGGCCAGGAAGAGCTCCAAGCTCTTCGAGAAAGGCCTCGTCGACAGCGGCATCTCGCCGGACATGGCGCATCAGCTCGCGATGAAGTTCGAGACGGATCTCAGTATCCGCAGGATGGTCAGCAGCTTCGGCGGCGATTTCACGAGATGGGGTAGGGGAGAGGCCGGCAAGATCCCTCCACAGCCGGACCAATAGAGGTTCGAGCAAACCACTCTGTGACCCGTTGGCGAATCTCCGAGAAAGTAATATCAATCACTCCTCCGATATTGAGCCCGTGAAGCAGGAACTGACAAGGATCGGAAATGCCGTCCACGCAGCATATCACGAGCTGCCGAAAGACTACGATGGCCACATCCATGTCGGCATGGGCGCCAGCGGCTCCGCGACCTCGAGGATCGACAAGTTCGCCGAGGAAGTCGTCCTGAAGTATCTCGAGGATGAGGACATCAAGCTGAACGTGCTGAGCGAAGAAGCCGGGTTCATCGACAGAGGCGCGGACCGCGTCCTCGTGCTCGACCCGATCGACGGCACGCTGAACTGCACCCGCGGGATCCCGTTCTTCTCCGTTTCGATGGCGGTGGGCAAGAAGAAGCTGACCGACTGCGACTACGCGCTCGTGAAGAACCTCTTCACGGGCGACAGCTACTATGCGCAGCGCGGTCGGGGCGCCGAGTTCAACGGCCACAGGATAGGAGTGTCGAAATACGACAGAGACGATGCCATCTTCATCATGTTCGACGGCAGGGACGCCGCTCCCGAATCTGAGGAGGTCAAGCTCTTGGCCAGCAGGGTCAGGACCATGGGCTGCGCCTCATTGGAGATGTGTCTAGTGGCCCAGGGGTCAGTCCAAGCGCATTACATGAACTGCACCAACTTCAAGAGAATGATAAGGGTTATCGATATCGCAGCCAGTTGCCTCATCCTGCGGGAGGCAGGAGGCGAGGTCGTCGATCTCGAGGGCAACAAGCTCGATATGGAATTCGACCTGCAGGACAGGAAGAACTTCCTGGCCTACGGAGACCCAAGGATAAAGGAGATGGTATTACGAGAATAGGGATCACTGGCACTCCCGAGCTGAAGAACTTCAAGCCCGTGGCGAAGAAGGTATTCGAGGCGCTCAAGGGAGTCGATTATGTCGTGGAGGCTCACACCGCGGAAGCGCTCGGGCTCAAAGGAGTCCCGCTCGCGAAGATGAAGGTGGATGCTCTGATAACGGTCGGTGGCGACGGCACCATCCTCCGCACGCTGCAAGGGTGTGATGCGCCGGTCATGGGCGTGAACGCGGGCGTGCTCGGTTTCCTGACGGAGATCCAGGCGGATGAGATCAAGCCGGCGATCAAGAGGCTTCTGAAGGGCGACTACCGCATCGACGAGAGGCTGAAGCTCAAGACGATACTGAACGGGAAGAGGCTCGAAGACGCGACGAACGAAGCTGTTGTGCACACGGCCCACATCGCGAAGATGAGGCATTTCGCGATCTCAGTCGACGGCACGCAGGCTACGGAGATACGCGCAGACGGCCTGATAGTCGCAACGCCCACTGGCTCCACGAGCTACGCCATGAGCGTCGGCTCGTCCATCATCGACCCCAGGGTCGATGCGTTCGTCATAGCGCCGATCGCGCCGTTCAGGCTCGCCGCGCGACCTCTGGTCGTGTCCGCGAAGAGCAGGATTTCCGTCAGCATCCTGGAACCAAAGGAGTGCACGATGGTGATAGATGGCCAGTGCGAGTTCAAGATCAGGGGAGATGAGACGCTGGTCTTCACGGCCTCAGAGAAGAGGGCCAAGTTCATCAGCTTCAAGGACGACTTCTACAGGAACCTGGAGGAGAAGCTCATAGCCTCCGCTCCCTTCGCAGCGCACAGACACTGACCCGGAGAAGATCATCACAATGAACGTCGGCAAGAACGAGCCTCTGAGGATCGACTATCCAAAGCACTGGTTCGTCATCATGACGATAGTCTTCGAGGCGGTCGCGGCGTGGCTCTTCTACACTGCCTACACGAACGCTCCCGGGCTCTGGAGGGACGCGTGGATCATCATCAGCCCGATCATCGGTATCCTCGCAGCGCTCTTCCTGGTGCCGCCCATGTTCACGCACCATCTTGCAGGCGCGAAGGGCGTACGCATCAGGATGGGATGGCTGATCAACACCACGATCCCATATGCCTGGATCATGGAGGTGAAGGAGACATCCGTCCCCAGGGGAGGCCTCAGAGTCGGCGTGGGGGTTAGATACTTCCCGATCAGCAAGGCCTTGTTCGTCACATCGTCGTTCTCGAGCCTGGTGAAGCTGAAGCTCGACGGCGAGCACGAGCTGGGGGGCATCATCAGGAAGCGGCATGTCGAGGAGATCGTGCTGAGCGTCAGCTACAAGCCCGCCTTGATCGAGGCGGTCAGGGCGAGGGCGGGCTTAGAATAGGGTGTGATGAATGCCGCTGTTTGACTTCTTCAAGGACGACAGAGCGAACATCCACAGCATCAAGAAGCGGACTCTGAAGATGATCTTGGAGGCGTCGAAGTCGCAGTTCCCCGAGGAATTCGGGGCGCTTTTGAGGGCGGAGAAGGGCGTCATCCACGAGCTCATTCTCCTGCCTGGCACTGTCTCTGGAAACAGGCACGCGATCTTCCAGTTCCACAACCTGCCGATCGATTTCACGATCGTCGGGACCGTCCACTCTCATCCTTCAGGCGTCTGCTACCCGTCCAGAGCAGACGTCCAGCTGTTCCAGAAGTTCGGCTGGATCCACATCATCGTCTGCAGCCCGTTCGACAGGACAAGTTGGGCCACCTATGACGCCAGCGGCGAGCCGAGGGAACTCAAGGTGGTCGACTGAATACATCGCGCAACTCGGACCACGGCATTCGCTGCACTATCCTTCATTGAGGTTCCACATCATAGCCAGCACATTGTTATGAAAGAATAGTTTCTGCAAACGAAAGAATAAATAGGGATGCACGCTATGTCAAGCCTCGATCCGACAGGTGAACAGGTGACGAACAGAATCGCCCCAAAACCTCCCAAGGATTGGGAGAGGAACTCAGATCTTCCCTTCTCAGGGCTCTTCGGAGACACGGCGCAGCTTAGGGTGCTCCAGGAGATCGTAGCAGATCCACACTCCGATTACCGTCCCAAGGATCTAAGGGAGTTGACTGGCCTCTCGGAACCAAGCGTAGGAAAGGCTGTCTCAGCATTGGTCGCAGTGGGGATCTTGAAGAACATCTCGAACGACCGCAGGAGACCCATTTATAGGGCCAACGCGTCCTCAAGAAAGCTAATGGCACTTACCTTCCTCGCGTATGCGATGATCGACGACAGGGATGGGACGGAAGCTATGGACCACGCGATAAGGCACTACTGCGGACCTTCCTTGGAGTCTGTGGAGGGCGCCCGAATCTCCCCGACTGACATGTTCATTGAGTTCATGACCGCGACTGGCGGCAAACCAGGCCGCGGAAAAGCATCAGCGGGCGCCAGGGTGTACATGTCGCAGAGGGCGGCCCAGAAGTTCGCCGATGCCATGGCGAGGGCTCTGAGAGGACCGGCCGAGTGACTCCCTCGGCAGCCTATACTGTCGAAATGCAAGACGTGTCAGCGCCTCTTCCTTGACAGCTGGATTCTCCTGCCAATCTCATCCTGATAGAGTTGGAGGGCCCTCTGACTCGTGTACCAATCACCCTTGATCATGAGAGCGGGCAGCCGTCCCTGCCCGGCCCGGAGCGACAAGTACTGAGCCGAGTAACCGCTAAGCGACGCGAATGATTTCAACTGCTTCAACTCGTCATCCTTGGTCCCGACCTGGTCCAGCAGGTCTAGCAGCGAGCGACCCATCCTCACCCTCAGGAAGTCCTCCAACCTCGCGAGGTCGCCGGAATGAGCGATCTCCAGGCAAGATAGATACGACTCCCAGTCTGGTGGAAGAATGTGAACTGGCGGCCAGTTGTGCTTGACGAAATGCAGATTCAACAACAATCGACCAACACGGCCATTGCCGTCACTCAAAGGATGGATGGACTCGAATTCATGATGCATCCAGGAAGCGAGGAAGAAGACGGACTCCCCCACCATGTCTCTCCTGCTGTACTCCTCAATCCATTCTTGCATGAGGGAGAGCACCTTCTCCATTCGAGGTGGAACATGCTTTGTCCCAACGATCCTGACATTCACACGGCGCCACTGACCGGCATCGGACAGGACACCTCGAAACACCTCTTCGTGGAGTTCCAGCACAGTCTGGAGCGCAATCGGTTTCTTTCTTCGAGAAAGAAGACCGCGAAAGGCCACCTCATGCTGGATGGTTTCTAAGACATCGCGCATAGGTCGGTTGCCCACTGAACGATCTTCCAGGATGAGCCTCTCGACGTCCCGCAATGTGAGCGTGTTTCCCTCGATCGCATTCGTGCCCCAGGTGTTCAGGGCACTTGCCCTTTTCCATACTCCATCAGGCAGATCCTCGAGTGCGTCACGAGTGAGAAGTTGCTTCCGCAGAGCGTCTAATATGATTTCATTCATCTTGTCCAAATATATCATACTAACTATTTAAAGAGATATGATATAATGATACTTACCGCAACATATCATACTCTGACAGAGGCTTGAGGAATCAAGGAGTGTACATGAAGATATCTCGCTTCCCAACATCGATGTGCACAACTAGACCATGCAACTTGAGAAAATCGCGACCGATGACGCTGGGTATTGAAACCATGCGGATCCTCGCGCTTCCCTTCTTCGCCATCCTGTCCCGCGGGTTCTTCCCAGAGATAATGTCTGGCGTCTCGAAGTTCTCAGAATTCCCCTCAGAATCCCGCATGAAAATGCAGGAGTTCGATATGACACACGCTTCAGTCGTTCCGCCCCAACCAGAGATGGGCGTCGACGATCGCGGAAGTGTGTTGATGTCCAAGCCGAGTCTCTTGAGATCATCTTCACCGACAATCGTTCTTGCAGAGCCAGTATCCAGCAGGAAATCAACCGGCCCAGATATTCCAGCGTCCGGCAGAGCAATGATTGCAGGGAAAATGAAGGCACCACTGAGTTCTGCTTTGCTGGCCACTTTTGCCGAAAACTTGCGCATGGGCTCGCCCCACCCATCACAACAGCCAGATGACGGGCTCTTTCGGGACGAATTCAACGGCCACGACCGTGACGTCCGGAATCCTCTTCTTTCGAAGGAGCCGGAAAATACCATTCGATGTCTCGGCTGACGCCAAGACCTTCCCCTCGTCGTAGGCTATGTACTTGTCAGGATACTTCGACCGAAGCTCTCCGATGTTGTTCATCACCCAGAGTTTGTTCTTCGTGAGTCGGTCGACCTTCTCCCACGCTGCTTCCAGCGCAGAATGATCCAAGACTGCGGTCTTGCATGATTCGCCCATTGCATCGCCTCAATCCATTTCCTCGATATTAAACCGAGCACTTGTTCAACGCACAAGAGGCTTTATTAACCTCTCCTGCGGAATCAGCCTACACGTAGCGTATTCCTCGCGTGGAACGCGCAAACCCCTACGACTGTGATTTGTGCGTGGTTGTCAGAAAATCCTGCTTTTAGGCGCAATGGTTCCTCTGACCACAGCTCCCATTCCGATCATCGTTCCCTCGCCGATGATCGAGCCGACATCGATGGTGGCGTTTATGCCCGTTTTGACATCGTCGCCCATTATAACACCGAGCTTCCTGCGGCCGGAGCCTGTCTTTCTGCCGTCTACGATCACTTGAACCTCCTTCTCGTCCAATCTTAAGTTCGCTACCTTCGTCCCCGCGCCGAAGTTGCATCTCTCGCCGATGACGCTGTCACCGACATAGCTCAGGTGCGGCACTTTAGTCCTGCTCATTATGATGGAGTTCTTGATCTCGACCGCCGCGCCGATCTTGCAGTGGTCGCCTATCGAAGTGCTGGGACGGATGTACGCGTTGGGGCCGATCTCGCACTCCTCGCCGATTATTGCGGGGCCGATGATGTAGCTGCCCGGGAGGACTCGAGTGCCCTTACCGACCTGGATATTGCCTATGACCGTCGCCTTCTCCGACAAATCGCCTTCGACGTCGGCCTCGAGGTCCTCCATGAGTATCCTGTTCGCCTCAAGCAGGTCCCACGGTCTGGCGACATCTATCCACTCGCCCTTCAGGAGATGAGTGTATATGTGGTTCTTCCGCATGAGTATCTTGAACGAGTCGGTGATCTCGAATTCGCCTCTAGCGGATTTCTTCGTCTCCGCTATCGCCTCGAATATCTCCGGCTCGAGTATGTACGCGCCCGCGTTGATGGTGTTTGTCTCGGGCACCTCGGGCTTCTCGATGATATCCTTGACCACACCCGCATCGACCGTGATGCAGCCGTAGCGCTTCGGGTCCTCGACGGTCGTGAGGGCCATCACGGTCCCCTTGACCTTGTTGTGGTGTTCCACGATGCCCTTGACGCTCTCCTTCGTCAGCACTACGTCCCCGTAAAGGCAGAAAAAGGCGGAGTCGATCCTGTCCTTGATCATGCCTACGGCATGGGCTGTGCCGAGGCGCTCCTTCTGCTCGATGTACTCTATCTTGACCCCGAAGTCCTTGCCGTCTCCGAAATGCTCTCTGATACGCTGTGCGCGCCAGCCAACCAATAGGATGAGGTCCTTGATGCCCGCTTCCTTCAGCGCTTCGATGTTGTGCTCGAGGAAGGGCTTGCCAGCCACTGGCAGGAGAGGTTTTGGTATGTTGGAAGTCAAAGGGCGCATCCTGAGCCCTTCGCCTGCTGCGAGAATGTATCCTTTCATTTGCACGCCCTCTTGACGACATTGTCTATCGTGTTCATGATGCTCGCGGCCCTCTTCTCGGTTCGAGCCTCGGCCAAGAGCCTGATCTTGGGCTCCGTTCCCGAGGGCCGGACGAGCGCCCAGCCGTCCTCGAACTGGAGCCTGTAGCCGTCCAGAGTGAGGATCTCGTCGCTCTTGAGGGCCCGCATCGCCTTGTCAAGGTTTCTGAGCACCATCTCCTTGAACTGCGGGTTGTAGGAGACCGCGCCCCTGAGGATCGGATATCTCGGAACCTTGGCTCTGAGCTCGGAGAGCTTCTTCTTGGATGCGAGCTCCACGAGCCTGGCAGCGGCGAGTACGCCGTCGGGGCAGAACGTCTGATCTGGAAATATCCATGTGCCCGAGGGTTCTCCGCCGAACTCGGCCTTGCTCTTCTTGACCTCCTCGCTTACGGAAACATCGCCCACCCTGGTCCTGATGACCTTCGCATCGACGTAGTCGTCGATGACCATTGAGGTGTCGACGGTGACGACGACCTTCTTCTTGGCGAAGCGCTTCGCGAACAGGGCGAGCAGCTGATCTCCGCCGAGGAACACGCCTTTGTCGTCGATCGCGACCATCCTGTCCGCATCTCCGTCGTGGGCGATCCCCAGATCCGCCTTCATCGAGACGACGGCGTTCTTGAGATCCGTGAGATTCTCGTCGATCGGCTCGGGCGGCCTCCCTGGGAAATGACCGTCTATATTCGAGTTGAGCGTGATGACCTTGCAGCCCATGCGTTGGAGCACGATGGGCGTGATGTTCGACGCAGGCCCGTTCGCGCAGTCGACGACCACCTTCAGCGTGGAAGTCCCGACACCGGACAGTATACGATATGCATGGGTATCGATGACTTCAGGGAGGACATGCTTCTTGCCGACCTGGTTCCAGGACTTCAGCTTGAACTCCTTGGACTCGAGGAGCTTCTCGATAGCGGCTGACTGGAGGACACCGAATCCCGAGCCATCAGGATTCCAGAGTTTTATGCCCGCGTACTCCGGCGGGTTGTGGCTGGCAGTGACCATGACGCCGCAGTTCATTGTCCGAGCGGCCTCCGCAAGGGTCGGAGTAGTGACGAGCCCGGTTTCGAAGACATCGCACCCAGCCGCCATGAGCCCGCTCGATACCGCGGCCACGATCATCGGTCCAGATGTTCTTGAATCCATCCCGACGACCGCGCACTTCGCGCTGGTGCCGACTGCCATGCCGATCTCGGCTGCCAACTCCGGAGTGAAGTCCTTGTTGACAACGCCTCTCACGCCAGAGGATCCGAAAAGCTTCATGGGACGGTTCACCAAGCCCTCTGATTACAGTACGCGGCTATATTAGATTTCTTGGATGCCTAGAGCTTGGAGGGGTTCCGTGGAAACATTCTTGACCTGACTGGTCAATGTTCGTTGGGGAATGGCATGAGGGTGTGCTCGGTCTGTGGGAAGGAGAATCCGCCGGAAGGCAAGTATTGCAGCTTCTGCGGAAGAGTTTTGTACGTAGGCGGTCCCGGGGCTGTGCGTAGCCCGGATGAGGCCGTAGAAAAATCGAGAAAGGACATACTCAATTCGATAGGATGGCGTCGGAACACCGACCGACACATAACGCCCCTGTGGTGCATTCTGTCCCTCCTGATAGTTGTCCCAACCACGGGTTTGTTCGTGATCTCACTTCTTGCTGTTTTCCTCCACTTCAACTATGGCGAGGGAGACCTCTGGAACCTATTCTACGGCGTTGGCCGGAACTTCTTCAGCGCGTTGTTCGGAGTTCTGCTGGGCGTCCTTGTGTACAAGCTTCTCAGCAGGCTGAACGCGCACATCGATAGAGAGGGAGGGCTGCGGTCAGCCGTGATGAGCTACCTGATGTCGTCATCTAGAGCAGGGACCGCAGACCCTGAGATGATGAAGAACCTCATGTCCGCGAGCGCCTTCGACGGGCAGGCCCTCACATACGAGAAGAAGCTGCGGCCAAGGACTTGGGCCTGGCGAATCGCGGCGGTGTTCGTCCTGGGGTCGATATTGAGCGCAGCTGAATGGGCGATCATGTACTACCGAGATGATGTTTTCGAATCGTTCGGGCTGCTTGTGGTCCTCACGTACGGGATGTACATTATCCTCCTTATCGGACTTATCATGCTGCTGTCTCTTGCGAGCACGCTCATGAAGACGATGTACACTCACGAGGAGCGATGGATCGGGTTCGTGAACTCTTCTGGCGTTACGCTCAGGAAGCTCGGGAAGGAGTTCGATCCTTCCGTCGATGCAAGGTCTCACAAGGAACGGCCCTTTGTGTTGTACGCAGTGCTCACGGTCATTACTTTTGGAGTGTTTGGCATCTATTGGCTCTACACATTGATAGATGACCCGAACAAGCACTTCGAGCGACAGCATGTAATCGAAGATGCACTTGCCAATGCGGTCGGGTGAGCAGAACAGCCTATCAATCGGTATCCCGAGCACTCCGATCACAATTCGTGACCGCATTAAGTCTCTTGACAGGACTCCGCTCAAGATGCTCTTCGTTTGCCTTCGTTGCAATGCGCAAGGTCGCCTCCGTACGGATGCCGATCCGATGCATCCGACATTGGATAATCGCTGGTGGTATTAACTAGAAAGTCGATTCAGGAGTAACCTGATGTTTCGGAAAGAGACATCGGACAGTTGAGGGGGGAAGCACAGAGATGAGATTGAGGTATTTTCAAGTGGGAGCGGCCATGGCGATTGTCGTCTTCATGGTCGTCGCTTGCCTTCCGTTGGCAAGCAGTTGCCCGAGAAGCTCGTACACGCGGCTCACGCCCGAGGAACTCGCCTTCGCGAAATCTGTGGGCACGGGCGAATACGCCTACGGGATTGACTGGACTTATTCGTACAGCTACGGCGAGTTCGAATTCCCGACCGGAAGCGGCCTCACGGCCTGGAGGCCTGTGGGCAGCACGGCTGCGGGCGAGTACTCGGACTACCTTGTGAAAGAAATGAAGAGTATTGGTCTGAAGGACGTCAAGAAGGAGGCTTTTCCAGCGCAAGGATACGACTATGGCGGGGCCTCAGTTCAGATCGTATCGCCGTTCCAAGGCGACGTGTGGCTAGCTGCAAGCCACGGAGGACTGCCAGGAACACCGCCCACCGGCATCACCGCCGACCTGGTCTACGTTGGGCTCGGGACCAAGTACGACTACATGGGCAAGGATGTCACGGGCAAGCTGGTCCTCATAGATGTGAGCGAGTCAGAGATGTTCTGGCTGCAGTATCCACTCATGGAGGCGGAGATGCACGGTGCGGTCGGGGCTGTCGTCACGTGGGTCGAGTACCAGCTGCTGCCGAACTCCGTTGTCACACACGACTCGGAGAGCAGAACTACGATTCCGGCACTAGACATATCCAAGGAGAACGCCGCAATCTTGAAGGACATGATAGCAAACGGAATAACGCCAAAGGTCAAGATCTGGGCCGACGTCAAGATGGACTTCCATGACACTGGGTACAATGTGGTCGGGTACCTCCCAAGTGCCAACTACGGGACGCCTGCGGACAGGTTCGTGATTGCCGCGGACCACTACGACAAGTGGTGGTATGGGTCTTGGGATGATGGCGCGGGAGTCGCTATCATGCTGGGAATGGCCAAGGCCCTCGTACACTCCCACTACACGCCCGCCAGGACCGTAATCTTCGTTGCCACGAGTGCCGAGGAATACGGATGGGCGGACACGGAGTTCGACTGGGCTCTCGGAGCATGGTGGGAGATCTTCTCGATACATCCCGAATGGGCCGGAAAGACGCTGGGATGGTTCGGATTCGATGGCGTCGGGGGCACAATAGGAGCAACGAGCGTGAGTGCTTCCGGCACACCTGAGACCTTCGAGTGGCGGAAATCGCTCCTGCCGAAGTTCAACGACTTCTTCGCGAAGACGACCCCATGGTCGAAGTACTACTATCCGTCGTCAGTGGACACGGTGAGCTTCGGGTCGACATGGGGTGATGTGTTCAGCTTCTGCGCCGCTGGCATACCCACGATGGAAATCGGAAGCTCGAGGTCGGACTACGCGGGATACGACTACCACACGCAGGTGGACACGATGGACGGGATCTCCGCCGAGAGCCTCGCGATGAGCATGATATCGAACGGCATAGCCATAATCGAGCTCGACAAGGCGAAGTTCGTGCCTTACAGCTTCCAGGACAGAGCCAAGGATCTGAAGAGCGTCTTGGACACAGATATGATCACGGCAGCAGGGATCGACGTCAAGCCGATCCTAAAGGCGCTCAAGAAGTTCGGCAGGGCGGGTGACGATGTCTGGTCGCTGATAGTAAAATCCAAGGACACGAGGAAGGCGACCAAGGCAAACGACCTGCTCCTCCAGACAGCTGACCTGGTGCTCTCGGACCTCACGACCGTGGGCGGGTACACGATGTCGATGTATCCTCATCAGCACTACTTGGATGACTCGTCCTATTTCAGTGCGGGTATCGAGGCGCTGAAGCTCGGGGACATCGATGGAGCGCTGGAGTGGCTGTCCTATGTCTACGGGATGTACACTGGGAGGCTTGTCAGTCCCGAAGTCTATCAGTATCTCGTCATAGACAGGTGGGATGACACGTCGAGGGCGGACTTGTTCTGGGCTACTGGTCGCCTGGCTCATGTGGAGGACTTCTACTCCGTGTACCAGTCCCTGGTCGACAAGCAGGCCGCTGGGATAACGGACTACACGGATGAGATCGCCCAGCTGACCGTGCACTACGAGTCTGTTGTTGGCAACCTGCAAGCATCTCTCGATTCGATGGTGAAGACCCTGAACGAGGCGACGGGACTGCTGCTGGCCGCGAAGGCAACGATGACGCGATGAATGGGGCATGAAGATCCGCGCCAACAAAACCCTTTCCCTTCGTATTTTTCTCAGGCCACTCAGCACAATGTGACAAGAGAGCAAGTAGCAGAGAGAGGGCCAGAGTTCCTGGCTCGAGCCCCACGGGCGATGCGAAAACTGCCTGGACAGTTCAGTTTCTAGAGCCAGCATCCCTGGCCTTGTCGGCATCCGACGACTCTCAACGTGCAGCCAGATATGCAGGAAAATCGAGCCAGCATACGCAAATCATTATATACCGAACACTGTAATTACACATCTGGACTGTGCCTGGATGGCATGGCCAGAAGCGATCGGAGGGATGAAAACTTGGTTATGGAACCGATAAGTGTCGAGAAGGCGATGGAGATCGCAAAGAAGAAGGGCATAAAGCCAGGCCGCGTAAAGGGCACGAACGGAATCCAGTTCACGAAGGGCAGGAACTCCCGCCTGGAGATCATTGACTGGGACGAGTTCAAGACCACTCTCGGCAAGAGGAGACTCGCAGTCTACGAGAGCGGCGGCTGGATGAAGATAATGAAGAAGTAGGGCAACCTACTTTTTCTCAAATCCTTGAAACCCCTTCCTTGCATATCCACAAACCAGTTCGAGTTTTTCATTTTCCTGTTCCAGAGCTGACCTGCAAGTCTCGTCTTTCTAGCTCAAGATCGAAGTCCTACTACTGAGCTTCTTGCTGGCTTGAGTCTTTTCCGAAGCCGCACTTGCTGCAGAACATCGCACCCGCGACCCAGACCGCACCGCAACCGGGACACACCCGCTTGATGTATCCGCAGTTCGGACAGACCGCGATGTCCTCGTCCAACTCCTTTGTGCAGTTGGGGCACCTCGTCAGCGGTTTCGACGCGGGCGGCGTGGGCGAGGGCAGACTGGCCACCCCTGTTCCGCCGCAGGCACTGCAGACATCCAAGCCGTTCGGGTTCGGGGATAAGCCGACGCCTCTGCATGCCGCGCACTTGCCGGTGCCGAAACAGCGAGGGCATTGTCCGGTGCCCCCGCATCCTGGACAACCGCCGAGCATGTACCTCCCGCTCCCTTTGCAGGCAGAGCAGGTCCCGTCAATGCACTGCGACGAGAACCCTAGCATGAGAAGCTCGTTTCCTCGATATCCGGGCGAGCGCGTGGACCAGGTGCAATGCCCGGTCCCGCTGCACGCCCTGCATGTATCGATCCGCCCAAAACCTTCGCAGATCTTGCACTGGACCTTCGGAGCGGCTTCCGGCCTGCCGACAAGGATCTCCGTGCCGCAGTACATGCAGTATGCCTTCTGCGCGTTCTCCGGCAGGTCGAGGTTGGCCCCGCAGCTGGGACATATAGCCGGGATGAACTTGATGTCGGCTATGATACCACCCTACTGAGAGGGCATTGGGGCAGGCACCTATATCGTTTTGTCAAGATGTCCTCTGTGAACCGATAGATGCTTCTCAAGCGTCTTCAGCATGAATCAAAAGTGGGAAATGCCGAGACATCCTTGGGGATGAAGAAGGGCAACGGGGAGTCGAGGAGATGAGGATACTGGTTCTAGGCTCTGGAATGATGGGCGCCGCCATCGCCCAGGACATGGCTGATAACGATGAGGTCTCGGAGGTGGTGTTGGCTGATCTAGACAAGAGGAGGGCGGACGGTGTCGTCACTCGCCTCAGGAGCGGCAAGGTCTCGTCGAGGAGATCGGACGTCAAGGACGTCCAAGCCACCAAGAAACTGATGAAGGGATTCGATGTGGCTGTGTGCGCTCTCCCGGAGGGCTTGAACACATACGCGAGCAAGGCGGCGATCGGCGCCAAGCTCCACGTCGTGGACCTCGCCTACGGGGACCGGCAGCTGGAGTTCGACGGTCCGGCTAAGAAGGCGGGGATAGCGATAGTTCTGGATTGCGGCGTGGCGCCAGGCATGACGAACATCCTCGCTTCCCACGGCGCGGGTCTGATGGACGAAGTGGACGACATCCGCATCGTCTGCGGCGGGCTGCCCCAGAAACCGCTGCCTCCTCTCGGATACAGGATCACGTGGTCGACTTGGGGTCTGATCAACATGTATTGCGGGAAGGCAAAAGTCGTCAGGAACGGGAAGATCGTCGAGGTGGACGCGATGTCCGGCCTCGAGCGGATCGAGTTCCCGGGGATGGGGAAGCTGGAGGCGTTCACCACCGACGGGCTCTCGACCCTGCTGCTCACGATGAAGGGAAAGGTCAAGAACATGGTCGAGAAGACCGCGCGGTACCCCGGTCACGCCGAGAAGATCATGGCGATGAGGGATCTGGGCTTGTTCGATACGAATCCGGTTGATGTGGGCGGTGTCAAGGTCGTTCCGAGGAACATGGCGGTTTCCGTATTGGACAAAACCCTCAGGCGGGGCGACGAGAAGGATGTCACCGTGCTCAGAGTGGATGTTGCGGGCAGGAAGGACGGGAAGGACGTGGGGCGGTCGTTCGTGATGGTAGACCGCTTCGATGAGGAGCGAGGGGTGACTTCGATGGCGCGCACGACAGGCTATACGGCGGCAATTGTCGCGAGAATGGTCGCGCGCGGGGAGATTGCGGAGAGAGGCGTTGTGCCGCCGGAGACGGCGGTTGTGAAGGTGTTCAAGAGGTTCTTGTCTGAGTTGGAGGACAGAGGGGTCAGGATACAGGAGACCTCGAGGATCAAGGACCAGCCTCAAGACCGTTGTCTGACTCTTGCGGCAGAGTTATTTATATCGCGACCATAATCCTCGCTTGCCTGAATGCAGGGATAGCCAAGCCTGGTCAACGGCGCTAGATTCAGGGTCTAGTCGCGCAGGCGTCCGCCGGTTCAAATCCGGCTCCCTGCACGGATTGATTTTGGGCCAGATCGACAGGTTCACATTCAACCACAATGCATACCGGCGATGAGACCAAGGTTTGCATGCCATTAAATATGAACACAGGATGCTGGCTCATATTTGAACCAGCAACGTCTCCTTGAGCGTTCTTTCTCGAGGAACAAGTTGAGTCTAGACAGCAATCTGCCCGCGCACCATTCTTGGCTCCTCCGTTCCCAGACGAGATCAACTGCACTCATCCAGATGCTCCCTAGGGGGTAGTTTTATTAGAGTAGTAGAATACTACATGTAGCAGTAGGCAATTTGCTGAGCGTCCTGCTAAGGCCTTGAGACTGATACGGTTTGAAAGAATGACAGCAAATGTCAACGCATCGGCTGCATCACACAGAGCAAGAGTTGACGATATCGACCTTGGCATGTTGGTAGGTCCCCATCATGCCCGTAGGCTGCCAGTGCACAACTGGTTTGTCTACCCGCACAGTTTCGCACCCCAGCTTGTTAGATGGGCACTCGATGAAATGCAGACCGATAGATCTGAAATCATCTACGATCCGTTTGTTGGTAGTGGAACGACGGTTGTTGAAGCTCTCTCAATTGGCTACAAAGCGATTGGAACCGATTTGCTTCCACTATCAACATTCATAACCAATACGAAAATCGAAGCGAGCCATGCCAAACCACAGCACATGATTACCAAGAGGGATTTGCTCGCCGCAAAGCCCATTGATATCGAATCAGAGTACCTACAGAAGTCGTTTCCACCGCTCGTATATAAGGAGATTTCCAAGATCCTGTCAGTGATTGTTGGCATACATGAATTTCACGACAGTTCAGTCGCTC
This sequence comes from uncultured Thermoplasmata archaeon, assembly GCA_963705355.1. Taxonomy (GTDB): domain Archaea; phylum Thermoplasmatota; class Thermoplasmata; order UBA10834; family UBA10834; genus COMBO-56-21. The sequence continues at coordinate 926,055 of OY970070.1, forward strand.
TCCTATCGCTACTCAGGACTGTAGAAGAGGTCTCGTATGCCACAAAAGGCGGCGCATTCCTAAGATGGGACAGGACCAAGAGGTTCAAGAAGGGAGCAGCGGTAGATAAGTTTCTATTCTTTCTCGATATGATCAACAAAGATCGCCAGGCTTGCGACGGATCCCGGTTACCTCAGCACCTAGTGGCCTCTTGTGATGCAAGGCAGATTCCGCTAAAGAAGGAGTCGATAGGCGGCGTTTTATGCTCTCCTCCATACCTGAACAGGCATGACTATACAAGGATTTTCTTGCTGGAACTGCTAATCATGACACAGGGAGACATGGACGTCGTGAGAAGTCTTCGAAGGAATTCCATAAGGTCTCATGTCGAGGCGAAACCCCCTTCGTTTGCGAGGAAGCGAAACGTGAAACTCCCGGAAGTGGCAAAGGCAAGACTTGAGCTTTTGCGAGAGGTTGACCAGCACGCCAACAAGGAAATGGTAGAGACTGCGCAAGGCTACATGGCGGACATGTTTATGACTCTTGGAGAGCTACATAGAATAATGAAGTCTAACGGTCATGCAATGTTGGTCATAAGCAACACAAGGCTGGACGGTGTTGTCATGCCCTGTGATTCAATTGTTGCAGAGATGGCGGACTCCATTGGTTTTTCTGTTGTAGCTCTTCACACCGCTCGTTCTCGAGGAAACAGCCCCCAACAGATGAAGAAGTATGGCAGGAAACCAGTGCGCGAGACGATTGTACACCTGGAGAAGGTCTGACTATGACCAAAGGACAGGCAATACGGCACGTTGACCTGCCAACTTTGCTCCGTGTGCTTGGGGTTCTCTCAAAGAAATCTCCTCTGAGTTGGAACAGGTTTCAGCAGTCTATATTTGAAGCCGGAATACGCAATACGACCACTAGTCGACAAATGAGCTACTCCCGTTTCTATCACTATGTCGTAACGGCCGAATGCCTTGGTTTGGTCGAGAAGGATGAGGGGAAAAGGGGTTACAGACTGTCAAAAGAAGGAAGAGCTGTCTCACGGAGGAACGTGTCTGATAGCAGGCCTCTGTCAGAAGTTGAAGCGGAGATCCTGAGGCAGCGGTTGACGACTTGTCGACCCGTGAAGGAAACCGCAAGCGTTTTCATCGAAGCCTCTGACCTCCGAACAATAGATGACCTTGAAAACCATGGTCGGGTCCTTGCCATAACGACCGATAGAAGAGACCAATTTACACTCTCGGACCTGTCTGGAAAGGTTCAATTCACCGTCTCCAGTACCGGACTTGTCAATTCCATAAGATGGGGAGCCATTCCAATTTTGTTGGATCTAGAGGTTATCGCAGAGCTGATTGTCCGCCCCGATTCACCCGGAAGAAAAGAACAGCATTTGCTCTTTCCAGTTAACAGGCATCTTGGCCTCATCAGATTCAAAGAAATACTTGATGGACTCATCCATGAATTCATGAAAGACAGTGAATGGGTTCCCATTGAGCGAGTCTGCTACAGTCTCGCGACGAGGAATAGAGTGGGCCCAAGGCAGTTTCAGAGGATGTTCCAGACTGTCTGGAGCAACAACCGGCAAGAATACGAGCTTTCCAGGACTATGGAGATAGCTGAGTACCCACGCCTGAGGGTATGGGTTCCGGTGATGAAGGTTGATGGTTCGATTAGGTCGCACATAAGATTGGTGAGAAATGTGACAGGGATTACGAAGATAGAAGATGAGATAAAGAAGGCGCTCAACATTGGGCTGGAAATTCCAGAGAAGGTGGAGGAGCGGTATTCACAGCTGGGGCTTCAGAATAACCCGTTCCCTTTTGCGAGCATTAGCACTTCAAGCGAGGTCTCACGGCTCCCTCCCATATCAGAAAAGGAAGTGAAACCCATAATAAACTTCCTGAGAACCAAGAAGCCCGCCATCCTCAAGGTCGTTGGCGACTACGGTACTGGAAAAACCCATCTCCTCCTCTGGCTACGAGAGACAACATCTCTCTTGGGCGATGGGAGAATTGGAGCCTACTACGTTGCCAATCCTGGCGTTACACCTCGAGATCTGGTTGCGAATCTAACTAGGACTATAGGTGACAAGGACTTGATCCACCGAGTAAGACAGCTCGTCATCGAGGGATATAAGAAAGCCTTTTCTGAAGGAGGGCTGAAGACAGTCCGTTCACTATTCACAACGGCATCATCGACCCTCGATGAGGGAAAACTATTCGAAAAGGCGAAGGAACTTGCCAGCGATGACTTATGCTTGAATGATGCGGAGTGGACGAGAAAAACTATCGCTTTTGTTCACTCAAGAGAGGAATTCATTGAATTCGCCGCAAAACAACTTGCGAATCTTGGTATCCCGAGAGGGGTGGCATCGGAGCTCTCTACATTCGCTTTCTCTGACTTTGATTCTGGATTGAAATCATGGGCAGTCTTGACTCTTTCCAGAGGCGGCGAACGCTTCACATATGAAGATCATTACAAGGCACTTGTTACCATCTTGATCAATACTGGCTTTGCCAAGGTCTTCTTCTTGGTAGATGAACTGGAGGACGTCGTCGCATCAGGGCGAGTGACCAGAAGGCAAAGCTCAGAATACCTGGCAGCTCTCAGGATTCTTCTTGATCTAACAATCAATGAGGTTGGCATTGCGCTTGCGGGCAACCCAGAGGCATGGAGTCGGCTTGAGGAGCTATATCCTGCACTAAGCACAAGGCTGACATATTCGGTTCACTTGACCAAACTGACTCAACAGGATGCAGAAGAGCTCGTCAGGAATTTCTTGAGACTCAGTAGGTCGAGAAAAGAAGCGGTGGTTGATCTGGAGCCCTTCACGACGGAGTCAATCAAAGCTCTTCTTGGTCTATGCGATGGAAATCGCCGTGTATTTGTGTCTTTGTGCAACGAGGCCTTAGAATATGCTGTTTCGAAGCAGCTGAAAGAAATCACGGGGAAAACGATTGGCGGCTTGATACAGTCGCGCGCGCAGAAAAAGGTGTGAAGTTGCAGAGCTCGTCTTCTCCGCCTTTCGGTGGCCCAAAAACCATCTATCTTGATACGAAGCCTGTAAGGTATCTGTGGAAGCTTCATCTCGGTGATTGGAAGGATGCGAATATCCAGAAAAGGGTGGATGCGGAGAAGCTACGGAGTGCAATACTGGACCTGTACGGTGCAAACAAACTGCGAGCAGTGACATCCGGGTTATGCGTAATGGAGATGCTTAAGTTCGCGCGCAGCCATGCCTATGCCACAGCCAGATTCGGACTGGGGGATGACCTTCTTGATATCGAATATGGGGGGAGTTACGAGAAAAAGGCGTTGGATGGCTATCCTGGAGGAACTGATAGACTATTCACGGAGGTAGAGCAGAAGTTCAACGAATGGATCAGGGATGATGGGGCAACCCTTATTCATATGATTTTTGATTTTCAGAACCCATTCATCAGTCGCAATGAAGAGGTACCGACATCGGCTATCATAAGGTTCGCGACATACCTCGATTTCCTAGCTGGGATTGAAGCAGCAGATAGCATACATTTTGCATATGCACTTTGGACGTCAGACGCAATCCTCTCCTCGGACAAGGAGCTAATCAACGCAATCAGCGCTATCAGCAACGAATCCTGGAAACTTCTAAGAGACAGATTCGAAGTGTGCTTTGGTGAGAAGCTTGATATTGAGAAGTCCGACTTTAAGGCCTTTCGGTATCCAAAGCAAATCGCCGAACTTGAGAAGTGGGCATCGCGCTAGGCCATGTTCTGTTGCCACCATGTGCCTAAGAGCCCACTCTTTTCACCTTATTCACTCCTTCATCGAGCGAGTGTGCGTGGATTGGCCAGCACAAAGACGTCAAGAACTACCGAAGGCCGAGATTGACGCCACACGCCAATCGGGCTCAAATCCACTGGGTTTCACTTCTGCTCAGTTCCCTTGTCTTCATTTGTCCACTCACTGTTCGAGATCTGTCTGCCTCAGAGCGCGCAGTTACATGGCTTTTGCGACGGCTAACGCCGTTCTTCTTAAGAGGTCTTCATCGACTTTCGAGTTCTCCTTCACGGTTTGCCTGAACTGCTCGAGATTGCCGATTTCCTCCTGATCCAGCATGGATAGTCTATCCTGATCCTTAGTGCCAAATGCGAAGCACAGCTGGTTGCTTGTCAATCCATGTTTCTGCATTAGAATAGACATGGTGTTCAAGGCATTGTCTCTTACAGTTTTTTCCCTGGCGAACTTGATTATGCAGTCGATGTGACCCCAAGTAAGTGAGAACACGGAATCGTCAGGTCTAGCATCTTTCTTCCACAAATACAGATCCGTGAAGACTTGATGAGCATAGAGACTGTAGCCGGCTTCTCCCCCTCTTTTCGCAAGCATTTCTTGAAGTGAATAGACTGCTCGGCCTGTTTCCTCCACATATTGAATAATACGCTTGCCGTGCTCCCACATTGCAAGTACGGGCTTCTCAGCAAGCTCATTTGTTCTTTGATTGAAGGTTTGATCCTCCCAATCTATCCATTGTCTCTCTTTCTCTTCAGCCTCCCACTTCTTGTCTGCCTCGCTGAGATCGTCCCCAAACCCAGGTTCATAGTCGAAAGCTTCAATAAAGATGCCCTCGTCCGTGAAGAATCCCTTTTTCTTTGGGCGCAGAAATACTTTTCGCAGCTCTCCTTTCTGGATTCGCCTAATGGTCTCGTTGGTGAGATCTGGTTCCTCACCTCTCAGTATTTCTCGAGCCCAAGACCTTACTGCCTTCTGGCTTTGATTCACCAATTGCTCCGGAACTTCGTGCCTTCCTATCGGAGAGGCGCCCTTTCTCATGCTATTGCACATCCAGTTGTTCCACCACTTTTCTGACGAGTTTGGCTTTCAGTTGTTCTAGTTCGACCATCTTGTTTTTCACATCTTCGGCAAACCATTCCTCTCTCTCGCCAGCATCATCATCAGCCTTGATTTCCAGCATTTTCTCAGCAATAACCTCCACAACGATAGGCCAATATCCTTTTCGACCCTTGGCATATTCCATCGAGAACTCAAGGCGCCGTCCTTTTCGATTCACGAACGCAATCGCTTGGCCTCTATCAACATACGCCTCGAGAGAGTCTTTGTGCTCGGGTTTCTTGAACCACTGAATCGCGGCCAATCCAAACGAGCCCTCTCCTCCGCCTGTCCCCTCCTCATCCTTAGGTTCCCCCGCTCCTGATCGCCTTCTTATTGGCTTTCTTGGCTCAAGTTCGCAATAGAGTAGTCGACGCATCTTGATGGGATTTCCTCCATTGTCAACCAAAGGTTGCTTTTCTCTGTCAAACAGGCTTATCTGAATCCAATGAACGCCCGGCGGTTGATGTGGCTCAAAGGAAACGAAGGAATCGATTTCCTTCGTGTCCGGATCTTCAGGCGTGCCAGCGTGCATGACCACACCTTCCTCGTTGAATTGGACAACAACTGGCGTCGGGTCGAAATGTTCGATGTTTGCTATTACCAAGGTCTCCGCTGCAGTAGGATTCTTGATCACAACCTTTATTGGTGCCTTCACTCCTCGCTCGTACCTCCGATTGTCGAATTCTATTCGACTCAGGTACACATAGTCTTTCGGAGAGGTCTCGACTTTCCTGCTTTGAGAGACACTCTCCTTGCCGAAAAAACCGAATTCAGGCACATCCTCAAGCGCCTTGTTAAGTACTGCGAGTATCTCCATGGCTTCTTCATGTTCCTTTTCAGTGACCCTCTCGCCGCCAGCCCGGAGAAATGGTTGGACAAAGTCCTTGATGATTATACGCAGTTCTCGACGAACCGCCTTATATGTTTGATGACTCCATTGGTAGCCAGTATGCTGTGCGTTCTCAGCTTCTCGTAGGAATGGTTCCTCGGAAGAACACATTGCATCACAAAATCCAAAAATCCTTTTTCTAATTGCCTCCGGGATCTCCTCCGGGAAATCGACAAACCTTGTGATAGTCTGCTTCCCGTTTTTCACTATCGCTATGCCTCTTCTCCTGTCTTCTTCAGGAAAGGGTTTCTTGGCCAAGCATATGTTGAGATTCCTAAGTTCCCCTAGTCGTTGGTTCTTGCTTCGTATGACTACCGAGTTCTTCACTAGATGGGCTCTTTCTAGGCCCTGTGAGGAGTCTAGATCAGGAGTCTCGGGAGGATGCACAACGTATCGTTCAGATTCTCCTTCCTTCTCCAAAATGTACTGAATAATGGCACCCTGACGAAGCAGTCGGAACCACCTTTCTTGAAGCTCCTTTATTACGTCCTTTGGTTCGATCAACTGCTCATGAACAGGATCTGTAATATCATATGAAACCAACTCAGAGCCAGGGGCTGAGAGTTCTCTGTCGAATTCAGGCGCAGATCTCCATTGCCAATCGCCTCCCACTCTTTCCCAGACAGACGCGAAGTGTCGTTTGTCTGGCAGAGTCGTTCTCACGACCATTCTAGTTCCTGAGAGGAGTTGGAGGGCCTTTCCCATGCCTCTCGATCCCAGGGCCGTTCCGCCCTTCGCAGTATATCCCATGTTGTGGAAGCATCCCCATGAGCATTCCGAGTTGGTGCATTCTGAACCATCAGGTCTTATCCCCCATGTGCATTCACGGCAATGACCCATCCCGAGAGTGTTGAAGTCCCGATAGTGCAAGACTCTTTTGTCTGCATCATACTTTATTACGATCTTCATATCTTTCGCTGGGATCTCTGCTCGGTAGGCATCGAAGCTGTTCTGTCCGTTCTCCTGGAGTATTCCAAATGCGTGCGAGTCATAGGAATCTACATAGCCTTTCCACACATGGTGCTTGTTCACCTGCGGAGTGTGCCACTTGTAGCTACCCTCCGCTTCTCCTGAATCTCCCATTCCACCACCGCCTGACTGGAGATTCAAGTGCTGAATATTTGAATATTGCCTGAAGGGATTCTGTGCAAATCATCCCTACCAAGTTCTCTGACCGTCGTGCCACAGACGGGCAGCTCGACACTCGCTGGATCAAGAGCAAGAAGAATGGAAAATTCGAAACCCAGTCATCTCTTCATGACGAAGGCAACCCTAAAGTAAAGAGAGGATGCAAGAGAATCCTGTCTGTTGCTCGCCCCGGGTTGGCACCTGCGAGTACGTCCTTATCAGACTCTTGGTTCAAATCCGATAGACAATAAGCCAATGCTGGACATTTGTTACTCACTCAATTCGATCCTTCTTGGAGATGTTGCATCTTGAGCAGAGAAGTTGTACGTTGGCCGCCAAGAGAGATGAACCTCCTTTCGAATAAGGTATGATATGGTCAAAGTGAAGGTTCTTGGTGCTCCCACAGAGCACACACCGGCCCTTGTCTCTCTTCCAGACCTCGACCTTGACAAAAGACGGGATAATCCGCGTGTGTTCTTGTTCGGACCCCTTGGCCAGCAGGGGATCCGTTCCTTCGACTATCTCTAGTCGATACTTGAAGACCTGCCTGTTTCCGCTTCCCTCCTGCCAAGCGTCCAGTAGCCTGAAATGGCCATTGTATGCCCAGATTCCGGCGCGGACCTTCTCGTAAACTCTCACAAGCTCCGATTCCTGTTCGCCACGCTTATATCTCGAAGCCGTCTCATAGAACAGTCCATTCTGCGTTAGCTTGCCATCGATCGACATCGGCTGATCCAGGGTCTTCGGGTCAGTCACACCGCCTCTTCTGGGCATGTCATGTCCCTCATAGATCAGGACCCGCCCATTTTCTTCGACCCTATCCGCATAGGGGGCTCCTCTCCTAAGACTCATGAGCAGTACGCTGACCTTGCCGTGCAACCTGAAATTCATCCCCTTCTGGAGCATGGACCTCTCTTGGCCGCACATATCCCAATAAGAGATCACATCTCCAACCTTGATCATACAATAACCCCGGACAAAGAATCAAACGTCTATCCCGATCGCGTAGATCGGAACCTGGATAGCGCTCTTGAAGTGCGGCAGATATCGCACAACTTTCTCGAAGGTCAGGCTTCCTTCCCAGTTTTGGTTGAATTCGGCTTTCATTCTCTTCTGGAACTCTCTCGTTGTCGTTATGTAGACGCCAAGATCGATCTTGTTGATGCCTGAGTAGGAGGCGACCTGGAACTTGAGCAGGTCAATCCCAAGGAAGGACGAATGTCCAAACTCGACTTCGATTCCAATCCTTTCCTTCAAGAAGTCCATCCGTGCACTCGGATCGCCTTGCTCGTCGAATACAGCAGGCTGGTCTTCCCAGCCCTTCTCAACGAATGATTTCCTCAGCACTTCATTGAAATGAGGGCGAGAAAGGGTCTGGATCTCAACTGCCTGATATGCCAGAACGGCTTCTATCTCCTTCTTGATAGACAGCTTGGCATTAAGGACCTCGTCAGCGAATCTGTAGGAATACGTGACGAACCTCAAGATCAATTCCCTTCGACCTGGACGCGGAGAAGGAGATCTGTAGGTTTGTGTACATTATGTACACAAATGATCTTATGTACATCATGAATCACTGAAAACGATGGCCAACGCGCAGATCATCAGAGCGAGAAAGCATCCGGGCTCGAACTCGCTTGACATAACAGTCCCGTCGAAGATCTGCACCAACTACGACATCGTACCCGGAGACGTTTTTGAAGTTGAGGCTGTCCTTGACCGCAGTGAAGTCAAAATCACCTACAAGAGAGTCTACAGAAAGAGATAGGCGATGCATGATCCAGCTGAGCTATCCTTGACCAGGCCCTTCGATTCTTGACTTGAAGAATCGCTCCGTATCCTTGTCCATGAAGTGAACGTAGCACCCCTTCATCCCTCTAGTTAGGAGCACGCGATACGTGTTCTTAACGAGGTCAGTGAATCTGCCCTTCGATCTCTTGACCACAGAGTCGTGACTGTGCTCAAGTTGGCCCCGCCAATTCTGTGCATCAAGGTCGTGGACCAAATCGTTGCCAAAGATGACTCCAGCATAGTCAAACTCAAACCCCTGTGCAGTGTAGATGCAACCGACTTGATGAATGCCATTTGGATCATGGGCCCAGGTCACCGCCTTCGGGATGCCCTTCGCGAGCTTCCTTGCCTCCGGTCTGGCGTTCCACGGTCGCCTATACGCGCCTATTACCACGTCCTCCACAAGCGTTCCATCCGGCCTTGGATCCGACCACGGCCAGCAGAAGCCCGCCGTCATCCTTCCTGTGTGCCCCTCCGCCACCCTCTCAAGTATGGCCTTCTCGACCTCCTCAGGGCTCTTCATTATTCTGAAATCGAACTCCTCCCTCTGGCTCCAGAGCGCGTTCGCCGTTCTCTCTATTCCCAGGGTGTTGTTGACCCAGTTGACGAATGCCTCTGACCCAGCGCACCTGAACTGCGTCTCGAGCTCGTACTCATAGACACTACACTCAAGCCTATTTGCGCACTCCTTGATGTACTTGACCGACCCGATCTCCCCTGGCCTCACCACCTGGTGGTCGTCGATGAAAAACACGCTCACCTTCGCAGCGCGCATCAGCTCGTCTATCTGAGGGACCGGAGATCTCCTCTCCTTCGACGTGAACCTGCTACTGCTGTTCTCCCGGATCCTGTGCGCCTCGTCCGCCAGGAGCACGTCGATCGAGTTGTAGTCCGCTTCCGTGTAGCTGTTGAAGTACTTGAACTGGACGCCACCCCTCGTCCCGATGACCTTCCTGAGGGTCTCGGTGAACGCCCTCGAACCCGTGGCGTACTGCGCGTTGTATCCCTTGAGCAGGAGGTCGGCCATCAGGTTGATTGCGATCACGGACTTCCCCGTGCCCGGCCCGCCCTTCACGACCATGACCGCCTTCTTCCTGTCATGGAAGCCGCCCTTGGCGCAAACGAAGACCTTGTCGTAGACCACGAGCTGGTCGTCTAGGAGTATGTACTCGGGCTTACCCTTGATTACGTTGCCGACGTGGTCCATTAGTTTCTTGCTCGGGCGATACTTGCTCTCTTCGATCCTCTGGAGGGTTTCGAGCCCCTGTCCTTCACTTAGCCATGAGGTCAGATAGCTCTCTAGGGGACGTACATCGTTCATGGTGTACAGGGGGTTCCTTTCAATTACTGTCCTGAATTTCTCCGAGAAGATAGCGTCGTCCGTAACGGGACTGTAGTTGTGGAGGTACGTGCAGGCATTGAGCACAACGGGGTTGGAGCCTTCGTAGAAGGCCGTGTGGGTGTCTTCGAGATAACTCCTGTACTGACCGACCTGCACGGAAGGATGCAGCACTTCCCTTTCGGAACCGCCCACCCATGTGAGGACCTCGTTCTCGCCCTCGGCGGGAGAACACTTGTCCCATTGCTTGAGCTCGATGATGACCGCGTTGTCCTTCCTTGACTCGTCGCGACCGCACACAAGGCAGTCCAGCCTCTTGGACGTGAGAGGCAGCTGATATTCCACCATGACACCGTGATCCACTAGATTGGCGTGCTGGAGGACCATAGATGCGGCTCTGAGGGAATTCCTCCAGGAGTTGATTTCTCCGCCGGAAGGATTGAAACCGTATTGCTCGAAGAAAGACCGTCTGAGCTTCTCTGCGATCTGGTTCTGGTAGGTGTCCTCGATGAATTGGGCAGAGGAGCCGGAGTAGAGCCTCAACCTAATCGTCTCCGTTCTTCGCAGACGGTTTCGAGCGGGTAGAACGTACCTCGTCCCAGTCCTTCGCCTTGGCTACTTCCCCGACTGGGTACTTCATCCTGTTCTTCAGAATCTTGTCTAGGAGCACTTCAGACAGGTCGATATCGAGAGCGTTGGCCATGCACGCACTGTAGATAACGATGTCTGCGAGCTCCTCGCCGATGCGTGCTTTCAGCCCTTTGTCCAGCCTTCCCGTTTCCAGCGGGTCGGGTTTCCATTGGAAAAGCTCCAGGAGTTCGGAGGATTCAATCGCTACCGAGATCGCTATGTCCTTTGGCTTGTGATACTTCTTCCAGTCTCTCTCTATGACATAGTCATCGACCAGCCGCTGAAATTCTGCAACGCTGAGCTTCTTCTCCAAATCAATGACCTCCGACAAGTTCCGTCTCGTGCAGAATCGCCTTGCGCCAGATTAAGCTTTACAGGCGGCTATTATACGCCGACTCTAGAGAGCCAGCATACTTAAGCTATGCTAACACTGTCTCATAGCGAGGGTGGCGAATGCATGGTTGGGATCATTGGATACGGTGAAGATGCTCTGACATTCTGGGCGCTGAAGAACCGGTTGGCGGAAATACTAGGGAAATTGGGCGACGAGTCAAAGCAATCCGACTGCACCGTTTTCTACAGACCTAGTTTTGGACGAGGCGGTAGCAGAACAGCGAATTTCGGCGAGTTCGATGGCATCGTCTCAACTAAGACCTGCGTCTATCTGATCGAAAGCAAATGGGAGGGTTCCGCCAAATCCTCCAAGAAGGTCTGGCTCTCCAAAGCACAGTTGAACCGGCACGCAATATTCAAGGAGTATTTCGACAAATGGGACAGCTCAGTAGGAATCCCATCGCTCACAGCAAGCGCTTCAGAATTCCTCACAAGTGTTGATGATAGGAAACTAGTCTCAGAGAAGGATGAGCTAGCGAAGCACTTAGAGTTCGTGCTATCCAGAACGGCCGAAGAATCGGATGGTTGTGCCCGGAAGGATTTGCGGAATGTCCTGCTGTTGCTTCATCGTCAGGACGAAGAACCTTGTCCGCTATTGATACCAGAGAACTTCGGACCCGTGGTTACAATCAAGTGCTCACCATCCATTGATATCATGGGTAACAGCTGGTTCTTCGAGATGGATGCCGTTTCGGCAAAGTAACCTCCTAAGTAAGGACTGGCCAGGCGTATCATCCCACACAAGGCTCAAATAAGGAAGTTACTATCCCATAGCATCGACGCGCTTTTTGGGGGGCGGTCGAAGGTGGTCGATTGTCGACTCTAGCGGGCAGGCTTAATCTTGACTTGGCTTGGAGGAAGGCGGTTCAATGCCTTGATGACATGTGTTTTGTTACACACCCCTACGAAGTACCGTTTGTTGAGATGAACCTGAAGGACTGGATCAAGAATCTGCGAGATGAACTCCGCCAAGGATACCGTCCTGGGCTCGCGAATGTGATTGACTGCCCGAAATCAGACTGGCACCTCCGACCAGGAGCGGTCTTGTCAATGCGAGACCATGTGGTCTACAATGCACTCATTATCGATATGCTGGGAAAGATCAAGAAGCAAACGCAATGGTCGATTGACAAACGAGTGAGGTTTAGCAATGTCCTTATGAGGAACCAGAGAGGAAATAGGTGGTTTGAATACGGTGTGAAATGGTGGATTGGTTTCGAGGAGCAGTCGGTTGCCCTTACAGAGAAGGGCAACAACTTCGTGATGATATCTGACATATCTGCCTTTTTCGAAAACGTTGACATCGGAAGACTGATTTCAGATCTTGCGGCGATTGGGGTCTCCAAAGACGCAAGAGACCTTCTCAGCTCTTGCCTCAACAGATGGGCAAACTCACGCGCAAGGGGGCTTCCACAGGGATATGTGCCCTCCAACATTCTCTCGGAAGTCTACCTTGATCTGATAGACAGACAGATGGCGAGAGAGGGATTCTCCCATCTTAGGTACTCTGATGATGTCCGAGTGTTCTGCAAAACAGAACGAGAAGCGATTGAGGCTCTCCATTCGATTACGCGATTGTTGAGGGACAAAGGTCTAAACCTACAGACCGCAAAATCGAAAATCGTGAAGAGGAAACAGGCAATCGAGGAGTTTCAGTACGTCAATGGAATCATCGGGAAAGCGGTGAAAGCTTGTGCAAAAGAACTCAAGAACGACCTCATACTGGAATATCCATATTGCGCACCTTCTGAGATTAGAGCATTGATGGATTCAATGAAGCACGTAATTCCACTAAAGTCAATAACTAGGGTTTTCGAGCAACACTTTGTGCAGAATGAATCGCGATTCAACAAGAGGCTATTCCATTTCGTTCTCAATCGCGTGGGGGCAGCGGGAAATCCACGTGCGGTTGACTATTGCCTGAAAGGATTGACAATTATCCCAGAGGAAACGCGTGATATCCTCAGATACTTCTCTAATCTCCCTCATATGAAGAACCGAATTGCCAATAGGATTGTCACGCTTATCGCCAAAGACCTAATAATTCCAGAATATCAGATATATCAGATACTTGAATGGTTATATGATCAGAGAATTTACACGAAAAGAGTCCTCAATCAAGTAAGGCAGGTGGTTCGGAACCCTGGGATTCCGACCTATATGTTGGATTATTGTATTGCGTATCTTGGCGACTACGGAGATGATACTGATATTGAGCAAATATCGCACTTATACAGGAATTCAAATGACCCTTTGTCAAAAGCTACGGTCATCTATGGAATAAGGAGAATGGAGAAGGGAAGAAGAAATGCGATATACAGTCGTGCGAAGTCAGATGATTTCCTGGTTGAGATGGCTGTCAAGAAGGCTGTGTCTTCAACTCCCTGACTATCTTGATCGGGAGACCTCCGGACGGACGATTTGAAATCCAATCAACCCGAACCTTCCCACTCACGAGGAAAGGAGATGAAAGGGTTTGTATCTCGGTACTAAACCCCCTGATTGAGAAATAGCTAGACGTCTCGGTTCACACACGGCTCCCTGCACGCCGCGACTTCTCGTCCGGTCTTCCCGCATTTGTATGTGCAAGGGAGCCTTTGCTCTCTTGACTATCTCATATCTCTGACGATTCGCAGACGACCGCTCAGAAAAGCTCCAGCTTGAAACATCTGATGAACTCGACGCCGTGCTCATCGATATGCAAATTCAGCTGCCAATGCTCCAACCCCCTCGAACCCGCAGCCCTCGCCGCCTTTTGGATCCGGACCGACCTTGGATTTGGCATCGGCACCTGGAAGGGCTTGGCGTCATAGAGATAGCAGAGAAGTAGTATGCCTCGCCGTCCCTTCGCAATCGTTCGAGATACGTCCCCGAAATGCCTTATCATCCTGTCGAAGCTGAGAAGCGGGCCATGACTTGCCCGACAGCTCGGATGACCTTCGCACGGAAGGTCGAACAATGGTGTCTTGACCTCGACGAATACGGTGCGGTTAACTAGGAAGTCGATCCTGGAATCCCCCTGCTTCACCTCCCGCTCAACTTCCCCCACGTCCCGAAGCATAGCTGATAGGGCCCCTGCCCTGATGAAGTGATCAACATAGTCATTTGCCTTCGTCTGGTTTATTCCGATCCAGGACTTGTCTTTCTTGTCGATCGGGTCGAGGGAGATTGCTTCCACCGTGAAGCGAGTCTTCCTGTCAGGAGAATCGTTCTCGGAGAGAAGACACGGAATCTGGTCGAACACGAGGTTTCCAATTCGTCCGGTCACGGGGCAGTGGGACTTCACTACACGGTCTTCAAGATCGACATTCATGATGAACCGGTTGGGTCTGGACTTTACAACACCTTCGAGTAGAGCCTGGGGGAATCGATATTTGGGAATCATGGCGCGGGCGAGTGACATCTTGCTGGTGTTTAAGCTTTGGTAGCGTATGAAAGAATTCGGCAGAAGACAATGGAAGAGGGAGTCTAGCTCGTGCAAAAACCCTCTGAATGAAAGTCAGCTAGTCATCCGAGTTCATACACGGCCCCTTGAACAACGCTGCCAACGAAGGTCAAATAACCTCCCACGCGCTTCAGTCCCACGATCTGACTGATGTCTCCTGTCAACCTATCTGGCGTCCACCTCCTGCTCACCTACAAGTGCCTCTACGAATGCGATCATTGCTTCGTCTGGAGCAGCCCGGCCTCGAAGGGCACGATGACCCTCACCCGGGTCGAAGACATCATCAGACAGGCGCACGAGGTCCCTTCTGTGAGGCGTGTGTACTTCGAGGGAGGGGAACCATTCCTCTTCTATCCTCTCCTGTGCAGAGGGATTGAACTCGCAAGGACGCTCTCCCTCGAAACGGGCGTGGTAACTAACGCATACTTTGCCACTGACGATAGGGCGGCGGACCTCTGGCTCAGACCATTGGCAGAGCTGGGCGTATCGGACCTCAGCCTCAGCACGGATGTGTACCACGGCAGCGGGGAGGAGAAGGAGATGGTCCGGAGGGCGAAGAGAGCCGCTAAGAGCCTCGGCATGCCAGTGGGCGTGATAGAGATCGAGAGCGTCGAACGGCATTCGTGCTCGACCCCCAAGGACGAGTCGAAGGGACAGCTCTGCTTCAGGGGCAGGGCGGCTGCGGTACTCGCCGGGAAGGCCAAGAAGAGATCTTGGAGGACCTTCGATACCTGCCCCGAGGAGCCACCAGAAATCGAGAGAGTGCATGTCGACCCGTACGGCAATGTGCTGTTCTGTCAGGGCATATCAGTGGGGAATGCATGGAAGAAACCGCTCAAGAGGATCATGTCGGACCTGGACCCTCAGAAACATCCGATAATAGGTCCGTTGATAAACGGCGGACCTGCAGGTCTGGCAAGGGAATTCAATGTGTGGCCAAAGAGGGTGTACGCTGACGCGTGTCACATGTGCTATGAAGTCAGATGCGCGCTGAGGAACAGCCGGGCCGTCAAGGGAGTCTTGGTGCCCGACCAGCTGTATGGCTTGACGCCTGAGGAGAATCCGCAACCCTACGTCGCCCTCAGTTCAAGGGCTTCTGCGAAGAAGAAACGCACGTAGGGTCACATGATGCGGTCTGGCTCGGTGCAATAACCCTCTGATTGAGTAACAGCCAGTCATTCAAGTATGCACACGGACCATCTTGGGAAAAGCCCATAGGAGAGGAAAGGCGACGGCTATGGGAGCGGCTATTAGGAACGAACTCCTCGATGTTCCCCCCTTGCGGGAATCCAGGTGAATGTCATTGTCCAGAATGGGGACTTGCAAGGGCCTGCTCTCTCAGTCTATGCAAGCAGGCCAGCGGCCCTTAGCTCTTGCGTAATCTTGTCGACGGCAATCTCGACATCCTCCGGCTTTCGGGCGCCAGTGCACACCAGCTTCCCGCTGCCGAACAGCAGGACGACGACCTTTGGCACGTCGAGCCTATAGACCAGGCCTGGGAACTGCTCGGGTTCGTACTCGACCTTCTCAAGACCAATGCTGATGGCTATTGAGTTGAGGTTGATTTTCGCCCCGAGGTCGCTTGAGGCGACGATGTTCTGAACTTCGATCTTCGGCTCGACCTTGATCACTATGCCCGCGGCCTCGATCTGCTTCACAACCTTGCTTATCGCGGTCTTCACCTGCTCGATGTTCTTCGCACCTGTGCAAACAACCTTTCCGCTCGCGAACAGAAGTGCTGCGGTCTTCGGCTCCTTGAGCCTGTATATCAGGCCAGGGAACTGTTTTGGCTCATACTCCGCGCCGTCAAGCGCTAGCGCGATCGCCTGCAGATCCAACTTCCCACCCAGAGATGTTGAAGCGACAACGTTCTCTATCTTGATGATTGCCATTAAAACCTCACCGAACACACGTCATTCGGTTCTCTCGCTGGTATTGGAGCATAAGGTACATCACGATAAGTTTTGTGCTCCATACTCTATGATGCGTGTGTGACACTGAATACGTCCCAATCAATGTGTCTTTGAACCGCCAGCCACTCGTCCGATAACGATTCCTCGAGATGTTCGCCTATGATATATCTGCGATGGCATTACTTGCCGCGGCTGCAACTACGACAGGGCTGATTCGATGGACATCCTCAACACCGACGGTCTGACCAAGAGGTTTGGAACACTCACCGCCGTGGACAACATGACAATCACGCTCACACAGGGCGAGTTCTTTGGGCTCCTAGGACCCAATGGAGCAGGCAAGACAACCGCGATCAAGATGCTGATAACCCTGTTGCCGCCGACCGCTGGCAGCGCACGCGTCGCAGGCTATGACATAAGGACGCAGTCCTCAGAGGTCCGCAGACACATAGGATACGTTCCCCAGCTTTTGTCCGCAGATGGCCAACTCACTGGGTATGAGAATCTCCTGATCTTCGCGAGGCTGTTCGACGTTCCGAGAAGCGAGATACGGTCGAGAGCCGAGGACGCATTGGATTTCATGGGACTGCAGGACGCTGCAGACACCTTGGTGCGTAAGTACTCAGGCGGCATGATACGAAGGCTGGAGATAGCGCAGTCGATGTTGCACCGGCCGAAGATGCTGTTCCTGGACGAACCCACCCTGGGGCTGGACCCGGTCGCACGCAGGGCTGTCTGGGAGCATCTGACCAAGCTGAGGGATGACTTCAACACGACTATTATGATGACCACGCACTACATGGACGAGGCCGATGAGCTCTGCAATAGGATCGCGATCATGCACCTGGGAAAAGTCGTGGCAATCGGCACTCCGGCAATGCTCAAGGCGAGCATCGGCAAGGAAGGTGCCACGCTGGACGACGTGTTCACTCATTACACTGGCGGTTCTCTTGAATCGGTGGGCGGCTACCGGGAGACTTCGAGGATCAGACGGGCCGCGCATAGGCTCGGCTGAGGGATGAGTGTGATGAAACCGATCGAGGCAATCACCGGATTCGTGACCAAGACCCTCGCCCTGGCCGAGATGGAGGTCCGGAAGCTCAGGCACGACCCCACGGAGCTCTTGACCAGGGTGGTCCAGCCCGTGCTATGGCTTCTTGTGTTCGGCGAGGTGTTTTCGAAGGTCAAAGCGATACCGACGCACAACATCCCCTACATAGACTTCCTGACACCTGGAATCCTCGCCCAAAGCGTCCTGTTCATAGCCATCTTCTACGGAATCGCAGTGATCTGGGAGCGGGACCTTGGGATAGTGCACAAGTTCCTTGCGAGCCCAACTCCGAGATCCGCACTGGTCCTTGGCAAGGCTCTCTCTGCTGGCATCAGAGGGCTGTCCCAGGCACTCATAATCTACC
Organism: uncultured Thermoplasmata archaeon; assembly: GCA_963705355.1. Classification (GTDB taxonomy): domain Archaea; phylum Thermoplasmatota; class Thermoplasmata; order UBA10834; family UBA10834; genus COMBO-56-21. The sequence goes on from OY970070.1 coordinate 943,858, forward strand.
TGCTCGCAATCCTAATAGGCGTCCACCTCCGGTGGGGCGTGCTCGAGATACTCGGCGTCCTCGTGCTTGTGATGCTCGGGGCAGCCGTCTTCTCCACGCTCTCGCTCGTAATAGCGTGTCTGGTGAGGACCAGGGAACGGTTCATGGGTATCGGGCAGCTCCTGACCATGCCGCTGTTCTTCGCCAGCAACGCACTCTATCCCGTGTCACTGATGCCCACTTGGCTCCAGGCGATAGCAGCGGGAAATCCTCTAACGTATCTGGTCGATGGGCTCCGATCGTTGATGCTGCCCGGGTATTCGGCCGAGTTCCCGGCCGAGTTCCCATTGGCTCTTGATTTCGGAGCACTCATACTGGCGATGGTCATCCTCGTGCTCATCGGGGCGCGGCTATATCCGCGGCTCGCGAGATGAAGCCCGTGAAATGGGCAGTTCACGAGAAGGAAGGAGTTTAGCTCAGTGCAATAATCCTCTGACTGAGAAACGGCCAGGCATTCAAGCATACACACGGCTCCCTGCACACTTTCACTGCCAGATTGCATCAAGGATGCAGAGGCTCGCCAGCAGGCAGCTGCTGCGTGATGCAGTGGACGTCCCCTCCTCCAATACTGATGTGCTCGCACCTGACGCCAACGATCTCGCGCTCGGGAAACAGAGAGGCGAGGGTCTCACGGGCGAGATTGTCCTCTCGAATCCCATAGCTCGGGAAGACCACAGCGCCATTCGCGAAGTAGAGGTTGACATAACTGGGCGTTATTGAAACGCCTCCAACCAACATCGGCCTTGGCTGGACCATTCTCACTACCTCCAGGGGTCGTCCTTTTGCATCAGTGGCTGATTCCAGCCGAGCCAGGTTCTCCTCCAATGTCCGATAGTTCGGATCAGAGTCATCTCTTGTATGCGCAGCCAGCACGACATGGGGCATTGCGAATCCAGCGACACCGTCAACGTGTCCATCAGTCATGTCGTCCTCGACTCCTCTGGCAAGCCAGACTACCTTTCGTATGCCCAGGTAGCTGTCAAGGACTTGCTCGATTCCCTCCCGGGACATGCTGGGGTTGCGGTTGACGTTGAGCAGGCACTGCTCGGTCGTCAGCAGTGTCCCGTCGCCATCAACGCTTATTGAACCTCCCTCGAGGACCATAGGCGCATCGTAACGCCTGATCCTCATTCGCTCTGCCAGGAGGATCGGCAGTCTGTCGTCCTTCTCGTAGGGCTGCTTATGACCCCAACCGTTGAACCTGAAATTCACTAGCGCAAGCCTGTTGTCTTCTCTCCGGACGAAGATCGGCCCGTTGTCCCTTGCCCACGAATCATCAAGCGCCACCTCGATGATCCTCGCTTCGGGGCCGAGTCTTCTTCGCGCCTCCTGAGCGGTTACTGGATCAGCAAGGACCGTGACGGGATCAAACCGGTCAATCGCATTGATGACAGCGGAGTAGGCCCTCTTCGCGTCCTCGAAGAGGCCATTCCAAGTGAGTTCCCTACACGGCCAGGAGATGAAGCACCCAGCGTGCGGACCCCATTCCGCTGGCATTGAGAATCCGCTCTCCGCGGGCGTCCGCCGTGCTTCCTCGCTAGCGCTTCCGGCGGCCATGCCTCGACCTCCTCGCCTTTATCAGGTCTCCGTAAGTGTGTGGCTGGCGCGTTTCGAAGAACCCAAAGAATGAGCGGGCATCCCGGACCTGCGAAAGGTCCAGGTCCACCAATATCGTCTCTGAGCGGCTCGTAGATGCGCGCCTGACGACCTTTCCCCACGGGTCCGCGACGAAGCTGCCTCCATAGAACCTGATCATCTCTTCCTGGCCGACACGATTCACGGCTGCAACGAACACCCGGTTCATTATCGCCTGCGCCCTCATCACAAGCTCCCACTCGGGGCGGGAGTCAAAACCCGGCCTTACCAGCTCAGAACCTATCGCGCTGGGGTAGATCAGGAGCTCGGCGCCCTTGAGGGCCAAGGTCCTGGATACCTCAGGGAACCATTGGTCCCAACATATCCCAAGCCCGATCTTGACACCGCCTAGACGGGCGACAACGTATCCCAGGTTTCCCGGTTTGAAGTAGAGGTCCTCTCTATACCCTTCGGAGTCTGGAATGTGGACCTTGCGATATAGGGCTCTCACCTTCCCGCTCTTGTCTATCAGCGCGAGCGAGTTGTAACACGTCCCCGAGTCCACGATCTCTGCAAATGGCAATGCCACTGCGGCACCTGCCTCTTTCGAGACTTCTTTGAATTCGGCCAGGAGCCTTGTGTGATCCGGCAGATCGGCTGTCTGAACTTCCCGATCTTCGAACTGACCCACATATCGGTTCGAGAACAGCTCAGGCAGTATCCAAAGGTCCACATCTTCTACGGAGGGGGCAGCTATTGCGCGCTTCGCAGTGGCGATATTCTCCTCAGGCCTCGGCGAGCACTGCATTTGAACGAGAACGATTCTGAACTCCTCCGAGGCATTGCTGGACAGGGGACTCCGCCTCCACGCCTCATTTTCCTGCAAGCGTAATAAACATTCCTGCCGAAGCTCAATATGATTCTTGTGGGTCAGCCAATCATCTCCACGGACTCAAGTCCCGAAGGATTGACTTGTCTGCCGAGTTGAATAGTCGAAGACCCTTCGATGCATTTCTAGATCTTGTTGAAATCGGAAAAAGCATGTCTGGCTCGAAGTGGGTTCAAATCCCCTCTACTGATGATATGGTATATCCCACTTCGATTCGCGGTCCCTAACCGCCGTTCAAGCAGATGAGACGCAGGGTCAAGATTCCCAGGGACATGGGGCGGTGATGCTGGTCGAGAATCAATCGTGCGGAATTGACTCTCCTGAGAACGCATTGAATCCTTGTCCTCCCTTTATCCTCATCAAGGAGGAGATTCTACCTATTCATATTCGAGAATATCTGCTCGAGGTTGGTTCTGGCGCCCATTACCAAGTTCCGAGCCGCCCCCACTGCAATCTCATATTCGCTGTCTGAGATGGACTTCAAAGCTGCTCGAGCAACTTCCGCGGGTGGAATGCCTCGATCTCTTTGCTCTCTTGCTTCTCTTGCGCCTTTATCGAGATTCGTATCTACCATTGGCGGTATTATCTCGAAGACTTTCACAGGTGTGTCTCTCAGCTGGTGCCTCAGCGACATGCTGAAAGAATGAATTGCGGCCTTTGTTGCGCAATAGACTGGCATCATCGCCAACGGTACGAACCCCAAGCCTGAAGAGACATTGATGACCGCCGCTTCTTTTCTTCTTAAGAATTCTGGCACAAAACACGCCGTCAAATAGACGCACGCCCTGAAATTGATCTCGATTTCGTCTTCCCCATCCAAGGCGCGATACTTGAGCAGGTCGGCCGGTCCGTTCTTGAAATCGATCATCCTTTGAATGCCTGCATTGTTGACCAAGACGTTGATGTCGTCATAGTTATCAGTGACCCATCTGTACAATGACTCGCGCTCCCCATCTATTGACAAATCACATCTTCTCGTGATCAAACCCGGCAGCTTGTTTTTCGCATTGTCCAATGTGTCCTCTGACCGCGCGCACACTATGACCTTGTTTCCCTGTTTCATAAAGGCCTCAGCCAGCGCAAGGCCTATGCCAGTAGAACCGCCAGTTACGAGAATCGTATTTCCACTTATCTTCATGCCTCAATCAGACCTCCTTGATTGCTGATCTCAGCCAATTCCGCTGTTTCCATACAGATTATGGTGGGTGAGCTTCTTCACATCGCGGCGCACTCTCAGGTACTTGGCTGGCGCAGAGACAGGGTACCCCAGCCGGCAGGCATAGGCAATCTTCATGTACTCGGGGATATCGAGAACTCGCTTTACCTCTTTCTGTACGGACTTGTTGCTGAAGACACTCACTATCTGAAAGCTGATTCCTAGGGACTGGGCCATGAGCCACATGTTCTCCATGACACAGCCGAGGCTCATGAAACCGAAGACATCTCCTTCCGAAGCGGGTGCTCTTTTCCTGGAATCGTAGATCACGATCAGAAGCGCCGGGCTGCCTTTGATGGACTGGCTCAGGGGCGAGGGCGCACTTTCACGGGCGACCTTGTCCAGCTTAGCGGGATCCCTCCATGGCGGCGGGAACGCGGTGCCGAGGACTCCCACCTTCTTATTGAGGAACTCCTCCTCTGAGAACGAGAGCTGCTCATAGTTCTCTCGGAGGAATACTACAGAAATACGAGATTTGATTTTCCCTATCTTTTCAAGGACCTTCTTGTCATCAACCACGAGGATCTCGAAGTTCTGCATGTTGTGAGCTGTGGGTGCCCATCTTCCTGCATCCAGAATCAGCCTCAGGTCCTCTTTCGTGACCGGGTGATGCGGATCGAAAGGAACCCTTGCAGAATGTCTTTCCTTGATGAGTTCTAAGACATCACTCATGACAATCATCTCCCGTTTGGAACCGCCGGGAAATCACCCTTCCTTCCTTATGGTCTTTCCGACGAAGTGTCCCAAGGGACCAGATTACGTGCCTCGGCTAACTGAAGAGGAAGCCAGGCCTTGACAGGAAGCACCAGTATGTTGGAACCTTGGTGAGCATCAGGGCCGGACGACGACAAGCAGGTTAGTCCAGTGTTGCCAGGAATGACGATTGTTTTTCGTTTCTATTGAAATCAGAAAAAGTGTTTAGCTCGGCGCGGATTAGTACATAGGCCAAGATAGATTCTTGTATCGACAGGCGAATGCTTGTTCTGGTGAGTCCGTGGTCGTATGTCCGAGATGTGGCAAACAGCTTCCTGAGGGAGCGAGGTTCTGCAGCTCCTGTGCTTCTCCGATATCGTCGGCTTCCAATCTGAACACGGGAGTCCCTGCTCTGCAGCAAAAGCAATCGCCTATCTGGTACCAGAACTACTATCGCATCAGGAAGAAGGTCGTGGCAATCGCCAACCAATACTGGATAGAGGATCAGCAGGGAAACTCCCTGGGCTATACGAAGCAGAAGCTCCTCAAGCTGAAGGAGGATATTCGCATCTACACCGACGAAAGCATGAGCACTGAACTGTTCAGGCTCCAGCAAGAGCAGATAATGGATATGTGGGGGACTTTCGCCATCATCGATTCCGCAACGAATGTCTGTGTGGGGAAGCTGAAGAGGCAGGCCATCAAGTCAGGACTGGTAAAGGATGAGTATCTCCTCCTCGACCCTAGTGGGCAACAGGTCGGCAGGGTCGTCGAGTCCGCGGGACGAGGTCTGGCAAGGAAGTGGATACCAGGCGGGGGGCTCATACCCGAACACGTTGCTGTCGAATTCAATGGCCAGGAGGTTGCCCAGATAAAGCAGCAATTCAAGATCATCGGCGATATCTGGGAGGTCGATTGCAGCCGAGTACCTGCCCAATTCGACAGACGCACCCTGCTCGGGTGCATGATAATCATGGGCATGATCGAGCGAGATCGTAAGTAGCTCGGTGCAATTTCGCTTTCATTGAATCGAAAACATGAATGTCTGGCCTTAGGGAGTTCGATTCTCGCCCGGTCCACGCTGCCTTTCTTGTTGTTGAACGCGGCAGAGAGCCCGATGAGATGGCTCGCTCTTGACCACATTCGCTGAGTTGATTCTGAATCAGGTTTCCAGGTATGCATCCGATAGCACGCACACGGCTCATCGTGACAAAAGACCTTAGGGAGGGAAAGGCGATGTGTGCATGAGGAGTCCGAGAAGATGGAAAAGACCAAGGTGAATACGCCCAACGGGCCAGCAGATGCGATGGAATTGGAGTTCAAGGTCAAGAGCGAACCATGGACCACATTGGAGTTGGAAGACGGCACGACCCTCCATGTCAAGATCAACATCGGAAAGGTCTTTCGACTAGAGCATTACGACCAGATGACGGGGGAACCCGCATACCTGTTCACATCCAACAACCTAATCCGATCCCAAGTGCCTGCAAAGCTCAAGAAGTTCCAGACTTATCCGAAGGCGACGAACCAAGAGGTCGCCTAGCGAGACCGGAAGTCTGGAGAATGCCATGGGGAAGGAAAATCAAACCTGCAAGAGTATGCTGCATTTTTCCTTTTGATTGAAATCAAGAAAAAAGAATGTCTGGCTTTTCAGGGGTTCACATCCCCTTCGGTTCACCTAGACTTCTGGCAAGGCTACAAAAGGTGCCCTCGTTCGGCCCATCTACCAGAAGACTCTCCAGGCGCGGTCAGCGTTCCTTCCAGGACATCAGCCTGCTCGAAAGAACGAAGAAGATCAGGCCGACAACCAGCACTACCGCGAGGTTGATCAAAGCCCCACCCGTGTTGCCGTAGACCATCGTATCTCTCAGGCCATTGTTGAAATACGTGAGCGGCAGCGCAGCGGCAACGACCTGCAGGAAATGGGGCATCATATCGAGCGGGAAGAACGAGCCCGACAAGAACATCATCGGGAATCCGATGGCATTTGCGACTGCAACTCCTGACTCGGGGTCCTTGATTGCGACTCCCAAGAGCATTCCAAGAGAGACAAACAGGAATGCGCCGGCGGGAATCATCACCAGAGAAAGCAAAGTGATCGTCGAGTGCGTGCCAAATGCGGCACTTGCAACGGCGAAAGTTGCCAAGAGAGACAATATGAGTATGATCGAGAAGAAGACGAACTTCGATATCAGCCATTCGTGCTTCCTCAATTTCGTTGTGGCAAGCAGCTTGAAGAATCCCCGCTGTCTGTATTCCGCGCATATCGATGACATGCTGAACAGCGAATTCGTCATGACGGTGATGCCCACAACGCCCGGCAAGAAGTAGTCCAGGAACTTGTAGCCTTCCTTCAGACCTTGAACGTCCGGCACGACAAGCGGCATCGTCTGCGAGAGGTTGTAGTTGAAGCTCACGCTCGCAGCTTCCACAGCCGCAGCAGCGGTCCCGAAGGTGGATTGCGACTTGTCACCGTAGATCGTGACCAGAACTGGTCCGGAGTAGTTTGGGCCCATGCCAGCAAGGATCTTCGAGCCAAAGTTGTCGGGTATCAATAGAGCTAGTGACAGCGAATTGTCATTGATGTAGTTCGTGATATTCCCATCGTTGGGAATCATCTTGATGTTCACGAGGGTCGTGTTGTTCAGTTCGTTCATATATGCAATGGAAAGAGGACTCCCGTCCAGGTTCTGGACCGGCAATGACACCTTCTGGTTGCCGCTCGCGCTGTATATGGCTCCGAACAGCAGGATCAGCAGTATCGGGAATACGAAGGTGAAGAATGCACCTACCTTCGATCTGAGGTATTGCCTGGAGAATCCTTTGATGTCCGCAAGAATCCGGCTCATGGTTTCAGATCCCCCTCTTCCATCTTGGCACCCACAAGGTCTAGGAAGACGTCCTCCAAGGTCTGTCTCCTGGTGTACATGTCCTTGACTTTCAGCTCTATCCCGCTGAGCTTCTGGAAAATCGTCCTCATCTCAGAGGGGTCTGCAACTGGCACAAGTATGTCTCCATCGGCCTCTGTCGTGGCTTCGATCCCTCTCCTCTTGATCTCCTTCATGCCCTCAGGGCCGACGCCAACGAGCACGATCACAGTGAGCTTTGCGTGTTTTCTTATGAGTTCCTCAGGGCGGTCCCGCGCGATTATCTTCCCCTTGTGCATGATCGCCACATCGTCTGCTAGCTTCTCGGCCTCGTCGAGGTAGTGGGTGGTCGGGAAGACGGTCGTGCCTTTCTTCCGGATTTCTTGAATGAGTGCCCACAAGTCTCTCCTTGCCCTCGGGTCGAGTCCTGTCGTAGGTTCGTCCAGGAAGAGAACCTCAGGTTCGTTGATGACCGAGAGCGCAATCCCGAGCTTCCTCTTCTCGCCACCTGACAGTTTCTTTGAGACGGAGTTCTTCCGACTAGTCAGGTCAACTTTCTCCAGCAATTGCTGGATGTCCTTCCGCGACATCTTCCTGTCATACAGTCCTGCCCAGTACTCTATGGCCTCCGGGGGTTTCAGCTCATCAAAAGGCTCGAAGTTCTGAGGCAAGATGCCGACCTTGTCTCGTATCTGGGAGTAGTCGTGGGTCACGTCGACCCCGAAGATGGATGCGACCCCGGAGGTCGGGTTTCGGAGGCCTTCCAGGATCTCGACTGTGGTGGTTTTCCCTGCACCGTTCGGACCGAGCATCGAGAATATCTGGCGCGGCCTGATTTCGAACGATATGCCATCGACTGCCTTGACGTCTGGCGGATAATGTTTGTAGAGATTCTCAACGTTGATGATTGCCTCATTCATGGTTATCCCCGATGCTCCGGGACAGCATTGTTGAACGGATATAATCTCTTTCGTGCGCACCGATGTGCAGTGCGCTCTCGACGGCTTCGCGTGCGCCGCATTGGAGCGTCTTCTCCGTGCGCAATGGCACTAGCTGCCATCTGAAGCTGGAGCAGGATTCTAGATTCCATGTTTGCCGCCTGAGGGAGAGATGAGCTTAAGGGGATGTCTCGGTCAAGAGAATCACCGAATGGTTGATTCGAAAGACAGGTCTGTCACAATCCTACATCGAGAACGAGATCAAGTGGTATTCGAGACCTCCTGGATATCCGCTTTCGTACTTGGTAGGTCGGCATTTCATTGATAGACTCAAGAAAGAACTGAAAGCCGAGCTTGGTTCGAGGTTCGATGAGCGGGCATTCCATGATGCAGTGGCTGACTGTGCTTGTCTTCCGTTCTTCGTTCTTAAGAGTCTCGTTAGGCCAAAACTGGCCTCGCGAATCGTCTGCGAAAAGTGAATCGTTGTTCAGATGTAGAGTCCGCCGTTTATGTCAATTACCTGCCCGGTAATATAGCCTGCCTCTGGAGACACCAGATATGTAACTGCAGATGCGACTTCTTCAGGTTTCCCCAGCCTGCCCATAGGTATCTGTGCCAGGATCTTCTCCATGATCTTGGCTGGAACAGACTTCAGCATATCGGTCCCGATGAATCCCGGGGCCACGGCATTTACGGTGACGCCTTTGTCCGCGAATTCCTTTGCAAGTGTCTGAGTCAAACCTATTATCCCTGCCTTTGAGGCTGCGTAGTTAGCCTGGCCCCGATTCCCCATCCGGCCAATCACAGAAGATATGTTCACTATCCGGCCGTAATGCCGCTCGAGCATGCCATCAATGACAGCTTTGGAGCAATTGAAAGTCCCCGTGAGGTTGACGGAGATCACGTCGTCCCACATCTCGGACGTCATCTTCACGAACGACTTGTCCTTGACTATTCCGGCGTTGTTGACCAAGATATCGATCTTGCCGAACTCGGCAACCGCCTTGTCTCGCATCTTGTTCACTTCGTCCATTTTTCCAACGTTGGCCTGGCATATGATAGCATGTCTTCCCATCGATTCTATCATGTCTCTGACTTCTTTCGCCTGTTCAACAGTGTCCATAATGTCAATCATCTTGATCAGTTCGTCAAGATCGTCTATTCTATCCGTCTTGTTTATGAAGTCGATAACGTCCGCAGCCTGGTCCTTGCTGCTCTGATAGTTCACGGCGACATTAGCGCCTGCGTCCGCGAGCCTGATTGCGATCGCCTGACCGATACCTCTGGAGCCGCCTGTGACCAGAGCCGCTTTTCCATCTAGAGCCGCTGTTCTTTTCATGCCTTTCACCTCTTGTCCTCGCGTGAGCCTAGACTACTAGTCCACCATCGACTAACAATACGCACCCGTTCACGTACCTCGCTTCGTCCGACGCTAGATATAGGTTAGCATAGGCGACATCTATCGGGTCACCTAGCATTTTCAGAGGAGTCTTTTCCGTCATCAGGTCGAGGATCTTCTGAGGCAAGGATGCAGTCATTGGAGTCTTTATGAATCCGGGAGCGACTGCATTGACTCTGATCCCCTTCTTTCCCAGTTCCTTGGACAAGGTTTTGGTGACTCCGATCAAGCCGGCTTTGGCGGCCGAATAGTTGACCTGGCCAATATTGCCATAGATGCCTGAGACAGAGGACACATTGACAATCGAACCGCTTCCTCTCTGCAGCATATGATCAACGACTGCCTGAATGCAGTTGAACGAGCCCGTGAGGTCAACACGAAGCACTTCGTCCCACTGCTCTTCTGTCATCTTCTGCACCAATGCGTCCCTGATTATGCCTGCGTTATTGATCAGGATGTCAATCTTCCCGAATCTTTGGAGCGTTGCATCGACTGCGCTCCTCACTTCATCTCTCTTGGTTACATCTGCCTTCGCGCAAAGCGTGTTCTTGATTTCCGAGTCTTTGGCAAACCCCATGTCACGAAAGACCTTCTCGACATCTCCGGTGAAAACGTCGAAGATAGCCACCTTTGCCCCCTCATGCAAGAAGAGTTTCGCAGTCTCCTTTCCGATTCCACTTCCGCCACCAGTAACTACTGCAACCTTGTTCTCTAACCTCATCTGAAATTCCTCCTTTTCTCTGCACTCGATAATCCTTCTCTTTCTTGCCTCAGCTACTGTCTTCCCCAGATCGCGTCTTCAACCAGGACGAGATCTTCGGGCAAATCTCCCTTTGTGACTTGCCACTGACGAACATTCCGATGTGGCCCGTGGGAAAAACCATGATTTCTTTGTCCGTGCTCGCAACTGCATCGTTGAGCGGCTTGCTGGCAGCAATGGGAACTAGGTGATCGTACTCCCCCATCACGTTCAGCAGAGGCATTGTAATATTCTTGAGATCGATTCTCTTGCCGTTCAGCATCATCTCGTTCTTTATCAGCAGGTTATTCTGATAGCAGTCCTTGATGAACTGTCGATACGCTTCCCCAGCTTGGTCAGGACTGTCAAAAATCCATTTTTCCATCCGCAAGAAGTTCTTCACGGTCTCCTGATTCTCTCGCTCGCCCTCTTCGTCATCACTGTTGCTCTCAATCTTCTCAAACAATCCGACGTACTTGTCTATCAAGACCCTGAAGGGATCGGTGAGCAGGAAACCCGTGTTAAGTAGATTCCCAGGCACGATGCCGTATGCGTCTACTATTTTGTCGGCATCTAGGCTCTTTGCCCAGACGTGAAGGAGCCCATCTTCGGTATCGAAGTCGACAGGTGTCACCATTGTTGCGAGGTTCCGGATCTTTTCCGGGTGCAGGGATGAATACATCACCGAGAAAGTACCGCCTTGGCAAACACCGAACAGGGATATTCTCTCAGCTCCGGACAACTCCTTTACTTTCTCCACGGCGTTGTCAAGATACCCGTTCACATAGTCATCAATGGTGAGATACCTATCTACTCCTGACGGATACCCCCAATCAATGATGTAGACATCGAGCCCGTCCTCGAGCAGCTTCCTAACGACACTCTTGTCGGGCTGGAGATCAAGTATGTAGTATCTGTTGACGAGAGCGTAGACGATGAGCACGGGTACTGGATAAGGCTTCTTCACTAATGGGATGTAGTGAAGCAGCCTCATATCGTCCTCTGTGTAGACGACCTCTGAAGGGGTCGTCCCGACCGAGAACTCCGTTACCTTGAGGAATACATCGAGCATCCTCATGGCCTTCCTATTGTTCTCTATAACGTCTGCGACTTCCATAGTTGCCACTCTCCGAAACGATATTTAGGGAGCGCCCGTCACTTCTTCTCAGCGCTTCTCCTCAGATTTCGAGCCAACTCTTTCACTTGCTTCTTGAGCAGGTAGACCTCTTTGCTGAGCTCATCGATCTCTGTCCGCGTGGGAAGGTTGGCGGGTTTGAGGAGATTCTCCTCAATTAGCTCCCTTGAAGACTTCTGAAAATCCATCGAATTGGATGTCAATCTTGCCAGGTCCGTGGCAAAAAAGCGCGATTTCAGAAACTCCTTGAATGTCTCACTGTATGTCTCCATCCAGAGATCGTAGTAGCCCTTGTAGGACGAAGGTGAGACGCCTTCTTCTGCGACCCGCTTCTCCACCTTCTCCTGGGTTTTTCTGGTGGCTTCCGTGAAGGCGCTCTGGAAACCCGCGATGGACTGCGCCCATGCAGCATGCAGATTGATCGTGGCCTCGAAGTTCTTCCTCAGCCTATCCGCGCCCTCGCGAGATGGACCCATCACGGGCATATCTATGATTTTGCCGTAGGTAGCCTCATAAGCCTTCAGCCAGAGCTCGAAGAAGTCATGAGATGCCTGGAGATCTGTATTCTCCATGGTCACTTGGCTCTCTTCTGACCAAACGTTGCGTCCATCCACATCTTCGTTGCATTCGCGTAGGTGTCCGCCTGAACCCGTGCTGCCTTCTTAAGCGGATCCAGCAGAACCTTCATGGGCTCGACCACGGGCATGAGCTCAAAGAAATCCTTGAATGCCTTTTCATATGTATCGAACCATAGCCCGTAGAATTCCCTGTAAGATTCCGGCTCAGTAGCATTCGTGAGTAGGGCCCTCATCTTCTCTGTCATCTTCTCCAACACCGTCAACCAGGAATTATACATTTCCGTACTGTTGTTCATGCCCCGGAGCATGTTCTCGACCATTTCCTTTGAAGGCTTCGTCATATCGGCGGTGAACATCTTGGCGAATGTCTCCTTGTATGTGTTCATCCAATGGTCGTAGAACTCTTTGTACTTCTCCGGACTCACGTTGCCCTTTGACAGCTCGGAGAATTTCTCTGAGAGCTCGAAAGTCGACTCCGCCCAAGGGGTGTACAGGTCCCTATAAGATGCTCTCCACATCCTTGCCGCTTCGGCAAGGTTTGTGAGATATATGTTCGGCATGCCCATGTACGACTCGAAGGCATCCTTCGTATTCTTCGATGTCATCATCTCGAGAAACTCATCGAACATCTTTTCGTAGGACTTGATCCACATTTCGTAGGAGCTCTTGTAGTCCTCAGGACCTGCACTACCCAAGAGCATCTTCTGAGTCTTCTTGGAATTCTCCTCGAGCTCGGCGCTCCACGATTTCATCAGATTCGTGGATTCCTGTGCACCCGTGACGAGTTTTTCCAGTGTTTTTCTGTCCGTCATTGCCTTCGGCATAGGATAGAGTTTGCCGAGTGTGTTCTGTTGTGTCTTCACCAGTTCCTCGTAGAACTCTCTGTATTTCTCTGGCGATGTCTGCTTTGAAAGCTCCGAAGCCTTGTCAAAGAGCTTGCCTGTAGATTCAATCCAGGGATTGTACAGATTCGCGTAGGATTCCTGCCAGACTTTCGACATTGCGCTATAGCTTTCGGTCCACATTCGGAAGGCATCTTTCCGCTCTTCTGTCGATCCCGTTCGGGTCGACCTGCTCGTTTCTTCCTTCCTGCTCGTAACTGTCTCTTCGTTTTTCTTAGCCATACTGGTTCGCCCCCTAAAAACTCACAGACGATTGTTCAAACCGGGCGAATCTCTGCAGCCTAAATAGCTGCCAAGGTCCAATAGCGATTCAAAAAGCGACATGCTGAATTTTAGCGATTTCCAGTTAATCTTACAACACCATCGCTTATAGTCTTTGGCTACGTACCGAGCCTTCATCTCAGAAATGCGCTGGCACGATTTCTCCTGATCAGGGGCAATCTCAGACCCAGACAGCGAGAATGTACCAATATGAGCATGCGCTTCCATTCAGTAGCATGCGTTCAGGGATTCTCTTGAGGCACAATCACTCGTCAAGCACTAGAACGGCCTTTCCATTTCCATTGTCTTTTCTCACGACGAGCCGAGTGTGAACTCGGAGGTATGACCGATTCTAACAGGGAATCCCTATTGAGAACACGCGTCAGCGCAACTCCTCAAGGAGGGGGAGAAGTGCCGTGGCAAATTCTTTGGGCTGATCAGCGTAACCGACGTGCCCGCTCGGAAGCATGTGCAAATCGGTTCTCAGTTGGGTCGCGAGCCATCTGGACGCGCAAAACAAGTACATGGCTGTCTCTTCACCCGCCGCCACAAAGATGGGGACCTTGGACTCCTTAAGCGCTTTCACGTTGGGCTTATAGGAGATAATCACCGGCATCTCCACAGAGAATATGACCTCCCCATTGTCGAAAGCGCGTTGCATCAGGCTCGGATCCAGACCATAGATGGCTTCGTCCTCTTTCATCCCTGTGAACACTTTCAGCGCATAGCGGGGGCCTCCCTTCGCTACCTTGGCTTTCCAGAAGTCCACCAGATCATGAGCATGGTAAAGAAGCGACAGAAGCGGCGGCTCGTGCGCGATCGCTCCCCGGACCGCCCGCGGGTGGCGAGCGATGAGCTCGAGCAAGATCATCGCTCCGAGACTGTTGCCGAAGACGATGGCCGGACTGAGGCGCAAAGCGGACAGCAACCCCGCCGCATCATCCGCCTGCTCCGCAACCGACGTCGACGTCCAGCCTTCTGGACGCGGACTTCGCGAGTTCCCGCGGCGGTCATACGTAATGACGGTGAACCGCTCGGCGAGGAGTTCCGCGAGCGGCTCGAACCATCCTGCGTCGCCTGTAAGGCCCATGATCAGCAGGAGGGGCGGTCCGGAACCTCGTACCTCGTAGTAGATTTGCGCACCGTTGACCTCGACGAGCCCATCCTTCATCGTCATCATCCCCTCTACCTGAATCGCTTCTATTTCCTTAATGTATTCTCCAGCGTGTTGAACCGTGTGTGAACTCGAATGTCTCGCCAGTCTTCAATCAGAGGATCATTGCACCGAGCTAGACTCCCTTCTCCTTCTCTTCATGACCTGTAGACCATCTCGTTGTCCGAATAGGCCTCGAAATGATTCCAGAATGCCCCTCTTACGCGGATATTGACCTTGTGTTTCTCTTTCTCCCCTATGTTGAACGAAATTGTTATCGAATCGACAGCATGACTGATTGGTCGCAGCGCTCTGCCATTGACGATGACTATTGATTTCCCGTTGACGATGATTGCAGCTTTCCCTGTCGTCGCGCTATGATTGATCCGAATCCTTTGTTTCTCTTCTTTGCCGACCGTGAACTTGTGCTCTACCATTTCTCCCCCTCAGCCGAATCGCTCGTGATCACCCATGGGATTTCCTAGGACGAGGCTCAACCCCCTTTCTTCTTTCGTTCCTGCGCCGGCGTGACTATCCGTGGAGTCCGAGGAATCATGTTTCCACATTCTGCACAGAATCTCCTGCCTTCTGGGTTTTCAAATCCGCAATTCGGACATTTCACCAGACCCAATCTTGCTTGGGGTGGCCCATAGAGACTGCCACCGCAATCGCCACAGAACTTCTGGCCTTCAGGATTCTCGGCCCCACAATTCTGGCATTTCATTGCCATTTCTCCGTTATCAGTCGTTTTTCCTATGTCTTTCTGCTCGGACTTCCCTTCCGATGCCTGCTGATTCTGTCCTTGACATTTCGGTTCTTGCTTCTTGGTGACTTAAGATATGAGATCATCACACCCCCCTTGCCATTTATCTATGCCACTTCTTCCCTATGGTTCTTTCCGGCCGGAACGCGAACATTACAGCGTCCGGCGCACCCAACGTCCTCAGTACGGGCACACATTTGTCTCCATCGGTAGGCTGCGACCACACGAAGAGCAGGTTCTTCCTGTCGGCTTCTGCACTACATCTGGATCCTTCGTCAGTCCCTTTCCGCGATCGCCACAGAATCTGTTCCCCTAAGGGTTCTCTGCTCCGCAATTCGGACACTTCACTGCTATTCCTCAACGTGAATCATCATTCCTTCCCTATGGTCTTTCCTGACCGTGAGGCGGCAATATCCTTTCCTTTTTTTGAGGGCCTCTTCCCACACACTCCTTGTGGGGCTTCTGAATCCTCCAGCTGGCGTGCCAGTTGCCACTGATCTTCATTGCTGGGCTCTCGCCTGTTCAGATCTAACCTATACCATCGTCAGCGGTTACCGTTGTATCGTGTAGCACCAGCACATGGTTCAACGACGAAGCGCAAGATAGATGTTCCACTGGGTCAAATACGTGATTCTTCTCTGTCTTCTACACGGTGGGGATCTCTTGCGCACTTGTTCTTGTGAAAGGAGTGAAAGAATATGGAAAGAGAGTTCAGCGTGAAACTAGCGAACAGGTCGGGAGAGCTGGCGCGGGTGACAGAGATCCTGCAGAAGGATGGCGTAAACATACGCTCAATCTCGACAGAGCCTCAAGCCGAGGTCGTAAGAATGGTAACGTCCGACCCCGAGAAGACCCGCAAAAGCCTCAGCCAATCCGACATGCAGTTTTCCGAGAGGAATCTGCTGGTGGCCAAGCTCGAGGACAAGCCCGGGGAGCTCGCACGAGTCTCGAGAGCGCTCGCCAAGGAAGGCATCAACATCGATGCCGCGTACATGCTCGACAAGGACTCGAGGCATGTGCATGTGGCGCTAGCTGTCAGCGACGAGAACAAGGCACGGAACATCCTGAAGCTTTGATTCTGACTGATACCTAGCCAACAAACCCCCTTCCCTTCAGTTTTTTTGCTGACGATGAGCTGCATGTGGATTCGGAAATCTGGCTCTTTTTCAATCATGGATTATTGCATTGAGCTAAACTCGATTCTCCTACTTGCATGACTTGCATCGCGGACGAAGGGTTCGCTTATTAGATACCTATTCGAATACCGTCAGGCCGGTGCAGATCCAATGGCAGTGATAAAGATAGAGAACGTTGTCGCCTCGACATCTCTCGGGACGGAGCTAGATCTTAAGGCGATAGTGCTTGCGCTTGACGGTGCGGAATACGACCCAGAGCAGTTCCCAGGGCTGATCTACAGGCTCAAAGAACCGAAGACGGCGACCCTGCTTTTCAGAAGTGGAAAAGCCGTATGCACAGGCGGCAAGAGCCTTGAACAGGTGAAGACCGCTATCAGCAAGGTGGTCAAGCAGATCGAGGCTGCGGGCATTGTGATCAAAACCACGCCCAAGATAGAGGTGCAGAACATCGTCGCCTCAAGCGACCTCGGGGCGAAAATCAACCTCAACTCAATAGCCATCAGCATTGGTCTTGAGAAGGTCGAGTACGAACCCGAGCAGTTCCCGGGCCTGGTCTATAGGCTCGACGTGCCAAAGGTCGTCGTCCTGCTGTTCGGCAGCGGGAAGCTGGTGTGCACTGGCGCCCGAAAGCCGGAAGATGTCGAGATTGCCGTCGACAAGATTACGCAAGAGCTAAGGGCCGCTGGCCTGCTTGCATAGACTGAGAGAGCAGGCCCATACAGGTCCACATTCCGGACGACGAAGTTCACGTGGACCCCTGCAAGGTGAGAAACATCGCGGAGTTCGTTCCTAATAGCCGCTCCCATAGCCGGCGCCTTTCCTTCCCTGTTGTCTTTTCTCACGGCGAGCCGCGTGTGAACTCGAAAGTCTGGCCCTTTGTCAACAAGAGGGTTATTGCACCGAGCTACACTCTCCCTTCATTGTCTCAATCTGAGGGTTCTGTTAGGATTCCAATTATTGTCACTTTTCTGCTGGTGCAAGAAATCCGGCTGGTGAACCTGTTCAGCGTATGAATCTAGCAGGCTGACGGCATCAGCACTGCCACAACACAGTGAGCCTTCGCTGCGATTCTTCTCTCCCTCTTCGGCAGGAACCCATGACGGCTCTCAGACCAGTCCCCTCGGAGGATGATCAAGTCGACTCGGCGCTTCTCGGCGAAGTCGATGAGGTCCCTGCTTGAATCTCGAACGAGCAAGACTCTTGCGCTCAGTCGGCGCAGTAGGGGCAATCCGCTGAAGGCCTTCAGAAATGACAACTCTTTGTCCGAGTCCACGAGTGATTCAGGACGGAAGGTCGAATACAGAGGAACTGTCGGTGGCATTCTGATGATCCTTGCCGCGACGACGTCCACATCAGGAATATGAGACGCTGATGTCAGAGCGCCGGCCAGGGCAAACACCTCGGGATGGAATCTTTCAAGGATGGGAATCAGGAGTCGACGCGGACGTTCCAGAGCTCGAGAGCGCTTTGACGGCCCGGTCACGAGGACGACTCGTTTTCCCGAGAACTCCTCGACCCAGCCAACCGTCTTTCGGGTAGTTCGGTTTGCGAACACATCTCGACTGACGGGTAACACTATCATTTCTGCCCCTATTCGATCTGCGTATTTTCTTATCGCGCTTGCTGCCGAACGCATCCCCTTCGACCCCTCGGCAACATCAAGGGGAATGTATTCGGACGGAACACTGGATTCTGTTGACAGATACACCTGTTGCGTCGTCGGCAATTTGCGGTTCGAGGCGATCAAAATCCTCGATCCAGATTGCTCCGCCAGACTCATGGCGACTGGCAGAGCGGTCTCGGTGCCAGTCTCTGAAAAACTCATTACAATTACGGGCGGGCCAACCTCAAAGAAGGGTCGGCGTCGCACACCCTTCCCTGGGATGGCTTCGGCTCTTTCGAAGGGGGCAAGGGGAACGGGGGCAGGTATGGCAACGGCAGGAACGGGCAGGAGGACTCTCCTGACGTAGAGCTTCCTGGCCTCTTCAAGCAGCAGAATGACGGGCGCGAAACTGAAAAGGTACAACCATTCGATCGGCTGTAGAGCCGCGGTTCCAAAAACTGGCTGAATGAATGAGACATACACGATTGCTGCGAGAATCATCAGTTCTGCGGCGATGCTTGGGAGTAGCCACCTGTTTCTGGTGAGACTCAGAGTGAATGTGGATCTTATGTTGGTTCGCGTGGCGAAGAGGTTCCCGAGCTGGCCGGCCATGATTCCCACCAGCACCACAGTTGTGCCCTTCATATAGACTGCCTTGTCCGATATGGTCGATGCTCCCAGGGACCAGCCTCCTCCAGACCATGCATCAAAGCACCAAAAGATCGCCGCAATTCCGATGAGAGTGCCGATGTAGCCGGACCTTGCGAGTGTCCTGACATCGAACAAACGGCTTCTCCTCGACCTCGGTTGTCGATCCATTATACCAGGTTCAGGGGGCTCCATCGTCAGGGCGATAGACGGAGGGATCTCAAGGAAAAGGTCGATTGCGAGAACTCCGACGACCGCCAAAGGAAGCGGCGTCTGAAGGAGGACGAAGACTATGAATGTGAGCAGCTCGGCCCAATTGTGGCCGAACACGTATACTATGAACTTCTTGAGGTTGTCGAAGACCGATCTTCCGACTTCGACACCGCCTACAATAGAGGCGAAGTTGTCGTCGAGAAGAACCATGTCTGCAGATTCCCGCGCGACGTCCGTTCCAGTGATGCCCATGGCAATGCCAATGTCAGCCTCGAGGAGCGCGGGGGCATCGTTCACTCCATCGCCTGTTACCGCGACGGTCTCTCCCTTCTCCTTGAGTATCCGGACGATTCGCAACTTCTGTTCCGGCGTGACACGCGCAAAGACCAGCTCGGGGGTGTCAAGAATCCTTGAAAGTTCCTCGTCTGTTCTTTCTGCGAGTCTCTCGCAGGATATTACTGAGCTGTCGCTCGAAGTGATGATTCCTACCTTGCGGGCGATTGCGTCGGCTGTCAGCTGGTGGTCTCCCGTCAGCATCACTATCTTGATGCCAGCCTTTCGAGCCTTGCTGACTGCCTGTGCAACATCTCTGCGGGGAGGATCCAAGATTGCCGCAAGTCCGACGAATGTGAGACGGGTCTCGACCGAACCAGACTCATACCTCTCCGCCTTCTCGGGGAGGTTCCTCGTCGCCAGGGCAATCACCCTGTATGCCTCCCGAGCGAAGTCATCTATCTGTCCGCGGATCTTGTCTGCGAGATCAGGGGTCATCGGAACGACTCGGTCGCCCCAGAGCGCGGTCCCGCACCGCGACAGAACCTCGTTTCCTGCACCCTTCACGTAGGCAGTGATTATGCCATCCGCGCTCTGGTGCACGCTCGTCATCATCTTGCGTGTGGAATCAAAGGCTATCATGCCGATCCGGGGCTGCTCCTCCAATGCCTTCTTGGGATCCAGACCAGACTTGGCCGCCAGTACGAGCAACGCTGCATCCGTCGAGTCTCCTACCGCTGTCCACCGATACCTGCGTCGGTCAAGAGGCGGCACGAGAGTGGCTTTGTTGTCCAAGGCAGCCACATAGCAGAGTGCGTGCAAATCCTTCCGGTCGGAGGCCACGAGTTCTTCCCCCTTCAGGAAGATACCGCCCTCAGGCTCGTACCCCTCGCCTGACACGTCGAGCACCTCGCCGCTCATCCAGACTTTCCTGACTGTCATCTGGCCCTCTGTAATTGTTCCAGTCTTGTCAGTGCAGATGACCGTCGTGGAGCCGAGGGTTTCCACCGAGGAAAGCCGCTTGACCACAACGTTGTGCTTTGACATCGCCAGGCTGCTCAGGGCGAGGGAAAGCGTGAGCGTGACTTGGAGCCCCTCGGGTACTAGGGAGACCATCACTCCTATCATGAAGAGCAAGCTCTCCGAGAACTGAAGATGTAGGAACTGCAACGCAATCACCATGAAGAGCAGGCCGATAGCGATCGCAACTACGAAATTCAGCCTCGCCGTGTAGTTTATCTCTCTCTGCAGAGGACTGAGGGGCTCCTCGATCGCACTCGCAATTCCTACGACCTGGCCGAAGCGGGTCCTGCTGCCCGTCATCAAAACGACCGCAGTGCCCGAACCAGAGGCCACGGTTGTGCCCGCAAAGACAAGGTTGGTCATGTCCTCAGTTGCGCAGTCTTCCGCATTGTCGCAAGTGCCGTAGCGAGGTTGGGGCTCCGATTCTCCTGTCAGCATAGAGTTGTCGATCGAAAGCTGGAAGGCGGAGATGAGGCGCGCGTCCGCAGGCACCTTGTCCCCTTCCTCGAGTGCGATGATGTCCCCCGGTACGACCCGGGATGCCGACACCTGGGTCACCTTGCCATCGCGCAGAACCTTGATGTTGTCCGGGACAAGCTTACGCAGGGCTTCGATCGCACGTTCCGCACGATGTTCCTGGAACAGGCTGAAGAGGACGCTTATGATAACGACGAGTAGGATTGCGAGGCCCATCTGGACAGAGCCCATATCATGCGAAGTCCACCCGGTGAAGAATGACAAGATGGCCGCGAAAATCAGCAGCATATTGAAGAGATTCTTGAATTGGACTATGGCTTTGTGTGAGAGCGAGAGTTTCCTGGCTTCCGGGAGAATGTTTAGACCATGCTCACTCAGCTTTTGGTCAGCGTCGGCTAAGGAAAGACCATTCGGACCCGTGCCCAGCTCTGCATAGAGTTGCTCCAGTGGACATCGTGCAAGCCTCCTGAGATCGGAAGCGCCGTTCGAGGAGTTCTCCATCTGAATCCCTTTCCTTCAAGTCTAGGGTGTGGCCGCGCCCTTCCATAGTCAAGGCGCTGATGTCCACGGGGGTTTTGAGTGTTTGTACCATACTATTGACGTGATGCCCTAAAATAGCCATCACTCTTCGTGGAATTGGCCGAGTATGGATATGTGTTGGCTGCAAAAACCCATAGTAATGAGGCAGTTTGCGGTATAAGCGTAGTGGGGAGGGATTGAGGATGCTAGCTCGTTTTCAAGTCGTGCGAGGAGCCGTGTGTGAGCCAAGAAGTCTGGCTGCCTTTCAATCAGAGGGTTTTTGCACAGAGCTAAACTCTTCTTCTTTTTCTTGTTCTGCTGCTGAATGTCTTCATTGCAGCGCCCATGCGTGCAGAAGCTTCCCGGGCTGTAACATTGTTATTGCGCATGCTGCACATGGAAAAAGGCGCGTGCAGCGAAGAGGGGATTTGAAGCCGAGTCGAGCCGGCAGTTGCTGCTCCTAGTTCGGGAAAACGACAAAAGGGTCCTCAGCACATGAAGCCTCGATATAGATGATGGAAGGAAGAATATGCCTGATTACCGGGGCCACATCGGGCATTGGGAAAGAGACGGCTTTGGCTCTGGCGAAGCTAGGAGCGACAGTTGTGTTTACTGCACGGGAAATCAAGAAGGGCGAGGAAATGAGAGATCAGTTCAGGGCCCTTTCCAGGAATGAGATGATCGAAGTACTTGAATGCGACTTGTCGTCCCTTCAATCCGTGCGTAATTGTTGCACCAGGTTCAGAAGTAAGTATGACAGGCTGCACGTCTTCCTCAACAATGCGGGGACATGGGAAAAGGAGAGAAAGCTATCAAAGGATGGTATCGAGAACACTTTTGCAGTCAACCATCTCGCACCATTCCTGATGACGAACCTGCTTTTGGATATCATTAAGAAGAGCGCCCCGGCAAGGATTATCAGCGTTTCCTCAGGGCTCCATGGCGGCACTATCGATTTCGACGACGTTGAGTTCACGAGAAGATTCAGGGGGATGAGCGCCTACAGACAATCGAAGCTGGCGGATATCCTGTTCATCAAGGAACTCGCAAGAAGACTTCAAGGGACAGGCGTCACCGCCAACTGTCTGATGCCAGGTTTCGTCGCGACTGGGCTGTCGAGGAACTCAGGTGCGGTCAGCAGGGCTTTCGTCAAGATCCTCGCCTCGAGTCCTGAGAAGGGCGCAGAGACTCCCATCTATCTGGCCAACTCGCCGGAGGTGGAGAGGATCTCGGGAGAATGCTTCAGAAAGAAGAGGATAGCGAAGACATCTAGAGAGTCCAATGATCCGGCGTTGGCGAGCAAGCTGTGGGACCTGAGTGTGAAATATACGGAGAGATGGATGCAGTGCGGAAAGGAGATTTGAAACCCGGTCGAGCCAGAGACTCTCGGCTCGATCTCGTTTAGAAAATGGAAACCATGCATCGCCAGGCAACCGGACAACACTCAGTTTCCTGCTGGTAATCATTGGTGCCAGAATCAATCACCGGTGGAGCCTTGGCAACAACAGGGTTGCGCTCTATCTCTTTTCCTTGCCGTTAGTTGTTTGTGGCAGCTTTAATCACCGGTAGATCTCGGGCCATGATCCCGGCCCTCGCACACTACATCCGCCAATCAGAGTTGAAATGTCTGAACTGCTATCATTACAGGTCGCCTTTGCTGTCCACACCCGCCGACCGCATGAATTCGACCATCAGAAAGTTTCATACGATGCCATTTGTTGCTCCTCCGAGAGAAGATGAATCGGATTCTCTGGTGGCTCATTGCGGGAAGCAAGGGGGGCGCCAACAGGGCGAGCATGATCATCGCCCTCAGGGAGAGACCGTGCAACGCGCACCAGCTGTCCGAGCGCCTCTCGCTGGACTACAAGACCGTCCAGCACCATCTCAGGATCCTGGACGAGAACAGGCTAGTCGTATCGCAAGGCGGCGGCTACGGCAAAGTGTACTTCCTCTCGAAGGAGCTCGAGGCCGACTACCAGGAGTTCCTCGAGATTTGGGAGAGAGTTGGGAAAAAGTAGATAACGTGAGAATGAGGAGTTAGGAGTTGACCACATGAACAAGTCACAGACGCTCATACTCGTCGGAACCATGCTCGCGATCGGGATCATACTGGGCCTCGCCCTCTCGACCCTCCGCCCCGGCCCAGTGCACCGGGAACACGGTCCAGTACAGCCGCCGAGCGAACTCATACTCACGGCCAAGCTCGTGATATCGTTCGTCAACGTTTTCCTGATCCTCTCCCTGCTCGTCATCTACCTTGACATCTACCGCACCGTGAGATCGAGGTTCACGGTCGGCCTGATCATCGCAATTGTCGCTCTTCTCGTGTACGCCATCACCTCGAACCCCGTTCTTCAGATATTCCTCGGATACCCCATCTCCGGGCCCGGGCCTTTCCTGTTCATCCCTGACATATTCACCGCCCTCGCTGCGGGCGTGTTGATCTACCTGAGCATGGAATGAAGAGCCCTATCGTTCACTCACTCGGGCGTCTATGATTCTTCTATCTATCTTCAGATGCTGGCAAGAATTGGTAATGATTTGGGCCTGACTCTGGGCAACCCCTAACTACGCCCCTGCGAATAGAGCACATCGCCGCCAAAGGCGGCGAAGGTGAACTGATGAAGACGAGATGGATGGTTGCCTTGAGCGTCTTGTCCGTGGCTGCCATACTCGGAGCGGGGTTTGCGTACGTCGTTGCCGGAGATAGCAACGTCAACAACGCAAGCACCACAGATCTGAAGCCCCTGCTCACGGAAGAGCAGCTAGCGGACCTCAGGGCGATGATGGACGAACTCCGGGCTAACGAGACGGACATGAACCAGACGATGGCGCTGGTCGAAGCGCAGGTAGAGCAATACATCACAGAGAACCTCCGGGCCTACAACCTGACCGACGAACAGATGGCCGAGGTTCTGGGGATGTTCGAAGCGATCGGAGACAAGATGGCCGAGATCAGGGAAGTTGCCTTCGAGATGAGAGAACAGGGCGCTACCTTCGAAGAGATCCGAGAAGTCATCGACCCGATGATGGAAGAGCTCAAGAGCCTCCAGGACCAGCTTGTCCAGACGCTCGACGGCTACGGCATCTCGTTCGACCTACCGCAGCCTCCGCATCACCACGGGAGACCGGAGGGCCCACGACCCCAGATGCCATGCAATTGCGACGGTAATTGCACATGTAACTGCACCTTTCCCCCAACCCCAGGCTGATGGGGCTCTCCGCTCCCCCAACCCTTTTCCCCTTTTTTCTTTTGTTTTCCCCATGGGGCTTTTCAGCGAGAAGATCGCAGAAGATGAGCATCGCCTGATCGAGAACCAATCATATCACGAATTCATCCCTTCACGCGGCCTCTCGACGCTCTCGGATACGACGAACGGCCTTTCCTCGTGCCTCCGCCTGTAGACGAGCCACACCAGATGATGGAACGGATGGGCAAGGAACCGCTCCCCCTGCTCGTAGGTCCTCCGCAGGACCGCATCCTTCGACAGGAAGGCTTCGCGCAGATCGTGCAGCTCCCTCCTCGGCGAGAACAGCGCGTAGATCGGAACACCAACCAGCAGCAAGCCCGCCGAGACAACGATCAGCCTCGGGTCAACCAGGGCCATGAGAAATACAGAGAACACGATCCCCGCGACGGGGATCGATCTCCGCCCCGTGAGTCTCGAGGACTCCTCGGGAAACTTCTTCCCGAGGAGAAGGGCGGAGACGCAGGTACACAGATACGCGAACGACAACAGGAAGACCGAGGTGGCGATGAGCTGGGTCAATCCTCCGATGATGCTGGCGATGAGAGCAGAGGAGCAGATTATCGCCAAGCCCGCAAGGGGAACTTGAGACTTCTTTGACAACCTGGAGAAAGAAGAAGGGAAAAGGCCGTCCACGGACATGGCATAGGCCAGTCTTGATGTCCCGATGGTCCCGGACTCGTCGGCACCGAGGATCGAGACCAGCGCCCCAACCCCGACTATGGCAAATGCCACTCCCGACAGACCACGGACGGAGCCGAAGATCGATGATCCCGCATCCAACAGCGGGCTTTTCGAATGGGCGAGGGTCGACTGGTCCACGACTCCCACGACCACGAAGTTGGTCGCCAGATAGAAGCCAGCCACGATGAGCATCCCGATCACCATCGCCCTGGGAATCGTCTTCTGGGGACGATCGATCTCATCCGAGGGCAGGGTCGAGAGCTCAAAGCCGGCATAAGCCCAGAATATCAGCACAAACGCCTGACCAAAGTCCTGGAGACCGCCTTTGGAAAAAGGCGTCAGGTTGGAGAGAGCGGTTCCCGAATGTAGGCCGATCAGAGCCAATCCGCCAACCACCACCAAGAGCAAAGGTCCGAGCTTGGCGATCGTGAGGATGTCGTTGAATCTACCAGCAGCTCTGATCCCGAATGCGTTCGTGGCGAACACAATCAGCATGAACGCGACTTTGAGAGGTATTCCCGAGCCCCAGCCAAGATCCGGGACCAGCGCTGCGCCATAAGTCGCGAACGCCACGGGGAATACCGCCAGCGATAGCCATTCTGCCAAGAAGAGGCCCCAGCCAACGATGAATGCGGGGAACAATCCCGAAACTTCCTTCACATACGCATAAGGCCCTCCGACCCTGGGCATGATCGCGGCACAATGAGAGAACGAGAGAGCGATGACGATCGCCACGGCCCCTGCGACCAACCAGACAAGGAGCGAAGCGGGGCCCACGAGCCGCGCACCGATGGCCGCCGCGATGTAGATGTCCGCTCCGATGATGGAGCCAACAACGAGACCTGTGACATCGAAGGTGTTCAGCTTCCTTCTCAGTCCGACCTTCCTGCTCAGACTCTCACTTCCCGGAATCAGAGACGACCGTGACCCGAAGCTAGCATGAGACTATATTGACTTTCTCCGTGTCAGGAGATTGTCGGGGATGTCACTCCAGCAGATCTGATTCGAAGACGGCTCTAGAAAGAAGAATCTCGCTCGGTGCAATAATCCTCTGATTGAAAAATGGCCCAAGGGCTGTCTTCATGACCGCGGAGCGCAGGAACCAGAAGTATTATCTGGTCCGAACATGCTTGATAATTGACGCATCTGGGGGACTGGAATGAGAGCATCACTCAAAGAAGCATCAGTGCTTTCAGTCTTGTTCTTGTTTGTCGCATCTTCTTGCGCCTTCTACGTTTCGAATCATCCTGGTGAAAAGGATGTGGGACCTGCACACAGTCTTGTCCTCACCCCTCATAACCCAATATTGATCCTTGGCGACGGCGACTTCACACTCGCGAATGGCGTCACGAGCGGAACCGGAACGCCTGGGGACCCGTACGTCATCGAGGGATGGGAGATCAACGCCTCAGCAGAGAATGGCATAGAGATTCAGGACACTCGCGCCGATTTCACAATCCGCAACGTTTATGTGCACGGCGGGAGGGACGCAATCTTCAACGGCATCGAGCTATACGATGTCCGAAACGGATGCATACAAAACTCGACAATCTCCGATAACTATCGCGGGATATACTCCTGGTTTGCACTTGCGGATTTCAAGATCGCAGAGAACAATGTTACTAGCAATATGATGGGTGTCGATTTGAGGGATTCTACTACGGTCAATGTTAGTGGCAACAACATCTCTGGAAACTGGTATGGCATCTATTTCAGCGGAACGGGATCAACAATCTCGGGCAATGCCATCTCAGTGAGCAACGGGTCTAGCATTTATGCATACGGCTCAGACAGAATCATTATCACGAACAATACGGTATCGAATAGCCGCGGAGGAGCCTATCTCTCAGGTTGCACACGGACAAACTTTTCCGTCAATCTCCTCCTTGCTCCGTGTGATGGGCTATTCATCAGCGATTCAACGGAGTTGGCACTATCGAGCAATGTTATTGTTCAGACTGGTATCGAAATTGGAGGGGACAATACCGCGCACTTCGATTCCCATGAGATCTACGCTAACAATCTGGTGAATGGCAAACCTCTCCGTTACTACAGGAATCAAGCGAATCTTGACATAGACAACGCTCTGATCGGACAGCTGATAGTAGCTAATTGCACGAAGATCCGGGTTTCGAACACTCAGATCAATGATACGAGAAGCGGAATCGAGATGGCATTTGTCAGCGACGCTGTCGTCGAGAGCTGCAATGTTTCCTACAATTCAGTAGGTGTTGATCTGAGGTATTCATTCAATGTCACAATCAGCAACAGTATTGCTTCCCACAACGATGGGGTTGGCCTTTTCTGCGCCTTCTCTGACAGTATCCTCATTCAGAACAACAGCATATCAGAAAACGCATATGGCGTCGATCTGGCTTGCTCGACGAATGTATCACTGATTGCCAACTCCTTCACCGCGGACGGAGTCTACATTTGGGGAGATGACATTTCTCACTTCAATTCCCACCAGATTACCACGGACAATAGTGTTAATGGCCGCCCGTTATACTATATCAAGGACTCGACAGGTTTGGCAATCGAAGGAACTGCAATCGGACAGCTCATATTGGCGAATTGCACGGACTTTGAGATCTCGCACCTTGAAATCAATGAAACTGACTGGGGGATTCAACTTGCGTTCACAAGCAATATCTCCATTAGCAACTGCACAATCCTCGGCAACATCGTGGGCGTGAGCCTGTACTCTTCGAAGATTATGAGGCTCGAGAATAGCAGGGTCCTTCTGAGCACCGAAGCCGGAATAGAATCGGATCATTCCGATAATACCACAATCTCCCACAACCTCTTCTCGGGCAATGAGATGGGGGTACATCTCTACTTCTCGAACGACTTCTTAGTATCGAACAACAATATCCGGGACAACGAATATGGTGTCTTCCTTGGCTGGGGTTGTGCGCGTGTCCAGACTTTTCACAACAATCTCATCAACAACTCAATTCATGCGTGGGATGCCAGCGGCACGGTAAATGCCTGGGATGACGGCTATCCGGGCGGAGGCAACTATTGGGACAACTATACAGGAGAAGATCTGAACAAGGGACCCAACCAAGATATCCCCGGCAGTGATGGTATTGGCGATACTCCATTTGTCATAGAGGGGTGGTACAATGCCGATCGCTATCCCCTCATGCATATGATGAATCAATCACCAGTCGCGCAGTTCAGTGTGACCCCCTCCGTGGGAGACACAGGTACGACATTCATTTTCAATGCCTCGTCATCATCTGATTCCGAAGGTCAGGCTGAATCCATTGAGGTTCGCTGGGACTTCAATGGCGACGATATATGGGAAATCAACTGGACAACGGAGAAGACAGCTCAGTGGCAGTACTCGGAGCCTGGCATCTACAAGATCAGACTTGAAGTGCGTGACTCTCAAGGATGGACCGACAATGCGACAACGGAAATAGAGGTCACAGGAGCAATTCCAGAGTTCAGTGGCGTTGTGGTCGCAATCACCGTGATGATGCTGCTCGCCATTGTCATCGCAAGAAGCAGGTTCAGAAGGCGATAGCGAAAGTTGCCTTTCTGTCGTTTGTTGTCGCTTTGAAGCTCAGGGGCCGTTCGCGATGCTGCCAGATTGCGTCAAGGGTACAGCGGCTCGCCCGCAGGCAGCTGCTGTGTGATGCAGTGGACATCCCCATCTTCGCGAGCGAATCCAATATTTGCCACCTCGTCCTGGATGAATCCAATCGCGGTGCGAAGGAGATTGAGAACTAGCCAGATGTCTCAGTTCACATCCAACGGACTCTGAAATCGCCTTTCACGAGGGAAAGAAATGAAAAGGTTTTTATCTCGGTGCAAAAACCCTCAGATTGAAAAACAGCCAGTCATTCGGGTTCACATACGGCTCACGGCACACCCTAGGCCTGAGCCGCACCATTCGCAGGACGGCCACTCTTGCGTGTCGGTAGCTTTTTTCCCGGGTTCATGATATTGTCCGGGTCTAATTCACTCTTGATCTTCCACATCGTCTCCAGAGCCACATCTGAAAACTCAAGAACGAGTCCGTCTTTGTTCTTCAGGCCCACACCGGTACAGCTGGAGATTGATCCTCCGAGCGCCACGGCGAGCCTGGCGACCTCGACCAGTGCGCTCCTGCAGTCTTCCCATCCGTGCTCCCCCTCGGGGATGCAAAATCGACAGTAGCTCATGCTGTAGCGACCGATGTCGATGCCATACCTGTTTCCGGGGACCGGCCCCATGCCGTACTTCGGCATGATTTTGTTCCACAGCGTGTCGTAGAACTCTCTGACTCTCTCCGTCGGTACATAAGCAGTCGTTTCATCTTCAGGCCCCATGAGGGCTCTGTCCCCGCACCATTGCAGGGTGAATTCGTCAAACAGCCTCTTCGCATCGTCTCTGCCTGCAAGAAAACCCCCAGTCTCTCGGACAATCCCTTTGACATAGTCGACGTCAGCTTCCACCTCTCCTTTCATCCCATCAAAGGACACGGAGAAGGCTGCCCTCTTTCCATGAGGCGCGCCATACGTCTCAGGGTCGGCTGGCTCGAGGAGCTCAGCGCCCACGAACGTCACGCCAGACCCCGTCATTCTGCGAGCGGCCTCGTAGGCAACCCAGATGTCGTCATAGAATCCCAATAGCACTTCGGTCGACTCGGGGATGGGTTCGACCCGCAACGTCGCCTCCGTTATTATCCCCAGGGTACCTTCCGCGCCAACGAAGAGCTGGTGAAGCCTGTAGCCTGTGGAGGTATAGAGGACCTTTGGGCCTGTTCGCAACACCCTGGCGTCAGCAAGAACGACTTCGAGGGACATTATCCGGTCTGAGATGGTGCCGTATTTCTGATATTTCCTGCTGAAGCCTGCAGTGGAGATCGCTCCCCCGACTGTCGCCACCTTGAACGAACCCTGCTCCTGGTTCAACGCGAGGTCGTATCCGGCCAGATGCTCCTCTAGCTCCTTGAGCGTGATTCCTGGCTGGACTGTCACATAGAGGTTCGGAACGCTGACCTCGAGCACCTTGGTCATCCTGATGGTGTCTATGACGATACCTCCGTGGATGGGGATCAGCATGCCCGTCCTGTTGGATCCCCCGCCCTTTGGAATAAGAGGGATCTTGTGCTCTGCCGCGACCTTTACGACCGCCTGGACCTCGGACGTGGACTCAGGGAGGACCACGACATCGGGAGGGTGCTTGAACACTTCTTCGGGTCTCATTCGGGAGTTATCTGCTGCGTAGGGGAGCAAATCGGCAGGCTTCCAGAGCACCTTGTTCTCACCAAGAGCGACAACAAGGGCTCCTTTGATCTCCTCGCGCAGAGCCGAATCCATCGCCTCCACCTTCATCCTCCTCATGCCTTTGGATTCTTGGAACTGTCCTTCCTCGTCCCCCGAAACACCTGCCTGCATAAAAGAATGCATTGTGCTGACCGAGCTCACTGCTGCCCGAACGTGATTCAAATAATGGCACCGCATTATGCCCAAAGGCCGGGCACAAACCAAAAGGCAACTCTGCTGGGGGAACTGAGCAAGAGACGGGCGTCGCTCGGATTCTCTTCGCCTCAGTAAATCCGAGAATGCAACGACGGAGCCCAGCCCCGAATGAGTCGAATAGCCCCCGATGGCCTTTGACATGTCCGGCTTGGAGGATGAGAGAACGATAGCGGACAAGCGCAGGGGCATCGAGAACCGAATGCGTGGCATGGGGTGGCTCCCCGACCATCCGGATTTTCGGGACTACACCTTCGACAACAAGGAGCTGCTGAGGAAGAAGGAGATTCGCGAGCTCGTCGTGCCCACCGGTCTGGAAAGGGCAAGAGCATCGACCTCGCCGGCGTCCGTGAATCTGACGAGATGGTGCTCGCCGATCGAAGACCAGGGCGACATCGGGTCATGCACAGCACATGCGGGCGTCGGGATCATGGAGTACTATGAGAAGAAGGCGTTCAACAAGCACATCGATGCGTCAAGGCTGTTCGTGTACAAGGTGACAAGAAAACTCTCTCACCTCACAGGGGATTCGGGGGCCTATCTGCGCAAGACGATGGGCGCGCTGGTCCTCTTCGGAGTGCCTCCTGAGGAGCACTGGCCATACACAGACAGGATGCCTGACTTCGACAGAGAGCCCGACTCGTTCTGCTATTCGTTCGCGGAGAACTACAAGACCATCAAGTACTTCCGTCACGACTCTCCGAACCTGTCCGCACAAGTGACTCTCGCCAGGGTCAAGCGGGCGCTGTCGGCGAACGTGCCTTCGATGTTCGGCTTCACGGTGTACAGCTCAATAGACCAGGCATCAGCCAGCGGCAAGATACCGTTCCCATGCAAGAACGAAAGCAGTGTGGGCGGGCACGCGGTCGTCGCAGTGGGCTATGACGACAAGATGGTCGTTGTGAACACGGACTGCGGCCTGAAGTCAAAGGGCGCTCTGCTCATAAGGAACTCTTGGGGCAAAGCTTGGGGGGACGAGGGATACGGTTGGCTCCCTTACGATTACGTCCTGAATGGGCTGGCCATCGACTTCTGGTCAATGCTCAAGCAGACGTGGGTTGACACGGGTGAGTTCAACATCGGGTGAAAAAAGGCGTGCAGTTTGAGCCCTATGTCGCCTCAGAGTCGTTGGGTCCTGCAATATTCTTGAGTGGCCACGCAAGACAGGAGCAATGGGTTGCGCCCTCACTATCGAATCAATCAGGGGAAGGATTTCTCATAGCTGCTGACGATAGAGGCGGAGACGCTGACAGTCGGAGTCGCCTCAGTCGGCCCTGTCCTTGTCGACGGCTTTGACGCACTCCTCGAGAATCCCGAGTCCGGTCTCCAACAGCGTTCTGCTGATCGTGAGCGGAGGATGCAGTCTGACAACGTTGCTGAATTTGCCTCCGGAGGAAACGTAGAGCCCCTTCTTGAAACAGTTGAGCTGGATGCTCCTCGAGAGATCCGGAGCTGGCTCCTTCCCCTTCTTCGTCTTGACGAGCTCGATGCCCATCATGGCTCCCAAGCCTCTTGCGTCGCCGACAGCCTCGAACCGCTCCTTCCATTCGTTGAGGAGCTTCTCCTCGACTCTGTGAATCATCTTCACGTTCGGCAGC
This sequence comes from uncultured Thermoplasmata archaeon, assembly GCA_963705355.1. Lineage (GTDB taxonomy): Archaea > Thermoplasmatota > Thermoplasmata > UBA10834 > UBA10834 > COMBO-56-21. Next base: position 975,901 of record OY970070.1, read on the forward strand.
GCCTTCTTCGTCAGCTTGATGGACTCCAAGGCGCCGGCACAACAGATCGGATTGCCTCCGTATGTCCCCCCAAGGCTACCTGGATTTGGCGCGGACATGATTTCCTCTCTGCCCGTCACGCCGCCGATCGGCAGGCCCATGGACAGTGACTTGCCTGTCACCACGATATCTGGATCGACCTTCCAGTGCTCGATACTGAAGAACTTACCAGTCCTCCCAAAACCGGCCTGGATCTCGTCGTCGATGAACACGATCTCGTTGTCGTCGCAGACCTGTTTAATCCGTTCCCAGTAGCCAGGCGGCGGATTGATGAACCCTCCAGAGCCCTGGACGGGCTCTGCAAGGAAGCAGCAGACATCGCCTTTCAGAGGAGAAGCGTTGATCGCTTTCTCGACAAGGTCCACGCACGCGTGATTGCAGGATGGATATTCCAGATTCAGATGGCATCTGTAGCAGTAGGCGTATTCAACAAGTTGGATGTACGGCATCAGAGGGGCGAAACCTTCCCGATATGGCTTCTCCTTGCCGGTAAGCGAGATGTCGAGGTAGGTCCTGCCGTGGAACGCCGTGGTGTACGAGACGAGCCACCTCTTCTTCGTGTACGCCCTCGCAATCTTCACGGCGTTCTCGATGGCCTCGGAGCCGCTGTTCAAGAAGATGCTCTTCGTCAGATTGCCGGGGCAGATTCGTGACATTTCCTTCGCGAGCTGCAGGTAGGTCTCATACGTAGAAACCATGAAGCATATGTGCTCGAACTTGTCAATCTGATCCTTCCAAGCTTTCACGACTTCCTTTGGTCTGTGTCCGCAATTCAGCACGCCCAAACCGACGGTGAAGTCGAGGTACACATTCCCGTCGACGTCTCGCAAAAACGGTCCTTCAGCAACATCGATCTCCGCCGGCAGTCCGACCCTGAGACCATTCGTCACGAACTTCTCCTTTGCAGCCATTGCAGCCTTTGACTTCGGGCCAGGTGGTTCCACCAGTATTCTCGGACCTTTCAGATTCCAACTCTTGCTCAAGGTATCACACTCGGATATCGCCGTCCAAAGACGCTGAGTATCTAAGTCTAGATGTGAAGGGGGGTATGTTAGCGAGTCTGAAAAAGCTTGTTGCGGCAAATTGGCCGACCCGACAAGACAAGACAGCAAAGGAAAATCGAGCTAACATCTTCAGATAGGCGACTCTGGAACCGAGCTTCTTCCGCAGACTCGCTCATCTGGCGAGCTTTTCATACTTGCTCACAAGTTCGCTGCCCTTGCGCAGGACTTCACTCTCGAGAGGCTCGACGGAATGCTCTCTCAGAGTCTTCCTCACGACATTCTTCGCATCGGCGACCATCCTCTCAGACATCGTTGCGCCGTATAGTTCACTGCTCTTTCCTCGCAAGAACATCTGGCTTCGGAAGTTCCTCGCGGTGTGAGGATGATTGAGGAACGTGTTCCCTTGGCCGACATCCTTGATGACATCGAGCGCTACGGTCTCCTTCGTCACCTTGAAATCCCTCATGAACGCCCGGAACTCCTCCCACTGATAAGCATCTATGACGACCTGTTCCAGAGAGCAACCTCCGTCCAAATCGAGTCCTCCGATACCGGAACATAGATCCGTCCCCGACATGCTCGTGAGCAGGAGCGACGCCAACTCGCCGAACGGGATTTGAACCCCTGGCTTCTCGGCATCGACTCCGAGCACGCCTGTCATTTTCGGGAGGCCGTACCTACGAGCCATCTGGCCGGCGGCTGCGAATATGATCGGCGCCTCGACGCCCCTGTATCCTATGTAGCCTGTGGATATGTTGGCGAGAGTCGCTTCGGAGGAGTATATCTGAGGCGCGCCCGGCGCGGCAGTCTGAGTGATCACAAGACTAGCCAGATTCTCGGCGTTTGAGACCACGATGGTACCGGCCACAGTGACCGGACTCGTCATGCCTCCCATGCACATCGACATCGAGATTATCGGCACGCCAGCACGCGCGTATTCCACCTGAGCCTCAACCACACCCGTCTCGAAGGACAACGGCGCGATACTGCAGCTGAGGACAGAAAACGGAGGACGTTCCTTCATTTCGTTCGCTCCGCCCGCTACCAGTCTACCAAGAGCAATCTGAGTCCGGGCGTCAGGTATTCCAAGCGTGCCAGAGCCTGCAGAGCCGAGTATGTGCTTGGTCGTGTTCTGGAAAGATGTCCACAGCTCATGAACGAACTGGGCGTGAGGAGCGACGTCCGAGGTCGTGACTATCGGCCAGAACGCATCTATCGGATCTAGCGCGTCACTGAGCCTTGCGAAGTCGGCAAGATCCTTCCTCGAGGCCTTGCGCCGCTCCCCCGACTCGAGGTCTGTCATGAACAACGTCACGCCACCTGTGGAGACGAAGGGGTATTTCACCGTTGGAAGCCTCAGGTCGCGTTTGGCATCTCTGGCTCCGAGAGTGATGCTCTTGGGCGCCTTCCTGATTGCCTCGGCGACAATCCTTTCCGGGATCTTCGCTATCCTCTTTTTGAAGTCGACACTGACGCCGGCATCTGCCAGCATCTTCAGCACGCTGCTGCTGCGGACCAGTACGCCGATCTTGGATAGACACTCGAGACTCTGCGTGTGAACGAGTTCTTCTTCATCCTTGTCAAGGAATCTCAGGCTCAAGACGGCCATGTATTTCGCCCCGACGCAGCCCTGATTGAAGACCCTTCATTTATTAGTTGCTCCAGAAAGACCAGAACTGCAGAGAGGGGAAAGGTGGGTTCGGCTCGGTGAAATTGTCCTCTAATCGAAAAACAGCCGGAAGCCCGAACTCAAGCAAGCCACAATGCCGATGGCGAAGCCTGTCGATTGGAGAAAACCAAAGAAAAAGAAAGAAAGGTGGCGGTCTATCCCGCCATTTCTATCAGGTTTGTCAGCATCGAGTTGACCCGCGTCACCTGCTGAACCTCGAGCAACACCCTGTTCTGAAGCTCCATCCTCTCGGAATTGAGCACATGCTGCAAGGTCCTTATCTCCCATCTGAAGTCCTGGTGTCCGCCCATCTCAGCCTTCTCCTGGACGGACTTGTAGACCCAGTAGATGTCGAGGTACGGAGCGAGATGACCCTGTCCACCCCAGTCGAGATGCAAAGCGCCCGGCGCGTGCCTGTCGTTCTCGTACTTGAACACTGGGTAGTCGAAAATGGAGTTGTAGGTCAAGCCAACGTTCACCAGGGTCTCCTCGGCACTGGCTGCGTCATGGTGGCGCAGCTGCTCGATCGCCGTCGCGAGGCTGTACGCATCCCATTCCACCTGCTGGGTAGGATAGATCGTATCGTCCCAGACGCTCAGAGCAGTCCACTGGCTGTTGATCAGCTGGCTGACCCGAGCCAAGAGAGCATTCGCGGCCCTCTCCTTTCCTGCCAAATTCGAGCTGATGCTGTCGTAATTGCTAGCCAAGACCCCGAAGTCCTCAACAGCCGATTCGAGGGCAGTTACGTCGACGCCAACGGCGGAGTAAGCGTCGGGGTCGTAGCTCATCGACATGTCGAGTGCGCGCTCGGAGAACTTGTACGGAAGCAACCTGGCGGAATCGATTGCCGTGAGGACCTTGTTCATCACCATGACCTGTTGCGCCATGTCGTCATAGTTGATCAAAGCGACGTTGTCCATGTTGGTGTGATAGACTGCATCATAACCAGGTATGTCCGCTCCGAACGTCACGCCGGCCAGTCCAGCAGCGGTCAAAGTCCATCCATCAGTCCACGAGTTGAGGGTGGTTTCGATCGTCCATCCGGAAGGCAACAGCGCCGGATTCGCAGAGAACACTTGCTCCACCAAGGGGGCGAGCTCAAAGTTCGTTTCTGCATCGAACGGCCCGGTGCTTCCGTCAATCCAGCGGCCACCAATGCCCTCCAGATTGAGGAACGCGATCATGCTCTTCGCCCACTCAGGATGGCTGTGGGTTATCAGATACCACATGCCGACCAGCCACTCGTAGTAGGCGTTCGTGTACCCGTACTCCTCTGCCGTCTCCGAGACGAATACTATGTCGTGGTTGGGCACGAAGTTCGACTTCTTCAACGCCTTGGCCCATGCGAGCATGGCGGATTGGGATGATGTGTCGTCGCTCGCACCAGTGAACCAAGAATCATGATGGCCGAGAATCAAGATCTGCCGCGAATGGTCTCTCCCAGGAAGAACGCCGACTACATTGTACCCAGTGCCGCCATCCTGTGAGAGAGTCATCTTGACGTTCGAGATCATCGTGCCATAGACCGACCCGTTGTCCAGCATATCCATGAGAGCGAATCCGTCATCCCTCGAGATCGTTATGAGCGGCACCCACGCGTCATTATAGGTGGCATCGAAGCTGCCTATCGAGCTAGGCCACTCATAGTACGATGGGTAGTCCATGGTGCCAATTATGACCCCCTTTGCACCATCGAGCGTCGCCTGATTCGCTATTAAGTTGACCCACGAGGTGTCGGCATCCCAGTCGACCAACAGAAGCTTGCCCTGCACGCCGTCCGCTGGGTAGTTTTCCGGAAGCCCCTGATCAACATATACGATCTCCCCGGAGACACCTCCAGGAGGCGTCCCAGGAACTCCTCCCATGGAGGCTGCGACGAACATGCTCGAGCCGTAGGGACCTTCAACGGTCAGACTCGCTCCTTTGAAATCCCACGCATCCACGGGAACGGGCTCCAGCCGCACATTGGACAGCCCAATCTTCTTCATCTCGCTCGCGACGAACTTCGCAGCCGCAATCTCCGCAGGACTGCCAGCAACGCGGAATCCATATCCATTCCATGTGCCAAGACCAGTCAGTGTGTCTTCGACATACTTCTCATAGGCCTGGTTCACCTTGATGTCAGACGTACGTGCTCCAGCCACCGCAATGCTTCCAAACGATGTGGCGAGGAACAAGACCGCTATCAAGACGGCAAGGCCCCTCTTCAGATTCAACTTCTCCCCCCAAGAGGCCGCTTCATAAAGCCTCGGTCCCGGAATTGATTTTTGAGTATTTAGGGAAGTTCATTAAGGAGAGTGAAACTGGATGAATCACGTTATCTGATCATGCCCGAAAAATGATAGGGAAGCAATGCAGGGGCAAGCTAAGTTCGGTGCAAAGATCCTCTGATTGAGAAGAAGCTAGTCACTCAAGGATGCACACCGCCCCCTGCACGATGAATTCGCTCGGGAAGTCAATGACCTCGTGTGCTCCGCTATTGCCCGATGCTCTTCGCAATGGCACGCAAGATGTCCCCTCTGGTGATGATTCCAGAGAGCCGACCTGTGCTGTCGAGGATAGGGACGCGATTGAATCTGTTCTTGTCCATGATCGCAGCGATCTCGCTCAGAGGGGTATCCTCATTCGCGGTGATCGCGGGAGAACTCATGACCTCGTAGACGGGCTTGTCCATGGTCTTCCGCAACCGCGTTTCCTGGTCCTGATCGGCTTTCTTGCCATCGCGAGGAAACAGGAATGTGATGATCCCCTCCTTCCCTCTTCCAGTGTCCCTTGCGATGTCGGTCCCCGTGACGATCCCCAACACCTTCAGATTGATGTCTACAACAGGAAGGCCGTCAATATGATTGGCCACCATTACCTGGACTGCTTTCCTCACAGTGTCGTCTTCGAACACTGTGAGAACCCTTGGGCTCATCACGGATTTGGCAGGGCTTTCCAAGCTGATGCCAGCCTTCGGCTTCTGAGCTTCGGCCTCTTTCGCCTGCACTGGAGGAGGCTCCAGTGCCGCTTCTGACACCGGTCTCTTCGCGCGCTCGAACGGCGGCAGTGATGCCACGGTGAACTGGTGCAGTGTCAGCTTCGCATCATAGACATGGATCTCCGGAGCGGTCGCGGGCGGAGCGTACTCCGGCCTCATCTCGATTGCGTCCGTGGGACAGGACTCGACGCAGACACCACATGCGATGCATTTCGCTCTCGAGACGCTCTGCCTCTTGTTCTGCTTGTCCATGATGATCGCATTTGTGGGACACCGCTTCTCGCAGAGACCGCAGAATATGCACTTACCCATGTCATAGACGACTCTTCCCCGCTCGGTCTTCGGAATGACCGCGGGCTCCGCTGGGTAGAGGCGCGTCGCAGGCTTAGAGACAAGGTTCCTGAGGACTGTTGGTATCATCGACATAGATCTCACCTCCCTACCTATCCGTGCAGCATATGCACGGATCTATTGATACAGTAATCACTGGGACGTCTGCCAGCTGGCAATGGGGGATCATTTCGGCAAGGCACTGAACATTCACAAACGTAGGCGTCCTGATCTTCACCCTGTCGAGTTTGACCTCTCCTTTCGCCTTGACGTAGTAGAACAGCTCGCCCCTGGGCGCCTCCACCCTCGAGAACGCCTCCCCCTGAGGGTTGCCCTTGAAAGCGATGGCAACGGGCTCGTCGCGGAGAAGGCCGATGCTCTGCTGGATGAGGTCGACGGACTGGAAGAGCTCCTCGACTCTAACCATCGTCCTGGCGTAGCAGTCCCCCTCCTCTCGGTGTATCGGCCTGAAACGGATGCCCTCGACGCCGTAGCCCGCGTAGGAGCTCAGCCTCACATCGTACGGAACATCGCTCGCTCGCGCGGTCGGGCCGACAGCACCGTACCGAACGGCCGCATCTCTCGACAGCACTCCGACCCCCACCGTCCGCTTGCGGAATGTGCTGTCCTTGGCAAACACCTTTCGGATCGCCTCGAGCTTCCGAAGCAGCTGACTCAAGGTGCTCTCGATATCCTTTGTCTTGTCGTACCCGATGTCCTTCCTGATGCCGCCTATCGTGTTCATGCTGTAATGCACACGATTGCCCGAGATTCGATCTATCAGTGACATCACGGACTCTCTTTCGCGCCAGGTCTGCATGAACAGGTTCTCGTACCCCATCACCTCCGCGATGTGGCCTATGGTGAGCATGTGGCTCGTCATCCTCTGAAGCTCCAGCATCACCGTCCGTATGAGCTTCGCCCTGGTCGGGATCTGTAGTCCGGCCATCTGCTCGATCGCCTGGACGTATGTCGTGGAGTGGTGGAAGGAGCATATCCCGCAGACTCTCTCGGAGAGGAAAATGTTCCTCTTGAAGTCCAGCTCCATGGCCCTTTCCAGACCCCGATGGTTGTACCCGATGACGATGTCCGCTCCGACCACCTCTTCCTCCTCTATCCTGAGCTTGAGGTGTATCGGTTCAAGCAGGCTCGGATGCTGCGGTCCAAAAGGCGTGATGCTTATGCTAGCCATGTCCTGTCTCCTTCGCCTCTCTGCTCGCAGGGGTCGAGGGATTCGATGATTTCCTGAGAGGCGCGACTATCCCGCTCTCCGGGGTTATCATGAGTCCTCCGCTGACCCCTTTGAACTTGAGGCCGAACAGGTCGATGATCTCGCGCTCGAAATTTAGAGCCCCAGGGAACATGTCGGCGATGCTGTCGACCTCGAAGTCCTCTCCGATCGTGAACCGCAGGTTCACGAGCTCGCTTTTCGAGAAGAAGCTGTAGATGAGCTCGAAACTGCCGTCCGCCAGATCCACAGCAGTGATCGCGATGAGCTGCGCCTCTGCGCGCTGGAGCTTCATGACCTTCGACCTTATGTCCACCTTTGGCCCGGCTCCTGCTGCCTTCGGCTGGGCTGCGCTCCCCTGTGCTCCAGAGGGCTGGGTCATGGGGCAGCCTCCGCGTTCTTGGCAGCGGGGAGTGGCTCCTCTCTCATCCTGGGAGTGAAGGCCTTCTGCCTCCAGATCTTCAGGCCGAGGATGACCCCGTCTATGATGGCCTCTGGTCTCGCGGCACATCCGGGAACGAAGACGTCCACAGGAATGATCTTGCCGATCCCGCCGTGGACATTGTAGCATATGTCGAACGGGACTCCCGTGCATGCGCAGTTGCCCACGGCGATCACTAGCCTAGGCTCTGGCATCTGATCGTACAAGTTCCTCAGCCTGTCCGCGACCTTCATGGAGACGGGACCCGTTACAAGCAAAACGTCCGCATGCTTGGGATTGGCCTTGTTGAGCATGCCGAACCTTTCGATATCGTATTTTGGGCTCAGCAACGCCCATGTCTCGATATCACATCCGTTGCAGCTTCCAGTGTCGAAGTGCAGTATCCAAGGTGACTTAACCCTCGATCTATCTACCGCGCCCATCAGAACGCCCCCTGTGTGTTGAGGTAGACGATCGCCATGTTCAAAGCCACCAGGAGGATTCCAAAAGGAAGCGTGAACTTGACCATGCGCTCCCTTGTCAACCTCGCAGAAGCGTTGTCCAGGATCTGAGTGACGAAGATGGCAATCGCAACTATCGCCACTTTGCCGGCGATCGATAAGAGATGATTCTCGTTCCAGAAGAACAGCGTGAAGACCCCGAGGAGAATCGCCACCTCGAACCAGTGTGCCAGCTTCGTGATGCCCAAGTACGGTCCCGAGTACTCGACATAGGGCCCAGAAACGATTTCCTGGTGTGCCGTCGCTATGTCATACGGCGATTTCTGGAGCTTGATGACGAGCACGACCATCAGGGCGATCAATGCAAAAGACAAAGCCGGGAGAAGGCTCGTGTTGAGTGCGCTCACGGTGAACGTGCCCGTGTCATATCCGATGAGCAATATCACCAGCAAAAACACAGGCTCGTACGCCAGGATCTGCAGCAGCTCGCGCTGCGATCCGAAATAGCTGTATGGTGATTTGGCGCTGAAAGCACCGAGAACGAGCGCGACCGAACCTGCGCCCGACACGAAGAATATTATTAAGAGGTCCCCTCCTGAGACGAACAGCGCGAGAGCGGCCGCTTGAAGGATAAGACATGCGAAGGCGAAAACCACCTGGCCATTGTTCATGACCATCGGTCGTTTCCCGAACAGTTTGATCAAGTCATAGAACGGTTGAATGATCGGCGGACCCACCCTGTTCTGCATGTGGGCGGTTATCTTACGATCAATTCCGAAGATCAGCCCGACAGCAACAGGGGAGAGGACGACCAGCAACGCCTGCATGGCGATCTGAACCCAGTCTATTATCACGCTCCCGCCTCCAGGGCAAACGGGATCGATAAGATTGCGACAAGCAGAACCACCGCCACCAGGTTCATCATTCTATTGAAACGCTCTGTGGTCACGCTGCTCATGAGATAGAACCCACCTGTCTCAAACTGATAGCTTTCCCCGCCCGTGTATGGCTGCGATAGTTCTTCCCTTTTCGGCTTCGCGAACACTGCGGCCAACAGGAACATCGTGCCAACGACAATGAGAAGGACGACGATCGGGAATTCCCCAAGGGAACTGAAGATTGTCGTGCCGCTTCCGCCGACTGAGCTTTTGAACGTGAGCACAATGTACGGATTGACCAGGTACTTCACAATCCAGCTGATGAGGAACGACATCAGGATCGCGCCCACTGCCAGAGAGCCAAGGGTGTATCTGTACAACCCTGCCAGACGATCCCTTGCCAGCGAGGCCCTGTCGATTTCAGAGCCGGCGGACAGGACCCTTCCCAGCCACTTAGAGTAGTAGACAATCGTGGCCGCAAAGCCCGTGGCGAGCAGGAAGGTTAGGAGAGGAAGGCTGATGGCGGCCTCGGAAATGAGCCACTTGCTGGCGAACATGCCGAAGGGCGGCAGCATGATCGTGAAGACCCCGACGGCGAACGCGATCGATACGAACGGCATGCGGTCCCTGAGACCAGACATCGCATCGATCTCCTGGGTTCCGGTCTCATGTTTCACGACACCCACGCACATGAAGAGAAGTGCCTTGGACACCGCGTGGAAAAGAAGCAGGATGATGGCTGCCGATATGGCCAGGGAAGTGTTTATTCCTACGCACATCGTGATGAGCCCTAGATTGCCGATGGTCGAGTACGCAAGCACTCTCTTGGCGTTGCTCTCGGTCATTGCGAGTATTGACGTGCCCAGGAAGGACAAACCTCCCACAAACGCGATGGCCCAGGCGAGGGCAGTCGCGTCACTCAAGGCCGGCGACATGCGCAGCAACAGGTAAACGCCCAGCTTGACCATCGTCGACGAATGGAGCAAGGCGGACACAGGCGTGGGAGCCACCATCGCGCCGAGCAGCCAGCTCTGGAACGGCACCTGAGCCGATTTCGTGAAAGCGGCTACGGCCATCAGAGAGAACGGCAGGAGCGCGATCCCGCCCAACTTGGTGGACTCGAGGACCTCCTCCAGAGATAGTGTCCCGTAGTAGTGGTCAACGAGGATGATCCCGAGTGCCAACGCCACGCCCCCGCCAAGAGTGTACACCAACGCTCGAATGGCGGATTCCCTGGCCTCCGCAGTCTTCTCGTGGCCAATCAACAGGTAAGAGCACAGGGTCGTGACTTCCCAGAAGAAGAAAAGCCAAAGGAGGTTATTGGCAAACACTGCGCCGTTCATTGCTCCGAGGAAGAGCAACATCACAGCGAAGAATCGCGGTTGAGCGCTATCATGCTCCATGTACTTGATGGCGTATATGCAGATGATCGAACCGACGATGTTGATGATTAGCGCCATCACGATAGCGAGGTAGTCGACCGCAAGTGCAGGTTCAATCTCCCGGCCATACACAGCGACCTCCAAACCGGCCATCGGTATCAGCTGGAGCAGCCCGAACGCTACGACCAATCTGTTCCTCAGTCTGAAACCCGTGTAGACGAAGAATAGCATCAGCGCGAAGTCAAGAACAGCTATAAGCAAACTGGATTGACCCAGCCCGGTCTCGCTGATCTCGATGCTCGAGATTCCCCTCGAATGTGTGTCGATGAGAACGACAAGGGATCCTGAGATCACAATCGCGGATGTTGCCATCACCGGAATGATCAGATGTCTCCCGTTACGAGAGAGCAGGCAGGCCAAGCCACCAATCGCGGGAACCGCGATGAGCATCAAAATGAGTATCTCGGTGTCCACGGCCATGTCGTAACAGAAAGGTATTTTTCAAACTATCGCCTCAATGGCTATGAAGGGCCGATTGGGAAGGATGCGAGAAGAGCTCAGGCGACTGCAACAAACACCTGATTGAGGAATGGCCAAATACTCGGATTCAGACATGGCCAGGGCAGGCGACATTCCCAGGAATGGAAGGGCTAAAATGAAGAAGAATCAAGAGGTTGACATGTTCATTGTACCTTCTATTGTCAGTGCACTGTATGGCAAGACTGACGGAATCAGAGGAAATGCCCTGAAGATCTCGAGGATGCGCTTTGGCGCATGAAAGGCACTTAGCAAACCCCACTACTCTACTTCGTCGCACTCACACGTTCTTCCTGCGACATATTTGCCAGCTTCTCGACCTTCTTTATGTCGAGACCGAGTCCATCGGCCACTCGTTGGCCGTAATTCGGATCCGCCCTGAAGAACAGGGCTGCCTGCCGGAGTTGTATGCGTTTCTGCGCCCCGCCGAGGTGGCTCACGATGTTGCCCACGAGATTCGCACGGTCCTTCTCGGTCATTACATCTCTGTACAGGTTACCAGCCTGCACGAAGTCATCGTTGGGATGCGAATACGGGTGATGATCAGCCTTCCCAGCCACTTCGAATGAAGGTTCCTTCATAGAGATGTCAGGCCCAGGTCCGTCGAAGCTGTTCGGCCAGTAGTTCGGACCTGCGCCTCCTCCGGAATCAGTACGCATGAAGCCGTCACGCTGATAGCTGTGCTCCGGCGCGTTCTTAGGCGCGTTCACCCGTATGAGATGATAGTTCGGCCCCAGTCTGTGAAGGTGCGTGTCATGGTATGAGAACAGTCGCGCTTGGAGCATCTTGTCGGGAGAAGCGGCAATGCCAGGCACCAAGTTGCTCGGGGAGAAGGCCGCTTGCTCGACCTCTGCGAAATAGTTCACTGGATTCCGATTCAGCACCAGTTTGCCGACCTTGATAGGCGGGAAATCTCCATGGGGCCACACTTTCGTGATGTCGAGTATGTCAAATCGATAGTCCTTCGCCTGTTCTGGAGTCATTATCTGCATCTCGAGAGTCCACGAGGGATATTCTCCTCGTTCGATCGCGTCGTGCAGATCCCTTGTCGCATGATCGGGGTCTTTGCCACGCATGACCTCGGCTTCCTCCCTTGTCAGATTCTTTATGCCCTGATCCGTCTTGAAGTGATACTGCACCCAGAAGTAATCCCCTTTTTCGTTGTACCACTTGTAGGTATGACTGCTGTACCCGTTCATGTGTCGGTAGGTGGCGGGAATGCCACGATCAGAAAACAGTATGGTAACCTGGTGAATTGATTCTGGCGTGAGGGACAGGAAGTCCCAGAACATGTCGGGATTCTTCAGATTCGTAGCTGGATTCCGTTTCTGAGTGTGTATGAAATCCGGAAACTTCATTGGATCCCGGATGAAGAAAACGGGTGTGTTGTTACCTACGAGGTCATAGTTGCCATCCTCGGTGTAGAACTTGACGGCGAAGCCTCTCGGGTCACGCTCGGAATCAGCTGACCCCTTCTCTCCGCCAACAGTCGAGAACCGCGCGAAAACCTCCGTCCGTTTTCCGACTTTGGACAGGAACTTCGCCTTCGTGTACTTGGTGACGTCTGCTGTGACCTCGAAGTATCCTCCTGCACCAGCTCCTTTCGCATGAACGACTCGTTCGGGGATTCGCTCACGGTCGAAGTGGCCCAGTTTCTCCAGCAAGTGGACATCTTGCATGAGGACGGGGCCTCGCTCTCCAGCAGTCTGACTGTTCTGGTCATCTCCCACGGGTATCCCAAAGGCTGTGGTAAGTCTCTTTCTCTGCTTTTCGCTGCCTGCCATTTCTTCACCGCCACAAACGCACAAACACTAGACACAGGCCCATTATTAGGATATTGTGACATACATGTTCGCTCACTGATCTCTGAAGAGGATTTAAGATTCGAAACGAGAACTCGGCTCATAGACTGCCTGCACTAATGATAGGGAGCTTTCGCGCCCCGGCTGTTTCGAGTACACCGAAGACATGAGGAATACACTCAGGATCAACCCCAAGGCGGACACTCGTGGCCTCAATGGTGAAGATTGCCCTGTCTCAACTCATGCTATGTCGTTCGCGATGGATATCTTGCGAGTGGTTCAAATCCTCTGGAAGAGACAGTGACCAAGGCCAAGCGAAGGAGTCCGGCCTCGTGCGACATTGATCCGATCAAGAGAGGGCCAGCTATTTGTGGTCATATGCGATTACCGCAGAAAAAGAAAATGCAAAAAGGGTTTTCGACGAGCCTCCGGCCATATCTCACAGCTTCAATACGTTCTTCGCCTTCTGCTCATCGCTCACGGCGAGGGCGACATGCACGTGCTTTCCTTCCTTGTCCAGCATGTACGCTGCGTCGATGTTTATGCCCTCATCCGCCAGCACCCTCGAGATCCGCGCGAGCTCCCCGGGCCTGTCCTCCAGCTTCGCAACGAGCAGGTTTCTCTCGGAAAACTCCATGTCCGCTCGCTTCAAGGCCTCTCGGCTCTTGGTCGGCTGGTCGGTGACCAAACGCACGACCTCCGCCTTCGGCTCTGTCGAAACGGTCCGAATGTTGACGCCGCCTTTGTGCAGAGTCTCCGTGAGCCGAGCGAGCTCCCCGGGTCTGTTGGGAAGCTTGACGCTAAACTCAGTCTCCATGTTCCATTCCTCCTCCAACTAGACCAAGAACTCATGGCAACCCTGTCGCCAGAGGCGGCAGACAGCCAATCCATCTTGTTCCAGTGCTCTATTACTCTGCGCGGTCATTGTATTTCAAGTTGCCCACGGTTGGCGGCTCCAACGTCCAAATGTGGCGTACGGCTGGCAAATGCAGTCTGAGATTCCAGATTCGAACCTGGCCACCGAGCTAGAGAGACTTCCTCGACTGAAGGCCGAAAAGTTTCGTTCCGTGCAATTATCCTTTGATTGAAGAATGGCCAGAGGGGTTCGCATCCGGTCTAACGCGAAAGAACCAGGGAGAAAGAAAGGCTAATGTAGGTTCCAGAGGGAGGACGATTTCACAGAGCGAAATTTGATTAATTATGCGGAATCTTATCATTGCGAGGCGACGCTTCGATGAGATGCCCTCGCTGCGGCAAGAGAATCGGGTTCAACCAGAGGGAAAACGTATGCCAGAGATGCGGTGCCTGGCTGCTGAAGCGCCCCCCGAGTGAACATGAGCTGGAACACATGCGCAGGGGGCAAGGGAGGGATGACTTCCTGAACGATTTCCCGTGGATTGGCGGCTCGCCGGGCCGGAGGGCGATGCGATTCACGGCCATTTGGATACTTGCCCTGGTCTTTCTCGCTGTGGGGATCCTGATATCGTTCATCACGATGCATTTCGTCCTCGCCATCGTCCTGATTCTCGTGACGGCCCTTGTCGGCACTCTGCCCCAGTTTCTCCTCATCGGGTCGAGGATCTGATTCGAGCGACGACTGCCGATGACATCAGAACAATCCTATGTCAGGCTCGATGACGGAGGGGCGGCTCTTGCCATCAGCGTCCTCTCATCTTCCTCGTCCAGGCAACCAAATTCTCGAGCAAGTCCTTGATGAGCCCCCTTGTCGTCTTGTCCGTCACGACGCCATTCTGGTCGATCTTGTCAGCCGCGGAGGGCACCATGACCTCTGGCTTGTTGATCGGATGCATATTGAGGAAGACGAAGGTCTGCCGAAGATGATATTGCGCCCTTGAGCCTCCGAACATCCCTATCGACGCGCTCATCACGGCGACCGGCTTGCCCTCGAAGGCGTTGTCACCATACGGCCTCGAAGCCCAATCGATTGCGTTCTTAAGGACTCCGGATACCGAATAGTTGTACTCGGGCGATGCGATCAGTATCGCATCGGCCGCCCTGATCTTCGCCTTGAACTCCTTCACTTTCTCAGGCGGCGTGTTCTCCAAATCCTGATTGAAGGGAGGTACTCCCTCGAGATCGAATGTCTCGAGCTTCGAGTTCTTTGGCAACAGCTCTTTGGCCGCACGCAGCAGCGCCTTGTTGTACGAGCCTTTTCTCAAGCTCCCGGCGAAACCGAGAATGGCAACTTCGTCGCTCATTTCAACCACCACAATGATATGAGAGCACTCTTCTCTCCAATAATCGCATCTCGCGCAGCCTATAATACATTGTAGCCTGACAAGTCCGCGGACTTATGACCACGCAGAGGATGCATGTCCGGAAACCCAGGGAATGAATGAGAGTCCGGCCCTCTGCGCCCGCTTGATGGGCGCCGGGCAGGCGCTCTCATTTCGACTGGTGCTCGCCCCGCTCGTGGAAACCGAGAAGGCTCCCTACTCTTCAGTGCGCTTGATGATCTCCTCGAAGACCGGGATGTTCTTCTCGGGCAGATACGAACAGAACTTGACCGGATCCACCGCCTCTGGAGGCTTCACGCCTTTGAGGTCGATCTCGCCTCGCCCGAACATCTCAACTGCGACAGCGACTGGCATGGCCGTTTGGTATGCGGTCGCGTGGATGCCGGAGAGCTCGTATGCCTGTTCATGGGACATGTAGGTCCAAGTCCTGATGACCGTCTCCTCCCCGTCCATCTTCCCAGCGACCTCAGTCAGAACGCAGCAGTTCCCCTTGAGCTTCCCCGCCAGATCGTCAGGTCTCGGCATCGTGGCGACCACAACCTCGATGGGTGCGATCTCCATGTTCCTTATTCTGACCTGCTTGAAGGAGAGAAGTCCGAGCTTCTTGAGGAACTCGACATACTCGATGAATTTCTCATCAAGGGTTATCATGAAGTCGCATCGCTTGATCTTCTTGCCGATGAACTTCGGAACGAGCTCGCTCTCCTCGTGGTCGGTCATGTAGACCTTCATCGGGCCTATCGGGTCAGGAAATGAGTAGACCTCGCTGGTGCTCAGCGCTGGGACCCGCTTCCACCTGCCGTTCTCATAGTAGAGCGGATCCCTGATGCACTCCTCGATCATCGCATCGGGCGAGAAGTAGGTGACGAATTCGTACCCTTCGAGCTTGCTGTTGTCAGCATCGCGCACCCTGACGTAGTCCACCGACTCCATCCTGTCAGCCGCACGCTTGGCGAACAGGTCGGAGGCGCCGGGGTCTATGCCCATGGAGCACAGCGCGAATATCCCCGCGTCCTTGTACTTCTTGTCGAAAGTCTCCTGGTCCTCGAACATAGGGTGGCCGAACTCCTTGTCGCCTGTGGCCATGTCTATGTAGTTCGCCCCCCCCTTGAGACATCCTTCCATTATCTTGAGATTGAGGGCGGGGACCGTGCCGTTGACGAGTATGTCAACCTCCTGCGCGACCTTGGCGACCTCGTCGGGATCCGACCCGTCGGCCTTGACGATCTCGACCTTGTCGCTCTTGCTCCTCTTCTTCACTGACTCAGGACCTTTGAGGTTCACATCTGCCAGAACCAAGCGCGAGACCAACTTGCTCTTCGCGAGATCCTGAGCTATGCACTGTCCCACTCCGCCGCATCCGAATATTGCTACATCTATTTCCTTTGGCATGGTTCCCATATCCCAGCGACGCTGGGTGGAGGGATACCGGGGTGCGCGATAAATACCTTTCAATGGGGGCCAGGACACAGTTTCAAATAGGACCTTCTCTGAGGACGGCTCAGGGGGAGGGGGAAACGTAGTTTAGCTCGATGCAATAATGGCATTGCTAATGCTCGTACTTCGTTCCACGCCAGTGATCACTCAATTGCTAAGGGCCCTCAAAATGCATCGAGTGCTCTGGCAGCTTCCCAAACACCTTGAACCCGAGTTTCCTGTACAATCCCAGGCCCTCGACGGTCGAAAGCACGACTGCGAACCAAAAACCCATCGCGCGCGCGTCCATAAGAGCGGCTCTGACGACCGCCGTCCCGGCACCTCTGCCGCCGGCCGCTCGGACGGTTCCTACCGTCTGCAGGCCCGCGACAACGTCGCTCCAGACCAGCATGGACGCGCTGACTGGCCTCCCTTCGAGAAGCCCTAGGTACATCCTCCTCGGGAGAGGCCTGCCGGCTCTGGATTCGATGGAAAGGTTGAAGCAGGCATTGTTCAGCATCCAAGGGATGATCTCCCCGGGAGATTCCCATGAAGACGCCAGACACTCAGCCCAATGCTTGCTGTCGACCTTACTGGACACGGTCCTTACGGACGCGCCCTCGGCGAGGTCGAGGCTGTCAGCCATGGACTCCAAATCCACGGCCATAGCGGTGAGGTCGTAATCGTGCGGGAATCCGCGCACTTCCAGGTACCTGCCGATGTCTCTGGGCTCTGATGACGTGCCAGTGTGCCAGATCATAGGTATGCGGCGCGACCTGTAATACCCGATTGCAGCTTCGATCCGGGAGTCAATGGTCTCCAGATCGAGATTGCATTTCAGAACCACATTGAAGAGCTCCTGAGGCAGACCGGTGATGCATTGCGTGATCCCGCCGTCCTCCGAGAACTCGGCGTTGGGTGACATGCCGACACATCTCCAATAATCGATGTAGTTCTCCTCGCACGCCCTGACGACTTCCTCCGCGGAGAACTCATTCAGCGGTTTGTGTCCATGTGTCCTCAAGCCTCTCCGGACCTCCAGCGCATGCCATCTCCAGGACGCTTTCTGGACATTTCAGTTTTTCGACTCGGATCATCGTGCGGCTGCAATCCCCGAGGAGAGAGCCTTGTTCGGCCTTCATCTCCTGCACCGTACTCTCATTTCTGATATCAGAGCAGAAAGGTTAATCCGAAGCCAGAACTTGCAGAGACGTTCATAGAGTGGCCCGGTGTTCTGTGGCCGCAATCGAAGTCCATCAGGCAGTAAGAGAGAAAGACCATGAACGATATCGCAATCGAGACCAAGCAACTTGTAAGGCGGTTTGGCAGTCTGACGGCGCTCGACAACATCAACCTCACGATCTCAAGGGGCGAGCTGTTCGGCCTCTTGGGCCCGAACGGGGCTGGCAAGACCACACTGCTGAGGCTTCTCACAGGGCAGCTGGAACCCACATCCGGCAGCTCCAGAGTGCTCGGAATGGACCCAGCAAAGGACCCGATCGCCGTAAAGAGAAAGGTCGGGATAGTCCCCGAGATCGAGTCACCGCCCTCCTTCCTGACCGGAGTAGAGTACCTGCATTTCGTGGGTCTGGTGCGCGACATCAAGGACATTGAGGAGCGGGCCCGTCATTGGATCGACTACATGGACATGAAAGAAGTCCAGAACACTCCCTGTAAGGACCTGTCAAAGGGCACGCGCCAGAAACTCGTCATCGCCGCCGCCCTCATTCACGATCCTCCCTTGGTATTCTTGGACGAACCCTTCTCGGGCCTCGACCCGCACTACCAGAAACTGCTCAAAGGATATTTCCACGATTATCTTCAGAGGGGTGGCACGGCGTTCATGTGCACGCACATCCTGGAGATCGCCGAGAAGATCTGCACCAGGATAGGTATCATCGACAAGGGCAGGATCGTCGCGGTCGGAACGCCGGCCGAGCTGGAGCGAAAAGGCGAGACCCTGGATTCCGTGTTCATGAGGTACACTGAGAACCCAGAAGCCTGACGCCGTCGTCCACGGAGGAGTCAAATGCCTGGCAGATACGCGAAGGACCTCGAATTCATCCGCCTCATGCTGGTGGAAGAGCGCAGGCTCCAGGCGCAGATGATAGGCAGGGTACAGTTCATGTTCTTCCCCATCATGATCCTCTTCATGGCCTTCGTGATCGGACTCTCCGCGAAGCAGCTGCTGAGCGAGATCCCGATGAGCCAGATGTATCTGGTGCTGCACTCGGTCATATTCATCTACGGGCTCGGCGTGGGCGGGTTTGCGCTGTTCGGAGAGAGGATTGCAGAGAGACGCTTCGGATCGATAAGCATGCTCCTCGAAACCCCCACGATTCAGCCAATCGATTTCAGGAGCATGTTCTTCGCGTTCTACGTCAAGGACACGATCTACTACTTGCTCTACACGATAGTCCCGCTAGTGGGAGGAATAGGCCTGACCGTCCCCTTCACTGGCTTCAGGGTGACAAGCATCCTGTTTCTGTTCCTCACAGTCACGCTCTCGTTCCTCTTAGGCCTCTCATACTCATTCCTCCTGTCTTCTGTGTACGTTCGCTGGAAGAAGACCTTCGCCGTGGCCGTCTTGGCTTTGTTCGCAGCGCTCGTGGGCAGCTACTTCGCGGGTGGCGGGATCGCCCCCCAGCTGATTCCCTCGATAGCGCTTCAGAACACGCGGGACGCGGTCTACTTACTGATCTCCATGGTGCTGATCCTCGCCTTCTCAGCTGTCGCCATCTGGACGATCAAAATCAGCTTTGGAAGAGCGGCCGAGAGATATGCCGAGATGATTCTGCCGACCTCGGAGAAGTTCTCATTCGCGAAGCAATACTCGACCCTCATGGCAAAGGACTGGATCGACCTTACCAGGAGCAGGTCGCTATCCTATATTGTTTTGGCGTATGTGGGACCTCTGGCGTTCCTGGCGATTCTCTTCTGGTTCATTGGAAGCGTCATCGAAATCAACATCCACTTCAACACGATCTTTTTCGCAGCGATGATGGGCTTTTTCGGGGTTGAGATCTACGCCTGGCTCAACATGCTCGACACGCCAAACCTATATGAGGTCTTACCGGTCGAGGTGACACAGCTAGTCAAGGCCAAGCTGCTGATGTTCCTGATGTTCGCAGGGGTGATTTCGACGGCCTTCCTCATAGCGCTCAGCCTCCTGCAGTCGGAGGCTTCCATGCTCGCGATCTCGCTCGTTGTTGCGTATTGCACAGCATCCTATACGGTGACCGCGACGGCCTACCTGACGGGGCTGAGGACGAACAGCTATCTCTTCGATCCTAGGATTCTTGGCAAATTCGCCGCTTTCGTGATCCCTCCTCTCGTCGCGCTTAGCATTCTGTCGTTTAGTTACTCCGACAACCAGCTGGTCTCTTCATTGACTATTCTGCTCATATGTGCACTCCTGGCGGTCGCGACGTACTTCCTCTACGGAAGGATGGCGAAGAGATGGAACAGAGAGACCTTCGCTCTGTAGAAAGGATGAATAGCAGATTCCCCAGGAAACGGCATCGGCTGCCTGATGTTCCAGCAGAATGGAATGATGGTACGGCAAAGCTTTTCACGAATGAAGACTAAATGGGCGCGACTGAAACCTCGAGACAATTGCGAGGATGAGCAGGAATGGCGTGCCGTAGGTTCGGCAGACTCGGCTTGGAGGTCTCGGCGCTCGGATTCGAGTGCATGCGCTTGCCGACCGTTCACGGGAAGCCGATTCGCGAGTCGATGGTCTCCAGATCGAGATTGCATTTCAGAACTACATTGAAGAGCTCCTGAGGCAGACCGGTGATGCACTGCGTGATGCATCCTTCCTCCGAGAACTCGGCGTTGGGTGACATGCCGACACATCTCCAATGATCGATGTAGTTCTCCTCGCACGTTCTGACGACTTCCTCGCAGGGTAGCTCATCCAGCGGTTCATGCTCACGCGTCCTCAAGTCTCTCTTGACCTCCAACGGATACCATCTCCAAGACTTTCGATAAGCACTCTGGCCCTGCCAATCGCAGTACCGAGCAGTTGTGTCCGTCGAAGAGAGAGCATCATTGACAGTCGCCCCCTGGTCGTGCAGAATCGCCCGATATCTCTCAGCGCCGTCCATCTCTTGCTTGCGTGCAAATGCGATTCTGAGTGCGGTCACTGCTTCGTCTGGGGAGCCACGATTCTCAGGTCGCCATGAGGATCATGCGAGTGAAAAACCCCTTGGCCAAGAGGCGCCAGTCAGAGAACGCAAGCCGGTGCGGTGGGTTGCTACAACGTCTATATATCTTGAAAGCGCATTCTCTCGTCAGCTTGATAAGGGGGACACGCGCAAGGCGTTTTTTCCTCTTGCGCGCTCGGAGTTGAGAAAGTGAAGTTAAGGAACAGTATTGCAGCCATATTTGTGTGCGCAGTGATGGTCCTTTCTTCTTCGGCAGGATTGCTGACGGTTGTCCGCGCTGCTGACGAAGGGGTACCATCGGGCGGAACCCTGAGGATAGGGTGGTTACAGGAACAGGACACCTTGAACCCGTTCGTGACGAACACAGTCCAGGGGCGTATGATGCAGAAGGAGATCTACGACACCCTCCTGATGTGGGACAAGGATCTCGTGCCAACAGCGAGTCTTGCAAGCAGCTGGACGACCTCTGACGACGGCCTTGAATGGACATTCAATCTTGTCCACAATGCGACTTGGAGCGACGGCCAGGCGCTGAAGGCTTCGGACGTCAAGTTCACGTTCGACATGATCAAGACCCTGGATCTCTCGGCTTTCAGGGACCAGGTCAAGTTCATTAGCAATGTGACGACGAGCGGTGACTACCAGGTTGTTGTCACGTACTCAGGACCGGTGGGGACGATCACCTCTGATATGTGCCTCGTGCCGATACTGCCCGAGCACATCTGGACAGGGATGAACAAGAGCCAAGCCCTGGCGGCGACGAATGAAGCGCCGGTGGGCTCCGGACCATTCGAGCTGACGAGCTGGGTCAAGGGAACCTCGGTCGAGCTCACCGCGAACAAGGACTACTGGGGCGGTGCACCGCATGTCGACAAGGTGGTGTTCCAGTTCTATGCCAACTCTGAGGCCATGATCAACGCCCTGAGGAACAACGAGATAGACATGATACCCAAGGAGCTCCCACCGACCTCGATCAGCGTGCTCAACCAGGACGAGAACGTGAAGGTCGCCACGAACGTGGACCTGTATTACAGAGAGATCAGCATCAACTGCGACGCCACGGGCCAAGGCAACCCGACTTTGAGGGACGTGCATGTGAGGCAGGCGCTATCAATGGCCGTCGACAAGTCGATGTTGGTGGACCTCGTCCAAATGGGCTCCGCAGAGCCTGGAAGCACGATAGTCCAGAAGGCGGCCTCTGCCTGGTGGAAGGCTGACGAACCGCTCATGGAATTCAACATCTCGGCGGCGAACAAGCTCCTGAACGACAGTGGGTACCTGGACTTTGACAGCGACGGCATCAGGGAGTCGCCCGACCACGCAACGGAGATGTCGTACACGCTCCTGGTGCTTTCGAGATGGCCTGAGGAGATGAGGACAGGGCAGCAGATACAGACCTGGTGGGGGCAGATTGGCGTGAAGCTTACCGTTCAGTCCGCAGACGCAAACACGATCAACAGCTATGTCTACCCGGACTACAAGCAGGACATGTTCCTCTGGGGATACTCGGGCCAGCCAGACCCGAGCTTCAGCCTGTTGATTATGCTCTCCAACCAGATCGGCGACTGGAACGACTGCGGCTACGCGAACGCCAGCTACGATGCGCTGTACGACCAGCAGGCAACGACCGTGAACGTTGAACAGCGAAAGACGATCGTGAACCAGATGCAGGACATCATCTACAAGGACGCCCCGTACATCGTGCTCTACTACATAACCGCGAAGGGAGCATACAGAATCGACACATTCACTGGCTTTGTGAACATGCCGACCGGCCTCCTGAGCGATGTGAACAGGTTCACACTACGTGAAGTGCACCTGATCACGGCCAGTACGCCCGCGAAGAAGACCGACTACACGCCATGGGCCATTGCTGCTGCGGCCATCATCGTCGCGTTGATTGCGATCGCGTACGCGATGATGCATCGGGGAGGCGGTAAGGGAGCGAACCCGAAGGCTGAGCAGCGGCCAGAGCCACCCCTGAAGAAGTAGCGACTTCCGGAAAACCTAACAATCCGCACAAGCGCCGGAGCTTTCTTTCCCGGCGCTGCAAACATCTTCATATGACTAGGGGAGGGGACCGCGAATGGAGATGCGCACCTACATTCTCAGAAGGGCAGCCACTGCCTTCGCAGTCTTCCTAGTAATACTCACGATCAACTTCATCATATTCCATACGATCCCAGGCGATCCGATCAGGACGCTGTTCCAAGACCCGAGAATATCGCCCGAGGACCTGGCACAACTGAGGCACAGCTTCGGCCTCGACAAGCCGCTGTGGGAGCAGTACGTCATCTACATGAAGAACTCCCTCACCGGCGACATGGGCCGGTCGTTCAGCTACTACGGGGACCCCGTCGGGAACATAGTCAAGGTGAGGCTAGTCAACACCCTGATTCTGGTCGGCTCGGCCTCGGTGCTCGCACTGATCATGGGCGTGGCGATAGGGACCGTTGCCGCGTGGAAAAGGAACACGAAGACCGACTTCAGCTTGCTGGGCTCGTCCCTATTCCTCTACTCGATGCCGACCTTCTGGCTGGGCATGCTGCTGCTGTTCGCCCTCTCCGGCTGGGTCCCATCGGGTGGGATGTACACTCCGGGGGCGGAATATGCGGGCCTATTCGACCAATTCCTGGACCTGATGCGCCATCTTGTTGTGCCAATGACAGTCCTCACGCTCGTGCTCTTTGGCCAGTACGTCATGATCATGCGTAGCTCACTCATAGATGTTCTCTCCGAGGACTTCATCGTCACTGCGAGCGCCAAGGGTCTGACCGGGAGGGAAATCCTGAGGCATCACGCGGTCCCGAATGCGATGCTCCCGCTGGTCACAATCACCGCCATCAACCTGAGCTTCGTGGTGGGTGGCGCGATCCAGACGGAGACGGTATTCTCATGGCCTGGCATTGGCAGGCTGATGTACGACGCGCTCATCACAAGGGACTATCCGATACTCCAGGGCAGCTTCCTAGTGGTCACAGCCGTCGCCCTGCTGGCGAATCTCGTCGCTGACGTCACCTACGCTTTCTTGGACCCGAGGGTGAAGATAAAATGACGCCTCCTGACGAGGACAGCGAAGCGGAGTTCTTCCAGATCAACCGAAGGCGAGACGCCATGGTCAGATACTGGAAACGCTCGCGAAAGACCCTGAGGCTGCTCGGGGGGAGCAAGATGGGGCTTGTTGGGCTCGTGATCCTGATCATATTCCTGGGCATCGCGCTTCTGACGCCTGTGTTCGTCCACTTCGACAAGAACGCATTCGACTCGCATGCGCTCTTCAAGCCGCCCATGTGGGAGAATCACTGGCTCGGGACAGACGAGGTCGGGCGGGACGTGCTTTCGGAGCTTCTCTACGGCTCCCGCATATCGCTCCTTGTGGGCGTCACGGCCAGCGCGATATCCGTGCTGATCGGCGGCGCGATCGGCGTTTCCTCCGGATACTTCGGCCGGCTGATCGAAGAGGGCATGATGCGGTTCACTGACATCTTCCTCGTGATACCGCAATTACCGTTCATGATGTTGATAGCCGCGCTTGCCGGCCCGAACCTGCTGAACATAATCTTGGTCATCGGAGTGCTCTCATGGCCCAGCACGGCGAGGCTCGTCAGATCCCAGGTCATCACTCTCAAGGAGAGGACCTTCATCGAGCGGGCCAGAGCTATCGGGGCTGGAGACGGCCACATCATCCGGAGGCACATCCTGCCGAACGTGATACCTCTCATGTTCGCGAACACTGTCCTGATCATAGCTATCGCGATCCTCACGGAGAGCACACTGTCGTTCCTAGGCCTCAGCGACCCGCTCGTCATAAGCTGGGGGTCGATGTTGCACTATGCCTTCGCGAGCCTCGCAATGTCCAACGGCGCTTGGTGGTATTTCGTGCCGCCGGGCTTCTGCATAGCGCTCGTGGTCCTAGGTTTCACATTCTTAGGCTATGCGATGGACGAGATCCTAAACCCGAAGCTCAGGAGAAGATGATTGTCAAAGGCTTTGGATTGACCCACAACGAAAGGCAGACCCGCGGTCCTGCTGATGACATGGTAATAAGACAAAGCTTTTGATGAGGAAAGACCAGATGGGGGAATCCTGAGCGAGGACATATCTGCGAGGATGAGCGACGATGAAGTACCGCGAATTCGGCAGGCTCGGCTGGAAGGTCTCAGCGCTTGGCTTCGGTTGCATGCGCCTGCCGACGGTTGACGGGAAGCCCATGAGCGAGAAAGTCGATGAGGGCAAATCGATGAGGATGATCCGTCACGCGATCGACCAGGGGGTCAACTACATCGACACAGCCTATCCATATCACAACGGGAAAAGCGAGATCGTCCTTGGGAAGATCCTGAGAGATGGCTACAGAGCGAGGGTCAGACTGGCCACGAAGTCGCCGATGTGGCTGATCAAGAGATCGAAGGATTTCGACACTTACCTCGACGAACAGCTCGAAAGAATGAAAACCGACTACATCGACTTCTATCTCTTCCATGGCCTGAACAAACAGAGATGGAATGACGTTGTTCTCAAGCACAAGCTGTTGGAGAGGGCGGAGTCCGCCATCCGGGACGGCAGGATCAGGTACCTCGGCTTCTCGTTCCACGACAACTACGACACCTTCAAGCAGATAATCGACGGCTACGACGGATGGGATTTCTGCCAGATCCAGTACAACTACATGGACACCGAGAACCAGGCGGGAACCAAGGGGCTGAAGTACGCGGCCTCGAAGGGACTGGCCGTCGTCGTGATGGAGCCTCTCTTGGGGGGGAGGCTGGCAAATCCGCCGAAGCAAGTCAAGCAGATACTCAAAGGACTCGGAAAGAGAAGTTCGCCTGCTGACCTGGCCCTGCAATGGATTTGGGACCAAAGAGAGGTTTCCGTCGTCCTAAGCGGGATGAGCACGATGCGCCAGGTGACCGGGAACATCAGATCAGCAGACGCCTCGGGCATCGGCTCACTGGGGCGAGAGAGACTGAAGGTCATCGAGCGCGCCAAGGCGAACTACAGGCAGAATATCCCAATTCCCTGCACGAAATGCGGTTATTGCATGCCTTGTCCGAACGGCGTCAACATACCGAGGAATTTCGAAATCTTCAACGACGGGTTCATACACGAAGACGTGGGGACCGCGCGCAATACCTATGCTAGATTCATCGCAAAGTCAGAGCGGGCCAGCGTATGCGCCCAGTGCGGAGAATGTGAAGAGAAGTGTCCCCAGAAGATACTGATAAGCGAAATGATGCCGAAGGTTCACTCGGTGCTTGGCAAGGGCGAACCATACTAGTGAAGAGCAGAGATCAACGAGAACGCTTCGTTGAAGAAGCCGAGGTTTTTTGTGAGATCTCAATGTGGCTTCTCTGCGCGCGCAATCTTCGACACCTCGGACCGACCCAAGGCAATGGTTTTTCTTTTCTCACCTCGTACAGGACCAAGATAGTACCATGGACGATTCTCCGGATCAGCATGGCATTTCCTTTCGAGAATACGACCCGCAGGACATGCGGGCGTGCGCCAGATTGGCAGAGGAGGCTTGGCCTGCAGCGCCAGAGCTCGTTCCCGAGGATGAAGGGTCGTGGGGCATGGAGGGTTACATTGAATCCTCTTTGCTGTGGTCCAATTGGAGAGACGTCGCGTACGATTCGAACGGCGTGATCGGCTTCCTCTTCGGCAGGATCGACAAGCACGAAGGCGGAGTGGCGTTGGTCAAGTCGACGTTTGGGGAGTTTTCGATGATCGGGAGGTTCCTTTTTGGAAAGAACGAAAAGCCTCGGGGAATGCTTGGCCTCTTTTGGAATCTCCTCCTGACCGAGATGAAGCTAATGGTGAAGATGCCGAGATCGGACGCAGAAATAGAGCTATTCATCGTGGATTCCCAGCGCAGAGGGAGAGGGATCGGGAGAATGCTCGTCGACAGGTTCGTCAAGGCCGCGAAGGAATCTGGCTCGTCGCTGGTGACGGTGTACACCGACGACAAGACCAGCGATTGGCAGTTCTATGAGAAGTACGGGTTCAGAAGGGTGGGGACCTTCTACGACAATCTCACGTCCTTCTTCGCCAACGTTCACTCAAACGGGATCATATTCGTTCTTGACCTCGAAACCGCGCCAGAACCGGCCGATCCTGGGAAAAGCCAATAGGGAAGGAACAACAATCACAGGAATTGAAGGGCGTGTCGAGTTCAGGGGCCAGCGTTCGGTCGAAAAAGACCAGAGCAGATTTCCTGATAGGAAGAGCAGAGGCAGTGAACTCTCTAAGGGAACTGCTGGCGTACATCACTGAGAAGCCGCTGGTGGCGATAGCCGCGCTGTGGATAGTCTGCTTCCCGCTTCTCTATTTCGCATTGTACGGTGACCTCGTTCAATCTGCCAAGACCATGGCGGAGATGACCGTCACTTTCGTGATATTCCTGATGGCCTTCATGGTCACTTTGCTCTCAATATCCTATCTCATCGCACTTGTCCTTGAGATACGCAGGCGGAGAAGAGATCGGACGATCCCTGCTTGGAAAAGGCAATGAACATGGCCTTTGGGCTGGACTCGTCAGCCCACAGGAGGACCTGGCTGAGATACGTGTTAGGGCTGGAAGGAAACAAGATCAAGGAGAGGTGCGTCGACAGTGGGGAGCGGTATTGGCAGAGCTCAAATCGTCGGATCAAGGCATCGAGGTACCAAACGCACAACACATTCCCCACGTGATCCATTGCCAGACAACCGGTTTCTTGATTCTGGGGTGGCATGCATGACTACTAGTAGTCAGACCTTTTAGACTCGACTGCGCCGAGCGCAATCGGTGCTGGCGCAAAAAAGGAGAAAATCGTAATGAGTTACGGCACGTATGGAGGCGGCAGCCGTAGATATGACTCAGGCCCCCGGGAGATGCACAAGATAAAGTGCGCCGACTGCGGTACTGATTCAGAGGTTCCCTTCAAGCCAACGGAGGGAAGACCAGTCTACTGCCAGACCTGCTTCCAGAAGCACAGACCCCCACGAAGAGACACGTTCTGATCGTTCAGTTCATTTTCATGAATTAATCGTTCAATTCGTTCGAACTCGCAAACCCTTTGATCGTTCTTTTGATTTCTTGTTGCCTAGATGCAGTCATTGGCGATGAAAGGAGACTCTGTTACCAATGACGTTTGCCAGCTTGTGCACCGCACATTCTACAGAGCCTACCGGTATCTAGAAAACTTCTCGAGCAGATCGCATATCTCGTCCGTTGCCGCCTTCGGGCACATCCCAGTCCTCTCCTGATCGCGCACGAAGGTCCTTGCGGAGTCAATGGACATCCGGGAGCCCTTTGCTATCACGGTGGCAACCAATGACGATGCAGTAGCCTCGTCGATTTGGTAGTGGCTCAGTATCTCTCTGATCCCGTACCTGAAAGTGGAAATCCTGCCGAGATTCAGCATGGGTGTCCTCTCGCTCTCACTTGGACGGTGAATCCTCGGCTCGTTACTCCTGCGCCCTCTGTATCTCCCGCTGCTCCTGGCCAAAACATCTCTCCGGACTGGTACACATAACGCAACTTGCTACTTAATGCTTGACTGGATACGCGGCGAAAGCGAGCCACTTCCGTGTGCTCACTTCGAATGTGGGCGCCTTCCTGGCTTCATTTTGGTTCTAGCTCGCATGACGAAATTGACCAGGCCGCATTACGGCGTCTTGAGGTAGAAGCCTCAAATACCGACTAGACCGATGCGTTGTCATGAAGGAACCGAGACCGGTCCAAAGAATCACGAGCAGCGTGCCTACGCTTGAGGGGGCGGGCGTTCGTCTGAAAAGGGCATTCGGGAACTATGAGGTCCCGACGCTGGACCCGTTCCTGCTTCTGGACGACTTCCACTCGAGCGACCCTCGGGACTACATCGCGGGATTTCCCTGGCACCCTCACAGGGGCATCGAGACTGTCACGTATGTTGTCAGAGGTGCGATTGAGCATGGCGACAGCATGGGCAACGGGGGCACGATCGGCTCCGGCGATGTCCAGTGGATGACCGCTGGGAGCGGGATAATCCATCAGGAGATGCCACGGTCCTACACTGGCATGATGCAGGGGTTCCAGCTGTGGGTGAACCTGCCAGCATCGAAGAAGATGATGCCCCCAAGATACAGGGGCATCACGGAGAAGCTGATACCCACATCGACCCCCACTAAGGGAGTCGGAATCAAGGTCATCGCTGGAAAGGCTGCTCGTGCAGAGGGGCCTGTGAGGGACCTCGTGGTCGAGACCGAGTACATAGATGTCGATATGAAGCCACATGCCGAGCTTGAGCACCCGATAGTCAAGGGGAACAAGGCCTTCGCCTATGTGTTTGAAGGACAGGGATTCTTCGATCCCGACAACCGCTATCCAGTCGTGGCAGAAAACCTGGTCATCTTTGGCGACGGCGACCACATCATCTCGAGGGCTAGCAAGGGCGGCATGAGGTTCCTCCTTGTCTCCGGCAAACCAATAGGCGAACCTGTGGCATGGCGGGGACCGATAGTGATGAACACGGAGAAGGAATTGGACCGCGCCTTCGAGGAGTACTGGGGCGGGAAGTTCATAAAGCCCGCGACCGTGAAGTGACCGCGCGCTGCTCGCAGCGAATTGTATTAGACGCCAAGCCGCGTTGACTAGATTTCCCTCTCTGACTTCTGTTGCATGTGTGAGAGGGAGGTCGAGCGCAGCAAGGAGGTACTGAGCACCGCCCTCCTACAGAACTAGGAGAACACGAGGTGGAGTCAGACCACAATCAACCCATTCGGACTCTCGCCTAGAATCCGCGCCTTTTGATCTCGGAACACGACTGTGTTGATCAGAAGGGAGGCGCCTGCTGCCTTCGGCAAATAGAAGTTGCTCTCATAGTTTACAACCATGCCCGGCCTGAAGCGCAGGCCTTCGATGGCCAGGCCCTCGTCGTACACGAAGGAGCCGACCCAATCAGGAGGAAAGGCTATCCCAAGTTCATACCCCCCGAACCACATTCGGTCATCGTAGATTCCTGCGCGCTCGTAGTAGGCTTTCATCGTCCTCACCAGGTCGGAAACCAAGAGGTTGGGCTTGACTGTCTGTGACAAGATCTCGAACGATCCAGCAGACAGTTCGACGACCTTTTCTACCTCGGGAAGAGGCTTGCCTATCGAGAAGGTTCTGGCATGATTGGAGTGGTAGCGGTTGTAAACCCCGCAAACGTCTATGTTGACGATGTCGCCCCTTCTGATCACGCGGCGAGAAGCAAGAGCATGGCTCCTTGCGCATCTCTCGCCAGATATCACCGGGATAGGTATGCCAGGATTCTCGCCCCCAGCCTCGCTCATCGCCCGAATGACTTCGCCGTAGACCTGCAACTCCGTCATCCCTGGCATCATCGTCTCGAGCGCCGCGCTGAGGCCGATATCTGCAATCCTAGACGCCCTCTCAACGTACTCTAATTCCTTCGCGGATTTGACGGACCTCAGGTTCCTTACGATGTCGGAGCCATCGACTACGACGCAGCCCTCCCTTTCGAGCGTCTTCTCGAACGCTTCGCTCACGACGCGATTGGGCCTGTAGCTCCACAGCTCGAGCCCGACCGTTCCAGGGACCCATCCCTCTCTCTTGAGCTCGCCAACTATCCACTCGACCCACGGCCCGAGGTCGTCGTGGGGGAATATGCGGATGTCAGAGCTGGCGGTCTCACATCTGATCATCAGCTCCTCATCGGCGCTGTCGAACAGGATGAAATGCGGCTCATCAACGCACACCGCGATGCCACTCGCGGGAACCCAGGGCTTCGGGCTCTGCGCCTGATACCACTCTGCCCTATACCCGCTCACATAATAGAGACTCTCAGGGGAAGACAGGTACAGAAGGTCGATTCCCGAACGAGACATCGATCCCTGGATCTTCTTCAGTCTGGACTTGTACTCAGCTCTCGAGAACGGGAGTTCGGTCGCTCTGCATGATTTGACAAGAATCTCTCTGGCGGTAGCCTTTCTCATGCTCTTCGCATTTTGGATGATGTCTGGCTTATTTGAAGGCTCCGAGACTGTTGCATTGACTTTTTGACCTAGCTCGCCTTTCCCCCGCCTCATGAACAGGCGCGAGGAGCTGTTGAGCTGCGCGAAAGAGATGATAGACGAGAAGGAGATCCTACAACTGTCGCGTGAGCTCATAAGAATCCCCAGCATCACGACCCATGAAGAGC
The DNA here is from genome assembly GCA_963705355.1 of uncultured Thermoplasmata archaeon. GTDB lineage: Archaea > Thermoplasmatota > Thermoplasmata > UBA10834 > UBA10834 > COMBO-56-21. Next base: position 1,006,638 of record OY970070.1, read on the forward strand.
GAATCTCCAAGTTTATCTACCAGAAACTGACCAAGTGGGGGCTGTCCCCTCGGCTGGTCCCCGTCAAAGGATACGGTCCGAACGTGATTGCCGAGATCGGAGCCCCCAGACGTCCGTCAATAATCCTCAACGGCCATGTCGATACTGTCGAGGTCATGAAAGGCTGGAAGCACGACCCGTTCGGAGCGAAAATGGAGAACGGAATGCTCTATGGCCTCGGCTCGCTGGACATGAAGAGCGGCATCGCGGCGATGATGATCGCCTTCAGGTCCATTGCGGATGCCATGACCTCCGAGTCGTCAAGAATCGTTTTTCAGGCTGTTTCAGGTGAAGAAGACACGAGCGCTGGCACAAGGGCCATGATCTCAAGGGGCGGGTTCAGAAACGCCAAGGCCGTCGTGGTGGGCGAGGGGTTCGGCGGACTGCGAGCGATCACGAACGGCAGCAGGGGAGGCTCGTACTTCGACATTGAGGTAATGGGAAGAGCCGCGCACGGCTCCAAACCGGAGGACGGAATCAATGCGGTTTCCGATGCGGCCAAGATAGTTTGCGCCCTGGACAAGATGAGTATGAGGTCCGCGCGTGGTCTGGTTGCGGACGACTTCCTGCCGCTGAAGGAGAGCCAGACAGTGCTCAAGATCTCCGGAGGCTCGAAGACACTCACCGTTCCCGAAAAATGCTTTCTTAAAGTGATCAGGTGTACAGTCCCCGGGAAAGGGAATGTCGAAGCGGAACTCAGACGGACTATCAGGAGCCTCAAGCTAGAAAGCAAGATCACAATGAAGCTCGAGACCACCCCTGGAGACTTCTTCCAACCATACATTACACCTCCGAATACGGACCTTGTCAGAGTCGCCGCCAGGAACATAAAAGCTCTCACCGGAAGGAAGCCGCAGCTCGTGGTCGGGCGCTCGGAGGCGGATGACAACACCATCGCACAAGATATTGGCGTTCCCGTCATCTGCTTCGGACCGGGAGAGTCAGGCGAACTCGCAAAGTACCACCAGCCAGAAGAGGCTGTGAGCATTCCGCAGCTCGTGCTCGCCTCGAGAGCCTATTTCATGACGGCCCTCGAGATGGCTCGGCGCGATTGACCATTCCTAGGGAATCTAGGGAAATACCTTATGAATGCAATCGCGATTCGGGAAAGTGACGGAGCAGCCGACCAATCGGCACGACTCCCGGCTTGGGCACAGGACTTGAGGACCGACAAATCGGAGGATCACTCGGAGCGCAGGGAATCATGCAGGAATCCGTGAACATCGACGCCGTAAAGAGGAAGTTGAAGTTCGACTACATGAAGATAAGGAATGAGCCGGCCTCGAAAACAGCGGATGTCTTTTCGTCGCTCCTGGCCAACTTCCAGAGACCGCAGATTGTTGTCCATGACTTGATACAGGAGGCGGCGAACCTCATCCAGAAACAGTTCAGGTTGAGATGGACCATGGTCGGTCTGAGAAGCCAGTCTGACGGGCTCTATAGATACGAAGTCCAGATCGGCATGCGCGCGGAGGCCTGGGCCAGTCAGAAGTCGAGGGTGTACAAGGAATCGGCCTTCGACATAAGAGGGGCATACAGGGCCTCGGAAATAAGCAAGCTGTCCAGATTCTATGCAGAGGAGGAGAATCCGCTCTTCAAGGAGGACGAGCAGGTTGTCAATCGGCCCGTGCTGTTGAGAGCGAAGCGAAAAGCTGAGGATGAAGCGCTCGAAGCGGACTTCATCAACTCACTGATCCTCGGCCCCGGGGACGATCTGCTGGGCTGGATAGAGTACGGGGGCACCGTCGCAGGGAAGCTCCCTGAGCCGATGACCATCAGGAACGTCGAGGTCATAGCAGCGATACTCGGAGCCGCGATTACCACGCAGTCTCGCCGCCTGCAGTGATAGGCGCAGCTCCGGAAGGCCGATGGAGGAGCGGACCTATTATCCATGGTTGGCAAGCTAACAGTCAGAAGATACAGGAAATCCGACAGGGAGAGCTGCCGCTGCCTCTGGAGGGAGCTCACCGAATGGCATCGCCAGATATACGAGGATTCCACGATCGGCGGGCCGAATCCGGAGAATTGGTTCGACGAACATCTGAAGAAGGTCGGAACGAGAAACATCTGGGTCGCCGTCCTTGACAGAAGGGTCATCGGGCTCCTAGGGATGATTTTTGAAAGGACGGAGGCGGAGATGGAACCAGTGATCGTCGACCCCTCCTACCGTGGGAAAGGTGTGGGGGGCGCCCTCGTGAAAACGGCCATCCGGGAGGCCGGGCTGCTCGACGTGAAGTACCTCAGTGTCAGACCAGTTGCACGAAACGCAGAGGCCATCAGGTTCTTCAAGGAGATGGGTTTCGAGAACATCGGCCGTGTGGAACTCTTCATGGACTTCTCAGGCAAGAAGTGGAGAAAAGGGATTGAGCTTCACGATGTCCCCTTCAAGTATTGATCAGGTGCGATTGCGGCCGCCAGTTCGCTCCAGAGAAGTCCGCCTTCCGACATTCCGAATCGGAACGGCAACTCAAGAATGACTGCAGACTGCACTGTTCACGCAGTTGGTCTCACGTTCTTGAAGGTACGATAGAACAGGATGATCGATACGACGTAGAACCCTGTGGCCAGAAGGAACGGGGCCTCGAAGTTGCCGGAGGAGAGCAGGATTCCGCCCACGATCGTGCTGGCGCTGTTCGGCAAGCGCCAGAAGATTGCGTTTATCGCGCTCGCGAGTCCGCGCTCCTCCTTTGTTATGATGCCCATCAAGAAGGAGTCCAGGAGGGGCACGCCCATGTTCATAAGCGCGGCTCGGACCAAGTAGAAGCCCGCTGCGAGTGCCGCATTGGGTATGAACGCCAGGCTGAACATGAACACGGTGGAGAGACCCTGCACGAGCACGATCGCCCTGATCATACCATATCTGTGGGCGAGCCCCGAACTGACGATCGCAGCCAGGCCCATGAGAACGCTCGACGCGGCAAGGAGGGGCCCGCTGAGGGAGTCTTCGATGCCGAACCTGAGCAACAGCCAGGTCGGGATGAGGGGGATTATGAAGCCCGCTCCCAGGCCTATGAGGCTGTTTATGCCAGAGAATTTGAGGAGCATCCCAGTGCTCTTTCCCTTCAAGGAGAGCTTCTCCGGAGGGTGCATGTCCTCCTTGTAGTCCTTCAGCAAGAGCCAAAGCAGGACCGGAGAGACGAAGGCCACAAGACCGAGTATCAGCATGACTTTCGTGTGGATTTCCTGCGAACTCACCCCAAGCCACTCCTCGATTGCAGGGAAGGCGATTGGGAGCGCCATTCCAGAGGCAAAGGACGCAGTGCCGACGATGAACGAGAGCGAGAACGCTGCGTTCCTGTTGCTCAGATCTGTCTGGTCCGCAATCAGAGCGTTCCAGGCGGCGGCAAACGCGCCCTCCGCAAAACCAGCGACCACGCTCGCAATCAAAAGGTACAGCAGGTCAGTGGTAAAGGCGTAGACTATCAGGGCTGGAGGGACCAATGCCAACCCGATGATGATGATCCATTTCCTGCCCTTCCTGTCCGCGAGCAGACCGATCGGAACGGCGGTGGCCACTGATGTGATGCCGTTCAGGCCCAGAATCAGCCCGACGTCCTTCTTGAGGCCGATCTCTGGCAGGGCAAGATAGGCCGTGATCAGGATGACCAGATAGCCGTAACCGACTCCGTTGAACGACGACAGGTAGATGAGCCGCTTGACGCGAGAGGGCACGGCCTGGTACATCGTCCGCCAGCTCCTCTTCGGCGCGTCCTGATCCTCCATTGGCTTCTGTCCTCTCTCGACCGCGAATAGGGGAACACGCCTTTTAAGAAGTGTTTGGGGGTCGGTTGAAACTTGAGCATGCGAGAGATCAGGCACCGACGTCCCACGACGTCGCGAAGTAGAAGAAAATCCAGGCGGATGACGATATGAGGTTTCATTACGGCAAGAAAGGCAAAGCCAAAGGAAACAAGAACGCAGGCCAGGGACGAATGGAAGGAAGTAGTAGGCTGCATGAGCTGTGGCCTCCCAGTTGATTCGACGTCAAGAAAGGCGATCGCTGAGATCGGCCAGGTCTGTCCCCACTGCATAGACAACGGAGGGCATATGAAGTCCTACAACGAGGTCTTCGAAAGGCTCGTCACTCAGCACTTCATGAAACAGCAGAAGATGTCCAGGCCAGAGGCGGAGAAGGCCGCGACCGAGCACCTGAAGAAGGTGCCAGCGTGGAGAGACCTGTGAGAGATACGTAAGAAGAGCGACTAAGCCCCTTGATCAACAGCTGTCATACTTGCTGAGATCCAGGGTTCTTCCGGCTAGTAGACCCGCCATCACTGGGAACTGCTGAGACCTGGAATTCTGATGTTTGGGGCAAGTGTAATATTGACGCAGAGTGTCAGGGACCGCGGAGAGATATCTTGACCGAAACACCAGAGGAAGTCAAGTTCAAGAAACTGAAGAACTTCAACATTGCAATGGGGTTCCTGCACATGATCCAGGGAGGCCTCATTCTCTGGCTGAGCAACGGCTTTTCCTTGCCAGTGAACAACACGCTTCTGCGCTACAACGCCGCGAGCCAGACTATCGGCTCAGTGACTGACACGCTCGGCAATATTCCGCTCGGGCCAATGATCGCGTTGTTCCTCTTCATCTCGATGATAGCCCATTTCTCGGTGTCGACCTTCGGATACCAGTGGTACGTCAGGAACCTCAAGAAGGGCATCAACTACGCGCGCTGGTACGAATACGCATTCAGCTCTTCGATCATGATAGTCGTGATCGCGATGCTTTGCGGCATCTACGAGCTCTCGAGCCTCATTCTCATCTTCGCGCTCAACGCGACCATGAACCTGTTCGGCCTCATGATGGAGCTCCACAACCAGACGACCAAGAAGACCAACTGGACGGCATTCATCTTCGGGTCGTTCGCAGGTTTGATCTGCTGGATAGTGTTGGGCATCTACTTCTTCGGGGCGCTCTTGGGGTCTACATCCTCGGTCCCGACCTTCGTGTACTTGATTTTCGTGTCCTTGGCGATATTCTTCAACATATTCGCCGTGAACATGATACTCCAGTACAGGGCCAAGGGAAAGTGGAAGGACTACCTCTTCGGTGAGAGGGTGTACATCATCCTCAGCCTCGTGGCGAAGTCGGCCCTCGCATGGCAGGTGTTCGCCGGAACGCTTAGAGGCGCATGAGCGTCTGGCAGTACTGGCCGGCGGTAAGAGGCGACAATGCCCGAGAGTATTGAGTACTCCGTGCTGAGGAGCATGGGAAAAATCGAGATCCGGATGTATCCGAAGCTACTGCTTGCGACGGTCACGGGGATGCCAGACAACCAAGCGTTCAGCATCTTGTTCGACTACATTTCGGGGAGGAACAGATCCAGCAGGAGAATTCCGATGACCGCACCCGTCATTTCAGCCGAGTACGGCTCTGAGAAGATACCAATGACGGTGCCCGTCGTGTCTGGACGGAACTCGTTCTCGTTCGTGATGCCCTCAAGCTACACTGTCTATACTGTACCTGAACCCTTGGATTCGCGGATGAGCATCGAGGAAGTTCCCGAGAGACGTGTCGCGACGATTGTTTTCAGGGGACGAACCGCGCCAAGGATTGTCCAAAGAAGGACGGAGGATCTTCTGGCCGTTCTGAAAGCCCAGGGCATAAGGCCCAAGGGCGACCCTTTTCTGATGAGGTACAACCCTCCCTTCACGCCGGGATTCATGCGAAGGAACGAGATAGGCATCGAAGTAGAGACCTGAGAACCTTCACAGTTCAGGCCTGAGCTCAACGCCCAGGTCGAGCATCTCCTTTTTGAAGCGCCTTACGATTGCAGCGTACTCCTTGCTCGGCCCTCTCGTGTCCACGTCCCAGCACTCATGCATAAGCTTGCCGAGCGGCGGGTTGGGCAGTTTCGACTCGTACTTCTTGAGAAGGTCCTTCACGATTTCGTTCGCTTCGTTTCTCTTCTTCCCTGCGACCGCGTGCGCGACCTCCGCGGAAATCCTCGGCTCGACCGGAGACATTCGGTCCTCGTACTTGTTTGATGCTGACCCCAGGGATTCGATCGACAGCCCCGAGGCAACTGCGGCTATCGCCGATGCGGATGTCTCCCGCAGAATCATCGGGGTGCACGGGCCCGCGGCTGTATAGTTGAGGCTCAGGCTGAGCAGATGAGTGTTCCTGCTTATCGCCTGGCCCATTGTGCTGATGACCCAGAGCAGATCCCTGCTGCTGTTTGATACGTACCTCAAGTGCAGCGGGAATGGTATCAGGTAGCTCGACTGGAGCGTTAGAATCCCCATTAGGTGGCTTGCGACTGCAGTCACGGCCGTACCTTCAGGACCGCCCGGGTATCCTCCGAGCAATGGGGCGAAGTCCATCCCGATTGGCGCGCCCAGAGACAGCGCTACCGCCACCTTGTTCAGCCTGTCGAAATCGACCTTCATCGGATCCATGCTTGCGATCATGAACCCGTCTGACGGCCTCAGCCCGAACCTCGGGTGTGTGGCAGATGCAAGAGCGATGGCCGACTCGGCGGTTGCGAGCGTGTTCATGAAGGGTATTCCCTGCCTTCCGACTCTGTTGCATGCTTCGCGCGCGAGGATCGCGTTCCTCATCGCGGCCATGATCTCCAGAGGGGAGGCGGGTCTGACCCTGATTCCGCTCACGCGAGTGATCGCAGGTGTTGTGATCGCGTCCGTCTCCGGGATCTCGGCGTAGCCCTCCATAAGAGAGGAAAACACCGAATCAGTTGAAATGGCTCCTCCACCGGCACCGAGTAGGCACCACGGGGGAGTCCTGTCCTCCACCTTCCTGGACACGAACGCCTTCCGATCCCTCCCCTCTCCGAAATAGAGTTTCGAGGGTGCGTCGCGCAGGCCCTCCTTGATCTCCGATTCCGTGTATGAGATGACCCTGCCTGAGGAAATGCAGTATGCGCCGACATCCGCCAGCAACTCGATCCCCGCCTCGAACAGATCATCGGCAAGCGAATTGTCGGAAGGTATCGGGTTCGCAGGGTCGAACTTGAGCCGGTACTCTTTGACCTTCTCCTGCACTTTCGGGGCGAACCGCCTGAGCTGGTAATCGTTCTCACCTAGGGGCAAGCCCTCGAGTGCTTTCTGCATGACATCTAGTATCTGGACCATGTGCAGCATCTCCCTCGAGATGGCCTAGATCGACGAGCTTCTCCCAATCTCAATCCTTCTAGGCAGCGCGCTCCCGATTCCCTTCGGCATATAAGAAGCAATTCATGGTAGGCTCTCGCAGCCAGGCTAATCATCAGAAAGCATCATCTCTCCGGAATGCTGATACCCAGTCAGAGGAAAAGGATGAAATGCCCCAACTGTGGGTCAGAGAATCCCTACTCGAGAGGGGCGTGCCAGAAATGTGGAAAACTGCTTACAGGTTCTCTTGATTCTGCTGCGAGTCGAAAGACATCGCTGAGGACGCCCTCGTCTGAAAGAGCAAAACCCCTTCCTGTGCCAGAAAGGGAAGTGGAAAGACCTATTGATTACAGGGAGATTCCGAGGAAGATGAAACTCGAGTATTCGCTTGGAACAAGGGACCAGACGGCCAAGAACCTCGATGCTGTCCAGAGCCTTCTATCCAATTGTGCAAAGACCTCGATTGAGATCCATGCTCTCCTTCAAGAGGCCGCAAATCTGATCTGCAAGCATTTCGGCATAGACGGCGTGAGCATCGGACTTAGGAGCCCTTCCGATGGCTTGTACAGGTACGAGGCGTTCGCAGGGCTGAGGGAGGATGCGATGGCGAGCGAGCGGCGTCTCGTCTACAAAAAGGAGCAATTCTTCGACAGCGGGTACAAGGGAAACGAAATCAGCAAACAATCCAGGATATACCTGACCGAAGAGAACCCGAATAGCCTAAGGAATGAGAAGGATTCCTTCAACCGGCCAATACTCCTCGAATCAACTCGCAGGTCCATCACCCAGAGTCTAGAAGGAGACTACATCGACACGCATATCCTGAGCCCTGACGGAGAATTGCTAGGTTGGATAGAAATCTCCGGTACGAGGACCGGAATAATACCGGATGCCACGACGATAAAGTGGATCGAGTTGATTGCCTCGATCCTGAGTGCAGCGATAACAATAAACAAATCCTAGAAACGACTTGGGCTGCACTCGATCGAGCAGCCAGAAGCAATCTCGAGCCCCGTAACTCTCCGCGACTCAGAATCCGAGAGGGCAAAAATACATACAGGGCGTGCTTTATTGCAGACTAGAAGAGGCGAATGAATGGATGTATTTGATGCGGTTTTGGCAAGAAAGTCAGTGCGCGCTTATGATTCAAGACCCGTGCCAGCAGAAGTCCTGAAGAAAGTGCTCGAAGCAGGGAGACTTGCTCCTTCAGCCTCAAACCGTCAGCCGTGGTTCTTCCTGGCGGTCACCGATGCTGAGAAGCGAAAGGCTCTCACTGCGGGTCCATATGCTAAGTTCCTGAAGGAATCGCCCGTCGTGATCGTGGGGATTGGAGATCCTCAGACATCACCGGAGTGGTATGCCGTCGACGTGACGATCGCGCTGACGCAGATGGTGCTCGAGGCGACAAACGAGGGTCTCGGCACATGCTGGATCGGCAGCTTCTACGAGGACAAAGTCAAGGAAGCGCTGGCCATCCCAGGAAGGCTCAAGGTTGTGGCGATGCTGGCGGTCGGCTATCCGCGCGAAAAGACTGATATCGGCGCAAAGATCATGCGCAGGAGGAACAGGAAGCCGATGGAAGACATCCTGAGCTTCGAGCAGTTCGGCAACCCTGCGCCGAAGAGCTTTGGCGAGCAGGACTAGGTTCTCCGCAGGCACCCTAAGTCGGGAAAAGGCTTATTCTCACCGCCGAGTTAAATCGACCAGGGCATGCAATGTCAGAGAATGTGAAGAAGTCGGAGGAAGACTGGAAGAAGGCCTTGAGGCCAGAGCAGTTCAAAGTGTTGCGCCAAAAAGCGACCGAGAGACCCTTCACGGGAGAGTATGTTGACAACTGGGAGAAGGGGGTCTACAGGTGCGCAGGGTGCGGGACAGAACTATTCTCATCTGACACGAAATTCGATGCAGGTTGCGGCTGGCCGAGCTTCTCCGCGCCTGCGAATGAGGGTAACATCGAGATGAAGCTCGACACCAGTCTGTTCACAGAGAGGACAGAGGTGCTGTGCAGCAAATGCGGAGGCCATCTGGGGCATGTGTTCGACGACGGCCCTGCACCGACTGGCCAAAGGTACTGCATCAATTCCGCGGCGCTTCAGTTCGAGAAGAAGAAGGAAGAGTGATCCCGGAGATGTGCGGCAGGTTCGCCCTCGCATTCGCAAAAGGTTTCTTCACGAGGTTCGAGATAATCGACCAACAGGCGAGCATCGAACCGCGGTTCAACATAACGCCCACACAGACCGTGCCGATCGTCACGAAAGACAGCCCGAATCATGTCGCAATGATGAGATGGGGGCTTGTTCCGTTCTGGGCCAAGGACCCGAAGATTGGCAACAAGCTCATCAACGCGCGAGCCGAGGGCATAACGAAGAGGCCGGCGTTCAGAGCGTCGGTCAAGCGAAGGCGGTGTCTGGTCCCGGCGACCGGATTCTACGAGTGGAAGAAGGCGAACGGCGGCAAGATCCCCCACTACGTCCGCATGAAAGACGACTCCTTTTTTGGCTTCGCGGGACTGTACGACCGATGGCACGACCCAGCCGACTCGGAGCTCCTCTCATTCACAATCATTACCACCACTCCGAACGCGATGATGAAGAATATACACAACCGGATGCCAGTGATCCTCAAACAAGAGGACGAAGAGGTGTGGTTGGACAAGGAGCCTCTTTCAGAAGAAACGCTGACCCGAATCCTGCAGCCGTTTCCCTCGAAACCCATGGTCGCCTATCCTGTGTCCCGAGCGGTGAATAATCCGAGCAACGAATCCGAGGATCTTATCGCACCATCACCAAGATAAGGCCGGGCTCAGCTCATATGTGCTTCCTCCGGCGGCCTAATCTTCCTGAAATTGAAATACACCGCGATGTCGTAGACAATCTTCAGCGATCCGCCGATGAAGAAAGGCGAGGACATAGAGACGAACTGCATGGCATATCCGGAGAGGGAGGGGCTTGTCGCCTGAGCGACATTCCTCGCGATGCCAGCTGTGCCCGCAGCGACGATCCTCTCCTCCGGTGCCACGACTGCGACCGTATATGACTGTCTGGTCGGGACATCCATCTGTGATATCGCCTGCCTTGCCAGGAAGAAAGCCATCGCCAAGAGAAAGGTCGGTGCTATCGGCACCATAATGAGCAGGACATTCGAGGGGATATGGGTGAAGACCATGGTTCTGATGAGGCCTATTCTCTTCGCGAGTTCCACGGCAGCATAGAACGAGACGGTCGAGAGGACATTTGCCACGAAGAAGATGACCGCGAGCTGCTCCTGAGGAACATTGTAGGTCGTGAAGAACCAATACGATATGATAGCCTGCAACACGAAACCGCCCGCAAACGCGTCCACGCCGAATAGAATAGAGAGCTTCGCAACAATCGTCCTGGACTCCGGAGAAAGACGCTTCTTTTGTCCTGGCGACGGAGTTCTTGCAAGCTCCGCCTTGCTGGACATCAACAGATACAGGGAAGCGGCAATGAGCGCGAGGAACGAGTAGATGAGGAACATAGTCCTGTACGATTCGAGTTCTCCCAGCCCGAAGCCAGACTCAAAGACAGCGATCATGCCGCTGAACAGCGCTCCCGCAGCGGCCGACATAGTCCCGGCCATGTTGTACGCGGCGAACGCGGAATTACGTTTCCCCTCCGAGCAGGTCTGAGGCAGTATGGTCTGCTCCATCGGAAGGAACGAGCCAACCTCCCCACCGGTAGGGCTGAGCGTTCCGATGACGGCCGCGATCAATATGATGGCACGATTCTCCGTTAGAAAGAAAAGCACTCCCGAGGAGGCCATCAGAAACGAGAGGAATATCAGCATTTTGCGGCGGCCAATCCTGTCAGCATATAGGCTGCAGAATATGGTGAATGAAGCGCCGCCAAGGAGCGTTGTACTCAAAACGACGCCTATCAAAACGTTGTCGAAGTTGAGGAGCTTGAGATAGATCGCCAGTATGACGCTCAGGAAACCATAGCCGAAGCTCCTAACGGCCCTGGTCGTCAGGAGCAGTTTTCCATCCCTAGCCAGCCAATCGAGCAAACTGCACCATCCTTAGGAGCGCTGTATCACTCAGTTCTCTTGCCCTGTTCGAGCTTCCATTTGCAGAGCGCGTAGAGTGCATCGTACATCGGCCACTGCTTTGCCATGTTGTCGAAATCATCCTTCGATGTCAACCGGAAACCTGTCGCAATCGAATCGAGTCCCGCAGACTCAGAAGCGAGGTCAGGGCGGTCCGTGTCTGCTCCTCGGACAACCTTAGCGAGCTCAAACAGAGCAGGGTCGTTCAATCCATACTTCTTGATTATCGCGTCGAAGCTGCAGAACTCACCGTGATGGCCGAGCTCAACACCTTTCGCATCAAAGGGGGTGGCACTCTGCTCTTTCGCTACCTGGAGCACACGATCTGCAGGGACGAATATGAAATCGGCATCGGGATCGACGAATCGCTTGATCAGCCAGGGACATGCAATCCTGTCGACATGCGCCTTCTCACGGGTGACCCACTTCATACAAATCACGCGCCTCGACCCTCAGGAATGTCTTGCTGGAATTAAAGACTAGGCAGGAGGCGGACCCTTCGGCTTCCCTCTCACCTTTCCCCTCGCTAACGAAGCGAAGACGCCTACCAAGCACATCGCCGCAAAGGTGTCGAAAGCCAACTTGTAGCTCTTGAGGAACTCTGGGGCGAGCTGGTGACTTAGGTCGGTATTGCCAACGTAGAGCGCGATGAACAGAGTGGCCACTCCCAGGCTGAGCACTTGGCCCACGAGGCGCATCGTGCCCACAGACGCGGACGCGACGCCGTAGTATCTCTTCTCAACGGAACTCATTATGGCGTTCGTATTCGGCGACGAGAACAGAGCGAAGCCAAATCCGAGGAAGGCAAGCGAGCCCACAACGAGCCAGACATTCGTGCCCTCGTCCATCAGCGATAGAAAGACCAGGCCTACAGTAGATATCGTCATACCGAAGGAGGATAGTATCCGCGGCTCAATAGCGTCGGACAACCTCCCCGCGACTGGCGAGAAGGCAGCCATAACGATTGGCTGCGAGACAAGTATGATTCCGACCTTGTCAAGCGAGAATTCCTTTACGTAGTAGAGGTACAGGGACATGAGAAATGTCACCGCGAAAGTGGCACTGTAGTTTATAAGCGCTGCAAGATTCGAAAAGGCGAACGCCCTGTTGTCCCTAAACAACTTCATGTCAAGAACTGGATGAACCTGTCTCAACTCCCACATGGCGAAGATGGCGATTCCGGCAAGACCCGTGAGAGAGACAACGATCCCGATCATATTAGGAAGCAAGGAGAACCCCAAGATGATAGCGGTCAGCGAGGAGGCGTAGATAGCCGATCCTGCAACATCGAACCTCTCGCCTCTCGCACCTGCCCACTCTCCTTCGAGCCTCCGATAGCCCACCCAGAGAATGACGGCACAAAGGGGAATCAGCAAGACGAACAGGCTTCTCCATCCAAGAAACTCGGTGAGTACGCCCCCGAGGAAAGGCCCTGTGGCGAGGCCCACGTAGACCACTGCGGTGCTGAGACCAAGCACCCTGCCCCTATCTTTCGGAGGATAGACGGACGTCAGAATCGCAATCGAAGTCCCGAACATCATCGCGCTGCCGAATCCCTGGACAAATCTGAACGCGATCAGCAGAGTTGATGATGGAGCCAGAGCACAGAGTATCGATCCAGCGCTGAAGACCCACATGCCGTAAAGGAACACCTTCTTTCGGCCGTGAATATCCGCGAGCCTCCCGAAGGGCACGAGGAAGACCGCTCCTGCCAGAAGATACGAAGTCGCGACCCAGCTGAGAAGGATCGCACTTATCGAGAGCTCGTCAGAGATCGACGGGAGAGCCACGTTGATAGACGATGCCATGAAAGGAGTCAGAAAGGAGCTGAGCATGGCAAGGAGTAGTGCGGACCGCTTCTCGCTTTCCTCATCCAAGTGATTCACCGATCAAGAATGACGGCGACCAATTATCCAATCCGGATATCAATGTTTACCTCCGAGCCGCAGAATGATCATGCATTCCGAACGCTTCGATGAGGCAGTCTTCTGACCACCGATGAACGCAGGAGGTGCTTGTCTGGACTACTCATGTGGAAAGGTCGCTGCGTTCTGGTGACCAGGAGCATAGCGGAGGTGGTGCAGACGAGCACAGACCTCATGAGCCCGAGCACAGGCATGCGTCTGCGCACGGACGTGAAGTCCCAACGTCTGGGTTTCACAACCGTCGCTTGATCAACGCTGTTGTCCGCAATCGTGGACTTAGGGAGGTTGTGCAAGGCGAAACAGAAGACGAAGACGCTCGAGAATAATAGGAAGAAAAGAGTCCTCCAGCGGTTCCTTTATTATCAGCTCGAACATCACCCTTGTTAATGAATGGAGAAGAACTCCAACTCCCGCCTGTCGCTAGAAAAGCGCCCAAGGAGCTCGTGGCGCACGGCGACATGCGTCTGGATGACTACTTCTGGATGAGGGACAGGGCAAATCCCGGGGTCATCGAATACATCGAGGCTGAGAACCGTTACGCCGATGACGTGATGAAGCACACAGGGACGCTTCAGAAGAAGCTCTTCGAGGAACTGAAGAGCAGGATGGTCGAGACCGACGTCTCAGTCCCGGAGAGAAACGATGACTTCTACTATTACACGCGCACGGAATCGGGCAGGCAGTACCCGGTCTATTGCAGGAAGAAGGGTTCTCTCGAATCCAAAGAAGAAGTAATCCTCGACGAAAACGAGGTCGCAGCAGGAAATGTCTTCTTCAGCATCGGGATGCAGAAGGTGAGTCCGAACCATGACCTGCTCGTGTATCTTGCGGACACCGACGGCTCCGAGAGGCACACGCTATATGTCAAGGACCTGCGAACAGGGAAGCTGCTGGACGAGCACATCCCGAACACATCTAGCGCCGAATGGGCAAATGACAACAAGACCATATTCTACTCGATAATGGACAGTGACGCGAGGCCCTACAAGGTCCTGAGACACGAGCTAGGCACAGACCCAAGAAGGGATGTCGAGGTCTTCCATGAGAAGGACCCTGGCTTCTACTACCTGGCGCTTGCAAAGACGAAGACGAGGAAGTTCGTCCTCGTAACCGTGGAGAGCGCGACGACCTCAGAGGTGCATTACGTCCACGCGGACCGCCCGAAGGATGAGTTCAAAGTGATCAGGCCGAGGAAGCACAGGTTGGTCTACTTCGCCATTCACCAGGACGACAGGTTCTTCATCGTGACCAACGAGAACGCAATAAACTTCAAGATAATGGAAACCCCGGACTCCGATCCTTCCGCCGAGAACTGGAAGGAGGTAATCCCGCACAGGGAGAATGTCGTCATTGATGTCAGCGATCCGCATCCGTTCGTCGAGGCTTTCCAGAACCATCTCGTGATCTTCGAGCGCGAGAACGGCCAGGGAAGGATAAGGATTCTGGACTTGAAAGACAAGAGATCGCACTTCATCGAGTTCCCTGACCAGATATTCATGGCCTATCCGATGGAGAACCCTGACCCCGGGTCGCAGAAGGTCCGGATAAGGTACTTCTCGATGATCACGCCGACAACGATCTATGAGTACGACCTCTTGACGCGGACCTTGGAGTTGAAGAAGCAGGACAGGTTCCCTGGGTATGAGGCATCGCAATACGTCCAGGAGCGAATCTTCGCCAAGGCCAAGGATGGCAAGAAAGTGCCGATAACACTGGCTTACAAGAAGGGCGTCGGAAAGGACGGCAGGAACCCTGGTTACTTGTACGGATACGGCGCCTACGGCACGTTCGAATGGGCAGAGTACGGGTTCAACTACAAGCTGATCCCGCTGCTCGACCGAGGCTTCGTATGTGCGTATGCGCACATACGCGGCGGAGGGGAACTCGGAAGGAAGTGGCACGAGGACGGCCGAGTGCTGAACAAGATGAACTCATTCACCGACTTCATAGCATGCGCTGAGCACTTGATCGCCGAGAGATACACATCGAGCGACAGGCTGGCCATCAGAGGAAGAAGCGCCGGCGGCCTTCTGATGGGAGCGGTCGTCAACATGCGCCCTGGGCTTTTCAAGGTCGTGGTCGCCGAGGTGCCCTTCGTGGACGGCGTCACCACAATGCTCGACCCATCGATACCCATGACCGTCGGCGAGTTCGAGGAGTGGGGAAACCCCGCGATCAGACATGAGTACGACTACATCAAGACTTACTCGCCGTATGACAACATTGGACGCAAAGCGTACCCGAACATGCTGATCACATCGAGCCTGAACGACTCGCGGGTACCCTACTGGGAGCCGGTCAAGTGGGCGGCGAAGCTCAGGGCGATGAAGACGGACGACAACATCCTCCTCCTCAAGACGGGCATTGTCGAGGGCCACGCGGGAGCCTCGGGGAGATATGACAATCTCAGATACTTCGCCTACATGTACGCGTTCATCCTCGACCGTTTCGGCATGAAAGAATAGGTCACGCAGCTGAGCGTGCGTTCTATCGGAACAACAGGCTGTAGATCATCTCCGCCGCTGCGAGGTACACGCCGCCAGTGAAGATCGTCTTCACGACCGGCGTTTTCAACCTCTGTAGCCCCCAAGTCGAACCGAGGATGGCCATGACGAAGACGATGGGGGTGAGCACGAGCGCCACCTGATAGTGGAACACGACGCCCTCTTTTGCTGTAAGTACGTACGCGAGGACTGCGGCCGGCGTGAGAATGGACCCGAGCAGGGCGGATGTCCCTATCGCCTTTCTCGGCTCGAACCTGAAGACGTAGATGATCAATGGGACGCTCACGACTCCCCCGCCTATTCCGAAGCTTCCGACGAGGAACCCCGTCAGAATGCTCACGCCCATACCCGCGATGCGCCTCCTCACGCTGAATTCTGTAGGGCTGGTGGCGTTGTCCTTCTTCGCCCTGTAGATGTCGTGGATCATCTTCGTGGCGACGACCAACAAAAGCGTGGCGAAGCCCGCCTTGACTACCTTCTCGTCGACGGTGGATGTGAAAAGAACCCCGCCTGCGACGCCTATGAGGCCCGCCGCGGCCAGCTGCAGCCCGAGCCTGAAGTCGACCAGATGCTTCTTGCTGTGAGTGTAGGTCGAGCTGAGCATCGTGACGAAGGCGAAGATCAGCGACAGAGGGATGATGTCCCTGATGACCAGCCCCACGAAGAACAGGTCCATGATGGGCACATACAGCTGGCCCCCTCCGAGGCCCAGATTGGAGTAGAAGAAGGCGACGACAGCAACGAGTATGGCGACGATCAAAAGCGAGGAGATTTCGACGCCGTAGAAGACCATGTGCTTGTCAACAAATCCTGCATATTAAATGTGTACGATTGTACAGTCGTTCGAACAATCGCCCCTTTTCACGGATTTTTTGCGAAGAATCAGATGAGAAAATCAAGATGCCCCAAATCCTTTTATATCCAGTAGCAATTTGTTCGGCGGCCGACGATGGGAGCTTGAATTCGTGAAGGTATTGAGAGTCGATCTCACTACTGGGAAGTTCGCGGACTGGGAAGTGCCGAAGGAGGACCAGGCCAAGTTCTTGGGGGGCAGAGGGCTCGCCGCCAAGATCCTCTACGAGGAGAACAAGCCCAAGGTCGACGCCTTCGACCCCGAGAACCGACTCATATTCATGGCAGGTCCGTACACGGGAACTCAGGGCTCATTCACGGCATTCTACAACGTGACCACGAAATCCCCGCTCACGGGAGCCATTCTCTCAGCTCATTCGGGCGGCCATTGGGGCCCGATGTTCAGAAAGACCGGCTATGACGGCATCATATTCAAGGGCAGATCGCCCAAGCCAGTGTACTTGCTGATCACGGACAAGGGACCCGAACTGAAGGATGCCTCTGACCTGTGGGGGAAAGACGTCTTCAAGACCGTGGAGGCGCTGGAGAAGAGGCACGAGAAGGCCAAGGCGGCGGTCATCGGCCCTGCTGGGGAGAAGCTCGTCAGATACGCGGCAATCATGAATGATTTTCACAGGGCAGCAGGCAGAGGGGGCGTTGGCGCTGTCATGGGTTCGAAGAACCTCAAGGCGGTCGTCGTGCACGGGACCAAAGAAGTACCCCAGGCCGACCCGGAGAAGCTGAAGGAGACCTTCAAGACCGCGACTGCAACGGTCAAGGAGAAGTCCCAGGCGTTCGCCAAGTACGGCACTTCCATGGTCGTCGGAATAACCGGCAAGGCGGGTGTGATCCCGACACGCAACTTCCAGTCCGGCTACTTCCCTGAGTACGAGAAGATCGGCGGCGAAACGCTGGTGACCGGCTACAAGACGAAGGACACTGCGTGCGCGAGATGTCCTCTGCACTGCGGCAACATGACCAAGGCGGAGAAGGACTACATGGTCGAGACGGAGGGGCCCGAGTACGAGACACTCGCCATGTTCGGTTCGAACCTCGGAAACTCGAACATCGAATCGATCATGATGGCCAACAACATCTGCAACGAGTACGGCATGGACACGATCTCGTGCGCGGACACAATAGCGTGCGCGTACGAGCTGTTCGAGAAGGGCATCATCTCCGAGAAGGACACCGGAGGGTTGAGGCTTGCCTGGGGCGACCACAAGGCGATGGTCAAGCTGGTCGAGATGACCGGCAAGAGGGACGGTTTTGGCAAGCTCATAGGCGAGGGCTCAAGAAGACTGGCTGCGAAGTATGGGCCCGAGGCGGCGAAGTACGCGATGCATGTCAAAGGAATGGAGTTCCCCGGATACGATCCGAGGGGCATCCAGGGAATGGCGCTCGCATTCGCGACTTCCACCCGAGGAGCATGCCACCTCAGAGCTACAATGTACGTTCCGGAGCTGTTCCAGGGCAAGCTCGACAGGTTCACGGTCAAAGGCAAGGCGCCCGTCCTGAAGGACCTGCAGGAGCTGTTCACCGTGTACGACTGCATGATCCTGTGCAAGTTCGGGGCGAGGAACGCGTTCGGCAACTCCTGGGACGAGATGGTGACGCTGACCAACGCAGCCACCGGGCACGGCTACGATGTCGATGAGCTCCGGAAGATAGGGGCGAGGGCGTGGACCATGGAACGGCTCTTCAACCTCAGAGAGGGTATTTCGAAGAAGGACGACACCCTCCCGGAGAGGCTGTTCACGCTGGCGATTGACGAGGGACCCTCCAAGGGCGCGGTCGTGAACAAGGCCGACTTCGACAAAGAGCTCGAGGAGTACTACAAGCTCTGGGGCTGGACCAGCGAAGGAGTGCCCACGAAGGACGCCCTGGACAAGCTCGGACTCTGAGCTTAGAACGGGCGTGTGTTCGGGCTGATGCAACAGCCACTTGATTGACTGAGAACCACGTGTGCTGACCAAGACGACTCCGCAGAAAGTAAAAATAGGCCTCATTCACGTCCATGCCTGCGTGGAACTATGGCGACCGTCAAGCTTGAGTCAAGGAAGCCGATGACTATTGCGTACATCGAGCACGTCGGCGGCTACGGGAACATCCCCTTCGACAACTACATCGGCCAGCTTTACGGCTGGGCCAAGGAGAACAAGGTGATGCCAGGGTTTCATCCAATGGGCATCTTTCATAGCAATCCCAGGGAGACCTCTCCAGAACAGTGTAAGACCAGCGTCGCGATCGCGATCTATGGCAAGGCGAAGCCCAGCGGCGACATCAAGATCAAGAAGCTGCCGGCCATGAAAGTCGCCGCCCTCTCGCACAAGGGTCCCGCCAACGAGTACCAGAAGTCGTATGACACGCTGAACGCCTGGATGACCGAGAAAGGCTACGTCCTGGCAGCGTGCCCGATGGAGATCTATGGCAAGAAGCCAGAGGTCGTGAAAGGCGAGACCATCCTGTACGCCAAAATCATGATGCCGGTCAAGAAGAAGTGAGTCGCCCGCTGAAGGCGCCCCGCGGAACGCCAGTAAGCATTATCATTCCTGATATCCACTCCTTTCGGGTATATGAACCCCGGTCAACCTAGTCTCACGCTGGTGGGTTTCGTTGATCGAAGCCAACGGATTGGTCAAGGATTTCAGTGCGGTAAGAGCGCTAGATGACGTCTCTCTCAAGGTCGGAAGGGGAGAGATCTTTGGATTCTTCGGCCCAAACGGTGCAGGCAAGACGACGTGCATAAGGGTCCTGTGCGGTCTGACACCGCCCACTCAGGGCGATGCGGCAGTCCTTGGGATCGATGTCAGGAAGCACCCGGTTCAGGTCAGAGACAACATCGCCATACTCTCGGAGGAGACCAGATTCTACGAGGAGATGACCCCGAGGAGATACCTCAACATGTTCTGCAAGCTGATGCTGATGCCCAGGTCCGATAGGCTCTCGGCCGTAAACGAGGCTGCCGACCTCGCCGACCTCCGAGGTTTCATCGACCAGAAGATAGCGTTCCTCTCACAGGGACAGCGACAAAGGGTCTCTCTGGCCAGAGTCCTCTTGACAGAGGTCCCGCTCGCGTTCCTCGACGAGCCGTTCGAGGGGATCGACATCATCCACAGGCGGAAGCTGAGGGAGTACTTCAAAGCGTCTGTCAAAGACGGCAACTCCATATTCTACACATCCCACAACCTGATCGAGGCGGAGTACATAGTCGACAAGTTCGCGTTCATAAACCACGGAAAGCTGACGGTTGTCGGAACAGCTGAGGAACTGAAGGACAAGTACCTCGCACCTGCCTACATGCTCAGAGTCTCGGACCCTCAAAGAGCGAAAGAGATGCTCGACAGAAGCCTGAGACTGCAGTCCATAAAGATCGTCGAGGGCGAGGTCGCGCTGACCCTCCAGAGGCGTCAAGACGCGCCGCAGGTCCCGAAGATCCTCGTCCAAGAGGGGATAGACCTCTTCGAGATGAGGAGCATGGGAACGATGGAAGAGGTCTTCGAGCGCACTGCAAGGGGCGAGTTGGAATGAGCGAGGAAGAGCCGATTCCGGAGCCTCCAAGCCCCCCGACCGATGAAGAGCTGCCCCCGCCTCCGACCGATGTCGTCGATGAGTCGAAAGACTATCCCGATATCAAGCTGAAGAAGTCCAAACCACTAGCCACACTCAGAAGGGCTTTCGTCATCTTCGAGAAAGACCTAAGGACGATGGCGAAGCACGGACTTGTCAGTGCGGTCATACTGTTCGTCTTCCTGTCGATAGTGTTCTCGATAATGAGCTTCTCGATGAAGCAGGCGGTTCAGTTCAAGTTCGAGGGGAGCGGGAATGGCGAGGACCAGGGCATTCCCGGAGCCTCTGGAGTGAATCCCCCCGTGGCACGCGCCACTTTGAGTCCAAGCGGGCCCGTGGTGGCTGGTACAAGCGTGACTCTCGACGCCTCCAGTTCCACAGACAATAGCAGGATCGTGTATTATCAGTGGAGCACCCAGGACGGCGCTCGCGATATCGACTTCTACGGACCAATAGCGCATTTCACATTCGACGCTGTTGGGTCATACGATGTGCGCCTCACTGTCGTGGACGACGAGTGGAACATGAACGAGACCTCAACTCATCTCGAAGTGACCCGCGCATCATCGGCAACGGACACACAGTCCCCCATGATACCAGACTCTCCGCCTCTCAACGCCAACATCAGCCAGCCGTTCTTCCTAGATGGATCAAGTGCGACCGATAACGTTGGGGTTGTGAACTGGACCTGGATAATCCATGATGTCACGGACAAAGCCCTCTACGGCCCAACACAATCGTACACATTCAACTATGCAGGCTCTTTCAGCATCAGCCTCGTGGCCAGAGATGCTGCGGGCAACACGGGCAAAGGCTGGGCGCAGGTCAATGTGCCTTCCATGGGCGGAGATACTCAACCGCCTCAGGCAAGTGCCAACATCCCGCAGAGCGTCCATGTCGGAGATGTCGTCCAGCTCTCTTCAAAGGGCTCAACCGACAACCAAGGCATTTCCTCGACCGTGTGGTACGTGAAGCACAACAACACAGAGATCACTCTCAATGGTGAGAGCGTTTCCTTCCGGGCCAGCGAATTCGGGCCCTACGAAGTGACGCTCGTCGTCAGAGACAACGCGGGCAACTACGCAAGAATGGAAGGGACGACCATCGCGACTCCGCCGGGAATGGATTTCAACCTGATCTCCTGGACCAGCACTCCGTTCAACATCGACATCTCGTTCAACCTTCTGACATACTCATACGGGATAGCCCTGCTGGCCTCAGTGATATACGTGGGCGGCTTGTTTGCGAAGGGGTTCACACATGAGATCATCAAGGGCACTGTCAAGGTCCTCTTCTTCGGCCCGATCTCCGTCACGACGATGATCTTCTCCAAGATCCTGTACCCGCTGATCGTCGGCCCGATCTTCATCTTCCCATTGGTGTTCATAGGTCTTTCGCAGTTCGGCCAGTCAACTGTGGATGTGCTCGAGATCACGTTGGTTTCCTACTTGATGGCGGCAGTCACCATGGTCAGCGCGGCATACGGATCCTGCCTGATCTACCTCGGGACGAAGAAGATGGTGCTCAAGCCGAGCGTCATATCGAGGATGCTCCTCTACTTCTCGCTGTTGGGCACGCTCACGGTCTTCGAGTGGCTGTCGTTCGTGCTTGACCAGTGGCAGAAGACGACAAGCTGGAATACCATGTATCATGACTACGCAGGCATAGCGACGCTCTCGCCGTTCCACCAGGGAGGAATGTTCCTCTCGAATCTGCTCACCGGGACGAGCTGGTCACTGGATATCTGGGTGCTCATCATACCTGCAGCTCTGATAATCGGTGGTGCGCTCGCCTCGAGGAAGCTGTACGGTGACATCTTCTCCCGAGAATAGGCAAGCCGTATGGCGAAAGGATAATCTCGAACCGTGAAATAGCGATGCCACGTGAAGATCTGCATCGGTTGCGCAGACCCCGGCGGACAAGAAGCTGAAATCGTCGACCCTCTGGAGCTGTGCGACGTGCTCGACTACTACGAACTTCAAAAGAACGGCGAATTCGAACACGTGGCTCAAACCAGGAAGTGTCTGGGGGGCTGCGCTGATCTTGTCGAGAGCATCGTGAAGCGTGGAGTAGAGATGGTCGTTGTAATCTCCCTGTCTCCAAATTCGCTCCTGAAACTCAGCAACTCTGGAGTCCGAGTCTACAGGACGGAGAACCCTTCTGTCAAGGTCTCCCTGGATTTGCTCTCGAGGGACAAGCTAGTGGAGATAGACCGCAGCCAGTTCTCGAAAATGGCCAAGATGTAGAACGAATACGCCCCAGGGGGTTTGCTCGCGGGAGCCGTTCGATGCGGTCAGAGCGAATCGAGCTTGGTCTTGTTCGCCAAGCTCTCCTTGCCGAGTTTGTCCATTATCCGAGCGGCCTCTGCCATGAGATTCTTCGCGATCTTGGCTGCATCGAGGTAGAACCTCGCTGAGGTTTCCTCGATCTTACCCGCGAACCTCGCTGCGGCCTTCACATCGACGCCCTTCGGGGTCTTCGTGTCGATCGGGTAAGCCTCTCGCTTCAGGTCCTGGATAGGCTCGAGGATCATCTCGTTCAGTTTCTGCTGTCTTGTGAACTCAAGCAGTTCCCCGCGCTTCTTGTGAGCAGCGGCCAGCGATTTGAACATCTCCGCTGCCGCAGCCGCCTTTGGCTCTCTCGACAGCTCCTCACAGACGCCTGCGGCCCCTTTCTCGAGCTCAAGCGCGAACCTGATGACCGCCCCGAACGTCGTGCATTCCGGGAAGTCGCACTCAACCATCAGAACCACCTAGTAATGACAACCTTCCTGTCAGTGAAGAACTTTATGGCGTCCTGACCCTGGCCATGCAGGTCTCCGAAGAAAGAGTCCTTATATCCTGAGAACGGGAAATAGGCCATCGCGGCGACGATGCCGACGTTAATGCCGATGTTCCCGCACTGGCACCTGTATCTGAACTCCCTGGCCCACTTACCATTCTGAGTATATATCGATGCAGCGTTTCCGAACGGGCTCGAGTGGATGAAGCCCAGGACCTCGTCCATGTTCTTCATGCGCAGGTAGGTCACGACAGGGCCGAAGATCTCCTCCTTGGCCACCTTCATATCCGGTGTGACTTGGTCGATCACCGTCGGACCCACGAAGTGCCCCTTCTCGTAGCCTGGGACTTTCGCCTTCCTTCCATCCAGGAGGATCTTCGCGCCATCGGCCTCGGCGGAGTCGATGTACTCGAGCACTTTCTTCTTCGCCTTCGCGGAGACAACAGGACCCATGTTCACGCTCTCGTCGAGACCGTAGCCCATCTTGATCTTCTTCGAGGCTTCAACGAACTTCTTCATCAGAGGATCAGCGATATCCCCGATGGCGACAAGGTTCGACCCTGCGAGGCATCTCTGGCCAGCACAGCCGTAGAACGACGCGAGCATGTTCGCGACGGTCCTGTCCAGCACCGCATCAGGCATCACAACAAGGGAATTCTTCGCCCCTCCCTGGGCCTGGACTCGCTTGCCGTTCTCAGCAGAGTGTTTGTAGATGTACTTCGCGACTGGCGTTGATCCGACGAACGAAATGCCCTTCACCTTCGGGTGTTCGATGAGGGTGTCGGATACCTCGTGGCTTCCGTTCACGATGTTCAGCACGCCGGGCGGGAATCCCGCTTCCTCGACAAGCTTCGTGAGGTAGTTCTGCGTGAGCGGCACCTGGCTCGACGGCTTGATGATGTAAGTGTTTCCTGTGGCGACAGCGTAGGGCCAGAACCAGTAGGGTATCATAGCCGGGAAGTTGAACGGGCATATCGCGCCGAAGACTCCCAGCGGCGAGATGACCGCGTCCTCGTCGATTCCTTCGGCTGCGCCGTCTTCAAGGTTGTAGCCCATCATGAGGGACGGGATTCCAGCTGCGACCTCGACGTTCTCGATCGTTCGCCTGGTCTCACCGCGAGCCTCGTCGATCGTCTTGCCCTGCTCCTGAACCATTATTCTCGCAACATTCTCGAAATGCTGCTCCATCAACTCCTTCAATCTGAAGAAGATACGAGCCCGTGTGATCGGAGGAGTCTCTCTCCACGCCCACCAAGCTTCGTGAGCGGCCTCGATGGCGGCCTTGGTCTCGTCGACAGTGGACATGGGCAACTTCCCGATGATCTCCCCGGTTGACGGGTTCTCAATGTCGATCACCTTGTCAGAATTGGAGTCGATCCACTCCCCGTTCACATAGTTCTTCAGCTTTCCGTAGTCCTTCTTGACTTCAGACAAGAGTGCCATGCTATCTTCTCTCCAACGCCACTTCTCAAATAATCTGGCCAAAGAATTCGGCATCTGCCTCAGATGGGGAAACGGAAAACATGCTACGACAGCACCAGAAGTCTTCCCGCGACCCCCCCAATCCGTTCTTCATTCTATCTTTCCGTTCGCAAGATGTTCAGCTTTTTCGGTCCAAATCTGCAGATACATCAGGAAATCTTGGCCTTGTTCGCCCGAATGTGCTTCCTTGTAATATATGTTGTGGTGGGAAAGGCATCGTTGAGCGGCGCAGGTTGATGGGTTCGCAGACAGCGCTGGCAGGAGCTCCAAAGTCTGAAGAGAAATCGGGTTCAAGATGTCCTCAGACGCTTTGCTAATTCCAAGCCGAGAAATCGAAAAAGGGTAGAACGAGAGGAGAACCGGATTCACTCGTACTTCTTCTCCCATTCATCGATCATGTGATGGTATCGCTCGTGCACGCCAGGACCCATGACATTCTCCTCGACCTCTTCGAACCCTTTCGCGAGTTCCTCCTGGTCCTCCTTCGTGAGGATCTGGTTGGCCATCGGGTACAGGATGTTATCCTCCTTCGGGATGTGTTTAGACAGCAGGTCCACATACGCCCTACCGGCTCTGACTAAGCCGTCCTTTGTCTTCTGGTTCATCTTAGTGGCTGAAAGCTCTGCGATCTTCCTGACGTGGGCTCGTCCGTCTTGGTGTTCTCTCAGCATGACCGCGATCGGCCCGACCTCTCCTGAAACGCCCCTCTCCTGCATCTTCACGAACAGGAGCTTCTCCTCCTTGCCGTGGTGGCACTTGTCAGCGAAGTTCTCGAAGAAATCGGCAGCGCCAACAAAGAGCTCCTGGTCGACTTCCTGACCGTTCTCCAATCTGTCGCACGCGTTAGTCACGACGCCGAGCATCCTCTCGATGACCCGGTGCTCATCCATGAGTTCATCCGTTGGTCGCATGAGCCTCGACTCTCCGCATCCACTATGTGCCGATGCAGAGATATGGATGCTGCCTGCGCTGTTAGGTCGGGCTCTCAGCTGCGTGCCTGTGCGTACAAAGAATAATGGAGATGAGGGGTTTAGTGGGAAGAGACTGGCCTACATCCCGGCCTTCTTCGTCTCTTCCTTCAACGCCGACTCGAGTATGTCGAGTCCTGTCTCCAGCAGGTCCCGCTTTATGATTAGTGGCGGGTGGAGCCTTATCACGTTGCCATAGGTGCCCGCAGTCAGGATGTATAGGCCCTTCTTGAAGCAGTTGAGCTGAATGTTCCGCGTCAGCTCCGGCACTGGCTCCTTGCCCTTCCTGGTCTTGACGAGCTCCATTCCGATCATCGCACCGAGTCCGCGGACATCTCCAACGGCCTGAATCTCCTCCTTCCACTCGTTGAGGCGCTTCAACTCGACCTTGTTGATCATTTTGGTGTTCGGAAGGGCCTTCTTCGTCAGCTTGATCGACTCGAGAGCGCCGGCGCATGCGACTGGATTGCCGCCGAATGTGCCACCGAGGCTCGCAGGTGCGGGCGCGGACATGACAGAGTCCTTTCCGGTGACGCCCCCCAAAGGCATCCCGAGCGACAGCCCTTTGCCGGATACCAGCATGTCAGGGTCGCACTTCCAGTGTTCTATGGCGAACATCTTGCCGGTCCTGCCAAAGCCGGTCTGGACCTCGTCGTCTATGAACAAGACACCATTGTCGTCGCAGATCTTCCTTATCTTCTCCCAGTATCCAGGGGGCGGGTTGATGAATCCGCCCTCACCTTGGACGGGCTCCCCGACAAGGCAGCAGACATCTCCCTGGAGCGGCGAGGTCTCCATGACCGTCCTGATCGTGTCAGCACACGCCAAGTTACATGAGGGATACTCCAAGCACAAGGGGCATCTGTAGCAGTACGCGTATTCGACGAGCTGAACATACGGCACTAGCGGGCCGAAGCCTTCCCTGTAAGGTTTCTCCTTGCCCGTGAGGGATATGTCCAGGAAGGTCCTACCGTGGAACGCGGTCCGATACGACAAGATCCATTTCTTCTTGGTGTACGCCCGTGCGATCTTGACGGCGTTCTCAATCGCCTCGGATCCGCTGTTCAGGAATATGCTCTTCTGAAGGTTGCCTGGGCAGATCTTGGACATCTCCTCCGCCAGCTTCAAGTAGGACTCATAAGGCGAGACCATGAAACATATGTGTATGAACTTGTCCAACTGGTCCTGGCACGCCTTGACCATAGCCGCGGGCCTATGCCCGCAGTTGTGAACGCCAATGCCGGCCGTGAAGTCCAGATAGACGTTCCCGTCAACATCCTTCAGGAACGGCCCCTCGGCCAGCTCGAGCGACGCAGGCAGACCGATCTTTATGCCGTTCGTGACATACTTCTCCTTTCGAGCCATTGCTTTCTGCGATTTTGGCCCTGGCGGCTCCACCACTATCTTCGGACCTTTCAGGTTGTAGGATTTCACCATGTTCTCGTTCTCCTTGTCGCCGAACAAATGGCCTGAGGAGAGTTTCGGACTGGCCATGACAAATCATGGCCGGGTCAGTGCGCCTTCATTACCTCCTTGACGGACTCCTCGAGCTTGTCGAGCCCGAAGTCGAGAAGGTCTCTAGTGATCACAAGCGGAGGCGCGATCCTGAAGCAGTTCTCTCCGGCACCGATCGCGACAACGCCCTTCTTCCAGGCGCGGTGAATGATCTCGTGTGCAGCGTCGCCGTCCTTCCTCTTGGACTTCTTGTCCTTGACGATCTCGACGCCTATCATGAGGCCTTTGCCCCTGACGTCGCCGATGATCTCGTACCGGTCGACCCACTCTTTGAGCCTCTTGACCGCGTAATCGCCCTGCCTCACCGCGTTCTCCCTGAGCTTCTCCTTCTCTATGACTCTCATCGTGGCCAAGGATGCTTCGCAGGCCACAGGCGTTCCGCCCAGAGTTGTGCAGTGGGAGCCCGCGTCCCAGTCGTAGATCTCGGCGCGGCCGATCGTTGCCCCGAGGGAAATGCCGCCTCCGAGTGCCTTGGACATGCATACGATGTCCGGTATGACGCCGAAGTTCTCGATCGCGCACCATTTGCCGGTCCTGCCCATGCCTGACTGGACCTCGTCGACGGCGTACAGGATGCCGTACTTGTCCATCAGCTTCTTCAGGCGTCTGTGATAGTCCTTCGGCGGGACGATGTATCCTCCCTCGCCCTGGATGGGCTCGATCAACGACGCCGCGACCTCCTGGGGCGGCAGGAACTTCTTCAGCACCCAGTCATCGATGAAGTCCACGCAATAGTAGTCGCAATCGGGGAACGCCATCTTGAAAGGGCACCTGTAGCAATACGCGAAAGGCACATGCTCCACACCGGGCATCGTCGGGAAGTATCTGGCCTTCTGGACGATCGAGCTCGCCGTGAAGCTCAGTGCGCCCATCGACCTTCCGTGGAACGCGCCAGTAAATGCCAGGAACTGCGGCCGCTTGCTGTGCCACCTCGCGACCTTCGCGAACGCCTCGATGCTTTCCGCGCCGCTTCCGCTGAGGAAGACCTTCTTCGGGAAGCTGCCGGGCGTGATCTTCTGCAGCTTCTCGCCCAGCTCCACGGCGTACCGGTAGTAGAAATCCGTGTACGAGTAGTGCAGCAGTCGCTTCGACTGGTCGCTGATGGCCTTGACCACTTCGGGGTGGCAATGGCCGGCATTCATCGCCCCGAGCCCGCTGTTGAAGTCGACATACTCGTTCCCGTCGACATCTTCGATTATACAACCGTGGCCCTTTTCCACTACCATCGGGTAGTAGTAGGGCCTGTTGTATGGCGACAGAACGGCGTTGTCTCGCTTCACCCAAGCTTTCGCTTTCGGTCCGGGGGGCTCACACACTCTTTTCAAAGAAACCTTCGTATTTCGATTGGTGTTCAATATACCCCTCTTGGGCTGTTCGATTCACGGAATGCGGAACACCTAGTTTAGACTTTCTCTCGAACTTCGCCCGTCGGGCGAGGGCGAGGTGAAAGGTTTATCGAAGAAAACGAGCATGGCCGAGAGTATGCCAACGCTGCTCGTGAGATACGGAGAGATTGGCCTGAAAAGCGCCTCTGTTCGGTCAAGGTTCGAGCAGCAGCTGGTTGCGGACATCAGGACGAGGCACGCTCTGGCACAAACGCCCTGTGTGATCACCCATACTAGAGGGAGGCTCTTCGTCGACTCAGATGATTGGAGGATATCCTGCGAGATCCTCTCAAGAACATTCGGAGTGGTCTCTTTCAGCCCAGTGAGCAGGGCCTCGAGCGAGCTGTCAGCTCTGACCGACGAGGTACTGGCCTTTTCCGAGCCGCTGCTGTTCAAGAACGCTTCCTTCGCGATACGCTCCAGAAGATCTGGAAACCACCCCTACACAAGCCAGACGCTTGCGGAACATCTCGGGAAAATGATCCTCGAGAGGTACGATGGGAAAGGGATTAAAGTCGGATTGGACGAGCCGGACGTGGAGATATTCGTTGAGGTCCGAGACAGATCCGCTTACCTGTTCAGCTCGGTCCTTCCTGGACCAGGGGGGATGCCGCTTGGCACACAGGGCCTCATGCTTTCGGCGATCGATTCGGCGATCGGAGTGGCGTCGACCTGGCTGATGATGAAGCGCGGCTGCTCAGTCTTGGTGGCGACTGACAACCAGTCGCTGGTCGAGCCCCTTCGGAACTGGTATCCCAACCTCAGAACCACCGATCCACAGAAGGATCTAATGGCGCTGGCAGCCAAGAACAACTGCATCGGAATCACACTCTCATGGGGCCTGAAAGAAATCGAAGAACATGGCGCGCCAAAGGGCGACCTCCCGGTCTTCTACCCTTTGGTCGGAATGGACGAAGAAGAGATCAAGGGCCTGCTGGCAAGGATACGCGGCTAGGTTCCTTGCCTGTTGTGGGCTCTGAGGGAAGGCCGATTCTTCTCGACGCCCATGCCCCTCGTCCTGACGAGGCCCCTGCCTTTCTTGCCTGCGGGAGTCAGGCCCCTGTTCGCGCGGTTGGATTGCTTCGGGCTGCATATCCAGTTGATCTTCGGGTCGGACTTGATGACGGGGTGGTTGGGATCAACAAGGATAACCTCGTACCATTTGTGCCGGCCATCCTCCCCGACCCAGTAGGATGCGAGAACCTCCATGTTGGGATAGTGCTTCGCGGTCCGCTCCTCCGCGATCCTCTGGATGCTCTTCCTCATGGTGATCTTGAGAATACCCTTCCTCTTCGGCCTGCGACCTTTCTTGATCCTGTGCTTTCTCAGTCCGCCCTTCCTGACCTTTGCCCTGACGACGACATAGCCTTGCTTCGCCTTGTATCCCAAGGCCCTGGCCCTGTCGAGCCTCAGGGGCTTCTCGACGCGCACGAAGGTGTCTTCCTTCCTCCAGTCCACAAGCCTCTGCCACATCAGGTTTCTCATCGCGTCGCTAGATGGGTCCTTCCAGGCCTCGCCCATGAAATGATACATGTTCCGGACGCTGCCGCCCTTCTTGGCCTCGACAGCCTTCGTCTCAGGCTGTGGCGCTGCCGGTGCCTCCGCAGGCGCCTCAACTGGCGCCTTCGCCCTGCGCTCCTTCTTCGTCGGAGCTCCCTTCGCCTCTTCTGACATTTTTCCACTTCCAGCCGTTCACGGGTTCACGCCTAAGCGCACATTCCCATGCGAGACCAGGCGGATCTCGCCGCTGCGGGGCACACCAAAAGTGTTGTCTTATATAAACGTGTTGGAAAGCCCTGTTCTTCACCTCCAACTCTCAGCTGGCTTCATCCCTTTTCGGGAGATATCATCGCGAAATTCGCTTCGGTCTCAGCGAACCTCTTCCCCATGAACATCCGAGTCGAGGATCGAGATTCTTCGAACCTCATACTCTTCAAAGCAACCAACGCTTTGTGATTCGTCGCAGAAACACAAATCCTGAAAGTCTTCTCCGGTCCAGTGCACATCGCACTCCTGATCAGCTTCACGAACCATCGCTCGTCCCCAAGCACGCACACACATGGTCCGAGGCTGATCCAAAAGTCACTTGGTCTGCCTAAGAGGTAACCTCGGACGCCGTGAGAGTCCCTCGCCAGGAACGCCCATTCTGGATTGTATTCATAGAGCTCTTCTATGACCTTTGTCCTGTTGATTCTTGTCATGACCTTGTCGAATGATACCACATATCGAAGATCTTCAGGTCTCATCCGCTGGACCAAGGCGGAACCTCTCTCCCCAACACGAGCAAATCGGAGAGACTCAGACTCCGCGATGAATCCGAGTCTCTCGAAGAATGACTTGGCAGCCGGAACGGCATCCAGTTTGAAGCATCTCGCCCCAAGACCCTTGGAGTAGTCGACGCATGCGTTCATCAAGATCCTCCCGACACCCTGACCACGATACTCCTTGGCCACAATCACCGAATGAATCCACGCCAACTCCCCGTAACTCGTGACAGCAGCCACCCCGGCATCCTTTCCATCAACTGTTGCCTTGAAAACGCCAAGGGGTTCGATTCGCAACAGTCTTGCCCAATCGGCGGTCGTTCGGTGCCAGCCCTCTTCGTCTGTGAGTGTCTTCCCGAATGGAATATCTTCTCGGTCGAACTGTACAGTCGTTGTCTTCACGAAGACAAAAGCACCCGAGCATCTATTGATGATTTCGGTCGTGACTTCACGACAGGATAAAGCCACCGCTACATGAAGTGGTCCAAATTAAGCTTCTTGTCAGTCTTCTTCGGCTGGGCGGCAGTTTTCGCCTCGCGCTTAGTCTCATAGTCATTGTTGAGGAAAGAAGACTGCTGAACGCCCGATACGAGCGACTTCTCGTCCCAGCCGAAGGAGTCGGTCACGCGCGCGATGGTCGCAGCAAGCCTCGTTGCGTAATACCTGTGATCAGGCTTTGCGCTGAACGGCCTGCCCTCAATCCAAGGCTCGAACTGTTGGGGGGAGGCTCGGCTGTTGGTCACGACCCATGAGACCTTCATACCGGGGACGACCTCGTACCCGAGCTCCTTGAGCTTCTTGAAGACGCGCACATTGATCATGCTCTCACTAGCCTTATACTGGCTCTCCTCACGGACGGAGCGAGATATGACGAGCCTAGAAGGGTTGATGTTGCCCTTCATAAGGTCGTCGATGACGTCCCTTGTGTATGTGACCGCGCCCTGGTTGTCTCCGTCGAGGACCATCTCAAAAACCTTTGAAAGCGCCTCGCTCTGGAGATCGAACGAATCGGTCCTGCGCATCTCGTAGCCTCTGACGATCAATTCCTGCCTCGGCCAGACCATGCGGCCGACATATCTCTTCTTCATGCCGTGCGAGAAGAACGGCTCCATGATCTTCTCGAACTCGAGCACGATGCTGCCGGAGGAGAACCTCTCGGCGATCTCCTGGCCGAGCTTCACGCTGTCCTCCAGATTCGGGTGGGGAGACAGGAAGAATACCGAGTCGGTGTCGGAATAGATGACCTTCAGGTTCTCCGCCTCGAGCTTCTTGATGAGATCCTTGGTGGCCTCCCGGGCGAAGGCCGTGATGCTGGCACCGATCTTCGGGTCGGTGAACCTGTAGAACGCGGACGCGAGCACGCCGTAGAATGAGTTCATGAGTATCTTGATCGCCTCCTGGAGGCCGTTGTAGTAGTCCTTCTCGTCCGATGTCTGAGCCTCCCTCATGGCTTTCTTGGTGGCTGCCCGCTCATCCATCAGCCTCAGGAGTATGCGGGGCAGAAGTCCTTCTCTGACGCTCTTCTCGAGGAACCTAGCGCCAGTGGGCGAGACGATAGTGCCTGTCGGATGGAGAGTCGTGAAGCAGATGTTCTTGGATATGATCATGCTCGGGTACATGCTTCGGAAATCAAGAGTCAGGACCCAGTGAAACAGACCGGATTGCATCTCATGCACGTAGCCGCCTTCGATGGCCTCTGCCTCCTCGCTCGACCGCGTCGTCATCGGGACGGCGACATGCTCCCTGTCGGCCTCTCGAATGAGGATCGAGTCGACCAGCTGAGATGTCGTGCCGTTCACGACATCGTCCAGGGGCAACATCGAAACGGTCGCGAGGTCCATGCTCCTCTGGAGTATGGCAACCTTCTCGAGCACCTTCATCGCGAGCATCGAGTCCTGCTCGCAGTATCTCATGACCCTCTCCTTGTCAGAAGCCCATTCGTCATCCATCTTCTTCGGGTCGACATCGTGCTTCTCCTCGCCGAGGAGTATCTTCGAGACGGCATTCAGAGTCTCCTGCTTCGGCTTAAGTATCTTCTTGACCGCCCACCACGCGTCGATTATGATCCGACCCTCGGTCCACCAGAATCTGTTGTTGTACTGCGAGAGCGACCCGGGATATCTCCCCCAATAGGGTTCCGGCATCCTCAGAGCCTGCGCTCGCCGAAGTATCTGCGGAATGTCGAACCCGTCGATGTTGTAGCCGGTTATGACGTCGGGATCGGTCTCCTCGATGAACCTGGTGAAGTCCTCAATCATCTTCTTTTCGCCGCCAGGTCCGTCGCCGGGGAAGTGCCTCCCCTCGGTCTTGTCCCCCTTCTTGACGATGCAGCAGATGCAGAATATCTTCGGCTCCTTGAGGCTGGTCTCAACATCGAAGCTCAGGATCGTGAGTTTCGGCCTGAACGCCTTGATCGGTTCGAACCGCTCGGCCTTCACGACGACATCTGTACGATATGTTTTGTCTTTGAGCTCCTCGCCGATGACTCTAACGCACGAGCCGATGCCCATGTCATAGACGAATCTGAAGTGGAACGGTATGTCGGCTGCCAGAACCACAGCCCTGGGCATGATCGTCTTTCTGATGTCAGGGACGAGCCAGGGATAGGTGGCGACGACCTTCTTGCACCTCTTTGACTCGCCTTTGAAGAGCAGCTCCTTATCCTCGAGCCTCTTCACTCTCCCATCATTCTTGAGCATCTCGACGACATCGTGGAGGACTTCTTTCGAATCGGGCTCGACGAAGAAGAAGTAAGGTTCGAATCCAGTGTACTTCACGGCAACTGATTGCCCGTCCTGGGTCTTGCCGTAGAGATGGATCGCCAGGTCTACTTCCATCTTCTTGTACGAGGCGCCGATAAGCCGAATATCCCACGATCCCATCGAAATCAAGCTCTTGCGACTATCTTGATCACATCGCCATCCTTGAGGATGTGATCGTGACCTATCGTCATGTGGGTCTTTCCGTCAACCGCCCTAATGAAGTTATCACCCAGGTCTGTGTGGACCTTGTAGGCCAGGTCCTTGGCATTCGAGCCCCGTCGCATGAGATAGGCGTCCGGCAGGACGCGCTCCTGCTTGTCCATCCACTTGTGCTCGTCCTCGACGGGGTAGATGATTATCATGTCGAGGACCTTGAACACCACATCCTCAAGAACCTGCTGAACGCCCGTCGTTCCGTGCGCCTTCAGCCACTCGCCCATCTTGCCGCAAGCCGCAATCTGCTTCTCGTTCAGCTTCGACTTGTCCTTGAACTCGAAGTGGTCACTTCCTGGAACGTAGTCGACAAGACCTCCCTTTGAGGCACGCCTGAGAGCCAGCTCGTACTCGGCGCTCGTCGGCACCACCGGATAGCCAGTTGCCCTAAGCTTCTGGATGTTCTCAGGAGGCGCGATGTCCGCCTTGTTCGCAGCGATGATCATCGGCTTCGCGATCTTCTGTAGTTCCTGACAGAACCGCAGAAGGTCCTGATCGCTCCACAGGGTAGCATCTGCCTCCGCAGGGGTGTGCCTGAATGCCGCCAGTATCTGATTCTCGGTGATGGACAATCCTGTGAGTTTCTCGTGGAGGGCCTTCTCGATCTTGGTACTGGTCAGCTTCGATTGCTTGGCGATCTTCACGAAGTTCTTCTCCAAAATCCCGAAGATCCAGTATGATATCTCCTTCTCAAGGAAATTGACGTCGAGAACTGGATCGTGGTCCCCGATACCGACGGGATTCCCCTCGAAGTCGGTTCCCCCGCTCGCGTCGACCACGTGTATGAACGCGTCGGCCTGTCTCAGGTCGTCGAGGAACTTGTTGCCGAGCCCACGGCCTTCGTGGGCGTCTGGCACCAGGCCTGCGACATCAAGCACCTCGATCGGCACGAATCGAGTGCCATTGTCACAAGGAGCGTTGTTCGGGTTGCACTGCTTTCTGAACGCCACGTGAGGGCACTGCCCACGCACGTATCCCACACCTTTGTTCGCCTCGATGGTCGTGAACGGGTACGATGCGATCTGCGCGGTTGCAAGGGTCAAAGCTGAGAAGAAGGTGGATTTCCCGACGTTGGGCTTTCCCACAATGCCGACAAGCATGATGCTCCCCCGTAGGCCCAATGAGGATATGAATAGAAAAAGGACTCGGTGCCCGAGCCAGCACATCTTCCATGATTCCGATGCGGAGTCAAGAGCTTTATATCGCAATGCAATTGCGCCCACCGATGGAGACTGCTTTGGTCCTTTGCGAGGGATCTTTCAACCGAGCATTCGGGAAGACTGCCGCGGGACTCGTTAGACACTCTCTCAGGTTCAAAATCCTTGGCATCCTCGACAGCACGATGGCTGGCAAGGACGCCGGCGAGGTCCTCGACGGTAGGAAGGTCGGGATTCCCATCTTCTCGTCCGTCAAGGACGCTCTCTCAAAGCTTCCGAAAAAGCCAGATTACCTCATCGTCGGCGTCGCCACCGTGGGCGGAATGTTGCCGAAAGCATTCAGGCCTGCGTTGAGAGAGGCCATCAGGAACAAGATCAACATCATCTCTGGGCTGCACGAGTGGTTGGCAATCGATCCGGAGCTCAGCGCTCTTGCGAAAAGGCATGCAGTGACTATCACTGACATACGGAAGGAGCCCCCTCTGGAGAAGATGCACCACTATAGGAACCTCGCCTCGAAGATGAAGGCAGTGAGGATACCGGTTCTCGGCACCGATGCCGCGAGTGGGAAACGCACGACCGCAATCATACTGACAAAGGAACTGAACGGGAGGGGCATCAAGACGAGCTTCGTCGCCACGGGCCAGACAGGGTTGCTCCAGGGTTCAAGGTTCGGCATACCTTTGGATGCGATCAGGGGAGACTACGTTGTTGGCGAACTCGAGAATGCGATCGACGTGGCCTATAGGACCGAGCACCCGAAGGTCATAGTAGTCGAGGGCCAGGGCGCGCTCAGCCATCCCGCCTACGTGACCGGTTCGAGGACCATAGTGACCGCCTCCGCTCCGAACACGGTCGTGCTGCAACATGCACCCGCTCGGAAGTGGAGGACCTATCACGAGAACGAACTTCATCTTCCCAATGGCAACATCGACCGCGAGATGGAGCTCATCAGAGTCTACGGGGGTTGCGACGTGGTCGGCATCACCATAAATCACACTGGCATGACCCGGAAAGAGGTCGAGAAGACCGTCGCAGAGTACGAAGCCAAGTACGGCATCCCCGCCTGCGATCCGCTTGTGGACGGCACTGGCAAGATCGCGGATGCGATCATCGACCGGTTCTTCCCGAAGACGAAGAGACTCTGAGCTCGAGCAAAGCGTCTGTCAATTCGCCAATCATCTCGGGCGTTAGTTCCCCGGCTCTCTTCGATGCGTTAGGCAGCTTCCCGAGCAGGGTCTTCTCGACGGACCCGACGATCGGTGCGACTGCAGGGTCGGCCAGAAGCGAGTTCATGATCTTCTTCCTGCGGTGCGAGAAGATCGCCTTTGTCACATTGAAGAATGCGACATCGTCCCGCACTTCGAAAGGCGGCTTCTTGGGCACCAGCCGCACAACACAGGAATCGACCTTGGGCTGAGGCCAGAACGCATGTGGAGGTACGTTGAGAAGGATCTCGCAGTCCGCTCGGTAGTACACCCCGACCGAGAGCCTGCCGTACTCCTGTGACCGAGGCTTCGCCACCATTCTCTCAGCGAACTCGCGCTGCAGCATCAGAACGGCGACATCGAAACCCATCTCGAGCAACTTGAAAGTGATCGGAGAGGAGATTTGGTAGGGCAAATTCGAGACGACCTTATTGAACTCCGGCAGGAAGGCCTTCACAGCGTCCGCCTGAACCAGCTGCAGCCTATGTCCGAACCTCCTCGCGAGAAACCTGCAGAATTCAGCGTCCTGCTCGACCGCAACAACCTTCGCCCCGGTCTTCAGCAGCTCATCCGTCAGGTTCCCGAGTCCAGGGCCTATCTCAAGCACGGTATCTTCTTGAGAGAGGTTGGCAAAACCGACCTGTCGCCTCACCACGGAATCGTCCAGCAGGAAGTTC
Organism: uncultured Thermoplasmata archaeon; assembly: GCA_963705355.1. Taxonomy (GTDB): domain Archaea; phylum Thermoplasmatota; class Thermoplasmata; order UBA10834; family UBA10834; genus COMBO-56-21. The sequence continues at coordinate 1,043,120 of OY970070.1, forward strand.
TGGCCGAGCCTCTTGTTGGCCCTCTTGCCGATGGACTCGAGGACGGCTCTGATCTCCTCTGCTCTCATGTCGGCTCATCTCGCCACGAACAGGCGGTACTTCTCCTCGGGGTTCTGCAGCTCCGCCTCGATCCTCTGGGCGACATGCTTCTCTATCTGGTGGGCCAAGGGAACGCGCGCGGAGATGTCAGAGAAGTCCTTGAACGGCCCCTTCTTGCGTTCCTCGATTATGCCCCACATCGTCTTCTTGCCCAGGCCCGGCAACAGCTCGAGCATGTGGAATCTGGTGGTTATGGCCTGAGCCTCGTTGAAGAACTGGACGAAGCGCTGCTCGTGCGACTTGATGATCTGCGAGATGACGAACGGGAGCTCGCTCTGGGCCGCGTTGGTCAGTTCCTGGTGGCTTATGCGCTTCTTCACGTGGAGGATTTCCTGCCTGAGGTCGAGGTCCTTGCCGATGTAGACCCGATCGCCCGTGTTGAGGGTCACGCCCTGCTTCGGCACCAGCTCGAAGATCTTGAACTGATCCTCCCCCAGGGCAAACGCTACCGGCTCCCGCTTGAACATCTTCTCATCAGGGAGCCCTTGGGGCAGGTAATCTAGTATTCGAGCGTAGTCCTCCACAACAATCCCCCGAGCTCTCTAGAGATACTTCTCTACGACGCTAAGTATCTTTTCGATGTCCTTTTTCTCGACGCTTGCCCGCTCCTTGGAGAAAATCAATCGGACATCGTCTGCGGTCGATGGCATTATATCGGCGATCTTCACGGCGTTGACCTCGGACACGAATCCGAGCTCAGTAAGCTCCTTCACCAGCTTCTTGACCTTCTTGGAGTCGATCCTCGAGAACTTCTGGGCGTGCTCGAGCGCGAGCTTCTGCTCAGCTGTGAGCTCGCTTTCGCTCTGTCGCTCCGTGATTATGTCCTTCACCTCTGCAAGTGAGACTATCTTCTTGTCTTCCATTGAGAACACCGTCGGGGATCACTTGGACTTCCTGAGGTGCTCCGGCCTCACGATGATCTGCTTCAACTTGCCGCCCATGCGCACGTCGAGCATGTACGATCTTCCCTGCATGCGGACCACGGTGCCAGTCCTGCCGTGGAACCTTATGTGCGGCTGGCCCTTGTGAATGCTCGGGTCGATGTTGACGTTAGCCTTCTCGCCGATCTCGAATGATTGGAACTGCCTGGTGATGGGAGAGAGTCCTCTGTCTCGAGAGCGCCTCTGCATGACGTACCTTGTCCGGCGCCTGTAGCCCTTGGAGGCCTTCACCATATCTCTACTCCCCTTTGTCTCCGATCGCTATGACGTCCAGCTCGAGCACCTCGCAGGGCACACCGACGATGCCCGCGACATTGGGCTGCGTCCTTCCCTCGTCGCCATGCATCAGCTCCTTGATGTATGTGCCGCTGTCGGTCTCAACGACGAACACCGCCTCCCGCCCAACGACCGATTCGACTTCTATTCTTCTAACGGTCCTCACGCGTTCGAGGTCAGCCCGCCGATGAGCTACCCTGTTTGGAGTCTGCTGACTTATAGGCTTTCCGGCCAATGATGTCACTACTTCATTAAGCTTTCCGTGGTCGAAATCTGCCTGGAAAAGCACCCTGACCCTGTAGGTCTTGGGATGGGTGGACTCCTTTATGGCCCGCATCTCAGCGCGGTTGGACATGCGCAGGCCCTCCACCTCGACAACGCCCTTCCCAGCATCGTTGATCTCTCGCTGAACGGCCTCTAGATCGATGGTCCTCTTCATGGGCTTACGGACCTCGACAACAAACGGCCTCCCGTTGCCCAGCATCCGGGCGTCGATGTCTTCCCTTCCCATGCCGTGGAAGAAGTCCTCGGTCCCTTCGGCATGCCGCATCACGATCGGGCCTGTGTAATCCTGAACGCTCATCTCGTACATCCTCCCCTTGCCGCCGCAGCGGGGGCAGCCCTTTCCCCTGCATTCGCGGCAGATCCATCTGGTCTGGGGAAGCTCTCTCGAGAGCTTCCTGTACCGTCCATACACGAACAATGGCGCGACATCGAGCACAACGCGATCGAACCTCGTGTCGATCAGGAAAACCATTTCGGGGGTTGCGAAGTCAACAGTCTTGCCGAGCTTCGCCTCGAGGACCTTGCCGATCTCCCGATTCATCTCGGATTTGATCGATTCGGTCTCCTTGGCGCCGACCTCGGTCCAGAAGGCCTCTTCCCGCTCGGTCAGCTCGGCGTCGATCTTCGTGCCCACGAGGAAGGTCTTGAACTCAAATTCGTCAGAGGCTCTCACCGCCAATTCCGCGAGCTTCTGCACTTCGTCGAAGAGGCCTCTGCAGATGTAGCACTCGTCCGGGCTGGCTGGAGGGCTTGGCGCACCAGGAATGGAAAAGCGAACGATGGCTCCCCGCTGATCGTTCGAGAGCCCTCTGGACACGGATGCAAATAGCCTTCCCAGGCAGTGGTTGCACAAGGGGCGCTGAAGCGCACGCCCTGCGATCTCGAGCCTATCGGACATTGATGTGTGTGGGGGGACGCCGCCCGCGTATATATTGATTGCTCGTCAGAGCTGTGCCACGGCCATCCTCGAAAGGCACATGTTCCACCCAGAACCACAACGAAGAGGACTGACCAGCAGGCTCAGATCCCGACGCACTCGAGCAGCTCTTTGCACGTGTTCCACAACGGCTTGTCGTCGCCCCTCATGACAGTCTCAAGCCATTTTGGAACCACAGGCTTCAGGCCGGATATCGCGGCGTTCAGGTCGAATTCCGCAAGTGGAGAGTCGTAGACCAGGTAGTTCACGAAGACAGGTTTGTTCTTCACCTTCTCTTCTTCGAGTGCGAAGAACAGTCTGACCCGCTCCTCTCCCTTCTGCACATAGGTCTCAGCGATGAGGGAATGACTTCTTCGGAACGTACCACCGAGACCGATCTGCGCGATGCCCTTGTAGTCGACCGTCTCGTTCAGGATCCACCTCATCTGTCCTTCGTAGTTTCCGAGGACGAACTGAGTAGGCGAGAGGTTCAGTCTCTGGCCTGATTCGAGAGCCAGCCTTGTCCACAGTCTCAGGAATGCGTGAGCGAGAAGCTTCATGATCCTGTCGCGCTCCGTCTCTCCCTTTGACACGACCGGAGGGATCTGCGACATGTCAGCATCGATCATCTTTAGAAGGGTCTCGGCCATCAGACCGATATATTGTCAACGGGGGTATTTCAATAGTGCTTACCATGCAAGTGCTCAGAAACCCATGCCGTCGACTTTCAGCCGCGCCCTCCTCCTCTCCATGAAGTGGTAGACTGCCGCGTGCTCGCTGCCTGAAAGCAACATGTCGAGAGCCCTGCGCGCGACATCGATCTGCAGGCTGTCGCCAATGATCGCCACAGTGTTGCCGTAGATAGATACATGAGCGCCTGTGAGCTCCTCGATTATCGCTCTGGTCTTTCCCCGGGTTCCGATGACGCGCGCGCGCATGCGTATGACGTGCTCTTGCTTCTTTCCCACATAGTCCCGAATGTCCAGCAGCTCGAAGAAGTAGTCATCGCGCAGGAGCTTCATGGCCTTCCCCGGCGAGAATCCTCTGCCAATCGCGGTCACGACATTGCTCACCGCAAGGGCCATCGCTGGGTCCTTCGCGTGCGTGTAGTCTATCTGGATGTCGCCCTCTTCCGAGTCGATCGAAATCCTTACTCCGGTGAGCTTCTCGATCCTCTCTTTTGTCTCACCGTTCTTCCCGATTAGAACACCGACCCTCTCGGTCGGTATCCTGAGGGCCTGCATCATGTCTTCCTTATCTCCTCGAGCTCCCTGGCGACGTCGATGTCTATCTTGTACTTTCTGAAATACCTTGCCACGTTGCGGACATCCCGTTCCAACCATTCCTCTGCATGCGGGTGGGCCAGCATGACTGCCTGGCCCACGTCTATTATCACGGGCTCGGAATCGAGCATCAATATGTTGAACTCGCTGATGTCGCTGTGGACGAGCTTCGCCTTCTGGTAGGCGAGCTTGAGATAGCCTAGAATCTTCCGTGCAACGGGCTCGGGATCATCCAAAAGGACATTCCTGAGTTCACGAGCGGGCTCGACCTCGTCTCCAATGTACTCCATCACGACTATGTTCTCGTGGCGAGCGATGGGCTTGGGCACTCTCACGCCCACCCTGTAGAGAAGCTGCAGGTTCCAGTACTCCTTGTGGGCCCAGGACAAGATCAGCTTCCTCTTGTTGTTCTGGACCCCTCCGAATCTGGGGTCTCCGTGAACGTACTTGGCCATATCCCTGAATGTGGAAGTAGAGGTGCGGTAAATCTTGACGGCCAGGAGTTCTCCCTTCGAATTGCTCGCCCTGAAGACATTGCCCTCCTTCCCGGTGGAGATCGGAAAATCCAGCTTATCGATGATCCCGTCGGAGAAGAGCTTGTAGATGCGCATCAGGTTCTGCTGGTCAAACACTTCGTCATAGGACTTTCTGTCCTTAGAGTCCTTCTTGCGGATGCGCCACTGGTCAATCTCGCGTTCAAAAGCATGATAATCGTCAGCGCGCGGCACAGAACACACCGGTCTTCAGAAAACGTCGATCGACTTGGGAATCATCTTCTTCCTGCTGAGGTACATCGCCTGGGTCTTCGTGTACCTGTACTGGATGTTCGCCTTCTCGTCTTGGAAATCCCACGGTTGCACGATCACGAGATCCCCCTCGCGAATCCACATCCGCTTCTTGATCTTTCCCGGGATGCGCCCCATGCGATACTTGCCGTCAGCGCACATTATCTTGATCCTGGAGGCGCCCAGGAGCTGGTCCGCTATCCCGAACATCTCGCCCTCCTTCTTGTGCGGAAGGCGCACCCTGACGAACTCAGGCTGACCGTCCGGGCCTATCTCTGGCTCCTCTTCTCGCTGTCTGTATGGCAAGTAGCTCTCCTGTGTGCTGGCTAGTATTATGTTTGGCCTACTTAAGGCTAGTGGGGCGGGAAATGACGAGCCAGATGGTTCAAGAATCGCTCCAACAACATCTCGCAGAATCCTCATTCATGTCCGAAATCAGACACCTCAATTCGGGGCATGCTGCCGTCATGTCATCACGGCCATATACGCAGACCCGATTCGAAAGCCTGGAGGCGGCAGACCATGGAAGGTGCTGCTCATGCAAACGGAAAGGACAAGATCCTGCTCGCATACTCAGGCGGCCTGGACAGCATCTGGAATTGCCGCCGCCAGCCGAGAAGCATTATATATTCTCAGTTCATAGGGCCGAAAAGCAGCACCGCAGCAAACTTGCTCCCGTAGTGTAGTCCGGTCAATCATTCCAGCCTTTCGAGCTGGATACCCGGGTTCAAATCCCGGCGGGAGCACTTATCATCTCGGCATATGATACCCAGAGCGGTTAGAGGATTATGCCTAATCTGACCGTGAGCGAGATCGGGAGGAGACTGACGAAAGCCGGGAGACTGAAGGCCCGGGCTGTCTGTATCCATGGGGCGGAGGTCCCGCCCAAAGATGCGATTCGGACAACTGCTGTGAGTTCGTGCGTGGCGAGGGCCATTCTGACGCTATCAGTAGTCCGTGCGACCCCGCCCATATACATCGGGAAGGATACGCTCGAAGGATGCTGCGGAGGCGGAGTCTCTCATTTCGGATTCGGAGAGTTCAACCCTGGAATCAAGTATTTCGTGTCGTACGGCTCGAAAGACTTCAGGAACGGAGCCGCCGAGTACCTGAGGGCCACGCCGGAGCTGGTCGAAGAAAGCTGGCGCGTGCTCGGGAAGATCACTCCTCCGGGAAGATACATTGTGATCAGGGCCTGTGAGGATCTTGCAGGAGAGGACCCAGGTGTTCGTTCGGTTCTGTGCTTCGCAGGTGCAGAGCAGATCCGAAACCTCTGCGGGCTTGTTCATTTCCGCAGCCGCGACCAGTTCAACGAGATAGTCGTTCCTCAAGGTGCTTCGTGTGCGTCGTTCGTCACATTTGCAGCTGGGATGGCGGAAGGAGCGCCGAAGAACGCCGTCTTCTTGGGGCCTTGCGACCCCACGGGCAATTCATGGTTCCCGCCCGACATGATGTCCATGGCGATCCCAATCAAGATAGCGAGGCGTATGTGCGAGGATCTCGAGGACTCATTCATCTTGAAGAGGCCGCAAGTCGCTTATCCAGCGAGGAGAACCAAACTGAAGGCCCCCAAGAAGAACTAGAGCACCTGGCTCATCTCGCGCTCAATCAGAGAGAAGTCCTTCGAATCCATCGTGGCATCATCGACGGGTATGAGCAGATAGCCTTTGTCGAGCACAACCTGCTCGTTGATCAATTGGATGAACCGCAGGACGCTCTTGAAGTCGTTCTGGGTCGTGAGATACTCCAGCCCTTCAATTATGACCGCTCCGCTCTCGCCCTTCGCCAAGAATTCCCTAATCGCAGAAGCAAGGTGGGCCAGGTTGTTCGGTGAAACGTATTCGACGTAGCCCGACTCCCGAGGCACCTGGGCGGTTTCTGTTTTCGTCAGCCAAAGCGACTCTGCCTGGAATTTGTATTTCAGCTTCAATTGGTCCGGATGGGTCCTGGATATGCAAAGGCCCCTGCCCCCTTGCGAGACGAGACTCGTGAACAGGGCGAAGCTCTTCTCAGGCCTCTCTTCCTTGACCACATAGCTCCAGCCGGGAAGGAGTTGAACAGGCTGGGGAGGTTGCGGGGTCGCCGAGGCCGCGTCCTGGATCGTCAGCTTCTTGCCAAGAGCGCGCTCAAGCTCGTCGACCTTCTGCTGCACTCTCTGGAAAATCATCGACCGCTTGGTCTTCGCCATTATCTGGAGCTCGCGGGACGTGTACCCTTTCTGGGAGAGCTTGATCATCTCCTCCCAAGCCTCCTGAAGACCCTCTTGGAAACCCTTGATGAAGCCTCTGGCGGAGTCCTCTTCGCTGGTCATTCTCCCATCCGCTTCCCGCAACCTTCCTTATGGGATGGCCAGACTAATAATCTTTTCCAGCTCAGAAGTATGCTCACAAAAACTATTACCATGACTCATTATCCGAGTGCGATTGCGACATGAGCAAGAAGAAAGAGATGCCCAGACTCAAAGTCAAGGCGAGAATCGCATCAAAGGTCATGGAGAAGGATCTGATAGCGAAGGCCAAGATGCTCATGGAGGACTCTGAGCTGATCCTTCCTGAGTGCGCTGAGGACTGCGGGTCATGCCCATTCAGAAAGACCAGGGCGCGTCTGGAGAAGATCGCAAGATACAAGGACGACCCCAACAAGCTCGCGAAGTTCGCCAAGAGCGGTGACAAGCTTGCCCGGGCGTACGCGGCCACAATAGCGCTCGCACACGAGAACAAAACACCGTACCTCGCAACGGCCACATATCCCGCGGGAACTATCACATACGCGCTCAGAGGGAAGACTCCGCGCGAGAAGCTGATCGGTGTCCAGAACTTCGATTCCTCCAAGTGGCGGGTGCTGAGCGTTCTTGACCTGGTCAACAAGAAAGGTTTGCACTTCTACTCGTACGGGGACAACTTCGTCTGCACCGGAAGATACTCGAGGCCCCCGCAGGAATATGTCACGCTCGCAGCCGAGTCGGTCGGGGCAGGCAAGCTGGACGGAGACACGTACTCATGTCCTCACAACCCCGCCTCGATTGACCATATGATGTTTGACTGGGTCAGCGCGGGCAAGAAGGTACTCATATGCGACCAGTGCACTGCCAAGCTCAAGAACACGCTCAGGAAGCTTGCCGAGGGAATGGCCGTGCCTAACGTCCTGAGCGAGTTCGACATATCGATTGTCAGGCCCCTGGAGAACGCTGCAGGTGAAGGCGATTGCGGCGACATGCTGAACAAACCGATAAGCGAGGAGTCGCTGGAGAAGTACTCATCTGGACAGTTGAACAACAAGGACCTGATCGAACAGCACATGGCGAGCGTGCACGAGTCGCTCTCAGATGTGAAGAAGAGGATCTATGTGAAAGGAGACAAGTGCTTCGGCAGCGACACGGACGCTTTCGTCAACGAGATGTCCGCGGACGAGGTCGAGAGGAAGGCCATCAAAGGGATCCTGTCAAAGGTGGAGCACCCGGTTGTGGTCGACCACGGTGACTCGGTCAACAAGCTGCTTTCGGAATACTGGTCCCTGCACGGGAAGGACGCGCTCAAGGCAGTTGTCTCCGAGGAATTGGCGGACAAGTTCACCAAAGACGACGATGAATCGAGGACTTCGCCCCTCAAGGTCATTCGCAACGCGTTGAAAGTCGCTGAACACGACGCGGTTGTGTCCCAAATCCCGAAGTACACCAAAATGTCGGCCTACGGCGCTTTCGCTGACAAGGTAGCGAGGGCTTTCAAGACCAGCGGCCAGTCAGCGGCGTTGTCGGCATTGGACGCGGAGAAATCGAACGACCACCGGATCAGGTCGATGACGCACGCATTCTACCTCGCTCTGGGCGTGACCAGCCAGTCGTGGAAGTTCACCGACGAGGAGAGGGAATACGGCAAGCATCTCCAAACGTTTGCCAAGAGGCTGCTGGAGAGCTCAGAGACAGAGGACCATCACGCAGCGTTTACCACATTCCTCAGAGAGGCCGGAAGCTCCGAGGACGTCAAGAGGGTTTGACGATCCTCGCATCGACGACCACGTGCGAGACCCCTGGCGCGTACGACTTGATCTCCTTCATCCTCATGATGTCCACTTTGCCTTCCAGAGCGCTTGCTAGTATTCGCTGGACCGGCCTGTTGGGCAGAAGCTCGTTCGGACAGGTCTCGTGATAGTGGATGATACCTCCGCTCTTGAGCAGGCGAATGGCAGTGGGAAGGTACTCGTGGGTTGTCTTGACATAGCCCATCACTACCCTATCCGCGATGTCCTCGCCTGGCAAGTCCCTGTTGTCGCCCAGAACTGGTTTCACTATCCTTGATACCTGGTTCAGCGCGATGTTCTCCTCGAGGTACTGGAATGCGACGGGGTTCAGCTCGCACGCGATGATCTTCATCGGTTTCTGATAGACTGCCAGCGGAATCGAGAAGTAGCCGATCCCCGCGAACATGTCAACGATGGTTTCGCCATCGCATTTCAGGTCGGCCATCCTGAGACGCTCCTCGATGTTCCCGGAGGAGAACATGATCTTGGTGGCGTCGAACCTATATCTGATCCCGTTCTCGAGGTGCGTCGCCACGGCATCTTTCCCTAGCAGCGTCCTGATGACCGGTTGCCTGTATTCCCCCTTGATCCCGCCAACGTCCCGCAAGACCGCCTTCAGACCCAAAACGACTGCATAAGCCTCCGCGATCTCGCTCTCATACTCATCCAGCTGCGCCTCCAGCCTGATCACAGCCAGGTTCCCAAACATCTCCCATTTGCTCGGCAGAAGATGTTTGAGATCCTCTGGAATAGAGACGAGCCTGCGGATCGAATCGATCGGGTCCTCCCTGTGCTTCCTCTCTGGAAAAAGCCTCTCGACTAGCTCGGCTTCGTACTTCTTCAGCAGGGCTTCATCCGGCTCCGACTTGACCGGTATTATGACGTGGTTGTCTTCGTCGATGATGGCATGCGTCTTGTCCAAGAGTCTTTCAGAGGTGATGTCCTTCCGGAGAGCCTCGGCATCGGACCTAGCGACTCGTACCCCTAGCACGGTCATTGGCATCGTCCACAGTTATTATAAGCACTTCCCGAGTGGGACTTTCGAAATCACCGAAAGTGATATAGTCAGTTTCGAACTTCAGACCACCGATGAGACTCCCTCTGGCGGCAGCGTCTTTCATCCTCTCATTCCTTCTGCTGTCACCCAGCCTCGCCATGGGAGACATCCCTGACCCGGGGAAGCCGAGGTACGCAAACAACATCTTGAGCGGCTTTGTGACCCCGACAGTGGCGCCTGGGCAGGAAGTCGATTTCTCCTTCAACCTGACCAACCCGTACGACAACGACAACACCAGCGCCGTCATGGAGAACGTGACACTCATCGTCGGCATCTACATGTACGCCACCCAGGAGAAGGCGGAAGAGGTCACGAGCTCGTTCCCGCATCCTCCTTTGTTCCATCACCTGACGACCGAATGGAGGCAGAATTTCTCTGAGATCAGGCCGAACCAGACTTCTCTCACAATCCCGCTCCCGATCTACACATCAAAGAAGACTCCCCACGGATCTTACTTCTCTCAGAGCACATATTTCGTCAGGTTTAGCCTCACTTTCAATTTCCATAACAGCTCGACCAAAGTGGTCCTGAAATCCAAAGGATGTTTCACGGAGAGCGATTGGAACAAGATCGTCTCCTTCGAGGGGAACCAGAGCATCGTGAACAGGACTTACCTGAAGGCGTTGGGCGTGGACGGCCTCCTGCCTGACTCTTCGTTCGGTATCAAGATCCCGATCCCACGCTGGCCTCTTGCACTGATAGTCGCAGGATGTGTCGGGCTCTCATTCATGGCATTCTACTACTACGTCATAGACAACCCGGGCGCGTACCCGCGCCTAGAGAAACGATTCTATTATCTGCGGGGAAAACTGAGCGAGTCTTGGAGCAAGCTTAAGCACAGCAGACGAAAGTGAAGCTGGGTAGTCGATATCTCCCTTCTGCTCCAGCAGTCGCCGGACCTCCGGCTCGGAGAAGATCCTGAGGGCCTTGTCCATCTTCTTGTCGGTCAGCGCGAGGAATATCCTCCTTATCCTGAAGGCACGCGAAAGCTCCTTCCCGAACTCGTCCTTCCACAGCCGATCGTATGCGCCAAGACCCGAGGCCTCGTGGGACCCGAAGAACTCGGAAACGGCCTCAGAGCACAGCTCGGCCCCCCGGACGCCGGTGTAGACGCCCCCGCCCGAGAGAGGCTTCGCATGACATGCCGCGTCGCCAACGAGCATGATCCGCCCCGAGACGGCAGACCTTCCCGGTCCGATTGGTATCTTTCCCGAAGCCGTGGAGACCCTCTTGGCGTGCCTGAACTGCGGTCTGGCCAAGAACTTCTTCAGATACGTCGCCGGAAGATCGGCTGCGTCCCAGGTGCACAGACCCACTCTGACGAGATCGCCTGCAGGAATCGCCCATGCGAAGAAGCCTGGAGCAACGTCTCTTCCAAGAAACAGCTCGACGAACTCCGGGTCGATTTCGACTCCTCTGAGATCCACCTGGATCCCTGTCAGCATGTGCTTCGGGACGGGAAGATGCAACGACCTTCGGCATATCGACTTGTACCCGTCTGCGCCGACCACTATTCTCGAGGTGACGTTCTCTTGGTGGTGGTCGGATCTTGTCTCCGTGTGGACCTCGTAGCCCGTGTCTCGGACTGCGCGGGCGCTGCTGCCGACCTTTGGAACGGCTCCCGCGTCGACAGCCTTGTGAAACATGATCCTGTCGAAATGAGACCTGTCGAGCACGTACGCCCTTGAGCTTCTTGCCTCCAACGTCAGAGTGAAACCCAGAGGAGAGTGGAGTTTGGCCCCTCTGATCTCCCCTATGACGCTCTCCCGGGCGAACATTGGAACCCCTTTTTGCGTGACGAGGCCCGCGCACTGGAGCGGTTCGCCGGGCGTCCTGTGCTCCTCGAGAATGACCACATCATAATCCCTTGCCAGAAGCCTGGCAGCTGTGGAGCCCGCAGGGCCTCCTCCTACAACGAGCACATCGGTCCGCACGACCGCTGGAGAGCATTGGGTGCTATTTCAGGCTTGTCGAAGGAGAGGTACCTACAATCTCTCGATTGTTTGGCGAATCAGATATATCCAACCAGCCCCTGACTCCTTATCGTGAACCCGAGCGCATCATTTGATACGAAACTGGAGTCCGCCAAGGATCTGGCGGGCATCTTCGAAGTTGTGAAATTAGCGGTGAGAAAGAGCACGGGCAAGGAGAGGGCTGGCCTGATGCTGGGGCTGGCGAACCTGGGCGGAGGGCCTCAGGGGTTCGTCGGGGCGTTCTTCCCCGTTGCGACGAACATAATCGTGATGAACAGCCTCCCGCTCAAGAGGATCAAGGAAACTGATCCCACGCTGTACAAGCCCTATGTCTTTCACATCCTGCTCCACGAGTACGTCCACACGCTTGGGATAATCGACGAGGCTGCGACGAGGGCGAAGGTGTACGATATCAGCATTGGCACCTTCGGCAAGGACCATCCAGTCACACAGTTCGCAGCCGACCTCTCGAGGTTCGTCCCGAGGCTCGTATACCCACTGTACGGCTGGCAGCCGCAAGAGGAGTACCAGCTGGAGCTCGTCAAGGGATTCGACAGATCCGCCACGGACAGCTACATAGGCTAGGACAACCGGGCTGATCACTTCTTCTTCGGGACCGTCTCCCAGTCCTTCAGGAACTTCTGGATGCCCTCGTCAGTGAGGTTGTGCTTCAGCATCTTCTTCAGAACGTCATACGGAACCGTCGCCACATGGGCGCCCGCGAGTGCCGCCTCCGTCACATGGATAGGATGTCTGATGCTCGCCGCGATCACCTGGGTCTTGAACCCGTAGTTCCTGAAGATCGTAACTATGTCCCTGACAAGGTCCATGCCGTTATGGCTGATGTCGTCCAGTCTGCCGACGAACGGAGACACGTAGGTGGCGCCGGCTTTGGCCGCAAGAAGAGCCTGGTTCGGCGAGAAGACAAGCGTGACATTCGTCTTGATGCCTTCCTTCGAAAGCACCTTGACGGCCTTCAGCCCCTCGTCCGTCATATGTATCTTCACGATGATGTTCTTGTGAATCTTGGAGAGCTCCCGGGCCTCTTTGATCATGCCTTCCGCACCCATGGAGACCGCCTCCGCGCTGATCGGCCCGTCGACCACCTGGCAGATGTCCCTCACGCGGGTTTCGAAATCGCACCCTTCCTTGGCCACCAGTGTCGGGTTGGTAGTCACGCCGTCCAGTATTCCCCAGCTGTTGATCTCCTTGATCTGGTCCAGGTTCGCGGTGTCTATGAATATCTTCATATCGAGATCACCTTCACTTCTTCCTCTTCAGGACATCGTGAGCAGCCTCAACGATGTTGTCGACTGTGAGACCGTACTTGTTCATGAGCTCATCGCACGCGCCGGACTCGCCGAAGACGTCCGGGATCCCCACTCGCTTCATGGGCACATGGAAGTTCTCGACGAGCACCATCGCCACAGCGCTCCCCATGCCCATCATCACCGAGTGCTCCTCAGCGGTCACGACGCCCCCGGTCTCCCTTGCCGCTCTGACGATCGTCTTCTCGTCGAGCGGCTTGATCGTGTGCAGGTTGACGACCCTGGCGTCCACGCCATGCTTCTGCAGCTCCTCGGCAGCCTCCAGGCATTTCGAGACCATTATGCCACAGCCAATGAGAGTGATGTCCTTGCCGTCCCTCATGACCGGGGCCTTGCTGATGTCGAACGGAGTGGCAGCATCGGTGATTGTCGGCACATCAGCCCTTCCTATCCTGACATAGACAGGACCTTTGGTGTTCGCGATCGTTTTCACGACCTTGTAAGTCTCGGGGGAGTCCGCAGGGACGACGACGGTCATGTTGGGGAGGACCCTCATCAGAGCGAGGTCCTCGACGATCTGGTGCGACGCTCCATCCCCGCCGACCGTTATGCCAGCATGCGATACGACAATTTTTATGTTGAGGTTCGGGTAGGCGATGGACTGTCGTATCTGGTCGTAGCATCGCCCAGTGCCGAAGACAGCGAAGGTCGAGACGAAGACAGTCTTGCCTGATGCTGCGAGACCCGCTGCGGTGTCCATCATGTTCTGTTCGGCGATGCCGCAGTTGAAGAACCGTTCCGGGAATGCGGCAGCGAAGTCGGCCGTCCTGGTGGAGGTCGAGAGGTCCGCGTCCAGCACGACGATGTCCCCGCGCTCCTTGCCGAGCTCGACGAGGGCACGCCCGTACTGCTTCCTCTGGCTCTCCTCCTTCCACTTCATGCCTTGTCACCCCCGAGCTCCTTCATCGCCTGCTCGTACTCCTGCTTGTCGGGCGCCTTGCCGTGGAAGTGCAGTGAGCCCTCCATGTAGCTCACGCCCTTACCCTTGATGGTATGACATATGATGATGGTCGGCTTGCCCTTCACGCCCTTGGCCTCGTTTGTCGCGTGGATTATCTCCTTAATGTTGTGCCCGTTGATCTCGATCACATGCCACCCGAACGCCTTCCACTTGTCGGAGAGCGGCTCGAGCGACATGATCTTCTCGGTAGGGCCGTCGAGCTGCAGTTTGTTCCTGTCGAGGTAGACCGTAATGTTGTCCAGCTTGAAGTGGGATGCCAGCATCGCTGCCTCCCAGGTCTCCCCGACGTCCATCTCGCCATCGCCAACTATGACGTATATCCTATAGAGCTTCCTATCCAACTTGGCTGCCAAAGCCATGCCGTTACCAGCGGCGAGGCCGTGGCCGAGCGAGCCCGTGGACATCTCGACGCCGGGCGTCTTCTGCATGCACGGGTGGCCCTGCAGCCTGCTCCCCATCTTCCTCAGAGAGCTGAGCTCCTCGACGGGGAAGTAGCCGGACATCGCCAGGACCGCGTAGAGCGCAGGAGCCGCATGACCCTTGCTCAGGACGAACCTGTCTCTGTCCGGCCAGTCCGGTTTCTTTGGGTCGTGCCTCATGATGTGGAAATAGAGGGCTACGAGGACGTCGGCACACGAAAGAGAGCCGCCTGGATGGCCAGAACCAGCCTGATAGATCATCTGAATGGAATGGAACCTGATCTTCTTCGCGATGGCTTCGAGTTCGCTGATGAACTCTCCGTCGTAGACTTCCAAGTCCGCCCTCCTGGTGGCATCTGACGAATGCAGTCGGGATATCTGTTGGCTCGCCTTAAACTATTCTGGTGGCAGATGCCTCACGCGGTCCTCAGGTCTCCAGGACGCGACATCTCCGACCTTCGATCTTGAGCTTGCCCTGCGCGAAGAGCTGGATTGCGCGCGGCAGCAGCTTGTGCTCCTCCTTGAGTATGCGCTCCTGCAGCATCTCTGCAGAATCGTTCTCCTGCACCGGGAGTGCCTTCTGGAGTATTATCTGGCCGCCGTCGACGTCGAGCGTCACGAAATGGATCGTGCAGCCGGAGACCCTGCATCCGTAATCGAGGACAGCCTGGTGAACGTTCAGTCCGTGCATGCCCTTGCCTCCGAAGGATGGCAGCAGCGCAGGATGGGTGTTCATCATGCGGCCCGCGTACTTGTTTATCATCACGGGCGTAAGCATCCGGAGGTAGCCCGCAAGAACGACCAAGTCGACCTGGTGCTGCTCGAGGCAATCGATCACGTCCTTCTCGTGGTCCTCCCTTGTAATGCCCTTGTGGGGGAATGCGAACGCATCGATTCCATGTTTCTTGGCGCGCTCTAGGGCAAATGCCTCGGGCACGTTCGATATCACAACAACGACATCCCCGTCGATCTCCCCGCTCTCGCAGGCGTCAATGATCGCCTGGAGGTTGGTCCCACCGCCAGAAGCCAGAACCCCGATCCGTATCCTCCGCATAGAAATCCACTGGTAATATGGCTCGACCTCACGGAATAGAATCGAATTGGCTCGTTGGGGCCTTGAGTGCCAAATTAGGTCTCCGCTCAGTCACCGCTCTCGATCCTCGGAGCAAGCAGGTAGCGCACTTCACCCTTCCCGCCTGCGATCTTGAACTCGACCCGGACCGGGTAATCGTTGCCCAGGTGCATTGTGACGAGGCTGCCGGACGGCACTGCCCTCAGCATGTTGGAGAAGTACTCCAGGGGGAAGAGGCTCCTAACGCTGCTCGGGGCCTCCAAGGCCTCCATGTCCTTCTTGGACTTCTTCCAGTTGACCTGGTCCATATCGCCTTCGCAGGTCATCTCGAAACCCTCAGGGGACGCGATCAGCGCGATGTGGTCCGACACGGTCTCGCTGGCCTTGATGCCCTGCACGAGGTCATCGACCTTGACAGTGAGCGTCGCAGGGAGGTTCAGGCTCGGCACTTTCGGGTCGCTCATGCCGGTCGTGTCTATGAGGCTCATGCGCCTCGTGATGTCCCCGACTGCGATGTTGAGCCTTCTCTTGTCCTCGTCGTGCTTGACGTCGATGATGTCGTCCGCTCTCGCGAGCTTGAGGAACTGGCTGAGCTTGTCGATGTCAATCCCAATCTCAACCTCGTCCGCCTTGAACTCCTCAAAGGCGTCCTTTCCGAGCGACAGGTCCACCATCGCGATGTGCGCCGGATCCACGGCCTTTAGAGTAAGCCCGTCCGAGTTCATGCTGAACTTCGCTTCATCGACGAGGGTTGAGACAACGTTCACAACCTCTTTCAAGATGTCAGCTCTGGCTTTCGCCTGAAACATTAGCCCCCCTTCCGTACCTACCTGTAACCTTTCAGTCTTTTAAAAACTTGCGCATACATCCAGTGCTAGTATTCTCGCCAGGAGTGACCGCACTTGACGCATCTGAAGATCCTGGTCTCGGGCTCATCGGCCGCACGCGTCTGTCGCAACACCCAATAGGCCTTGTTGTGCCCGCAAGACGGACACTCCGCATCCTCTGTTGGGAGAGTCCCAGATAGCTCGCCCATCACGGCCATCTCCTTGTCCTTGCTCTTGTGCGTGATGACCTGGTTCTTGCTGTTCGGCTCGTAGACAGCGCCGCACTTCCTGCAGACGAGCTTCCCATCCTGAGGAAAAAGCAGGCTCTTGCACTTCTCACAAAACATGCGTTTCCCACTCCGCTCTCATCTGATCGAGCGAAGCGGTCGACTCATAAAAACCTTCGGATGGAACGCAGGTCTAGATGGAATCCCACTGGTGGCCATTGTCGTGATGCTCTTTCCTGCGTGGGATCGCGACAGCCTCTGTTTCCACTGCAGCGTGAGCAGGCTCCCGCTCCTCGTACTCCACTCGATCGACGAATCTCGCGGGGAATTTCTTCTTGCCTCCGCCCCACTCGTTATCGATCATCCTCTGAGCCCTCTTGATCGACTTCGGGTCGGAGGAGACGCTGAACCTCGGTACGTCCTTGCTCCGCCTGATCATCCCGCCCTTGTAGCCGCCCTCAGGTCTCTCGTTCTGGTACTGTGGGTAGCTGAACCTCGGCTTCGCGGCGTAGTTCGGCGCACCCCTTCTCTTCTGCTTGTGCTGCCACGAGTCATTGTGATGGTGATGGTGGTGCCTCGGAGCAGGCTGAGAATACACCGGCCGTGCAGCCGGCAGGAGATACTGATCATCGATGTCGCCTTCGCCGTCTGCGTAGCGCATCTCAGCAGCTCTGGCCCATGAGCCCTTTCCTCTCGACATGAACCCGCCGCCTGTGACTGGATACTCGCTCCTTGCCGGAAGATGGAACAAGGCTCCCATGCCAGCGAGGACCCCGTGAGGCCGCCCCTGCTCGATCTGCGGCTGATACGAGCTGGGGTCATGGACAAGCACCGTTGTGTTGGACACAACCGCACCGGACGAGTACTCGATCTCCCGTCGGTTCTGCTCTGCCAGCACGCCCCCGACATATGCGAAGGCCACTGTGAGAACATAGGTGTTGATTCCGTACGGGCTCGCTCCTGAGAGCGCGTTGACGAACGAGCCAACATAGTCCGATGAGAACTGAAGGTACGGCGAGATGAACGGTATGCTGTGGGTCAGCGATGCGCCAATCGCTGCTGGCGCTATCGCGACTCCAAACAGATACGAGGGCAGGAATCCGGAATCGAAGCCAGTCATAACGGTGTACAGGCCTACAACTGGGATGATCGACGCTGCGACTCCCTTCCATGGACCGCCAGCCCTTCTGCCGCCGACGTAGCCCGCAATCATCTGCCCGAACATGGGCAGCCACCACAACATCAACGACAGGATGAGAGTGTACTTCGCTGCGCTCCAGAAGCTGAAGACCACGTTGCTGGACTTGAACCTCTTGCCCTCTTGGTCATGTTCGTAGGACGCGAGTCTGTATGGAACCCTCCGCTGGCCGTCGGGTTCGTCCGCGTCTCGAGCATCCTTCCTACGTGTGCCGAATACCATGCCCATCCCTTCGGTCCGACAGTCGTCAGACGAAATCACATATGCATTTCATGCTATTTATTACTTATCAGATGCTGGTCTGAGCGGCTCGATGCAGGTCCGCTGTCGGACAAGAATGCCTACGGCATTCTCCGATAGTAAGCCCGGTCGATTCTGGTCCCGATTAGGATGCGCAGCGCAAAACCAACACGGCGAGGCGTATGTTCGGACTTCTGCCCGAACATCTCGTGTCTTGTGCGACTCATTATCGGTCTCGATAATCAAAGTGGCCAACTTATATATGGAGGAATTCGTCTTCACTTCTTGACAGCTCAGGCTGCGTTGGTGCACGATGTCCAAGGTACTGATCGTCGAGGACGCGCCCTTCATCAGGGAGATGATTCGGGACATCCTCGAATCGCACGACCATGAGATCGCGGGCGAGGCCGCAAACGGACTCGAGGCAATCGAGAAGTACAAGGCTCTGAAACCCGACGTCGTGCTCATGGATATCCTGATGCCCGGGATGGACGGCCTGTCAGCCATAATGAAGATCATGGAGCAGGACCCGAAGGCGAAGATAATAGTCGTAAGTGCCCTCGTGAAGGAGGCCCTGAGGAAGGAAGCCATGAGGGCGGGCGCGATAGACTTCGTCGCAAAGCCGTTCCAGGTTGAGAGGTTGCTTGAGGCTGTCAGGGCTGCGACCACGACATAGGGATGCACGCGTGGTTGGGCAGAGAGGACGAAATCAGCCGACCTCACACACTGCCGATGATGGCCCGAAGAAGGTAGCACCTGATGTTGGACTGGGCATGGATAGGATCTGTTGGAGCCGGGGCAATTTGTCTCGGAGCTGGGATGCTGGCATGGGGTAAATCCCCTAACTCGCTTCCTGCCGGGATGTTCCTGGCGTCGATGGTGACGATCTTCATTGCCATGATAACCGGCCCACTCTACGGGATTGTAGACCAGGCCCACGCAGAGGTGGGCGCTACCATTGCGAAGGTCTCTGTGATATCCACACTTCTCGCTTTTGCATTCCTGCTTGACCTGTCGCTCATGTTGCCGGTCGAAAGAAAGATCATCTTCTGGCCACCGAATCGTTTGGGCGTCATCATGATTGCCGTTGCCGCCATCATCATCCTCCTTGGCTCGACAGCGACTTTGAGCTATTCGGACCCGGCGTCAGGTGAGCTGAGTCGGAACACGTCCAGGATGATCGTCCTGGCGGTCGCTCTCTTAGTCCTCTCTGCCACGGGCATTTGTCTCTACTCCAGATCGTTAGCGGATAGAGAAGGCAAGAGGTCTGCTCTCATATTCCTTGTTGGCGTATGGCTGCTCGCAGTGAGCGGCTTGGTCTGGGTCATAGCTGTCGGGGATTTTGAGCCGCTCTCGAAGGTGAATGGGAATACCGCAGAACTCTCCGTGACAGCAGGAGTTGCCGTCTCGGGACTGCTCTTCGGCGTCGCCATCGCGCGAGGGCAGATGATAGTGATGACGCCCGTCACCGAGAGATCCGTGTCTGGCTCAAAGGCGAAGTTCAGGCTGCTTCACAGATACGCCTACCTTGTCGAGGAGGCGAAACCGAACTTCGCATTCAAGATGTTCTCGGACATCCTGACGGGCAGATGCTATGACTGCGGGAACGACGAAAGCTTCTCGTGCGAGAGTCTAGAATGCAGCGCTTGTAGCCTGCCTTGTCCCTGCAGACAATGCACCAAGTACAAAAGCCGCCCTCAGGGCATGATCGTCACGAGGCGGTTCCCCAAGGACGTCCGCTCGAAGTACTACTTCCAGACAACGCCGATAATCTGGCTCTCGACCGTTGCTGGCAAGGACAACATGGACCCGGCGAAGCTCAGCTTGCTGACGGACTACCTTGTGAGCTTCATGGAGAAGTCACAGAATGGGGTCATCCTCGTCGACGGGCTCGAGTACCTCGTCACGAGCAACGATTTCTCAAGGATGCTCAGGGCCGTCGACCGGTGGACCGAGACAGCGATGGTCAGCAATTCAAGACTGATCTTGTCGATCGACCAGAGGTCATTCGACGCGAGGGAGCTGGCGGTGCTAGAGAGAAACAGGGAAACCGTTAGGCCGGATGCCACTGAGGCGTGGAAGGTAATTCCCGAACCGGTGTGATTCCTGAGGAAAAATGGTCCCGACTCCCGGATTTGAACCGGGGGCCTGCTGATTTCAGCGACCGAGATCGGGCGTGCCGATTTCCATACTACAGTCAGCCGCTCTAGCCAGTCTGAGCTAAGTCGGGATTTCCGTGCCAGAACGTATGCCGCGGGCACCCTATTATAGACTCCGTATAAATCGTTTTTCGAGAGGATAGAAGTGCAGACTGAAAGGCATTCGGGAGCGTGCGGGAAACAAAAACGAGGTATTATATATTTCCGACTTATATTAGGGGCTGTCCGACGCTAGTAAGGCAGAAGAGGTACATAGGGCGTCGCGAGGAAAGTGCGGCATCGGGGCGATTTGTGATGGAGCCAGACACTGAGAAGATCACCATCCGCATACCGCAGAGACACCTGCGTGCTCTCGACTTCCTCGTGGAGATCGACGACTTCCCCTCCCGCTCCGAGGCGATAAGGGCGGGGATCAGGGACCTCATCTATGCCCGGCTGGAGTTGGTAGTCGACCGCATGAAGAAGTTCGAGCACGCCGAGCAGAGTCTTGCGGCCATCAGAACATACGAAGAAGAGTACCTGAAGAAGTAGTCAGAAACGGGATGGGATGCACTCTAACTACTCAATTCAGAGGTCACCAATCAGGATAACCTCCCCCCTTTTTTTTATTTTCAAGTGAACTAGGCTGGATCATCGCGTTCTTCCAGGTCACCCGATGTATCCCAGGTCCTCTCTCTTGGGCTCGACTGGCGGCTCCACTTCTCTCAGCTTTGAGGTGATCTGGTCGATCTGCTCGGCCTTCGTCTCGAGCTCCGTGAAGTCGATCTTGACACCGAGTATCTTCGAGAGCACTTCCAGGACAGCCTGAGCTCCCTTGGGATCAACGAAATACCCTGAAGTCTCGCCCATCAGGCATGCGCTCCGCATTCCGTACAGGTTGCCGAGTCCGAGAAGCAGTCCACTCGCGCCGACGATGCCGCTCCCGGGCTCACCCTTGGAGAAGGTCACGCCGAACTTCTTCATCTCCTCGACGAGCTCTGTGTCCGTTGCTGCGCCCAGGACCCTGGGCTTCTCGATCATCTTGCCGAGACCGTATCCACCGAGGGTGAATATCCTCTTGACCCCAAGGTCCTTTGCGATCATAAGCGTCTTGTCGGAAAGCTCATACTGCCCATCCGGGGTGAGACCTTGGTAGTCTCCCACCATGATGACGATATCGTTGACAGAGTCAGGTCTCCGGACATAATACAGCTCGTTGCTCACCAGTCGGATCGTGCCCGAATCATTCACGAGGACCTGCGGCGGGAAGAATTTGGAGAACATCTCCGCAAACTTGACCGCCTTGAGCTGATCCACGAGGTGCTCAGCAGCGAGCTTGCCGACGTTGCCCACACCCGGCAGACCCTCCACAAGAATTGGGTCCTTGAGAGCGGGCTTCTCCTTGAAGACTACAACGATATCTTCCATCTAGGTCTCCTTCATCTCCTTCTTGAGGCGCCTTCTGTACTCTCCGTACCTGTCCTCGGGAGAGTACTTGGCGGGCATCGTCATGAGGGTTGTACCTCCGCACTTAGGGCACTGCTCCCTCAATGTGTATTCTCTGCAGGAGGAGCACTTCCTCAGAAGGGTCTTCACTTCTCCTCCTTCCTCTTGAAGCCAGCTGCTCCCCCGGCCTTCTGGACTGCGGCCGTGATCTTGGTGACAGTCGCTTTGAGTTCCTGCTCCGCGACCTTGTAGTCCTCTGCGGTGACTGTGATGCGATACTTCGGTGCGCCGACGTAGTGAATGTTCACTGAGGCTTCATCAGTGTCGACTCCGATGGCGAGAGCCTTCTTGATGTGATCAATGCCGTCCGACTTCGGGTTGCTGATTTCGAGTACGCCGTCAATCGTTACGGACGGCGTCTGGATGTTCTCCTTCGCGACCTCGGTCACTGCGGCAGCCCATTTCTTGTCGAGACCTACCTCCTTCAGCGCGTCTGGGTTGACAGTCACCTCCTCAAAAGCGCTGTAGAGCTCACCGAACTCGTTGATGAGCTTCTCGCCGGCCTCGGCATAAGCCTCATCGAGGTTCTTCCCCATCTTGGTGCCCACAATCTCGAGGAGTTTCTCAGCCTTCTTCTCGTTCTTCCACTCCTGGATCTTCTCGCGCTTCTGGTGCTCGTTGACCTGCTTGAGCGACAAGTCGATGTGGCCTCTCTCCTTGTCGACGCTGAGGACCTTGCACACGATCTTCTGGCCCTCGCGGACGTGGTCCCTGATGTACTTGACCCAGCCAGTCGCGACATCCCTTACATGGATGAAGCCTTCCTTTCCGCCATACTCGTCGAGCGAGACGAACGCTCCAAAATTCTTCACGTTCTGCACGCTGCAGACGACCAGGTCTCCACCTTCGGGGTACTCGACCTTGTGGGGCATTACTCGACCTCTCCGAGCATCTGCCCCCTGACGACTCCCTTCCCACCCGTGGGCTTGATCAGTGTGGCACCGCACACGTTGCACTTCACCTGCGTCGCAGGTTTGTTGAACGCGATCTGCTCGTTACCGCAGTCCTGACATTTCACTGTGATGAATTTGCTCTTAGGCGCTGGGACCTTGCTGCTCATTCCTCAGGCCTCCTTCAGCTCGAAGCTCTTGGCTCTGATACAGGTCCGTTGATGAGCCTTCTTGCAGACCTTGCACCTGTACCTGAGCGCGACCTTGACCGTCGGCTTCTGCCTGCCCTCGTACTTTGGCCTCGGAAAACCGCCGTAGCCTGCCGTCGCCCTCCTGTATCTCCTCTGCCCCCACTTGAGCTCGCTCCTCGGCCGGGACTTGACTCTCTCGACCTCGTGCTCCGTGTGCTTCTTGCACTTGGGGCAGTACTCTTTTGTTACTCTGGGCATCTTCATTTCAATCAGTGGCCCTCAGGGCAGAACACGAGTAAGCGGCAACTTGTATTAAAGGGTTGCCGAGCAGACAGCAGAGCCATTTGCGTCCTGACGTACGTCGAATAAGAGACCGAACTTCGTCATCGGCCACGGTAAATATCTCACGACTTGGATGGAAAGCAATATATATCGCCTAATTAATAAATGCTTAGGCACATAATATGACGGACAAAGGCCTCACAAAGAAAGACGAGATGCTCGTCGAACTTCTTATGCGCACCGGCCTTTCGAAGAACATGGCCAAGACGCTTGTTTTCCTTAGAAAGAAGGAGGAGACCACGTCCGTCGAGATCGAGAGCGCCACGAGCCTTAGGCAGCCGGAGGTGTCGATCGCGATGCAGGAGCTGCGCAGGCGCAAGTGGGTGACGAAGCGGGACATCAAGAAGGAGGGCAAGGGAAGGCCCGTTCACTCGAACAAGCTCTCGATACCGTTCGAGAAGATCATCGAGATCATCGAAGCCGAGGAGCGGAAGAAGATCGAGATGATCGAGAACAACATCAAGCAGCTCAAGGAACTCGCGAAGTAGACCTTGGGCGCAGCACGCTCTCTTTCTCCATTATTCTGGTGCCGTCCTTCGTGGCGACTATCACCTTATCGGCCAGCCCAAGGAAGAGCCCGCTATCGACCACGCCTGGGATCAGGTTGATCTCGGCTTCCAGCTTCATCGGGTCGTCAATCCTGGCGAACTTGCAGTCCACGATATAGTTTCCGTTGTCGCTCACGAAGCGCTCGCCGTGCTTCATCCTGAGCATGCACTTGCACCCGAGCTGCCCGAGCCGATGCACAGTCGCCTCATGCGAGAACCTTACAATCTCGACCGGCAGGGGGACCTTCTGGCCGAGGAAATCCACGAGCTTCGATTCGTCGATGATGATTATCTCGAGATTTGTGGCCGCGGCCACTATCTTCTCCCGAACGAGGGCGCCTCCGAGGCCTTTGACGAGATTCATGTCGGGGTCCACCTCGTCTGCTCCGTCGATGGTTATGTCGACAACTGAACGAGCCTTGAGCTCGCCGATGAGAATCCCTGCGCGCCGGCCAAGGTCCTCCGCTTCCTTGGAGGTCGGAATGCCGACTATGTTGACTCCTGCCTCGACCATCTCCCCCAAGAGCTTGATCGCGATCTTCGCCGTTGAGCCGCTGCCCAATCCGACGACCATCCCATCCTCGACGTACTTGACGGCTTCCCTGGCTGCCACTTCCTTGAGTTCCAAGTCCTCACACCCTCTTGATCCCAAAATTCTTGGAAATGATTTGGCAGAGCCTCCGAACGATGTAATCGTCAGCCCTCTTGCCTTTCTTTGCGGATGCGCGAGAAGTGTCTCCGTAGATACCCTCGGGGAAATACTTCTCCGGGTCGGGTAGAACCATGAAATCCGGAGGCCGTGAACTCCCTTTCGGTCTTGACTTGCCCACGAGCTCGGGCCTGATGCCGAGGATCCGAGAGGTCTCCAAGTCTCCGCCGTGACCGTCTTTCTTTGAGAACTCTTTTCCCAACCGTTCATACGCGATATCATAGTCTGAAAGGACCATGACCTTGAGCCTCGGATTCTTCTCGACTGCTCTCTGGACGCCGAGCCTGAGAGCCGCCATATGGCCGGATCCCGCATGGCCGGTGAGAACCAGCACCTTGTCCAATCCGTTCCTTCCCAGCTCGGAGACTATGTCGAATGCGATTCCCTGGACCGTCTCGAATGAAAGGGAGATCGTGCCCGGGAAGTTCCGCGTTGTCCTGCACTCGCCGTACCGAATCGGAGGGCATAAGATCGCATTGAACTTGCGCGCAACCCTGCGGGCTATCTCCTCAGCTTGATATGAGTCCGTACACAGTGGCAAGTGAGAACCGTGTTCCTCTACTGAGCCAACCGGAACTATGGCCAGAGGCTTCCGCTTAACGAGTCTGGCGAATTCGTCACGCGTGAGTTCTTCCATAAGAACGAGATCATTTCCTGACTTTGCCGACGTGCTTCTCACCACCTTTGGCGACCTTGTCGAGGTCGATGTACTCGGTGTCGCATACAGGGCATCTTAGGCTCGACAGTATGTCGATGCCGAACCTCGCCCTCAGCTCACTGTCGGCCTTCTCGACTCTCTCCTTCGGAAGAGTCCTGTCGCACTTGGGGCAATAGTACACGGTCCGCTGAATCGAGGTGCCCGTACATAAACGCACCTCGCGAGAGATGAGATGTCAATTGAGTTATTGACATGTCAAACTCGAGTTTATAGCGAACATGAGCAGATTAGTCATCAGGTGGAGTGCAATGAGAAGAGTCAAAGCCCGCATGGCCGCAACCCGAAAGGGCTTCGCGATCATGTTCCTGGTCTCGCTGCTCACATCGACTGCGATAGGACTGGCTGTTTACAATCTGGACAACGCGTACATAGCGTCCAAGTTCGACCTCGTCAGCTACGTGCCGGACAGAATCCTCGCTGGAGGCGACTCGTCAATACTGATCATGGCCATGGACCATCATGGGAACCCAATGGCCGGGAAACCGATCGAGGTGAAGTTGGTGGCCGGCAACTCCACGCAGACGCTGTGGAGCGGCAGGACCGACAGTGACGGGTTTGCGTCCCCCGTCTTCAAGGCCCCGTCCGAGAGCAGCAAGGCTGACATAGTAGTCGCTTCTGGCCCGGAAGAGATCAGGACTTCAACGGTAATAGACGACACGATTAGAATCATCATCACTACCGACAAGCCGGTCTATCAGCCAGGGCAGACGATGCACATGCGCGTCCTCTCCTTCTCTGGCGCGGACCCATTGCCGGAACAGCTCCCACTCATATTGGAAGTGATCGATCCCAACGGAGACAAGATATTCAAGAAACAGCTCGCGCCAGACGAATTCGGCATATCGTCCTACGACCTCGCGCTCTCCGACCAGATGATCCAGGGCACCTACACGATCAAAGCGTATTCGGGCGAGCGCTCTGCGACGAAGGCTGTGATCATAAAAGACTACGTCCTTCCGAAGTTCAGGGTCGAGCTCCTCGGCATGCAGGACTGGTATTTGATCGGCACGCAGATCAACGGGGTCGTGGACGCGGAGTACTTCTTCGGCGAGCTGGTCCAGGGCTCTGTCAAGATGAATGCGAGTGTGTACTACGGCGTCTGGACGAGCGTATACAAGTCCTCGGGCGACCTCGCTCTCGGCCAATATCAGTTCTCTATTCCTCCGATACAATACGCCGTGGGCATTCCCGAGGCCCAGGGAAACGGCTATCTTCAGATCAACGTCAGCGTGACGGATACCGGCGGTCACACCGAGACGCGGTCCAAAGTGGTGGCCATCGCCCCACAATCCCTGGCGATAACCGTTCTCACCGACAGCTGCGTGACCAGCCAGTACTCCACTTTCAAGGTGATCGTACGCACACCCGACGGAAAATCCGTCAACAACACAACCATCTTCCCGAGACTGATAGATGTCGACAATCTTGGTACCGACCTCCCACCTGTCGTCACCGACTCCCGGGGGATTGCTTCGGTGACCTTCCTGTACGAGGGTCAGAAGACGGCCATCTTCACAGCCGGCTCCTTGTACAGTTCCGACAACTACGTCTCCATACCTCTCGGAGATGGATCCGGAGTCAAGGTGATTACGGACAAGCCCTCGTATAGCATAGGAGACCTTGGCAAATTCGAGATAGTGTACTCGGGCAAATCACTGACGTCCAACGTCTATTACGACGTCGTGTCCAGGGGATTCGTGATTGATCGGGGAGTCGTCCAGCTGTCGAATGGTGATGCAGAGCTTGACGTCCAAATGGTTGCCGAAATGGAGCCGTTCGCCCAGGTCAGAGTGTACAAGATCGAGTCGAACATGAGCGTCGCCCGAGACTCTGTAACGTTCAGCGTCGGATCTGGGTCCGACCTCTCAGTGCAGGTGACCGCCGACAACACCTCGTACTACCCAAGGGACACGGTCGGAATCAGCTTCAAAACGGCCACCGGAGGGCAGCCGGTCGTGGCCGCTCTCGGCATCTCCATTGTCGATGAGGCTGTCTTCGAGCTCAGCTCGATGTTCACGGGATTCGAGGCGCTCGTGTTCGGGCTCGACGAGCAGTTCGTGCAACCCCAGTACCAAATACTCAGTTATGTCTACGCTGGAGCGGCTTCGCTTCCCAGCGTGGGTGACGAGGTCGTGCCTGAGCTTGACACCGGCAGGATGGAAGGCACGTGGGCGGCCAACAAGGCAGATGCGGCCGCGCTCAAGGAATCAGCCATACAGTCCTACTGGATCTCTTTGTTCCTCATAGCTGGCATTGGCCTCATCGGCCTTTGCGCATGGGGCGTTCGAAGGGGGCGATCCGCACTCGTCATGATTGCTTTGATTCTGATCATACCAACGCTCATGCTGACCGCGCTGCAGTCGCTGGTCTTCGGCTACGGCGGGACTAGCTCCCAGCAACAGCCGGTGCTCTTTCCCAAAGGAGCGGGGCCCGCACTTGACGGGGGTAATCGGACATTCTTTGGACTACCCGAAAGGGTAATCAACGAGAACCCGGCCGAAAACACACAAGGGGGCGGGTCTGCGGGTGCTACGAGGCCGATGGTCATCAGGAACTATTTCCCGGAGACCTGGTACTGGAACCCGTGCCTGGTGACTGGAAATGACGGGGTGGCCAACATCTCGCTCCAGGCCCCTGACTCCATAACGAGCTGGAAGGTCGATGTAGTCGCATCCACCGTTGACGGGCTGGTCGGTTCTGGCAACGGATCAGTCAAGGTTTTCCAACCGTTCTTCATCGATCCCGACATTCCCGTGTCCGTCGTCAGAGGTGACATGTTCCCGATGAAAGTTCAGGTCTACAATTATCTCGACAAGGGTCAGACCGTGAACGTGACATTAGTGCAGGAGCCGTGGTTCACGCTTCATTCGAATGCGAGCCAACAAGTGTACCTCCCGTCTGGCTCCGTCTCATATGTGGAATTCACAATTGAAGCCAGCATGGTGGGATGGCGCACGATCACGCTTCAAGCCTCGGCTGGCAATGCATCTGATGTCATAGTGAAGCCGATGAGAATTGTACCCGACGGCACCAAGAAGGAGACCTTGGCCAACGGACAGATCGAGAACGGAACTGCAACGAAGACCCTCTTGCTTGACCCCTCAAGGATCGAGGGGAGCGAGAACGCCTGGGTGAAGCTACAGGGTGGGATGGAAGCAGTTCTGCTCGAGGGCGTCGACGCGTTCATACAGTTCGTGACCGGCTGCGGTGAACAGTCGCTGTCCACGCTGTCAATAGACATCCTAGCGTATGACACTGTGAGGCAGATGAACACCGCGCCCGAGAAATTGTTCTCCTACGAGAGCATCGTGAACCAGGGCATACAGCACGAGCTGATGTACCTGACAGATGCGAAGAACGGCAAAGGGAGAGGCATCGTCTGGTTCCCCGGCGATCAGGACGTCCACCCGTGGCTCACCTCATGGGGACTGATCGCATTCCAGGACGCAGTCAACGCCGGATTCGGCCTTGACGACAAGATCATCACCGATATGCAATCCTGGCTGATGTCGATCCAGGGATCCGACGGTTCCTGGAAGTTCCCGGACTGGGGCATCTACGAGTTCAACAACCCGATTCTGAAGGCGAAGACCATATCGTCCACCGCATACATCGCACGCGCGCTCCTATACTCGGGCGTCCCCGGCTCCAACGAACACGTCACCGATGCAGTCAACTACATCGAGAAGCATGTGAACGAGGTCTGGAACGACTCGTACAGCCTAGCCCTGTCGCTGCTGGTACTTCACGATGGCGGAGTGCCCGTGTCCGTGACGGCCAGCATCGCGGAGAGGCTGGATTCGCTCAAGCACGTTGAGAACGGCACATGCTACTGGTCGTCCGACACAAGTCTCATATCCGACTCCGGCTGGGGAGCTGGGGTCGGAGCCATGGACATGTGGGGAGGGTATTCATCATCAAGAGTCATCGAGACCACGGGCTACGCCGCAATGGCCCTCTTCGGAGAAGGGGGCTTCGGATTCTCGGTCGAAGGCGCGATCAAGTACCTGCTGGATCACAGACAGAGCCTCGGCGGATGGTACTCAACGCAGGATACGATAGTCGCATTCCAGACTCTGAAGAGGATCGCTAGCGGGAGCACCATTGAGCACGTCGTGGCGAAGGTCCTCGTCGAAGGCGCGGAGATATTCTCAGTGGATATGGGTGCATTCAACCGCGATGTGACGTACTACGTGGACCTCAGGCCCTACCTCAACGCCACCACGAATGTATCAGTCGCCTGCGCGGGGAAGGGGACGCTGCTGTACTCCATCTACCTCGTGCAGTATGTGCCTTGGCCGGCGGAGGCACCGACATCGCCATACCTGACATTGAGGGTCACGTACGACGCCACGCACATTCAGCTCGACGACGCTGTCACTGCCCACGTGTACCTGCTCTACAGTGGTCCAGCGCCCGCGCTCAAGATGATATTGGTCGATCTGAGGGCGCCCATGGGACTATCGTTCGTGCTCTCCCAGTTCGACTCGCTCAAGGCGGCTGGAAATATCTCGTCGTACGACTCGAACGACAGACAGGTCGTCGTCTACCTCACCGATGTCCAGTCAGGGAAGGCCGTCGAGTTCAACTACGCCCTGGTCCCGCTCATGCCCATCAAGAGCACTGTCCAGGACATCTGCGCATGGGACATGTACGATCCTAACACCATGCGAGCTGAGACGCTCCCGGTCCAGTTCGATGTGTCATGATCAAGACAGACCCGCGCTCAAAAAGGTTAATTCCTCGCCCCTCTATCCTCTGGCTGCCAAGGGGGTGTGGGTGATACGGGTGACACGAAGGGTGTATTCAAGCTGACGGTGAAGGAGAAGCTTCTCCTTCAGCTGGGAGAGCACTCCTGCGACCCGGACAGGGGGGAGTACCCCGTCGAACTGACCCAGAAAGGCCTCTCCGAGAGCGTCGGGGTCAGAAGAAGCCATGTCGCTGTGTCACTGCAGGGTCTTGTCGAGGACGACCTGGTGTACGTCCGGAAGGCGCGGATAGAAGGCGAGAAGCGGAGGCAGAACTCGTACGCTCTCACACCTTCTGGTTGCGAGAAGGCCAAGGAGCTCAGGGCGAAGGTTCTGGCCGTCGAAGCTGATTTCGAGATGCCCGAGGGCGTGAGGCGCACGACTGCTGGGGAGTTCTTGAAGGTCTCAAGGGCAGGCCTGATCTCGACAACGAATCAACTGGAACTAGGTAGCGTCGTTCGGGACGAGATAACGATTGTCACGAAACCTCAGAAGAAGCTCATCTCAGTGTACTGTCCGACCTGCAAGAGAGAGATGGAAGTCGAGAACACATATGCGGACGAGGAGGTCGGCTTCGACTGCCCCGGCTGCGGAAGGCCATATCGGATTGCGCCGGCCGAAAGAGTCGTTGCCCGTCCCGCCTCGAATCGTTCGCCTCAGCTCTGGTTCCCAGTCTCGATACTCTTCATCCTGATCGGCGGATACATCGTGTTCCGAGCGGGATTCGATTCCGCCACTGGAGGGCTCGTCGTCGCCTCAGCTGTGATACTTCTCATTCTCGCGTCCTACCTCGTATCCACAATAGATTGGAAGGCCCTGATGGGACAAAGCGCAGTGGCCGGTGCCAAGGTCGTGACCGTGTCCATCATCTTCGGAGTCACGTTTGTGCTTCTGTGGAACGCGGCTATCATCGTAATCGACTTCGTTCAAGAGCTTGGTTGGTTCTCAGGTCTCGTGCTCGTGACCATAGTCGGCTATGTGGGAATGGCGAGGGTGTCCCCTGAGTCGAAGGGAGAGTACTTGCTCGCGATAGGCCTCCTCGCGACGCTCGTCGCTGCGTCGCTGATATATGTCGGAGGCTTCGAGGGGCTGACGGTCGCCTCGGCCCCCTTCCTGGGAGTGCTCGGGGTCACGCTCATCGCCTTGTCGACCCTGAACGTCATGGACAGGAACCTGATGTTTCTCGCAGCCATCCTCTCTGCTGGAATCTTCGTTGTGACCATCTCGCTTCTTGAGCTGCTTCCGACGACCGACAATGATTTGTCAAAAGTGGCGTTGAGCGGCTTCCTGCTCCTGGGCGCGATTATGATATCGCTCAGGTTTGCCCAGCGGAAGGCGGCAATGGCACTTGGAGAGCTCTTCGCCTCGACCCTGCCCTTGGCAGGGAGCGTGGCCTTCATCCTCTTCGGCCTCTTTATGGTGGGCGGCGGATCCAGCTTCACAGGGGTCATAGAGATCGTCATCATGCTGCCGTTCATGTACTTCGGGGCTACGAAGGTCTTCGACAGCGAGTGGATGTACAGACTGCCAATCGTCACATTCTTGATCTTCCTCGAGATAACCGGCTTCGCTCTCGCGTTCATGACCTAAACATCCTTATTACTCATGAGCGCAATACTTCTTCGAAGAAAGGCCATGAGGGTTTCCGCACTCTTCTCTGGGGGGAAGGATTCCACATACGCACTATACCTCATGCAACAACAGGGCTGGGAGGTCGTCAGCCTCCTGACCGTCGTGCCCAAGGCCTCTGATTCCTACATGTTCCACTATCCGAACATCCACTGGACCCAGCTGCAGTCCGAGGCGCTCGGGATACCGATTAAGTACCGGGAGAGCTCCGGTCTCAAGGATGAGGAGCTCAAGGACGTCGAGGAGCTGATGAGGGGGGAGGACACGGATGGCTTCGTCTGCGGTGCCATCGCATCGGACTATCAGTGGTCTCGCCTGAACGAAATCGCGCAGAGACTCGGCAAGCCGCTCTTTGCGCCGCTCTGGCGCAAGGACCAGGTCACGCTGCTCGAGGACATGGTCCGCGCGGGGTTCAAGTTCATGATCGCAGGCGTGTACGCCGAAGGTTTCGATGAGGGATGGCTTGGAAAGATCATCACATCTCACTCGATAAGAGAGCTCGAGAAGATGAGGGACAAGTACAGGATCAGCGTCTCAGGCGAGGGCGGGGAGATCGAAACTTTCGTGCTCGACGCGCCGAACTTCTCGAAGTCGATTATGATCGAAGAGGCGCACGCCAACTGGTCGAGGCACTCGGGGAATTTCACCATCCAGAAGGCCTCGCTCGAAGAGAAGAACAAGGTTTAGAAGGGTTTTCCGCGAGCCTTTGGGGGCCTGAGAAAGGGTCAGAAGTCGTCGCACTTCGGAGAATGCCTTGTCTCCTTGTGGTACGCCTTCCTGCGGGCTTCTCTTAGCGTGCCCTCGGGTATGAGGCACATCTTCTTGCCAGACAGAACTGCGGCAACGCCCTCGTTCGACTCGAGGTGCGGGTAGTCCTCGCACATCTTGCACGACGGCGGGCACACGCTGATCCTGTCGCCCTCGACTTCAGGGAACTGGAAGATGCCTCCCTCGTAGTTCCTCAGGATCACCCTCTTGTCGGACATCGATATGAGGTACTGTGGCCCGACCGGGATCTTCCCGCCGCCCGTGGGCGCGTCGATGATGAACTGCGGGACTGCGAAGCCGGACGTGTGGCCTCTCAAGGCTTCGATGATCTCAATGCCTTTCGCGATCGACGTCCTGAAGTGCTCAAGCCCCTTCGCGATGTCGCACTGGTAGATGTAGTAAGGCCTGCACCTGATCCATGTCAGGTCCTGGCAGAGCTTCTTCATTATCGTCGGGCAATCGTTCACCCCTTTGAGCAGCACGGTCTGGTTGCCCACGGGGATGCCCGCATCCACGAGCATCTCGACGGCGTGCTTCGATGCCGGAGTGATCTCCTTCGGATGGTTGAAGTGGGTGTTCAGCCAGACCGGGTGATATTTCCGGAGCATCTTCACCAGCCCCGGCGTGATCCTGTAGGGATTAACTACAGGAGTTCTCGTGCCGATCCGCACGATCTGCACATGCTTGATCTT
The DNA here is from genome assembly GCA_963705355.1 of uncultured Thermoplasmata archaeon. Taxonomy (GTDB): domain Archaea; phylum Thermoplasmatota; class Thermoplasmata; order UBA10834; family UBA10834; genus COMBO-56-21. The sequence continues at coordinate 1,075,903 of OY970070.1, forward strand.
CCTGATCTCGCGTATGACCTTCTCGAGGAAATCGTCGGATACTAGGAGCGCATCGCCGCCGGAAATGAGCACATCCCTGACCTGGGGAGTGTCCCTGATGTAGTCGATGGCTTCCTTGATCTCCTCCCAGCTCCTCTGGTGGTCTGTCTGGCCGACTATCCTTCGCCTGCAGCAGTGCCTGCAGTACATACTGCACTGGTCGGTTATCAGCAATAGCACACGGTCGGGGTACCTGTGGGTGAGTCCCTCGTGCGGGGAATCGACGGTCTCACCGACGGTGTCCTCCATCTCGTCTCTAGTCACATGCAATTCATTCGAAGTGGGAACGGCCTGCTTCCTGACGGGATCGCTCGGGTCGTCCGGATCCATCAAGGTCGCATAATAAGGCGTGATAGCCATGCGCAGGTACTTCACTGAGTTGCGGATCTCCTCCTCCTCCTTCTTCGTGAGGTTGATGACCTGCGCGAGCGTCTCGACATCGGTTATGCGGTTCTTAACCTGCCACTTCCAGTCGGTCCACTGCTTTGGACTGACGTTCTTCCAAAGCGGGATGTCCTTGTATCTCCTCATAACAGTCAGGCCCCCAAGAGGCCCCGATCAAAAAGTGGTATATCCTTCCTCTATATAGGTTATGTGCAACGCGCCCGAAATGCCTGGAGCGCGCTGGTGAACCTTGGGATCACGCTGGTGCTCGGAATTGCAGTATTCATTGTCGCGAGCAAGGCGATGTCTTGGAAGGAGAGGTGAGCCGAGCAGTATCAGGATGACAACGACATCCCCAAAAAGGCACCCATGAGGACTGACACTCCCTTTCTGACCTAGGTGCCGAAACCTCTTTCATCTTGAGACCATCCGTGTGCTACGGACTTTTCCATCACTCCTTCAGCAGAGAGAATATCACATCGTCCGAGAACCTGCCCTCAACGAAATAGTGATCTCTCAACACGCCTTCCTTTCTGAAACCCAGTCTCCGGACGAGGCTCTGGGATCGCTTGTTCTGACGAGGAATCAATACTTCTATACGATGGAGCCCCATGTGATCGAAGCCGTATTGGATTACGGCTGTGAGCGCCTCAGTCATTATCCCCTTGCCCCAGAAGGCAGGGTTCAGATCATAGCCCAGCTCAGCCTGGTACCTGCCTGGTTGAACCCATTTGTAGAATCCTGCAGATCCGATGAGCTTGCCATCGCCCTTGATCGTGATACCCCATCGAATCCCGCGCTTGGTCCTGAACACATCTATGAAATAGAGCTTCAGCTCAGCGCGAGCCTCTTTCATATCACGAGGACCTGGGTGGTCCTGGCCTTCAGCGATTTCCTTCGTGTTGAAGTGCTCGAAATACCACCGCGCGTCTTTGAGCGCGATTTCTTTGAGGACTAGCCTCTCGGTCTCGAGTGTGGGAAATCTCCTAGGGCTCCTCTTGCTGTGCGCCTTGATCGCAGCCATTCAGATACCCGAGTGTTGGCTCCACATATAACCGTTTCAAGTATCCCTTGCCTGTCGGTTGCAGCCAGGACTCCGACGGTTCAACACAAAGTCGACAGATTCATAAGGATGCTTGTCCAAACCAGCGATTGTGTGAAGCAGTGCGGAGGCTACCTCATCGCTCCAATCGATCCGGAAATTTTCCACGAAAGAGAGAAGGCTGCGCCGAGAGCAATCTCGAGGCCATTTCTGCTCCGGGAAAGGTCGCTTGAGGGAATCTGTCACTTGCCTCGCGCGTCAAAGTAAGAGCATTTCGTTCGCACACTCGGCTCCAATCCAACGACATCTGAAGAGGCGAACGGACGTCCCCCAGCGGCTCATCTGGCCAAGTTGACCGTTTTCTTGCTACTGACAGAAGATATTTATCGGGCTTGTTTGCTCCAGTCCGCAATGAACCTCTTTGCCAGACTCTTCTACAAGTATCGAAGATTCGCCAAGGCTCTGAGGTTGTACCTCATAATGGCCGGTCCCGGAATCATAGTGATGGTGGCCGACAACGATGCGGGAGGCATTACCACTTACTCGGTGACGGGAGCCAGGTACCACTACGATCTGATCTGGTTCCTCATCCTCCTCGGTCCGGTCGCCTATTTCGTTCAAGAGATGACAGTGAGGCTTGGGGCTGTGACCAAGCGCGGACACGCAGAGGCGATATTCGACGCCTTCGGCGCCTTCTGGGGTTGGTTCTCCCTCCTCGACCTATCGCTCCTTAACTGGCTGACACTGATCACCGAATTCATCGGTATGACTGCGGCCCTCAGCATATTCGGTGTCTCGCCCTATCTGACTGTAGCAATCGTCTCGATAGTGATGGTGGTGATGGTGCTGCAGGGTCGTTACTGGACCTGGGAGAAGCTTGCTATATTGTTCTGCAGTCTGAACTTGGTGTACATCCCGGCGGCGTTCCTCGTGCATCCATCCGTCGGCAATGTCATCGCTCGCGGAGTCATCCCCAACTTCCCAGGCGGATTCTCCGGCGAACTGGTGTTCATACTGATGGCCAACATCGGGACCACGATCGCACCCTGGATGATCTTCTTCCAGCAGAGCGCGGTTGTGGACAAGGGCATGAGAGAGAAGGATATCGTCCTGGGCAAGTTTGACACTATGCTCGGGGCCGTCTTCACCGTCGTTGTAGCGATATTCGTCATCGTCGTCACGGGAACGGTCCTTTACAATCCCGGTAACCCCAATGCGACTATCGGAAGCGCTGCGGAGGCTGCCAAACAGCTGATGGGCTTCGACAAGTATGTGGGCACCTTCCTGGCCATAGGGCTGTTCGACGCCGGCTTCCTTGGGGCTATCTGCATCTCCCTTGCGAGCTCGTGGGCGTTCGGCGAGGTCTTCGGCTGGGCGCACTCGCTGAACAACAGGATCAGGGAAGCTCCCTGGTTCTACATCAGCTACGCCTTCATACTTCTCACGGCCGGGATAGTCGTACTCATTCCCAAGGCGCCTCTCGTTCTGATAACCTTGTTCGTGCAGGTCATCGCGGTGACCCTCTTGCCTGCTGCGCTGGTCTTCCTGATCCTGCTACTAAACAACGAGGATTTGATGGGAAAGTACAAGAACACCCAGCTGCAGAACGTGGTGAGCTACTCGATAGTTGCTGCAATCATCGTGCTCTCCACAACTTACAGCATCACGGTCCTCTTCCCGGGGCTGCTCAAATGACAAGGATGGTGCAAGAAGATGTTTGAGAATCTGAGAGAGTGGGTCGACATACGCGTGTTCGAGGTTGTCAGGGGCTGGCTCTCTATAATCACCGACATCAACAAGAAGTACGCAAAGCCGCGCATCAAGATGACTTCAGGCGTGAAGACAGCACTGCTGCTGCTTAGGCTATACCTGATATTCTTGGTCCTGGTATTGGGGTACAGGTTTGTCTCACTCGCGCTCGGAGGAGGATGAGGGCGATGAACAAGAGCGCATCTGGACACGCGAATCATCCCGACGATGTCTACTTCCTCAGCGAGATGCTCGGAGCCAAGGTGATGCTGCACGGCAAGAAGGTCGGCAGACTGGCAGACATGGTGATCGTCGAGGAGGAGAAGCTGCCTTACGTCACCCACATCTGTGTCAAGCGTCCGTTCGGCTATCCCAGCCTGCTAATACCGTGGGAGAAGGTCGAGTCGGTCACGGCCAGGGAAATCACCATGGACGTCGAGGATACTGAGAAGTACGCGGGAGAGCCACAAGAGAATGCGGTTCTCTTGAGGGACCATATCCTCGACAAGAAGGTACTGGATATCGAGGAGAGGGATGTCGACGTTGTCTATGATGTCAAGATGGTTCTCAGGAACGGTTGGCTGTACGTAACCGATGTGGATTTCAGCAGGTACGGGCTATTCAAGAGGATGGGACTCAAAGGCATCGCGAACTTCATTTACTCACTCGCGGACAAGATAGACAATGACACCGTATCCTGGGCATACGTCCAGCGACTCCCCACAAACATCAGCAGCTTCAGGGGGGACGTGAAGCTCAAGGTGCTCAAAGAGAAGCTCGACGACCTGAACCCGATAGATCTGGCGGATGTCATCGAGGAGATGGAGCATGAGCAGAGGGTTGAGATCTTCAGCGACATGGACACAGAGCGCGCCTCGGACACCCTCGAGGAGATCGATCCGAGCGTCCAGAGAGCTCTTGTCTCTTCCCTTGGGAAGGAGAAGGTTGCGGAGTTGATTGACGAGATGACTCCGGGACAGGCTGCGGACGTCCTGTCAGTTCTGCCATGGGAGGACGCCAAGGCAATCCTTGAACTGATAGACAAGGAGGACGCCGCGAAAATCGAATCCATCCTAGAGAAGGGAGAGGAGAATATCATAAACTACGCATCGTCCAACTTCATAAAGGTGTATCCGAGCGTAAGCGTCCTCGACGCTCAAGAAGAATATCCCCACATAGCCAAAGGCAAGGAGGCGATCATGTACCTCTATGTCGTCGACAACGATGACCAGCTCCTGGGAGTGGTGGACATCAAAGACCTTCTGAAGGAGAAGGATCACCTTCTTCTGGGGGAGATCATGGACGACGTCATCGTCAGCCTCAAGCCAGAAACCACGCTCAGGGAGGCGGCGGTCCTTTTCGACAGATATGATTTCCGGGCGCTTCCAGTCGTGAATCCGAACGGCAGGATCGTGGGCGTCGTGCCGTATCGCGACGTGATGAAGCTGACACACCACTTCACCGAGTGAGACGCAAAGCATAGAGCAACTGCCTAGATCGAGGGCCGAATCCGAAGGGTTCCGTCGATCTGGGCTTGAGAACGAACCTCGCTAACAATGCAGTTAATCGACCGCGACGGTGCATTTCTCGCCGGAAAAAATGACTATGCAATGGGTCATACACCCTTGAATCAAGGTGGGTTTGCAGCTTGAAGGTAAAGTTTCTTGTGACTCCCGTCGGGCTGATGATGGGCAACATCGAGTCCGCAAATAGGCTGAAGGACGCGCTTGCGCGCGAAGGCCTGGAAGTGACCGACAATCGGGATTCGGAGGATTTCGACGTCCTTCATGTTCACACCCCCGTACCAATGAGCAATATCAGCGTCGTCAGAAAGGCGAAAAAGCGCGGGATCCCTGTCGTGATGCACGCGCACACCACAGCAGAGGATTCGAAGGGAACATGGAGCGGCAGCACGGCATTGGCCGGCATCACGGGGATGTACCTGACCCATTTCTATAATCTCGGAGATCTGGTTCTTGCGCCCAGCGCTTGGACAAAATCCACGCTGCAAACGCGAGGAGTCACCGTTCCTATAAAGGTGTTGAGCAACGGGGTGGATCTCGCGAGATTCAGGTTCGACAAGGAGCGGAGGGAGAGGTTCAGGTCGAGATACGGTATCCCTGACCAGTCTGTTGTTGCATACGCAATAGGGGTGGTCTGTATCAAGAAGGGGGTCGAAGACTTCCCCCGGGTGGCCCGTGAACTTCCCGATCTCAGATTCGTCTGGGTGGGCAGGCGCTCCATGCTATACCAACCTCTCAGGGTCAGTCGCGCCATGAAACACTGCCCCCAGAATGCGATGTTCATCCACGACGTTGAGAACATCGCGGATGCGCACTGCGGCTGTGACCTGTTCTTCACGCCGTCTTTCGCTGAGAACCAGGGAATGGCGGTGATGGAGGCGATGGCGGTCGGGAGAGCCGTCGTGGCTCGCGATTTGCCAGCATACGAAGGTCTGCTGATGAACGGAAGAAGCGCCTTGCTCTGCAACGACGATCACGCATTCGTGGCTGCGCTCGATCGCGTAAGAAAGGACGAGGACCTGGCACAGGCGCTTGTAGCGAACGGCCGCACGGCCATAGAAGAGCATGATATCTGCAGAGTCGCAAAGGAGCTGGCGACTATCTACGATTCCCTTCTTGAGAAGACAAGTGCTCAGAATGATGTGTACACATGAGTATCCTGAATGATGCCTTCGCGACATTCGCCTCGTACGGCCCATTGGGCATGCTCGTGGGGCTCTTTCTCGTGGTGTTCTTCGATGCAATCGTCGTCCCCGTCGGACCAGAACTGTTAGCTATCGCAATCTACTCAACGAACCTGGACGCGGTCTGGGCAGTTCTCATAGTCGCAACCGTGGCATCAGCGCAGGTCTCTGGGACTTCGCTCCTCTATCTGATCGGGCGGCATCCCAGGCTCCTGCCGAAGTACATCAGGAATGTCATGATCAAGTACCAGAGCTCACTGCTGATCAAGGACGAAAGGATGATTTTCGTGAACTGCTTCGTGCCGATCCTCCCCTTTCTTGGCGCCTTCGTGGCGATCTCCCGCTGGGACTACAAGAAGTCCATGTTCCTGGTGGCCCTCGGAGGGGCCATAAAGTACTCGCTGTTCTTGAGCATGAGCAGGACCTTCCATTACCTCTTCGCTCAAGGGATTGCGCAGAAGGCGTCCCTGCTGACAGTGCTCAGCGTATTGGTGGCCAGCGGGATATATGCGTTGTACAGGCGCAGGGCGTTCGACCGCCGCGAGAAAGATCAGACGAGACGCTAAGGTGTCAAGGGACCGCGATGAGGGGGCGTCTAGTGGAAAAAAGGGTGCACGCCAGGGCCAGACCCATGGTGCGCACATTCAGATGGCGGACGGGTCAGACACTAGCATATTAAGTCACTTGGAATATTGAGGTCGCGATGGCGCGCATGAGACATCAGCCGATGAGAAAGTACCTCGCCACTCTGCGATATGCCTGGTCGAATTTCGTGGACAAGGAGCACACCTACCCGTTCTACTGTTCGCTAAAGGTCGTGCAGCGTTGCGACTCAAAGTGCGATTTCTGCAATGTCTGGAAGCATCCCATGCCCGACATGTCGACTGAGAAACTGCTCGGAGTCATAGACAACATCAGTAACTCAAGTATTCTCCTGTTGAGCATCGAGGGCGGCGAACCGCTCTTGCGCAGCGATATCGGTGAGATCCTGAAGTACATCCGCACCAAGTCTCTGTTCGTGCTCTTCACGACAAGCGGGAAGCTCTTTGACAGGAGGCCGATGAGGGAGTATGCGAAGTACATCGATTTCCTGCACATAAGCATTGATGAAGGGCACGAGAACCTCGAGCTCTATGATCGCCTGCCTGAGTTCGTGGCATGGGGGCCGATTGTCTGCGTGCAAATCGTGGTCATGCGTGACTATCTGAAGGATCTGGAGGAGAAGATACGCAAGTGTCACTCTGCCGGTGGGAAAGCGGTCGTGATGCCGGCCTGTCATCTGCCCGGCACCGAGGATCTACTGCCGGATTTGAAGGAGTTCAGGGAGGAGGTCTTCAGGTTGAAGGCGAAGTACCCGCGCACAATAGTCACGACAGACAAGTATCTCAGGACGCTCGACGTGCCCCACAGCTGCAACACTGCCTCGGTAATCATCGATGCGGACGGATTCCTCCACTACCCGTGCAGGACGCTCATGGAGAAGAGCATCGATGTCTCGAAGGACTCGCTCCTGGAGTTCCTGGCATCCTCAAGAGCCAGGGAATCCCGCCAAAGGATGTCCGAATGTGACAAGCAGTGCCACTGGTACCAGTATTTTGCCACAGACTCCTTTGTCTCTCTTAGGACAGGAATCTCGGCGCTGAAGCCCTACATTTCTGACATCCTCTGACCTAGTCAAGCCGCGTGGTCTCAGTCACCACTCCCACTGCGTTCTCCACTGCGCGCTCGACAGAGTGCTGAAGCTTGGGAGGACTGAACGCAAGGGCTGAATCCAGCTGGTCCCGTATGCACAGTTCGCGCTCTGGAACGCAGTAGTAGTTCTCTCGGCTCATGTGATAAGCTGCAAGGTACTCTTGCTCAGTCTGACCCGGCGTGGGGATTAACAGACCCTTCTTCTGAAGAGCGCACAGGTCCATCAGGGTTGAATATCCGGACCTTGCAATCACGATCTTCGCTCTGTTCAAGAGTCTCTCCCGCTCTGCCTTCACTGAGAACCCCTGAATTCGCGAGTTGCCCCGAGTTGCCGTTTCTGCAGGCCTTCCCAGGGAGACCACGTTATTTCCTTCGAGGCTATCGAGCTGCGCCAAGACGAGTTGTTCAAACGCGCTCCTTTGCGGCTCAAAACCAGATACGGAAATGAAGACGTCCAGATCCTCACGCATTGGAAGGCATTTGAAATCGGAGAGCACCCCGATGTAGCTCAGATTCTCTTCCTCGACGACCGAGAGTTCGTGAGCTAGTCTCCCTGCGAGTCCATTCTCTCTAAAATCCGGCACGAGAACGCCTGCGCATCGATCAAGAAACCAACGGTTGAAGATCTCGCTTCCAGATTCGAGACTTCGGAGGAAAAGGGGGTTCATGAGCCTCAGCTGATGCGTCATGAAGTAGCTCGGCGCGCGTACGGAATAGAAGCCGAAGCGATTATCGGAGAAGATGGCGTCGATCTTCCCATTCATTCGCAGCTTTTCGAGATAGCGATGCTCGCGCTGCATCGCCATCAGGTACTGAGGAGCGCTCAGGAAGGTGTTCAATGCGAGTTTTTTCGGATTTAGAGTTGTCGGGGGACGGTAGTCTGCCAACTCAACGAAGAATGCGCTTTCACCGAGCTCGTTTCGGAGCAGGTCCAATGCGCTGCCGAACGAGACCACGGTCACCTCATCACCCTCTTGAATGAATCTGCGGATTATCGGAAGTGATCGGCTGGCGTGTCCCAGACCCCATGAGCAGATGCCGAATACGATTCGCATGCGACGCTCGCCACAAGCTGAATACCAAGGACTGTACAAAAAGATTATACCGATACCGGCGTCCGCCCACGACATTTCAATCCGGCAAAATCGAAAATAAACCAAATATAGTGACAGTGGGGTAGATCGGATTTGAACCGATGACCTCATGCTCCCAAAGCACGTATCATACCAAGCTAGACCACTACCCCATGGTCGGCCTTGAGACCGGATTAACGCGGTCGCCAATAAAAGGATTCTGTTGAATTCATGGCAGGAGCCCTGGAAGCTCCTTCAAGAACATGGCGATTGCTCTTCCTCTGTGCGATATCTTGTTCTTCTCCGGGATGTCAATCTGAGCGTAGGTTTTCGTGTATCCCTCAGGCACGAAGACAGGATCGTATCCGAAGCCCCCGATCCCTGCCTTCTTCTCCGCTATGGAGCCCTTCGCCACTCCCTTCGACATGTGCGGCTCCTTGCCAGGCACGAGAAATCCAATGCAGCATTCGAACCTGGCAGAGCGGTTCTTCACTCCCTCCATCAGACGCAGAATACCGTCACAACCAACCGTCTTGAACACGTATGAAGAGTACACACCAGGGAATCCCTTGAGAGCGTCGACGAACAGGCCCGAGTCGTCGATCATGATCGGTCTGTTGTACCGTTCCATCAGCCAGCTCAGACCAGGTGCGATTGTCTCCTCGAGGGTATCGGCTTGGATCTCCGGATATGTCGTTTTGACATGCTCCAGCTCGTAACCATGATCTCTCATATGCAGGGAGATTTCCCTGAACTTGCCGTCGTTGCTAGTGACGAAGGCTATTCTTTTCGTGTGTACCGCCCCCTCTTCTCGATCTCCTTGACCTTCTTCAGGACCTCAGCACCTCCAGCATACGCCCTGACATATGAATCCTTCACGGTCTCGTAGAGCTCGCTCCGTTTGTAGTGAGCGGAATGAAACGCTTCCTCTAGAAGGTGCATGTCGACGCCCTTGTCCTCGAGTTCTGTGGTCTTGGAACCGAGCGAGAAATCGATGACCACGATCCTGTCACCGTCCAAGAGCATGTTGCTCGTCGTCAGGTCACCGTGGACGATGTCGTTTGCGTGCAGCTTGGCGGCAATCTCGCCTATCTTCCTGCATACCAACGCCGCCTTTTCCTTGGGAAGTTCTTCGAGAGCGTCTTTGACTCGCATCCCAGGAATCTCTTCCATAACAATGCGGTTTTCTGCGAGGTCCACGGAGTAGATTATAGGCACTGCGATCCCCGCTCTCCGGGCTTCGAGCATCAGCCTCACCTCGTTCTTGATCCTAGTTGTCTGAAGAGACTCGTCGAGCGCCCGATGCCTGTAGCCCTTGACCACGCGCTGTTTGAGGACGACTTCTCTTCCCATCCAACTGGATGAATCCAGTTTCGCTTCCGCACCGACTCTGTGAACGGTCACGACAGCGAGAAAGTTCTCCGCGATAATAAGGATGTCTGAGAAGGTCAGTCATCATTTCGGAGCTATTCATGCATTCGCAACACTTATCACCACCCATCCCAATCGAGGCATGTGTCCCACCTACCGCTCGGCTCGACCCGGCTCGACGAACTCCTCGAAGGAGGACTTGAGGGAGGAGCGATGACACTCTTCTTCGGCGAGGCTGGAAGTGGGAAGACCAACATATGTTTGCAGGTTGCGAGGAACGTCGCCTTAGCTGGCAAGAAGGTCATTTACATCGACACAGAAGGAGTGTCCCTCGAACGGTTGAAGCAGATCGCCGGCGAAAGCTTTGAGGATGTCATGAAGAACATCTTGTTCTTCGAGCCTCATTCGTTCGACGAACAGGAGAAGTCCGTCGACAAGGCTGTCAAGCTGGCAGAGAGCTCGCTTGAGGTCGGGGTCATCATTCTCGACTCGACGACCATCCACTATCGTCTCACGAGGAACGACGAGGAGAAAGGGGTTAGAAAATCGCTCAGCCCTCAGCTCGCGAAGCTTCTGGCAGTCTCGAGAAGCAAAGACATCCCGATCTTGCTCACATCCCAAGTCTACACAGACTTGGAGAAGGGGACCTTCGAACCCTTGGGCGGACATGTGCTTCTCCACAACGCCAAGGCAATCATCAGGCTGGACAAGGTCAGCACGGGGACCAGAAGAGCGGTGATAATCAAGCACCGGCACCTCGAAGAGGGGAAGAAGGCCGACTTCAAGCTGACAAAAAACGGCGTCGACTAGGTCCTTCGCTTCACCATGTAGTCCGCAAAAGCCGTGAGCGCCTTCTTGTGAGGCGAATCCTTCAGTACCGACAACTTGTCCTTCGCCTCTGAGATCAGACCGTCAGCCACTTTGGACGCGTGGCCGATGGCGCCGACATCATCCAGGATATCTCTGGCCCTCTCGAGCTGCGCGGTCGTCGCGCTCTTCTTTCCAAGGATCGATAGGAATTCGATCCTCTCCGGCCCTTTCAAATCCTCCAGCGCCTGGACCACTATGAGAGTCTTCTTTCCGTTCCTGATGTCGTTCAGGACGGGCTTGCCGAACGTCTCCTGGTCCGATTCGAGGTCGAGCACATCGTCCCATATCTGGAACCCCAGCCCGATGAGTCGGCCGAACTCCGCGAGCGCATTCTCCTGGACATTGGAGGCGCCTCCGATCACCCCGCCTCCCTGCGCGGCCGCAGAATAGAGAACGGCGGTCTTCAGCTCTATCATCTTCATGTACTGATCGGACGTGACCTTCTTCGCATCCTCGAAGTCCATGTCCATCTGCTGGCCCTCGGCCAGCAGCCTGACCGACTTCGCGAGGATTTCGACGAGCCTGACGAGCCCCGGATCGCCAACGTCGGACTCAAGCGCGACCTCGAAGGCTCGCGCGAACAGTGCATCGCCGGACAATATTGCTTCAGGGACGCCGAAAGCAGCGTGGACTGTCTTGATGCCACGTCTGGTATCGTCCTCGTCCATCACATCGTCGTGGACAAGCGTGAAATTGTGGACCATCTCGAGCGCGACGCCGAAAGGAATCGCGGCATTGGCTTCTCCTCCAACCGCTTCCGAAGCGATGGTTGCGAGTAGCGGCCTCAGCCTTTTCCCTCCGGCCGCGGGATAGTGCGCCATCGCCGCTTTCAGGTTCTTGTCCTGTATGACATCCAGCGAATTCATAAGGTGCTCGTTGATCTTCCTGACCCTATCTCTGTAGTCATCAGGGAAAGCCATTGAAATCACTCCGCCAGCTGGTCAAGCCATTCCTTCGACCGACCAGTGACTATCGCCTTCGTTGCCGCCAGCTCCTTCAGGTCCTTGGCCCCCACGAGGAACATCGCGGCCTTGAGTTCATCTAATATAGTTCCGAGTTCAATGGTGAGAGCCTCCTTGCCCTCAAGGGCCGCTGGGAGCAATCTTCCCGCCATCCCGGCAGATGACGCTCCTATGCTTATCGCGCGTGCGACATCCAATCCGCTTCTGAGACCCCCCGTGGCTATCACTGGAAGACCGACGTTCGCGACGACGACAGCCACCGGGGTTGGAATTCCCCAGTCCCAGAAGGTCTTGCCGATGTTGACTCTGGAGGAGTCTCCAGCGGACTTCGCCCTGTAGTATTCGACGGCTGAGAAACTCGTTCCTCCAAGCCCTCCGACATCTATCCCTCGGACCTTGACTCTCTTAAGCTTGAGGGCTGTCTCCCGCGGCATGCCAGCTCCGGTCTCCTTCGCGATTACAGGAAGGGCCGCTGCGAACTTCTCGAGCGCCTTGAGCCCGCCCCTGCTCTTGGTGTCCCCTTCCGGCTGGACGATCTCCTGAAGATAGTTCAGATGGACTGCGAGCATATGAGCGTCTACCATCTCCATTGCGGCCTTGCCCTCTTCTATGCCGAGCGGGGCGGTCAGGCCCTGCTTGATCAGTTGCGGAACGCCCAGATTGCCGATCCTGAGCGGTATCTCGAATTCCTTGATGACCGAGTAGGTGCGTGCGACCTCGGGATTCTCGAGGGCCGCTCTCTGGCTGCCAACGCCCATGCCGATCCCGAACTCTTCAGCGACGGATGCCAGGTTCCTGTTGATCTCCTCGGCTTTGCCGTAGCCCCCTGTCATCGCAGATATTACGAGCGGCGCCTTGAGTTTCCGGCCGAAGATGGTCACCGAGGTGTCTATCTCCTCGAGGTCTACCTCGGGCAACGGATTGTGCATAAGCTTGATGTCGTCCCAGTAGACGTAGTTCTGGCTGAGGTCTTGGCTGGCGACTATTTCGACATGGTCGCCCTTCCTGCGCTCTATCAATCTCCCAGTTTCCTCGCCCATGAACACACCTATCCGGGAATCACAACGGTCGAGACGACATCCCGTCCGGACACGGCCTTCTGCAGCCTTCCCGGCACATTGCCGTTCACTATCATACACTTTTCGCAGTGCTGGGCGATTGCCAGCATGCGCTCAAGCTTTCCGTAGATGCTGCCCGTCACATCAGCATTGGGCGACTCCGTCCGCTTGAGCTTCTTCAGCGATGATCTGTCGAATTCTGCTATTAGCTTCGCCCTCTTGTTCAGCTTCGGATCACTGTCAAATACGCCGTCAACATCCGCGCAGAACACCACGACCGTCGGCTCGAAGGCTTTGGCGAGGGCTTCCATCATCAGGTCTCCCGAGCATATCGAGAAACCCATCGATTCGTCGGGAACGACATCTCCGAAAGTAACGGGTGAGAGACCAAGGTCGAGTATGACCCTGAACGGATCTGGTTCGAACACTCTGATTCTTCCACCATCGAACGTGGCAGAGGCAGCAGGCGGAATAGAGACAGCCTTGATATCGCCGTCGATCAGGGCCTCCAAGACCCTCAAGTTCAACTCTCGAACGTCTCTTTGAACTGCTGCCACATGCTTCAGCTGGGCGTCTTTCTTGAATCCCCGGTGCAGGCTGTGTTTCTTCGCCTCGATGTGCCCGAACGAGCCCGCCCCATGAACAAGTGTGAGCTCATTCTTCGCAGGATTTAGCTCCCTGGCCAGCCTAGCGCATGAAGAGCCCCTGAAGACCTTGAGCCTTGACTTGTCGGTGATGACGCTCCCGCCTAGCTTAACGAGTATCATGACGTCACCAATCTTGAGTGCATGGTCGATAGGAATAGCCCATCATAAACCTCTTGGATGAAGAACTGCCACGAAACCGACCTGAAATGGGGCTATGAGGATGTCTCTGAATCTGCCTGAGCTCGGACTGATCCGCGATTTTCCCGTGAGGTCTACTTAGACATGTAGATCTCGATCGAGGAGACGTTTGCGTTCCCGCCATCCTGGCCCGGTAGGACCTCTGTGGCTATCTTGACTTCCTTGTACGCCAGTCCCTGGACGAATCTGTTCCGCACGATCTCCGCAACGTCCACAGCCCTGCTTATGGCGCGTCCTCTCGCCTTGATGCATACGTTGTCGCAGCCCGCGTTGATCTGCGACACCACGGCGAGGACGTAGTTCATTGTGGCCTTTTTGCCGATGTATACAGTGCTCTCCTCAGCCATTGTTTCCTCCGAAGCTCGGCCGGGGCTATTTTAACGGGTCTAGTCGCTATATATCTCTATCTCTGGAGAAGAGGCAGGTTCGTCAATGAACGAAACCATATCTGTCATACTGCAGTGTTCGGCGAAGCAGGTAATTACCCGAACGGCCCTCGACAAGGCGAGGTTCAGCAATTGGCGAACAAGAAGTTAGTGGTGATAGCGACTCATGCGGGCGAGCATCCGGAAAAAGCGACAATCGCATTTGTTATGGCAAGTGCGGCCCTGGCATCGGAGACAGACGCAACAGTGATCTTGCAGTCGACGGGCGTGATGCTGGCTCTCAACGGTCATGCAAAACACATACGCGCTGAGGCGTTCCCTCCTCTCGAAGAACTGATCAAGACTTACCTCGAGATGGGCGGGAAGCTGATGGTGTGCGTCCCGTGTCTAAAATCGAGAGGCATCACTGAGGACGAGCTGATCGAGGGGACGAAGTTGATAGCAGCAGCGACGGTCGTGGCGGAGACCACGTCGGCCGACGCCACCCTCACCTACTAAGCTTGAAATAAGCCCCAGCCATTGCTCCAGCTGACATGAAGGGCACTGATCGCAAGCTCGCTCAACTCAGGAAGCTTATGCGCTCTTACGGCTCAGCAGCCGTGGCCTTTTCCGGTGGGACAGACTCGACACTCGTCGCTCGAATCGCCAAGGATGAGCTGGGAAACAATGCGGTCGCGGTCACGATCGACTCTCCGATGTACCCAGCATCGGAACTGGCTAACGCGAAGGAAATGGCAAGAAGGATTGGAATTGAACATATCGTCATCAATGTGGACCCGCTCGTCGACAAGTCGTTCGTGGCCAATCCAACCGACCGATGCTACCTGTGCAAGCTCGACGATCTCAGACACATGAGGAGAATAGCGGATGAGCGGGGACTGAAGGAGGTTTTGGACGGCTCGAACGCGGACGACCAGAAGGACTATCGTCCAGGCATGAAGGCCAAGGAGGAGATGAATGTCCGAAGCCCTCTCGCAGCGACCGGCCTGACCAAGGCTGATGTCAGAGAGATATCGAGAGCTCTCGGACTCCCAACAGCTCAGAAGAGTTCAAGCCCCTGCCTGGCATCGAGGATACCATACGGCGAGACGATCACCACGGAAAAGCTGAGGATGATCGAAGAGGCCGAGGAGTTCCTCAAGGCCAAGGGGTTCGACGATGTGAGGGTCAGGATGCACGGCGACGTGGCGAGAATCGAGGTCTCGCCGAGGGACATAGGCAGGTTGAGCTCTCCTGGAACGAGGGTCTCAGTCGCAAAGAGACTGAGGGCGCTCGGATTCACATATGTGACCCTCGACCTGGAAGGCTACAGGATGGGAAGCCTGAACGAGGTGTTGCTGAGATGAACCCCAAGAAGATAGAGAGGATACTCTCCAAGCTCAGCAAAGGCGAGTGCACGGTCGGAAGGGCATTGGAGGAACTCCGGACACTCCCGTATGACGACCTCAGGTTCGCGAAACTCGACCATCACCGCGAGCTCAGAAAAGGGATTCCAGAAGCCATCTACACTCCCGGAAAAACGGAGAAGCAGATAGTCGAGATCGCGGCCAGGATCATCTCACGCAAGGACGAGGCCGTGTTCACCCGGATGAACGAGAAGTTGTACCAGAAGCTCAAGAGCAGACTCGGGTCAAAGGTGAAATGGTTCCCGGAGGCGCGAATCGTGACCGTCGGAGTGTTCGAGCGGCCTTCCAAGGGCAAGGCGCTGATCGTCACCGCTGGCACATCTGACATCCCAGTGGCGGAGGAGGCTGCTGTGACCTGCGAGCTGCTGGGATGCCGAGTGGAACGGCTCTACGACGTCGGGGTTGCAGGCATCCACAGACTGACCTCGAACTTGAAGCAGTTCGACTCTGCGGATGTGATAATCGTTTTGGCGGGCATGGAGGGCGCCCTCCCGAGCGTCGTCGCAGGCCTGACCAGCAAGCCCGTCATCGCGGTCCCCACGAGCGTCGGCTACGGCGCGAGCTTCGAGGGCATCGCAGCACTTCTGGGGATGCTTTCTAGCTGCTCGAGCGGAATCGGAGTCGTGAACATAGACAACGGCTTCGGAGCCGGCGCCCTAGCTGCTGTGATCGTCAAGAACAAGTTCGAGAAGCACTAGTCGACCTTGGAGCCACACTTCCTGCAGAACAGGTCCTCCGACCGCGCCTTTGTGCCGCACTCGCCGCATTTCCTCTCACGATGCACCTTGGCCCCGCACCTGTGGCAGAACAAGTTATCGGCCTCCAGAGGAGCTCCGCATTCAGCACATTCCATGGTCGTCCTGATCGACGACTCCTCAGCCGTGGGCTCTGCCTCTGGCTCCTCCGGCTCCTTCCCGGACTTCAAGCGTATGATCTCCTGCTCCGCCTCTGCGCTCACGGCCTTCCTGGCCTTGACCGCGAGCGAGAGAGCCTTCGTGTAGCTTCCGACGACGAAGGCGGCCTCCGACTCGGTCATGAGGTTCTGTGCATCGGATGTGTTCAGGCCTCGTTCGACGGCCTTTCTGATGTCGGCCTTGGCCGTGTTCATCTCGAACCTGGCGCTCATGAAGTTACCGTCAGTCTCGAGGCTCAGCTTCGTGCCTTTGTAGGAATCCGCCCCAGAGGGCTTGTTCTCGGATGAGAGTATGTTTTCCGCCACTTTCTCGAACCGCTCTTTGGCAACCGAGCCGCCCTCAGATTCCTCCGCCGGTCCCGCGGTCTTCCTCGTCGGCGTCGTCAGCTCGTCCCTTGCCTCCACGCACAGGTCCGTGCACCGGTCATAATCTCCTCTGTCCATGGCCTGCCTCGCCGCCGCGACCAGGTTCTGCGCTGACCTCGTCTCAACTCCCTGGCGCTGCATGACGTTTATGACGGACCGCGTCGTGAGCACCGCATTGTACGCCTCGTCCTTCTTCTGCGTCGCGTGCCTGACCACGTTGGCCTTGCCGCGCATGTATCTCATCTCGAAGAAGACGACGAAGAGCATGAGCGCGGCGAGTATCGCTACAAGGATGTACTTCTCATCGGGGGCGAGAGCCAATGTTGCCAGCTCCTGCTCGAAAAGCTATCTGTCGCAATATAAACCCTTCGTGGTGAGTACCACCTGCCCACCTGCGCGCGAGCGGAGAATGGAGGGCAGAAGTAAGAGTGGCTGACAGCTTACCAAGCCCGTAACGGTTTCAAGCGATACGGTTCACCCTGTACCCGAAGGTACCTGGCTAGCGTATCTAGCCGCTACGGCCAAGAGACTCCGAAGAGTCTTAGGCTTCCCGAGGGCTCGCGCACCTCAGTACCACGGAGAACGTAGGCGGGCTTAACTTCTGGGTTCGGAATGGGACCAGGTGTGGCCCCGCCACTATGGCCGTCAAACCGCTCTTCGGTCCGTCTAATATCGATGTCCTATTTAAGCGTTGCCGAGCGCAGGGCAAGGCGGTTTTTCGATCTACCCAGAGCGGACAGGGACGGTTGTAGAATAGGCTGTTTCAATAGTCATATGAGCCTAGCACGGACCGCATAAGATGCGCAAGATTGCAGCCGTCACTTTCGACCTGTGGGACACGCTGATCCAGGAGTACCCCGGAGGATCGGACAAGGTCGCCGGACTCAGGATCCACAGGATAGGCTCGCTTCTGGACTCCAGGGGCATCGTCCACACGCAGAAGGAGATCGAGTCGGCCTACAAGGATACGGGCGATTTCCTAGAGCTCGCATGGAGCAAGAAGAGAGACATGCCAGTCCACGACCAGGTTCTTTTCATGCTGAGCGCCATCGATGACAAGCTCGCGAGCAAGTTGAGCAAGCAGGATCTCGCCGAGGTCGAGAGGATCTATGCGGAGAGCATCTTCGACAATCCGCCCATGATCCTACCAGGTGCGAAGGAGGCTCTGAAAGCCCTGAAAGACAAATCGTACAGGATAGGACTGATTTCCAACACTGGCCGCACCCCAGGCTCGGCACTCAGAACCGTGATGCAGGACATGGGCATCCTCGAGTTCTTCGACGCGACGACATTCTCCAATGAGACGCTTCTGAGGAAGCCTTCCGAGGGCGCGTTCAGAGCGACACTCGACAAGCTCAACGTCATCCCGAAGGCGGCCGTGCATGTCGGAGATGACGCCGAGAGCGACATCATAGGAGCGAAGAAGGCCGGCATGCACGCGATCCACGCCGTTCCCCCGGGTCAACTGGCATCCGACTCCGCCGATGGCAATGTCAAGTCGCTTAATCAGGTCCTTGAGAGCATCGAGCGACTCTAGGAACGTTTTTCAAGGCCGACAGATATGCGAGCGGCCGAATGCGGCATGTGGACTTGTTCGGGCAGGCGCTGTTGGACTTCTACAAGGGCAGGACTTACAAGGCGAAGATAGAGAGAGACGACGGGTACCTGGACGAGGAGGAGGACCTGGGCACTTACTTCGCAGAATACGAGAGCTTTCCCAATGCAGAGAAGAAAGCGCTCAAGCACGCCAAAGGGAGGGTTTTAGATATCGGCGTCGGGGCGGGAAGGGTCGCACTTTACCTGCAGAGCATGGGACACGAGGTCGTGGGCATCGATGTTTCCGACACGGTTCTCGAAGTGAGCAAGCTGAGAGGCGTCCGAAGACTCGTCAGGATGTCTGCCTGCGATCTGCAGTTCCCCAATAACAGCTTCGACACGGCGATCGCCTTCTGCAACAACTTCGGGTTGTGCGGGAGCATGGAGGGCGTACAAGGCATGCTCGAAAAGCTGCACGGCATCGTCAGGAAAGACGGCCTTTTCCTCGCATCTTCCATCCAGCCTACGAGGACGAAGCGGAAAGCGCATCTGAGGTACCACAAGATGAACCTCCACAGGGGACGACCTCCGGGTCAGGTCACGCTCAGGCAGCTGTACAGAGGCCGTAAGGGCGAATGGTGGGATCTATTGATGGTCACGCACGCCGAGATGCGCCAGCTGTGCGAAAAGACCGGATGGAGGATCGAGAAGACCTATCGCGGCGATATGGACGTCCATGTTCTGAGAAAGGTCTAGAGTATCGCCAGCGTGAGCGCTATCAGGGTGCCGAGCCCGATGGATGCGAGGTTGTTGCCAAGCTTCCCTATCTTCCCCCGCCGCTCCAACGTCGCCCCGATCACGCTGTCTATCTGGCACCCGAGGAACCCGCATAGCATGGGGATGAATAGCGTCGCCGGTCCGGAAAGAAGGGACTTATCGAAGAATGCGAAGATGATATAGGCGACGGTGGACGTGCACGCCGCAGCGACGAACGCCGCGAGCTGGCCCGTAAGCGACACGCCGCCATCCGACCCACGCTTCGTGCGTTCGAAAGTCGTTATCAGGTATACCCGAGGATCGATGATCCCTATCTCGCTCGCGGCTGTGTCAGATGCGGCGACAGCGATCGCGGATGCGAACAGATAGCTCGCGATATCCTTCGAGAACGGATTGTCAGAAGGGCTCGACCACTGCGCGAGAAAGCTGGCAAAGGCTATTACCGCAGGGACGGCACCGTTCGCCACGACGTTCCTCCATGTCCTCTCTCCCCTGGCGCCCTCCTGGAAACCCTCGGATTTCTTCCACTCGAACCTGTATTTCGTCGCTCCGAAGCTCGAAACGAGGAACACCAGCAGCAGGAGCAGCCATAGAACGTTCCCGCAAATGCCTATGACCATCCCGACCACGAACGCCGAGACGGAGCCCGAAAGGTTGAACACCCTACGGTAGTACGATGCGCAGGCCATGGCGACGCAGAATATGGTCACACTTACGACCGTGAGCGTGTCAGGAAGAGGAGGGTTCAACTAATCACCTAGGTCTCGCTCGTCCTGAGCGAGCCTGGAAGGACGGGCATCCTCGAATACATGGTCTTGACGATGTCATTCACGCCCCTGACCTTGTCAAGGTCGCCGTCCCAGTCCTTCAGGTGCTCTTCGAACCGCTCCTCGATCTCGCCAACGATCTTCTTCATCTTAGATGCAACCTTACGAGAGGCGACTCCATGGAGGACAGCTGCGAGGTACAGGTGATTTCCCTTCTCGATCACTATGCTCTTCTCGCCGAAATCCAGCCTCCTCAGCGTGAAGGAGGTCACCTCTTTGAATGAATCCCTCACGAAGTCCTGGATTGCCACGAACATGCTGCCAAGGACCTGGTCGTCCATGCCAGGCTTCAATCTTCTCGTGGCATGCGATATGAGCCTGCCGTCCTTGTATATCACGAACGTCTCATCGACGGCAATCCTGGACTCGCGCATGAAATACCCTGCAGTCCCGAGGGCTGCGAGTATGGCAACGGTCAGAAGATAGGGCCAAATCACATCCATCAGGTGTAGCTTGATTTCGACCTCATAGTGAGGGGTCTGGGTCGGATTGCCTGCCAGATCTGTCACATTGGCATAGTACTCAACCATGCCCTCCTTGGCAGGTAGGTTGATGTTGCAGTAGAACACGCCCTTCTCGCCCGTGGAGGCAGTGAAAGTCGAGAATGCCGTCTCTCCCTGCAGTCTCGCGTGCAGCAGTATTCCGCTAGCGACCACGTTAGGATCGTCCACTCGTATGGTGACGTTGAGCTTGTCGCCTCCAAAGGCCACAGCTTTCGATGAAAGCTGGACGTGCGGGGGCAGGTCGTCAATGACGATTGTCGTGTTGTATCTCACAATGTTGCCACCATAATCCACGACGGTCACCTTGATTGAGTGATTCCAGGTGACCCATCCGTCAGTATCAATTTTGTACATCTCGCCGAAGGCCTGATCGCCGAAGCCATCGATGTTGTACAGCGCATAGTAAACCTGAGTCGAGCCTGGGACAATCGAGAACAACACTGACGTCCCACTGCGGACCACTGCATTGGGTTTCGGATTGATGAGCGCTATAGTAGGCGGCTTGTCCCATATGACTCCTGAGAATCTGAAGGAGTGACCGTCATCGTCCTTGACCGTCACGTTGATAATGTAGTCCGCGCCGGGAACATAGACATGCGTCACAGGCGAGTTAGGATTCCCTGGAATCGTCTGAACGACGCCGTCACCGAACTCCAAAACTGCCTGAGTGAAATCCGGAAACCTCGCGAGCACAATGATGAGGTCGAACATAATCACGTTGGTGTCCTGGGGGTTTCTGGTGACTCTCATCAGCGAGTCGAAGCTGCCAACGAAAGCCTTGTCCCTGATCTCGACAAACAGACTCTGGATGGTGACAGAACCGTCGCCATCAGTGACTCGGACCTTCGCCGTGTAGTTTCCGACTTGGGTGTAAATGTGCTCGGTCGAGTTCACTGTCGTAGCAAGATCCGCCTGGAACGATGCTCCAGGAGCATCGAAATCCCATTCATATTCAACAGCGGGATCGAAGCCCGTGCCGTCGGCAATGAATGTCACATTGTAGAACTCTTCGTAATAGCCGTTCCATCCTTCGACTGGGACAGTGGTCAGCGAAACGAATGGAGGTATCTCCCTTACATGGAAGGAGATGTTGCAGATGCTGACGTTGCCGTCGGCCTCCATCACCAGAAGGCTCATTGAGTAGTCTCCATCATCCAGGTCTGAGAACTGATGGGAAGCCATCTGAGAATCGTCGAAGTCGAAGAATCTTGCGCTGTTGTCGGGGTAGGTCAAGGTCCAGTTCCAGACCACGATTCCGTCGAATGAAAGGGTGCGACTGATGAATGTGAAAGGCACGCCCTCCTGTGGGTCTGGCGTGGACAAGGTGAAGTTCGCAGTGGGACCGACGTCGAAGATCGCGATGTCCCAAGTTGAGACGTTTACCTGGCTGTCTGCATCGGTCACCCTGACGGCCACCCGGTAGACCTCGGAATACGCATAGGCCGAGAACACATGTGTCGTCGAGTTGCTGTTAGGGACGTATGGGTCCGGGATGAAGATGCCGGTCACGTACGAGAAGTCCCACTCGTAGCTCACAATCGGGTCGACCGGGCCGCCATGCCACTCATCTACCAGGACTTCGAAGGCGACAGTCTCACCTTCATCGGCCGAGATGGGCGCCACGATTCTCAGCTCGGGAGGCATCGACCTGACCTCTAGAACAGCAGACTTGTTCATCACAGTTCCGTCCAGGTCTGTGACCTCGAGCGTGATGGTGTGATTGCCGTCCTCTGGCTCGACGCTCAACGTATGGCCAGTGCCTACAGGTGCCCCGTCGATCTTCCACACTGTAGACAAGAAGCCATCAAATGAGTAGGTCTGGTCGGTGAAGTTCACTAGTTGACCCTCGCGCGGACTCAGGGGAGTCCAGGAAAATGCAACATGCGGGTAAGCATCGTACACGTTGACCCAGGTCTGGTCGGTCGACGTTTTGTTCGCAGGATCCTTGACCGTCACGGTTATCGTGTAGTTGCCAGAGGCCGTGTAGTTGTGAACAGGTCTTTGATACGTGCCCATTAGCAGACTTCCATCTCCGAAGTCCCAAGTGTAGTTCATGTAAGGCAGCTCCGAGGTGCCCGTGACCACGGTTGCGTTGAGCTGCAGGAGATCTCCTTCTCTAGCCTCGTACGGACCTCCCACATGCACTACAGGCTGGAAGTCGATCATCTCCCACACGGAGACAGTATGCGAGCCAACTTCGTTGACAAGCAAATCCCCTCTGTGATCTTGCGTTCCATCGCCTATCGCGGCATAGTTTGGCCCAGCGCCGGTCACGAAGACCATCGAGGGAGTTGATGGTAGCCCGCCCGCATCTTGCCTGTACAGAAACAGAAGATCTTCGGAGTTGAACACGGCGACGACGTCCGCGCGGCCCCTGTCAGTTGCGTCAAGTACTGATACGAACTTGGGCACTTCTGGGAGAATGAGTTTCGCATACGGACTCATCGCAGCGAACATAGTCTGATTGAAGAGGTACAATGTAGGATCGGAGGTCCGCATCGCGATGATGTCGGCCTTGTCGTCGCCAGTCACATCCCCGCTCCATATCTTCGCGAAATCCGGTCCTGTGCTATATGAGAGGTTCAATCTCGGAGACTGTGCGCCAAAGGGTATCGAGGGATCCTGGAACAGGATTGTAATCTTCCTAATCGACCTCGTAAATGCAATGTCTTCTAGACCATCTGAGTTGAAATCACCAACCGCAACCGACCATATGCCCGAACCAGGAGTTGCCACATATTCATAGGGGGCGGCGAAGGGCTGACTGCTGCCATTGTTGAAGAAAATGTCCAGCTTACCGTCGTCAGTGGCTGCCAGGATGTCGATCAGGCTGTCGCCATTGAAGTCGCCTGTGGCGACATCGATGACATTGCCGCCGCAGGTGAGCTGGAGTGTGCTTCCGGGGAAAACTTGCGCACCGAAGGCGATCGTCAGGTTGCGTCCCGAAGACATCGATGTGAGGACATCCGAGAAACCATCGCCGTTGAAATCTGTCACGATGATCTCAGAGGGCACATAGCCGAGCGAGACCGTGCCGATGTTGCCCGCAAACGAGAACCTGTAATCGAAGGAGCTGTTCGCAGGATTCAATGATACCAGATCAGCGACATCATCGCCATTCAAGTCCCCCGTCGCTATCATCGAAGCGTAGGTTGATCTGTTGGTCCATGCGGTTGCGTTAGCGTTCGAGAAACTGGGCGCTCGGGCAGGATAGATGGCGATAGCATCGCCGGACCAATCGCCACGGGCGCTGGCAATGGAAATATCCGGCTGCGAGTCGCCATTGAGGTCTCCTATCAACGCTGACCTTGGAATGGCCCCTGTTGGAAACTCGAAATCCGGTGAATCCACCCAGATGGGATTCGTGCTTCTCTGATAGAATCCAAGCGTGACATTGTCTCTAGCCGAAAGGATCAGAAGATCGTCCTCGCCATCTCTGTTCATGTCCCCAGTATTTACGCAACTAGGAACGACACTCAGCGAGAGGTTCAGATTTCCGTTAGGAGGGAGATACTGACTTGCATCCTGGAAGTAGAGATGAACAGCAGACGGATTCTCAGTCACGACAGCAAGATCCTGCCAGTTAAACCAGTGGAGTCTGCCTATCGCCAATCCAATCACGTTTCCGGTGACGTTCAGAATCTGATGCGGAAAGTAGTGAACGATGTCGAACGGCTGATGATAGATCATGACGCTAGAATCATAGTAGTTTCCGACTGCCAACTCCTCGATGCCGTCGTTGTCGACATCCCCTGCTGCAATCGAATTGGTCCCATATCCTGCCAAGAGAACTCGGAACAAGCCCCAGCTGGAAAAGTCAGGACCAAAGAATACTTCAATTTCACCGGGATCTGAAATCGGATTTTGACCAGCGCATGCAACTGCAATATCCGGATAGTTGTCCGATGAGAAATTGCCGACGACAAGGCCAACTGCATTGGAATAAGTTCCTGTGTCAGGCCAGGCATCATAGGTCGTCTCGGTTGTGAGATTGTATATGATGAGTCTGGTCCCCGAAGTCAGAACGTTCCTTTCGAGCGAGACAATCTGATGTCCGCCCGATGCGAAGACACCGATTGGAGCAATCGCGAAGGGGTTGTTCACTGTTGTCAAGTTGAAGGACGGATACGTTTGGAAAGTTCCGTCTAACTGCCTGTAGAATATCGATATCCTCTTAGCCTCGTAGACCGCGACCATCAGGTCAGTCAGCCCGTCTCCGTTCAGGTCCGACAGCTTGGCGTCGACCGAACCTCCAGGGAGCATCAGCGCCCGCGAGACCATCGGATATTCGCGCACGGATCCAGAAGTGTTCAAGGGTTGAGGAAAGACAAGGGACTCGATCGAAGGAGGCGCCGCTTCTGCATGAAGGCCATCTGGAGCCGGTCCGGTGGAATGAGCCCTCGGAGGCATCAGGGGTATCACGAGTAGGGCGACAATCACAAAGACTGTGGTAGCAGTTGTCAAACGACGCAAACTGGTCCCATCCAGTGGACTGACAGTAGTCTTGCTTTTATAAGATGCTTTCGGGAAGAAACCGCCCACCAGTTTCCTCCTGGTTCTGTCCAACAGTTAAATATCGAAAGAGGTCTAACCAGGCTCGATGGCGGCTGCGCTGAGAATCGGCAGGGTGCTCGGGATACCCATCTATCTTCACCTGACTTTCCTCGTGATACTACCGCTTTTCGTCTACCTCTTCTCCGCTCCTGGAGGTTCGTCGGATCAAGGGAGACTCTTCGGCATGGATATGAATTTCAAAGGTCTCGATGCTTCGCTTTGGGTCAAGTACGCGTTCGGGACCGCCGCGACGGTCATCTTCTTCATCACGATCCTCATCCACGAGCTCGCACATTCGTATCTTGCGCAGAAGTACGGCGTCAGGATCAAGGGCATCACCCTGATGATCTTCGGCGGCGTCTCTCAGATGGAGGAGATTCCGAGGCAGCCCCGCCAGGAATGGCGGATGGCATTCGCAGGACCGCTTGCGAGCCTCTTGATAGGGATCGGTACTCTGGGCGCCATGCTTCTCCTGAAATCCTTCGGACCGGGTTCGGTTCTGCTCGACGGTACAACAATTCTTCTGGGGCTAATGGGCGTCTACAATGTCCTTCTGGCCGGATTCAATCTGTTGCCCGCGTTCCCTATGGACGGCGGACGGCTGCTCAGAGCATTCTACGCGGCGAGAATGCCGTACGTAGAGGCGACGAGGAAGGCCGCTAGGATAGGTCGGTACTTCGCCATCGGCCTAGCCGTCTTCGGTATCTTCTACAACTTCCTCCTGATTCTCATCGCACTCTTCGTCTACATCGGCGCGACCGAGGAAGAGCAGGCGACGGCGATCTCGGAGAGCCTGCAGGGTGTCCAGGTGAGACAGCTTATGTCGACTACGGTCCAGGTGGTTCATCCTGACATGTCCGTCCAGCAGCTTCACGACCTCATGTTGACGACGAGGTACATGGGCTTCCCCGTCGTGGATGGGATCCTCGTCGGAATAGTCACTCTGTCCGACACACATAAGGTACCGCGAGACAGAGTGCCCTTTGCCAGGGTCAGGGACATAATGACGAAAGAAGTTGTGACCGTCCCGCCAGATATGGAGGCCGCAAAGGCTCTGGCTGTTTTGTCCCAGCGGAGGATAGGCCGACTCGTGGTGACGGAAGGCGCCAACATAGTTGGCATCGTGACCAAGAAGGACTTCCTGAGGGCGGTCGACGTGATATCGGCCCGTAGCCGCGCCACGAGATGGGGGGAGCAGTTCCCGCCACAGACTCCTCCAGCCCCTCCGATGTGACCGTCTAGCCCAGCAGCTCCTTCCTCTTGAACAGAATGATGCTAAGGGCTATCGCCACGACCGCATAGATCATGATCACGACGAAAGAGGTCAACTCGTCAGGATAGTATTGGTGAATCGTTATTCCGAAATCGGAGTTCACCGAATCCTTCGGGTAGGGGTCGTACATTGAGTAGGACATGACGCCCGCGGAGAACGTCAGCGAAGCTGAAAGCTTCACGGCCGAGAACATTGAAACACTGTCGACTATCGGCAGGATCATCACGAACAAGAAGAACGTGAGGACCAGCGCGCCAGTGGACCCCTTCATTATCGAGCTTATCAGGTAGGCTATCGCAGTGACGGCGACCAGATACTCCAGCGCGAACCCGAAGGATAGGCCAAAGTCGTCATCGGCACCTCCGAGAGTGAGAATCGAGAGCACCGCGACTCCAAGATAGAACAGACCTACCACAACGATGCCCGCGGTCATACTGGCAGCGTATTTGCCGAACCACAACGTGGACCTCTTCAATGGGTTCGGGAACATGAGGTAGCCGGTCCTGTTCTGGTACTCTCCCACAATGGAGTCGGCCGCGAAGAACGTCGCGCAGATGACCACCAAGATGTTCACGAAGCTGATGAATCGCGTATCGAAATCCTGCACGGGCGTGTGCCACTTGTAGCTGGCGGTTACGATCTTCCCGGAAACATCCTGGGTGAAGAGGATCGTGTTCGCCGACAACGGGACGCCCATGATGGATGATGAATGCGAATAGACCCAGTTGGCGCCGTTGTTCGACGGATATGCAGTGCCGTTCACGAACAGTTCGAGGGTCTCCGTGTCGATGGTGTTGCTGTTCAGCGAACCGTAACCATATATCGTTATCCCCGTCCCCGGCAGCGTCGCATCAAGAGGATGCACTGTGACGACCGAATTGGTCTCGGTTCCGCGATAAGGGGAACCTGCCACCGGAGGCAAAACGTATATCAGGGCGAGGATCGCGATGACTATAGCAATCGACGCAAGGAGCCTTCTCGAGCGCAGGTACCGGAGCAGCTCGTACCTCCAGACCACCTGCAGTTGCGGGATATCCCCCGGGATCTGCCTGAGCTGATGCGGTTGTTCCGTCATTGAGGTCACCTCGACTCCTTTATGAGATCCATGTACATCATCTCCAGGGGCAATCCCACCGGGCTGAACCCCGTGACGGATGTTCCCGTGGCTTGGATTGATCGGAGCAGGTCCGCCCTGTCTTCGACAGCGCCCTCGAACGTGAGAACGAACGTGCTGCCGTTGACCCGCTCGACCGCTCTGATGTTCCTGAGCGCCCTAATCTTGTTCAGAAGGGCGTCGTCCTCCTCGCGAGCCGTTGTGACCTCGATCTTGACGACCTTCGTGAGGTTCTTGAGCTTGTCCATCGTGTCGTATACCAGCAGTTTCCCTTTGTCTATCAGCGCCGCGCGATCACAGGTCTCCTGGACTTCGAGCAGGAGGTGGGAACTCATGAAAATAGTGTAGTGCTTCCTCTTCAGGCCCCTGATTATCTCTCGGACTTCGACCATCCCTCTCGGGTCGAGTCCGCTTGTGGGCTCGTCCAGTATTAGGATCTCGGGCTCATGGAGCAATGCCTGGGCAATCGCCAGCCTCTGCTTCATGCCCTTAGAGAACTTGCCAATGCGAGTGGTCTTCCACTCGTCCAGCTTGACTTCGTGAAGCACTTCCGCGCTACGTGCCTTGATGTCGGTCGAATGCATGCCCCTGACGTTTCCCAGATATGAGAGCGTCTCGAGCGGAGTCAGATACGGGTAGAATTCAGGAGTCTCGACAACCGCCCCAACAATGCTGAGGGCCTGCTTTGGATCCGTCAGAACGTCCACGCCATGAAGGTATGCGCGGCCACTGGTGGCGGATATCAGATTTGTGAGTATCTTTATCGTCGTGGTCTTTCCCGCGCCGTTGGGCCCGAGGAAGCCAACAGTCTCAGCCTCGGGCACTTTCAGGGTTAGGTCGTCCACGGCCCTTATTGGCCCGAAGGTCTTCGTGAGATTCTGAATCTCAATCATGTTCTCGCTCTCTCTGTTTACACGTCGTCCAGAGCGAACCGTCAAGGTATATTTAAGTGGAACCATGGAACGCCGTAAAAGAATGAGCGCCGAAATCTACTTGCCCAAGGCCTCGTAGAGCTCCCTCGCGAGCTTCTCCGCCTCGTCCCTCTCCTTGACGGGGTGCATCAGTAGCCGTCCGCGAGGGTATATGGTGATTTCGGACCCTTTCCTGACAACAAGCATGACCTTCGGGTTCGACAGGATCTCATACCCCTTCTCCTCGAGCACGCGCTCGCACTCATCCAGGTCGAGAGAGACCTTCCTCTTTGGGATGGCCTCATAAGCGTCGTACTTGCACGGCTTCACCGCGAGGAACTCCAAGATGCTCACTTCTTCCCGAGGATGCTGTCGAGCAACGAGTCGACGTTCTTCTTGAGGTCTTTCAGCGAGGACTCGTTCACAATCATGTAGTCGGCCAATGCGATCGCCTCTCCGAGGCCCCAGTCGAGCTCCCTCCTGTCCCTAAGATCGAACCCGGCGCGGGTCATCGGTAAGTCGCCTCGTCCTCTGGACAGCTGTCGCTCGAACCTCGTCTTCGCACAGGCATGAATGGCGATGACCCTGAGGTCGTCTCCGAAGGCGTGCCTGAAGGCGCGGATCTCATCAGGCCCGCGTGTGCCATCAATTATGACCAGATCTCCTCCGACGAAAGGGATTGTCCGCTTCGCCCAGATATCCATCCCATATCTCTTCCGCTCCTCGTTAGCCAGGGTGCCGACACTGGAATCAGAGGGGTCGAGCCCGAACTCCCTCGCCTTCGCGCGGACGATATCGCCCATTCGAATGATCTTGGCGCCGCGGGACTCACTGCACTTCAGGAACTCCTCCTTGCCGGAGCCGGGCATGCCGGTCGTCACGAGAATCTTCATGATGCAGCCGCTCACGCTTACACGTTTGGTCTTAAAAAAACCTTCGGAGCCAGAGAATTCAAGCTATTATGTTCGAGGAGGCGACATCCCGAGGGCTGCTTCGCCGAAAGGAGTCAAAGCATCCTGATCGTAGCCGACCTTTGACCAGTACCTTGGGCAGAGGCCCAGACCAAGGCAGGAGCGGTACTGCGCGCGGTCATGGAAAGAAAGCTCGAAGTTGCCCACAGCCTTGCTGCTCGAAATCCTCGACGGGTCGGACAGGACCGTTGCGATTGAATCCAAGGTCACCTTCGCAGACCGCTCGGCGGCATTGGACACCACAGAAACCGGCTCAGCACCCGCGCGCGCGCATTTGATGAATCCTACAGTGGCGTCCTTGGCGTCCAAGCCGAAACCAAACGCCTTCTCCAAGGCAGGTATGTCATAGTGGAGGTATCCGGGCTCGTTTGCCACGAGCTTCATCTCATTCGCCGGCTCAGATATCTTCAGGAACGATCTGCAAGGGAAAGGGCATCCGTAGCACGCCACATTCCTGTGTAGAAGTCTCTTGAAATCATCGCGGCCCAGTGCCTTCGAATAGGACACCAGGCCTTCATTCTTCCCTAGCTTCTGGATGTGCTCGGCAATCAGTACCATGGAATCCTGGAAATGACCGTCAGGCTCTGAAAGCTCGAGCTCCCCCATCCCCCTGAAGGCGATCGCTAGGAGGTTTTTTCGTCCGAGGTCGGCCCCGAGGCCGACCTTGTCCTCGCCACCCCAGTAGTCCGTGACAAGCTGCGAAGCAGGGTTCTTGGAGTCTCCCCACGCGCTGTTGGACAGGACTTGGATCTTGTTGTCGCCCTGGTCAGCCCTGATCTTGTCGGTCCTGCCCCACGAGTCCTTGCTCTTCATCTCCTCAGACTTCACGAATTCGATGATCCCGTCCCTGACCCAAATGTAGCCCGGACTCTCAGCCGTTCCTTTGAGGACTATGAAATCGAAACCTGAGAGTTTGAGCTCCACGCCAGCGAATCCCAGAAGAGGCATGACCCTCGGATCCCCATTCTCTTGTGGGCTTCCTCTGACTATCCCAGCACAGGCAGCGGGCACGAAGCTGGCTGTCAGGACGCCTGTGCCAAGGACCAAGGAGTCTAAACCGTGCTCAGAAGCCAGCTTGTCGGCGATGTAGAACGCGTTCATCCGATCCCAGGCAAATTCGTCCTGCAGTTCCTGTTCAGATTGCTCGACGGATGACAGGTCGAATATCCCCACCTTGTTATTGCGGAGATACACTTCAGTCCACCACCGTGATGCAACCCGTGGGACAGATCTTGGCGCACTTGGTCTTGCCGCCACACAGGTCGCATGCTTCCCTCAACAGGATCGGTTTCGCCCCGGGGCCGCCAGAGCTAGATGCTTGCTGACCAGAGGACACACCCTCTGGCCTCGCCATCACGAGACCTTCGGACTTGGTCTTCAGCACAAGGCCGAAGTAGTTCGCTTTATCATCGACGTGAAGGATGATGCTTGAGGACATCGGCGTGATCACGAAATCCCTGTTCAGGCTGCAGACGGTCTCGCACAGACCGCAGCATATGCACTTGAGCGGCTCGATCTTCAGCCTCAGGCCATCACCAGTTCGGTATCGCGACTCATTGGATGTTCTCGGCGACCTCGGTCGTGACTCTGTCGCAGTAGACGCACCTAAGAGTGATAGGCTTCTTCGACTCGACCACGAACTCGGGCTCGACAGGCTCGTCCTTGTTCGTTATGCAGCCAGGGTTGGCGCACTTCATGATGCCCTTGATGACGTTCGGCACCTCAACCACGAACTTCTCAGCAACATTGTAGTCGCGGATGATGTTGATGGTTGCATTCGGCGATATGAGCGCTATCTTGTCGAGCTCCTTCGGATCGAGCTCGCGGTCCTCTATCTTCACGATGTCCTTCCAGCCCGCCTTCTTGCTCGGGACATGCATGAGCACGCTCACGGTGGAGCCGACGTCGTCCTTGACACCGATTATCTTGAGCACTTTCAGCGCCATGCCCACGCTGATGTGGTCGATGACCGTGCCGTTTCTGATCGGCGTGACCTTGAACTCCTTCACTTCAACCCCCCCAAGACAAGGCCGAGGAGCGCCATCCGGACAGGCACCCCGTTGAACGCTTGGTCGAAGTATTTGGCATGTGCCGTCGCATCGACCTCGGGTGCGATCTCGCCCACTCTCGGGAGGGGGTGCATGATGATCAGATCCTTCTTGACGTCCTTCAACATGTTGAGATCGATTCGATACATGCCCGCGACCTTCTGATACTCCGCGGGGTCCGGGAATCTCTCCTTCTGGATTCTGGTCACATAGAGAACATCAGCGTCCTTGATGACCTCCTCGAGGGAGCTGCTGAGCTTCGGCTTGTGGCCCATGGACTCGATTTGCTTCAGATGTTCCTTGGGGATCTGGAGCGTTGGCGGCGCTACGAATGTCAGCTCCGCGCCGAACATAGCCAGAGCCTCGGACAGCGAGTGGACCGTCCTGCCGTACTTGAGGTCGCCTACGACCACAACATGGTTCCCTTCGACCCTCTTCTTCTCCTTCCTGATCGTGAACAGGTCCAGCATGGTCTGGGTGGGATGCTGCCCAGCGCCATCACCGGCGTTGATAACGGGCCTGTCCGCGAAGTGCGCTGCGAGCCTCGCGGCGCCCTCCTGCGGGTGCCTGAGCACTATGACATCGCAGTAGGAATCGACCATTCGGATCGTGTCGGCGAGCGTCTCCCCTTTGGCGACTGAAGCGCCCGTGGGCTGATCGAAACCCAGGACCCTTCCGCCAAGGCGAGTCATGGCAGCGTCGAAGGACAATCTCGTCCTAGTTGACGGCTCGTAGAACAGCGACCCAAGGACATGCCCCTCCAGGAGCACGCTCCGTTCCTCCCCCTTAGCGATCGGCACCATCTTCTCGGCGAGCTTCAAGACATGCTCGATCTGCTCCCTTGAAAAATCACGGATGGAGACGACGTCCATCCCCTTGAACACTGCCGACATCAAGCACCTAATCTTTTGTCGGCATATAAGCTTCTCGATTCTGAAGACTCAAGTGCTTTGGTTAGTGTTCAAGGGAATCGCTCCCAAGAACCCATGGAGAAGGAAAGGGGAAGAAAAGGTTTTCGTCGGGGTTCAATACATCTTACCTCACAGAGGACCCACGACCGTAGGCAATATGAAGCCCACAAAGAAGGCGACGATCCACACGACGATCGCTATTCCGAGTGCCTTCCACCAGCCCATGCTGTAGAGGCCTGCCAGTGCCAGCAGCCAAACGAACCCGGCTATCAATGCCGCTAAGAGCCCTTGGCCAAGGAAGTAGTATGCCAGGGCGTAGATGACAGCCCCAACTAGGGCGGCCAATATGGCCGTCCCTATCCCTTCTTTCTCTCCAAACACCTTCGTGATCACGTAGATGATGATGGTCGAGACGATCAGCCCGACGAGGAAGAAGATCAAGGCCTCCCCAAGTGATACGGACATGTTTCCATCACCTCTCAGGTCCTCATGATCTTCTTGCCGGTCTCACGTCCCTTTACAGGGCCGCGTCCACCGGCGGATTTCGCCGCGCGATTCTTTGCTGCTGTCATTCTTCCGCCTCTGCTTTTCTTTGCCATTTCATGTCACCTCCTATTTCCCATCGATTCTAACTGATCTTTATGACTCCCATTAGCACCAAGACTATGATGGCTATTATTATCGCACCAAGAGGGCCAAATATGAGCCGGCCTATCAAGAATGCGATTATTGAGCCCACCCCAATGTGAGACCATTGCACGGTTATTGGCATTCCACATCGCCTCCTACTTCCTAACGGTATTAGCGTCCATTGAAACCGCTGATTGCGCCAACGCCATGCCGTCCAGCGTTGCGCCGGTATTCAGCACAATCGCTGTTTGACACAATATGATTCCCTTCATGACTGCCGTCGTTCCAATGGTAGCTTGGCCTGCGACCTGCCAGAAGATGTGGGAAGTCTGTGCGCCGCCGCTTAGAGTGACATGGGCACCGTCGGCCACTTCTAGGTTCTGCGCTATCTGGAAGATCCAGACATCACTTGCGCCACCCGAAAGAGTGACACCAGCAGCAGATATTATGACTCCAGTACCCCACTTGTAAAGACCAGGAGCGAGTGTCATCGAAGTAATATCTCCTGCGCCCAGTTCAGTATGATCAGGGTTTGTCCGTCCAGCTGCGTCGGTGTATGCGGTCTCCATGTCGCTTATAGCTGTAGTCATTTTAGTTGGCGTTGGAGGAGTGTAGTCGGAAGCATACACACGTCCAGTCACTAGAGATGATGTCGCATATGTAGCCCCGGTAGCATATACCAATCCAAATCCAGTTATGAAAGATGCGGCGGCTGGACTAATCCCAACATCTCCAACAATCGAGGTGGTTCCCGTGGTTGAGATTCCTGTTTTCGCTAGAATCACAAAATCGCCAGCCGATCGAAGGTTTACAGTTGCTGGCCCAGCTCCTGATCCGTCACTGCCACCGCCACCTCCAGTTCCGTCTGACTTGTTCCCCCTCAGCCATATGTACCCTGCCCCAAGTCCTACGACTACGAGAGCAATCACAGTAGCTATAGCAATCAACGCTGTTCTTTTCATTGCCGGCTTCGGCTTACTAGCTTCCATAGACTACGGATATGCCAGCAGCCAATATACCGTTATTTCAACATCACTGACAATTTGCTGAAGGATTTGATGCAAATTCAAGTGGCAGTGGCGATGGAGACTAGTCGAGATACTCGCTCCCATCACCTAGAGAAAGAGTCACCCGAGCGATCTTAGAAGAAGATACGAGAATACCAAAAAGGAAAAGGTTGAGGGTCAGAGGAGTTACTTCCTCTGATTCCTGACTCTGCTTACTATCGCCACGACAAACATCATTCCGACCAAGGGGATCAGAACTTGCGAGAATTCCGGTATCACAGTGCCCGGTGTATAGACGTAATTGGCGTCCATTGTGACCGCTGTCTGTGCCAACGCGCTACCCTCCAGCGTTGCGCCATTATTCATCACAATCGCTGTCTTACACAATATGATTCCCTTCATGACAGACGTCGTTCCAAGGGTGACTTGGCCGGCGACCTGCCAGAAGATGTTGGTAGCCTGTGCGCCGCTTAGAATGACTTGGACTCCGTTGGCCAAAGTCAGATCTCCCGTCATCTGGAAGATCCAGACATCGCTTGCAGCGCCCGAGATAGTGACACTACCAGTAGATATTTGGACCCCAGTGGTCCAGTTGTAAAGACCAGGCGCGAGGGTCATCCCAGCAATATCTCCGGCGCCCTCATTAACAAAATCAGGTGATGTCAGTCCAGCTGCGGAGTCATACGCGGCCTCCATGTCTAGTACAGCCGTAGACAATGTAGATGGAGTTGGGGTACCATAGTCGGAGGCATATATATTTCCAGTGACTAAAGCTGATGTCGAATATGGATCTCCTGGAGTGTATATTAGATCAAATCCAGTTATGTCTGACGCAGCTGCTGGACTAGTTCCAATATCACCCCAAATATGGGTGGTTCCCGTAGCCGTCATTCCTGCTTTTGTCAGAATCACATAATTGGCAGCTGTTCCAAGGTCTACTGGCGATGGACCAACTGACTGAGCTGGAATTGTCGCATAGAAGCCTAGAACAATAATCATTGGAACAACAATCATCGAAATGAGGATCGCAGGCCAATATCGAGCACGATCTGCTCTCTTCCCAAGCCTTGATCCAACGATGGAAGCCGACCTTCCATGATAGGCAACCGAGCGCTTTCCGACCATACCATTATCCTCGACAAGTGCCAATTTCACACTCTCTTGAATGTTTTGCATACTTCGAGATATGCCCTGGTCGTTATACCGCTATTTCAACATCATTGACAATTCAATGCAGGATTAGATACAAATCTAGTCAGCAGTTTGCGGCTCCAATTTGACGCACTTGCGCCTTGTCGAGAGCCTTGCGCAGCTCGCTCTCTAGCACTTTCCTCTTTGAAATGTCGCTTACGACCGCCAGCATGCGGGATGGTTCGTTGTTTTGGTCCAGCAAGATGTCTCCGGCTTCGCGTATCCAATGAACTGAACCATCTGGCCATACTACGCGGTATTCGACGTCATATTCTTTCTTGCCCTTCAGACATGCATCTGTTGCATCGGCGACTTTGTGGCGGTCTTTGATGTGAACGCGATCGAGAAGTGCATCGTGGGTAAGTCTGATCTCACCCTGGCCAAAGCCGAAGATTCGCTCCAAACCGTCAGACCATGCCAGCTCACCTGTTTTGAGATTCCAATCCCAGGCGCCGCTCCTTGCAGCGAAAAGAGCCGACGAAAATCGGTCTTTGCTCTCAGCCAATATATCCTCTGCCAACATCTTGACCCTAGCTAGCGTAAGATCCCTCACAACTTCCTCAAGAAGACTGATTTCCTCCTTATAAATCACATGGCCAGGAGAGAAACAAACGCTGAAAATTCCTATGAGGTTGCCTCGATATTTCATCGGGATTATCACGCTCGAGTACCCTTCATGACCGCAATTGCGATGACATTCCACACATTTTTCTCCGGTTCCATTGACAATGGCTGTCTTCATTGATTTTGCAGCTGATTTCACGCAATCGGGTCCTTCCCCACTCCCTTCAAGTGTTATTTTCCAAGATTCGGTTCCATGCACTCCGCAATGCCCGACAAGGACGATACTGTTGCTGTCCGGATCACGTTGCAGACCAATGGAAACCTCGATGAACAGCTGTGTATCATTGAGCCGGTCAGCTGCATTCTGTATGAGGGTGTCAATGTCTGACACTCTGTTTATCAACTGATTTACGTCATTTATGGCAGTAAGGAGCACATTCAAGTATCTCAGCCGCTCCTCGTTCCGTTTTCTCACTCCAATCTCTCTCGCCAGAATAGAATATGCGATTATCTTCCCTTCTTCGTCAGCTATGCCACCGATATTGATTTCAAGATCGATCGGTTTTCCTGAATTGTCTTTTCCTATTATTTCTTGGACCCTTGCCTCATTCTTGTCAGCTACGTCTTTGACAGCCAGTCTGAGGAATTCGGGATCATTGAAGATCGGTATTGTTTTTCCAAGGATCTCCTTGTCAGAGTATCCAAGCAGTCTTTCAGCACTCCTATTCCAGAACAGGACCAGTCCTTCTTCGTCGACTATCATTACTGCATCGTGCGTCTGTTCGATGACGTTTCGAAAGAATGCATTGTGGAAGGCTTGGCTTTTGAGTTTGCTGGCGATGTTTCTGAATATCTCATAATCCCGGTCCAATTCGGGTGATAAGAAATAGACTTCGCCGTAACCCGCAGAAGACGACGGGGTCAGCAAGCCGTTCTCACGGAGGACGTCTATGTGGTGCTTGACCGTTCGATAATTCAGTTGCAGGCATTCCGCCAACTGATTCATGTTGTACGGACGTTCCTTCAGCAACTCGATTATCAGGATTCTGTTTTCTCCACCTTTCTGTCCTAGTACCAGATGAGATAGTGTTTGCACTAGACTAGGCATAGATGATGAATTTGCACTTGAGTATATACATTCTATCTTCTTCTGTTCATCTGTATTGTTTTCGCGTGATTCTCAGATGATATCCGCTTCGGAAGACACACACAGAAAAACCTGGGCTGGCGACAGGAGTCATGTTCCCCTGGAAAAGCATGAAACCAACATTCGCAAAGAACGCAAAGGACGCCAGTGTTCCGATTGAAGCCATATCGATTTCACAAACGGATCTATGCAAGATCAAAATCATCAATCGCGCTATTCATGTTCTCGAACCAGTCATCAGCGCATTTGTGGAGTTTGACCTTGAGCGTCTCGGGCGACACCGCAGCGTACACGTGATAGTATC
Source organism: uncultured Thermoplasmata archaeon (assembly GCA_963705355.1). Taxonomy (GTDB): domain Archaea; phylum Thermoplasmatota; class Thermoplasmata; order UBA10834; family UBA10834; genus COMBO-56-21. The sequence goes on from OY970070.1 coordinate 1,113,034, forward strand.
CACCTCTGTCGATCGTCTTCGTGTCTCTGAACGCAAGGCCAGAAGCAACAAGCTTCTGAAGCGCGCGATAGACCGTGCTTCTGTCCTTCTTCAAAACAGGTGCGAGATCGTCAGCCTTCAGCGGTCCTTGCTTGACGAGTCTCTTGTATATCGCGAGTTCGAAGTCCGTAAGCCGGTAGAGACACTTCACGATGTCACGACACGACGCATCACCGGACAAGATTTTCTGCGGCTCGACCATATTGCACGCTATTGCCAATTTTATACTTAACCGTTTTGACGGACGAATCGGCCAGTACGACAGACAAGGGCGCCACGTGAAAACCTTTATCTAGCGGGTAGGGAATCGTCTATGCGCGGTATTGTCAATACCGTGGGAGAGATTCTCTTGGACAAGAACGCAACGCTCGACGCAAGAGGGCTCATGTGCCCGATGCCGATAGTGCAACTGGCGAAGAAAGTCAAGGAAATGAAGTCGGGTCAGATCCTGGAGCTCCTGGCCGACGACGTCGGAGCGAAGGAAGACGTGCCAGCCTGGTGCTCGCGAACGGGACACCAGCTTGTGGGCACAGAAGCTGAGGGTAAGCTCCTGAAGTTCTACATCAAGATTAAGTGAGCGATTCATCAGAAGGAGATTGGAGAAACATGACAGAGAAGATGTGCATGGTTGTTAGCGAAGGGACATTCGATAAGGCGATGATGCCCTTGATCATGGGAACGACAGCAGCCGCGATGGGCACCGAGGTCCATGTGTTCTACACGTTCTTCGGAACGAAGCTGGTGACTGCGAAAGGATTGAAACCGAAGCTACCCGGGATGTGGCGCTTGTTCACCGGCATGTTCGTGAAGAAGATGAAGGCTGTTGGGATCGGCAACTACCAGGAGATGATGCAGCAGGGCAAGGAGCTGGGCATCAACTTCTACGCGTGCAGCACAACGATGGGCCTTATGGGCATCAAGGAGAGCGACCTGCTGCCGGGCGTCAAGGTGCTGGGAGCTGCTGCGTTCCTGAAGTTGGCCTCTGAATCGAAGACCACACTGTTCATCGGTTGAGCGATATCATGCCGAAAACGGCGTTCATCATCCTGAAATCGCCGCAGGAACAGGATCCGACGCACATGGTCTCCAGGCTTGCAGACAGGCAGGACGCGAGCGCGATATTGCTGGAGGACGGTGTGTACCAAGCGATCCTAGGATCAGCCGCTGACAGGCTGGGGAAAGCCGCGCATGAAGTCTATGTGTCCCTTGATGACGTCGAGGCGAGAGGCTTCTCACCGTCGGACCTCAAGGTCGGAAGGGCAGTCGGATACGCGGACATAATCGATTGCATAATGGAACGCACTGAGCGCACAGTTGCCATATGAGGTGAACGAATGGCCAAAACACTCACGATACTCTGGCGCACGGGCTCGATGATGGCAATGGATGCAAACGTGGCGGTCAAGCTGGCGAAGGCCGCGTTGGACAAGGGATATAAGGTACAGCTTTTCGGCTACGGCGAAGGAGTCACTGCCGTGAAAAAGGGGCAGAACCCAAAGCGCTTCCCGAACGTGGGGAAGGAACTCGAGGATGTGGCAAAGGATGGAGCCAGCACGGCCGTCTGCGAGACCTGCTTTGCGGCAAGAGGATTCGAGCGCGGGGAGGAGATACCCAGCGCGAAGGTCGGCAGCCTCACTAACGACCTCTTCAAGTTCGTGTCAGAGTCGGACAGACTCGTGACGATTGCGAGGTGATCAAATGGCAAACTCGACACTCGTGCTGATCACCAAGGCCCCATACGGGCTCGAGGAAGCTTTCGCAGGGCTAAGGCTCGCGCTCGCGATGGGCGTGAACGGCATGAAGACCTCTGTGGTCATGGTGGAAGACGGCGTCTACAATACTGTCAGCACTCAGAAGCCGGAGACGGTGAAGATGCCCTCGAACATCGAGGCGACAAAGGAGCTGTACGACTTCGATATCCCCGTCTACGTCGTCAGGGAGGACCTTGTAGCGAGAGGCATACCCGAATCGAAGCTGTTCGAAGGGTTGAAGGTCATCCCAGCAGGAGATCTGAAGGCTCTCCTTGCAGATCACGACGTCGTCACGACATTCTGAATCCTCTTCAGGAAGAACTCCGCCCAATCCATTGCTTTTATACTGCGCTACGCAATCCACGAGCGTGCGTTTCGAACTCATAGAACGGGACGGGCTGGCGAGAATCGGCCAGCTCGAGATCGACGGCGTCAAACACAGAACGCCCGCACTGGCCTTTGTGGACACAGAAAAGTACCCGGCGCCTGAAGGAGTGCTGAGGGTCGTGCCCTCCACAAAGAAGGGCAAGGGGAACCTTCTGATCGAGCCCTCGGGATTCTCGGCGACATATCACAGAGAGGAAGAAGCTCATCTGAGGCCAGCATTCCATGGATCTCCGTACGCCGAAGTCAGGCTTGAGGAAGATGTCACATACCCCGACGAAACCTCGTCGATAATGCTCGACTCAAAGAAATTCGCGGACTCTGTGTCCGAACTGAAGAATGGAGCCTGCCTGCTGAGGCCTATGTACTGCTCGGTCATGGGCCTTCCCCACAGGCTCGCGCTCCTCGCGTACTGCGGCTTCGACGTCTTCGACTCCATACCTTTGATCGCGGCCGCGGAGAATGGCAGCTACCTGACCACGGCCGGCGTCCTGGACTATGTTCGGATCGAAGACCTCCCATGCGCCTGTCCAGCTTGCGCGTCCGGAAAGCGCGGAAAGAAGGAGCTGCTCCACCACAACTACACTGAGGCCTTGAGCGAACTGAGGCTGATTCGGCACACGATCTCCGAGGGAAGGTTGAGGGAACTTGTGGAGGCGAGGGTCAGATCGGACCCGTGGCTCGTCCAGAACCTCAGGCTCATGGACCTCGAGCACTACGACCTCCAGGAACTTCACGCGCCCGTCAGGGGGGCGCCGTTCCACGCCGGCTCCAAGGAGTCGCTATCCAGGCCGGATATTGTCAGATGGCGGAGGAGGCTCGAGAGCAGGTACAAGAAACCTGAGGGGACAAGCGTTCTGCTCTTGATCCCCTGCTCCGCCAGGAAACCATACTCACTGTCTCAGTCCCACATGCGCTTCAGGCGAGCCGTCTGGCAGAGCGGCAAGGCGGACATCGTTCACGAAGTCATAGTGACATCCCCGCTCGGGCTGGTGCCGAGGGAGCTCGAGCTGTTCTACCCCGCAAAGGACTATGACATACCGGTCACGGGGCACTGGGACCGGGACGAGAAGCGGATGGCCGAGGAGATGGTCACATGGCTCGTTGCAAGTCAGAAGTACGACCTGGTGCTGTCGCATCTGGGCGATGAGAGAGAGCCCGTGAACTCGGTTCTGAAGGATTGCGTCGACACCTCCCTCGGAAGCCCTGGGTCCAAAGAGAGTCTGCAGAGACTTGAGGAAACCCTGAGAGATCAGGCCCCAGCGAAAAGGTCTGGCAAGAGACACTCGAGGGAACTGGAGGACATGCGTTCCCTTTGCCGTTTCCAGTTCGGCCAGGCAGGAGATGCTCTCTGTGAAGACGCGCGAATCGTTGGGAGATGGCCGAACCTGAAAATCGTGAAGGGCGAGACACAGCTGGGCATGCTGACGGGAGACCGCGGCATGGTCTCGCTCACTACCGAAGGCGCCCGGATGATAGCGGAACTGCGCGCCTACTGCGTCGAGATCGAGGATTTTGTCCCCAAGGGGAACCTGTTCGCAGTCGGCGTCATGAATGCGAGCAAGGAGATCAGGATAGGGGACGATGTCGCGGTCGTGCACGGCAAGGACGTCAGGGCTGTGGGAGTTGCTCAGATGACGCCGGCGGAAATGGAACTCGCAGAACGAGGAGAAGCCGTGCACATCAGACATGTGCTCCAATAGACACTTTTTCTTGGGCCAGACTACTTTCGCCCATCCCCTGATGTGAGGTTATTGACCTTCGTTTCCACTAGAGTCGTTCAAGTGAAAGGTGAGATGAATGGTGGACGCAGATCATTACAGCTGGGAAGAAGTGTACGATCTCCTAGGCTGTGAGCCCGAGATAGAGCCGACGACAGAACCGGCACTTGATTATTGACAACCATCCCAGATAGGTAGGATACCATGCTCCTCCTACCTATCAACCCCCTCCCCCTTTGATTCTCCCAGTTATTAACCGATGCGACCCTGACCTGTTCGTTTTCTATGGTAGAACGCAAGAGTTGAAAAAGGGTCCCGCTCAAGCGCAATCCCGAGGAAGAGGCAGATTAATCCGCGAAACGCTTAAGTCAGATGCCGTTCATGCCCAATCGTCAGGAAATATGGGATGCGACAAGTCTGTGGTTCTACGAGGAGTTCTTGAGAACCGACAGCGTAGCATGGTTCCTGCCCTAGGCATTGCCATGAATCTGGATGGGTCTAGAATCGCGCAGAACATCGCGAAGTCGGGCGGCTACGCGGCACAAGTGCCGAGCAGCAGCAGAGGCATAGCGCGAGTCTTCGTCGTGGACGATGAGGATTTCATAAGAGATCTGTACAGAGAGGTCTTCGAGTCAAATGGGATAACCGTGTTCGCCGCTTCCAACGGCGAGGAATGTCTGAACCTCTTCAAGACTCTGAAACACAGGCCGGACGCGATCATCATGGACCACCGGATGCCCGGCAAGGACGGCATCCAGACCACCAGAGAGATACTCAAGATCGACCCTCACATACCAATCATCTTCTCGAGCGCGGACGAGTCTGTCCGAGAGCAGGCGCTTGAGGCGGGCGCAATCTCTTTTTGGGCGAAACCGTTCCCGGTGAGTCTTCTGCTGAACGCTATGTTGGACATCGTGAAAGCAAGAAGAAGAGATCAATGAGAGGCTCACGACATCCTGTATCTCAGCAAGGCGGCGATCCCGCCCAATGATTCCAGCCTTCTCCCCGCTTCGTGGAGCGAACTGACGATCATTAACTCGCCATTGGAGTCCTCGATCCTCCTGAGGAGCTTATCGACCTTCGCAGATCGCACCTTGGTGTCGAGTACCAAGAGGGTGCTGATCGCTCCTGCCTGCGCGGCCGCTTCAACGGAATCGTCGCCGTACGCGAACATGCCATTCTTGCCTATCTCGCTGAAAAGCCGCTCCATGAGCATTGTCTCCTTCGCGACCCTGGACTCCTCTAGAATCTTGCCTCCAAGACCCTGTTTCATCAACTCGTGGATGCCCGCCATCCCTGCCTGACCAGTGTGATGGACCGACATGGAACGCGAAATATCGGGCGACTTCTCGCGTATGCGTTTCGCCAGGGCCTCTTTCACAAACCCTGGCCCGAGCAAGATCAATGGCTCGCCATGCACTGTCATCTTGAGCTTTGCCATGACCTCTTCGAGGAATTCCTCCTCATTGGGTTTCGATTCGTACATCTTGCCGCCGGGATTGCGCGTTATCGTTGCGAATTCCTTGATGCCGTACTCTCTCGCAACCGCGATAACGGCGTCCGTATCCTCGATGGCGACGAAGAAGATGGATGGCTTCTCGGATGAGGCGATGGCCCTTTTGATTCTGTCGAAGTGCTGGTGCTTCCACTGGGGTTTGATTATGCTGACAGCCTCGCCTATCGAAAGCATCAGAGTGTGGTGCTGGCCCATGTCCTGAGGGCCCTGCTCGATAACTCCCAAGATTCTCAGCACATCCTCCGATTCGTGAAACTCGACCTTGTCCACCCTGATGCCCAAGCGCATCCGGACCTTCTCCGCTCTATCAGGCCTGAGCTTGTCCGTCTTCTCCTCGCCCCTGCGATATGTGTTCGCGAACACGAGGTCGCGCTCGTCGACCAAGTTGTACAAGTGCCACAGGTCGTCAAGTGTCTCGGGCAACAGCTTGATCTCGCCGGCCTTCGCATCCTGAAATAGTATCTTCATTGGTTCTCGCCGCACGGATGAACCTGGCCTGATATCAAGCCATCGAAGACGCTGATGATGACCCGAGAAAGTTTATATGCTCACCGAGACATGCTGACTCAACCTGTCAGAGGGGGAGCTGGATGAACCATGGTCGAGTATTTGGCTCTTGAGGAAGTCTTGGACGAGATTCGTTCGATCCCTTCTGTCTATGAGGCGACGGTCGTCTCAAGGAGCGGGATGCACATAGCAGGCGATGCTCCCAAGGGAGTCCACCTGGAGACCTTCGTCGCGATGTCCGCCATACTACTCGGCGCGGCCGAGACCGCCACTTCGGAGCTGAAGGACAAATTGCAATACGTCGCTGTGGAACTCGCCCGCGTGAAGATGGTCCTCGTCAGCGCCGGGAACAGGGCGCTACTGGTGGTCATGGCATCGAAGGACATAGAGACGAGGGAGCTGGCCGCCAAGGCCAAGGAGTTCGGGGCCAAGATAGAGGACAAGATCTAAAGTCGCTTGAAGTCTCCTCTGAACCATTCAATCAGTGTCTCGATTGAATATGCGACGCCCTCTGATGCAGACCTGCTTCTACCGCCTGCCCGTGTGTTGCCTCTGCTGATCGCTCGGAGCAGATCGGCTTCGGTGGACACGCTTTCGACAACAGTGTAGGCCTTGCCCACGTGTTGAAGCTCATGAGCGTCACTTCCCGCTGTGATGGGCACACGCTTCTCTTCCGCCAAGCGGCGCGCGAGCCTGTTGCTCCGACTTGATGAACCACCGTTCAGTATCTCCACAGCGTCGAACTTGCCACATCCCGCCAGCTCCAAACCCATGCCCGAGGGGAATCGTTGCGGGTGAGCTGCCACTGCTATCCCTCCGGCGGAATGGATCCGATCGATCGTCTCTTCCATCGGCAAACCCTTCGGAATCAACTCTCCAACTCCGTATGCGAGAACATGGCCCTCCTTGGCTGAGACCTCGACGCCTCGAACCACCAACATGCCCATGTCGAGTCCTAGTCTGAAGGCCTCAAGTGAGCCGTCGATCGCGTTGTGGTCGGTTATGGCGCACCCGTCGAGCCCATTCCTATTGCAGCATTCGAGTATGTCCCTCGGAGAGGCAGAGGCGTCTCTCGAGAAGCTCGAATGAATGTGCAGATCCAGCTTCATCTGACCTTGGCACCAACCGGGATGTCAGTATCGAACACGATTTTGACTTTGTCAGGCCCATGGATGATCATGGCCTTGTCGCCGGCGATAAATGCAGCGTACTTCTTGCCCGCAGTTGGATTATCAGCCGCGCAAGGCACCTTTCTGGACCCCAGATCCAGCAACGCAGGATCACCAGCTGTGACCGCGCCTGCGCGCATTTCGAGCTTCTGGAACTCCTTGAAGCTGACCTGCTTCTGTCCCGGCTCCATCCCGCTGGATATTTGCGTGCCCGCGGGGAGGTCCTTCTCGGGCGTCAGCAGTGCGAGCTTGTCTCCCTCCTCTGCCGCGAGCAGCATCCCCTCTGATTTCACCCCTCTGATCGTCGCGGGCTCGAGGTTTGTGACGATAACGGGCGTGCTTTTCTTGAGCTGCTCAGGAGTGTAGAACTCCTTCAGGCCGCTGACCATTGTGATCTGCCTTCCGATGTCGACCTTCATCAGGTAGAGCTTGTCCGCGTTCGGGTGCGGCTGGACGTCCAGGACCTTGCCGACCTTGAGGTTCAATGCTGCGAACTGCTGGAACTCGTTGGCGCGTCCGGCCTCGATCTTGGCGAACTGGGGCGCCGGTTTCTCCATCTTCTCGCCCTCCTTCAGAGGCAGTTCCACCGCCTTCCATCCGACCGCTGAGATCGTTCCTTCCATCTTCAGTTGCGTCCAGATGCTTTCCGCAGAGAAGGGCAGGAACGGAAATGACATCACAGCTAGCGCCTTGCTGATCAAGAGACTCACGTGGAGGACCGTCTGGCACTTCGTCCTGTCGGTTCCGACCAGAGACCAAGGAGCGACGGAATCGAAGTACTGGTTTCCGAACTGGGCCAGGTCCATGATGGCCTTCAGCGCCCTTCTGAACTCGCAGACGGACAGGGCTGCGCTCACTTCCTTCTCGGCCTCGGCTATCCTCGAGAGAGCGACCTTGTCCCTCTCGTCCAGGTCGCCCCTCGCAGGGATCACGCCGAAGTTCTTGAATGTGAAGGAGAGAGCTCTGTGCAGGAAGTTGCCGTATGTTGCGACGAGCTCGTTGTTGACCTTCGAGGCGAGGTCGTCCCACGAGAACTCGCTGTCCTTCGTCTCGGGCATGTTCGCGGCGAGATAGTACCTGATGATGTCGGGCTTGAACCTCGTCAGCATCTCGGGTATGTCTATGCTTATCCCCATGCTCTTCGAGAACTTCTGACCCTCCAATGTCATGTACTGGTTGGCCGGGACATCGTAGGGGAGGTTCAGACCCCCGTAGCCCAGCAGCATTGCAGGCCAGACGATGGTGTGGAAGACTATGTTGTCTTTTCCGAGGAAGTAGTAGCTCCTGCACGACGGGTCTTCCCAGAACCTCTTCCAATCATCGGGCTTGTTCTCGATCTTGGCCCATTCCTTAGATGCCGATAGGTAGCCTATGACGGCGTCGAACCAAACGTATATCCGTTTGCTCTCAAAGCCCTCGACCGGGACCGGCACGCCCCATGAGATGTCCCTGGTTATTGGCCTGTCGATCAGGCCGTCCTTCAGAATATTCACAGTAAACGCGCGCACATGCGGGCGCCAGTGAGTGCAACTCTCAACATACTTGATCAGGTCATCCGTGAAATCCGATAGCCTGAGGAAGAAGTGCTCGGTCTCTCTGAGCTCTGGCACTGAGCCGCATATCTGACACCGGGCGTCGATCAGCTCCTCGGCATTGAGATCCTTTCCGCACGAATCACACTGGTCTCCACGCGCGCGCGCGTAATTGCAGTGCGGGCACTTGCCCTCCACGTACCTGTCGGGAAGAAAGCGCTTGCAGTTGTCGCAGAAGAACTGTGGAGTGGACTTCTTCTCGAGGTGTCCCTTCTCGAGGAGCCTCATGAACATGTCCTGTGTGACGGCCTCGTGGTTCTTCGTGTGTGTGCTCGTGTAGATGTCGAAGTCCATGCCCAGGTCTGCTATCGCCTTCGAGTCTATCGCGTGGTATTTGTTCGCTATGGTCTCGGGAGAAACCTTCTGCTTGTCGGCGCTCACGGTGATTGGAGCGCCGTGCATGTCCGAGCCGGAGACCATTATGACCTCGTTCCCCACGAGGCGGTTGAAACGAGCGAATATGTCAGCGGGCAGGAGCGAGCCCGTGACGTGACCTACATGGATCGGCCCATTGACATAAGGCCATGCGCAGCAGACTAGCACCCTGGGCATTTGAACAGCCGCCCTTCATAGAGCGTAGCCCACTTAAATGTAGCGCGTTTAGGATTCCCGCATTTCGGTGCCAGAAGGAAAATCAATATCAACGATGACGAGCATTCAAGCAGCATGACCTCCCTTGATATCGGGCGGATAAGGGGAGACGTCGAGTCGTTCCAGAGCGAGCTGATGGAGGAGTTCTATCAGAACTATGCGGGCCTGAAGGACGAGATGTCGACGGTGGCGATCTATGACAAGCATTCCCACCTGTTTTCCGAGGAATCCGTAGGCATGATCAAATCGGCCGCGCAGGAGCCCGCGACGTCCGATGACTCCAGATGGCTCCGGTACCTTCGCACTTTCTGCACATTGGGATACATGGACAACGCGGTCAAGCACCTCACGGACAAAGCAAACACTTTCGAGGCCCAGTCCACTGTTGAGTGCGACGGCGAGAAGATCCCATATCGGTTCGTGCCCGTGAGGCTGAGGAACGAACCCGACAGTGACAAGAGAAGGAGGCTGTTCGAGGCAAAGTTGATCGAGACGCAGAAACTGAACGAGACACTGCTTGAGAGGATGGCGACCGCCCACGACCTCTCCGTTGTCCTTGGTTTCAGGAACTACTGCAATCTCTGCTCAACCCTCAAGGGCGTGAACTACAAAGCACTCGAGGAGCAGATGGAAGAAATGCTCAGGCGGACCGAGAGCCTTTATGTTGACAAGATGGGAGAGCTCCTCGAGAAACGCACCAGCATTTCGCTCGCAGAAGCATGGAGCTACGACATACCGTACGCCTTCAGGGGAGAGGAGTTCGACAGATTCTTCGAGAAGCGCAAACTGGTCGATACGTTCTTCGGTACGTTGAAGGGAATGGGCCTTGATCCCGAGAAGTTCACCAATATACACATAGACATGGAGGAGCGTCCGAAGAAGACCCCGAGGGCGTTCTGCGCACCTGTCAGAGTTCCCGAGGATGTTCGTCTAGTCATCATGCCGACTGGTGGCTGGCGCGACTACGATTCCTTCTTCCACGAAGGGGGTCATGCGTTTCATTTCGGATGCACGTGGAAGGGGCACCCCGCCGAGTACAAGTATCTGGGAGACAACTCGGTGACGGAGTCCTTCGCATTCCTTTTCAACTATCTCCCGGCGAACAGACTCTGGCTCCAGAAGATTCTCGGGATGGAGGACCCGGAGGAGTACGTGAAGTTCACTCTGATCGACAAGCTGATGTTTCTGAGGAGGTACGCCTCGAAGCTCATCTACGAGCTCAAGCTCCACAACGCCAAAGTCGCGCCCGACTTCGGAGAAATTTATCGCAACTGCCTTCAGAAAGGCCTCAGGTTCAGGCACACGGAGAGGCACTATCTCGAGGATGTGGACGATGCCTTCTACTGCGCGGAGTACCTGCGCGCATGGATTCTGGAAGGCCAGATTCGGGCTGCCCTGGAAGAGGAGTTCGGGGAGGAGTGGTTCTCGAACGAGAAGGCGGGGAAGTTCCTGATGGAGCTCTGGTCCTATGGTCAGAAGTACTCTGCGGACGAGCTTGTGAAAACGGTGGGCTACGTGGATCTTGACATGGACCCGATGCTCCTCGAGATCGAGCACGGGCTGAGCGAGTGAGGCTGATAGCTTTTTAACCGGACCGTTCCTTCCCCCAGATGATGAGGATAGCAGTCCTCCTAAAGGACCGTTGCCAGCCGAAGAAATGCAACCTCGAATGCATTAGCTACTGCCCCCCCGTGAGAACCGGCGTTGAGGCCATCGCCATGGGAGAGAAGGGCAAGCCCGTGATAGCTGAGGATCTCTGTGTCGGATGCGGCATCTGCGTTCACAAGTGCCCGTTCGAGGCGATCAAGATAATAGGGCTGCCCCAGGAGCTGGAGGGCGAGCTCGTCCATCAGTACGGAAAGAACGCTTTCAGGCTGTACAGACTCCCGGTTCCCAAGAAGGGACAGGTTATCGGACTTCTCGGGCCGAACGGCATCGGAAAGACGACCGCGATGTCGATCCTCTCGGGTCAAATCGTTCCGAACCTCGGCGACTACGAAAAGCCAGGGGACTGGGAGAAGGTCCTTGACAAGTGCGCCGGTCTGGAGATTCACGATTACTTCCAAGCTCTTTCCGAGGGCAGGTTGAAGACGGCCATGAAGCCGCAGTATGTGGACAAGCTGCCTGCCGTCCACAAAGGACTTGTCAAAGAGCTTTTGAAAAAAGTCGACGATAGCAATCGAATCGATGAGGTCTCCGCAAGGCTCGGAGTGACGGGAGTGCTTTCGCGTGTTGTCTCCAAGCTGTCCGGAGGGGAGCTTCAGAGGGTCGCGCTTGCGGCGACGCTCCTCAAGGACGCCGATGTCTACTTCTTCGACGAACCGTCGTCATACCTTGATATCTACCAGAGACTAGAGGTCGCGAAGGTCATCCAGGAACTCAGCGAGCGCAAGCAAGTAGTGGTCATCGAGCACGACCTTGCAGTCATGGATTTCCTAGCGGACCTCGTGCACATAATCTACGGAGACGAAGGCGCGTACGGAGTCATGGCGCAGCCACGAGCGGTCAGAACCGCCATAAACGTCTACCTCGATGGCTACCTCAGAGAGGAGAATATCCGATTCAGGGACACTCATATCGTGTTCGCGAGAAGACCTCCGAGAAAGGACTGGCAGTCAGAAGTGCTGGTGCGATTCCCTGCCCTGACAAAGAGGTTCAAATCATTCGCACTCAAGGTAGAGGAGGGGGCTGTCAGGAAAGGCGAGGTCGTCGGAGCAGTCGGGCCCAACGCAACCGGCAAGACAACCTTCGTCAAGATGCTCGCGGGAGAGATCGAGCCGACATCGGGGAAGGTAGAAGGAGAGGTCTCGGTGAGCTACAAGCCCCAGTACATCAAGCCTGAATTCGACGGGACCGTCAGGGAGATGCTGGCATCAACGATAGGCAGAGACTTCGAATCCGGGTTCTTCCAGGCAGAGATCGCGCATCCATTGAGTCTCAAATACCTGATGGAGAAGCAGCTCGACACTCTCTCGGGCGGAGAGCTTCAGAGAGTGGCGATCGCCGACTGCCTCGGGAAGGCCGCAGACATATACCTGCTGGACGAACCCTCCGCGTACCTCGACTCAAACCAGAGGATGATAGCCTCGAAGACCATCAGGCGTGCGATCGAGAAGATCGGAAAGTCGGCTGTCGTGGTCGACCACGATGTCTACATGATCGACCTCATCTCCGACTCCCTCATGGTCTTCTCGGGCGAGCCGTCCGCCAGGGGCCATGCCATTGGGCCGATGGGGATGAGAGATGGCATGAACAGGTTCCTGAAGGACGTGCAGATAACTTTCAGAAGGGATCAGGACACTAACAGGCCGAGGATCAACAAGAAGGACTCGAGGCTGGACAGGGAACAGAAGTCAAAGGGAGAATACTACTACGGCTGAGTCTCCTTGTGCTTCGAGTTGTTCTGCCTTATCCTGTATACGTAATACACAATGATCGCTATCAGGGCAACGATGACGACGACGTCCAGCCCTCGGAACACGCCCTTTACCGACTCCCACTTCGGCCCAAGCCAGTAGCCGACATATGCCAGCATGAAGGTCCAGGGGACTGAGCCTACGAAACTGTAGAACACGAACTTCTTGAAATCCATCTTCGCGATCCCGGCCGGAAGAGATATGACGGTCCTTATGACCGGCAATAGTCTCGCAATGAAGGTCGCCTTGTCCCCCCATTTCTCGAACCATTTTTCAGCAGTGACGAGATGCTTCTCCCGGATGAGGATGTATTTCCCATACCGGACTATCAGCGGTCTCCCGGCATAGAACCCTGCGACATAGGCTGTGATCGAACCGATTGTGCACCCCGCAGCTCCAGCGATGGTAATCCCGAGTAGGCTCATGGCACCGTCCCTGAACACGAGATAGCCGGCGAAAGGCATCACGATCTCGCTCGGGACGGGCATACAGGCGCTTTCCAGCGCCATGAGGAGCATTATCCCGCCGTAGCCGTAGGCCGAGATCCAGTCAAGGATTAGATTGGTGCCCCATTGGACCAAATTCATTGGGCCTCGATAAGTTAGGCCTCTCTAAAAAACCTTGGGTATCCTTCTGAGCGCTTGCCAGAAGCATTTTTGTATTCACATTCGCTTCGAGCGCTAGATGCGCCCCGTTCAGGTATTGGAGAGCTATTCGATAATGATGCTTTCAGGGCTCGCGCTCGGCTTGGTTTCTGGCGGATTCCCCTCCCATACGAAGGAGATATCGATGGCCTCGCTGGCCGTCCTCATGACCCTTTCGCTGTCGAATGTGGGTCTCGGAGATGCCAGGGGCAAAGAGCATGTCGAGCACTCTGCAAGGGCGCTGCTGATCAACTACGGGTTGCTGACGGGTTTCATCCTTGCGCTTGGAGTGCTCTTCTCGCGGGACTATTGGTGGGGCTGGGTTTTGATGGCCGCAGCGCCTTCTGCAGTATCGATCGTCCCATTCACGACAGTCATGGGAGGACAGACCACCAAAGCCCTCTTCTCGACAGCAGTCAACTACGTTGCAGCCCTCCTCCTGATGCCAGCAATCACCCTGCTTCTGATTGGTTCGGCCGTATCGACGGAGAGTGTGGTGTCCTCCCTGCTGTTGCTGATCGCACTTCCGATGGCAGCCTCGCGCGTCGTGATGCGCCTTCGCATCAGCAAGTCGGCGAACACAATCATGATCAACCTGTCCTTCGCCCTCCTTATATTCGCAGTCACGGGGGCGAACCGAGACGCCTTTCTGGGCAGCCCGATGATCGTGCTAGCAATATCTGCAGTGGGAATTCTTCGAACCTTCGGGACGGGCATGGGGACCGAGTTCGTCCTCAAGAGAAGGGGCGTCCCAAAATCGGACAGAATCACCTATGTGCTCTTCGCGAGCTACAAGAACCTCGGCCTGACCGCAACGCTTGCCATAGCGCTTTTCGAGCCCATCGTGGCGGTCCCGGCCACCATATGCATCGTGTTCGAGGTTCTGTGGGTGATATTCCTGGTCAGGTACTACCAAGGCGTTGCAGAATAGACGCGCCGGAGCTCTTCACCGCGACTCTCAAGGTGCTTCGCACATGCGCTACATACTTGAGGAAGCCCGCGTCAGGCCTGAGCGCACGCCAGCGCCCGTATTGTATGGAGATTATCCCGGCAACGCACAGAGCGATGACCACAATCTCGACAGATGTTGAGTAGGCTAGGGTAGCGCTCTGAAGGTAGTCAATGCCCAGATGAGCTCCCCAGAAAAGGAGAGGCAGGAAGTACCGCCAACCGAATGAGAGCGGTGCAACGACGAAAGCCGCAACTGGATCGTGCAACAAGGACCTCCAGGGAAGTCCTGAGCTGTCGTTCCAAGTCGGCCTGAGAATGGCCGCCCAGCCGTTCTGAGAGATGTATCTCGGAGCGGCGAAGACATGGTCAAGGTCGATTGCGACGCCGAACAAGAGCGCGACGAACCACTCGTCCCTGTTCAGATTCAGGACGAGGCCAATCAGAACGGCCACCAGGAGATGAGTGGTAGTCAACATCGGTTCGCCAGACCCTAACAAGGATGCAATAGGTCGCTGCACCTATCTTTCAGTTTCGAAGACACAATCAGAAAGCGCAAATGCCGATGGTCGGTTAATAACCGCCTAGAGAGCGGATTGGGTTGTTATTAAGGAAGGCGAAGATTTTAATAACGATGTGTCCGCTGGAATGAAGTCCGAAAATGGCGCACATTCACTTGGAGGACGGTGCGTTCTCGCCGGTTTGGCTTCTGATATGGTCGTTGATAGCGGCCATGCTTGTCGCCTGCGCACTGCTCGTCAACAGACGAAAGGAAATCCCTCCAAGGAAAATCGCCATTGCAGCGATGTGTGTTTCTGTCGGCTTCGCAGTCTTCATGGTCGAGGTGCCAACACCCGTCGGTCCCGTTCACATGAACTTCACTCCATTGATCGGCATCTTGGTGGGCCCGAGCTTGGGAAGCCTGGTTGTGCTCGTGATCAACATATTCGGCGCGGCGATCGGGCATGGCGGCTGGGGCATGGTCGGTCCGAACTCGATAGTGAACATCGTTGAAGTTGTCATTGGCTACTATGCCTTCCGGCTCTTCAGAACCAGATTGAAGACCAGTCATTTCTGGTCGGCATTCAGCGCAACCACGATCGCGCTCACTGCTAGCGCGTTCATGGTGGTCGTGATAGTTGTGGTGTCAGAGATCCAGGGCTCCCACCTCACCAGAGAACAGACACTGAACAACATGCTCATTCTTGCTGCCGTGAATGTCGTGACTGGCGCGGTCGAGGGAATGGTGACCGCGTACATCGTCTCGTTCCTCGCTAGAGTGAGGCCGGACCTGCTCGGAACCGAGGGCACCGCACCTCCTGATGAAAGGGGTCTAGTGGTAATTGCAGGAGGGCCCTGAGTTGTCGAGACGCTCGTACTCAAAGCACATTCCGGATTTCAGGTACGTGACGTTCTGCGCGGAGACAGGCAGGAGCGCAGTTCACTCGATGAATCCTTGGACGAAGATGAGTCTGCTGTTCTTCGTGGTGGCGCTGGTCACTGTCGTGATGGACATCCGCTGGCTGACAGTCATATTCGCGGCCACCATTGCGTTCTACATCGCTGGAAGGCTCCCGCTGAGGACCTTGCTCGGCTGGTATTCACTACCCCTCTTCTTCGTGGCTTCGCTCTCGATCCTGTACATATTCACCGAGCCTGGGAAGGACATCTTCCGAACACAGACCCTTGGCATCACCATCGCGATCACGGAAAACGGCGTCATGCTCATGTTGACTTTGCTTGTCCGCGCCTTGGCAGTCGTCACCTTCTCGCTGGCCGTCTTCATGACCACGAAGTACTCGCACATCGCAATCGTCGCCTCGCGGCTCCTGCCTGGAGCCCTCGCGAACATCTTCCTGCTTTCATACAGGTTCATGTTCGAGACCTCTGATGAGGTCTCGGACGTTCTCGACGCGATGCGCTCGAGGGGCGGGAGCCTCGCGAAAGGTGCGTTGAGGCAGTCGAGGATGTTCGCCGGCATATTCGGGATCGCCTTTGTGCACGCCTTTGACCGGGCCGACCGGATCGCGAAGGCGATGGAGGCCAGGGGCTATGCCGGGGAGTTCCCGGTGATGGAGCCACTTCAAAAACCCACGGCGAGGGGATACGGGCTGATTGCGCTCGGGACTGCATTCCTAGCACTCGCGGCATACTCAAGGTACTTCGACAAAGGATTACTTGGATGGTGAGAGAATGGCTTCAGAAGCTTCCTGCGTGAAATGTCCCGAGACCGAGGGCGCGATTGTCCATGTCGACTGCGTGACCCACAAGTACCCCGATGGCACTGAGGGCATACACAACATGTGCTTCAGGGTGTACCCGCACGAGATAGTTGCCCTTTGCGGGCCAAATGGTGCCGGAAAATCCACTCTGGTCGAGCACATCAACGGCCTTATGCTTCCCGACGTTGGCCGGGTGAGGGTCTTCGACAAGGACATCGACAAGACGAACGTCGCCTCCATCAGGAAGGTCGTCGGCCTCGTGTTCCAGGACGCCGACTCGCAGCTCTTCTCGCCGACGGTCCTCGACGACGTGATGTTCGGCCCGCTCAACCTCGGCATGCCGTTGGAAGAGGCAAGGCAGAGAGCTCGTTGGGCGTTGGACATAGTCGGGATAAAGGAGGTCAATAAGGTTCCGCACTACATGAGCGGCGGACAGAAGAGGCTCGTGGCGATCGCCGGCGTCCTCGCGATGAAGCCAAAGATATTGGTCGTCGACGAACCCACAGGAGATCTCGATCCGTCGAACGCGCACAAGATCGAGGGGCTGCTGAGGTCGCTCAGGGACGACCAAGGGATGAGCGTCGTGATAGCGCTTCACGACATGGACCTCGCGGCGAGGCTCGCTGACAGAGTGTGCATCGTGAAGGAGGGCTCGATCATAGCGGAAGGCAGACCTGAGGATGTGCTGTACGATGAGAAGCTGCTGCAGTCGGCTGGGCTGGAGCTTCCTTATGTGGCGAAGCTGTACGAAGAATTGGACCTTGGAACGAAAGGCGTGAAGAAGCCTCTATCGCTGAATGAGCTTGCGCTTGCCATCAAACGAGGAAAATGAAAACGAGGAAAGGAGTTTAGGAGAGGCTTTTCTGGGAATGAACTGCGGTCAGCGCCTCTTCCTCAGCCTTGCCACCAACACGACGGCCGCCATTCCGATGACTGGCAGAAGCAGGGTCGGGAACTCCGGGATCATTCCGGACACGGTTATCTGAACCACGTCTGAGGATGTCTGTCCAGCGGTGTCATTGACGGTCAGAGTGACGTCGTACACGTCTTCGGTCCAGAAGATGAACGTCGGGTTCGGACCATAGAGCACCACCGTGGATCCATTGTAGGTGAACGTCCATGTCCAGTTCACTATGTTGACATCGTCGTAGGAACCAGATCCGTCAAACTGCACCAGATCGCCGACCATGACTGGCTGGTCGAAGCCTGCGTCAGCGAAAGGTGGCTGGTCGGCGACGACCTCCACCCAAGTCGTTGCAGAATGCGTGTGCCCCGCACCGTCCGTGACAGTCAGAGTGACTTCGTGGCTGCCAACCTCGGTGAAGTTGTACGAGGCGGTGACACCGTACACCTCGACCGGCACACCGTTGTCCGTGAAGTTCCAGGTGTAGTTCACTATACCCACATTGTCCGACGAGCCACTGCCGTCGAACGTGGCCGCGGTGTTCTCCACCACCGTCTGATCGAGGCCTGCGTCGGCGACAGGCGGGTCGTTGTCCACGGTGAAGAACTCGATTGTGCCCCAGCCATGGTTTCCGAAGTCGCTCGCGGAGAACACGCTTGCATACTCCCCGCTGGGACCCAGCGTATCTGGCGTGAAGTTCAACCCGACAACGTCCCACTCACCCATCATGACTCCGCCGATCCAAGTCCACCAGCCACTAATCGGGTCCACCTGTATCTCAGACACCTGAGGACCTATGATGCCAGTCGGATCGGAAGGATACGCCACGGGAAGCATGCCGTTGTCGAAAGAGAACCAGAGGAAATAGCCGGTGCTGCCGTCGAAGAATGCAGTGCCCTGCTCCCAACCCGTCATGCTGGCGTTAGTATAGTACGCGCGTACGGCGTAGTACACATCTGGCCCCTGCCAGAACTGCCATACGCCGAGGTACTGCTGGTCGGTCATATTCCACAGCCATCCAGCACTAGCCACCGTGGTGTCCCATGCGTACGTGATAGTGTATGTGTCGCCCATCTGCATGTACAGGAGGTTGTTCGCGTTCTGGGAGAGCGGGTTGAACGAGTCCGAAATCATTGATATCATGTAGTAGTAGTCATACCCGAGGTCGCTCTCGCTGTACATGAACTGCGCAAGCGCGAAGAACTCGGGATCGATGTCCTGCACAACGATGTTGTACAACGTCGGATTGAACCATGTCACATTCTCTAGAACTGTCTGGTCGTAGGTCACATTTGGACCCCACAGGTCAGTGTCCAGGAGGACGTCGAGCCTGAACTCAGTCAGCCCAGAGGCGTCGAAGCTTCCTTCGCCGTGCTTGTAATCGTTAGCGCTAGCGACGTACAGCAGCTCAACCGGAGGCACCCACATCTCGTAGTATCCTGTCCCGTTCGTCCACGTCTGATTGTACTCCCGGTAATCGGGGGGACCGATTCCAATCTCCACCTGGGCGTTGGCAATGCCGGTGAGGCTACCGCTGTCGTTCACGTAGCCCCAGAGCTTGCACGTCTTCGGGATGTTCCAGGGCATCAGGGTGGCATTGTAAACGTTTCCACCTGAAAGTACATCAATGCTAGCTGAGTACGACATGTAGTCCATGGCATTGATGTCAATCGTGAAGCTCCCGCTCACGACCTGCGTGAAGTTGTAGTCGCCGGTAGCATTGGTCTGCATCCAATTCTGGAAGTAGTCGTTGTGAAGCCACACGCCTGCGCCCTCAATCGGCAGACCAGATATCGCATCTGTGACCTTGCCTGCCAGCCATGCGTCTACCGCTCTCAGACCGAAGTCGTACCAGAGATAGTCGCCGTCCGTCACGTTGACGATCGTCATGTTCCGGTTGTATCCGTCCGCCTCGGCGCCCAATCCCAAGCCCGAGCCGCTGAACGCATTGAGCAAGTACTCGCCGGCGCCATTCGTCAAGGCCATCGAGAAGTTGCCAAAGCCATCAGTGAGGAACACGCGCGCGTTGGCGATCGGGGAGCCTGTCCCGACCACGGTCACGTTCCCTCTGATCGTTGCTGTCGTGGGCAGAAGCTGCGCGTTGAGCTCGAGCGAGCTGTTTGCGGGCACAGAGACCCCGCTGTACTGGTACATCGAGTACCCGCTGCTGGAGAACCATATGTTGGCCGTCCCGTTCGTCACGTTCATTTCGTAGTGTCCGGAGGCGTCAGTGAAGGTCATGTTCGAGTAACTTCCCTGCTGGTTCCACATGTTCCAAGACTGGAAGCTCACAAGAACGCCTTCGAGCGGAAGGTCAGTCGTGGCATCCGTGACGATCCCGTAGATCACTGCGTCGTCCGTGTAGGACTTAGGCTGGAGAGTTATGTTGAACCAGTAGGTCTGACCGGATACGAATGGGTTCTGAGTGTTGTTCTCCGCCATCGGGTATCCGGGGACGTCGAAGACTACAACGCCTCCGCCTATCGTGCTGGCGGTCACATTAACGGTGAAGTTCCCGAAGGCGTCTGTGGTTGTCAAGTTCCCATACTTCGGCGCGCCCTGGCCCGAGTTGACCGGATCATACACGTACCCAATCACGTTGCCCACGGTCACGGGGCTCCCCAGCTCATCAGTCACTTGGCCTCGGAGCACGACGTCATCGAGAGCTGGAGCTATCGAGTGCATGACGAAATCGACAGTTGATGTTTCACCCGAGTTGAGCGAGACATTCGCATTCACTGCCCAGTAGCCGCCGTGAAAGCCCATTACGAGGTACTGGACTCCTCCGATCACCGTCACATTGTAGTGGCCCGTGGCGTTAGTCCATCCAGAACCCATGACGCTCCCACTTGACATCATTGGCATGTACAGAATGTACACGTTCTCGATCGGATTCACACCATCGGTGACCGTGCCTTCGATCCACGCGTCAGTCGGCGCAGCATCCGCCCGGGACGGCATTAGGACCAGCAAGCTCGAAATCATCGACGCGCACAAGAGAATGGCAGACAGTGTCTGCAGAGCGTGCCCTTTGTTCATATCTCAAAACCTTCCTTGAATCGAATCCAAGGCGTTACCTTCGCAGGGGATTAGGTGCAGCCAAGGTTTCGGATTCAAACTGACTCGTATCATATATATTAGTGTCGTTGGGGCATCTCCGGGCCGACCTCACAACAGGAAAGGCACTACGGTACGCAACGGACGTTCACAAGTGAGCCTCAGTGACCGCAATGTTCCCCTACGGGAGCACTGAAAAAAACGTTCAAGGCTACGCCTGATGAGACGCAGAACACCTTCTCTTGGGGGCAGAGGCTCAATTGCGACGCGTGCGCGCGAGCCTCATCACGACGACAACGGCCAGAATCCCTGTCATCGGCAGCAGGAGCGTCTGGAACTCCGGAATTACACTCTCCACGGTGATCACGACGACATCGGTATCGAAGTTGCCAGCCCTGTCAGTCACATTGAGGGTGACTACATATGTCCCTGGAATGAGGAACACAAACGATGGGCTCCCTCCGTACAGGAGCACGGGTGATCCGTCGTAGGTGAAATTCCATGTGTAGTTGACGACGACGAAGTTGTCGGAAGAGCCAAGGCCGTCAAAGTAGACCGTATCGCCCTCGGTGACCGTAGTATCAGCACCCGCGTCAGCGAAAGGAGGCTGCACTTCCCTGACGGCAAGCATCATGCTTGCCGTGCTCATGTCATATGCAGGCCCACCCGCGCTCGCCCGAACTGGGATGAACCCAACTGGGGCACTCGTCACATTTGTCGTGTCGAGGTCGAATGACGCCCGTCCATCAGCGCCTGTCAGCATCGTTGGCACAGCTATGTTCCCGGCTCCCGCGCTCAGCTCAACAGGCATCCCCTCGATCGGCACCCCGGAGAAGTCCAAAACTGTCACATTGACTTTGACCATGTCTCCGATGGCTTTGACCTCTTGAATCAGGTCCATCGAGATGAAGCACTGCTGGGTGTGGATGAAAATCCGGGACTGCGAGAACATCGAGACAGAGTAGAGGCTTCTCGCCCTTACGTAGACGTCTGCCTGAAGGCTCGCTGACGTCACTACGTTGTTCTTCCCTACCGCGATGATGTCAGCGGTCCCCAAGCCCTGCGGGTCGGTCGGGATCCTTCCCGACGGGGACACTGTGTAATCTCTGTTGCCAGTGAGAACATTCTGGTATGCCTGAACAGATGCTCCACCGAGGGGGGCATTGGTCTCGTCGAAAGCCCACATGGTGACGTTCGTCACATCGTAGTCGGCTAGCCGCGCCTCCATGACGGGCTTCTCGATGTAGTATTTCGGTGTCGCGACAGTGTACGATCTTCCGATAACGTAGTTCCCGGATATCGTGGTCGGTCCGTTTATCTCATACGACAATGTCGTGCCGTTGAAGGAGCCCGTGCCGCCCGGGATCAGGTACACCGAGCCAAGCAGGTCGACGGGAGCCCAGTCCTGGGTGTAGATGCCTATGGTGACAGTGCCGGCAGTGATATCGACTGGCACCATCACGTTATCAGCCCAGTTCCAGTATATGTATCCGCCGTTGTACCACTGCTCCCAGTTCGCGTAGTCGAAGTAAGTCGTGAACGGGCCGGACGTCACGAGGTTCGCCTTGTCCTTGTCAGTCACTATGTTGATGCCCCAGCCGTCGTACGTGGAATCCCACATTATGTAATCGTTCCACACCAACGAACCGTATGGTGTCCCAGAGACGAGCAGGCTCGCGTTGATGCCGTCGGCAGCAGCCCCGGTCTCGTCCCAAACGTGCGCAGTAGCCTCAACATAGTCGTGTGCCGCATCTGGTATGAGGTATTGCGTATCCCACGTCATGTATCCGCCGTACATCGCTGGGACAGGCCCCGAACCAGCGTGGGTCAGCGTGATTGTCGCGGGAACGGAATTCAGCACGGTTGCGTTGCAAATTGTGACTCTCAATCCAAAGCTACTAGCCGAATCCTTCAACTGAACATCGAAGATTGCCACGCCGGATCCATCAGTCAGGACTGAGCCGACCGGAGAGAAGACCGCATTCATATCACTGTAGGTGACAGCCATCCTGTGTTCAGCCAAAGGATTGCCTTCGTCATCAACTGCTAGCACGGTCACTGTAGTCGCGTTTGCAGCGCGGGTCAAGGCTGTCGTGCCGACAGAGTCTACCTGAGCCATCACCCATAGCGGGGCCAGGCTGTTGTAGATTAGGAGGTTCACTGCTGAGGAGTCGGTCCACATGTAGCCCGCCTTGCTCACAGCATACGAAAGCGTCACTTCCAAATGGGCGTTGAGTTCAAGTATGGCAGCTGGCGCAGTATATGTCATCGACGCCTCCCCGCTCGCGTCAGTCACGACTTGCTCCGAGTCGACCCACCCATATGAAATCAGGTTGGGATCGACCGAGATCGTCGCTCCCTCGACCGGCAGGCCGTTCTCATCGCTCACGTTCAGATGGACAACAGTGCTCTCGCCCGGCTGCAGCACGAGACTCTCCGGTGCGACCCCGAGCACGAGAGTCTGCGGGACCTCGCCGACAGACTGAATCATTCCCGCGGCGACAGAGCTCTCAGACCCCTTCGTGACCATCACTGTGATGTTCGAATAACCTCGCGACAGACCCGTCACTAGGAACTCGCAGATGCCTCCAGGATCCGTAATTCCAATTGAGGAGTCGATAGACACCGAGGCCGGGCCAAGCCCGTATCCGGCAACATCTATCGAGACCGAGGCGCCTGAAACAGGTCTGCCAGAGTCGTCTATCACCGTCACATAGGCATCCACCGCACCGCCTATGCCTACCTTCTCGGGCATGCTGAGGGCGGCGTTCAAGAGAGCGTTCGCTTCTTGGAGTCCAGCGGGCGCCCCTGTGTCTTCCAGATACCCGATGGAGAACCGGTTGAAGAGCGTACCCATGAAAGGATACCAGCCGACCCATGAATTCCAGTACGCTTCGACATTGACCCTATAGTAAAGCACATTGACCGGAATGGCTTCGGCGATGACGCCTTCGGCCCATCTGGTGAACAAGACCTGAGATCCCATATCGAAGCTACTCTTGGCAAGTGTGCCAAGGTCGTAGACATCATCCGCTAGCTGCTGCGTCAAGGAATCCGCCCTCGTGTTGACACCGAGAAGATCCTTGTAGAACGGGTTCGGATGCGCAAGCGACCAGAAGCCGAATGTGTTCCAACTGGCCATCGGGCCAAGGATGTCGAACACGTTGCCCACTGGCTCAGAGCTGAGGGACCAGCCTATGATGAGCATCTGGTAGTCCATCGACTGTAGCCTTGATACAAGCGTCTCGAAGTCTACCGCCTGCGCCTCTGAGTTGATGCCCACTTGCCTCATGTTCTTCGCAATCATCTCGCCCGCCCTGATCCTGACGGGGTCGTAGTCCGCCGGAGGCGTCAGGATGGTTATCTTCTGCATTGGGGCGCCGCCTGGGAGTTCCCTCCAGCCGTCGCCGTTCACATCAAGGTATCCGGCAGCGTCCAACGTGTTGTTGGAAGTCGCGAGGGTGGCATCGAAGGGCCATGTCTGGACGGATTCGTTGAACCAAGTTCCCCAGAGCGGTGGCTCGCATGCGCTCCCCTTGACGCCAAGCCCTCCCATGTAAACATTGACAATCTGGTCCTTATCGATGAGATCGGATACCGCGCGCCTGAATGATATGTCACCCATGGGATCGAATTTCTCGTTGAATGCGAGGTAGAAGTAGCCGTTGTCAGGGAGATATCTGAGCCCGACATTCGGGTCGGCCTGCAGGCTCGGGACTCGCCCTGCCGTTACGGGCCATGAGATGTAGTCGACTAATCCTGATTGGAGAGCGAGTATCGCGCTGTCCATCGTCGGTGTGACCCTGAAGTACAACTGATCGATATGAGCTGGGTACAGCCTATAGCCCAGCGGCGTCGTAGCATTCTTGCCCCAGTAGTCAGTGTACTTCTCCATTATCCTGTAGGTGTTCGGAATGCCTTCCTTGTACATCCACGGGCCAGTGCTGACGGTCGCCCTTGGGTCGTTGCCCCACAGAACATCGAGCGTCCCATCGCCATTGAGGTGGTTCTGCCAGATCGCCTTGGGCATGATCGGTATGGTGGCGGTCGTGGAGAGGAATTCGCCGTAGGGATTGGCCATGACCAGGTCCACGGTGAAGCTGTCGACCTTGATCACTCCGGAGTCTATCTCGGCTTGGCTGACGACGCCGTCGCTGTCGCTATCGAATGCGTTGATGATGTCCCCCGAGTATGTCGTGCCCGCCCTCGCGGCCTTGTAGATGAAGACAACATCATCCGCCGTGAGCGGCGTGCCGTCGTGGAACGTCACCCCGTGCCTGATGTGGAAGGTCCATGTCAATGACGGTTCGTCAAATGTCCAGCTCTCAGCAATGACTGGGAACGGAAGCATGTCGTAGTCAAGACCGACCAGTCCCTCGAAGCCCCAGTTGATCACGTCCGATTTCCAAGCGCCATTCGATGCCAGGTTCCACGTGTTGAAATCCGGCATGTCCTGCTGAATCGCCACGACCAACACCTCAGGCTCCGACTGTGCCGACACCTTGTTCTCGAAAAGCGCAAAAACGCCTGCCATCATGGACATGCAAAGAATCAACGCGACTACCGCTCTGCCTCGATTTGAGAACACGACAATCACCCATTTCCCCCGTTGCCCAGTCATCAGTCAACAATTGTGGACTAATATGAGCGGCCCTAAATCATCTCTCTGAGTATTTGTCGATTGCTGCGAGAGGAACCGTGATTGAGAATCCAAAGACCTGAGACGAGATCGTTCGAGAATGCCATCGCTGTTCGGGACTATCTAGATTCTCAAGGCAAGGTTTGACAGAAAGCAGATGGTCGCCCAAATCAGAGAAGGCCGTGAGGTCAGCGGTGTCGCTTGGAGAGACTGGACAAAAGACGCATTCGAGGAGGCAGCCAAGGGAAGCAAACTCGTGCTGCTCGACCTCAGCGCCGTCTGGTGCCACTGGTGCCACGTGATGGATGAGACCACATACTCGGACCCTGACATAGTGAAGACGATAAACAAGGATTTCGTCCCTGTGCGAGTCGACATCGACAAGAGGCCTGACATATCGGAGAGATATAACAGGGGAGGGTTCCCGACCACGGCGTTTCTCTCAGGCCTTGGGGAGTCCGTCTGGGGAGCAACCTACGTTCCACCTGCTGACATGAAGAGAGTGATCAAGGCGATACTTAGAGCGAAGGCTTCGGGGGAGATAGACTCTGCACTCGAGAGAGGCCGACTACAGTACCTCGACATCTCCAAAGCGACGCAGAAGAAGCAGTCGGCTGACCATGAGTTCGTAACGACTCTCTTTGAGGACATCTTTGCTGCCTACGACGTTGAATTCGGAGGTTTCGGGGTCGCACCGAAGTTTCCGCATCCGGAGGTCGTAGACCTCCTGATGCAGAGATATTCGTATGACCATGACAGTGAGCTCGCAGCGGCCGTCGCCAACACACTCGATCGAATGACAGAGGGTCTGTTCGACGAAGTCGAAGGAGGGGTTTTCCGATACTCAGTGACAAGGGACTGGAGGGAACCGCACTACGAGAAGATGCTTGAGACGAACACAGGTTTTCTGAGGAACCTTGTCCACGCATACAAGATCCTCGGCCTGGAGAGATTTGCGCCAAGAGCACGAGGTTTGGCCGACTACTTGCTCAAAACCCTCAGGGACCCGATTCTTGGGGGGTTTTACGGAAGTCAGGATGCGAACGAGGAGTATCATAGACTCACGGCAGAGGACAGGTCGAGGAGGACGGCGCCCGCAGTTGACAGAACCATTTTCGCTGGCTGGAATGCCGATGCGGTCGTTGCGCTACTGGAAGCCGGAATCGTTCTGAGAGAAAGAGACTACATAGATGCGGCATTGGTTGCTTGGAGGTACTCGGTCCAGCATCTGTGGAATGAGAAAGTCGGTCTGGTCAGACATATGGACGGACAGGACTTGTATCTGTTCGCAGACCAGGCGCCATTCTTCGAATCGCTGCTAGCCGTCTTCGGACTGTCTGCGGACGATGAAACGCTGGCAATCGCCAATCGCCTGATCAACGGAGTTAGCACGGCGTTCGCTGATTCTGAAGGCGGCTTTGCCGACATAGTGAGGAAGGAGAGCGAGATCGGCGAGCTTGCGAGCCCGAGAAGATCTCTTCCGGAGAACTCCAGATGGGCCCGGGCCTTGGCATTGTATGGCATGGCGTGCCACGATCCACAGCATATGGAGAAGGCATGGGAGATCCTAAGGTCTTTCACTGCAAAGGATGTTGAGAATCACGGCCTTTTCGCAGCATCTTACATCTCTGCCTGGTTGGCTTTCGAACGAGGACCGCTGTGTGTTGAAGTGCATGACCCAGAGGCCGGAGAGGCCTCAAAGAGCGAGCTCTGGCTCGCAGCTAGTGAGATTTTCAACCCTGGCATGATCGTCATGGTAACTCGCGAGAAGGGGCTACGAACTGCAAGGAGCGCAGTGCCTTTCGCTGTCGTGTGCACTCCCTCAGGATGTTCACAGGAGATGAAGAACGGCAAGGACCTCTCTCTCAGATTGTCTCATGCCCAGTCCAGTCAAGTCTAAATATCAAGGAACAACGTTACAATGTTCCGGGCTTGCCATGGCGAAGATATCTAAGCTAATTCCAAAGAAGATGTTGTCAAGCGACGAGACTGTTGTTTTCGAGACGCGCCCGAGCGCATGGTTGTACATGAAAGCGGCTGCCCTGTCATTGATAATCGCGTTGGTCGCGCTCGTGCTGTTCGTCTGGAAATGGATCCCCAGCGCGCCGTCAATACCTTACATAAGCGACTACCTTGAAGGATCCAACGGAGCCTACCTGCAATACGCCTTCGGCGCTGTCTTCGTGCTCGCGATGATATACTTCGCATACCGCTGGCTGAAATGGGGAAGCACGGTCTACGCCGCGACCGACGAGAGGATCATCACTCAGAAAGGGATCCTGAACAAGAACTACGAGGACATCCCGCTGACAATGATCACGAACATCGACCTCGCGCAGTCTATCGGGAAGAGGGCGCTTGGATACGGGACCATCGTGTTCTCCACTCAGGGGCTTTCAGGCGGAAGGAAGGCCGACGTCGTCTGGGAGGCCGTTCCCGACCCGTTCCGTGTCAGAAGGAAGATTCAGGAAGCCATGGATGTCCACATGAGGCCAAAGGGACAGGCGTAGGCGCTCCCTGATTAGTTCGGCGGAATGACAATCCCGCCCTCCTGTCATCGCAAACCCAATTAGCCCCCTCGATGTTCCAGAACGGGGCAGGATTAGGAGGTCGATTGATTGAGCGCAGAAGATGTCATCAGGGACGGTCCGGGAAAGGCATTCATGATATGCAATGAGGCAATCGTTCGCGGTGCGATCGAGGCTGATGTGAAGATCGTCTCGGAGTATCCAGGTTCGCCGACCACCGAGATACTCGACACTTTCTCGGATGTGTCGACCAAGTTCGACTACAAGATGGAGATATCGGCCAACGAAAAGGTCGCGCTGGAGACCTGCGCAGGCGCCTCAATGGTCGGGATGAGGTCCATGACAGCGATGAAGAGCGTTGGCATGAATGTCGCCTCCGATTCGTTCTTCTCGCTATCCTACACGGGCGTCAAAGGAGGGATGGTGATAGTCGTCGCTGATGACCCGCATGCTCACTCCTCCCAGACAGAGCAGGATGGGCGTCCTTTCGCGCCGAACGCTTACATACCCATGCTCGAACCCTCTGACCCAACAGAGGCCAAGAAGATGGTGAAACGGGCGTTCGCCCTTTCGGAAAAGCATGGGGTGCCAGTAGTGATACGCACCACCACAAGGGTGAACCACCAGAGCGGCATGGTGGGACTCGAGAAGCTTGATAGAAAGCCGTTCCAGAAGGTGCCGTGGACGCATCCGCCTGGAAGATTCGTGACGGTCGCAGAGTCAGCAAGGAAGTTCAAGCACGAGCTGCTCGAAAGGACGAAGAGGATCGAGGAGGAGTTCGAGACCTCAGACCTGAACGTCGAGAAGGACACGGGCTCCGATGTCGGCATCATCACAAGCGGCGCGGGCTATAATTACGCCGTCGATGCGGCGAAAATCCTGGGGGTCAACCCTTCCATCCTGAAGCTCGGCACGACATATCCGCTGCCAAAGAAGAAGATCGGCAGCTTCCTCAAGAAGATCAAAACAGCGATCATCGTCGAGGAGCTTCAGCCATTCCTCGAGCTCTACGTCACTGCGATCGCCAAGGACGCAAACCCGAGCGTCAGGATATATGGCAAATGGACTGGCCACTTCAGCGAGTCACTGGAGTACAATCCGAACATAGTCGTAGACGCGATGGCGAAGATACTGGATGTCAAACCACCAGTCGACTACGGGGCCATAATGGCGAAGGCAACGGAGCTGAAGGCCGGCCTGAGGGACAGGCCGCCGACATTCTGTCCGGGATGTCCGCACAGGGCTACGCTCCACGCGCTCAGGCAGGCCACGAAAGGCATGAAGCACATACTGGCGACGGACATCGGCTGCTACTCGATGAGCTTTCTCGACCCGATCAACTATGGGGACTCGCTCCTGAGCATGGGCGCGTGCATGGGCGTTGCCGCGGGCATGCAGTACGGGGCCGAGGAGAAGGTCGTTGCGATGATTGGGGATTCAACGTTCTGGCATGCGGGAATGCCAGGCTTGGTGAACGCCATCCATCACAACGACGACTACACCCTCGTCATCCTGGACAACGAGGTCACCGCAATGACGGGGCAGCAACCAGATCCCGGGAGGGACTACAACGCTGGCGGGCAGCCAGCGAAGCCCCTCGTGCTGGAGGACGTCATCAGAGGGATGGGACTCACCGACATTACAATAGTCGACCCGTACCAAGTCAAAGCTGCGGTCGGACCGATGAAGGAAGCGCTCTCGAGAAAAGGCCCGAACGTCATCATCTCAAGGAGGGCCTGTGCCCTCTACGCAGACAGGAACAAGCGCAAGAGAGGGGAGGCAATCCATACCAACAAGGTCGACAAGGAGGTCTGCAAGAGGCCCTACACCTGCATACGAGAATTCTACTGTCCAGCGATCTCGATAGACGACGGCGATCGGAAGGCGTTCATCACGAAGGAACTGTGCGATAGATGCGATGTGTGCGCCAAACTCTGTCCGTTCGGCTCCATCAAGCTGAGGGAGGGCGAGTGAAATGGCCGGCAAGGAGTTCAGCGCCTACATGGCAGGAGTCGGGGGACAGGGACTCGTCCTTCTCTCTAACGTGATCGGTTCGGCATGCTCTCTCGCGGGCATGCGCGCCATAACGGGGGAGCAACACGGCCTATCGCAAAGGAGCGGCTCTATCAACGTGCATATGAGGATAGGGGAGGACATTCGATCACCTCTGATACCGATTGGAGGAGCGGACGCGATCCTTGCGCTCGACGCGCTGGAAGCACTAAGGTACGTCGAGTACCTTGCGCCCGGCGGAGTCGTCATCATGAACTCGAGGGTGCAGCACCCGATCATAGAGACCGGAGCGCACATGAAGGATAAGACTGCGAAGTACATGTCAGTCGAGGATGTGAAGAAGAGGCTGTCGCAGGTCACTGACAAGATCGCAGTCATCGACGCTCTTGAGATCGCGAAGAAGGCGGGCAACCCGTTGACGGAGAACGTGGTCATGCTCGGGGCGCTGAGCACGCTAGAAGCCTTCCCCGTTCCCGAGGAGTCCTTGAAGAAGTCGATCTCGGACAACGTGCCGAAGAAAGCAGTCGATGTGAACCTCAGAGCTTTCGACCTCGGGAAGGCCGCTGCTTTCGAGCGCCTGTGCAATATAGTTAAGTGCAAAAAGTGACCTTCATCCTCGATCGCATGAAGAAAGCAAGGTACGTTCGAGTCGATGTCTTCGCGACGGAACCGTTCGGAGGAAACCCTCTTGCGGTGTTTCCTGACGCGAAAGGGCTCACGCCGCGCGAGATGCAGCTGCTCGCCATGGAAATGAACCTCTCGGAGACGACATTCGTCGTTCCGCCCACTCCTGGCTCCGGCGCGGATTTCAGGGTTCGCATATTCGTGCCGGACATGGAGATACCATATGCGGGTCATCCGACGCTGGGCACTTTCTATGTTCTGGCGAAAGAAGGCCGGATCAAGCTCAAGGACCCGATGACGACGGTGAAGATGGAGGTCAAGGCGGGCATAATGCCCGTGGAGATATTCTCGTCAAAGGGCAAGATCAGCAAGATCGTGACTGTTCAGAACAAGCCGGAATTTGGTCCCGTGATCGATGATATTGGCCTGATCGCGGATGCACTGTCATTATCGAAGTCGGACTTCAATCCGAGGGACGCTCCGCCGCAGTATGTCTCGACAGGACTGCCTTGGATCATCGTCCCCGTCAGGACCAGGAAGGCGGTCGAGAAGGCCTCTGGAAACGCAGCGGTGTTCGTCGGGCTCCGTCAGAAGCTTCCCAACAACATCGCGGACCTCTATGTGACATGTCTCGATCCGATCGATCCGAAGTCGACCACACATTCCCGAGGCCTATCGCTTGTGTCTCGAAATGTCGTCGAAGATCCTGCGACCGGCAGCGCGAGCGGTTGCCTCGGCGCGTACCTCGTCGAAAGGAGACTGATCCCCGTCGACAAGGTCACCAAGATGACCAACGAGCAGGGCTACGAGATAGGAAGGCCAAGCAAGATTTCAGTCGAGGTTCGCACGTCCGGCGATGGAAGGATAGAATCCGTAAGAGTCGGCGGGTCAGTAGTGCACATGATGGACGGGACAGCGTATCTCTAGGGTCCTGCGGGCTCCACGGTCGGGAGCTGGATCTTGAAGACCGCTCCCTTTGTTGGGTCCCCCTGCACCCTGTCCTCCACCCAGACTCTGCCATGATATCTCTTCGTCAGGGTCTTCACGATGTGCAGGCCCATGCCAGAACCCTTTTTCTTCGGAGCCTTTGAGAACCTGTCGAAGATCAACTTCTTGGCGTCGTCCGGGATGCCGCACGCATGATCGGCAATCGAGATAGTCCACGCTTTGCTGTCATCAATGAGTGTTCGCTCGATGGTGATGTCGATCTCAACGGGTTCGTGCGAATCGTATTTGACGGCGTTCGTGAGGATGTTGACAAAGACCTCCCGAATCAACTCGTCACCGTTCGTGAAGTACATTCCCTTCTCGGCGCTTGATCTGCATATCACCTTTCTGCCTGGGTAGTATTGAGACACGCTCTTCTGACAGTCTAGAAGGACGGCGCCGAGGTCGGTCTTCGCGAGCTCGACGTCGCCGAACGTCACCCTGGACATCGTCCTCACGTTGCTCGCGAGCCAGCTGGTGTTCATCACCTGCTCCCCCACTTTGTTCAACAGCGCAAGCTGGTCCGGCTGACTGAGCTTGGTCTTGAGGAGGTCCAGGTAGCCGAGGATCGCCTGGTTGAAGTTCTTTATGTCGTGGGAGAGAACGTCCGTGTAGAGCTCGGCATTCTTTCTGCTGTCGATGTGTTCTTCGAACATTCTCGCGTTCTCAATTGCGATCCCCGCCAAGCTTGCGAATATCTCGATGACCTCGATCGTGTCTCGGTCCGGAATTCGGTCATCTCTCGGCTTGAGAGTCTCGAGATAAGCAATGGGAACGCCTTCCTTGTCGAGAATAAGAGTGTCGATGTAGTCCAGCTCGTGCCAATGTCCTTTTCCCGCCCTGGGAATCCTGGTAAGCTCGGGCTCCGGATAGTAGGCAAGCTCGTCGTCTGAGAGCATTTGAAGACTCTCCGCAGGCATGTAGTAGCTCATGCGGCCCATCTTCGTCCACCAGCGCGATTGAAGCGCCTCGGTCGTGGCTCTTCCTATGTCTGGAATCTTGTCTACACTCTCGATAGAATATTCATGCCTTTTTATCGTCTCCGCCGCCTTGGGGGGGTATCCGTACAGTGCTTCTATCCGGTACACCCCAATGTCCTGGTGCTTAATCCCAAGCACCATGCGCTTTGTGCCGACTAGCCTTGCCAAGGTCTTGAGCAGGTTGTCCAGCATCTGGTCGAGATTGCGCACATACATGATTCCCGACACCAAGTCGAGTATGCGCGAGAGCTGTTCCGTTCTTTGGCTGGTTGCCCTGAGTGCCAGTTCCCTCTCGTGCGAAAGCCTCGCGTTCTCGATCGCGACCTCTGCGAGGGATGTGAATATCTCGACTGTCTCAATCGTTTCCTTGTCCGGCATCTTGCCATCCTTCGGCTCCGAAGGATAGATCACCCCGACAATTCGACCCGCAGAATCGTGCAATGCGAAAGACAGATAGTCGCCCTTCCTGAATTCGTCCTTCCTTCGCGGGCCCATCTTCAAGGATGGTTCCAAGTCCTGAGGGGATATGTAGTAGCCCTTGATCCGCGGACTGACCTCCTCGACAAGGGTCAGGTAGGCCGTCTTGCCAACCCTCCTATCTTCTCTCAGGTCTTCGAGTATCACGTCGGTGGGAATGCTCCGCAGCTTGATGTCCTTCACTTGCTCCTCGCTGTATCCGAACACGGCGATCCACTTGAAAACGCCCTCCGCCTCGTCATAAACGACTAGAGTGACCTTCCCGAACCCGAATAGCGACGAGACAGATGTAAGGATCATTTCCGAGAGCTTCCGAAGATCTCTCTCGGAAACGACGGATGACGCGATGCTCAGGATGTCTTCTAGAAGGTCCGTCCTTTGAGAGGTTCTAGCAATCGGCTTGCGAGGGACGATGCCGCCACGCATCTCTCTCAGCAGTGCTAACGACAGAAGCTCGGTGAAGAGCTCTATCCCTTCGATGGTGTCCTTTGAGAGCAATTTGTCGTCGTACGAATAATCGAGTTCGAGTATTGCGAGCAGAGCTCCGCTGCGATCTCGCATGGTGATTTTGTACTGGTCGGATTCATGCCAAACATCACCGCCTTTTCTCGGAAGACGAGCGTTCTCAGGATGCCTGTAGTATGACGGATGGTCGGAGAACGGATCTTGTTCGATGATCTTGATCCATTCCTCTGCGTTGATGTAATAGGCGTTCTTGGAAACCAGGAGTTTGTCGGACAATGTCTTGTCCAGCAGATCCTTGAGATAGTACTCTGCTTCCCGATTCGCAGTCATCTGCTGCGCTCTCTCCTTCGAAACCCCGTACGTCATCCACCGGAAGGACGAGTCAATCTCGCCACTGGTGACCTCGAAAACCAGCTCTGCAATCCCGAACAAATCGGACACTGCCGTGAGCGCGTGCTCCATGATATCAGTAAGTGGTCTGCCCTCGGCGATTATCGCGGCCATCTCTCGGAGGGCTTCTCTCACCCTCTTGTCCTTGCTGCTGACAGGACGAACACCTGCCTTCCTCGGCCTCTCAGGAACAACGATGTAATTCTCAACAGCTGCCCTGACCATGTCAGACATCACCGCCAGCTGGCCAGACCTGGCAATCGATGATTGATTTGCCAGCTATATAATGACATACAAACGTATCATAATCCAGTTCCGACGACAATTATCTGTCAGGCCAAATAACTAAACCTAACGGCACGCGGGAAATCAAGACCGTTCCAACAACTCGTCCTGCTTCTGCGCAACGCTTATTATGGATGGGGACCTTCGTTCGGCTCAAGAAAGACCGGGGGTATGAGAGCACGAATGTCAAGGAGATACTGGCCACCGCGATTGAGTTCGAACGCTTCGGTGTTGAATACTATGCAAGGTTCAACGAGCTCGTCGGCGATGAGAAAGCGAAGCCGCTGATGAAGGGGCTCTCGGAAGACGAGAAGGAGCATGCGCGAATCCTTGCGGCTCAGTTGAAGGCATTGGGCGGCTCGGTCAAGTCGCCGTCCAAGGTGATGCTCGAGAAGGGCCTTGCCGAGATCTTCCCTGAGAAGATTCGCAAGAACTCCATAGAGACCAAGGACGCAATACCGGCGCTCAAGCTGGGGATAAGGACCGAGCAGAGGTCTATCGATTTCTACTCGAAGCATGCGGCCAATGCAGATGAGAAGCTCAAGAGGATCTTCAACAGGCTCGAGAAGATGGAACTCGGCCACAAGGAGCTGCTCGAGGAGAACCTGAAGTATTTGGAGGACGACGGCTCCTGGTACGGCTACGTCCCGTTCCTTGACTGAATGAAGAGATGCATTCGAATCAAACTCAATATGCCAACCTTTTTTAGATGACCGTCGCATCAACCTATTCCAGGGAGGAGAGTCACTTGGCGACGGTCGTCCCTTTCACAGCTCTGCACTACAACACCGACAGGTTCGGAAAGGACGTGTCGCGGTTCGTCGCCCCGCCCTATGATGTCATCGACCGGGTCATGGAGAGGAGGCTCAAGGACGACAGGTTGAACATTACCCATGTTACCTTGGGCGACGAAGGCGATGCTTACGAGATCGCCAGCAGACGGCTTCACCGATGGATCGACGACGAGGTCCTCGTGAGCAACTCGGAAAAATGCTT
The DNA here is from genome assembly GCA_963705355.1 of uncultured Thermoplasmata archaeon. Lineage (GTDB taxonomy): Archaea > Thermoplasmatota > Thermoplasmata > UBA10834 > UBA10834 > COMBO-56-21. The sequence continues at coordinate 1,147,879 of OY970070.1, forward strand.
CCACGTCTACGAGCAGACCTTCAGCAGCCCGGACGGCTCGCCAAGGATCAGGTCGGGCATTGTCGCCCTTGTCAAGCTAGAGGATTTCGCGAAGGGCGTGGTCCTCCCTCACGAGAAGACCATCCCGAAGCACAAGACGGATCGGATGAATCTGATGTGCGCCGTTAACGGCGACATCGAGCAGATATTCCTGCTCTACGACGACCCGTTGCAGGAAATGGAATGGATCTTGCTGGACACGCGCAAGCGCGACGAGGTCATGAGGTTCGTGGATCCTGACGGCGTGAACCACAGGTTGATTAGGATAGCGGAACCCGGACTGATCGACAGGATGATCAAGCTCTTGGAACCGGCCAAGCTTCTCATCGCGGACGGACACCACAGGTACGAGACTAGCTTGGAGTTCAGGGACAAGATGCGCGCGAAGGACGGCTCAAAGGAGGGCACGATGCCCTACGACTTCATCATGGCGACGCTCGTCAGCTTCCGCAACCCAGGACTTGTGATTTTTCCGGCGCACAGACTCATCCAGGGAGCGGACGAGAAGCTGCTGTCGCAGCTCCCAGAGGCGCTCGAAGAGGAGTTCGACCTGAAGGAGATGTCAGGCCCGGAGGAACTTGCATCAGCGGTGGAGAAATCCCAGGTGAAGGCATTCGGCGTGTGGATACCGTCATCGAAGACGCACTTGTACGCGACGCCGAAGGCCAAGGAGACATCGAAGAACCCGATGGAGGACCTTCCTGTCTACATAGTCCAAGAACGAGTGCTCAAGAGGCTTCTGGGATACACTGCCGAGATGCTCGACACGAAGATGAACATCGATTATGTCAAGGGGACGGGGCCGACGAAAGATGCCATGGAGACTGGAGAATACCAGGCCTGCTTTTTCGTGAAGCCCCCGACAGTCCAGCAGGTCATGGCGGTGGCAGAGACTGGGCAATTGATGCCGCACAAGTCGACCTACTTCTTCCCAAAGATCTGGTCGGGTGCACTCCTGTACCTCTTCCGACAAGCAGACGCGGAGGCCGTGAAGCAGTAAATAAGCAGACGCGGAGGCCGTGAAGCAGTAAATAATAGAACGCATATACGCCGCCAGGTGTCCCTCTTGAAATTCGACATCGGCATCCTGAGCGGTCGCATCGTTGACGGTGCTGGGAACCCTTGGTACAATGGCGACATAGGGGTTGTGGGAAAGAGCATCGCGAAGATCGGCAAGATTGGCAAGAAGGAGTGCAGACGAACAATCGATGCGCGCGGGCTCTATGTGTGCCCTGGATTCATCGATATACACACGCACTCTGACATCACAGCCCTGATCTTTCCGGGCTGTGACAGCACGTTGAGGCAAGGTGTTACGACTCATCTGATAGGCAATTGCGGCATGTCTGCCGCTCCGATGCGGAAGCCCTACATCGAGCTCTGGAAGACGTACTGGGGCGAGTGGGCCGGCACATTCGACAAGGGCGGTTGGCGGACCTTTGAGGACTATCTCGCGCTCTTGGAGAAGAACGGGGTTGGACACAATATCGCCTCGCTCGTGGGTCACGGTGCTGTGAGAACAGCCGTGGTCGGTGCTGATAGGCGAGCGCCCACCCCGAAGGAGCTCAAGCTGATGAAGCAGCTTGTCGACGAGGCGATGCGATCCGGCGCCTTCGGACTGTCGACGGGTCTTGTCTATCCTCCCGGCAGTTTCGCCAAGACCGACGAGATAATCGAACTGTGCAGGGTGGTCGCCAAGTACGGAGGGATGTACGCCTCCCACATCCGAGGGGAGAGGGAAACCATTGCGAAGGCCATCAGGGAGGCCATCCTGATAGGCGAGAAGAGCGGCGTTCGCGTCCAGATATCGCACAACTGCCCCAAGATCGGCGCTTGGGGAAGGACCAAGGAGACGCTCGGTCTCGTGGAGCAGGCGCAGAAACGCGGATTCGATGTGACGATTGACAACGATGTCCATACGGATCTTGCGCCCTCCCTCAGCGGGGCGCTTCCCCAGTACATGGCCGAATTGAAGAAAAAGGACATGCTGGCGCAAATCAAGTCGAGATCCAACAGGGAAAGGATCAAGAAGGAGATAGTCGAGGACAGACTGCCGGCCTTCGGGCCCTCCGGACTTCTGAAGCACGGACTCTTCGACAGGATATTCATAATGCATTGCCCGAAGCAGAAGAAGCTCGAGGGAAAGACGGTCAAGCAGGTGGCGAAGGAGAGAGGAAAGGACCCGTTTGAGACCTATTTCGACCTGATCCTTGAGGAGAACGACGAGATAATTGCGATCTTCGACTACATCAGCGAAGACGACATCAAGAAACTCCTGGTGCATCCGTTGATGATGGTGTCATCGGACTGCGCAACATGGGCTGAGCACGGGCCTTTGACCGACCCTCCGCCCTACATACCGTGCGCATTCGGAGAGTATCCTGGAATACTGGAAAGATACGTGCGCGACGAAGAGCTGCTTACGCTGCAAGAAGCAGTCAGGAAGATGACCAGCTTCCCCGCGCAGAAGATCGGCCTCTTCGACCGGGGATTGCTAAGGCCCGGTATGAAGGCAGACATCGCCATAATCGACCTTGACAAGATCAAGGACAGAGCGACAAACATGTGGCCGCACAAGTATCCGTTCGAGAATTATCCGCACAGGTACCCTGACGGGATACCGTTCGTCATAGTGAACGGGACTGTAGCCGTCGACAAGGGGAAACAGACGAAGGTTCTCGCGGGCGAAGTCTTGAGGCACAAGTATCCGTGAATCGCTGGCTCACAGCTCGAATTTCCTGTACTCGCCCTCGCAGGGGTTGCCGTGGCACAACCATAGGACCTTGTTCGTAAGGTCGCAAACGATCGAGAATATCGACTGAGTCTGCTTCTCGACCTCCAGCGCGGGATCGGGGTGCCTGCATATCGATTCTGGGTAGCCCACATGGTCCGATAGGACCCTCTTGAATGTCGACAGCTCGACCTTCCCAAGCTCTTTCTTGAAGAGCCTCGTTGCGCGATTGTACCTGAGTATCGACGAGAAGCGCGTGTGTATGTTAGTCTCGAACTTCCACATCCTGGGCGAGAGGTAGTGGTTGGTGTGTACCAGCCAGCCATCCTCTGCGTAAAGAGCGTCGAAGGTGGTCGCCGAACCCTCCATGCTGAATATCTCACCGTTCGAGTCGCACACGATGTTGTTGAAGCTGTGTCCACGACCTTCCGGCATGGACGCCTTCAATGCCTGATGGATGCCGGTCTTGGCAAGGACCTGCCTGACCGGCAATGACTTCGGAATCCCCGGCCTCGTATCGTTGGGAACGAGAGCATTCCCAGTCAGACTTATCCCTGCCGCGCTCATCCCCTCGGTAGGCCAGATGCCCCCGTAGTTCATCCCGATGTACCCTGGCTCGTCAGCGGGTCTTATCCTGGCGACTACGATTTCTTCGATGCTGAACGGCGCGACGTCCTCGTTGTGAGCTGCGTACACGACGTCATCCTTGGTCCACTCGGAGTTCACCGCGATGTCCGTGCACGCTTTTCCTCTCCCGCCCTCCGGGAAATCGCAGGTCATCGCGTAGATTGTGTCGAAGTTGATGCCCGTGCCCTCAGCATAGCCCTCGAGTTCCTCGATGAAGCCCGGAGCGAACTGCCTGCTCATCGGCAGGCTCTTCCTGGCATATGCGATCGCCTTCTGCAGGTTGAACCCAGGCGTTGCGGCAGTTGACGCCTTGAATCGCTTCTCCATTTTAAGTGCCATATCCCTGCACTCCTTTCCCACCCTGAGGCCAATCTGATAATGGCTTCCAGAAGCAGCGACTTCCCTGAAGCCGGTGACTGGACCCTTATTCGACATGATCTTCCCCTGGAGGTGTGACCTTGGGGGTGAGCGGCCTTTTACAACAAAAGGCTGCCGATTTCAAGACAAAGACGCTGGAAAACATTTATCACCGGGTTCTTCAGTCCACCGAATCATGCCCAAAGTCGAGCTCGAATACAAGTGCAGGAAATGCAAGAACGAGTATCCAGCAACAGTCAACTACGCCGGCAAGATCGAGGACCTTGACCTCGAGGAGAATCAGTCGCGGTGCCCGTTCTGCGGCGAATGGAACTGCGCGGACCCTGCTTCCGTAGCGAATCTCATCAAGGAAGCAAAGCAGGAGAAGGGCACTCGTAATGAGCCGAAGAGGAACTAGGTTAGCCCGTTCCGAAGCTGACCAGGCACAACTCACCCGCCAAAGTCGCTTTCCCAACGGACGACTCCCGGACCGTTTTCAGACATCAGTGCTCAGTGACTCGTGGGTTTTTGCCAGAGGCTCCCGAATGCTTCCTACCACGAATTCGAGCCTCGACTCAGAAAGCGGTGCTGGCGGCCAACGTGGAATAACATTCATATATGATAAGAGGCGATAGCGTGCGCAGTTTCTATTTGAGGGGTCAAACGGAGGATGAGTTAGGAATGAAGAATAGCAGAGTATTAGCAGGGCTTGTGGCGCTGTTCACCGTGCTTACGGTGTTCGCGATAGTTCCCGTGGCGCACGCTAAGGCGGCGGCGGATCAGCCGAACGTGCTGTATCTAGCTATGCAACAGGATATGCCTGATTTCAACACATGGAACCTGGCATCGAACGGCGTCTGGAAATCGTATGTGATCAACTGGGGCTTCGAGGGATTAGTCGGTCTTGACTACGATATGCTTCCTTTCGGGGTTCTGGCTCAAAGCTGGGAGTTCAATGAGACAACGCTCACTTGGACCTTCCACCTACGCCATGGAGTGACTTTCCAGGACGGAACGCCATTCACGGCAGATGACGTGATATTCATGTACACGGCTGCCAGAAGCGGAACGGCCTACTCCGCGAACATCATCAATGCATTCGACAGCCCGAACGGCGACGGTGCCGTCAATCTGACGGAGATAAACGACGCACTGGCAAAGGTGGACGACTACACAGTCACGATGAAGATGGCTACGCCATATGGTCAGTTCCTGACCACGACCGCAGGCATACCAATGATGCCCAAGGCGATCTGGCAGAACCACCTCAAGGGCGATGGAACGCTTGATGTTCTGTGGGGCAGCGACCCGAAGGCGACCATCAGCACTGGCCCGTGGATGTACAAGGAAGGCATTCCGAACACCTACAGGATAATGGAGAAGTACACTGGCTACTGGGGCAAGAATGCTACCACGCCGCTAGGATACAAGATGTACGCCCCGCACATCGACCAGCTGTACTACAAGATATACGCCAGCATTGATACTGCAATCCTCGCGTTGCAGTCTGGAGCTGTCGACTACATCACTTGGCCGGTGACCGCGGGTCGAGTGCCGAGCTTACAGGCGGACCCGAACATCAAGATGTCGTACCTATCTGACAACGGTTACTTCTACCTGGCATTCAACGAGAAGTTCGATCCGATGGGCAATGTCAGCTTTAGAAGAGCCATATCCCACCTGATAGACAAGGACCAGATTGTCAATGTGTACATGGGTGGCTTTGGCACGAAGGGCAGTGCGAGCGAGCCTCCATTCTGGGGCGAGTTTTACAACAGTACCGTGAACACTTGGCCTTACGATGCGACGCTCACCACATCCAAGAACTTGCTGACAGCGGCTGGATACATTGATGTCAACGGCGACGGCTGGAGGGAACTGCCTGGCGGAGTGCCTATGCAGAAGATAACCATCCTGACGCCTCCGGCAGACTACGACCCCGTCAGGATCAGGGCCGGCCAGATGATCGCCAAGAACATGAGAGATGTCGGCATCAACGCAGAGGCGAAGGCCATCGACTTCGACACGCTCGTGACGAGGCTACAGGGTATGGACTACCAGATGCTGATCATCGGCTGGTCCCTGTCTGGAGAGCCCGTCGGGAACGTGTTCGACATCCTTGGGCCGAAGGCGAACCAGAACACATTCGGCTTCTGGTCTGCCACTGACCCGAACCCGTTCTACAAGGACTTGCTGGGCGTCAACACAAGGGCAGATGCATCCACGCAATCAGCAGCCGATTTCGTCACCTACCTGGGTGGCAAAGCCAGAGGCGAGTTCAACGTGACGAAGCAGATCCTCTACACGAAGTGGGCCGAAGGGGTCCTGGCGAACTTCCTGCCTGTGAACGTCCTGTACTATAGGGTCAACATATACGCGACCAGAACCACTTGGACCGGCTGGCTGCCCTACCTGGGCGACTTGTTCGGACCAGGATCGAACCTGTTCTCGTTGTCCATGCTGCAGAAGACAGGCGCGGGCGGCGGAGCGGCTGTTGGCGCGACTGCTAGCGTTAACGCGGGCCTCTCAATGCCGGGAAAGGTATTGTCCGGCGAGGTAGCTGACGCATATGTCTCCGTGATTGACAATGTCGGCGCACCGGTCAGCGGTGCGACGGTTTCCGTTGCGGTTGAGGGCGTCACAGGTGCGGCAACAGTAACACCTGGAGCGGCTTCTGGCACAACTGATGCGACCGGAACCTGGAAGTTCAACCTCACAGGTGGGGCGACCGGATTCTCATACGTCAACATAACGGCATCCAAGGGAGGAGTCACATCCGCCCAGAGCGGCACGATAAGAGTCGTGACGGCGTTGCCCACATCCCTTGCCATGAAGGTGAAAGTGGACAAGCTTGTCCTGGATCCGAGTGCCTACGCGCATGTGACCATCACGGTCACGGATGAGTACGGCATGCCGGTATCTGGCGCCAACGTCACAATCGACCCGAACCTCGTGAGCTACGGTACGGTCAACCGCACCTATGGCTTGACCAATGCGAAGGGCGTGGTCCTGTGGAACTACACTGCTCCGGATGCGACGACTGTGTCCCACTACCTGAACTCACACCTGACGGTGACGCTGTCCTATGCTGTGTCCAAGACGGGCTATGCGTGGGCGGCTGCGGCGGCTGCGAACCTGCTGATCTTCAATGCTGCAGCACCTGACTGGGTCATGACGCAGATAGTCGATTTGACTGTGAAGGCTCCGACAAGCGCGGCTAACACTACGACCGTCACGGTCAGCGCCACCGACGACCAGGGCATCTTGCTTGGCGGCACGGACCTGAAGATTGAGTACAGCAACTCATCGCTGGTCTTCGACCCGGTGACGCTTGTGACGACTGACTTGTCTGGCGAAGCGAGTTTCGACGTGCAGTTCAAAGACATGACGGACAGCGCGGCTCTGAGGGTCAAGGTCTACAACGCGAGCAGGATTAACTCGCTCGCCGCGACGCTGACCTTGCCGTACAAGGGCAGTGCGACTCCTGTGCCGACGATGTACGGCGGCTACATGTCGTGGGACCTGCCGGCCCCCTACATGGACCCGATGGGCGCCATAACTGCGACTGCGCACATATGGAACGAGTCTGGCGATGACGCGACTGACATCAATGCCAGCTTAGTGGTTTCCGCGACTTCGTACGGTTCGTTGGTCTCGTGTGATGCAATCAACTGGGACTCGACATGGGACGGATTGAGCATCAACGTGGTCACGGCCAAGGACGGTTCTAACCTGGTAACTTCCGGTCCGTTCAACACTTTCTTCGACTTCGCGAACTGGGAAAGCCAATACAACAACTGGGTGTATTGGAACTGGACTGACGACACGTTGCCAGGGAACCCGCAGGTGATGACGGGCGTCGATGTCACAGCTGGAACGCTCGACGTTGCGGTGTATGGAGTGGATGTCGCACCTGTGGACCTGATCGGACAGATCATCGTTGTGCCCGGCGGAGAAGGCATGTTCAACGATACCTCGCTGGCCTACCAGATCAATGGAGCAACGACGATTTCGGCCGACTACGTGATTGGAAGGTCGTATCACGTGGCAGCGCCGAACATGGCATTCTCCAAGCCGGTGCTGACCGCAAGGGTTGCTGGCTTCGACTCGAGCACCGTATCGGTGACCGTCACGGACGAGACCAACACGGCTTTGGCTGGTGCGGGAACCATGGTCTACGAGAACAGCCGCACATACAACGCAAACTACATGATCGTGCCGTATGCGAGCGCAAGTACCCGCTGGACCTCGGCTAGCGTGCCCACGAACGCGAACGGAGTCGGTGTCTCGACACTTATCCCCGTCGCAAAGAATAACGTTGTGACGCAGGCGGGCCTGATAGCTACTGTCTACGCGAAGGGCACGATGGACGGATACGTCTCGTTGTTCGCGCAAGACCAAGTGATCATCCATGTGGCCCAGGCATTCGTCAGCATCGACCCGATCTACGATGTGCAGAACATCGGCGACAAGCTGCTCGTCAAGGTGACCGTTATGGATGCGAGTGGAAAACCTGTCGCGGGCTTGCCGGTCGAACTGTCGGTCGGCGGTGGAGCGACTGTCGCGTCACCGACGCTCGGCAGCGACGCCAAAGGAGTGGCATTGTTCGATGTCGACACATCTGGGATAACCAACGCCAGAGCCGCGTTCGTGCCGATACAGGCAAAGGCAGCGGGAGCGGGCTGGGAAGTGGCGCTTGCGTCGATGATGGTGCCAGTGAAGAACGATGGACCTGCGATCTCCGTGCTGAGCCCGAAGGCGGGTACCGATGTCACCAGGACGAACGTAACACTGCTCGGCAGCGCGTCTGACTCGAACGGCATCCAGACCGTGAAGTACAGCATCGACGGTGGTTCGATGGTGACCTTGGCGGGCACTGGTGGTGCTACGGTGTGGGATGTATCTACCTCACTCGGCAAGCTGTCCAAGGGCGACCACACGCTGGTGATGAACGCCACGGACTCGCTAGGAGTGTCCTCGGAGGTCACGGTGACCTTCAGCGCCATCAACGAGAAGGCTAAGACCGATATGGTAGCTTGGGGCGTTGCGATAGTCGGCTGGGTTGTCGCGGCGCTAGTCGTGGTCATGATGCTCATGCGCAAGCCTAAGGCGACGGCACCCGAGATGGCCAAGCCGGAAGAAGAGCCCAAGATGTAGTCGCTGGTCGAACAGCAAACCTCTTAGTTCAAACCTTTTCCCCAATCTTTCATTTTTGATACAAGTGATCCGCCAAGACGTGAATTGTTCGAAAAGGAGATTCAGAGCCCTAGATTCGGCTTAACCAGCGCTACCAAAGTTTTATAAATAGACTGAATGCTCAGGCATCAAAAGAGCGCCTGCGATTCCAGGGGGGCTAGGGAAACACATGGCCGGCATGAGCAGGTACGTGATCGCGAGGAGCATTCAGACCTTCATCACCCTGCTGATAATACTGACATTGATCTTCATAATGTTCGAATCGCTGCCGGCCAAGCCGCAAGACCTGCTCTCGCTCAACCCGAACATAAAGCCGTCGCAGAAGGAAGCCCTGATCAAGCAGTTCGGTTTCGACAAGCCAGTCCAGGAGCGGTACGTTATTTTCATGAAGAACATGCTAACGTTCAGCTTCGGGACATCGTTCTCAAGAGCAATGCCTGTCAGCGATCTGTTGAGGGACAGGATACCACGGACGCTGCTCCTGTTCGGTGCCGCGACAATCATTGCGTATGCAATCGGAATATACCTCGGAGCTTACATAGCCTGGAGAAGGGGGGGCGTAGCTGACGGCAGCGCAGTAGTTGTCAGCCTTGTGTTCTACAACATGCCCTCCTTCTGGATCGGACTGATATTCCTGCTGGTGTTCGCGTCGCAACTCCATTGGTTCCCATTGACCGGTTGGTACGATCCTACGGACCATCTTCCGCCGGTCGTGGACATCACATGGCACTTGACGATGCCTTTGATAGTGCTTGTGCTGCTCGAGTTGGCGGGCACTGTTCTACTGATGCGTACCGCGATGCTCGACATAATTGGCGAGAACTACATGGTGACGGCGAAGGCGATCGGCCTACCTGAGAGAAGGGTGCTCTTCCATCACGGCGCGAGAAACGCCATGCTGCCTGTCGTCACTTCCTTCATCATCTCGATCGTGTTCGCTATAGGTGGTGCGGTAGTGCTGGAGAACGTCTTCACGTTCCCGGGTGTGGGGGCGCTATTCATCCAGTCCCTCAACCAGCTCGACTTTCCCGTCGCCGAGGCCACGGTGTACATAATCACTCTGCTGGTCCTCATAGGCAACTTCATCGCCGACCTGATCTACGGATTTCTCGACCCGAGGGTGAGGATTTGAGCTCACAGACGAGAAGACTGAAGGCATCTCCGGCGAAGACCGAGCTGCCCCCCTCAGAAGAGGCTATCCTGCCTAGAGGCTTCAGAGAAGTTTTCAAGAAGGCCATGCGCGGACCGGCCAGGACCTGGAAACTTTATAAGGACTCGAAGACGGGGCTCGCAGGCTTCGGAATCGTCCTAACCTTCTTCATCCTGGCGGCTTTCGCTCCAATCATCGCACCTTACAGCACGAATTTCAGAGCGCCCGCAGTCGACGTGTTCGTCGCCGACAGCGTCGACGTTCCCCTCGGCCGGAACCTGTCCTGGAGCGCCCCAATCGGTTTGCTGGACAACTCGCGCGAGCTGCCTCTCCAGAGGATCCTGTTGCCTTCGAAGGATGGGACGGCGCTCACCTTCTCGGTCAACGTGGGTCTTCAGAAGATCGAGATTGGAAACCCAGTAACCAATCCCATCCCGTTGAACGCCAGTTATATCAACTACGTGCACTTCCCGCGCACGGTTTCCGAGCAGACTTTCTTCTTGATCTTGGCAGGACAGACCCTCTATGAATACACCAGCAACGTCATTGACGCCAACACCGAATATGCTCTCCCGTTCGTGCCCAAATTCCAGTCGAATGTCTGGAACGGCTACAGCACGACGCTCAAAGATGCCCGCATGGCCATCGCCTACGCAGATGACCATTCAGTCTGGCTCATGGACAAGCGGCCGAAGAGCCCTTACGATCCGTTCGTGAGGACATTCGCAAGCAACCTGTCCATTCCCGATGCAACGATAGTGGGGAACCCTCTTGTGATTGACTCGGACTATTTCGAGAACGGCAGCATGCTGATCGTGCCGACAAACTCGGACCTGAAAGCGTACCGCCTGGACGTGACAAAGACCCTGCTAACGGGCGTGACGACGAATGTCAAGATCGGCGAACTCATGTGGCGAAAGAACTACAGCATCGGTGGAGTCCCGTTCGAACCGGTCGATTCGAAAGATCTCATCACATTCCCTTATCCTGTGGGTGCCAGTGATTCGTTCGGCAAGACGAACATCCTGCTGGCAACCAAGGATGGCCACATAGTCTCATACCAGAGAGAGACCGGTGAGATTACGTACGACCACCCGCTGATCATCCCGTCGATCAGGGACGAAACGATCAGCGCTCTCTACCCGTCCCCGCAGGGTGTAATCTTGACCGCCAAGACCGGCCCGAGGGGCGTCATCGCATGCATCGATCCGACGATCGGTGTGGTCAGGTACAACCAGAGCATGTGGGCCCTCGCAGAGGGCTACATCAACAGCCAGCCCAGCTACGTCGAGGGGCTGAAATCGTTCATCTACAGCTCCGACAAGGGAATCATCTACCTCACGAACGAGCTCCTGAAGACCAACGTGACCTTCGCCGCCCCGAGCGGAGGGGCGCAGACGCCTGTTTCGTTCCTTGGCAACATCTACATTTTCACGAGCGTTACAGGCAACTACTTCTCCGTCATAACGAAGGACAACACGATGTTTGTGGAGACACTGTCTGGGGTGAACATGGCACCGCTCCCCCCTGGCAAGTATGCTTCGGGGAACACATATTGGCTCGGCACCGATTACGAGGGGCATGACATCCTCTCATGGTTCATCTACGGCACGCGTCAGGAGCTCGAAGTCGGCATCGTGGCCGCGTTCTTTGCTGTGGTCATCGGGACCATAGTGGGGCTCGTGGCAGGGTTCTATCCGGGCATCATAGACGATGTCCTCATGAGGGCGACGGATGTCGTGCTCAGCCTTCCATATCTGGTAATCCTGCTGCTTTTCGCAGCTGTCTTCGGGCCGTCACTGGTCAACGTGATCATCATCATAGGCATATTGTCATGGGCTGGGATTGCGAGGGTGATCAGGTCAGTTACACTCTCGCTGAAGCAGAGGGCGTTCGTCGACGCCGCGATCGTTGCTGGGGCTTCTGAAAGCCGCCTGATATTCAAGCATATCGCACCGAACGTACTTCCCTACACTTTCCTGTACATGACTTTCACGATCAGCGGTGCGATCGTGACCGAGGCGATCCTCGCGTTCCTAGGTTTCGGCGACGTCAACTCGGTCACATGGGGCATGATGCTCCAGTACCTGCAGATTAGCGGGCACTCACTCAGTGCGCCCTGGTGGCTGCTGCCGCCCGGCATAGGCATAACATTGCTCTCGCTCTCATTCTATCTCATAGGCAGGGCGTTCGACGAGGTCGTGAACCCCCGCCTGAGGAAGAGGTGATCTCATGGCTCTGCTCGAGGTGAAGGACCTCAAGGTGCACTTCAAGATCCAGGACGGCTGGGTCAAAGCAGTCGACGGGATCACGTTCACCATCGATTCGGGCCAGACCATGGGCCTCGTAGGAGAGAGCGGCTGCGGCAAGACAACAGCCGCATATGCCATTACCCAGCTTCTGCCGACAAACGCGTACATCAAGGGCGGGAAGATACTCTTCAAGGGCAGAGACCTGTTGGCCATCTCGAAGAAGGCGGATGGCAGCCTGGATGACTACAACGAGGATATCCGCAAGATTCGTTGGAAGGAAATCTCGATGATCTTCCAGGGCGCCATGAACGCGTTCAACCCCGTCTTCAAGGTCGGCGACCAGATCATGGAGGCGATTCAGCTTCACGAGGACGTCGATGACAAGAAGGCCTTGGAGCGCGCGAAGGCGCTGTTCAGCTTCGTCGGCATCCCCGAAGACCGGATCGCGAACTATCCGCACGAGTTCAGCGGAGGCATGAAGCAGAGGGCGATGATCGCCCTGGCGCTCGCGCTCTCGCCCTCGTTCATCATCGCGGACGAACCCACCACCGCACTTGACGTCATCACACAGGACAGGATTCTGGTCGAGATCAAGAAGCTCCAGGAAAAGATGAACATGGCGATGATGATCATCACGCACGATGTGAGCGTGGTGGCCGAGGTCTCGGACAAGATTGCCGTCATGTACGCCGGCAAGATCATGGAGATAGGCAAGACGGGGCAGGTATTCAAGAACACGGCGCACCCGTACACCGCTGGCCTGCTCGGCTCATTCCCATCCATCATGGGTCCGAAGACGAGGCTGGCATCGATCCCCGGCTTCCCGCCGGACCTCGTCAATCCGCCTCAAGGCTGTCCGTTCCATCCGAGGTGCGGCTATGCCCAGGACATATGCTCGAAGAAGGTGCCGACGGCCATCGAGATCGAGCCCGGGCACTTTTCGTTCTGCCTATTCACCAACGAGCTCTGGGACAAGCTGAAGAGGAGCGCGAAGTGATGCCCGGGGACGTCATAGTCAAGGTCACCAGTCTGAAGAAGTACTTCGAGCTCCGAAAGGGCTTCCTCTCGTTCGGCCAGCAACCTATCTATGTGAAGGCCGTCGACGATGTCAACTTCGAGATTCATGAGAGCGAGATCCTCGGCCTCGTCGGAGAGAGCGGTTGCGGCAAGACAACCACAGGAAGACTGCTCACGAGGCTTGAGACGCCGACGGGAGGGTCGGTCTTCTTTCTTGGCAGGGATATTGCGCTGCTCGAGGGCCAGAACCTGAGGGTGTTCAGACGGAACATCCAGATGGTGTTCCAGGACCCGTACGAATCGCTGAACCCCAGGACGAGCGTGCTCAACACTATCATGGAGCCGCTCATCAACCACAACATAGGGAAGACGACCGAGGAGCGCATCCAGATGGTGATCAAGGCGCTCGAAGACGCCGGACTTGCCCCTGCGAAGGAGTACCTCAACAGGTTCCCGCATGAGCTGAGCGGAGGGCAGAGACAGAGGGTTTCGATCGCGAGAGCGCTCGTGATCAATCCGAGAGTCATCGTAGCCGACGAGCCCGTGTCGATGCTCGACGTCTCCATCAGGGCGGGCGTGCTCAACCTGATGCTGGACCTCAGGGACAAGTATCACATCCCGTACCTTTTCATCACACACGACATCGCGGTCGCGAGATACGTCAGCGACAAGCTGGCGGTGATGTACCTAGGACGCGTTGTCGAGCTCGGTGATACTGACAGCGTGATCTTCGAGTCCAAGCACCCGTACACGCGCGCCCTGCTGTCGGCCGTGCCCGTGCCCGATCCAGAGCATAAGCACGGCAGGATCACGATCAAAGGGGAGATTCCGAGCGCGACCAGCATACCTCTCGGCTGCAGGTTCAGGACTAGATGCCCGTTCTCGTTCAACGAGTGCGGATGGGAGGGCAAGGATCTGGCGGCTTTTCTGCTTGAAGAGGAGAAGGTCTCGGATCAGGCGCACGAGATGAGCAAGCACATCGAAGAGATCGAACCCAACGAGTTCTCGCTCGTGATCAAGATAAAGCCCGATGGAAACGCGAGCAAGGTCAAGGAGTTCATTGAGTCCAAGGTGGCAGAGATGAAAGACCGGACGCCCATGTTCCAGGCGGTCTGGTCGGTCGATGAGATGATCGGAGACAGGGAGATGATCCTGCCCACATCGTCCGTGAGGATCACTGGGGAATACCTTGCGAAGGAGTTGCTGGAGCGGCTGAGCGAGTCCGTCGATTTTAGAAGTAAGGGTCACCCGCTGTACGGAACGATACTCGACGCCGTGCAGCAAGGCTCGCGGGTCGTGCTTACAATTGGCGCGCAGGAGTCGGCGGTCGAGCCAGAGCGGGGTGCGAAATCCAAGGTCGAGACCACGATCGGATACATCGAAGACTTCGTCAAACATCTCAGGAAGAGCGGACTCACGGAGTTCGGAGGGGTCTCGGACGTCAAGGACGAAGGGGGAAGGGTCGTCATCCAGTGCAAGAACAGCAAGATGTCCGCTCGCAGGGCGGCCCTTGAAGCAGTGGAGATGATCAACAGGGACATGCTCAACAACAAAAGCTCGGCGTTCTACAATTCCATGCTGCCTCTGCGGCCTGGCAGAAACGGAGTCACGATATTGGTCCACGGAGAGCAGAAGAGATGGGACGAACTCGCCTCGGAGCTGAAGAAGTACTTCGTTGAGAAGGCTGCTGCGGGGATCCAACCAGCAAAGGCCGTCAGGGAGTCGAAGATGAGGACCCGCAAGGGCCCCGCGAGCACCGTGGTCGTCAAGTTCGTCAAGGTAGTCGAGCCCCCATTGATGGACGTTGGTGGAGGACATATGGTAGCGTGCTACCTGTTCAAACCAAGTTCCAGGTGACAGGGCTCTGCGAATCGCGTGTCAGCGCTTGAGGCGGAAGGAAATGACACTTGCAAAGAGCATCAGACAGCACTGGGTGGCAGCCATCCTATACGCACTGTTCTCCGTGTTCTTCCTTGTGTGTTCAGTCATTTCTGCGGGGACCTACTCTGCGGTCGTGAAGACGCAGAGAGACGTCACGCTGATTCATCCGGCACGCAATGTCAGCGTGCTCCCGAACGGCTCGCTCGAGGTGACTTTCTCCATAGAGCTTGCCAACCCGTCCAGATACGTCCTGCACACCCAGACCATGAGCTGGTATGCGCAACTTGAGAACGGCACCACGGGGCTAGACCGGATAATCATCCTAGGGTCCGCCTACGCTGGTCCGACTTCCGGGCTTAGGGTCTTGCCGGAATCGGTGAAGAACTTCTCTTTCTCCTCGGTCGTGTCTGACCATGCGGTCATCGCGAAGCTGAACGGCTATGTCAACTACAGCGCGGCCCAAGGCCACAGTTACAATCTGACGACTCTGCCGTATGTCTACCTGTTCGATTTCATCGGAACCATCGGCGAATTCAAGAACGATTACCTGCGCGAGGACTACCTCAACGACCTGGTCACCGTCGAAGTTGCCTATCCCTCGGAGGCAGGTGCATGAAGATCGACAGAAAGGACCTCACCGTATTCGGTCTTGTCTCCCTTCTCAGCGCCACCCCGATAGGGTTCATGACTTTCGACTTCATGTTCCCCAACGTCTCGACGCCTTCACTGGGAAAGAACCTGCTCTTGATCTTCGCACTATCGGCTCTCGCGGGCATCCCAGCTGGGTACTTCCAGAAGCGGACCGATCTAGCTACGATGTCCGTCATCCTGTACGCGGCCGTTGGCTACGTCATGGCGGTCGTGCTCTACTCAGCCCCCTATTCGTTCTACCACCTTCAGAACATCCTGCCGAGCTTCTACTATGCGATGTTCTTCAGGTTCACGATCATCCTGCTGTTCCTCTACGTATTCGGAGGTTTCGTGGGCGCCATACTCGGCCAGATAATCCGCGATTCCGTCCGCAGGGATGAGACGAAGTTGGAGTTCGAGGGCAAGCAGGAAGCGAAGGCCTAAGGCTGGACAGGCTTGCGGTCTAGAACATTCATTGTTCGGCGCTGACTTATTTGTGGGGAGAGTCATAGTTCATCACAAGGAGCGCAGATCGAGGGAAGAACATGGTCAGGAGAAAAATCATAGAGATCGACGAGGACAAGTGCAATGGCTGCGGAGCGTGCGTGACGAAATGCGCGGAGGGGGCCCTGCAGATCATCGACGGCAAGGCAAAGGTTGTGAACGATGTCTTCTGCGACGGGCTGGGAGCATGCATTGGTGAATGTCCCGAGGATGCGCTGAGGATAGTCGAGAGGGATGCCCCGGAGTTCGATGAGCACGCGGTCAGTGGCCATCTGGGGCATGCAAAGCACCTTGATAAGAAGGAGCCGATCGGAGTGGAGCCGTGCGGATGCCCCTCCCACAATCCAATGGTACTGACATCCTCGAGAACAAAGACCGAGGATAAGAGAAAGAAGAGAGAGGTTGAGGAGGATTTGCCTCCCGAGCTCACCAACTGGCCTCTCCAGTGGCGACTCGTGACTCCATCGATGCCGTTCTCCAAGGGCAAAGGCATTTTGATAGCTGCGGACTGCGTTCCATTCGCGTTCAGAGACTTCCACGGCAAGTTCCTCGCGGGGAAGCCTGTGATCATCGGCTGTCCGAAGTTGGATGATGCCCAGAGATACCTCGACAAACTCACGGACATATTCAAGAACGGCACGCCCAAGACAGTCACACTGGTGCACATGGAGGTGCCTTGCTGTCACGGACTCCAGAGGATAGTGGACGAGGCCGTCAAGAGATCAGGAAAGAGCATACCAGTGAAGACCACGGTCATAGGGATCAAGGGACAGATCTTGAGGCCAGAGTGATTCGCTCCAGGAATAGGCTATTCAGGATGGACAGCATTTCCCTCCGCAGATGACCCTCGATATCACCTGGACCAGGAGAGCCCTTCGCCTTCCTCCAGACATCAGAGCCGAGATCGCCTCTAGGCTTCAGAGCCTCAGCCCCTTTTTCCCGGAAATGAAGACGAGGATGAAGGTCGGGATCACGCGATTCTACGATGGCTTGGTATTCCAGTCAAACGAAGGCTATGTCAAGCTCATGGTGGATGTTCACAGGACAAGAAGGGGACTTTGGAGATTCCCCACATACTGGACTCTGGCCCACGAGTTCATGCATCTAGCTCAGTTCAACGCTGACGGTATTCCCAGTGGAGAGCGGGCGTGCGATGTCTACGCACTCTCGAGACTTCCGCCTGAACTCATTGACGAAGCCCCCAGCTACCTTGTTGTGTCCAAGAAAACCCGGGGCGTATGGAACGCAGAGCACGCGAAACTTGCGCATGAGCTGGCAAGAGATGCCCTTAAACGAAGGGACAATGGCCTCAAGCATTACGCCGTCTGGTGGGAAGACGAGTTCGAGAAGAAAGCAGCCGGCCTTTGAGGACCGCTCCCTACACTGACTTCAGGAACTCGGTCACCTGATGGTCGTATTCGCGCGTCTCTATCTCGAGATGTGTCTTCCTTCCCTTAACATCAGACTTGCAGGTCGACACCGTGACGAAGCCTTCAAGCGCTTCCATGCAAAGGGAGCTGGAATCCTTCGAGGAGACCTTCAGTCCCGCACCCTCACTTGTGAAGTACTTCGCCGCGAGATCGACCACTTTGTCCGGCGCAAGCTTTGACTCTGCAGAGTATCTCATTCATCACTCCTCCTCCACATCACAGGGGGAAACGGCGCGATAGCTGTTCTGACGTAAAGGAGCGGCGGGCCATGGACCAGATGCCCCCGAGAAGCGCTCAGATGTCTATGTTTTCGGAATCTGCCGAGGACCGCATGCTCAGGAGTATTTCCTGGCTTCTCCGGAGGTAGTTGGCGCCCAACACGCCCAAGGCTGTGAACGCTATGGATACACCTGTCAGCACATAGAACGCGGTGAACAGCCGCGCTCCATCCGTTGTGGGCGCGAGATCTCCATAACCCACGGTTGTTATTGTGCACACAGAGAAGTAGAAGGAATTCGTCCAGCTCCACCCCTCCAGATTGTGGTAGACCACGGTGCCGACGATTATCACGCCGATCAATGCCGACATCGCAACGAACAGCTGAGCTCTGAGGTTTGACAGATTGAGGAAGCTTACCTTCATGGATTGGGAATCTGCAACCACTAATAAAAAGAACGCCCAATCGTCAGAAGACCGTTGAGCAGATCTGACCGCCATTGGGATCGTAGATCACCGTAACAGAGTAGGTCCCCGTCGCGTCGAACCTGTTCAGACTCCCCGTGGTCAAAGTGAAGAAATCGCCTCCGCTTATTCGACCATTTCCCGCGAGATCGGTGATGTTACAGAACACCGAGATGTCGCCGAGCATGACAACAGGGTATTGGGCGGTCGTTTCAATTCCATTATCCAATTCTGATGTCGAGGGAGCCCAAGCGATGCTGTCGAGCCCATCGCTAAGAACGATTGTGATGTCAGACCAGACTGTATCGCGGCTTATGGATGCGAACGTGAACCTCTCGCCAGACTGAACGGGCTCGCTGACCAGTGAGGATACCGGACCAGTTCCATCAGATGTGCCAAAGCCCAGCACCATGAAGTACAGGACAGCGGACAAAACGATGGGCACCACTAACACGATGATCACGATCGCGAGGACCAGTATCAAGGTGCTCCTCTCGCTCTCGCCCGCTGCTTGCCGCGGACGCTGGCCAAGGGTCTGACCGTAGAAGGGCGGAACACCCACCTGTCTTCCGCATCTAGGGCAGAAGCTCATGCCCTCAGATACGTCCGAACCGCAGCCAGAGCATCTCATGCCCCTTCCTCCTTCTCTTCATGCGCACTCATGCGATAAGTCACTTTCTGAGGATTCGCGAGACGCGCTTCCCGGCCCGTTTTTGAGGCTATTGCATGATCGGAAGAAGATCCAGCGGGCGTGAAGGGATTCGAACCCTTGACCACTTGCTTAGGAGGCAAGTGCCATATCCTGACTAGGCCACACGCCCTTTTGTATTCCTCTGGTGAACACTAATCGCTAGATGATATATAAATTGGGCTGACCCGCTGAAACGGATGCCGGACCGATCAAACCTTCTTCCTGTCCTCTTCGGTCAGCTCCTCTGGTGCCTTCTCCCTGGTAGCCTCTTTGTTCTCCTCGGGGACCTTCTCTTTCTCCTTCTCCTTCTGCTTCTCGGTCTCTTCCTTCTTCTCAGGCTTCGCGTACTCCTCAATGAAGGAGACCGTCTCCGCTCCGGCGACCTCCCTCAGGTCCGTCACGAGTCTGAACTTCGTCAGGAGCCATCTCTGATCGTATTTGCAGGCGTCTGGCAGCTTGATCTCGTAGACCTTGCCATGATGCTCGATATCGAATCCATCTGATGTGCCGTAGGACATCTTGAGGAGAAGCTTCACGACCGCGACCGGCTTGGTCGGCTTCTCGGTGATCTTGTACTTATACTTCAAAGTCCGGCCAGCCAGTCTGTTGTTGAAATCCACTCGGACACGGCCAGCGGTCACAGCGGTAATGATCGCTGGTTTGTTCTTCACTGTGACCTCGAGGCCCACCCTCGGCTCGATCTCCTGCTTCAGGAACTCTCTGATCGGGTGCAGCTCGACCAGCTTCGGATCTCTCGGGCCAGCGGCTTTGTCCGGCGTAAGAACGATTTCGTACTCCTTGCCGATTTCCGCCTTGAGCATGGACTCGTCGAGACCCGGGAAGAGCCTGCCCTTTCCAACGATCAGCGGTTGAGGGCCGTAGACCATCTTCTCGTTGAACAGGTTGTGCTCCTTGGCAACGGCCTCGTTGGTCGTGTCATAGAGCTCGTTAGAGTCCTTGATCCAAGCGTCGAAATCCACAAGGACGATGTCACCGGGACTGATCTTGGACTCGTCGGGACCGGCCTGCACTTCCTTCTCGTGGTGCTTCTTCGCACCCTCTTTCTCGGTCATCGAATTTCACCGCTGATACGCGAATTGTGTGGATACTTAACCATCATTTAAAGGTTACGGCTCAAGCGATGCGAGCATATCGCACCTGCTGGCCATAGCTGGAAACAACCCGCCCATCAAAAGCTATATGCGCGCACTATCTTTACTCAGCAGAACGACCCGCGCCACCGTAGCTCAGCTGGTAGAGCAGCTGACTTGTAATCAGCAGGTCGGGAGTTCAAATCTCCCCGGTGGCTCCTTCGAATTCTGACTATTCGCGCTCGGATTCCCACTGGACATTGGATAGCGTCAGATTGATGCTAAACCAGCCTCAGGGCTCGGAGGAAAGGGCCGCACAGAAAGGGACCTGAGACGTTCATGAAAGGGCTTGGCCTCTACCAAACGTCTTCCCTATTCTCATTTTCCGCTTCAGAACAACAGCACTGGCTTGCTCGGCCTGAGAGAGTACTTCCTGCACTTCAGGCAGTACCACTCGCTGTACTCCGCAATGTACTTCATATTCTCGTGGCAGGTGGGACAGGCCTTATTCTCATGCGGTTCCGATGAGTGGCCGGTGTATCCCTTTGGGGCGTACTCCTTGCAGTTGTGGCAATAGTGTCTCTGGTACTTTTCGATGTACTTCAGCGGTTCGCCGCAGCCCGGACAAAATAGAATTCCCGGCTTGGCAGGCGCGACGGCCTGCTCCGCGGTGGTCCTCTTCGTCCTCAGAGGGTACTTCTTGCATGTGTAGCAGTAGTGCTCATGATACTTCTCGATGTACTTCAGAGCGGATCCACAGTCGGGACAATCCTTCAAGTCCGATGTATCCTGCTCGACGCCAATCGATGCCTTCGGAGGTTCCATCTTTGCAGCGTACCTTCTGCAGCCATAGCAGTAATGTCTCTGGTACTTCTCGATGTACTTCAAGGGCTGGCCACAGGTCGAACACATTCTGATCTCAGGAAGCTTCTCGGGCTTCGCGCTGATGGGCGATTCGGGCTCGGCTTCCAAAGGAGTTTCTTGCCCGACGAGAACGGCCTCGGGTTTGACCTCGACAGCCGGCTGTGAAATCTCTGAGCCTCTCTCGACGACTGCCTGAGGTATCGCAGTCTCAAGCAGCGTCTGAGCCTCGTTGCAGGGCTTCTCATTCTCGGGCTCAGGGTTCAGCTCATCCTGATAAGTCTCACACACGAAACAGTAGAGCCTGTCGTCCTTTAGATTCTGGAGGGACGCACCGCAGTTCTTGCACTCGACCTCGGGCTCCTCATCGAGCTCGCGCAGCTCCTGCGCGATCGCGGCAACAGGTTCCGTCGCTGCGGACTCGGGGGTGCACAGGTGTTCATCCTCACTTTCCTCGATGTAACTGTTGCAGCCATAGCAATACCACTTCTCAACATGCTCGAGGAACAATGGCTCTTCGCCGCACTTCGGACACTTCGAGGCTTCCATTTATCTTCCGCTCCAGGGTCTGTCACCCGTGGGCTTCGGTCTTGGGAGATTCTACCGCGCTGGAGCGTATATGAACATGTTTTCGTAGGAATCACCCATGATAACATTGTGGCCAAGATGGCTTCGGCCTGACCGCATCGGCCCGACAGGCGTAGCGTACATGTAGCCGAGCGAGGCAAAACGCCCCCTCGACATGGCAGACCCGAGAACAAGCAAGGCAGGGTTGCGCTATGAGGAGCAAGAGAGGAAAAAGGGGTTTGAGAAACGACTGTTCGGCGGGGATAGAAGGGCTTCCGCTCCAGCTGCTTATCATGGTGGTTGTCGCGGGGCTAGGGCTTACCATACTCATGGGCTGGATGAACTCAATTGCCGCTCCGCACTCGATAGGGGAGATCTATGTCAGCCCCTCGGAAATCCTCGTCTACGATGAGGACAAGGACGGCCTGTACACGAAGTCGGGGATCGTAATGACGATAACTGTCACGGACCAGAGCGGGGACAGGCTGGAGGGTGCCACCGTGATGCTCGACGGGGCGAATATCAAGACCAAGGAGGGCGGGCCGGTAAGAGGGGTCACAGACTCCCACGGCCAGGTGGTCCTCACAGGCCTTTCCGTGGAAAGCTTCGGGACGAGGCTAACGACCATCATGGTGACGGTCGCGAAGGGCGACTACGGGATCGACTCGAGCTTCGAGATACCGGTGATACCGAGCTGATGGCTCATGAAGCTGCTGCGCGATCGTTCAGGGCTGGAATCGATCCCCCTCAAGCTGATGATAGTGGCAACGGTGGCGTCGCTCTCGATTATCCCCGCCTCAGAGGCGTTGGACGGACTTCGAGCTCGAGATTTCATCAGAAGGGCCGAACTTCAGCTGGAGACGATAGTCTTGACGGCGCAGACTGTCGGGATCGAGGGCCCCGGGAGTGCACGCACTCTGGACATTGACCTCAGCGGCGGGGGCTCGGTCCGATTTGCTAGCCTTGCCATAGGAGATCATGACGGAGGACCCAACATGTCCTCTGTTGTTCTGCGGTTCACAAACGGCGCGTCAACTGTGCGATCGGCGCACGACCCTCCGATCTGGATGGCCAGGCTCGATGGTGAGGGTCTCATGGTCTTCACACCGAATGTGAAGCTAGCGATGTCGTGCGTGCTCGAGAACAGGACCAGCTACATCCTCTTGGAGTTGTTGTGATGGATTTCATCGTCTCCAAGGTGGCGATGTCCATCTGCGCGCTGATGGTCGTTGCCGTGCTGGCAGGAGTCGTCGACAGAGATGCGTTCGTTGACCACGACCAGGAGCTCGCGACGATTCTTGCGAGATTCGGCAGTCTCGTTGAGCGGGCCGCCACCTCATGCTCCGAGGTCGCAGCCGATTGGACCGTCCCCCTGCTGTCAGACGGCGAATCGGTCTCTGTATCAATCCAAGCAGGGATCGTGGCTGCAGAGGCTGAGGGGAGGGCTGCCAGAGCTCAACCGGCTTGCGGCATACACACATGGGACTGGGACGGCAGCATGCTGAATCTCAGCTCGATCGAGGAATTAGACGAATCGTCACCTCGTCTGCAGTTCACATCGGGTGAAGCGATCCTGATCGACACGGCACAGGTGATGCTCGAGAACGATTGCGCATACCTGGTGTTCATATCGCGCGGCCTCTAGCCGCTCTTTCCGAACTTGGCGGCGAGCTCTGAGACGGCCTCTGTGAACAGATCCACCTCTTCGGGCGTGTTGTATACATATACGGACGCGCGCGCACACCCATCTATGGCGCGAGAATGGAAGTAAGTGTGGCAACAGTGCATTCCCGATCGCATCATGATGTTCTTCGAGTTGTCGAGGATCATCGCTATATCGTGCGCGGACAATCCTTCGATATTGAAGCTGAATATCCCTCCCCTCAGGTTCGGGTCTTTGGGTTTGATCAGGCTGATGCCTCGCACATCTGCGAGGGCGCGGGTCACACGTTTGTTCAGCGAGATCTCGTGCTCCCGTATCGCGTCCAAGCCTATCGCAGACAGATAGTCCAGCGCTGCCCCCGTCCCCATGATTCCGGAGTAGTTCTGAAGGCCCGTCTCGAACCGTTCTGGTGCTGGGAGCAGCCTGAACGAAGAATAGTCGGTGTCCGTGACGCCGTGCCCTCCGAACATCAGCGGCGTGAGCCTGTCGGAGATCTCCGCTCTCGCGTAGAACAAACCAACGCCGGAAGGGCCGCACATCTTGTGAGCCGACGCGGCCAGGAAATCCACCCCCAGCTGGCGCACGCTGATCTTCCTGCTCGGTGCCGCCTGCGCAGCGTCGAACAAGACCTTCGCGCCGTACGAATGCGCGATCTCGACGACCTCTCTGGCCGGAAGCGTGTAGCCACTGACATTGGAGGTCAAGCACATGGCGACGAGCCTGACCTTCTTGTTCATGGCCTTCTCGAACCGCTCCAGATCGAATGTTCCGTCGGTCGCCGATTCGACCATTCTGTGCTTGACGCCCACGGTCTTCGTCAGCTGCAGCACCGGAACATGGACGGAGTTGTGTTCGTAGTCGGTCGTCACAATCTCGTCCCCTTTCCTCAGGCCCATGCCGAAGATCACCGTGTTCAGTCCCTCGGTGGTGTTCTTCATGAAGGCCATCTCGGTGGGGCTTTCGGCATCGAAGAAGTCCGCAACCCTGGACCTCACCGCATCGCATCTCAGCGAGACCTCGGTGGCCAGCTTGTGAACGCTTCTCCCCGCACAGGATGGGAAGGACTCGTAGTACTCGCTGACCGCCTCAGTGACCTGCTTCGGCCTCAGGGTCTGGCACGCGCTGTCGAAGTATATCGGGATTTTGCCGCCGATCTCTCTGTTCAATATGGTGAAGTCCTTGCGTATCCTGTCGACGTCCATCGGTTCCAGGCTGGCATGGAGGTCAATGGTATTAGCGTTTTCATTTCTCGCGTGCAAGAGGCCAGGATTCGGCCAGCAGGACCTCACTAAGTACGGCAAACTTATTAACCGGTCCGCATTCATCACCTTGAACCGCAATGACTGCCAGCCCGAGGAAACGCGTGTACTTCGACCACAGCGCGACGACCGCCGTGCTTCCGGAGGTCGCAGATGCCATGATGCCCTACTTCTTGGAGAAATTCGGCAACCCGTCGAGTATCCACTCCTACGGAAGAGAGGCCAAGATCGCCCTCGAGGACGCTAGGAAGAGCGTTGCGACGCTTCTGAACGCAGACCCGACCGAGATCATACTCACCTCCGGGGGAACAGAGTCCGACAACCTGGCGATCAAGGGCGTGGCCATGTACAAGGGGAAGATGAAGGGCCACATCATCACGACGAAGGTCGAGCACCACGCAGTGCTCGAGCCTTGTGATTACTTGAAGAGGTTCGGGTTCGAGGTCACGATAGTTCCCGTCTCGTCAGAGGGCCTGGTCGATGTGGGAGACATAGAAAGGGCGATTAGGAACGACACCGTTCTGATTTCCGTGATGATGGCCAACAACGAGATAGGCACCATCCAACCAATCCGGGAGATCGGCAAACTGGCACAGTCGAAGAGCGTCCCCTTCCACACCGATGCCGTGCAGGCCATCGGCAAGATGCCGATCGACGTGAAGGCGGACAACCTAGACATGCTATCTCTGTCGGCGCACAAGTTCCACGGCCCCAAGGGCGTGGGCGTCCTCTATGTCAAGAAGGGCACGAAGATAGAGCCCATCATCCAAGGGGGAGGGCAGGAACGGGGCTTGCGGTCCTCGACCGTCAACGTGGCCGGTGCAGTCGGCCTTGGCAAGGCAGCGGAGATCGCGATGAGGGACCTGGGACCGACCTGCGAGAAGATGAAGATGCTCAGGGACAAGATGATCAGGAGGGTTCCGGAGCTGGTCCCGAGATCGTATGTGAACGGCCACAAGACGAAGAGGCTTGTCAACAACGCGCATTTCAGATTCGACTTCATCGAAGGGGAGGGGTTGATCCTCCAGCTTGATTTCAAAGGCATAGCTGCCTCCACAGGCTCGGCATGTTCCACTGGCTCGCTCGAGCCGTCACATGTGCTGCTGGCGCTGGGACTCACCCACCAGCAGGCCCACGGAAGCCTGAGAGTCACACTGGGACGGGAAAACACTGAAGAGGAGGTAGACTACTTACTAGAAGTGCTACCCGGAGTGGTCTCCAAACTGAGGGATATATCCCCGTTCAACGAGGAGAGGCCCATGGGGCCGGGAGAAGGTGGCAGCTGTGTACAGTGAAAAGGTGATGGAGCACTTCGCGAACCCGCACAATGTCGGTGAGATACCGGACGCAGATGGCATAGGCAAGGTTGGCAACCCCCAGTGCGGGGATGTGATGTGGCTCTACATCAAGGTAAAGGACAACATCATCACGGACATCAAGTTCAAGACCTTCGGGTGCGGGGCTGCAATCGCCACTAGCTCGATGATAACCGAGCTGGCGAAAGGCAAGACCATCGAGGAGGCGAAAAAGATCAGCAGGCAGGATGTCGCGGACTCACTGGAGGGCCTGCCCCCGACGAAGATGCACTGCTCGAACCTCGCCGCGGACGCGCTCAGAGAGGCCATCAAGGACTACGAGGCCAAGCTGGCGGCAAAGTAGAGCGGCTGAACGCAGGGCGAGGGCGCCAATAGCTAACGCTGTTTTTCACCACCAACAATGCCAGCGGTGGCGATTGAGAAAAGTACTATTAGCCGGTCGGGCAATCCCAAGGGGAGCGGAATGGCGCACCTCTCAGTGGATCTCTGCGGCCTGAAGATGAAGAACCCAACGATGCTCGCGTCCGGCGTTTTGGACGAGACGGGCAGGAGCATGCTGGAAGTAGCTAGGGCCGGCGCTGGAGCTGTCGTCACGAAATCCATCGGAAAGCTTCCGAGAGCGGGCCATGGCAACCCTTCGATAGTTGAGCTTCAGCACGGCCTCATCAACGCGATGGGGCTTCCCAATCCAGGAATCGAGATCTATGCTTCTGAGATCAGAGAGGCGAAGAAGGGCGGCGTGCCGATTGTCGGAAGCATCTTTGGCGGGACCGAGGACGAAATCGCCGAGCTGGCTGGTCTGATGGAAAAAGCCGGGGCGGATGCAGTCGAGCTGAACCTCAGCTGCCCGCATGCGAAGGGCTACGGGGCGGAGTTGGGCTCGACCCCGGAGCTGGTCGAATCGATTTGCAGGAAAGCGAAGAAACACGCCGGGATACCTCTGCTAGCCAAGCTTACGCCCAATACATCTTCGATATCTGCGCTCGCAGCTGCGGCCGAGAAGGGAGGGGCGGATGCGGTCGTGGCGATTAACACGCTCAAGGCGATGGCCATCTCGCCCGAGGCCAGGATGCCGATTCTGGCCAACAAGTACGGGGGTCTGTCAGGACCGGCGATCAAGCCCATCGGCGTGAGGTGTGTCTACGAGATATTCGAGGCTGTGAAGATTCCAATCGTCGGCGTTGGAGGCATCTCATCGGGCAGGGATGCACTCGAATACGTTATGGCAGGTGCTACTGCGATCCAGATCGGAAGCGCAATATGGACGGAGGGCATGGACGTCTTCAACAAGACTTGCAGAGAGATGATGCAGTTCATGGAAGAGAACGGGTTCGAATCCGTGAGGGAGATGGTGGGGGTGGCACACGCTGGTCGGCGTTAGAATGTTCACCGTCTCAGCGCAAGTCGACGAAACACCGTCTATCAAGACCGTCAGGTTCAATGAGAGACTGGCGGCGATACCGGGCCAATTCGTGATGGTGTGGGTCCCTGGGGTGGACGAGTTCCCCATGTCCGTCTCGTACACCGAAGACGGCCTGGGCGTGACCTATCAGATTCTCGGGGACGGAACCAGAGCCCTCTCCTCGAAGGTGAAAGGAGACCGAGTGGGCATCCGGGGTCCATATGGGAAAGGATTCGCGATTCATGGTAAGCTGCTGCTCGTCGTCGCTGGCGGTGCGGGCATAGCACCTCTTGCTCCTTTCGTTGAGCAGGCAGTCGCACATGACGCGTCTGTTGATCTTGTCCTGGGCGCGAGGACCAGCACGGATTTGCTATTCGAATCGAGAGCAACCAAGGCAGGTGCCAGAGTGCGCACATCGACGGACGACGGAAGCAAAGGATTTAGGGGATTGGCTACCGAGCTGACGGAATCCGTGCTTGCCAAGAATCGATTCGACTCGGTCTATGCCTGCGGACCGGAGAAAATGATTGTCGGCGTTTTGAAAATGGCGGACTCGAGGAAACTGCCGATGCAGGCGTCGCTGGAAAGAATGATGAGATGCGGCATCGGGATTTGCGACTCTTGCGCAATCGACGGAAAGCACGTCTGCAGAGACGGACCTGTGTTCTCCGAGCGCGAGCTACGCGCATTGGACGAGCTTGGGAAGACGAAGCTCGACATGTGCGGGCGAAAAGTGCCAGTCTGATGTCGGACGCACGGTGTCCGACGCTCGCATCTACCATATAACTGAGCACACTCCGGAACAATACCATTACCTTGGCATCTCCGAAAACGCTTTTACCCGGGTCTGCTAAACCTTCATCCAGAGGCTGATACAGTGCCGGAACAGGTCAAGAGATGGAACCAGACCTACGAGATGATCGAGACCTCGTGTAGGACGACTCATCACTGTGTTCCATGCACGTGCCCGAACTGCCAGAGGAACTTGAAGCTGAAGAAGACGGCGATCAGGTCGTTCGGAAAGGGATAGGAGAATGACGTTTCTCATACCGGCTTTCGGGCCGGATGACAGGGGCTCGTGATCCGCGAGCCCCGCAAACCACTTACCAACGCCAGGGTTTGATTCTAAGCGCAATCAGGGTTCTTGTTCTTCTTCGCCATGACAACATCAACAATCTTCCAAAACTCCTCGTCTGAGACGCGCCCGTGATCCTCGCCCGCCCTTTTTATGGCCCGGACCATGTCACATATCTGCTCCTGGTCTGCCAGAATTTTCCTCTCTTCCAGTCTGCTCTTGACGAGCGCGGTACCCGAGTGCTTTCCCAGTACCAAGCGCCTCCGGTTGCCGACTTGTTCGGGGTCGAGGCACTCGTAGGTCATCGGGCAATTGAGGACAGCAGCCACATGGATTCCCGACTCGTGCGTGAACGCATTGGAGCCGACCCACGGTTGGTTTGCCGGCAATGGCAGGTTCGCAGATTCGAACACCAGCTTGGTCAGATCGGTGAAGCCCTCGGTGCGTATTCCTATGTCGCGCTTGTAGAGGTGCTTGAGCGCCATCACGAACTGCTCCAGAGAGACGTTGCCAGCGCGCTCGCCTATGCCACCGACAGTCGTTGAGATTGCCTCAGCACCAGAATTCAGAGCTGCGATGGAATTGACGACCGCCAGCCCGAAGTCGTTGTGGAGATGAACTGACAAGGGGACCTTCGTCGCATCCCTGACTTTGTGGACGAGGTATGAGATTGCCTCGGGACCAGCGCAACCGAGGGTGTCCGTGATGCCGAGCCTAATTGCGCCAGCCTTCTCGCTCTCCCTGTAGATCTCTTTCAGGAATTCCAAGTTCGACCTTGTGCTGTCCTCGGTGCTGAAGCTGGCCTTCAGCCCACGCGCATGCGCATATTCTAAGGAGCTGACTGCGCGCCTGATCACGTCTTCGCGGCTTGTCTTGAGCTTGTAGCGCATGTGGAGATCGCTTGTCGCTATGAAGAGGAGGACCATGTCAACATCGCAGTCGGCGGCAGCATCAATGTCAGCTTGAACAGTCCTGGCAAGACACAGGATATCTGCCTTCAGGCCGAGCTCGGCAATCGCCTTCACGGACTTTTTTTCCAGGTCCGACACGGCCGGATAACCAGCCTCGATCTGATGGACCCCGACCTCGTCAAGCTTCCTCGCGATGGCGATCTTCTGCTCGGGGGTGAAATGCAGGCCCGGCATCTGCTCGCCGTCCCTCAATGTGCTGTCGTATATCAGGATCTTCTCGGGAAGAGAGACCCTCGTGATGACGTTGAGCGGACTCACTGCGGTGAACTTCATCAGCATGCCATCGGTTGGCGACTATTTATGATATTCTCGGCTCGCTGGCCCTTCATTGAAAGCAATAAATAGACAAACGGGTATTGTTCGGAGCACATGCCGGGGTGACAGAGCGGCCATGTGGCGGACTGCAGATCCGCAAACACGAGTTCGATTCTCGTCCCCGGCCCCACGATTCTCCGTTGATCTGAAAGGTTTATAGTGTACGTTCCGTTACCCCAAAATTAACGGCGTTAGCGGATTGCTGGCCCCAGACGCCCTGCCCTCGGTGCATACGATGAAAACGCCATGCGAACTCGTCGTTGGCAAAATTCTCCCGGCGCTCAGAGCGTCGGTTGTGAAGGAACTCTCTGGCAAGTACCATATGAAGCAGTCCGGTATCGCAAAGAAGCTCGGGATCACGCAGGCGTCGGTGAGCCAGTATCTCAGCTCCACCAGAGCCGGGGGAACGAAGGTCACGGAGAGCTTTCCGAAGATCAAGATCTACGCGAGCGATATTGCCAAGCGCATCGTGTCGGGCGAGGACAAGTACGAATGGTACGGCGTTCTCTGCGTGGCGTGTAAGGACATTAGGTCGGACGAAGAGTTCTGCCGGATGCACAAGATTGCTTCGAACCTCCACGGATGCGATATCTGTAAGAAGAACTCAAAACAGATCTAGGGACCGTATTCCAGCCTTCTTTCTTATTGCATCCATCTGCCCGAATGGACTTGCTCCGGCAAGGCACAATGAACTTATATAACGCTGTTTCATTGTCCGGCTCGAGGCGAGTCAATGGCACGGCAGAGAGTGATGGACAGCATTCTCGACACGGTGGGGAACACACCTGTGGTCAGGCTCAACAGAATAGTCCCCGAGGGCTCGGCAACGGTGTGCGCCAAGATGGAGTTCTTCAACCCGACCTGGTCCGTGAAGGATAGGATAGCGAAGAGCATGATCGAGGCTGCAGAACGGAAAGGCCTGATCAACAAGGACACCACCGTAATCGAGCCGACCTCAGGGAACACCGGAATAGGTCTCGGGATGGTTTGTGCCGTGAAGGGCTACAAGCTCGTACTGACCATGCCGGAGACCATGACCGTCGAGCGCAGGAAGCTTCTCGCGGCTTTCGGGGCACAGTTGGTTCTGACACCTGGGCCTGAAGGCATGGAGGGAGCGATAAGAAAAGCAGAGGAGCTTGCAGCTGCGACCCCGAACTCGTTCATGCCGCAGCAGTTCAAGAACAAGGCGAATCCGTGGATCCACAAGAAGACGACCGCAAAGGAGATCCTCAAGGCCGTCGACAGGATTGACGCCTTCGTTGCAGGAGTCGGAACTGGCGGGACCATCACTGGCGTCGGCC
The DNA here is from genome assembly GCA_963705355.1 of uncultured Thermoplasmata archaeon. GTDB lineage: Archaea > Thermoplasmatota > Thermoplasmata > UBA10834 > UBA10834 > COMBO-56-21. Next base: position 1,178,886 of record OY970070.1, read on the forward strand.
AGGTTCTCAAGAAGAAGTATCCTCAGGTCAATATCGTGGCCGTCGAACCCGAGGAATCCCCCGTGCTGTCTGGAGGCAAGCCCGGTCCGCACAGGATCCAGGGGATCGGTGCAGGCTTCGTCCCAGAGATATTGGACACGAAGGTCTACGACAGGATAATCAAGGTCAATGCGAAGGACGCCGCTGAGACCTCAAGAAGGATTGCGAAGCTCGAGGGAATGCTCGTCGGAATATCATCGGGCGCGGCAGCATTTGCGGCTCTGCAAGTGGCCAAGGAACTGGGTCCGGGAAAGGTCGTGGTCGTCGTATTGCCAGACATTGGAGAAAGGTATTTGAGCACCGACCTGTTTGCAGAGAATCCATAATGCCAGCCGACGAGAAGGACGAAGTGGACATTGTTCTTGAGCGGGACCCCGCCCCCAAGAGCAGAGCGGAGGCGGTGCTCTTCAGCCCGGGCCTGCACGCCATCAAGTTACACAAGATGGCCCACAAGCTGTACCTCAGGAAGCGTTACAAAACGGCACGTCTGATTAACTACATCTCGAGAATACTGACCGGAGCCGATATCCACCCGGGGGCGCGGATGGGTAAGAACTTCTTCATCGACCATGCAACGGGTGTTGTCATCGGTGAGACCGCTGAGATCGGAGACAATGTGTCGATCTATCAGGGCGTGACTCTTGGCGGCGTCAGCACCGAGAAGAAGAAGCGACACCCGACGATTGGCAACAACGTTGTCATAGGTGCCGGTGCAACGATTCTTGGCCCTATCAAGGTAGGAGACAACGTGAGAGTCGGCGCAGGATCGGTCGTCGTCAAATCCGTTCCTCCGAATTCCACAGTGGTCGGTGTGCCTGCCAAGATAGTACAGAGGATAGGCGTGACGGCGATAGACCTGCACCACGAGGAGCTGCCTGACCCGGTGGTCAACGCGTTCATCGATATCTGCCACAGCCTCTCCGAGATGGAGTACAGGATGGAGGAGATTGAGAAGAAGCTCGGGATAAAACACGAGAAGATACCAGTCCCCGAAGCGCCGAGGGCGAAGGTCCCCGAGCTGGCCTGTCCAGTCGAGGAGAAGCATTAAAAGCTCTCCAATCATTCGAGTCGTGATAGCCAATGGCCCTCGTTTTGTACAACACCCTGACCAGAAAAAAGGAACCTTTCGAGCCCCTCCAGAAGGGCAAGGTAGGCATCTACGTCTGCGGCGTGACCGTCTATGATCAGTCACACCTGGGCCACGCGAAATCGGCCATCAACTTCGATGTCATTGTCCGGCACCTCAGACATAAGGGCTACGAGGTCAAGCACGTCACGAACTTCACGGACGTTGATGACAAGATCATCAATCGCGCAAGCGAGCTGGGCATAGAGCCGCTCAAGCTCTCGCAGAGCATGATTGACGAGTACTTCAGGGACATGGACGCGCTCAAGATACGACGAGCGAGCATATATCCGAGGGCGAGCGAGACCATGCCGGACATCATCCAGATGGTCAAGGGCCTCATCGACAAGGGGTACGCGTACGAGTCTCAGGGTTCTGTCTACTTCAGCGTCGGCAAGGCGAAGGTATACGGGAGACTGTCTGGCCAGAGCCTCGACCAGATGGAGGCGGGCGCTCGCGTGGAGGCGGGTGAGGACAAGCGCGACCCGATGGATTTCGCCCTCTGGAAAGCCGCGAAGCCAGGGGAGATATCCTGGGACAGCCCGTGGGGAAAAGGACGCCCTGGCTGGCATATCGAATGCTCAGCAATGTGTCTGAAGCACATCGGAAAGACGGTCGACATACACGGCGGCGGCACGGAGCTCGTCTTCCCGCACCATGAGAACGAGATACTGCAATCCGAGGCGTACAACGATGTGCCGTTCGTGAGATACTGGGTGCATAACGGACTCCTGACCTTGGACCAGGAGAAGATGTCGAAGTCGCTGAAGAACTTCTTCCTGATCAAAGACATCCTCAAGAAGTTCTCGCCCGAAGTCGTGAGATTCTACATCCTTAATGCGAGCTATCGACAGCCGTTGGACTACACAGAGAAATCATTGGCGGAATCCGGCAAGGCGCTTGAGCGACTGCAGAACACTTACGATGCGCTGAAGGCGGCCGAGAAATCGGCTGCTGGAAACGACGACGCACAGGAACTGTGTGTCAAGTGCTGGAAACAGTTCGAAGAGAGAATGGACGACGACATCAGCACACGTGAGGCGATTGCTGTCATGTACGATCTGTCGAGAGAGGCCAACAAGCTTCTCGGCGAACGGAGACTCTCCGAGAAGGGAATCGACAACCTGGTCAAGGTCTTCAAGGATTTCAACGACCTCGTCGACGTGATGCGCACCGAGAAGACAGCCGAATCCACTGGCGACGCGAAGATCGACCAGCTCGTAGCGGCGAGAGAGGATGCGCGCAAGCGGAGGGATTTTGCCGAGGCTGACAGGATCCGGAAAGAGCTTGCGGAGATGGATATTGAGATCCAGGACACCAAAGACGGTGCCGTATGGAAGCGAAAGTGAAACCCGGGATGGCCCGCAAGAAGGCTGAGCTCTTGGCTGGCGGGCAGGTGAGAATCCCAAAGGAATTCAGGTTGCCGTTCCTTCCCAGCCGATCCACCGCAGGTCCAGGTGCTGGCTCCATCGGTGTTGTCTTCGCCTTTGGCAATACGAGAGCGAAGAAGCCCATCTCGAGAGACAGCGGCGAGTTCGAACTGGCCGAGAAAGGCCCGAATCTGGTCATACTGAGGAAGGGCAGAGTGTTCATCGAGAAAGTCGAACTAGTTCCAACCCTCCTTCATGCGCCGTTCCAAGCATTCGTCAACATCGACCACGCATGCGTCATGGACTGCAAGTTCTGCGCCTCCCCAAGGCTCGGTCAAAAACTGACTAAGGATTTGACCGATGAGAAGATAGTCGCCATGATTGAGGAGGCTTCCAAGAAGAGGGATTTCCGATCTGTGGCGTTCACCAGCGCTGTTCCTGAATCACCGTCAATGACGATCGAGAGGATGTCGCGCCTGGTGAGAAGGGTGCGGATGCTGCTTCCAGAGGTGCAGATCGGCGTCGAGCCCTATGCCACCAGGCCAGACGAAGTTGAGATGCTGAAGGAAGCGGGAGCCGACGAGATCAAGCTCAACATCGAATCCTTCGACCGCGACATCTTCGAGAGGGTGTGTCCGAAAAGGGACTACGATCTCATACTCCATGCAATCAACCATTCCTGTGAGGTCTTCGGCAGGAACAAGGTCTGCTCGAACATTATCTTTGGCCTGGGGGAGACTGACGACAGCGTCCTGGAAGGCACGCGCGTCCTCGCGAACATGGGCGCAGTCGCGACCCTGAGGGCACTCAGAAGGAACGAATACAACATGAGCGAGTTGGAGAAAGCCTTGGGTCCGCTGAAGCCGGTGACCGCTGAGCGCATGCTGAGGCTGGCGAAGGAACAGAAGAAGATCCTGAGGAGCCATCAGCTCACGCCTCTTGCCTTCAGGACCATGTGCCACTCATGCTTGTCGTGCGACCTTGTGCCCTTCTGGGATGTCTAGTCTCATCTGTGTGTGAAGACGCACTTTATGATCGGGGCGACTTCCTCGACTCTCACGAAGGCGAACCTCTCGAGCTGGACGACCTTCCCCTTGGCGGCGGCAAGCAACGGCTCCGCCTTGCCCTTCTTCACAGTTCCGTCAGTCATGAGCACGACCGCATCGTGCGAGGACATTGGAGCCCAGTGGATGATCGAGACCCCGTCCTTCAGAATGCTCAGGTCGTTGCCGATGTAGTGCACCTTTCCATCCTTGAACTCGACATTGCAAAGGTCCTTCAACCTCAGTCTCGTGTCTCCAGAGGGCATGTCGTCCCGGCAGACGTACACTGACGGCTCGTGCCCGACCTTGATCTCCCTGATGCCTCGTTCTGGATGATCCGGATGCGAAGGCGCCTTCCCGACCAGGTCTGGTGCGCCCTCGATCTTGATCTTCACAGGATCGTTGACGAAGAAATACCTGTCCGCGCCATCGTCTATGAGCTCCCGGTTGAAGGAGTAGAGTGTCTTCCACGAGAACTCGATGTCGACCTCCTTGATGCCGGTCTCGATCCAATAGCGCCTCAGAGATTCAGGCCTTATACCGCGCCTTTTGAGCGCCCTCAATGTTCCGAGCTGAGGATCGTCCCAGCCCGTGTACAGCCCTTCCTTGATCCCCTTGGCCATCTTGGAGGTTGAGAGCTGAGCCTCCTCGATGGAGACCCTCCCATAATGGACATAGACGGGTTTCTTCCAGCCGAAGTAGTCGAAGAGGTACTCCTGCCTGTACGTGTTATTCAGGTGGTCTTTTCCCCTGAGCACATGAGTGAGATCTAGAAGATGGTCGTCCACGGCGACGGCCAAATTCATCAGCGGATACACACGGTACTTCGTGCCAGTTCTCGGATGGGGTGTGTCGTCAATTCTCAGACCGACGAAATCCCTGATAGCCGGGTTCGGATGGGCCAGGTCCGTCTTCACCATCAGCGAGGCCTCCTCTGGGTTGTAGGAGCCATCGAACATCTTGTCCCATCTAGCCATCTGCTCGGACAGAGGCTGCTCCCTATGGGGACATGGCCTCTTGTGGTTCTTCAGCTCGCGCCAATCATCCGGCTTACAGGTGCACACATATGCCTTGCCCATCTCCAGGAGTTTCTTCGCGATGTCGTAGTAGATCTCGAACCGATCGCTCTGAATGATGGTCCTGTCAATCCTGACCCCGAGCCAATCGAAGTCCTGGGGTATGGTATCATAGCCGGACGGATCGATCCGAGCAGGATCGGTGTCTTCGAACCTGTTGTAGCAGATGCCCCCGTACCTCTTCACATACTCGTCATTGAGGATGGCCATCCTGCTGTGGCCGACGTGGAGCGGGCCCGACGGATTTGGAGCCATCCTCATCCTGACCTCGCCTGTGACTCCTTTCAGGTCCGGGAGGCCCATCTCTCTATGCTTCGCTTCCTTGACCAGCAGTTCCGGAGCCAACTTCTCGAGGGCTGTCCTCTGTTCCTCTATCGACATCTTGTTGACTTCGTTGACGATGGACTTCGAAAGCCCGGAGATCTCCTTCGCTTTCGGCTTAAGCTCTGCGTTCTCTGCCATGACCTTGCCAAGCACCGCTACCATAGTCGCCTTGCCCTCGAACTGAATGGCGTTTTGAAGAGCGTATTTGCGGATGACTTGCTCTAGATCCACGGTCGACTCGATTAGCTGGTCAGTATAAATAGATTTGAGCTGAATGCCTGCGCTGGAATGATTACGAAAGGATAGAAATAGCCAGTCAGGCATGCATCAGACAGGTGGTCGTCTGTCCGTCAGAGAACTGCTAGACCAGTTCAAGGAGACGATAGTGATCAAGGGGCATGTCTCCAGAGAACTCGAGCTGACGAAGACTCTGTTCAAAGAGAAGACGAAGCCAGTCCTTTTCGAGAACCTGGACGGCTACCGCGCAGTAGGAAATCTGTGGTCGACCAGAGAAAGGATTGCGCAGGCAATGGGCTCCACACCCGTCGAGCTCTCGAAGAAGATGATGCAGGCCATGGATTCGCCATCTTCGCCCCAGGAGATTGAGAACGCCCCGTTTGATAAGAACATTCTGACAGACTTCGACCTCAGAGAGTCTGCGATACCAAAGTTCTATCCAACCGACGGCGGACGATTCATCACCGCCGGGGTGGTCATAGCTGAGCACGACGGCATCCGAAACATGTCCTTCCATCGACTGATGCTCATTGGAGAGAACAAGTTCGCCATGAGAGTTGTGCCCCGGCACCTGTACGCTCTTCACAAGAGGGCCATGGCCAAGGGCGAGGATCTCAAGATCGCCGTCGCGATAGGACTCTGCCCTTCGATCATGCTCTCAGCTGCCATGAACCTTGAATTTGGAAAGGACGAGCTGACCGTCGCCAACTCACTGAGGCAGCTTTGTCTTGGGGAGCCAGTCTGCGTACGAAAGATCAGGAACGGCCTTCTGGTGCCCGCGTTTGCAGAATACATCTTCGAGGGCAGAGTGACGAAGGAGGCGCATGACGAAGGGCCATTTGTTGACATCACTGGCACGGTCGACCCGGTCAGGAAGCAACCGGTGGTCGAAATTGACAGGATCTACCACCGGGACGATGCGATCTTCCAGATCATCCTGCCCGGAGCGGACGAGCACTACCTCATGATGGGCATGCCAAGGGAGCCCGTGATCCAGAAAGCGGTCGGCCTGGCAGTGCCGGAGGTCCACGCGGTCCGTCTGACAGAGGGCGGATGCTGCTGGCTTCACGGCGTCGTCTCGGTGACGAAACAGAAGGACGGGGACGGGGTGAATGCCATCATGGCCGCGCTAGGAGCGCATCCATCGATGAAGCTGGTCACGATCGTCGATGGTGACATTGATGTCTTTGACGACCGAGATGTCGAATGGGCCGTAGCCACCAGGTTTCAAGGCCACAAGGGCCTCGTGGTCATCGAGAACGCCAGAGGGAGCAGCCTCGACCCAAGCGCTGACGAAACGACCACGAAGGTCGGCATCGACGCGACGAAGCCAATCGGAGGAGAGGGATTCGGCAGGGTCAAGCCCGCATGAGCCCGATGAGGAGGCGCGAGAGCTGGAATCATGCTTGATGTCGCGGTCCTATTGGTCCTGCTACTTCCTTGGGGGAACGGATCAACGGGCTTTTTCGAGCTCATGTGAGCGGATGAAGAGTGCCGGATGAGCAACCACAATGGCGCGACTGCCGACAGAGGCCCTGCAGGTTAGGGCATAACAGTTAAATATCGTCCCGCCCTCAATCAACCAGAGGCAACCGAATGGTCACAGTCACGCCAAAGGCAGTCGAGACGATCAAGTCCATCGTGAAGGAAGCAAAGAAGACCGACCCGATCAGGATATTCTTCGGCGGGTACGGATGCTCAGGCCCTGCCTACATGATGGCCTTCGACAAGAAGAAGGAAGACGACATCGAGGTCAAGGTCGACGGATTCAACCTAATCTACGAGAAGGACCTGGATGGAGAGATAAAGGAAGCAGTCATCGATTCAGTGGATACACCAGAGGGCCCTGGGGTCGTGGTGCGCGTGAAGTCGACAAACGAGTCCGCATGCAGCTCCTGCGCCGGCTGCCACTAGATTCGCCAGCCTGGAAGAAAAGATTCATACTCTAGGTCTGTTCTCAATGGCTCGTGTTCCTCGAGCACGAGCTCATAAAACCTTCCAGCGTTGAGCAGAGGGATTATCAGACAAACATCGCAGCTGCTGCCGTCAAGGAATCGACGCTTGTTGTCCTCCCGACCGGCATGGGGAAGACGATTGTCGCACTCATTGTCATCGCGGACGCGCTGCTCAGGAAGAAGGGGAAAGTGCTCTTCATGGCTCCGACAAAACCGCTTGTGCAGCAGCATGCGGTATTCCTAAGGGAGCATCTGCTGAAGTTCGAACCGGCAATGTTCACTGGCGAAATCCCACCTAGGCAGCGAGGAGACATCTGGAACGAGAGCAGACTTGTGGTTTCGACCCCCCAGGTCATCGAGAACGACTTGAACGAGGGAAGGATAGACTTCGATCAAGTTGATCTGATCGTCTTCGATGAGGCACACAGGGCTGTCGGAGACTACGCCTACGTGTCAATCGGAAAGCAGTTTTCCGGCCTGGTTCTAGGCATGACCGCTTCGCCCGGCTCAGAAGTCTCGAAGATCGCTGAGGTGTGCGAGAACCTCGGCATCACGAATGTGGAGATCAGATCCGAGCTCGACGAGGACGTCGTGAAATATACTCAGGACGTCAGGACTGACTATGTTGCGGTCAACGTCCAGGAGGGCATGTCGAGGGTCGTCTACCTGCTGAACCAGATATTCGACGAGCAGCTGACGAAGCTTCGGGGCTGGGGGTTCCTCGACCCGAAGAAACCGGTCACGACAAGAGACCTGCTGGAGGCTGGGAATGTCATCCGGGCACGGCTGAACTCCGGAAGGAAATCGTTCCAGATATTCAAGGCAGCGAGCTCGCAGGCACTCGCGATGAAGATCAACCACGCGGTCGAACTTGCGGAGACCCAAGGCAAGGGAGCCCTGGAGAACTACTTCGACAAACTTGCGAGAGAAGGTGGCGAAAAGGGAGGCTCGAAAGCATCCAGGGACCTGGTCAAAGACGCCAGGTTCCAGCAGGCAAGAACCCTGCTCTACGGCATGGAGAGAGACCATCCGAAACTCGAGAAGCTCGTGCCAATTCTGAGACAGCAGTTCTTGGCGAAACCTGACTCAAGGATCATCGTCTTCACACACTACAGGAACACATGCGACCTTGTGACCCAGATGTTCGAGAAGATAGAGGGGTTCAGGCCAGTCAGGTTTGTCGGTCAAGCAAGCAAGGGAGAGGACATCGGCCTCAACCAGAAGGAGCAGAAGGAGATCATAGAGAAGTTCCAAAATGGCGATTTCAACATACTGGTCTCGACATCCATAGCCGAGGAGGGGCTGGACATACCCTCAACCGACCTGGTCGTGTTCTACGAGCCCGTGCCGTCCGAGATCAGAACCATACAGAGAAGAGGAAGGACCGGCAGGAGGAGGGCCGGCAGAGTCATAGTGCTCGTGACGAGGGACACGAGGGACGAGGCCTACCTCTGGTCCAGCAGAAGGAAAGAGATGCAGATGCGACGGGAGCTGGAGTCGCTGAAGCGAAAGCTCAGGGTCAGAAAAGGGCTTCCGGAGGAACCGGCGACCGCCCCTAGGCCTCTCACGCGAGTCGAGCTCACAGGCATGATGACCGTTGGGCCCGAGACTCGGAAGGAGGAGCTTTCGAGGAAGGTGTCCGAGAAGAAAGGCCAGAAGTCACTCGGTCAGTTCGAGAAGGACCGAGAACCGGAGGGGGCGGTTCTGGTCGTCTCTCCCAGGATCGGAAGCGCGGGCCTCCAGGTCGCGCTGGCCGAGCTCGGATACTCGACCGAGGTCAGGGATATCGAGGGTGCTGATGTCGTGGTCTCGAGCAGAGTGGCGGTGACGGTCAGAACCGTGGACCAGTTCATTGACGGCATCTCTGACGGTTCGATCCTCATTTCTTTGGCGAAAATGAAACACGAGTACCTCCACCCCATACTCATCGTGCAGGGCGCCCCTCAAGGACAGGGCGTCCAAGCCGGGAACGCGGCAGTCTACGACGCCCTTAGCGCCCTGCTCTCGGAATTCCACATGCCCATACTCTCGACCAGCAACGCGAACGAGACCGCCTCGGCAATACATTCGCTCCAGAAGCAGGAGGCGGCCAAGCATGCCAAGGAAGGCAAGGGCGTTCAGACCACGCTCGATGTCCCGAGCAGACAGATGTTCCTCGTCCAGGGATTGCCGAATGTCTCCGCGACGCTCGCACAGAGACTACTCGAGAAGTTTGGGAGCGTCAAAGGAATCGCGGACGCGGACGTCGAAGAGCTTATGCAAGTGGATGGCATCGGTAAGGTCATAGCCGAAGGAATACATACTGTGCTCAGGAAGAGGTTCGGCGAGGAGAAGAGATAGATGGCAACGGACAAGTGTCCCCTGTGTGAGAGCCCGTGCATAATCAAGATAATCACCACTGACGACGCGAGGTGGTGCGAGGTCGACGTGTGCAAGATGTGCGGCACGATGTATCCGCGCGGTAGAAACGTGGTTCAGGTGAAGCCAAAGAAAACGTCTAGGCCAAAGACGAAGGTTGCGGGGAAGAAGAGGAAACGCTGACGACTTTCATCTCTGTTCTCGAGCCAGCATCGTAAAGCTCGTGGAGATATCTTTATGAACCCCATGCCCATACGAGTGAAACCGAGAAGCATGGAGTTCAAGCTGCTGGAGAAGAAGAAGGACAGCATCAAGGTCGAAATCGTGGACCCAGATGAAACGCTAATCTACCCCCTGATACACGAGCTCCTGCAGGACAAGAACGTCTTGGATGCTCGGTTCGTCACAGGGCACCCTCAGCTGGACAAGCCTGTCCTCACCGTCGAGGTCAAGGAGGGCAAACCGCAGGCGGCCCTGAAGAAGGCTGCGAAGTCCCTTGCCAACCAGTTCACGGAAGCGCGCCAGCTGGTCGAGAAGCAGCTGGGCTAGAACAACCCAATGTTCTTACACTAGTTGATGATTCTTGGGTCCCGATGAACGAGAGCGAGCTCGGGCTGGAAGTCTTCCTCACGCAAGAGATTCCGGGGATCGGTGGGAAGCTGAGGGAGACCCCCGAGGATTTCCAGGTCGATGAGATTTCCATCCTCCCGCCAGCCGCTCCCGACGGCAAGTTCGTCATCGCGAAGGTCTGGCACAGGAACTGGGAGGCAAACAGGCTGGTCCGCAGGCTCGGCAGCAATCTCAGGGTCGGCAGGGCCAAGATAGGCTTTGCCGGCACCAAGGACGGCCGCTCCGTGGCGACCCAGCTGATGTCCTTCAATGCTCCGATAGAAGCGGTGCAGGCACTCACCATACCAGATGTCAAAATCATCGAGCCTTATAGAGCGAAGCGCATGATTTCCATAGGCGACCTTGTCGGCAACAGATTCATACTGAGAGTTGCCGACATCGATACTGACCTGGACGCGAGAGCCACATGCGATTCAGTCAGGGAGAGACTAGACTCGGTCGGAGGATTTCCCAACTTCTTCGGGATTCAACGGTTCGGCTCGGTGAGGTCGATCACCCATCTTATCGGAAAGGACCTGATCCGCGGCGACTTCGAGGGCGCAGTTCTGAGATATGTCGCGAACCCATCGGAAGAAGAGGACTCAGAAGCGAACGATGCTAGACGCGAGCTCCAGGAAACGAGGGATTTTGAGCGAGCCTTCCGCGAGTTCCCGATGAAGCTCAGCTTCGAGCGCACGATGATAGGATACCTGAAGGACAATCCACACGACTACCTGGGCGCTCTGAGGACGCTGCCATACAACCTGCTCATGATGTTCGTTCACGCATACCAATCATACCTGTTCAACCGCATGCTGAGCGAGAGGATCAGAGCGGGCATGTCGATCAGAGAGCCGGAGGCGGGGGATCTCGTACTGCCCCTGAGCAAGACGAACGTTCCCGACCACGACAACCCAATACTAGTTTCAAGCGACAATCTGGTGAAGGCCACGAGGAACGCCAGAGATGGCAAGGCCTTCGTCAGCGGTCTCTTGTACGGCACGGACTCCGTGTTCGCTGAGGGGAGGATGGGGGAAATCGAGAGGAGGATCATCGAGGCCGAGAACATATCGAGACTGGATTTCCAGATCATCGGCTTAAGGGAGGCTTCCTCCAAAGGCTCGAGGAGGGAGCTCCTTTCGCCACACAAAGAGCTCGTCATCGATGTCGGCAAGGGAGAAGCGAAGTTCCAGTTCTCCCTGAACAAGGGATGCTATGCGACCAGCCTCATGAGGGAATTCATGAAGGCCGAGATGAGCAAGTACTAGCAAACGGTTATTTCGTCGTGCAGCATTCAGTGTCGCGTGAAGAGACCGAAGACAGTGCTCACGTGTCCCGAATGCGGGTCAGCCGACCTTTACTATGAGGCCGGGTTGATCACTGGCTATAAGTACCACTGCAAGAGGTGCGGCTACATCGGAGCATTCGTGGTAGAAAAGGAAATGGAAGAAGAAGCGGAGAAGTAGTCTCCGCATGCTGTTTCTGGGGTTTCGGCTACGCGAACATCGGACCCGATTCCATCCCTTTCTCTGCGCCCTCATCAAGGACCTTCAGGATGGCCTTTTCGAAGTCCACCATCGTCACAATGTCCCTGTTCTCTCTGATCGCGAACATTCCAGCCTCTGTGCAGATGGCCTTGATGTCCGCGCCAGTCGAGCCCTCAGACTTCGCAGCAAGATCTTCAAGATTCACCGTGGAATCGAGGTTCATGCGCTTCGAGTGGATCCTGTAGATATCAGTCCTCGATTCGAAGTTCGGCATCGGAATCTCGATGATCCTGTCGAACCTTCCAGGCCTCAGAAGAGCTTCGTCCAGAATGTCAGGTCTGTTCGTGGCGCCTATGATCTTGACTTCGCCCAATGGGTTGAACCCGTCGAGCTCTGCGAGGAGCTGCATGAGGGTTCTCTGAACCTCTCTGTCTCCAGAGGTCGCTAGCTCCAGCCTCTTCGCGGCAACGCTGTCAATCTCGTCTATGAAGACGATGGAAGGCGCCTTCTGTCTGGCAAGGTCGAACAGCTCTCTCACGAGCCTTGCGCCTTCGCCTATGTATTTCTGTACGAGCTCCGACCCGACGAACCTGATGAATGTCGCATTCGTCTGCTTGGCAACCGCCTTCGCCAGCAGAGTCTTGCCTGTACCAGGCGGACCGACAAGCAGCACGCCCTTCGGCGGGTCGATGCCGACCTTCTTGTAGAGCTCCGGCCTCAGCAGCGGATCCTCGACGGCCTCTCTGACCTCCAGGATCTGATCCTGCAGTCCGCCGATGTCGCCGTAGACGGTGTCAGGCTTCGAGATTATCTCCGCGCCGACCACGATCGGGTCGAGCGATGGAGGCAAGACTCCCATGACTGCCAGAGTCTGTTTGTTCAATGCCACGCGCGCGCCAGCAGTGAGCAGCTCCGTAGATACATAGTCAGATGTGCTTACTATGAAGTCGGGCCCGGTTGAACTCTTCACCACGACTCTACCATCTGCCAGCACATCCTTGATCTGTCCTATGATGAGCGGGGGCGCCTTCAATCTCTCTAGCTCGGCCTTGAGCCTCTTCAGCTCCTTCTGGAGCCGAATAAGCTCCCCCTCGACAAACCTCTTCTCTCCTTCTACTCGGCGAGATTCTTCGACGAGCTCGAGGTTTCTTTCCTCAAGGACCGAAATCTTCCTGTGAGTCTCTTCCAACATCGGGCTTGCTTGGTCCTGTTCCAATGTATTACACCTCGTTACAACACTTCTTACCGAGCTGGTAATTATATAAGGTTAAATACTCTATTTATTCTTTGGCCTCTTAGTCCAGTTGCGCGATTTTCATGATTTGCGAGCTTTGCGGGAAGGACTTCACCTTCTGCAAGAAGGTGACTATCGAAGGGGTCCAGCTTGAGGTTTGCTCCGAATGCGCAAAGTTCGGCATCGAGTCGAAGAAGGCCCCTGAAAAAGAGGCGGGACCGAAACCGGTGATAACGCAGAGACTTGAGATTCGTGAGAAGAAGGCGCGCCCGAAGGACGTTCTCGAAGGCGTTGGAAAAGAGGAGCTTGTTGAAGACTTTGCCGCGCGCATACGAAACGCGCGTTCAAGCAAGGGAATTTCACAAAAGGACCTAGCCATGAAGATCAACGAGCGTCAAACGGTTCTGAGCAAGATTGAGACTGGCCATATGAGACCCGACGACAAGGTCATCCGAAAGCTCGAAAAGGAATTGGGAGTGAAGCTTCGAGAGAAAATGGTGGACACTCAGATCGCGAAGGGCATGAGCACCTCCGCGCTCACGCTCGCCGACCTCATCAGGATGCAGAAGGACTGACGACGGTGATGTCTAGCGGAAGTCTCTATCGAGAATCTCAGTGGTCGCGCGCTCGATGAAGGTGCTCTCGACACAAAGACCGTAGTCAGAAGCCACGAGGAGCGCGGCTGGCTCAACATCAATGCCCAACAATTCCTGCTTCTTGTTGACTCTCGAGACGACTTCTCTCTTGGACACGGACTTTGTCTTGACAATCCTGTCCACGATCTCCGAGAAGAGATCTTGTTTCGCCTTTGGCACTTGGTCGAGCACCTCTTTTGTTGGTTTGTAGTCCAGAGGGACTTCGATTCTCGACAGATCGAACGCAGGAAACACGTTGCCGTTCCTTTTTTCGAGATATCCCCCGGTGATTCCGGCATCGAGCAGCTTCTGAGCCTCTTTTGGCGAGAACCATCTTGTCTCCATCGAAGCCGAGAAAACGAATTCTCGCTCCGTCAGGAACTCCTTGCCTTTACGCCTGAACAAGAGTGCGATACTCCTCTCGAGATCACCCATTGCCAACCAATCTCCCGAAATCCTCTGAGACGATGTAGTCCGCTCCGAGCGTCTCCAGGCTGGAACGCTCGGACACCGAAGCGAAGACTCCTAGGGAGAATCCGAGTTCCCGTTTCGCGGCAACTGCTTCCTTGGCCAGACTGATCGGGACGATGAAATCGGCAATGCCGACTGCGCGAACGTCCCGAGAAAGGTCGAGGAAGGCTCTGCCAGCTACAGCGGGGTCAAAACTCACGATCCCATCCCGGTAGTCTACTTTGAAGATAATGTTCTCTGAAAGCTTAAAAGCTCCTCTCAAGTCGTCGAGACTTGAGAGCGTTGTTGTCCCGATCACGGCCTTTTCTGCTCCCGTGATTAGCATGTCGATCACATTGTTCGAGAACCGCACCCCTCCCTCATACAGAGTCGGAATCTCCTCGGAAATCTCGCGCACAACATCCAGCTGCGGCTTGTTCCTCGCGATTCCGTCCTCATCTGCGACATAGAGCTTGTTGAAGTTGTCCGAGAGCTTCGACGCGAACTCGGACATCTCTCCGCGTGCATATGCGCGTTTCGTAAATGAACGACTCTTGATGTTTACGTAAGGAACAACAAACATGAACAGACTCGGACAAAGAAGAATGCCCTAGATAAAACATCCTACCCGCACGTGACACGGGGAGACCAAACATGCGGTCCCGGACCGATGCTCATCCCATTAAAGAAAAAGAGGAGTTGTCGAAATGACAGAAGAGGAGAAGGTGTTCACATCCGGCTCTTGGTTTGTGAAACACGGGAAGGAAAAGGAGTCTGTCAACGTTTGGAAGGACTTCGCGGATTGGACGTTGAAGAGCCAACGAGGAATGATTGAAGCGTTCCTTCTGCAGGATCAAGATGATTCGAGGCGATTCATTTCGTACGGACCTTGGAAGGACGCGAAGAGGATTAAGGAATGGGGGTCCAGGCCCGAATTCAAGGACTACTTAGCCAGGCTCTAGCAACTCTGTGACGAAGTTCAGGTCAGGACTCTCGAGTCTGCGCTGCATATCTCAGAGCGATAGGAACAATGTGTTCATATCGACGCACCTGGCAAGACATCCCCCCACGGAAAACGGTGCGCAATAGTCCACGACAATGCTTATATAGAAGTTCTAACATATACAAACCTCTACCCGCAGGGAATCCCTGCGGAACTTGACTAATCCAGATAGCGGAAAGGGAGGTATGAAATTGATAGGCCAAACACCGATTTTTATCCTGAAAGAGGGAACCAAGAGAGAGAAGGGGAAAGGCGCGCAGTTCAACAACATCAGTGCCGCCAGAGCCATCGCGGATTCGGTCCGGAGCACACTAGGCCCGAGGGGCATGGACAAGATGCTCGTGGACAGCATGGGTGACGTTGTCATAACGAACGACGGCGTGACGATTCTGAAGGAAATCGATGTTGAGCACCCGGCGGCAAAGATGCTCGTCGAGGTCGCGAAGACACAAGATGAGGAATGCGGAGACGGAACGACAACTGCAGTCATCCTCGCAGGCGAACTTCTCAAGAAGGCCGAGGCCCTGATCGAGCAGAACGTCCACCCGACGGTCATATCCGGTGGTTACAGGGCGGCCGCAGCGAAGGCGAGGGAGATACTCGAAGATGTCGCGATTCCCGTGACCGCTGATGACAAGGAGACTCTCATGGACATCGCTCGCACGGCGATGATCTCGAAGAGCGTATCGGCATCTAGAGACCTGCTTGCAGACGTCGCAGTGAAGGCCGTGAGCGCAGTCATAGAGAAGAAGGACGGCAAGTGGTTCGTGGACGATGACAACATCCAAATCGTCAAGAAACAGGGCGGCTCCATGGACGATACGAAGATGATCGCTGGGATAATCGTCGACAAGGAAGCTGTTCACCCCGCAATGCCCAAGAGGGTCGAGAAGGCGAAGATCGCTCTCGTCGACTCCGCGCTCGAGGTCAAGAAGACCGAGATCGATGCGAAGATCGAGATCACGGACCCGAGCCAGCTCCATGCGTTCCTGGACGAAGAGGAGAACATGCTGAAGAAGATGGTCGACTTTGTGAGGAAGTCGGGAGCGAATGTCCTGTTCTGCCAGAAGGGCATCGACGACCTTGCTCAGCACTACCTTGCGAAGGAGAAGATCTACGCAGTCCGCAGAGTCAAGAAGAGCGACATGGAGAAGCTGGCGAAGGCAACCGGGGCCAACCTTGTGACGAAGCTAGACGACCTCAAGGCCGACGACCTCGGCGATGCCGCGTTGATCGAGGAGAAGAAGATCGCGGACGACAGAATGACATTCGTAACTGGCTGCAAGAACCCGAAGGCGGTGTCGGTTCTCATCAGGGGCGGCACTGAGCACGTCGTCGATGAAATCGACCGCTCGTTGCATGACGCCATCAGCGTCGTCTCGGTCGCAATCGAGGACGGCAAGCTCGTCACGGGCGGAGGCTCGACGGCGAGTGAGCTGGCTCTCAGGCTGAGGGACTATGCAGCGTCCGTCGGTGGCAGAGAGCAGATTGCAATCGACGCGTTCGCGAGCGCCATGGAGGTCGTGCCAACGGCACTCTCCGAGAATGCGGGCCTCGATCCCATCGATGTGCTAATCGAGATGAGGCAAGCTCACAAGTCTGGCAAGAAGTACGCCGGCATCAACGTGTTCACTGGCAAAGTCGTGGACATGAGGAAGGAGAGGGTTCTGGAGCCGATCCGTGTTGGAAGGCAGGCAATCATCTCTGCGACCGACGCGGCCGTCATGATCCTGAGGATCGATGACGTCATCGCCTCTAAGGGCGGCGACAAGGGCGGCAGGGGACCCAAGGGACCCGACATGGGCGACGAGGGCGGAATAGACTGAAGTCCGCCCACGAAACCTCTTCAACTTCTTTGATTCAGTCAGATGACCGAACGGATAGGCAGCCGTGTAGACCGGCGACATGCCATCGAGTGCCTGGAGGCGATGGACAATGGCAAATGAGGAAGCTAAGGAAGCAGCGACGCCCGAGGAGGGCGAGAAGAAGGAGGCTGCGGTCACCGACCCTCTGGCGCTCAGGGACAAGAAGATCGCGGAGCTCACAGACGACCTGAAACGTCTTCAGGCCGAGTTCGACAACTTCAAGAAGCGCAGCGAGAAGGAGTGGAGCGAGAGGTCAAGGTACGCCACGCAGAATCTAATGAAGGATCTTCTGGCGGTCCTGGACTCCTTCGACAAGGCCATAGAGGACGCAAAGAGTAATCACAACAGGAACAGCCTGAAGGCTGGGCTAGAAGGCCTTCACAAGCAGTTGCTACAGACGCTCCAGAGGGAGGGGCTGAAGGAGATCAAGGCGGAAGGCAAATTCGACCCGTTCGTCCACGAGGCCCTCATGAAGGAGGAGCGGAACGATGTTGAGGAGGGAGAGATCCTGGAGGTATACCAAAAGGGCTACGCAATCGGACAAAAACCATTGCGACCGACGAAGGTGAAGGTGGCCAAGAGCAAGGGGCCTGAGGTAGCACCAGAAGAGAACGGGAATCACGCTAATGATACGAAGACCAATCACAAGGTGCAAGAGAATGAGGAAAAGACCAAGTAGAGGTGACTGAACATGGCAGCGTCAAAAGGCAAGATAATAGGAATCGACTTAGGGACCAGCAACTCAGCGGCGGCGGTGGTAGAAGCCGGAAGGCCGACCATCATCCCGAGCGCGGAGGGAACAAGCCTCGGTGGAAAGGCGTTCCCATCATATGTGGCGTTCACAAAGGACGGCCAGATGCTTGTGGGAGAGCCCGCCAGAAGGCAGGCAGTGTCGAACCCCGAGGGCACCGTGATGGCCATCAAGCGGAAGATGGGGACTGACTACAAGGTCAGCGTATACGGCAAGGAGTACACGCCCCAGCAGATCTCGGCGTTCATCCTGCAGAAGATAAAGAGAGATGCGGAGGCCTACCTCGGAACGAAGGTCGAGAAGGCGGTCATCACTGTCCCTGCCTATTTCAACGACAACCAGAGGCAGGCCACAAAGGATGCTGGACAGATTGCAGGCCTTGAGGTCGTCAGGATCATCAACGAGCCCACGGCTGCCGCACTTGCGTACGGCCTGGACAAGGCCGAGAAGGAGCAGAAGATACTGGTTTTCGACCTGGGCGGAGGCACGCTCGATGTCACGATCATGGAGTTCGGCCAGGGAGTGTTCGAGGTCATTTCCACCAGCGGCGACACGCAGCTCGGCGGGACCGACATGGACAACGCCATCGTGGACTACATCACGAAGGAGTTCAAGTCGGACACGGGCATCGACATCTCGAAGGACAAGATGGCTGTCCAGAGGGCGAGAGAGGCGGGCGAGAAGGCGAAGATAGAGCTCTCATCAACGCTCGAGACGGAGATCAACCTTCCGTACCTCAGCGCAGACGCCTCCGGTCCCAAACACCTGACCATGAAGCTCACCCGAACCAAGCTGGAGGAGCTCGTCAGACCAACGGTCGAAAGGTGCAGGAAGCCGATGGCGCAGTCGTTGGATGACGCGAAGCTCGCGCCCGACAAGATAGATAAGGTCATTCTGGTCGGAGGGCCCACGAGAATGCCCATCGTTCAGAAGTTCGTCGATGAGATCGTTGGGAAGAAGATCGTGGGAGGAGTCGACCCGATGGAGTGCGTCGCGATGGGCGCCGCAATTCAGGGCGGCGTCCTTGAGGGAACGGTCAAAGACATCCTCCTGCTTGATGTGACTCCGCTTTCGCTCGGAGTGGAGACGCTCGGAGGCGTGTTCCACAAGCTGATCGAGAGGAACTCGACGATCCCGACGAGAAAGAGCGAGATCTTCAGCACTGCGGCAGACGGGCAGACGAGCGTCGAGATTCACGTTCTCCAGGGAGAAAGACCGATGGCCCCTGACAACGTCACGCTCGGAAGATTCCACCTTATCGGCATCCCTCCAGCCCCGAGAGGGATCCCCCAGATAGAGGTCACATTCGACATCGATGCCAACGGCATCATCGATGTGAAGGCCAAGGACCTCGGAACCGGCCAGGAGCAGAAGATTACCATAACGGCCACCACGAAGCTCGGCAAGAACGAAATCGAGAAGATGGTCAAGGACGCGGAGAAGTTCGCAGACGAGGACCGCAAGCGGAAGGAGAAGGCCGAGCTTAAGAACAGGGCTGAGCAGAAGGCATACGAGGTCGCGAAGATCCTCGGGGAAATGGGAGACAAGGTCCCGCAAGATCTGAAGGACAAGCTGAACAAGCTTGCAGAGGAGGTCAAGGAGGCCGTCCAGACAGACGACGCCGCCAAGATCAAGGAGAAGCTGGACGAGCTGGAGAAGGCCCTGCTCGAAATCGGCAAGAGGGTCTACGAGGCTGCCGGCAGGCAGGCACAGCAGGCGCAGGGCCCACCGCCAGGGGCGGGGCCTGAAGAGCCCTCGGGCGGAGACAAGGGCTACGTGGATGCCGACTACAAGATTGTCGACGACGAGGAAGACAAGAAGAAGTAGGCGCTCATCTGTAACCCACCACCCCTAGACGCCTTCACTTTCATCATCCGCTCAGAGGAGCGCCCACAGACCAAGAAGGACTGAAGAATGGCTCAGAAACGGGACTACTATGAGGTACTCGGCATGCAGAGAGGGGCCTCGAAGGACGAGATCAAGCAGGCCTACAGAAAGCTCGCGATGAAGTACCATCCCGACATGAACAAGGACAACGTCAAGGCAGCAGAGGAGAAGTTCAAGGAGATCTCCGAAGCGTACGAGGTTCTGGTCGACGATGACAAGAAGGCACGGTACGACCAGTTCGGCCATGCGGGAGTCGAAGGCACATTCAGGACGGGAGGGTTCGACTGGTCCGACTTCACGCACTTCGGAGACATCAGCGACATCTTCGGGGACCTTGGAGGGTTCGGTTTCGGCGGGAGCATATTCGACCAGTTCTTCGGGAGGACCGCCAGGAGAGGACCTCAAGAAGGGCGATCGCTCAGATATGATATCGAGGTGACGCTTGATGACGTTGCCAAGGGCGTAGAGAAGGAAATCCGCATTCCTCATACTGTAGCGTGCAAGACCTGCGGAGGCGAGGGCGCCAAGGAAGGCGACTTCAGGACATGCCCGACGTGCAAAGGCCAAGGTCAAGTCCAAAGAGGCCAGAGGAGAGGAAACACGAATTTCGTCACGATCGCCAACTGTCCGACTTGCGGCGGTACCGGAAAGCAGATTGTCCGTGAGTGCCCATCGTGCAGAGGAGCTGGAGTCAGCCAAACGACGAGCAACATCAAGGTGTCCATCCCGAAAGGTGCCGATGAGGGCATGAGGCTGAGGATAAGGGGTGCAGGAGAGGCGAGTTCGAACGGCGGACCACCCGGGGACCTGTACATAGTGGTACACATGGCGGAGCACGCGCTCTTTGCAAGGGAAGGAAGAGACCTCTTCGTCGAAACACCCATTTCTTTCACTCAAGCCGCGCTTGGAGACCAGGTCGAAGTGCCCACGCTCGATGGCACCGCGCTTGTCACCATACCCGCTGGAACCCAGACTGGGACAGTGTTCAGGTTGAAGGGCAAGGGCCTCCCGGACATGAGAGGCAGAGGCCAAGGGGACGAGTTCGTCAAGGTGAGCGTTGTCACTCCAGCAAGGCTGACCAATCAGCAGAAGGATCTTCTGAGGCAGTTCTCGCAGTCCGTAGGGGGATACGAGAAATCGGCCCCTCGTAAGTCCATCTTCAAGGGGTTCAGAAAGGGCGAATAATCAAAACCTATTTATCCAGAGTAGCGCAGATACTGCTCCAGATGCGGACAATCGGGCTGCTGACTAAAAACCCCAGGACTTATTTTGAGATGCTCGAAGCCATGCGAGAACAGGGGTTAGGGGTGATGTCTCTGGATTTTGGGGAACCAGTGCCCGCGAATGTCGGCGTGATCATCACAACTGAAGAGGAGAAGGACAGGATCTCCTTCGACAAAATCGTGACCGACTCCGACCCAGATGCGGCGATTGCACGAGCAAAGATGATGCTGCCCACCGAGAGGTCGGTCAAGGAGCTAACGATTGGAATCGATCCCGGCGTCAGGCCAGGCGTGGCAGTCCTGGGAGATGGGGTCGTGCTAATTAGATCTCTAGCGAAATCTCCCGAGGCCGTCGGGGAATTGGTGACCGAAGTAGTCCGGGAATATCCCGATGCGAATGTTGTCGTGAGAATCGGCCACGGCGACCGAACTAACAGGAACAGGATCTTCAACACTCTCTGGGACGAGGGACACATGCTCGAGATCGTGGACGAAAGGAACACGACTAAGAAGTCTCACACGCCAGACGAGGATGCTGCCGTTGAGATTGCGATGACGCCAGGCTACAAGCCGAGAAAAAGGCAAGAGACGGACCCGTGCCCCGGAGAAATCAGGAACATCCAACGCATAAGCCGCCTGGAGAGCTCAGGGAGCGTGACGGTCTCAAAAGCGCTGGCCAAGAAGGTCGCCAAAGGGGAACTCACATTGAGCGATGCAATCGACATCCAGAAGAACGGCTCAAATGAGGCCGGCTAGAACAAGTGCTTCTCTGTCAACTTCGCGCTGCCACCAACGCCACATCTGATCGTCTCTATGCCCAATTCCTTGATCCTGTCTTCGACCTCGCGGACATGCCTAGGCTTGGTGTTAACGTAGACCGTGGCACCGGTATCGATTGAGAAGTAAGCAGGAAGCCCTTCCGAGCGCATCTTCCTGACTTCAAGGATCACCTTCACCGTCTCAGGTTGCCAGAGCATCATCTCGTCAACACTGGTCATCGTTATTCCGTGCAATATGAGGGAGTCGCGCTCCGCGAGGACGCCTATCTTTTCAATGTTGTGTTTTCGAATCGCATTCTCCATTTCCGCAAGAGCGCCATGAACGAAAGCCAACCTTGAATGAAAGAACGGAGAAGTCAACACGGCTTTGTGCGCATTCTCGGTGAACTTGAATGCCGGTATCAAAGCGACCACGATGCCCATTTGGAAATCCTCGGAAGCGATTTGGAACGAGTAGGACTCCTCGTCCTCAAATCCTGCCCTCCATCGGGAGAACGCGCCTGTGACGGATCGTGTGGCTGACCCCGCACCTCTCCGTGCAATGACAGATAGCTGTTCGAGAGAAAGCTTCAGTCCTGAGGCCTTTGACGCAGCGAGCGCCAGTGCCGCAAAACCCGATGCAGAGGCGCCGAGACCAACGTTCGATGGGAAGTTGTTCTTCGAGACCATCTTGAACCTGAATTCCAAGCCGCTCCTTCTCCTCACCTCGTCAACGACGCTAATGACACGTTCGAGCTCTCGACCAGAAAGCTTTTTTCCGTCGATAAAAGCGGTGTCTTTCTTGAACCTGCCGAACTCCAGAGTGGTGTGTGAAGCTGTCGGAGAAGTGGCCACGGATATGGAATCATGAAATGGTATCCTCAGCTTCTCGTCTTTGAGACCGTGGTACTTGATCAATCCCTGAATCGGGTGAGCGATTGCTGAGCCCTTCATCGAGTCACCTCACACATCGAACAGAACGGTGATGGTCCCCTCTTCGTCGTCAAATTCGAGACGATGATAGGTGATGCCTTTGACAACCGACCTCTTCGGGTGCTTTTTTTCGTCGAAATTCTCCCCCTTGACATGAGCTTCGAGCTCTTTGCCATCAGTCTTCACTTCGAATTCGCCAAATACGAGGTCCTCAGTATCGTGGATGAACAGCAACTCCTGCAGGAAGTCCACCAAAAGCTGCTCTCTGTTCTCCGCTTTGAGCACGATCTTCATCTCACCCCGAGGCTCCACCTTGCTGACATCGGTTATCTGGTCGAACATCGCATACGCCGCGTTCGCAAACCTCTCATCGAGCGTGTCCCCAAACACCTCCACCATCGCATCGGCCGTGTGCTCAAGTGTCCTATATCTCATCGTGCCAGCAAGACCATTGTCGATATATCAAGTCTATGTCTTCGCTAAACGCGCGAAGAAATCACAATATCCAGATATCTGACAGACGGAGCAGCGCGGCCTTCTCGCCTTGCATATTGCTCTTCCGTGTTCAATCAGGTTTATGTGGAAGTTGAAGAACTCGGCTCTCGGCACGAGCGCGGCCAGCTCGGTTTGCGCTTGCTCCCTCGTCGCTTGTGGGCCGATGAGTCCTATGCGCCGCGTCACTCTGTGGATGTGCGTGTCAACAGGAAAGGCTGGCATTCCTAAGGAGAACAAGAGCACGATTGACCTCGTTTTTGGACCCACACCTTTCATCTGTGCCAGCCAGGACTCGGCCGCACGAGGACTCATTTCTCTGAGGAAGCTGAGGTCAAGAGCACCTCTTTCTCTCTTGATGAAGTCCAGCGCATCCAGAATCCTCGAGGCTTTTATTCCGGCCAGGCCTCCTGAGCGGATTATCTTGGCGATCTTGACCGAATCCTCGCCCATCATGTCGTTCCAGCTCGGATACGCCTTTTTCAGCGCGAGGAAAGCCCTGTGGGAATTCCTATCAGTCGTATTCTGGGACAGAATCGTTTCTATGAGCGTGTCCAACGGATCCTCGTCCAGCTCGACTTCTTTCCTGCCGTAGATCATCGTGAGAATCCGGTCCATCCTCGCTGCCTTTCGCCTCAGGACTGCAGGCCGATGAGAGGGTGTCATTCAGTTTCTCACAGCGTAATGAGAGGCCCGCACAAATACTATGCGCATCGGAACGAAATGTGACTAGCCAGTTGTAGAGCTTCTTGCAGTGAAAGCCTTTATATCCTCCTGCGCTCTGTTTTCGGCCGTGAACATCTGCGTCATAGGCTGCGGAGCAATCGGGACAACAATCGCGCGCGCGGTCGAACCGATGCATGATATCGGAATCGTCTACTTGACGGATCGATCGAAGGAGTGCGCCACGAGACTTCAGGAGAAGATGACCAAGGTCAGGTATGTCCCGGACATCGTCCCGATACTGACCGATATCAAGCTGGTCGTCGAGGCCGCGAGCCAAGACGCGGCCAGATACTACGTTCCTTTGGCGCTGTCTGCGGGTGTCGATGTTCTGATCATGAGCGTCGGGGTCTTCCAGGACGAGGAGTTCCAAAACGATGCCTTTAGGCTCGCAAAGCGCAAGGGCGCCAAGATTTACATGCCGAGCGGTGCCATCGGCGGGATAGACGCTTTGGGCGCCGCAAGCCTCGAGCAGATCGACGAGGTGACCCTCACTACGACCAAACCGCCCTCGGCCTTTGGACCG
Organism: uncultured Thermoplasmata archaeon; assembly: GCA_963705355.1. GTDB lineage: Archaea > Thermoplasmatota > Thermoplasmata > UBA10834 > UBA10834 > COMBO-56-21. The sequence goes on from OY970070.1 coordinate 1,202,990, forward strand.
AGCCCCTATCTGGAGTCGAAAGGCATAGTCGCCTCGGAACTGCGGGAGAGGACCGAGCTGTTCTTTGGAACAGCGAGGGAGGCGGTCAAGCATTTCCCCCAGAATATCAATGTCGCTGCGACCATATCGCTGGCCGGGATAGGCTTCGAGAAGACTCGAATAAGGATAATGTGCGACCCGCAGGTCCAGACGAACGAACACCATCTGAAGGCGAAGGGCAAGTTCGGAGAGCTCGATGTAGTTACTAGGAACGTGCCCTCACCGAGGAACCCGAAGACTAGTTACCTAGCTGCACTCTCAGCGATTGCTGCTATCAGGAAGATTACTGGAAGCACATGGGTCGGCGCTTAGCCAGCATCAGCTCTTTATACGCTCAATCGCATTAAGCGGAGCTGTCGTGATCGCTTGGCAGGAAAGGAGAAGAGGATTTTCTCGACGCTCAAGACAGGCGTGGATGCAATCGTTCTCACGAATGCCTCTGAACCCAACCTGGATCTGAGCTTCTTCTACGCGACGGGCATAGTGAACGGTCTGTTCGAGGATTGCGTTGCCATTGTGACGCGCAGAGGAGTTGAGGTTCTTTCATCGGAGCTGGAGGAGCTGAGTGCGAGACTGGCTGGAGCCAAGATCACCGTGTTCCAGACCAGGAAGCAACGCGATGAACTGCTCACGAGAAGGCTGAAAGGGCACGGGAGGATTGGAGTCAACTCAAAGGAGCTGACCCACGCCAACTACCTGTTCATAAAGAAGTGCGCAAAGGGGGCTAGATTAATCGATGTGTCCGAGGCCATTGGAAATGCCAGAATGATCAAGGATGCAGAGGAGGTCTCTCGCATCAAGAAGGCCTGCGACATCACAAGCAGAACCGCAGAGAAGATCCCCAATCTCGTGACGGAAGGACAGATGGAGACGGAGGCCGCGGCGGAGCTCAACTACATGATGATGAAGCTAGGGGCGACGCGCATGGCTTTCGATACGAACGCATCATTCGGCCCTTCGACCGCAGAACCACATTACGTTCCTGCATCGCGAAAGCTCAGGAAAGGCCAGCTCGCGCTGTTCGATTTCGGCGCGTCGTACAAGAAATACGCAGCCGACCTGACGAGGACCTTCGTGTGTTCCAGGGCGAACGCCAAGCAGAAGGAGATGTATGATGTCGTTCTCAGAGCCCAGCTTGCCGCAATCGACAAAATCCGCGACGGCGTGCAAGGCAAGGAAGTGGACCAGGCGGCCCGGAAGATAATCGACGAATCGAAGTTCAAAGGAAGATTCATTCACAGCACAGGCCACGGGATAGGTTTGTCGGTCCATGACCCCGGTTCGATATCATCCGTCAGGGACATGACCTTGAGAGAAGGGATGGTCCTCACGGTTGAGCCGGGGGTTTACGAGAAGAACTTCGGGGGCGTGCGAATTGAAGACGACGTTCTAGTCACCAAGAAGGGGTGCCGAGTGCTGACAACCGCTCCCAAGGAGTTCCTGACCGTCTAAAACAACGACAACATCTGGATATCGGCCAGCCGTCTTCCGAGCTGGTCGACTATGTAGATGAGCACAACGCCGATCAGAGAGATGACTATAGATGCGAGCCACTCGTCATTGACCGTGAACTCGTCGACCATGATGAACCTGACAGCAATGATTAGGAGCACGAACGCGAACAGGATACCCAGATCTCCGAGATCGAACTTGCCCATCGCATCTCTGAACACTGGGATGATGACAACTGCGATCAATGAGACGACAAGGATCCTGAGAACGTAAGACCCCTGAGCACCCCAATCCCCGCTCACGATTGCGCCACTAATGTATAAGATGATCAAGACAAGTGCAATGGCGACGACCAGAAGGATGAGCTGCCCGAGATCCATAGTTCCACTCGACACGATACTGCCTAGATTGGAGATATCTCTTTCTACGGAGCTTCTACCACTTCCTGGGCATCGCCAGGATCTCTCTCACCTGGAAATTGAAGAACCCATTTGCATGAGCGGGTCTCACGACACACGCAGTGTCGGCACCAGAATTGGATCCCGCAACAGCCACCACCTCCACGTCCCCGCAGGGGATAGCGCCGTTGTCTGCTGCCATAATCGTTACCTCCACGCAGACTTTCATCCCCTGGCCGAATAGCGAGCGCAGTGCCTCTGCGACCGTCTCAACGCGAGAGGCGCCCCCCACCTTTCGATTGATCGACCGCTCAACCCCTGAGAGAACATGCGAGGCGCGAACCACCTTAGCCCCCGATTCAATGAGTTCTTTCTCTACAGCTTTGCTCATCTCACTCTCGCCTTCTTTCTCAGAGCCGCATTGCGAGGTGACAACAGCAACACTAGCTCCGGTTCCTTTCAGCCTCGAGATCAACTTCCTCGCGGTGTCGCCAGTCGTGCTGGCCACGACCACGTTCTTGATGTCTCCCTTCTTCAACCGATTCGCGACGATTCCCATGATCTCATCTGTGTTCTTCGCTCCTGGATGATCAAAGTAGACGATTGATGATTTTGCCATGATACGACCCTACTGGCATGGTCTGAACCGGATATAGCGATTGCCCCAACCTTGATGGGGGGCCAGGAAACGCTTATTTACGGAGAGCTAGCTTCGGACACGTGTGGCCATCTTCTTCAATGAGGAGTTTCTGGGTCACGTGCAAGACCCGTTTCACCCTGAGTCTCCCGAGAGACTCAGAGGGATCATGCAGAAGCTGAAGGAGCATGGTCTTTGGAGGAATGTGATCCCATCCAAGACTGGAAAACTGGAGACATTGCTTCTGGTCCACAGCGAAGACTATGTTGACTTCATCAGAGCCTGCGGGGATTGCAGCCTCACACTGGACACGCAAGTTCATCACGAAACATACGGAATCGCAGCCTTATCTGCGGAATGCGCAGTTGACGCAGCAAAGTACTCAAAGGAGCATGGAAAGCCCGCGTTCGCGCTGACACGCCCGCCTGGCCATCACGCCGGGAAGGACTACGGGATGGGCTTCTGCTACTTTAACAACATCTCGATCGCTGCAAGATACCTGCGGAAGACGGGAGACAAGCGGATTGCGATCGTGGATGTCGATGTCCATCATGGCAATGGAACACAGGAGATATTCGCGACGGACCCTTCGATCCTCTACATCTCGACACACCAGGCAGGCATATTCCCCGGGACAGGCCCCGTCGAATACATCGGGAAGGGAGAGGGCGAGGGCTACAAAGTGAACATGCCCTTCCAGTCGGGATGCGGCGACTCCACATTCGACGTGGCGTTTGAAGAGGTCGTGAAGCCTGTTGTGAATGAATTCAAGCCAGACGCGATACTTGTTAGCTGGGGAATGGACACGCACTACCGTGATACCTTGGCATCACTGACCCTCTCTTCCGAGGGTCATGTCAGGCAGGCTGAGCAGCTGATCAAGCTTTCGAAGATATGCGGCAACCGGATAACATTCATGTTGGAAGGCGGCTACGACATCCAAGCGCTGTCAGAAGTTGTGGCTGGCGTTATCGGGAGAACCGAAGGTGTGGAAGTTCCTCTGGGGTTCACCGACATAATCGACAACAGCTGTCTCGGAAGGGGGACTATCATCAGGTGCAAGCAGATAGTTTCCAAGTACTGGAAACTATAGACTTGTATTCTTCCTTCTGAGATCCAGGGTCTTCTCGTGCTCGCGCTTCACGGTTTTCTCGAGCTGATCAAGCAGCGCGTCCATGGTCCTGTAGATGTCCCAGTCCGTCTGGCTGGCGTAGTACATGCTCCGATCCGTCGTCAGCCTGGCGTGAATGCTGAACTTGCTCCTCATTCCCTCATGGTGGTATGTCTGGATGTGCACCGTGAAGACGCGCGGGAACTGAATCTTATCGATCCGCTTCATCGATTTCTCAATCTGATCGTAAAGGACACTGTACACGTCAGGGTCTTCCTCGACAAACCCGGTTATCTGGACGTACACGCCCTCCCTCTTCTTGAGGCTGATCACCTGTTCCATAAGGTCTGCCTGAGAGACGACTCCCACGAGCTTTTCTCCCTCATGGACGAAGATGGTGGCGAGGCCCTTTTCGACCATCAGTGATGCGACCTTGCCTATGGTGTCATCGGGGGAGACTGCGATCGCTGGCCGGCTCATGATGCTGCCGACCGCGATGTCAGGAGGCTCCTTGTCGCTGCCGATGACTTCACTGTACGGCTTTGAGCTCTTGGGCGACCAGATAATCTCCATGACCTCGTGCATGCTTACTGCGCCGACCAGCCTGCCGCCGTTATCGACGACCGGGAGCGTCTTCTCCATAAGGCCCTTCATCAGCATCTGCGCCCTGCGAACGCTCTCCTTCTCAGTGACAGCTTGGGGGTTTTTGGTCATGAACTCCATGACCTTCTTGTTCTTCAGCTGGTCCACATTGGGCAATATCTTGATGATGTCGGTTCTCGAAACGAAACCGACCATCTTGTCATTCCTCACAACAGGAGCGCCTCTGACTCCGGAGGCCATCATCTCCTCGACGGCGTTGGTGACGAGCATGTCCTCCTCTAGCCTGGGCGCCGGACGCATGACCTGCTCCACTTTCGAGGAAAGCGGCAGGCTCCTCCTCAGAAGGAAAGACGAGTAACTCACGAGGCCGACGGGCTTGTTCCCCTCCAAGACGGGAATCTCTCTCAGGCGATCTCTCTTCATCCGAGATATGACATCGGATAGTGTCTCTCCTTTGTTGGCTGTCACTGCAGACGAACTCATTACGTCCCTGACGAGAAGCTGGACGATGTCAATTCCATTCAAACCAAACACATCCACTCAGGATTCTACGGTGCAAAAACACGGCCGAACTCCATTTCATTTCTGCTAAGTGTGTCCCGTCTCTAAATACTTTCGACACTGCTAGGTTCGGTACTCATTTATACCGTTCGCTCAATCTGGTAGAATGGGCAGAAGGAGTCCAACTGCCCAGCATCCATTTGGGCGGAGGATCGGGACTGTGGAAGAGAACTCGGACGACTCAAGTTGCCTGCACCAGGCGCTCACGGATGGCCTTCGTGGTCCGGGGGCAAGGACAATCAGCGGGATGGGTTTCCGCACCCTGGATGATTTCGATCTTAAAGGGAGGCGAGTTCTTCTCAGGATTGACATCAACTCCCCAGTTGACGAGAAGACCTTGAGATTGCAGGATGGCTCGAGGATCAAGTTGTCCGTGCCGACGATAAGGGAGCTTATGGACAGGAGTGCGAAGACAGCAATCCTAGCACACCAGGGCAGACCCGGAGATTATGACTACATCCCTTTGAACGAACACGCAGCTTACATGAGTCAGTACCTAGGTCGAAGGGTCGTCTACGTCAACGACCTCATGGGCGCGCATGCCGTCAAGGCTATCGAAGGCCTGGGAGAGGGGCAATGCATCCTGCTCAAGAACGTCAGGGACTTCCCTGAGGAGCAGGCCAAGAAGACCCCGGAGGAACATTCCGAATCAACCCTGGTGAGATCGCTCGCCCCACTGTTTGACGTCTTTGTGAACGATGCTTTTGGGTCGTCGCACAGGGCGCATGCTTCTTTGGTGGGGTTCACTCCGGTCCTACCCTCCGCCGCGGGAAGGCTGATGGAGAGGGAGGTCAAAACGCTCACACAGGTGTTTCAGAATCCAAAGAGGCCTTCAACATTCATTTTCGGCGGCACGAAGTTCGCTGACGCTCTGCACGTTATCGAGAAGCTCTCAGAGAGAGAGCACGTGGACAACATACTTGTAGCCGGCTTGGCAGGGTATGCCTTCCTTTGGGCGCTGGGGAACAACATCGGCTCGAAGACGGAGGCTCTAGTTAAGAAGACCGTTACGGACGAGGTCGTCAGGGATGCAAAAAGGCTTCTGTCGGATCACGGCTCGAAGCTGCATCTCCCTGAGGACGCCGCCATTGATGTTGACGGGCAGCGTGTCGAGCACAAGTTGGAGAGCATCCCCGACGACGCAGCCATCAAAGACATAGGGGCAGCCACCATAGAGAAGTTCAGGAGGATCGTGATGTCCTCGAGGACCGTATTCTTGTCAGGTCCTCCGGGAGTGTTCGAGAAGGAGGCGTTCTGCAAAGGCACCTGCGAGCTCTTCGACGCCATCGTTGAGTCCGATGCGTTCTCCGTGATCGGAGGAGGCCATTCATCAGCGGCAGCCAACAAGTTCGGGTACATCTCGAGGATATCCTATGTCAGCACAGGAGGGGGCGCCCTGGAACGGCTGTTGCTGGGAAAGCAGATGCCCGTCGTCGAGGCGCTCAGAGCTTCGGTGAAGAGGTTCTAGCCGTACGGGAAACCTTTGCTGCCGCCGCCACCGAGTATCGTTCCGCCAATTGATCTTGCCCTGATGAGCCCTCTGAGCGGCACGCCGTCGATCTCGTTCAGGCTGCTCTTGTTGACAATGACAAGCACCAACACGGGAACACCACCAGCTTCCTTGATGTCCGCAATGGCCCCCTTGAGCGTCGCGCCTGTGCTGAGCACGTCGTCTATGATTATGATCTTCTTGCCATTGGCGACGGACGCGAAGTTCGAGCTGAACGCCCCTCCGGCCTGGCTCTCCGCATGCGGGCGATAGACCCCGAAGTCCAAGCCCATGATCTCGGACAGAAGAGTCGCGAACGGCACTCCGTTGATGGAGACTCCGAGCACGACATCAGCATCCTGGTCACGCTTGCTCAGCTCCTCGAGAGCGATATCCGCCATCAGTTCTGACATCAACCCTACGCGGTATCCGGATACGCCGACCGACCTCCAGCCTATCTTCACATCAGACGGGGGCAGGCCTTCCGCTCCGTACTCGATCAGGTAGTTGACAGTATCCACGGAGAGATGAAGCTCATCTGCGATTTCCCTTACGCCCAGGCCCTTCTTCCTGAGCACCTTGGCATTGGCTGCCAATTCCTTTACATCCACCATCTTACCACACCTCGGAAATGCATTGTGTCCCAATATTAACCTTTCTGCGGGCGTATGGGGTTCTCCACGGAGCCTATCATCGCTGCCAGTGCCCTGTTCAGTGGTGTAGGAACGCCACTGCGCGCACCGATATTGCAGAAAGCACCATTGATCTGGTCAATCTCCGTCCTTTTTCCCCGCTCGACGTCCTGAAGCATGCTAGACAGGTTCCTCGCAGTATCTGTCACTACGTCGCGCACACGAGTTTTCATAGACCTGACACTTAGAGGAAGGCCTTCGGATCGGGCGACGTTGACGCACTCCCAGCAGACCTCGGTAACAAATCGCGAGATGATTGGACTATCGAAGAGTCTGCCGTTCGGCACACGCAGGACCGCCGTGGTAGGGTTGATGCATGCACTGACCACTGCCTTCGCCCAAATCTCGCGAATGATGTCCCTTCTCACCGACGTCGGAATTCCGCCTTTCGAGAAGACGCTGGCCAGTCTTTCCGCCCCGGTTGGATCCACGTCAGCGCCGATGACCGTCGCGCCCATGCCTGATATTCTGACTCTGCCTGGCGAAAGCAAAGTCGCTCCCATGGTCGTAGTGCCGCCGAAGGCTTTGCGACCTTTCCACGCTCTGAGAAGCTCGAGATTGCCCAAACCATTCTGAAGCGTCAACACCAACGTCCTTTCCTGCGTCCAGGCCTCGCAGGTCCGCACTGCGTCTGCAGTATCGTATGCCTTGGTAGTAATCATCAGCAGGTCAGGAGGAATGAGGCCGCTGATGCGCTCATGCGCTTCCGCATTGACGAACCGGCTCCTGTCGCCGACAAGGGTGAGTCCATTCCTGTTGATCTCCTTGACGTGGGGTCTTCTGCCGATAAGAACCACTTCGTTCGTCCCTGCTAGGAGACCGCCGAGAGCGCTCCCAAGCGAACCGGCTCCGAAAATGGCGATGCGCATCAGTTGATGCTGACTGACCTGCGTCTATTTGTGATTTGTTCCACGGCGAGCGGCTTCAGCAGCGATGTGAGCGACCCGAGTGGGTTCTGGCACGCGGTGCTTCAAGAGCTGAATCGCGATGGCCTTTGCCTGCTCCGGAGAGACTCTGTGACCCGCAGAGACATACACTGGCTTGCCCGATCTCTCCCCGAGTAAGGCATGGCCCACAAGCTTTCCATCCAATGTGATCCGGCTCGCTCCTTTGGGCGGCCAGGGCAATATCTCACCGCATAACAGCTTCTTCGCCACCCCGATTGTTGGCACGTCGAAGACAACTCCGACTTGGCTCGTGATGCCGAATCGCTGAGGATGCAAAATCCCGTTCCCATCATACATCAGAATCATCTGGTCATCGATCAAATTCATGAGCGGTTCGATGAGAGGGATCTCCCTGAAGGCGAGGTAGGTCGGAACATACGGGAACTTCGCAGTCCCCTCCACGACCTGCCTATCCACCTCTTTCCTGGATTCAAAATCGAACTCGACGAGGGCTGCGTACGCATGCTCGTCTGCATACGCAACGTCGATCCCTGCGACAGACTTGATCTTTCTCTTGTACTCCATCAGATTTAGATGTCGCTTCAGGTCGATCTGCTTCTTTCGCAACTTCTTCAGAGGGTAGTTGGATTTGAAATCAGAGAAGAGAACATTGTCAAGGTCCACTACTCTTGATCCCGAGATCTTGATCCCTTCCCCGCGAAGTAGCTCGACCTTCTTCTCGGGACCTCCTCCAGTATATCCGCCAACATATCCGTCAGACTGGACAACGCGCCGGCAAGGGACTCTCTCGATGTCCTCGTTTCTGCTCATTGCGAGCCCCACGAATCTGCTGGCAACGATATCCCCCAAGGCCCTCGCGACTTCACCATATGTCGTCACTCGTCCTTCCGGCACTTGGGCCACGAGGTCATAGGTCGCCTTCCATAAGTCAGGCAGATCAGCAACCGAAGCCCTGCGCATCGAACCATGGACTGCACCTGAAAGTATTAAATGTGCGTGGGCACAACTACGATGTCAGATGTCCTCGAATTCGCTCTCCGACTACTACGGAATCCTCGAAGGAGAAGTGAGAGCCAGGTATCTGAGAACCAAGGAGGATAGAGTACTTGTTGACCTCAAATCGGATGAAGGGAGCCTCTGGAGAGCTCATGAGTCCGCACTATTGCGCCTCGGACAGCGGACAGGAGAGACCTCCTTGTTGGACCTGAAGGTCGAGCTGGGACATCGGATGCTGGACAACTGCAGATTATGCGAGCGAAGATGCGGAGCGAAAAGAAGCTCGATGGAGACGGGTCATTGCGGAGTCTTGGAGGCCAAGATAACCAGCGAGTTCCTGCACATGGGCGAAGAACCGGATCTCGTACCATCCTACACGATCTTCTTCTCCGGCTGTACCTTCAACTGCGTCTTCTGCCAGAACTGGGGTATCAGCACGAAACCTGACTCTGGAACCACGATTAGTGCGAGGACCTTGTCGAAGATGATCGAATCGAAAAGCGGCAGAACGGACCGCGGAGCAGGACCAGGAGGCCCGCTCAGACTTGCCAGAAACGTCAATTGGGTCGGCGGCGATCCAACATCGAATCTACCGTACATTCTGGAAGTCCTTCGGGAGTGCAGGGCGAATCTTCCCCAAGTCTGGAATTCCAACATGTATCTAACCGAGGAGGCAATGAAGCTCCTGGACGGGATCATCGATGTCTATCTTACCGATTTCAAATATGGCAACGACAAATGCGCGCTCAGGTTATCCAAAGCACCAGACTACATGAGAATAATCGAGAGAAACCACATCGTGGCTAGGACGCAAGCGGAGATGATCATCAGGCATCTCGTTCTCCCAGGGCACGTCGAGTGCTGTACTCGTCCTGTGCTCACTTGGATCGCAGAGAACCTGCATGACGTGAAAGTCAACGTGATGGCCCAGTATCGCCCGGAACACAGAGCGGCGAATTACGAAGAGATATCGAGACCGCTGCGCTTGGCAGAGTATCTGGAAGCGTTGGAGATTGCGGAACAGCTAGGCCTTGAGCTTTGCCATTAGCTAATTGCTGCCGGCTGGCCCGCGAAGTTGCACGAACCACATCTAGAACGTCTTAAGTATGGACATTGTAATCCATTTGCGTGGATTCCGCAGAAGCTATCAATGCGTTGCGGCTTGTCTCCGGCGTCTCTGTCCTGGCCTATGCCTCTGTTCTGGACCTGAGAACAAGAAAAGTGCCCAACGTCCACTGGATTGGGCTCGCCGCGGCAGGCCTGGGCTTCATCCTGGTGCAGTTGATGCTTGACGAGAGGCCGCTTGAATATCTCCTTATCTTCGTGCCGATATTAGCAATTCTTGCGGACATCTACTGGGGTTCGGAAGAGGAAAGCGCGAAGGCGAGATTCACGACGATCGGGAAGTACGCATTGGCCGTGGCCTCCATTCTGCTATTGGCCTATCTGTACGGAGACGCAGAGTACTTCCAGCACCTCCTGGCCGTCCCGTGCATGATGCTGTTCGTCGTGGCGCTGTACATGCTGGATGCTATTCGCGGAGGTGCAGATGCCAAGGCGCTTATCTCTCTCTCAATCCTCTTCCCGTTCTATCCAGTGTTCGGCTCGTATCCCCTCCTTCATGCTCACTCACCCTCCGCGGAGATCCTCTTTCCATTCTCATTCGGGATCCTGGTCAATGCAGCAATCATCGTGGCGCTCACACCGCTGGCATTTCTTGTCCGTAACCTCGTAAATAGAGAGTTTGAATTTCCTCTTGGTCTGCTTGGGTACAAAATCGAGGCTATGGAGGTCGCGCGGAAGCATGTCTGGCTTATGGAAAGTATCGTTGACGACAAGCACATCACACACGCTAGACCGCGGAACCAGGAGAACCAGAGCTCGGACATTGATCTCTTGGTCAAGGCTGGTCACAGGAGAGTCTGGGTGACGCCGAAGATTCCGTTCATTGTCCCGATCCTAGCGAGCTTGATCCTGACCGTTGCTGTCGGGAATCTGCTGCTGCTAATCTTTCCTCTCTGACGGACATTCGTCGCCGAGAGGGCACGTGTCACAAACCGGTGTCTTTCTGCATCGGGTCTTGCAGTGAGTGACGATCAAGGCATGCATCTCGGAGTAGTCCTTGACATTCCGGCGAAGCGACGACTCGAATAGCCTCTTCGTCGCATCGCATCCTTTGCTCGTTGTCATCTCCAGACGAGCAAGCAAGCGATTCGTGTATGTATCGACAACGAAGCTGGGTTTACGAAGCGCATAGAGCAGAATCGAGTCTGCCGTCTCCGGACCGATCCCTGGAATCCCGAGCAACTCAATTCTCAACCTGTCTACAGGACGAGCACGCATGAGTTCGAAACTGCCGCCATACTTCTCGATGATGTACTTCGAGAATGCAATGAGATACCGCGCCTTCTGCCGATAGAATCCAGAGGGGCGGATCGCGCTCTCCAATCTGGCAATGCTCGCTCTGGCGATTGCTTTCGGAGACATGAGACCGCTACGCTTTAGATTTGCAACCGCCTTCTCCACGTTCGCCCAAGCGGTGTTCTGAGTCAGAATGGCTCCGGCCATTATCTCAAAGGTACTTTCTCCAGGCCACCAATTAGACTCACCATACTCGGCCCGAAGCATGCGCAACAGTCTGGGAATGGTCAGTGCCATCCTGCACCCTTCCGAGATCAGACCACCAAGTTGATATCAGAACCGCACTTGCCGCACTTGTTTCCTTTTAGATTGGCGGATCGGACCCAGAACCCCTCTCTCTCTATCACGCGCGTCCCGCACTTTGGACAGTAGGTGTCGTCCTTATCCCCGGCGAAAACGTTGCCGAGATAGACGAACTCCGCTCCCGCCTTCCGAGCTTGTTCATACGCTTGGGTGAGAGTCTTCTCAGATGTCTGTGGCACCCTCGTGAGCTTGTAGTCCGGATGGAATGCAGAGAAGTGTATCGGGATCTCGGCTCCCAGCGAATCGACCGCCCATTTCGAGAACTCAGAAATCTCATCCAAGGAATCGTTGTGCTCCGGGATTATCAAGTAAGTGAGCTCCACATGGATTCCCAGCTCGACCGCCACCTCGCAAGCCTTCAGGACAGGCGCGAGTGTTCCGCCGCAAATCTCTTTGTAAAACTGCTCTCTGAATGCCTTGACATCGATGTTCATTGCGTCAATCACGCCCTTCAGCTCTCTGAGTGGCGCTTCCTGGATGTAGCCGTTGGTGACGTAGTTCGTCCTCAGTCCGGCAGCGTGGGCAGCCTTCGATGCGACGGTTGTGAATTCGTGCCAGATGGTGGGTTCGTTGTAGGTCCAGGAGACCGAACTTGAACCCGTGTTCCTGGCATATCTGACGACGTCATCGGGTGTGATCTCAGTCAAATCGAACTGATCGAACTTCGCTCTGGAAATGGTGAAGTTCTGGCAGTGCTGGCAGAACAGGTTGCAACCGATGCTCCCGAAGGAGATTGACGTGGTCCCCGGTAGGAAATGGAACAGAGGTTTCTTCTCGATTGGATCGGGATGTATTGAGGAGGCCAGGCCGTAAATCAAGGAATAGAGGGCCCCGGATCTGTTCTCCCGTACGCCGCACAGTCCTCTCTTGCCATCTGCCACTAAGCAAGAATGAGGGCAGAGGCTGCATCTGACCTTCCCGCCCTCTCTGGCATAGAACTGGGCCTCATTGCTGGCGTGACCGGAAGTGCTCATAGCCGAGGTTCTCCAGCTTCTCGCGCTTTCCGTTGTCTATGAGGATGTTCTCCTCGCCGCTCGTGACCTTCCCTATGACGGTCATGGGGCAGCCGCACTCTCCCGAAAGCTTGGCGAGATCGTCCTCCGCCTCACGCTTGATTGTGAACAGAAGCTCGAAATCATCTCCGAAGTTGAGAACCAAGTCCTTCTGCCGCTCCAGGTCGTGGAAGGCCAACTCGACCTCCTTGGCCTTCGGAATGCGTGCGTAGTCGACCTCGTAGGTCATGCCGGAGCTGCTTGACATCTCGAATATCGAGGTGGAAAGGCCATCGGAGATGTCCATGGCGGAGGTGACGAATCCGGACCTGCTTAACAGCATTCCCTCGCGAACTCTCGGCCACGGCCTCTTCAGTGCGTCCTCTGCTTCCTTCAATCCCAAGGCTCTCTTCAGCGAATAGAATCCGGAACCGGCCCTCCCGAGGTTGCCAGTGACTGCTATTAGGTCGCCTGCCTTCGCCCCTTTTCTCAAGAGAATGCCATCTTTCGCGACTTCGCCGAATGCGGTTCCGCAGAGGACGAGGTCGTCGTGCTCCTTGGTGTCGCCGCCGACGATGCTCGTGTTGAACCGCCTAGCGCAGTCGTTCATCCCGTCGACCATCTGCTCGATGAACTCGATCGGGTGGCCCCTCGTGATGCCGATCGCGGTGACAAGGCCGAGCGGGGTGCCGCCCATCGCTGCTATGTCGCTCAGGTTGACCGCGATGATCGACCAGCCAATATCGTAAGGCCCCATTCCCTTCGGGATGTGGGCCTTTGTCACCATCATGTCGGTCGTAATCAGAAGATATCTGTTTCCGATGTCGATTGCGGCGCAGTCGTCGCCCGGGCCAATCGTCGCATCGCTCTTGATGATCCTCTCGATGATCCTGATCGTTTCTCTCTCGCCCAGCGTGCCCAGGGTCTTCATGACTGGTACACATTCTCCACGGGCTATTAAGACTTTTCAACGGCAGCCCGGAGTGGCTGCTGGGTAGCATGACAAGCCTTAACGTACTAATATGGGAAGGCCTATTCCTGCGCGGTCATCTGAATGCGGGTTGAGGTGCCGTACGGGGGAGGCAGGGAAATCGTGGAGGTTCCCGACGGGAACCTCGGCGAGATCGTCTACCAGAAGGATGTGAAGGCGGACGACAAGGTTCAGATCGTTCTGGACGCCGTGAAGAAGCCCGTCAACTCGAAGCCGCTCCCGGAGTTCCTGAAGGGGGGGAAGAACGTCTTGGTCATCGTCAACGACGCCACAAGGCCCACCCCTACGTGGAGGATAATCAGTGCGATCCTTCCATTTCTAATCAACAAGAAAGTGAAGTATCTTGTCGCGACTGGGATGCATCGAGCCCCGACAGAGGAGGAGTTCAATTACATCTTCGGTGACTTGTATCCTCAGATCAAGGAGGACGTCCACGTTCACGATGCGAAGAAGAGCGAGACGGTCTTTCTGGGGACTTCAAAGAACGGCACTCCGCTCAAGCTGAACAAGTTGGTCGTGGATGCGGACAGAATCATCGTGGTCAGCAGCGTCGAACCCCACTACTTCGCCGGCTATACAGGCGGCAGGAAGTCCTTTCTTCCGGGTGTGTCAGCCTACGAGACGATAGAGGCGAACCACAGACTGGCGCTAAGCATAAACGCTCAGTCGCTCAGGCTCGCTGGGAATCCCGTCGCGGAGGATATGGAAGACGCGATGAAGGCTCTCAAGGACAAGATGATATTCTCGATAATGGTCGTGTTGGACAAGAATCACAGAACATGCTACGCCTATGCGGGAGACCTGTGGGGAGCCTTCCGAAAGGCGAAGGACATGGCTGATGACGTCTTCGTCATCGATCTGAATAAGAGGGCCGATATCGTGGTGGCTGTCACGGCGTTCCCCTACGACATAGACCTGTATCAGTCGCAGAAGGCGCTCGACAACGCGAAGTTCGCTGTGAGAGACGGCGGAATCATCATTCTCGTCAGCGCCTGCCGGGACGGCGTTGGGCCGCCCAATTTCCTCGATCTACTCGGAAGCGCGAGCACACCGAAGGAAGCTTTGGACAAGATCGCTCAGGGGTACAAGCTGGGCTACCACAAAGCGGCGAAGATGGCAGAGATAGGGCTGAAGTGCAGGATGTTCGCGGTCACCAAATTGGATCCCGCGACAGCAAGGAAGGCGCATCTTACGCCTGTCAACAGCATCCAAGAAGCAGTGGACATAGCCATCCGCGAGTTAGGGCCAAAGTCCAAGGTGACGTTTATTATGGACGCTGTGATTACAGTCCCCAGAATCCTGGGAACGCAGTGAAACCGCTGTTATTGACGAGCAAATGATGCTATGCCGAGGAAGAAGTACATCAAAGCAGAACGCGCGAAGAAGCTGGAGAAGGAGATGCTCACGTGCACCTTCTGTGGCTTCTGCAAGAGCGTCTGCCCGTACTTCGAGGACAATCAGTGGGATCCGTCCGTCGCTAGGGGCAAGGTCATCCTCGCGTACGGCCTCGCCAGACAGGAGATACCGGCCGACGAATCCGTAGTGCAGAGGCTTTACCAGTGCACTACGTGCAAGGACTGCGAGAGAAGGTGCCCGTCCAACATTAGGGTAGTGGACATAGTGGAAGCCGCTAGAGCTGACCTAATCGAAGCTGGCTGTGTCCTTCCCGCACACAAAAAGGTCATTGAAAACATAAGGAAGACGAAGAATCCCTATGGCGAAACCTCCACGGTCGACTTCGGCGTGCCCGTCAAAAAGGCCGAGATCGGCTACTTCATTGGCTGCACTGCCAGATACAGGCAGCCTGAGATAGCTAGGCACACGATCTCTCTTCTGAAGAAGCTCAATGTCGATTTCACTCTCGTGGACGAGGTCTGCTGCGGCAGCACTTTGCAGAGGATTGGCGCCAAGGAGAAGGACTACGTAAGGCTGATGAAAGCCAATGTCGACGCTGCAAAGAAGCTGGGAGTGAAGAAGCTCCTCTTCACCTGTGCAGGCTGCCTGAGGATGTTCAAGGAGCAGTATCCGAAGTATGTCGAGGTGCCCTTCGAGGTCGAACATCTCGTGCAATTCCTGTCGAAACAGAATCTGAGACTCAGACCGTTCCCCAAGAGGATCACATACCACGATCCTTGCCATCTTGGCAGGCACCTCAAGATCTACGACGAGCCACGCAAGGTCATCAGCATGATCCCGGAGGCCAAATTCGTCGAGCTGGCCGAGAACAAGGAAACCGCCAGATGCTGCGGAGGAGGGGGCGGGGTCAGATCCGCGGACCCTCAGGCGGCCCAGAGGATCGCCTCTAGACGAGTGAAATCCGCATCGGAAATCGCCGACATAATGGTGTCATCGTGTCCGTTCTGCGTGAGCAATCTTAGATACGGGAACGAGATCGTCAAGGTCGACATCGAGATAAAAGACATAGCCGAGCTGGTCGATGACCTTCTGGTGGCTTAGGGCCGGAGGTCGATTGATCTGATCAAGCGCGACGACAGGAAAGGGCAGAGGAGTCTGTCTAGATCACAAAGAAGGCTCCCACAGTCCATCAAGCTAGGCACCTGCCTGCTCAAGCTCGACGAACCTAGGATAATGGGGATTATCAACAACACCCCGGACTCATTCTCTGGAGACGGCATCGGTGGGGACGAAAAGGCCGCTGTGCGGAAGGGCCTCTCTTTGTTTGACATGGGCGCGGACATAGTCGATGTCGGAGGCGAGTCCACGAGACCAATGGCTACACCCGTTCGGTTGGACGAAGAACTGAGGAGAACGATTCCGGTCGTGGAAACCCTGAGCAAGATCCACCCTGGCAGGGTCTCCATTGATACGATGAAGCCTGAGGTCGCTGAAGCCGCTCTCTATGCTGGCGCAGTCATCGTGAATGATGTTTCAGGGCTCCGCAATCCGCGAATGAAGGAAGTGGTAGCAGAGCATGACGCTGCCGTCATCATAATGCACATGCGCGGGGACCCAAGGACGATGCAAGTCAAGCCGCGCTACAAGGATGTGGTGGCAGACATAATGACCTATCTGGATGCCCGGGTTGGCGAGGGCGAGGAAGCTGGGATCGATCCTAGGAAAATCATGATCGACCCCGGCATCGGCTTCGGCAAGACGATCGACCACAACCTCGAGATCATCCGACGACTCCGAGAGTTCAAAGCACTGGGCAAGCCGATCGTGATAGGGATCTCAAGAAAGTCGTTCATAGGCAAGATAACGGGACCACCTGCGCTTGACAGACTGCCAGGGTCGATAGCCGCCGCGGTCCTCGCCGTCAGGGAAGGCGCTAACATCGTCAGAGTGCATGATGTCTCGGAGACCGTGAGTGCCCTTAAGGTTGCGCGTGCGATCACCACAGGCTACCGATAGCTGATTCTGCCGCTGTGCACAACATCAGCAATGCTCTCCGATGCTGCTCAGAAAGTATTTATGAGAAAGAGCATTCTCCACCTATTGCATACGGAATACTGCCCGAACTCTTCGACCCTCCAAGGTCGGCTTAAGAGCTAGCCATGGGCCCACGCTGAAGGTGAAAACCTGCCGCCGAAAGTCCCCGAAAAAGAATCAACCCAGCTAGCATTGAAATCCGAAGCCGGCAGGCTTGAGTACGGCGGCAAACGAGCCATTCTGATGGACGTGGCCGGAGGGCTCTATTCGCTGAAGAAGACCCTGAGGGCGGACATCGGATTCTTCGAGAAGGATTTCATATTCAGAGCGGGGCAAGAGGGGGCCAGAGAGTTCCTCTCGTCTCTCGCAGACATAGTGATACCAAAAGACCCAGCGGAGGCAATCGAGAAGATGCTCGAGCTGTACGAACTGCGCGGGTTCGGCAGGTTCCAGCTGGACAGCATCGATCCCGAGTCCATGATTGTGAGGATCTCGACTCAGAACTCGATGGAGGCATGGGCGTTCCAGGAAAACAAGGACCTCCAGAGAGAGCCGGTGTGTGCCTATGCGCGCGGGGTTCTCGCATGGATATGCAGACTGGCGCTGTCGAGAGACGCTCCCCGGGAAATTGAACTCGGGGCGCATGAGGAGAAATGCGCGGCCGAAGGAGGCGATATCTGCAAGTTCATAATGGCTCCAGAGAAGGAATTAGCAAGACTCTTTCCGAATTACGAGAGGCCCGAGACATCGATCTCCGAACACGAGCTCAAACTCAACGAGGAGATACTGGTGAAGAACCTGGAACTACAGGGGCTGAACCTAGCGCTTGAGAGGCAGATAAGGAAGAGGACTGAGGAACTCTTGAGGTCGGAAGAGAACTACAAGTCGCTGATGAAACTGTCCCCCGAACCCGTGGCCGTCATCATGCTAGACAGCAGGATTCACTCAACTAACCACGCGGGGCTGAAAGCGCTTGGATTGGAATCTGTCGAGAACGCCCAGAATGTGATGCTGTCTGCGTTTCTGGCCGATAGCAAGACGAGCTGGGAGAGGATCGTTTGGATGCTCGAGAAGGAAGGCACCATCAGCGGGCATGAGCTGGAGCTGACAAGGCTAGACGGCAGCAAGATCACCGTCCTGCTGAATGCGCGATTCGCGGACCTCATGCCTGGCAAATGCATCGAGGCGGTCTTCAAGGACATCACTGAGAAGAGGCTCATGGAGCAGCAAGTCAAGGAGGCAGAAACGGAATCGGAGTTCCTCAACGATCTCATGTCTCACGATATCATGAACTACACGTTCTCAGCGCTGCATTTCCTCAGCAGGCTCTGGACCTCGAAGGCGGTGACAGACGACGATCGCCAAGCGCTGAGCCTAGTCACCAAGGACCTCCAAGGAGCTTTCGAACTCTGCTCTTCGGTTAGGGATTTGTCCAGGATCAAGTCGATCGAGGATGGCGATCTCTTGGTGAAGGACTTGAACGTGTTCATCAGGGAGTCTATCGAGGAATCGAAGAGGATGTTCTCCGACAGAAAGGTGGCCATCGACTTCACGGACGCGCAGAGCCCGCACTATGCGAAGTGCAGCTCGCTCACTTCACGGTTGTTCACGAACTTGTTGACGAACGCGATCAAATACGATCCCCGAGAGGAGGCAGAAATCAACCTGTCAGTCAACGGAGTCTCGGAGAACAGCGTTCAATTCTGGAGGATAGAGGTTGAAGATCATGGCAGAGGCATTCCCGAAGAAGAGAAGGAGAGGGTCTTCGAGAGATTCCACCGGGTCGATATGTCCGTTTCAGGCTCTGGTCTGGGGCTTTTTGTCTCGAGGTTCATCGCCAATGCCTCCGGAGGGAAGGTCTGGGCTGAGAACAGAGTCCCGGGAAATCACACGAAGGGCACGAGGATGGTGGTCCTTCTGCCCAAGGCCGACGAGCGACTGATCGCGAAGGCAGTCACCAGATCGCAAACTGGCCCGTGACCCGAAGTGGGCCCGTCGCGATTTGAACGCGAGTCACCAGCACCCCAAGCTGGAAGGATACCAAGCTACCCCACGGGCCCTGAGAGAAAAACGAGGTGCACCGGGCGCGAATTCAATAGGGCGCGACCTCGTCTATGAGGTTGGCGTGCGTCAGCAGCATCCTGCGGCAGCAGTACCTCTCGAGCTTCAGGGAGTCGAGAATATCCTTGGGCGATTCGCCCATCTCAACCCGCTTGACGAAGTCCTCGTACGCGCTGCCTATGACCTTGCCGCATGTGAAACATCTGACCGGTATGATCATTTCCACATCACCTGTATGATTTCTGGTGCTTCTTCCGCGCTCCCCGTCCCTGTGGGTTCTTCGGAAGCTTTCTCCTCGGATCCGAAACAAGGAGCGACCTGTCGTACTTCGCGAACATAGTCTGGAGATCCTCGTCCTCGAGGAACTGCACGAGACCCTTGGCGATTGCCGTCCTCGCCGCGTTCGCCTGGCCCATCACGCCCCCGCCCTGGACGTTCACATCGATGTCGATCTTCACCGATTTGTCTCCCGCAAGAGTGAGAGGTTCCATGATCATGGCCCTCGCAAGGTGCGGCTCGTGCATTTCGACTGGGACATTGTTGATCCTGATCAGCCCGCGCCCCTTCCTGACGCTAGCCCTCGCCACGGCGCTCTTCCGCTTGCCGCTGGCAACAACCACCTTCATCATCTCAACTCCTGCTTCGCGCCGAGCTCCTTGGTGATATCCCCGAGATGAACGTACTTTATGAGGTGGGGCTTCTTCGCAGACTCAATTGTCTCCGACTTCGCGTCCTTGAACTGTCTCGGGATCCCGAGATAGACCTTCAAGCGCTTGAGCGCTGCCCTTCCAGCTGGCCTCTTGTACTCGACCATGCCTCTCACGGTCCGCTTGAGGATGGCGTCCGCGGTTCTCGGGTAGAACGGACCCTTGGCTTTAGTCTGGCTCGCTCCCCTCGTCCGTCTATGGGCGTAGAATTCCAGAAGCTGCTCCCTGCTGCCCGATATGATGGCCTTTTCGGCGTTGAGTATGACGATCTCCTCGCCGTTCCGGAGTCTCTTCGCAACGTGTGAGCTAAGCCGCCCCAATATGAGTCCATCAGCGTCTATGACAGCCATCAGCTCACCCCATGATCCTGACCTTGGAGCCCTTCGGGTTCTTCTCGACGAGCTCCTCGAGCGAAATGCTCTTCCCGCCTGCCTTCTCGATCTTTTCCTTTGCCTGTCCCGACGACCTGTAGGCGGCGACTGTGACCTTCTTCGCGATCTCGCCGGCGCCGAGCAGCTTGCCGGGTACGACCAGGGTCTCGTTCTCGCTCGCGTATCGGTTCAGCTTGCCCACGTTGACCTCGGCCCAATTCCTCATCGGGCCCTCGAGCCGCAGAGCGATGTCTCGCCAGACAGGTGCCTCGTTGACCCTGCTTACGTCCTTGAGACGCTGTATCAGGACCACGAGGTTGGGATTGGTCTTCCTTGGTTTCATTCCCATTCTGACTCCTCCGACATCCAGAGAGCAGGCGAGCTAATGTGCGAACCGTTTATAAAGATTTGTATACGCCGGAATTGCTGGCTCGGGATGTCTGGCTAGACCGAATCGGTGTTGATTCAGCCTTGCTCAGGAGCGCCGATACGTTGGATGAGGGTGCTTATTCACACACTCAATAGAAGATATATACGGCATACGATATACACGGAAATCCTGGCTCGCCGGGGGTTTAGATGATTCGTTTTGGTCCTGCAGGGATTCCGCTCTCCTGCAAGGGACGCACTTTGAAAGACGGCATCGAGGACGTCCACAACCTTGGCCTCACGGCGATGGAGGCGCAGCTCGTGAGAGCGCACGTGCAAGAAAGGGCTGCAGAACCCGAGGAGACAGGCCTCAAGCCCAAGAATCTCACGACCGACATGGTCATCGAGATAGTGAGGAGGAAGGGGGACAAGGAACAGGTGATCTCCGACCTGGACGAGCCGATCAAGAAGGGAGATACTCTCGTCGCGCTCACGAGCGGGATCGCCAAGACTTATCAGGAACTCCGCCAGCTGAGAGAAATGGCGGACGAGCTAGATGTCGCCCTCTCGATCCACACTCCGTACTACATGGACCTTGTCGGGGAGGGCGAGCTCTCATTCAGAAGCATGGACTCTGTCCGATGGGCAGGGATAATGGCGAAGGAGCTCGGGGCCACCGTGGTTGTAACGCACATGGGCCTCTACGGGGATGTCACGCCGAGGACCGCCCAGAAGAGGATCAAGGACCGGGTAGAGCAACTGGCCAAGTGGTACAAGAAGCACGGGATCGCAGTCCCGCTCGGACTCGAACTGAGCGGCAGACAGGAGATTTTCGGCTCGCTTCCGGAGGTGCTCAAAACCTGCAAGGAAGTGAACGGTGCAATACCCGTGGTGAACTTCGCCCACTACCACGCAAGAGAGAACGGGATATTGAGGGAGCCCAAGGACTTCGACGAACTCCTGGATAAGGTTTGGAAGTACGTCGATGGGGAGTTCTATACGCACTTCTCTGGTGTGGAGCACGAGGGGGGGAACGAGAAGAGGTTCACGTCGATAAAGAAGGGAGACCTCAGGTTCGAGCCTCTTGCGGAGTCGATCGTCGACCGCAACCAACCGATCACGGTCATATCCGGATCCCCACTGTTGGAACACGACGCAATGTACATGAAGGTCATCCTCGAAAGGGTCTTGGCGAAGAAGGTCTCAAAGGAGACAAAAGAGGCCAAGACGAACAACAAGAAGGAGAAGGCCGGATCCAGATGAAAGAGAGCGTCGACTACATCCTTGACGGCATCAAGAGAACCTTCGAAACCGAAATTGAGAACACCGACAAGTTCGTGGAACACTTAGTCAGCTCGAGGAAGGTCTTCATCTACGGTGTCGGCAGGTCCGGCCTGATCGCAAAGGCCTTTGCCATAAGGCTGGTCCAGATGGGGCTCGAGGTGTTCTTCATAGGAGAGACGGTCACGCCCATTGTGGAGGAGGGCAATCTCGTCATCATCGTATCCTACACAGGAGAGACGATGTCGGCGATGCAGACGGCGAACATCGTCAGAAGGGTTGGGGCGAAGGTCGTGTCGATCACTGCGAACGCGAACTCGAAGCTAGCAGGGGCATCGAACCTCGTCATCCTGATACATCCGCCGAAGGACGAAGAGCGGAAGCGCCTCGCCCCCCTCGGGACCCTGTTCGAAGACGCCACGATGATTTACCTTGACGGGATAGTGAAGATGCTCATGGAGAAGCTGGGCCAGAGCGAGGGTGCAATGCGCAAACGCCACGCTATTTGGGTCTAGTCTTGTCGTCGAGGGGCGAGCCCGTCTCTGGGGTCTTCGGCCCCGCATCATGGCCAAGCTTGTTCCACCTGAGCAGCATCAGCGCCAGGATGGAAAATGCAATCACGGCAACGATGCTGCCCGAGACAACAATAATCATCGGCAGATTGGCCTTGAGCCAGTCTCTGACCCTGCCGGTGAATCCCTTCTCGTCTATACCCAGAAACGATTCGTGCGAGATGGATGTGGTCTCGTTCGACACCTCGAACGACGAGTGAAGTATAAGGCCGGTTCCAGTCGTGTAGTAGGACGAGTTCATGGCGACCGGAGAATACTGCCCCGAAGTCTTCGCCAGCGGCTCCGAACTGTAGCGATAGAACGCCTGTATCGTGCCGTCCTCCTTGGCGAAATCGATGTCCTGGGTCGGCAGCCTGGTCTGGTTCAACCTGTGCGTGAAGTTGGGACCGTATATCCCTTCGTTCACCCTGCTCGACACTGTGGTCATCGAACCATTTGGGCTGGTCGAGTTCTCCCTGATCATGAACATGTGGGTTGAGCCCCCGCCCTTAAGCAGGTGCTCGATGGCGAGTCCGGTGAAGTTCAACTCCTTCAGTATGTCGAGAGTGCAGTTTATCTTCATCTCCGTCCGGCCAAGGATCGTGTAGCTGCCGAAGGTGTTGGAGTATGTCACTGGATATTGGGTGATTTGGAACGAGAAGGTCAGATTGGCCCAGTTCTCGATGCTCGCAATCGTGTCAGTCGTCTGATTGAACAGCGAGACATCGGCGCTCATCCGGATCTGAGCGTACTCGCCTGACACGGTCCCGTTGGCGAACTGGACTGCTGTCGTATTCCATGTGACATTGTGGTGTGAGTCGAGATAACCAGTGTAGATCGCCTCGGAACGGGAAAAGACGCCGTCGTGATTGGTATCGTTGTACAGGTACACGATGGGAAGACTGACCTCAAAAGAGGGGGCGAACAGATCGGTGCTGTGCTGAAAGACAACCCTAGGCCAGTCGAAAGTCACAGCTGCCGTCAGGTTGCCAGAGATGAAGACGGCCTTGAAGTTGTCCACGGAATAGTCGAGGAAGTGCTGCTCGTCAGTGGCCCGCGCAGCCCCTATGGAGCAGAAAGCCAGGACTGCGGCGCAAAGAATGGCCGCGAGCAACCCGAGCCATGACCGCAAAGAACTTCTCCCCCTCAAGAACACCTTAACGGGCACGGGCCTGAAAAAGCTTTCTTGACGATTTTTGTTCAGGCAAGCGGCCTGCTGGGAATGGATCAGGGGGTCACAGATTTGACCTTGAGCCTCCTTGTCCTGGTCTTCTTTGGGCGGCCATCTAGCTCCTCCTTGAATACTGCAAATGCCAGCTCCTCATAGCCGTCGCCAACGAGCCTGAAGGCCTTTATGTCCTCGTTGATAGGATCAATCACGATCGCCGTGTGATAAGGCTGGTCGAACATCGTGCGCTGCGTTTCCAAATCGGTCCGAGAGAGGAAGCAAGTGTGGCCGGGATGGGAATGGTACCAGCCGACCAGGATGTAGTCGAAACCCGAATCGTCCAGGTTGGTGAAGAGCTTCGGGAACGCCTCAGGGTCGAACCTGACCTTCGAGGACGAGCTCTTCAACTCGGTTGTGCCTATGTCCCTAACGATCGAGTAGGCCCGGCCATTCCATTTCCTGACCTCGCCCAACAGAAATCCCATGACCTCCAGCCTCCGAGGGGCCTCCTTCTCGGCGTGCGCTCGTATCTTCTTCTCCGCGGCAGCGGACAGGTAAAGGTCAAAGGGTCTCCCGGATTCCGCCACCTCGTTATAGAGAGCGATGGAATCGCCGGACAGCCAGTCGTGGGGCGCGAGCGAAGCTCGCACAGGAGGCTCCTTCTCCTCGATGGGCCTCTTCGTCTCCCTGACAATCCTTGGCCTAGCCACCCGTATCCCCCACGATCCTCACACGCCTATCCGACTGATCCATGACCACCGGGGGCTGGTACTTGTTCCTGTTGAAGTATGCAGCGGCCCTTGTGCACACGTCGTTCCCGAAGGGGTTTTTCGGATTTGGATTCACGAGAAGCGATTCTATGCCTTTGATGAAGGTCACTAGGTTCGAGCTGAAATCCCAGTTCTCAAGAAGTTTGGTGCAGACATAGCCGCCGTCGTCAGGAGCCATTATGTTGGGGTGGAATATCGGAGTCTGCCATTTCACAATCGGCTTCTCCATAGGATAGTCTTCGCTGACAATGACTGCCATCCTGTGAACGAACCTGTGTACCACCTTCCCCTGCTCCCAATCAGGCCCTGGCACTCTGAGGAATGTCACGTTGATCATCACCGGGAACGAGGATAGCGCGGGATCAGAGATCGCTATGTGATGCCTCAGCTCACGCTGGCACATCTCGATCTCGTTCCTCAACCGGACCCTGAGCAGGTCCAATGGCAGAGGCATCTCGACTAGCCGCCCTCGGGATCGGGAATCAGTTCCAGAACGTCGTCGCCTCTGATGCCGGCATCCAAAAGTGTGTTCCCTCCTCGGAGGACCTTCTTACCCTTCCGAAGGACATATGCGCCCATGTCCTTGCTCCAGAAAGTAGCCGCGCTTTCGATGACCTCGTCGACGGTGTTCTCGTTCTCGAGCTCCATCTCGACGGTGGCGCCGGTCTCGGCATTCTTGACTTTGATCCTAATCGCCAAAAAACCACCGTGCTACTGGACCGAATATGAGGTTAAAGCGTTTTCTATTACCTGTAGCAGTCTCATTGCTTCAGATGGACGGGGCAATTCGGATTTAGCGGAATCTCGAGCTCTTCGGACAGGTTCCGCTGTCCGTCGTAGTAGAAAGCGTTTGCGATCAGCATTTCCGGCCTGCTCGAAACGACCTTGAGTCCTTCTCTAACCATGATCGCGGAAATCACGCTTGTGGTCGTGATCTCGGCCGCCAGCCTCGGCTCGTGGAACACGACATCCTTGCCGGTGCAGCTGAACCTCAGCTCTGCGACCTTCGAGTGGCTGCGGTTCATGCCGCATTGGACGCATGCACCATCCGGCGGCCTCGCGACCATCACCTTCCCGACAAACCCTTCCATTCCCCCGTCGATGTAGACCTTGCCTGCGTGGTATGAATGTGAGTTCGTGTGAATCCGCGCCTGAATGTTGTCCAGGCAACCAAATACCAGGTCATAATCCTTGAACAACCCTTCGGGAAGGTCCTCAATCCTCTGGTGCATCGGGACAGGCCTCGCGTCCGGGGAGATGCTCAGTATTCCACGGGCGACAGCCTCTGCCTTGCTCGTCCTTCTTAGAGCGTCCTCCCTGCTGAAGAAGAGGCATCTGTTCAGATTGGAACCGACAACATGGTCCATGTCGATGATGGTTATGTTCCTGAAGCCCGACAAAGCGAGGTTCTTGGCTACCTCGTTTCCGAGCGCTCCAGCACCGACCATCATTACCTTGGACCCCGCGATGGACTCGAGGTCCAGCCAGCCGATTCGCTTTGACCGGTCGAACAGGTCGTCGTCGATCGACCCCACTCTGAGCGGTTTCTCCATGATGCGGGAGGAATGGCCCTAGTAAGTTAAAACTTCGGCTATCTGGC
The DNA here is from genome assembly GCA_963705355.1 of uncultured Thermoplasmata archaeon. GTDB lineage: Archaea > Thermoplasmatota > Thermoplasmata > UBA10834 > UBA10834 > COMBO-56-21. Next base: position 1,228,851 of record OY970070.1, read on the forward strand.
GCAGGGGCGAATGCGCCGGCTTTCCACGCATTCGATCTCAATCCCAGACGAGTCTGCCATCAGTCATGACCGCTTTTTCGTCGCCGCTCCTACTGACCGCGACGATACTGGGCTTCTTCACCAGACCATCCAGATGTATCAGCGCTTCTGCGTCCCCGTCGTAGTTGGCGCCGATCGCGAAGTGGCATGTGCCGTAAACCTTCTCGTCCTCCAGCATGTTGGCTGTGATCTTTGCCTTCCTGTTGAGACCGATCCCCAGCTCGCCAATGCTCTTGGCGTTCTTCGCATACGTGGGCGCCATCGACGATTTGATGGTGCCCTTCTTGCCGGAGTCCAAAGCTTTCTTGGCCCCGAGTCTGACCGACTCGTCAAGCTTGGCAGCCTCCGAGCCTCCGCTTATGCTTGTGATGAACCCGTCCGTAATCTCGGTCAGAATGGGCTTCCTAATCACCACTTCTCCCTCACTTAGAACAATCGACCCGTCGAATGCGATGGTCCCGTGCGCCGTCCCGAGGGCCGGGGACACATAGACCTCGCCCGACGGAATGTTGCCCGCGCGTCCAAGCTTTCGGAAGTCGCCGTCATCTGGCCTTGGCTTTCGACCTCTGACTCCGATGGTCACGTCTGTTCCTCCTGGGGCAGTTACCCGCACATGGTCGGCCCACTGAAAGAGCTTGCACACTCTGGCCGCATCCGACCTAAGCTGAGTGTAATCGATCGGGACGGTGCGGCGGAACATGTCGCGAGTTATTCCGGGAGACCAGAACCCGCGGATCTTCTTCTCCTCATAGAGCATGTCGTAAATGTGGTCATACCGACGCTTGCCCTTGTATCCCTCCTTGAGACCCCACTTGTCCTTGCCCAGCCTGTCCTTGCTGATGGATATCGCGATGTCGGGGGCTGCTGACAGTGCCTTGATGACTTCATCCTCCGCAAGGTCGAACTGGCCCTTCTCCCTCTGGAACAGCAGGGTCGGTGCAGCTCTCGCCTCCAACGCAGCATCGTGCACCGCCATCGATATCTCGCGCACCTCGATCCCTGGATTCGAGATGATCAGAATCCGTTCGTCCTTCCTGACCGCGAGGACGTCCCTCACGGCCGCCCGAGCGCCACGAGCTAGCGCTCTGTCATAAGTCCCCTCGAATGCGTCCATGCCCAATCACTGCTGGGGGCGCATTTGATTAGCCTGATTTCAAGCTTTGGGACTGCGAGGCAAAATCATGCGACGAAACCAGTTTTGCGGAAATCTAATATGAGCGGAGCGCCGTGTTCGAAAGCGATGTTCAGCCTCGAGGCCCCGTCCGAAGTCGAGGGAACCGTGGATGTGTGCATCATCGGTGCTGGTCCTGCCGGGATGACCTCCGCTGTTTACCTCGCACGAAAGAAGCTCTCGACAGCGATCGTGACCCAAGACATCGGCGGACAGGTCGCATGGACGCTCGGCATCGAGAACTACATGGGTTACCAGTACATCACCGGCCGCGAGCTGACCGCGAAGTTCGATGAGCAGGTCAAGCAGTTCCCGATACCAATCGTGCTTGACAAAGTCAATCGTATCAAGAGCGAGACAGATCTGTTCAAAATCGAGACGGCAGGCGGCAGGTCGATCAACGCGAGGTCAATCATAATCGCCTCCGGCAAACGGCCGAAGGAGCTTGGAGTCCCGAACGAGCGAGAGTTTGTTGGAAAGGGATTGTCTTATTGCGCAACCTGCGACGCCCCTCTTTTCGGAGGAAAGGATGTCGCCGTTTGCGGAGGAGGAAATTCGGCGATCCAGTCAGTGGTCGAGCTGTCCCAGGTGGCTGCGAAGGTCTACATCATCTCGAGAAACCCCTGGAAGGCAGATGCGATCGTATGCGACAAGGCGGATCACCTGAAGAATGTTGAGAGAAGACTGGGCTACGAAGTTCTGGAGATCATGGGCGATAGGCTGGTAGAGGGCATAAGGATCCGCGAGAAGACATCGGGAAAAGAGGAGATCCTGAAGGTGAGCGGCGTGTTCGTCGAGGTCGGTCTCAATCCGAACACTGATTTCGCCAAAGGGATCGTGAACCTGAACCAGTACGGTGAGATCGAGGTCAATTGCAGATGCGAAACGAGTGTGCCAGGCATATTTGCTGCCGGGGACGTGACCACAGTGCATGAAAAACAGATCGTTGTAGCTGCCGGCGAGGGCGCGAAGGCGGCTCTGAGCGCGCACGAGTACTTGCTGAAGAAGCCGACATTCACCCTAGCCGGTCAAGATACTTCGTAGAGATCGGCTTGCCATGGAGCTCGATGTCGTACTGCTTCAGGATTTCCCTGACTTCTTGCTTCACTGTCTTATCCAAGGCGACAGGCCTGTGCTCTTTCAGGAGCCTCTTGACCTCGTCTCTCGCTGCCTGCCTGATGGGCTCCAACTTCGCGTCTGGCGCACATTGCCTCATAGCGATCTTGGGGAGCAATATCTCGCTTCTGAAATGCTTCAACGTGTGAACATCCTTCATGAAGTATCCGCCAGGACCCACGCGCGCGATCGCATCGAAGGCCAATGTGTCCTTGTTGACATTGACGCCATTCCAGCCACGAAGTATGTTCCGCCAGAGCTCGCAGTCCATGACGACTTGCTCGAGCGATTCGCACCCTGACCGGTCGAAGCCCCCTATGCCCACCACCTGGTCGGCCCCCGCCAACACGGGGATAAGCCCGCTGATCGCTTTCTGGTAACCGACCTCGTAGCCTGGCACCGAACCTGAGGCTGCAATCCCTCCCACCTGGCACGGGAGCCCGTATCGCCTTGCCATCTGGCACCCAGCAGCGTTGATCAGGGCTCCCTCGGTGGAGCCCGACAGGAAGACGCCTGTCTTCATGTCCATGGGCCCGCTCTCGGAACTGTACAGTATAGGGGCGCCAGGGGCCGCCGTCTCCGTGATGACAGCTCCTCCAAGGTTCTCCGCGTTGACGAGGGCGACGGTGCCCGCCAGCGTGACAGGACATACGGAACCGGAGATGGCCATTGACAGATGAACAACCGGAAGCCCAGCCCGCGCAAAGACGACCGCTGCCTCGATGTCCCCCTTCTCATAGCGCAAGGGGGTGATGGGCGTGTGGGTCATCGAAACGATCGGCCTCTTTCTGAGCTCCTTCTCAGAGCCCACGACCGCCGTGGCCATCTTGATCAGGTACTCTGCGTCGGTTGTGTCTCCCGCCCCATGCTGAACGTGCTTGCCCGTGTAGATCAGCGAGGCTGCATACTCGTGCAAGTTGGATATCTCCGGAGGGATATCAGTCGCGACCACCTCGGCCCAGTAGAGATCGACCTCCGGCATCGCGTCGCAAACTATCGTGAAATCGACCAGGTCGTTCATGGTGGATTTCCGCTTGCTCTGAGCGTCGACATCCCACACATCGGTAGGCTGTCCGTCGTTGCACCCCTGGATCTTGTCAGTTGCGGGCAGTCTCAGGTCGTGCGCTTTTTCTCTGCCGCTCATCACGAATTCCTTAGGAGCTTTCGCGAGGGCGTCCTTGACCATCCGCTCGGGTATTCTGGCTATCTGTGACTTGTGATCGACCTTCGCTCCGTGGCCTTCGAGAATCAAGAGAACCTCAGGGCTGGTGACCTTGATTCCGACTTCCTCCAGTATCTTGATGGATTCGTTGTGAACGACCTCCTCTTCTTCGCTCGTCAGAGGGTTGAACACAGCTCTCGCCACGGTACATTCCTCAAGAAGGGTGAACCCGTACGCATATAAAAATCAGGAGTCCGGCTGACGAAGAAGTATCAAATAGGAGCAGGAGCGAAAGGACCGCTCGAGCTCACTTCCTGCGCTTCGACCTGAAGCTCTCGACCGCCTTTTCTTCCAATCTCCTTGCGCGTCTCCTCATAGCTTCCCTGCTCCGTCGCTGGTCATCCACCGTCTCGAGAACGAGTTCGGGGGCGAGTGTCGGCTTGCCGTCAGGGCCCAATGCTACCAGAGTGAGATATGATGAGCCCGTGTGCCGCTTCTCGCCAGTCCTCGGGTCTTCAGCCTCCACTCTGACGCCCACTTCCATCGAGGATCTCCAGACGGCATTCACGTTCGCCTGGAGCGTGACGAGGTCGCCTACATGCACTGGCGATAGGAAGTCCATCTTGTCGACGGAGGCTGTCACTATGTTGCTGCGAGTGTGCTTCGCCGCCGCCACATAGGCCGCCTCGTCGACCATCTTCAGGATCGAACCGCCGAACACGTTTCCAGCGATGTTCGCATCCTGTGGCATCATGACCCTAGCTACCGTCGTCATCGATTCCGACACACGTCTCTTCGTGCGCTTCATGGTCACATCCTTCCTGACGCTGCGATCTACTGCCCCGGCGGGGCACGTGGCGGGGACGTTGGGCGCTGGTACGGCATCCCGGGCTGGCCAGGAGACTGCTGCAACGGCTTCCCCCTCTTCAGCATCACAAGCGCCAATACCACGAGCGCAACCAGCAAGACGATTCCTCCCACTGCAACGATGAGCGTCAAGCTGACCGAGGAACCGGCATTATAGTCCTTGAGGAGCAGCGTTACGACGGGAGTTGATGATCCCTGCTCGTAAGTGTCCTCCTTGACGAAGTTCTTAGCATCTGCCGACCACCAGTAGACCACCCAATTGCCATCGCTGTCCGTCGCCGTTATCCTGAGCGACTCGAACTTGCCAGCGGGGGTGCTAACAGTCTCCTTCGCGGAGGCGACGACGAAGTTGTAGGTCAATGTGCCCGTCTCCGTGTCAGGAGAGCCCTGCATCGTTCCGTTGACCCAATTCGTTGTCGTCGTGGTCTCGGTGACGGTCTCAGACCAAGAGTCTCCCGGTCCTGTCGAGGACGGGTCGAACCCTGACATGAGAGCTGAGGAGTATGTGGTCTGGATTTCGCTCTCGGCTCGGGACACGATCTGGAACGACCCTGTCCCGAAAGTCAGGTTGGTCCACATGAACAGGTCGTTCTTGACCAAGGCCATGCCGCTTTGAGTTTCGTAGACGTAACCCCCCAGCGTCAAGGATGCCTCGAAGCCGAGGAAGTCGATGCTTCCTGAGGCACCGCCCGAGATCTTCATGACATTGACATCGTACGAGGTTCCTCCGACGGTGATCCTGTCCTGGTCAACGTAGGTGTAGGTGGTCGTGCCATTCGCGCTGATTTCAGACACGCCCATGGACATCGTATACGTCCAGAAGTCGCCTCTGCTCCTTTCCACCGCCGCCGCGGGAAAGGCGGCAAGCGCCACTACCAACGCGATGGAGAGAATGCTGATTGGTCCGACCAACTTTCTTGCTCTCAAATCACTGCCCCCGACGAATCTTGCTTGTCCAACCAGGAACTCGACCATCAGACATATACCTTTTCCAGAAAAATCTCACAGGATGGAACATCGGAGACAAGCTGGCCTGAAACTGTGCCTTTTTATCGCTCAGGACGAAAAGTATTAAGAATGACAACTCGAATCCGCCCAGAGACGAGGGATGCCCGGCGGAAAAGGATCCGCCGTTGGGAGAGGCACTCGCCGAGGACGTAAGACAATGCCTGAAGGACTATCGATGTACGCCGAGAAGGTCTACAACGCGATGAAGACCGCGGGGATAGACGGCGAAGAGAAGATGGCCAACGCCGAAAGGATCGTGGGCCTCACGAAGGCCCCGAAGAACTTCGTGCTCAGGGCTCTGGATGAGCTTCAGTCCAAAGGCTTAGCGAAACGTAAGGCGAGAGAGAAGGCTGCGGGCTACTACCTGATCATAAAGCAGTAGACTTTCACTATTCTTGAACGCTCCATGAGTCTCTTCTGGAGCATTCCCAAACCATCTGGCCTCACCTGAGGTCAGCAAGATATATGATACCGTACGGTCTAACCCGTCGCAAGTGTTCCGATGCCTGAAGACTTCACAGTGACGCCCTACATGGTTGCGGGCGAAATCGACTACGACGTCCTGATTGAGCGGTTCGGGACGAAGCGGATCGACGAGCAGCTTCTCGCGAAACTGGCAAAATACGGACCGCTGCACCACATGCTCAGACGGCAGATTTTCTACTCGCAAAGGGACGTGGATTGGCTCCTCGACGAGTACGACAGGGGCAACAGGTTCACATTGTACACTGGCAGGGGGCCGTCGGGGCCGATACACCTGGGCCATCTGATGCCCTGGGCGTTCACCAAGTACCTTCAGGACACATTCAAGGTGAAGCTCTGGTTCCAGCTCACAGACGACGAGAAGTTCATGTTCTATGACCATCTGACTCTGGACGAGTGCAAGAAGTGGGGCTACGAGAACGCCTTGGACATCATCGCCCTCGGCTTCGATCCCAAGCTCACGAACATATTCCTCGACACTGAGTACATCAAGACGATGTACCCGATGGCAATCAAGGCAGCGAAGAAGATCAATTTCTCGACCATCAGGGCGGTCTTCGGGTTCGACAACTCGAACAACATCGGCAGCATCTTCTTCACCAGCATACAGACCGTGCCCTGCTTCCTCGAGTCGATAGAGCAGAACAAGATGGTCCCTTGCCTGATACCGTGCGGGATCGACCAGGATCCGCACTTCAGGATCACCAGGGACATCGCGGAGGGCCTGGGATACTACAAGCCAGCGCTGATCCATGCGAAGCTGATGCCGTCGCTTGCCGGCTCAGACAAGATGTCGACATCGACCAAGACCGACACCACGATATTCACGACGGATGACAAGAGGACGGTCAAGAAGAAGGTCGGGAACGCTTTCACTGGCGGGCGAGTCTCGATCGAGGAGCAGAAGAAGTTAGGAGGAGACCCAGACATTTGTTCCGTTCACGCCTACAACACATATTTCTTCGAGCCCGATGACAAGAAACTCGCGAAGCTCTATTCCGACTGCAGAACCGGCAAGATCATGTGCGGCGAGTGCAAGAGCCTGCTTTTCGAGAAGGTTTGGAAGTTCCTCGAGGAGCACCAGAGAAGGAGAGAGAAGGCCAAAGACGTCATCGAAGACTTCTTCGTGAGGGACTGAGCGTTGATGCTGAAGCCGATCGCCACAGTCGTCAACGAGATAACCGAGGCCCCTGACGATTGGGACCGAGTCAAGTCGAAGCTAGTCTTCGAGAAGGAGTTCGCAGAGGGCCTGTTCAAGCTCGGACATTTCAGACACATCTGGGTCATATTCGGCTTCCACAAGATGCGCCAGACCGAGTTGAAGGTGCATCCGCAACACGACCCAGAGAAACCCCTGGTCGGAGTGTTCGCGAGCAGGTCCCCCACCAGGCCAAACAAACTGGGTCTCACCCTGGTTGAACTCGTCAGCGTGAGGGGGAATGTCGTGACCGTCAAAGGCCTCGATGCGCTTGATGGAAGCCCTGTCTTCGACATCAAGCCGTACGAAGAAGAGATAGACTACTGAACGGCCAGCTGAATCCGGAAAAGTACATAAACGGTCCTCCCGATGAGGCCTCGGTATGTCAGACAAGGATGTCGTCGAGCAGCTGAACTTCTTCGAGAAGAAGGTCCTGAAGGCCTTGCACGAGCTGAAGCGGGCGAGCCCGGAAGAGGTCCTGAAAAAGAGCGGCCTCGGCCAGCTGGTCGAGGTCATGAACGCCTCCTCTTGGCTGCAGGCGAAAGGGCTCGTGAAGATCGACGAGATCATCAGGAAGACTTACTCGCTCAGGGATCCTCAGGTCGCGTCCCGACCGCTTCCCGAGAGAGTCGCAATCGAAGTGCTCTCAAAGGACCACAAAGGAAAGGGGTCGATGGCGGACCTCAAGAAGAGCGGGAAGCTGAAGGACGACGAGATCGCGATTGCGCTTGGCTGGATCAGGAAGAAGGGCTGGGGCGATGTGACCAAGCACGGGACCAGCACGGTCATCACTCTGACAGAGAAAGGTGCCGCCGCCTTTCACGCGAAAGGGGAGGACGAGCTTCTCATAGAGAAGCTCGCAAAGACCGTGATCGGCGAGGACGACGCCAAAAGGGAAATCATCGAGATGCTGAAGCAACGCAAGGACATCGTCAACGAGAAGCACGTCGCAACGAGGACCATCTCGCTGACAGATAGGGGCGCCATGATAGCTGCCTTGGACCTCAAGATCAGAGAAGAGGTTGCGCAGCTCACCCCGGAACTCATCCAGTCCGGCAAGTGGCGGGACGTCGAGGTAAGGAAGTATGATGTGAAGGCGTTCGCGCCCACGATGCACGGTGGCCGAAAGCATCCGCTGACCATCCAACTGGAGAAGGTCAGGTCGATCTTCCTCAACATGGGATTCACAGAGGTGACGGGCCAATTCGTCGAGAGTGCCTTTTGGAACATGGATGTCCTGTTCACCGCACAGGATCACCCCGCCAGAGAACTCCAGGACACATTCTACATCAAGAACCCTGAAAGGCTCGACCTGTCGGAAGACGAGGCTCTTGTGGAGAAGGTGAAGCAGGTTCACGAGAACGGATGGAAGACTGGATCACTAGGCTGGAGGTACAAGTGGAGCAGAGCAGAGGCTGAAAGGGCACTGCTGAGAACACACACGACCGTCAACAGCGTGAGATATATCGCGAAGAATCCCAAGCCACCGTTCAAGGTCTTCTGCATAGGCAGGATCTTCAGGAGCGAGGCCATGGACTCGACCCATCTGCCTGAGTTCACGCAGATCGAGGGGATTGTGTGCGAGAAGGGTGCCAACTTCGACATGCTCTGCGGCCTGCTCAGGGAGTTCTACACGCGCATGGGATTGCCCAGAATCAGGATTAGGCCTGGCTATTTCCCGTACACGGAACCGTCGCTCGAGGTTGAGATCTTCTGGAACGGCCAGTGGATGGAGCTGGGTGGGGCAGGTGTGTTCAGACCGGAGGTGACAGCGCCGCTCGGAGTCGACGAGCCCGTATTGGCATGGGGTTTGGGCTTCGAGCGGCTGGCGATGCTCCTCTGGGGTTTGAAAGATATCAGAGACATCTACATCTCGGATGTCGACTGGCTCAAGACAATGCCCCAGATCTGAGCGGCAAAGATCGGAAACCTAAGTCTCGGGCGAAGGAAGGCCTTCGAGTTCACGTTCTACGAGAAAGCCCATGTCATTGGATCCCACGCTCTTTAAGAGCTCCTTCGACTCCTCAAGCATCTTGCGCGCGCGGATGGTATCACCGCTTTCCTTGAGCATCAGCCCGAACTCCATCTTGCGCATACCTAGGCTGCGAGGGACTTCCATGCCGTCAAGGGCTGCGATACTCTCGTAGTAGTACTCCTCGCTCGCCTTCCAGTTCTTGGAAAATCGCTCGGCCATGCCTAGGTTCGCAGATGCAGCCGACATCCCGATCCGGTCGTCCAGCTCGGTGACGATATCCAACGCTCGGAAGCAGTGCTCCTTTGCGAGCTCCACCGAGCCTGATTTGATAAGTACTTCGGCCAGAGAGGTCAGCGCGTATGCCTTGGACCTCGGCTGACCGGTCTCGTCTGCAAGCCGGACGGCGTTCTCCAGGTGCAGCTTCGCCTCATCCGAGCGACCAAGCGAGGCACATGCGATGCCCATGTTAACATAAACGTTGGTGAGTTCCACAGGGCCAAAGCCAGCGGCGCACTTCGAGAAGTGCTCGATAGCGTCTTCATACATGCCTCGACCGATGAAGACATTGCCCAGCTCCATGTGCGCCAGGAGCATCCCCTTGGAATCCATGACGGCCATGGCATCCATCGCGCTCTTCTCGAGCAGTTCCTGGGCCTTCGCGTAGCTGCCGAGCTTGCTCTCGACTACTCCGAGACCGCGAAGTGCCTTCGCCCTGACGCCAGGGATCTCCTTCGCCTCATCAAGAGCGTCGGCGAAGAACTTCGAAGCCTTCTTCAGCTCGCCCTTCTTGCTCTTGATCTTGCCCATCTCCACGAGGGCCTCGGCCTTTTGGTTCGACTCCCCCTCTTTGGAGACCTTCTCGAGCAGAGACCACGCATCATCGTACTGGCCAACGAGGCTCGCTGTTCTTGCCTTAAGGAGCAAGACGGGATGCACATACTTCGGCTTGGACGCGTCGAAGAATGAGATGGTCTCCCAGAGGCGCTGCACATTGCCGTCCGCAAGCAGCTCGTCGCTCATCCTGGACATCATCATCTCGGCCTCGAGGACCCGGTTCGCGCGTATTAGGTGAAACAGCCGCTCCTGCGGGTTGTTGGCTTTGAGATAATGGTCAGCGGCAGCGCTGTGCCATTTGGCACGTTCCTCGTTCATCATGGAGCTGTAGACGAAATCGCGGAGCGAGGCGTGTATCTCGAACTTGCCCGGGGCGACCTCCCTCAGCATCGACCCCTTCCTAGCCTGACGCAACTCCTTCGGAATCGCATCCGTAGGAAAAGGCTGCTGGAACACAGATGCGAGCTGCAGAAGGGACTTCTCATCCTCAGGAAGACCAGCGTAGAATTTCTCCTCGAAGAACCTGGATATCTGGTACTTGGCCTCCGTGGGGCTCGATTCCGTGACCATCTCAAGGGAGAGCGGGTGGCCGTGCGTGACGCGGGCCAACTCATCCGCGACCGACCCTTCGATTCCTCTGGATCTCAACACCTCGAGGGCGGCTTTCTTCTCAAGGCCGCCGAGCTCTATCTCCGCGACCTCCTTTCTGGCTACCATGTCTGAGGAATCGTAGAACTTGGGGTCTTCCTCCGAGGTCACGACGATCTTCGCGGACCCGCTGCTGTGCTTCAGCATCTTGAGGAACTCCTGGAGGGCGTCGGAAGCATCGACATCGTCAAACACGAAGGTGTAACCATTCTCAGCCAGCTCTTCGTTTAGGAGAAAGCTCAGCTCGCCGAGCTCGTATCTGCCGGAGGCGAGATAGGCTGCCAACTTCCTGCTGCCGTTCTCCGCGAAGAATCTCCCCATGGAATCGGCGAGCGTTCGAGGGGCGTCCCATGGCTTGGCCGAGTACCAGAAGATCCTCTGGCCGGACAATTCGGACACGGCCTTTGCCACGAGAGTCGTCTTACCTATGCCGGCAATCCCTCTTATCGATAGGACCTTCAAATTCGGCGAGGCGAGCGCCTTGCTGACCGCCTCGAGTTCATTCTCCCGCCCGTAGAATTCCCTGACCGAGGGCAGAGGAGATGACCGCTTGGCGGATTTCGCTCTCGAGATCGATTCGGGAGAAACCCGGGCGGAATCGACCATCGGCGTGATGTTGTTGTCCTTGACATACTGGAGCACATCGGCGGCCTTCGACTTGCCGCTCATCGTCAGGAAGTAGACCTTTCGCCTGGCTTTCCCCCTGCGGACATGCTTCAGCTTCTCGTCCACGATCTCTGACGCCTTGAGCTTCTTGAGCTCGATGGCCGCATGCGCCCTTGATATTGCGCATGCCTGTGAGATGCCGTCTTGGGTAACGTCGAACGGTGCTTCGTATTTGTCCTCGTACTTCACGTAGTTGTTCAGATGATACAGAATACGTTCGGAAACAGTCAGTTCACCGGCCATGCCTCCACCTTGCGGCCCAAGTGACGAGGATTAGATTATTTAAAGACAATTGCTACATTGAATCACAAGAACGCCCGCCACTTTTATACAACCGGAATCAACCAAGAGCTGCAGGGGGTTCGGAACCTGGTGACGGTGTTGAGGCAGTTCTCTTCTCCTTGACAAAGAAGAACACGAGAGAGATCGTGAACATCCCGAGAGCTCCGGAGACGATGAAAGGCACCATGGTGCCCATGAATGGATGCGGTAGTCCGAGGTTCTTTCCGAAGAACATATCGATAAGCAAGCCGCCGACGGGCGCCCCGAGCACAGCGCCGGAGTTGTTCATCGACTCCAACACGCCTATGAGCCTGCCCCTGACCTCTTCGGGAACGGTATCAGCCTGGAGCGCCCTAAGTGCCGGGCTCGAGACCTGGAACGCCATGCTCCGCATGGCGAGGAGAAGAACGACGATCACAAGGGCTCCGCCGAACGGGATCAGCATCGTGCCGAGGAAGGAGAAGAATCCGCCGACCACGAACAGTTTCTTTCTTCCCATGCGGTCCGACAATCTGCCAGAAGGATACGCGACCAGCGCACCGAGGCCCATCGCGGTGCCGATGATCACAGATATTATGTCAGCTTCGAGGCTCGGATATTCTAGGAGCAGGAAAAGCGCCATAAGAGGGCCGATGCTGGAGAATGCGAACCCTTCCATCGCCGCGTTCGCGTACAACACCTTGAGGTTCCTGAGCCCCTGTTTGTCCATGCCGTCCGGTCTCATGAGTTTCGCGAACGATATCTTGGGCCTATCCTTCACTGGCGAGCGCGCGTCTGTCACATTGGCCCAAACCATCACAGCGCCGACAAGTGCGACGGCGGCCGTGAAGTAAAACGGGAACTTGAAGCTGTCAACCACGGAGAGCCCGAGGTACTGGGCGGCGACGAAGTAGAGTCCGCCCCCTATGAAAGGTCCTACGACCATGCCCAGATTGGAGGACATCACGATCTTGCCCAGGGACGAGCCCCTCTTCGATGTCGGGCATGAGTCGATTACGAGCGCTTCGCTCACGGGCCAGACCATGGCGCTCGCGACGCCCTGGAGACCCCTGACGAATGTGAGCCCTACCCACGATGTCGGGATCGTGAAGAGGACTGCCAATAGAGCGTAAAGGAAGCTTCCGATCAGGATGAGCCTCTTCCTGCCGAGCTTGTCAGAGAGGTTCCCGAAGGGCGTGGCCAGTATCGCCCTTGTCAACATGAACGAGGAGACCAGTATGCCCACTTCGAGTCCTCCTCCGCCAAGGACCTTCACGTACTGCGGGAACAGCGGCATTATGAGCCCGAAACCGAGGCTGATGATGAAGTCGAGTGACGCGAGGTAATTGACGTTCTTGTTGGCTTCGCGCTCGCTCAGAAGACACGAGTTCAAGTTGACCTTGCCTCGACGGGCGCATCAGCCGAAGAGATCGACTCCGGCCCGCATGTTCCTGAGGATGATTGGAACCAGGGATTTGTTCGTAGCCCTCATACCACAGTCAGGGTGCGCATAGGCGATGTTCTCCCTTCCGACCTTGGTAGCAATCTCCTGCAGTTTCACGACAACGGCGTCGGGAGTGTCGACCGCATTCTCACTCATGGGTGTGACGGCGATGCATCCGGCGCCAAGCTTCTTGCCTGCACCCTCGAAGGCGCTCCGAGAGACATGCTCTATGTTCTTGCGCTCGATTCTGCCAGCGAAAGCGAAGCTGAGAGTCGAGACGTTCTCGAGCTTCAGGAGGTGATCCACGACCCCGAATCCTCCGATGAATCCACAGACATGAACGCTGACCTTGTCCTTCGGCAGGCCATTCGCGACGTTATCAAGGAGATCGACCCTGGCCGCGAGGTCCTTGTAGCCCTGCGAAAGGAATGGCTCGTCGATTTGTACATAGGCCCCTCTTTCAACGAGCGCTTTCGCAATTGGGGCTAGGGCAATCGCTATGTCCTCGTACAGACCGAAGTCCATGATGTTCTTGTAGTGCGATTTGATCTTCCGGCTTCCGCATGTCATGCCGAGTGTGGTTGGACCAGTCAACGCGAGCTTGATCTTCAGGTCTGGATGCTTTGACCGGATGTACTCCAGATCCTTGAACTTCGAGAACGATTCCGAGCCGTTCCTGATGGCAATCTTCCCCAGCACGACGGGCAATCCAGCCTCGACTGCGAGTCCCTCGAACGACTCTGCGAAGTAGGACACCATGTCGGCCCTCTGTTCGCCATCCGAGACCACGTCGACGCCGTGGGAGATCTGGAATTCCAAAGCGCGGTCTATCGACTCGTGCAGGTCCTCGCTGAACCTGAAGAGACTGCCGATGGTTGTTGTGGTCAGCCGCGTCATTTCGAAGACAAAGAATCATGGCCCACTTATAAGCCTTTTTGAAAGACTTACAAGACTGGAAAAGAGTTAATGTCGGCCATCACCGTTGGGGTCGTGTGAGGCTCATCGTGACCTCGTCCGAGGACAACGCGTCGATGAATATCCGAGCGCGTCTCTTGGAGAGGCCCGGTTGGACTGAGAGCGGTGATTTCGACGGACACCCAGCATTGGTCAAAGATGATTTCCTGATCGTCCAAGTCAACAAGATCCATCTCGACGAAGATTATGTGGACCAGAGGGCGGAGGAGAGGCTTGGGATTCATGTCGATGTTGTCATCTTCGCGTCAAGGCACAGGGCAGAGTCCAGGATCCCGACCCTGACCGTCCATCCGATCGGCAACTATTCATCCGCAGATTTCGGGGGTAACCCGCGCAAACTCTGCAAATCATCTCCGCACTTGATGACCTCTGCACTCAGGGAACTCGCTTCGAACGCCAAGGGAATGGGGTTCAATGTATCTTTCGAGACGACGCATCACGGCCCGAGCGTCAACTCCCCCGCGTTCTACATCGAGATCGGAAGCTACGAGGAGCTCTGGGGGAGACAGGACGCTGCCGAGGCGATAGCTCAATCGATCATGAGCATCAAGGATGAGGGGTATCCGGTCGTTGTCTGCGCAGGGGGCGGACACTACGCTCCGAGGTTCACCGAGATGGCGCTCGCGAGGAAGGTCGCAATAGGCCACATGGCGGCCAACTACGCCCTCGATAGCCTTAGCGAGGATATGATTCGGCAGATGGCGGAGAAGAGCGGAGGTGTGAAGATGGTCTACTTCCACAGGAAGGGGATGCCGAAGCCGGCCTATAGGCTGTTGAGAGAGCGGTTCGCATCGTGCGGGCTGGATGAGATCAGCAGCAACGACCTCGAGCCCTTGGGAGAGTGAGCCACTATGACAACTAAGAAGGAGAAAGACAGGAACCGCCAAGGCTATGACCAGATGATCAAGGAGATCAAGTCGAGGAGGAACCCTGAGAACATCGCTGGCATGGCGAGGTTCGGCATCAATCCGAGCAACACATACGGAGTCCCAATACCCGTGCTCAGGAAGATGGCCAAGGACATAGGAAAGGACCATGAGCTCGCGCTGAAACTGTGGTCATCGGGCATCCACGAGGCCCGTATCCTGGCCAGCATGGTCGACGACCCTAAGCTCGTGACCGACAAGCAGATCGCCACATGGGTCGGTCAGTTCGATTCCTGGGACGTGTGCGACCAGTGCTGCATGAACCTGCTCGACAAGACCGAACACGCGTTCGAGAAGGCCAAAGAGTTCGCTGCGAGCGACAAAGAGTTCGTCAAGAGGGCGGGGTTCGCGCTGATGGCCTGCCTCGCGGTCCATGACAAGGGGGCCTCGGACGAGTGGTTCGAGGAGCTGCTACCCATGATCGTCAAGGGTTCCACAGACGAAAGGAATTTCGTGAAAAAGGCCGTCAACTGGGCTCTGAGGCAGATCGGCAAGCGCAACGCGGGATTGAACAAGGTCGCTATCGAGACAGCCAAGAGAATACAGAGGCGAGATTCTAAGGCCGCAAAGTGGGTCGCTAATGACGCCCTCAAGGAACTCAAAGGCGAGGCGGTCCAGAAGAAGCTGATGGAGAAACGAAGGGCCGGATGATCGTCACTGCACGAGCGTACCTTCGAACTTCTTCCCCTCGAGGGCGTCTCTGAGGTTGGCAAGATCGTTTCCGTCGAGGACTGCGAGGGAAATCTTCGACCGCTCAAGCACACGGGCCCCGACAGGATCGAAGACGTTGTTGGGGCCTGCTCCTGCGGAGTGGCCCACTAAAGTGATAAGCTCCTTGTGAGTCATCGTTGGGATGCGCTTCGCCTTGGGGTCCTTTTTCGGGTCGGCGGTATAGGCGCCGTCGACCGAGGTGGCGTTCACCAGCCTCTTGGCCCTGACACGCTCCGCGAGAAGGGCTGAGACTGCGTCCGTCGTAATTCCCGGGCTGACGCCGCCCATGACGACTATCGAATGGGTGCGGCCCGCATGGACAGCTTCGTCATAGTCCTTCGGGGGCACATGGTTCGCGTGGTCCCCGAGCGCCGTTGTCAACAGACGCGCGTTCAGGCGCGTGACCTCTATCCCGAGTTCGTCGAGAAAACTCTCGTCCGCACCGAGGTCCCTGCCTGCTCTGATGTAGTACCGGGCGATTCTTCCTCCGCCCGTGACGATGTAGAGCTTGTACTTAGCCGACACTCCGATGAGTATCTTCGCGAGCTTTCGGATGTATGACGTGTCGCCCTCTTCCCTGACCAGGACCGAGCCTCCCAGCGACAGTACCACGGGTTCCATGGTGCTCAACTTTTATAACGGTGAACGCTCTAACCCGTACAAAAGGCTTGGGACTGGTTCTGGTGACCGAGCTTACAGACCTGCAGATATACGAGTTCCGCAGGAGCCTCGAGGAGGTGCGCAAGCTCTCGGGGAGAGGCACGGAACTCATTTCGCTTTACATACCCCCTTCGAGGCAGATCTCTGATGTCTCGAACTACCTCCGTAGTGAATACTCTCAATCGTCCAACATCAAGTCCGCCTCGACGAGGAAGAACGTTCAGGCAGCCATCTCCTCCATCCTCTCTAGGCTAAAGAACTTCAAGCAGCCGCCCGAGAACGGCCTCGTCTTCTTCGTCGGGCACAGGTCGATAGGCGCGGACCAGACCGACATGGTCCAGTTCGTCCTTGAACCCCCTGAGCAAGTTCCGACATTCATCTACAGATGCGACTCGAAGTTCTTCACAGAACCCATCGAGGGCATGCTCGAGACGAAGGAGACCTACGGCCTCATCGTCATCGACCGCAGCGAAGCGACGATCGGCTATCTCCATGGAAAACAGATTGTCTCCCTGAAGAACATGCAGTCCCTGGTTCCCAGCAAGCACGGCAGGGGAGGTCAGTCTGCCCGCAGATTCGAGAGACTTATTGAGATCGCTGCCCACGAATACTACAAGAAGGTCGCTGACGTCGCCAACGAATCCTTCCTGGCACAGAAGGATCTCAAGGGGATCCTCGTCGGAGGCCCAGGGCCCACCAAGGACTACTTCGTGAAGAGCGAGTACCTCCACTACGAGCTCCAGAAGAAGATCGTAGACACATTCGATGTCGGCTATACGGACGAGTATGGCCTCAAGGAGCTCGTCGAGAAGGCCCGGGAATCCCTGAGGCACCTCGACCTCATGAGGGAGAAGGACCTCATGCAGAGGCTGTTCGAGGAGATCAGGAAACCTGACGGTGGCCTCTCCATCTACGGCGAAGAGCAGGTGAAGAACGCCCTGATGATAGGCGCGGTCGACACGCTGATAATCTCGGAGGACCTCAGGAGGGTCAAGCTGAGGCTGACCTGCCCGTCCTGCGAGGCAAAAAAGGAAGCTCTCGCAAAGGACTCGACCGAAGAAGTCAAGTGCGACAAGTGCGGGGCGATCATGAAAGTGGACGAGGTAGACGACCTCGTCGGGGAGCTGCACAAGATCGCGGAGCAGAACAACACAAAGGTTGACTTCGTGTCAGGGGAATCCGAAGAGGGCGGGCTGCTGCTGAAGGCCTTCGGAGGACTGGCCGGAATACTCAGATTCAGGGTAAGTTGAGGACGATGGCAGAGGATGCGTTCCAGCGATTCAAGGACGAGATCTCAGAATCAATATCCAAGACGCTCAAGGAGCTGAAAGCGGAGACCGAGATCGTCATCGACAGGGCGCCTCAGGGAATGGGAGACCTAGCATTCCCCTGTTTTCCCCTCGCCAAAAAGCTCGGAAAGGCGCCCGATGCGATTGCAATGGACATCGCCTCGAGAATCAAGCCGCAGGATATGATCGAAAAGGTCGAGGCGAAGGGCGGCTACGTCAACTTCACCGTAAGCTTCGACAAGCTCGCGCAGAAGACCCTCGAAGAGGCGCTGTCAAAGAAGGACAAGTTCGGGACGCCTCAGAAGAAGAAGGGCGTGAGGATCCTGCTCGAGCACACGAGCGTCAACCCGACAGGCCCGATCCACGTCGGAAGAGCAAGGAACCCGATCATCGGCGACACTCTGACCAGGATCATGCGGCAAGCGGGTTATGATGTGACCACGGAGTTCTACGTGAACGATGTCGGCCGGCAGGTCGTGGTCATGGCCTGGGGCGTGAAGCATCTCAAGCTCGATGCCCAGGCGGAGCGTGACAAGGACGATTACAAGTACGTGCTCTACTACCAGCAGGCCAACAAGCTGCTCGAGGAGGACCCGAAAGTGCTCGAGGAGATCGACTCGATGCTCTTCAAGCTCGAGCACGGAGACCCTGAGACAGTCAAGCTTGCCAGAGAGGCGTGCGAGAGGGTCCTGGCGGCGATAATGGAGAGCCTGAACAGGATGAACGTCTTCGTGGACCGCTTCACCTGGGAATCCAAGTTCGTCGCGGACGGCAGCGTCGAGAAGATCATCGCGAAGCTGAAGAAGTCGGAGTACTGCAGAGAACAGAACGGCGCCTACTATCTGGAGCTGGAGAGCTTCGGTTTGAGCGGGCGCGAGACGAAATGGGTTTTCACGCGCTCGGACGGCACATCGGTGTACACAACGCGCGACCTCGCATATCACATGGACAAGTTCGCCCGGACAGACATCGCCATAAACATCCTGGGCGAGGACCACAAGCTTGCCATGCAGGAGCTTGCGGCCGCGCTCTCTATCATGGGGGCTGAGAAGAAGCCTGAGATCGTGTACTATGCTTTCGTATCACTCCCCGAAGGCAAGATGTCCACCCGCAAGGGACGGGTCGTGAACCTGGACGACCTCACAGACGAGGCCGTGGAGCTCGCATATGAAGAGGTCAAGAAGCGGAGGACAGACCTCTCTGAGGAGCGCATGAGGGAGATAGCAAGAATCGTCGGCATCGGGGCGCTCAGATACAACATCGCGAGGATTCAGGCCGAGAAGCAGATCGTTTTCAAGTGGGAGGACGCGCTGAACTTCGAGGGCAGCAGCGCTCCATTCGTTCAATATGCGCATGCGCGTGCTTGCTCTATACTGAACAAGGCCGAGGGATGGAGCAGGGAATTCGATGCCACCCAGCTCGCGAACTCGCACGAGATGGAGCTCACGAAACTCATCGCGAGCTTCCCCTCGGTGATAGCGGACTGCGCCGAGAACCGCAAGACGCATGTGCTCACTGGCTATGCCCAGGACTTGGCGGCCCAGTTCAATCAATTCTACAGGTACGTGCCTGTCCTGAGATCCGAAGGCTCCACGAGAGATGCGCGCCTCGTACTCGTCGAGGCGAGCATGTGGACCTTGAGGAACGCCCTGAACTGCCTCGGGCTCGATGCCCCCGAGGAGATGTAGGGTCAGAATTTGAAGTTCCATTCTTCTCTAGAGTAGTACTCTCCCACAAGCCTGCGGACGGTCGCACTCTCAGATTCTGTGAGCGTTCCCCTCTCGAATTCCACCTCGAACGACCTCGAGAATTCCATCGTCACGCTCTGCTTGACTTCCTCGATGCTGGGAACTTTGGCCAAGAGAGATGATAGCCGGGCCACGCGCTCGGATGGTCTCGACACGGACGATCTCTTCGATCTGTCAATCCTCAAAACAGCGTCCATCGCCTCGAGGTCCGTGTCGACTATCAATGTGCCGTGCTGCAAGACTGATCCCTTTCTTCTCAACTGGGCGTTTCCCGAAACCTTTCTCCCGCCTACCTCGATGTCGTTCATGGGTCGATAGCGAGCGTCAACACCGAAGGCGCTTATCGCAGCAGCGAGAGCGGAACACACGGCGCGGAACGAATCGCTCCTGCTGGCCTGCAGCTCTCCCTCGTGCACGATCAGACCGTATATCAGCTGCCCAGGATCCGTGTATATCGAGCTCCCTCCGGACTTCCTCCTGACGATCGCGACGCCGCGTCTCTCAGCCTCGGCGGCATCGATGGATTCGGACACCTTCTGGAAGTAGCCAACAGATATCGTTGGCTGGGCCCGGACATAGAAATGCAATGTGCTCGGCACTTCGCCTGCGATATGAGCTTCCAGTATCGCCTCGTCCAAGGCTGCGGACTCCGCGGGCAGGACGAGGCCGCTGTCCACCAGACGCCACGATCTCGGCATGGGTTCTCAGCAGATGAGAATGAAAAGTATCGTTAAGAGGTTTCCTAGGGTTTGGGCGAGCTGCCTATTCCGCTTCCTCGCTCTTCTTCTCGCGCCTCGGGCCCTTCTTCTCGCGCTTGGCCAGCCTGCCCCTGAAGTACAGCGCCAATGGCACCAGTATGATTACGGCCGCGACCCCGCCCCACAGGACCGGCTTCTTCCACGAAGCCTCCTTCACATGCAGCGCCTGGTCACCACCCGCGGTGCTCTTGTGTGGGACGAGCTGCTCCGAGCAGGTCACGTTCACCTTGATCGAGTATGTGCCCTTGGTGCCGAAGGTGATCGGGAACCTGATTTGGACTTTGCCGCCAACCTGGACCACCGTCACAGCGCTCGAGCCGTTGAACATCTGGCCGCCCGAGCTCATCGCAGTCCCGAGGAGCTTCTCCGTTCCGTCCGCCCTGACCACCGAGAAGGTCACGATCACATTGTTCGCATCCCGGCTGCCGATATTGGTCAGGTTGACGAGTATGTAGCCCTGCTTGCCCTCAGTGAAGTTGCCAGGCGAGTAGTAGATCTTGTCGATCCGCAGCTTCGGCCTCGGACCCTCGAGGATGTTGATTGTCTTCGGGGTCTTCTGCCAGTTGCCTGAGAGGTCCGTCACGTTGAGCGCCACATGGAACGCCCCGACACTCGTGTAGTTGTGCGTCACATTGGATCCCGCGTTGCCAGTGACGTTCAGCCATGTACTGTCTCCGAAGTACCACGAGAAACTGAGCAACGTTATGTTGTCCAGGTTGTCGGAGCTCGCGGTGGCGTTGAACACAACGGTTCTGTTCTCCACAAGGCTGCTCCCACCAGTCTCGTTCTTGGCCGTGAACGACACTGTCGGCTTTGTGGTGTCGTTCACTTTGACGGTCAATGTGGTGTTCTTCCATTGGCCCACAACATCGGTCACGTTCAGCACGAGCTTGTAAATGCCCGCGCTTGCGTACGGGTGCGTGGCGTTCTGCTGAGCCGTGTCCCAGGCGATCCTGTTGGAATAGTTGCCGTCGCCGTAGTCGAACTGTACCCAATCGATTATGCCCAGGGCGTCGCCCGCACTGGCGACGTCGTCAGTGGATGATGTGGCGTTGACGATCAGGGTCTCCCGCTGGTTCAGTGAAACGGAGTTGTCAGTTGTGTCGATAGTCCTCTCCTTTACCGATATGACAGGTGAAGGCAACAGAGCGTCGCAGTCGACAGTCAGCTGAGTCGAGTTCTGTATTCCCGCTACATCCGTAACCGTCAGGTCGACCATCCGCGCGACCGCGGCGGCTGTGAAATTGTGCACTACGGTCTTGTTGCTCGTCGTGACCGGAGGTGTGGTGTCGTTGAAGTTCCAGGTGTACATCAGCGGGTTTCCGTTGGGATCCGATGAACTGCCAGCATTGAACGTGACATTCACCCCCACACGTGCGACATACTTCAGGACGACGTGAGTGGCGTTCTCGACCACGTACGCCGCTCCCGGAGCAGAATCGACCGCACCCAATGCGGCTGGCTTCAGAGACTTCTGGATCCACAGTTCCGCGAGGCCGTAATATCCAGACGCTTGGCCGGACTCGATGACGACCGTCTCATAGCCTAGGACGGACACGACCGAGCTCGTTTGGTTGTCGACCAGCTCGTAGCCAGAAGGCAACGCGATCGAGTAATTGTGGTGCACGGCTGGCGTGTCAAGCCTCGCGGTCGCATTGATCCTGTACTCTGGGGCCGCTGGTTCCACGCTGCCAAGAACTGTGTAGGTAGTCGAATAGGAGTAGTCTACCCCACCAGTCGCCCCGATGACCGAGCCCGCAGCGAGGCCGAAGTTGAAGGCGGAGAACGTTCCATTCTTGTAGAGAGTCTGGTTGACCGTCAGGAGCCTGTTGGTCGTGAGCTCCTCGGGTCCCCACCTGAGCACCTTCGCGATAGCCTGCCCGACCTCAGTCATGTCCAGGTTGCCGTCCGCGCTCTGCGAGTTCAGGTCGATCTGCATCATCAGACTGCCTACGTCGCTGTAGTTCAACCCGGGCAGAGTCTCGTCATAGGAAAGCGTGGTGGCCATGCTGAGAGAGAAACTGCCATATGCGGCCGCGAGCCCGATATCCACCTTCTCGGTCCGCTGTGTCTGGTTCTGCAGCTGGACCACGCCCAAGTCAAAGTTGCCGCTCACGGCGATCTGTTCCACAGGAGCTGCAGCGCATCCATAAGCATCCACGCACAGCAGGTAGTCGCCAGGTTCGGCGTAGAAGACGATGTACGACCCTGTGGATTTCATCAACCTCGATATCCAGGGCTTGCTGCTGTCGAGATTGAGAAGATACGCTGAGATGCCCTGCTGGATAGGGACATTGTCCCAATCTGTGATGATGCCGCTGACCACGCTGGCCGCGGTCAGGCCTACCGTCAGCTGTCTGTTCGAAGTGACGGTCACGGGCGTTGCATTGGTCCTGTAGCCGCTCGCCTGGGCCACCAAGTACATGTCAGCGGCCGCGCCCGCCCGGTACATATCCAATAGGACATATCCCTGCAGGTTCGTCGTACCCGACACAACTACCTGCCGGGCAGTTGCGTTGTAGAACGAAACGGTCACTCCTGAAATTGCCGGTGACACCGTGACATTCCACTCCCAGACAGAGCTGTCACCGAACTTCTTAAGCTGGATCTGAGGGCTGACAGTGTAGCTGGAGGTGGCGTAGAACGGGAACTCGCGAACGTCAACCGCGTTGTAATAGCCAGGCGCATCCACGACGTCTAATCTGTAGTACCCTGAAGGCGCATTGGTCGCAACATACAGTCCCAAGGAGGACGGTGCCGGTATGACCTCTCCGGTGTGAACGTTGGTCAGAGTCACTGTGGCGCCAGAGACTGGCACACCGCCCGAGACTACGGGCACATAAATATTGTTTGTCCCCAGTGCCTGAACCTCGCTCGGTCCGGGCAGGACGACTAAAGCCGTCAGTGTCATCATGAGCACCAACAGCGCCGCCGATAGCTTTCTCATTGGGTCGCTATTCATTGAAATACCTCTCTCTCTCCTGGGAATCAACACCAAGACCCCCCTTTGGAAAAAGGTATTCCGGCGAATAGATTGCCCCTTTATAAGCTTTAGCTATGAGAGGCGACGACATGCCAGATAGCCAGTAGTCGCCTGCAAGCACGGAGACACGGCGCGACTATGTCACTATCTTCTTGACCTGGTCCGTCTCAATCGCCCTTCGCATCTCGACCGCCAGCCTTCTCCCAGTGCTCATGTTCGTACGCCAAGTCGTGTTGCCGTACGGGTGCCCGACCCACATGTGCACGTTTGTCCCGCCGCCGACCCTCGGCGCAACATCGTAGATGTGGAACTTGAGGTCCTTGTCGACGCATGTCTGAAGACAGAACGGGCCGATTATTCCGGGCGGGAAGTGCTCTTGAGTGGCCTTGACATACTTCTCCGCGAGATCGAACGCGCCCTCAAGGAGCGACTCCCTCATCGTCGCCGAGTTGTGGCCGCAGACCGTGTACTCTGGCGTTGCCTGCGCGCCCATAAGAGTCATCTGCTGCGGCGCGGGCAACCTCACATGGCCGTCGAGCGAGGTCTCGAACCTCCAGTCGACCCCTATGAGCTCGATCCTCTCCATCTTGCTCTCGAGCGGGGAATAGAAGAAGTCGAGATTGAGAACAGGCCCTATCACGTACTCCTCTATCCTAGCGTTTGCGAGGTCCTCTTCGGTGATCACATTGTGGAACACCAATGACCTAGACTTCTCTCGGAACTCCTGATACGATGCGGCGCTGAAGAATCCTCGCTCCAGCTTCTTGACCTTGTGGTGCAGCTTGACCATGACGAGCCTGTCTATGTCCTTGGGGTCACTGATTTTCTTCGGGAAGGGAAGTCCGGCCTTCTCGAGCAACCAGTAGTAGTCTCTCTCCTCGCCCCTCTCCTCGCTCCTAAGCAGACCTCTTGTGCCCACAATGGGGACGGCGAAGTCGTCCTCGATCTCCTTCAGGTCCACATACGATGTGAAGGACCGGTTGGGGACGAACAGCACGTTCTCCCTCGCCAGCCGCTGCTGATACTTTGGATCCATCATCTCCTTGAACTTCTTGAGGGTCCAACACTCGTCGACCACGCCTCGGATGGCCCTGCCGTCCTCGCCCCTTTGGCACTTGAAGTACTTTGAGTAGGTCTTGTCCCTTCCTTCCTGGCATATCCCGACGGTCCTGAAACCCTCCTCGACCGCTCCGTCACACACATCGAGCGCGGAGTGCGATGCGACCATGCCGACCTTGGCGTTCTTCAGATCGTAGCCGTCGACGACCTCGAAAATCCTCTCTCTGCTGATCAAAGCGCAACCCCCCTCAAGAGCTACATTTCGCGGGCTCGTGCGAGTGATTGAATTCAGGATATATTACCTTGCGCTCGGAGGCCGGAGCACGATTTCGTCCAAGCGGATGCCGAGCTGAGAGTATACTGTCTTGAAACCGAACTTCTCGTACAGACGCTTCGCCCGCGGATAGCCCGTATGCAGATAGCATGAGGAGACCTTGCCCGAGAGGTCCGTGATCCCGCAACGCATAAGCTCGGCCCCTATCCCCTCGCCCTGCCGGGCGGGCGTCACATAGATGTCGTATATGAGGCCGGCGTCGCCATCCAGACGAGTTATCACGAACCCGCCATCGAGGTAGTAGACCGCGTAATTCTTGTCGGTCCTGAACCTCCTGAGTCTGAAAATGGACTGCACCGTGGGCTCGTCGTAGTATTCCGAAAAGAGCTTGACAAGCGCGTTCTTGTTCTTGCCGGAGACAGGCTCGGCACTGTGCTCAAAACCAGTCGGCCGGTCCAGCACGAGCCGCCACATTGTCATTGGGTCGAACTTGCGGATGAACCTGCCCAGATCGGTCGAGAACACCGCCCAGGACTTCTTCATTGTCGCGAGGTAATGAACCAGGCAATCTGCCGCTTCCATGAGGTCCTCGTGGGAGCTGGCGACAAGCATCCCCTGCTTCCTCTCGCCCTCCGAGACCACCCTCGCGGTGTCGCCATCGTCCGTGAAGAAAGCCCACGCATTTCTGTCGCCGACCTCCACGCTTACGCCGCTCATGTTGCTCGTGTTGGAAATATCAGGCTTCCCACCGTTCGTGTCCTGGAGCGTCTCGTCCGGAGGGATATCGTAAGTCGTGACGGCGGAGCATTTGTGGTGCAGCTTCGGCTCGATGGCTCTGCCTATGGACCAACCCATTGGACCCAAAGCTCTCTTCAGCAAGCCCTTCTTGCCGTCCTGCACAAGTATCTGCGAGTATCGCCTGGAAGACAGCTCGTCGCTCAATCGTCTCGCAGAGGATCCCGATAGCTTCAGGCTGCGCGGAGACCATCTTGGAAAGGCGCGCGCGACGCCTGCCCCCAGCTCTATGAACTCGAGAGACAGCGCTCCCTCGTCGCCCTTCAGGATGATGACTTCTTCTTTCTCGTCCCGCGGTCCACCGGAATCGACGCCCAAGAGGAATCGCCGCACCTTTCAGAAGAAGTAGAACCCGACGTTGTAGTCCTTGGCGCACTTGGCCATCGACTCGAGCCTGTTGAGCGTGCCCTCGATACGCCGAACGATCATCTTGCCCTCGGCAGGCGCCTTCTCCCTGAGTATCTTGACCTCTCTGAGCAGCTCGTCAGCGTCCTTGGACGAGAGTATCTTCCTGGATTCGGCCAGCTCGTTGGCCCTGGACAGAATGTTCAGGCCGTGCTTCTTTGCCAGCTCGGGGACCGGGGAGCCGGAGGGCCCGAAGTTGCCCACGCATCCCTTCTTGTTGTCCCAGGACATGCCGCACTTAGCGCATGTAGCGTACATCTCGTCGAACTCGAGCATGTCCCACTCGGTCACGGTGTTCTCCTTCTTCGCCGCGGCCGCTGCATCCTTCCGCCTATCCGACGGGACCTTCTCAAGGAGAATCCACTTCGTCTTGACCTCTTTCACGAAAGGCTCGAACATCTTTCTGTCGGCGTCGTCCCTGACCTTCTCAAGGTAGAGTCCATCGCCTTCGATCTTCAGCTTGGACTTCTTGATGAACGCGTCTATCTTGTCCTTGCCGAGCTTCTCCGCGGCCTTCCTGAGATCGACGATCCTGTCGACCTCGACATATTCCTCCCACCTGCCTGGGTCGTCCAGAAAGACCTTGACCGTCGAGAGTTTCTTTCCCTTGCACAGCGCCTTGTCTGACTCCAATTCGGTAATAGCCATGTTGAGGCCCATCTGTTCACCTTTTTCTTGGGAGTGTGAGACCGAGGTGCCGGATTAATACTTTTCCCACAGGCAAGCTAATATGCGGGATGGCAAACAGGGACAATAGGCTAATCTATTACTTTGCCATCCAGCCCTGCGGGAAATGCCCGTCCGCTTCGGAGGAAGGACCATGACCAAGGCCATGATGAAGGTGTTGTCGAATGATGAGATCGAACTCGTTCACCAGAGCTCGTTGAGGATACTCTCCGAAGTCGGCGTCAAAATCGACAGCCCGTCCGTGGTCGAGCTTCTTAGGAAGGCCGGGGCAAAGACCGATAAAAAGAGCGGCCTGGTCCGCTTGGACGAACGGATCGTCTCGCAGTCGCTGAAATCCGCTCCAAGATCGATCAAGATCTGTTCCCGGCGCGGCGTGGACTTCAAGATTCCCGATGACAACGTCCAGCTCATCTCGCCCGATGGCCAGCCGCCAGCGGTGTTCGATGTCGCCACTGGAAAGAAGAGGCCTTCGAGGTTGAGAGACGTCATCGACTTCGCGATCCTGTCTGATGCGCTCCCAGAAGTGGATTTCGTCTGGCCTCCTGTCGTGGCCACGGACATGCCCTCAGATAAATCGTCATCCTTCGAATTCCTCGCGACTATCGCGTACACGTCGAAGCATGTCCAACACGGAGCGATATCCCCTGAAGAGGCCAACTTCCAGATCGATACTGCAACTGCGATTGTCGGCTCTCGTGAGGAGCTGAAGAAAAGACCGATATTCTCCGATGTCTGCACTCCTATCTCGCCGCTACGGTACGACCAAGGAGAGGCCGAAGCGCTCGTTCTCCTGTCGAGAGCGGGTGTGCCGATGGTGCACCTCTCGATGGGCATCGCAGGCTCAGTCACGCCAGTCACCGTCGCGGGCACTCTTGCCGTAATCAACGCAGAGAACTTGTGCGGACTTACGATCTCTCAAGTTGCGAACCCGGGAGCTCCGTCCATCTACTCATCGTTCTCAGGCGTGACCGACCTCAGATCCGGCATATTCCTCTGCGGGACGCCCGAGGGAATCCTGATGGACACGGCCAGTATCGAGATGGCGAAGCACTATGGATTGCCGTCCTGCTCGGGTGGGCCGTCCAACGCTGCACGGAGTCTGTCGGCGGAGGCCGGATACCAGACGGCGATGACGGCGACGGCCTCCGTGTTGACGGGTTCCGATCTCATGGTCGGCTTGGGAGGCCTCGACCGCGCGGGAATGATGTCTCTCGAGAAGCTCGTGATGGATTGCGAGGTCTGGAGATGGATCGAGCGATTGAGGGCAGGAATCAACATCGACGACGCGACCATTGGTCTCGATGCGATAAAGCGCCAGGGACCGGGAGGAGTGTTCCTGTCCGACCCTCACACGCTGAAGTTCATGCGAAAGGACATGATGATCCCGCAAGTCACCAGTTACCATCTGCCCGGGGAGCCGGACTATTCAGTCGACGAGCTGATGGAGTACGCGAAGAAAAAGACGAAGGAAATACTCTCGAGCTACGAGCCCCCGCTGCTTGAGAAGGATGTTGCCGACAGAGTCCGCAAGGTCGCTCAGAAGTACGGGATACTCCTGAAGGACGGGAAGCAGATCTTCGAGCATGCGTGAGCTGCTCAGACTCTCCTCTTGAACAGTTTCTCTAGGTCGCCAGGAGATAGTACTATCATGGTAGGTCTGCCGTGCTCGCATGTGTACGGGCTCTCGGTCTTCATCAGCTCGGACACCAGCTGCCGCATCTGGGCCTCTGACAGCGGCTCACCCGCGCGCACCGCCGTGTGACACGCGACTCTCCAGATTACTTCGAGCCCGAGCTTCTTCGACGGGGCCATGCTGCTCAGGTCATCGAGAATGTTCCTGAATGCGGATTCTCCCTGAGCGACGCCCAGAACGGTCGGAATGGAGCGAATAGCATGGGAGCCCTTTCCGAAGGGCTCGATTTTGAACCCCGTTTTCTCAAGAGCCTCGCGATTCTCCTCCATGACCCGCTCTTCAGACGCACTCAGACGAACTACCAATGGAGTGAGGAGCATCTGAGAGATGTCACTTCCTGCATCGATTGATTTCAGAACGGTCTCGTAGACAATGCGTTCTGAGGCTGCGTGCTGGTCAACGAGCAGGAGATTGCCCTCGGACTCAGCAAGAATGTAGGTGTTCATTATCTGGGCGAGCGGGACGATCAGCAGGCGCTCTTCCTCGTCTGCAGATGGCCTGGGAACCTTGAGGGTGGTCTGAACAGCATTGACGATATCCGACGCAGGAATCCGCACACCCGGCTCGAACGATTCCGAGAACTTCGTCAGGTCGAACTTGAAGGTGAGGTCCGATTCATTCATTGTTTTCTCTATTGACCTCCTCACCGCAGTCGCGACCTTCGCCTCGTCGTCGAAGCGAACCTCCCTCTTCGAAGGGTGGACGTTGACATCGACCGCAGAGCTGTCAACGAAGACCCGGATTGCTCCGACGGGATACCTGTCCTTCATCAGCTTCGAACCATAGGCAGCAACAACAGCAGAAGCCAGCTTCAGGCTCTTCACAGGTCGGTCATTGACAAACAGCAACAGCTCAGAAGGCGAGGAGCGAGTGTGTTCAAGCCTCCCAACATACGCCTCGACCCTGAGCCCTTCGTCCTCGGCTTCTCCAAATAACATGTTCTCAGCGGTCTTGGGGGCGAAGGCCGTCGCCAGGGAACCTCTCATCCCTTCAGCGGGAACATGGACTAGCACCGTTTCACCGTCCGACCGGAAGGAGAATGACAGCCCCGGCCTGCAGAGCACGTAGTTGACCATGACCTCCCGACAATGAGCCAGTTCGACGTTCCTCGACTTCAACGACTTCTTTCTGGCCGGCACATAATGGAAAAGATCCTCGACCAGGATCTCGGTCCCAGGAGGGCAGCCGACAGACGAAACTTTCAAAGTCCTCCCGCCCTCGACTACGACCTCGGTCCCCTCGCGGGAGTCGTGCTCCCGCGTTCTCAACGTGACCCTTGAGACTGAGGCGATAGAGGAGAGCGCCTCTCCTCTGAAACCGTATGACGCGAGCTTCTGAAGGTCTTCAATCGATGCTATCTTGCTCGTCGCATGGCGCCCGAAGGCAGCCTTCGCATCTTCGCGGGACATGCCGCAGCCGTCGTCTCGGACACCGATGGATTCCCTGCCGCCGTCCTCTACGGACACGGAAATCACAGTAGCGCCCGCATCTAGCGAGTTCTCAACAAGCTCTTTGACCGCGGAAGCTGGCCGCTCGACCACCTCGCCAGCCGCTATCTTGTTGACAGTGGCCTCGTCCAAGACCTTGATCCTATTTGCCACTCGATCCCCCGAGCTTCTTCTTCAACTCGTTGAGCTTCAGATAGGCCTCCATAGGAGTTATCTTCGAGACGTTGATCTCCCTCAGCTCCTCCTCGATGGTCGATTCCCTCTCGGGAGTAAGAATGAGCGCCTGCTTCTGGACCTTCTTCCCGGCCTTCACCTCGAGCACGTTCTCCTCCTCAATCCTGCTGAGCACCTGCTCGGCGCGATTTATGACCTCCTGAGGGATGCCTGCGAGTTTCGCGACCTGAATGCCGTAGCTCTTGCTCGCCTTGCCCGGCACCACCTTTCTGAGGAAGATCACCTCTGGGCCTTGCTCCTTGACTGCCATCGCGTAGTTCTTCACGCCTTCAAGTGAGTCGGCGAGTTCGGTCAGCTGATGATAGTGAGTCGCGAATAGCGACTTAGCGCCTACCTTCGAATGGTCGTACAGATATTCCGAGACGGCCCATGCGATTGCGAGTCCGTCGAAAGTGCTGGTTCCCCTCCCCACCTCGTCCAGAAGGATAAGGCTCCTCTTCGAGGAACTATTGAGGATGTTGGCCAGTTCTGTCATCTCAACCATGAAAGTCGATTGACCACGGGAGAGGTCGTCAAAAGCGCCTACACGGGTGAAGACCCTGTCGACCAGGCCTATCCTGGCCTCCGAGGCAGGGACGAAGGAGCCTGCCTGCGCCATGATCACGATGTCGGCAATCTGCCGCAGATAGGTCGACTTCCCGGCCATGTTCGGGCCGGTTAGGATCACGAGCCTGTTGAGGTTCGTGTCGAGATACGCATCGTTCGGAACGAAGGACTCTCTTAGCGCTCTCTCAACGACTGGATGCCTGCCGTTTTTGACGATTATTGTGTCAGAGTCGTTGACCTCCGGTCTTGAGTATCTTGACGATACTGCCACCTCCGCGTACGAGTTCAGGACGTCAATGGACGCCATCGCCTTTGCGATGTCTCTGATGGGCTCGCCGTGCTTCGCCACTTCCTCCCTGACCCTGACGAAGGCGTCGTACTCCATCGAGAACGAGCGTTCCTGTGCCGTCAGGATGGTCTTTTCTCTCTCCTTGAGCTCAGGGGTGACAAACCTCTCCCCGCCCGCAATGGTCTGCCTGCGCTCGTACTCGGAAGGGACTTGCTTGAGGTAGGACTTCGAAACCTCGATGTAGTATCCGAAGACGCTGTTGAAGCCCACCCTGAGGTTCTTAATGCCTGTCCGCTTCCTCTCGGATCCTTCGAGCCCGGCTATCCATTCCTGGCCCTCCTTTGACGAATGCCTCACTGCATCCAGCTCTGGATCGAATCCGTCTCGGATCAGCCCGCCTTCCTTGAGCGAGACGGGCGGGTCGTCGACTATTGACTTCCCGATGAGATTGACGACATCGCTCACATCGCTCATGCCGTCGGAAAGTCCCCTGAGAAGCTGGGACTTCATGTCTCTCAGAGCGCTTTTCAGTTCGGGCACCGCAGTCAGACATGACTTGACCGCGATGAGGTCGCGCGCGCCTGCGCTTCCGTATATGGCCTTGCTGATGAGCCGCTCGAGGTCACGGACCTGGACCAATGAGTCGGCGAGATTCCTTCTCTGTACTGTGTTGGAGACGAGTTCTTCAACGGCATCCAGTCTCCTGTTGATGGACTCGACGTCCATCAGAGGCTCCATGAGCCACTTCTTCAGGAGCCTTGCTCCCATGGGAGTGAGTGTGCGATCAAGGATCGAAAACAGCGTGTTCTCTTGACCTCCGTCTCGGACGTTTCTGAGGATCTCGAGATTTCTGAGAGTTGTCTGATCGAGCACGAGCTTGTCCGACGTGGAGAAGAATTTCGGAGGGGCAAGGAAGTCCAGGCTTCGCTTCTGTGTAGATTCGAGGTACCGAAGGATGGCACCGGCGCTCGATACAGCAAGGGATTTGTCGGCGAAGCCGAGACCTTCCAGGGACTGGACTCTGAAGTGCCGCTTAAGCAAAGACTCAGCCGCCTCCCTGACGAATGCGATGTCCTCGACAGCGGTCATCGCGGCACCGGCCAAGGCGAACTCGTCTCTGAGCTTCTTCGAGTCGAAAGCCGGCTGATGCAGGACCTCCTTCGGGGTCCTCTGCGCGAACTCCGCCAGTACCTTGTTCTCGGCGTCCTCGCCTTCGACCTGGGTCAAGGCGAACTCGCCCGTGGAGATGTCCGCGAACGATAACCCAAAGGCTCCGTCGCCTTGCGAGATGGCCATCAGGTAATTGTTCGCCTTGCTGTCGAGGACCGTGCTCTCAAGTATTGTTCCCGGCGTGACGATTCTGACGACATCGCGATCGACCAGGCCCTTCGCGAACTTGGGATCTTCCATCTGCTCACAGATGGCCACCTTGTAACCTTTGCTGACTAGCGTTGGCAGGTAGGAGTCGAGGGCGTGCCAAGGGACTCCGCACAACGGGATGCGCTCCTTTTTGCCCTTCTCCCTGGAGGTGAGAGTTATCTCGAGTTCCTTCGACCCGATGACCGCGTCCTCGCCGAACATCTCGTAGAAGTCACCCATCCGGTAGAGCAGGATGCAATCCTTGTAATTCTCCTTGATCCGGAAATACTGCTCCATCATCGGCGTGGCCGCTCTTCCCACTGCCTTGCTCCCCCGACAGAAAAAGAAGGGGCGTGATATTTCTAATTATGCAATGGTAGGTCGAACGAACCTAGGCGGTGAGGGCCATCGCTTATTTGGTCTGGTGCGACATACGGTTCGAGACAGGTGGATTTGACTTGGATCATCTCTCAGTATACACAGATGGCGCGTCAAGAGGAAACCCCGGCCCCGCCGCGATTGGATATGCGATGTACGACTCTGCGGGAAACCTCTTCGAAGAAGACGCCAAGTGCATCGGAAGGCGTACGAACAACGAGGCGGAGTACGAGGCCCTTCTCTGGGCCATCGAAAAAGCTCGGGAGAGGACTTGCTCCCATGCCATCTTCTTCACGGACAGCGAGCTTGTTGCCAAGCAGCATGATGGCGGGTACAGGACAAGAGATGAAAGGATGAAGAGGTTGGCAATGCGCGTGAAGGCGAACGAGAAGCTGTTCGAGTCTTTCTCTCTCAAGAACATCCCGAGAGACAACCCGAGGATTCAGCTAGTGGACCAGCTCGTTAACAAAGCACTTGACAGAGAATGCGTCAAATGATCTTGTATTCTCTCGGGCGAGATTGATTGCCATCGGTCTATGTTGCCAGTGCATCACAGAAAGAGAGTGATGAGATGTGTGAAGAGAAGAGTAGCCCCGGGAGGATTCGAACCTCCGTCGCAAGATCTCTCCTTGCGAGAGGCAATCCAGAGTCTCGCATGATTGACCGCTACACTACGGGGCTTCGGTGGTAGATGTCGCTATTCCGGTCCGGCTATATAAGAAATTAGAGCGGCCCATGGTGGCTAGGCTCGGGGCCTACTTCAGCTTGGCTATCATGCTGACCATCCGGCCGAAGACAGCGTCGATTCCGCCCGAGCCCTCTATGTCAACGAGCTTGCCCTTCCTCCTGTAGTAATCTATGAGTGGCTCTGTCTGCTCCTTGTACACCGTGAGCCTGTTCCTGACGGTATCCTCTTTGTCGTCATCCCTCTGGATCAACTGCGACCCGCACTTCTCGCATATGCCCTCGTTCATTGGCGGGTTGAACTCCACGTGATAGACGGCGGAGCACTTCGGGCAGGTCCTCCTCCCGACCGCGCGCTCCACCAGGACCTCGAAATCGACCACGATGTTGAGCACGAGGTCGATATCCGTCATCTTCTCCAGTTCCTTTGCCTGCCCCATAGTCCTCGGGAAGCCGTCCAGAAGATAGCCGTTTTTGCAGTCTGGCTTTGAGACCCGCTCCTTGATCAACTGCACGATGAGGTTGTCAGGGCCGAGCTTGCCCTGATCGAGATAGGACTTGACCTTGAGGCCAAGAGGGGTCTTGTCGGCGACGGCCTTTCTGAGCAGGTCGCCGGTGGAGACCTGCGGGATGCCGTACTGATGCGAGAGCCTCTGAGCCTGCGTGCCCTTGCCCGCGCTCGGGGGGCCGAATATAACGAGCTTCATGCTGATGACCAATCGATGCATCAGGCAGGACGTACTTATTCGTTGCCGAGGAACGTCATGACTCGAATTGCGCTCGGGATTTGTGAATATTAGACATAATATCTTTATGAGACTGGCGGCATTAGCCACACTTGGTATCCGTATGAAGAAGGCCGTCATTGAGGAACTGGAGAAGATAGTCGGCAAAGAGCGCATGTCCACCAAGATTGCCGACCTCTATGTCTACGGTTTCGATGCATCGATTCACCACAAGGACCCTGAGGTTGTCGTCAGGGCGGCCAACACGCACGAGGTATCAGAGATCGTCAAACTGGCCAACCGAACACGGACTCCGATCGTCCCAAGGGGAGCGGGAACCGCGATGTGCGGCCACACAGTCCCCCTCAAGGGCGGGATAGTAGTCGACATGACCCTGATGGACAAGATCAAGGAGGTCAGAGTTGAGGATCTGTACTGCGTCGTGGAGCCCGGCGTCGTCTACGACAAGCTCAACGCGGTCCTGGGCAAGAAGGGCTTTTGGTTTCCGACCACACCTGGGAGTGGAGAGGCATGCACAATCGGAGGCATGGTCGTCACCAATGCCTCAGGGATGCGGGCCATCAAGTACGGCGCGACCAGGGACTACGTCCTCGGACTCGAGGTTGTGCTGCCAACGGGGGAAGTCATCCACACTGGCACAAGGACGCTGAAGAACTCCTCCGGCTACCAGATCGACAGGCTGATAGTCGGCAGCGAAGGCACTCTGGGCATCGTCACCGAGATCACGCTCAAGCTTGCGTTCAAGCCGAAGGCCTCGGCGATGACTCTCGCAGCATTCAATTCGCTCGAGGACGCTGGCAAGTGCGTGTCGAACATCATCGCGAGACCATTGATGCCGTCTGCGATCGAGCTCATGGACTCCGTCTGCATCAAAGCCGTGAACAAGTGCATGAACATCGGCCTTCCTGACGCCGCCGCGATATGCATGATAGAGGTCGACGGCCATCCAGTGGCGGTCGAGGATGAGCTGAAGATCGTCGAAGAGATCGCGAAGCAGAGCGGGGCGGTCTCGACGGAAGCCTCTAGGGACAAGAAGAAGATCGACTACTGGACATACGCGAGAAAGGCGATTATGCCATCGTTGAGCAGGTACGGCGAGAAGTTCGTATCCGTGGCGCTCGCAGACGACATGTCCGTTCCGATATCCAAAATCCCACAGGCCGTTGTCGCGTTCCAGAAGATAGCGGAGCAGAACGGGGTAATCATCGGGACCTATGGCCATTCGGCCGACGGCAACCTCCACACTAAGATGCTCGTCGAGCCCGGCTCAGACGACAGCTGGAGAAGGGGCGAGAAGGCTGTAGGCCAGATCTACGACAAGGTTTTGGAGCTCGGAGGTACCGTCACAGGGGAGCACGGCGTGTCGATCACGAAGGCGCCGTACATGAAGAAGGAGCGCGCCGACTCGCTCGACACCATGAGGAGGATCAAGAAGGCCTTGGACCCGAAGAACATCATGAACCCCGGCAAGATGTTCGACTGGGAGGGCAATATCATTGCTCATTTGAGGTATCCGGCGTTCATCGAAACTCAAGGCTGCATGCCCGAGAAAGCTTGCGAAAAGCCGAACGAGGAGAAGGCTGGCAGCAAGTAGAATCTCGCCGGGCCAAGATTTTCCGCTGATTGTCCGTCACATAAGTTCTTTAAATGCTTGCTGCATAGCTTCGATTCGTGAACAGAAGGTTCCACCAAGCTCCGAACGTGCTTCACTGGTGTGATAGTTGCAATGTCCCCCTGCTGGGCAAAACCTGTGGAAGGTGCGGGCAGAACGGACATGCGGTCGATCTCTCTCCTCCCGGCGATGTTCGGCTCGCCTTGGAAGGGACGAAGCGAAGACTGCGGTATCTCTTCCTAAAGCAGTTCGGAGTCCAGCAGCTGATACCTGACATAGTCGTGCTCAACAAGACCTCCGGAGAGGACCGGGCCGACGAGGTCATAATCAACGGCCGCAAGATTGCCCTTCTCACATACGACCTCGAGAAGCAGGATTACTCGCTCACGCTCAGGATTGATGGCGCACGCATGCTCGCGCGCATGAGCCCGAAAAAGCTCATCAGGCTCAGGAAGGCGGAAGGACATATGAAGGGCAACTACCTGCCGAGGGATACCATCGCGTCTGTGGATCCCAGCATCATGGCGGGCGACGAAGTCGTCATCGAGATGGGCAAGTTCATCGGATGCGGTTCGGCCAAGGTGAACGCAGGCGAGATAAGGTCCTCAGAAAAAGGAGTGAAGGTCAGGGACTTCTCGCAAGCAGGACCTCTAGGTCCTCGAAGGAAGGCTTGGACCAAGGACATCATCAAAGCGAATCTACCTCACCTCAACGCGAAGCGTGCAAAGGCAGAGCACGAACTCAAACAGGTCCTTGAGTCGAACAAACTCTCGCTCACGGTGTCTTTCAGCGGTGGGAAGGACAGCCTGGTGGTGCTCGACCTTGTCTCCAACATCACGAAGGACTTCACCGCGATCTTCGTCGACACTGGCCTTGA
This sequence comes from uncultured Thermoplasmata archaeon, assembly GCA_963705355.1. GTDB lineage: Archaea > Thermoplasmatota > Thermoplasmata > UBA10834 > UBA10834 > COMBO-56-21. The sequence continues at coordinate 1,264,859 of OY970070.1, forward strand.
GCACCCGCAGACAATAGAATATGTCCGTGGGCTCGTGGCCAGCCGGGGCGTTAGGTTGTTGACCGCCCCTGCCGGAGAGGCGTTCGATGAGAACTTCCCTGCATTCGGGCCTCCGGCCAAGGATTTCCGCTGGTGCTGCAAAGTCTGCAAGCTCGCGCCCGCTTCGAAAGTGATCGAGGAAAAGTTCCCTCAGGGCACTCTTACCGTCGAGGGCAACAGACGGCTGGAATCCTTCACGCGCGCGTACACTGAACTCGTCCAGGAGAACCCGTTCGTCCCTGGCCAGACGATAGTGAATCCGATAAGAGACTGGACAGCTCTCGACGTCTGGCTCTACATAATCTGGCGGGAGCTGCCATACAACAAGCTCTACGACGAGGACATAGAGCGGGTCGGATGCTGGATGTGCCCCTCATCGCTGGCGAGCGAATGCGCGGAGATCTCACGCCTGAGCCCGGAACTCGCGAAGGCTTGGGAGCAGAAACTCAACGCGTGGGCGGAAGAGAATAAGCTGCCAAGGGAGTTCGTCAAATACGGCTTTTGGCGCTGGAAGCAGCTGCCCCCGAAGATGCGCTCACTCGCCGAGAGGCTGAAGATGGAAGCGAGACCGAAGAGGGCTGATACCCTTGCCATCCATGTCATCAAGGGGGTAAGCCCTTGCGCTGCTGGCGGTTATTCGGTGGAAGCGGTCTTGAGCATGCCCGAAGCTGAGGGGCTCGAGGAGATGGCTGAGCTCCTGAAAACCGTCGGTGAAGTCAGACTGGTCGAGGACTTCGGAGTCGCGATGGTCAATTCGAAAAGAGCCCACGCCAAGGTATTCGCAGGAGGCCAGATATCTGCGGTGGGCGAGGCGCCGAAGGATGCTTCCGAGCATTTCGACAAGGTCGCGAGAGCAGTGCTTCGGGCGAACATGTGCACTAAGTGCGGCATCTGCGCAAGGGCCTGCCCGACAGGAGCGATAAGATTGGACGGACACATCACTGTCGATGAGAGCAAGTGCAACCTGTGTGGCAAGTGCGCTGAGAGCTGTGTTGTGGCGCACTACTTCGATAAGCTCGCCGGCGAGGTCTCACCAAGAGACCGGCCGCCGGAAAAGAAGAACAGATGCTGATTACTTGCCCTCTTCCTTCAGCGACCTCGCAATCTTGAGCGTCTCGGACTTCGCTTTCGACAGGCCCTTCCTGCCCTCGTGAAGCATCGTCTTCACCACAGGCTTGGCCTCCTTGACGACCATGTCCGTCACCTTGATGCCCTTCTCGATGGCCGTCCCCGTCGCCCTGGCCACCCTGTCAACGCCCTTGCTGACGACGCTCTGGCTCGGGCCGGCCCCGCAGTACGGGCATTCCTTTGCGCCCCCTATCGCCTTGCCGCATCTTGCGCATTTAGCCATGCTCTCTCCCTCTGTCGACAACAGCAATGAACCGCCTCATAAACTTATCACAGAACAGGCTTATGTAGGTTGGAAGGATACGAGCGGGTCAGCATGGTAGATTTCCTTCAGATAGCGGCCGCCGCAGCGGGGTTCGGGCCTGCGATGGCTCTGATGTACTATACGCTGAGGAATTATACTTTCCCGACGGTAGAGAAGCCATACTTCGACGACCGTAAACTGTTCGCGTTTTTCGCGCTCGGCGTGGTGCTCGGGATGGTGATATTTGCATTCGAGAACTGGGTGGCGACAATAGCCGTCCCCGAGACGCTGCTCGCAATCATACTAGGATTAGCGGCCATGGAAGAGCTGATGAAACTCGTGATATTGAACTTCCCAAGGTTCCAGCGGAAGATCGACACAGGGTTCTACGGCCTCTCGATGGGGCTAGGGATCAGTTCCACATTCACGTTCGCGACAGTCTACGTGTTCTTGCTGGATGCGCCCAATCCGGAGGCCCTGGAGATAGTCGCCGCCTGCATCCTCGGATTGATGTTCGTATTGCTCCACGGTTCCACAACGGCGCTCATAGGGATCGGCGTTGCCAGAGGAGATACGAAGGGTTACTTCGCGGAGGCCTTCCTCGTGCACGTCATCTTCAGCCTCTTCTACGAATCGTTCTTCACAGTGGAGCTCATCCAGCCGCCGTTCAACTTGCTTGGTCTCGGGGCGGCGGCGGGAGTCGTCGCGTACGAGTACCAGAAGGTCCACAGGATCTCCTTCCCCGCGTTGATAAGGGACGCCAAACGTCTGACACAGAAGAAGTAGTCCCCGGGCACGCGACTAGACTGCTCTGTACGTGCCCTCGCCAGTCTCATAGATCAGGTTGTGCTCCTGCAAGCGCACGATTATGTCCTCGGGAGCGTCCCTTCCCAGGATTGCCGCGACCTTCTTGACATCCTCGAAGCTGAATTCGGACTTCAACTCTGAGAGCTCTCGCGCAATCATTCGCATCCTCTCAAGCGGTTCCTTGATGGGCTTCGCTTTCTCGGCGATCTTGAAGTACGGGTCCTTCCTGCGGACCTTCTTCTCGGTGAGAACCTGCTCCCCGCCTCTCAGCGACGCGTTGGCCTTCGCGACAGAATCTGCGAGTTCCATGGGCGAGTCCGTGAGAAACATTAGCTTCGTCCGCGACATGACGATCTCGCGACCGCACTGACAGGTCGTGGTTTTCTTGTTCGACTCGATGCCCTTTGCCATACCGCATCTCGGGCAGACCATCACACCATACTTCAGTCCCATCACCTTGCAGAACGGTCTAGAACGAGCGCATCTCCTTTTCGAGCATCTTGAGGTCCCCCTCGGGGAGGGTGAGAGGGCTGAAAGATGCCAGCAACACGGAATCGCTCACCGCTATCTTGTCGTTGATGTGCTGCAGCAGCTTGAGCACCTTCGCGAACCCGTTCTGCGATATCAGATACTCGAGGCCCGAGAGGAGGACCATGCAGTTCTTGTTCTCGCTGATGAATGTCTTCAGATCGGAATACAACATCGCTATGTTCGACGGGTCTCGGGAGTAGTTCTTCTCCTGGTCCATCGAGAGCCAGAGGAAAGGCACGCCTTTCAGATCGTGGCGGTCCTTGATCTTCTCCGGATACTCTCTCGTGACGCATAGACAGGGCACCCCGTGCTTGTACGCGTCGACGAATATGTCGAAGGCCTGGTCCGGGATCTCCTCCTTGATGAGGTAGGAGTAACCTCGATCGAGGTTGTACTTTCTCATCGACTCGGGTTCCAGATGCCTGCTCGGCCTCAGTACATCTATCACCTCATAGACCTGCATGACGCATGCGATGTACCCCTTGCTCACGCATTCGACCTCGTCCACCTCGAACCGCTTGCTAGTTAGTTCTGAGACTATGCCGGAGAGATATCCTCGGCCAAAGTCGCAAGAGTTGCCCTCCTTGGACTCCACAGACTCCTCCAGATTGACGATCATCTCACTCGGCTCGATGGACTCGATCCTCAATCGGCTGAGGCCAGCCTCCATCCAGATGGGCTCGATAATAGACTTGACCTCCGTCAGGTCAGCGCATGAAAGGCCGAAGCTGCCGACGAGCGCTCGGCCGCACCTCTGGCCATACCTGTACAGCATGTGCCTGGCCCTCTGGTCTCCCTCGACGATCTCGAGCTCTTCCCGGAGATGCGCGAGGGCGACACCGGGCATCACGAAGAAAGGCAGAGCGCGCATCAGACGGCCTCCATCAGCCTCTTGCCGATCTCGTTGAATGCGTGCTCGACGTTAAGGCCAGTCTTCGCGCTCGTCTCCATAACAGGGCATCCGACGGACGCCCCGAAGGCTTCGAGCTCGGCGAGTGTGAACTTCTTCTCCAGGTCCGACTTGTTTCCCAGGATTATCACTGGCATGTTGCCGACGACCGACCTGAAGCTCCCGAGCCATGATCTCAAATTCCCCAAAGTCTCTGGGCGTGTGAAGTCACAGACCGCAAGGGCGCCCGCAGCTCCTCTGTAGTAGGCTGCGTGAAGGACCTCTTGGGACTTCTGGCCCAGGATGTCCCAGATCATCAGGTCGAGGTCCACGTCGCCGACCTTGAGTGATTTCTTGGTGACCTTCGTCCCGAAGGACATGAGGTACTTGTCGTCGAAAACATCGAACACGTACCTTCGGACAAGGCTCGTCTTGCCCACGGCGCCCTCGCCCAGCAAGCAGAGCTTGATGATGTATTTTCCTGAATGCATTCAGAACCGGAAGTTAATGTTCAGAATGGTATTTAACGGCTGACATGCCATTTGCCTTTCCGCGAAGTGACTTTCTAGCGCGATTTCCTCGAAGGTTCCGTACCGCGGGAGAGGATGCAAGTGAGCGAGGTCAGTAAGGCGAAGACGAAGAATCCGAGATCGCTCGAAGGAGAGAAAGATGCGATACACGTGCACAAGCTGCGGAAGGAGTTCGAGGATTTGGTTGCCGTGGACGATCTTGACCTCAAGATCGGTCATGGACTTCTCTATGGCATGATAGGACCGAACGGGTCGGGAAAGACGACGACCATCAAGATGCTGGTCGGCCTCCTGAGAGCAACCTCGGGCAAGGCCTATGTCCTCGGCGAGAAAGTCCCGATCCACCACAACATCGCTAGGATCGGCTACATGCCCCAGGAGATGGCGATCTACACTGACCTGACCATCCACGAGAACCTCGAGCTGTTCTCGGAGCTGTACAGCATGGACAGGCGGGCATTTGAGAGAAGGGAAAAAGAGCTGCTGACCGTCATCGACCTTTTGGACCGGAGAGACAGCCTCGTCTCGCAATTGAGCGGCGGGATGAGACACAGAGTCTCGCTCGCATGCGCTCTTATCCATGATCCGGAAGTGGTCTTCCTGGACGAGCCAACGGTCGGTGTCGATCCAGAGCTAAGGGTTGGTTTCTGGAACTACTTCCACGACCTCAAGGCGAAGGGCAAGACCGTCATCCTTACGACGCACTACATGGACGAGGCGATAAAGTGCGATGTCGTAGGCATGATGAGAACCGGCAAATTGATCGGCGAGGGGACTCCGAGTGAATTGATGGCCGCAACTTCGACCTCCGACCTTGAGTCCGCGTTCATGACGATGGCAAGGAGGGTGGGAGCCTGAGGTTCGACAGAGTCCTCGCCATCGCGAAGAAAAACCTCCGCTCGCTCAAACACGACAGGCGAACAGTGGGATTTCTCGTTCTGATGCCCCTGCTTATGATCACCATCTTCGGCTACACCTTTGGTGGCAACATAAAGAATGTCAGTGTGTACGTCGTCAACTTCGACCGCGCCCCAACAAACCAGTCCATGTCCGCGGCAATCCTCGCGAACCTGGAGACGCGTGACACGCTCCATATCCTCAAGATCTACGGTCCAGCTGATGCGAGCATCGATCCTCTCGCCCTCTCGAGAGACAAGGTCAAGGGCGCGCACATATGGGCTACCATCGTGTTCAACGAAACCTTCACAGAGGATGTGGCCAGAGCATCCACTGGCAGCGATGAGCAGTCAGCCATGGTCCAGCTGATCATCGATGGCACCAACCCGAACATAGTGCAGAGCGTCTCGAATGAAATCCTCACTTCGATCCGGGCGGTGCTCGGGACGCGCACATTCGTAGCCCCCATCTCGATCTCCACTGACCTAGTCTACGGCAAAGACGCGAGATTTATCGACTTCTTCGCTCCCGGAGTCATGGGCCTGGCCGCGATGATGGTCACGTTCATGCTCTCGATTATCTCGTTCGTGCACGAGAGGAGCACGTCCACGCTCGACAGGCTCCTCAGCACGCCCGTGACAGAAGGCGAGATCGTCTCGGGATACGCACTCGCGTTCGGGTTCGTGGGTCTGATACAATCAACGGTGATCATCGTTGCTGCCGTGCTCCTATTCCAGATTCGGATAGTCGGAAATCCGCTCACTGCACTGCTCATCATCTTCGTGTTCGGAATGGGCATCCAGGGCCTCGGATTCCTGCTGTCCTCGGTCGCGAAGAATGAATTCCAGGCGATACAGTTCCTGCCGATCATCCTGTTCCCGTCGATACTGCTGTCAGGGGTGTTCTGGCCAATCGAGGCGGTCCCGACCCTGCTGAGGCCGGTATCCAGTTTCATCCCTCTGACATACGCTGTGGACGGCATGCGGTCGGTCATGATCCGGGGCTGGGGAATCGATCGCATCTGGTTCCAGCTGGGCGTGCTGATCATCTTCGCATGTGTTATGCTCCTGCTCAGCACTTACGGTCTCAAGAAGAGGAGATGAGCCGAATTGGATGCTAGGCCAAGGGTCGTGTTCGTGTCGGAGGGCCAGGAGATCACTCACAGGCAGATGGAAGCTCTGGCCGCACTGCACGAGAGAGGCAGCATGAAAAAGGCTGCGGAGTCCATAGGCATCTCGACCCCTGTTCTGCACAAGTACGTCAGAGAGATCGAGGAGAAGGCGGACGCCAGCCTCGTCGTGTCGACGAGCAAGGGCAGCAGGCTGACCGAGTTGGGTATCGAATTTCTCAGGAGGTTCAGGGCGTACGAGCTCAGGCTCAAGGACGAGGATGTTCTCAGGGTCGCGGGCACGGTCGTGTCGGAGAGATGTCTTCTGACAGCCGCGACCGAGCTCTCCGACACGGGGACCGCGTGCCAGGTCACGATTTCTACCGATGACGTGAACCTGCGTCTGCTGGAGGAAAGGCGAGTGGACGGCGTCCTATTCGACGACGCGATGTTCGCGATGGAGAAGTCGCCCGATCTTCAGAGCATGGAGATCGGGTCGGATGTCCTGCTGCTCAAGGACACGGGGTCGAGATACGCCCGGCTGGGCTTCGGGGCACAGCGCTTGGCCTTCAGATACCTCGACGAGCGGCAGATACCGCACGAGGTCGTGCGCACGATCTACGAGCCCTCGATGGTCGACCGCACAGACCTCAGCTACTTCGTGAACAAGAGTCTCGTCAGGGAGGGGATCGTGATGGCCGACGGCGCGAAGGACCAGCGGTGGTCGATCCACTCGATCATGGCGCTCCAGGCCTCGGAGAGGGACGATTTGGCGGCTTTCTTGGAAGAGGCCAGAGAGGCTTGGATTTACCGAAAAGGATGACGCTTAAGCCTTGTTAGCAAAACCCTCAAATATCACGCTTGCATAGTGATGTTCGGTGAGTCCATTGGCGGAAGCTAAGGAGCCGAATCCGGAATTCACGCGAAAGGTGGTCGACGCAGGGGGCAAGACAGTCAACCTCTGCTTCCAATGCGGGACATGCACGGGCAGCTGCCCGTCCGGCAGGCAGACCGCGTTCAGGGTTAGGAAGGTAGTCAGAAGGGCCCAGCTGGGCTTCGAGGAGGATATTCTGCCCTCGGAAGACCTGTGGCTGTGCACGACCTGCTATACCTGCTACGAGAGATGCCCGAGGGGCGTCGAGATCGTGGACATAATCATGGCGCTCAGGAACATGGCCGTCAGGAAAGGCTACATGGCAGAACCGCACAGGAAGGTTGCGGAGCTGATTTCCAAGACAGGGCACCTCGTCTCGCTCAGGGATGAAGACAAGGCCCTGAGGGGCAAGCTGGGGCTACAGTCCACTCCTCCGACGGTCTTCTCGGACCCGAAAGCGCTCGAGGAAGTGAAGAAGATTGCAGCGTTGTGCGGCTTCGACAAGCTCGTCGCTGGGGGTGCGAAGTAATGGCCAAGTACGCATTCTTCCTGGGCTGCATCATGCCATTGAGGTACCCCGGAATCGAAAGCGCCTCGAGGGAGGTTTTCAAGTCGCTGGGCGTTGAGCTCGTGGACATGCAGGGAGCGAGCTGCTGCCCTGCTCCCGGCGTCATGCGCTCGTTCGATCAGACCTACTGGATGACCGTCGCCGCGAGGAACCTCGCAATCGCCGAAAAGATGGGAGTGGACGGCGTGCTCACGATCTGCAACGGCTGCTTCGACACGCTGTTCGAGGTCGCGCACAAGCTGAACCACGACCCCGAGCAGAGGAAGAAGATCAACAAGACACTCAAGGACGCAACGGGCATGGAGTACAACGGCACTGTCACGGTCAGGCACTTCGTCGAGCTCCTTTACAGGGATGTCGGAGTCGAAGCGATTAGAGCAAAGGCCAAGGGAGGCAAGAACCTGAAGGCTGCCGTGCACTATGGCTGCCACTTCCTGAAGCCAAGCAACATCAAGAAGATCGACGATGCCGAGAGGCCGCACGTGTTCGACGACATAGTCGAGGCAGCAGGGATGACCAGCGTCGTGTACAAGGACAAGGGGATGTGCTGCGGCGCAGGCGGCGGTGTGAGAGCAAGGACTCCTGACGTCGCGCTCAAAATGACCGCCGAGAACCTGAAGAACATGACTGCTGCGGGAGTCGATGTCATAGTCGATTGCTGCCCGTTCTGCCACCTGCAGTACGATGCTGGCCAGGCCGCTCTCAAGGAGTACAAGATCCCGGTTCTGCACCTGTCGCAGCTCTTGGGTCTGGCGTTCGGCCTCGATAGGGACAAGCTCGGGCTCGAAGTGCACCAAACCAAGGTGAGCCTCTAGGGATTAGGGAGCTGTCCGAGGATGCACGTTGCAAGATTGATGGCCATAACCGAGCTGAGGAACCTTCCCCCTGACATCAGGCCTTTTGTCGAGTTCAAGGCTGCGGTCGAGGAGAGGAAGCTGGACGAGAAGGAGGTCGTGGCAGTGTTGAACATCGACACCACGACCTGCTATGTGCCAGTATTCCTCAAGAACCCAGCCTCAATGGACACGCTCGAGAAGGAGCTGGCGCAGCAGGACGCGAGGCTGAGCTCGGACTCCAGGGAAGCGCTGGCCAGACACCTGAAGAAGTAGCAGAGCCTCGACATCTTTCCCCATAGCTCGACAAAGTTCATAACTGAATTAGCGGTTCTCAGTCCCGCAGTTTGCCGGGACGGCGGAAGCGAAGGAGAGGCGCAGGATGGACAAGAAGTTGTTCAAGTGCTTCGAATGCGGGAAGCTCTACGATGACGAGCAGGCCGCTTTGAAATGCCACAATGCGCCAATCCAGCTGATAGTCGAGAGGGAAGGCGCGAAGAAGCCTCGGTTCCTAGGGGCTTGAACGGCAGGATCTTCCTTTCCACCGCCATAAGAGGGCACGGGCATCGCAGGGGAACAGCCATGGCATTAGAAGAGTCGCACAGAAGGATCGACAGGGAGTGGAGCAGACACCTGAGCGAGACCAGGAAGCTTCTCAGAATTCCAAGCGTGTCATTGACCGGAGAGGGCATCCAGGAGACGGCCGAGTTTCTGGGAGACATGATCGCGGAGCTCGGCGTGAAGCCCGGGTTCTACAAAGGCACCAGGAAGAGCCATCCTCTGGTGACCGGGTATCTCGACGCAGGAGCCGAGAGGACGGCTCTCCTCTACGGAATGTACGACGTCCAGCCGATAGGCGACATCAGGGAATGGAAGTACCCGCCGTTCGGTGCGACGATCGTCAGGAAGAAGCCGTACGGCGAGGTCCTGATCAACAGGGGCGCGTACAACTCCAAGGCCTCTCTCGGCGGGACGATCTTGGCCATCAAGACCATGCTCGACGAGGGCGATATGCCTCTGAACGTACACTTCCTGCTCGAAGGCGAGGAGGAGCAGGGCGGGCTGAGCCTTCCGATGTACGTGGAGAAGAACAAGGCGAAACTCTCCAGGGCGGATGTCGCGTTCGGGTTCGACTACAACGAGAACGCGAAAGGGGTGCCAGTCATTTCTCTCGGGCTCAAGGGATGCGTCTACTTCGATCTCATATGCGAGGGCGCGACCAGAGGGGGGCCGACGGCAGAGGTCCACAGCAGCGACGCTGTCTGGATCGAGAGCCCTGTCTGGAGGCTGGTGCACGCGATCTCCACGATGGTCGACGGGAACCAGAAGCCTGCAGTGGACGGACTCTGGGACGATGTGGCAGGGCCGAACAAGGACGACCTTGAACTCGTGAAGAAGCTCGCTATGACGTTCAATACGGCGAACTACCTCGACGAGATCTCTGTAAAACGTTTCAAGGAAGAGGGAACGAAGGAGGAACTCCTAAAGAAGTACCTGTTCGAACCGTCGATCAACATCGATGGCCTCAGCGCCGGCTTCGAGGAGGACGGCACCAAGACGGTTCTCCCGCCAAGGGCAAAGGCCAAGATCGACATAAGGCTCGTTCCGAACATGACCATCGAGGGCACGAGGAAGAAGGTCATGGAGCATCTGAAAAGACGCGGGTTCACGGACATCACGATGAGGAACTACATCGATTACCCCTGGTCGAAGGTGTCCCCTCACGAAGGCATCTCAAGGGCGACCGTGGAGGCGATGAGATACCATGGCAAGGAGCCCGAAGTGTGGCCCACCTCTGCGGGCTCGGCACCGTTCTATCTGTTTGACCAGGTCCTTGGGGTGCCCTGGGGAGGAGCTGGTCTGGGCCATGGCGGAAACGCACATTCGCCGAACGAGTTCGTCGTCGTGAAGGGCATGAAGGATTTCGAGAAGAGCGTGGTGACGACCTTCTGGAAATTCGTTGAGATATCGGACAAGCCGAAGTGACAGACCCAAAGACGGAATGCTGGCAGTCGCAGGATGGACACACCTGAGCCGCAGTTAGCCACAGCAACCTTTTAATACGGAATTCCGTTATCGAGCCTGCTCGATTCAGAATCAAGCAGAGGTATATAGTTGCCAGCGAAACCAAGAGCTGCCGCCAAAAAGGTCAAGGACAAGTGGAAGGCGAAGGAGTGGTACAAGGTCTACGCCCCCGACATGTTCAGCAAGATGCAGCTCGGCGAGACGCCTTCGGACTCCCCTGATGGGGTCGTTGGCAGGATCACCGAGGCCACGGTTCAGGACCTCACGGGCGATTTCTCGAAGATGCACATCAAGATCAAGTTCAAAATCCATGACGTCAGAGGCCTGGACGCCCACACGATGTTCGTGGGGCACGACCTGACGAGCGACTACGTCCGCAGGCTCACGCGCAGGAAGAGGACCAAGACCGATGCTGTGGTCGATGTGACGACCAAAGACGCTTGGCAGATACGAGTGAAGCCCATGGCGGTCTCCGAGCAGAGGATCCAGGCGTCCCAGGAGACGGCTGTCAGGAACATCATGCAGGAGGAGGTCAAGAAGGCTGCCGCCGAGGCCACGATTGGCGAGTTCGTCCGGATGCTCATCATGGGCGAGCTATCCAAGAGGATATCAGACGCGTCCAAGATCATAGTTCCAATCAAGAGGATCGAGATACGCAGGAGCGAGGTCACGAGGGCGGGCAAGATGCCCGAACCCGGCGAGGCGCCGATAATGGCGCCCCAGGAACCCGAAGCGCCGGAGGCGCCTGAGGGAGAGATCCCAGCGCCTGCACCGGAGATGCCAGCCGAGGCTCCTACCCCGGCCCCCGAGGACCAGCCAGCGCCTGCGGTCGAAGAGAGCAAGGAATAGGGCAGCGCGCTCGTCTAGATCATCAATGTCGGGGTGGCTCAGCCTGGTGGAGCGTCGGACTCATAGGGAGAAGTCTTGACCAGATGCTCCTAAGACATCCGGAGGTCACGGGTTCGAACCCCGTCCCCGACACCATTTTTGCGATATCGTTATTGCATCGAAGTGAATTCACACGACGCTAAGGTCGCGCTCATGAGAATCATCATCTACACCGGGAAGGGAGGGGTCGGCAAGACCTCGGTCGCCGCAGCGACCGCTCTGAGGGCAGCAGCGATGGGCCACAAGACGGTCATCATAAGCACAGACGCTGCCCACAGCCTCTCGGACGCGCTCGAATTCCAGCTCTCCGGGGAAATCGCGACGATCGTGGAGAACCTGGACGGGATCGAGGTCGACATCCAATACGAGCTCGAGACCAGATGGAAGGAGATCCAGAGCTACTTGTCCGACTTCTTGGCCTCGCAGGGAATGGACGCGGTCACGGCGAAGGAGATGGCGGTGTTCCCCGGCATGGAGCTGATGTCAGCTCTCTTCTACGTCGAGGAGTTCCACAAGGGCAACTCTTACGACACAGTGATCATGGACACGGCCCCCACGGCCGACACCCTGCGGCTGCTGGCGTTCCCCGAGACAGCCAACTGGTACTTCGACAGGCTATTCCACATGGTCAGAAACGTCATCAAGGTCGCGCGGCTGACCGTGGGCAAGATCATCTCGACGCCTCTGCCATCCGACAGATTCCTCGAGGACCTGGAGAGCCTCAGGCTGAGGCTCGGCTATGTCCGAGATCTCCTGACGGACCCAGAGATAACCTCTGTCAGGCTCGTGGTCAACCCCGAGAAGATGGTGATATCCGAGACGCAGAGGGCCTACACGTATCTCTGCTTGTACGGATACACGGTCGAGAGCGTCGTTATCAACCGGATAATCCCTGACGAACTTGGCGGAGGTTACTTCAGCGCCAAACTCGAAGAGCAGCGCAAGTATCTCAAGGTCATCGACGAGGCGTTCTCGCCGCTGAAAACGCTTTGTGCCAGGATGATGCCTCGGGAGGTCCTGGGCATCAAGGCGCTAGAGAGACTGGGGGATGAGCTGTTCGGGAAATGCGATCCCACCGAAGTATATTCCACAGAATCCCCGATGAAGATGTACGACGAGGAGGACAAGAGCATCCTGGCGTTCAAGCTGCCTTTCCCGATGGACCAGAAACTAGAACTATATACACGCAAGGATGATTTGACAGTGCAACTGGGTGCGTTTAAGAAATCCATAACGCTCCCGCACTCCATGGCCAACAAGCAGGTGCTCGGAGCGGACATGGAGGATGGCTGGCTCAAGGTCAGATTCCAGGGTGAAGAACATGGTAAAAGAAAAGGTAGGAAAAGGCGTCGAGGCCGCAAAGCGGTTGGAAAGACACGTTGAGGAGATAGCCACGAAGCTCGCGACGAAGGACACGATGACCCACTTCATCAACGCGGGCATGGAGATCGTCCAGGCCGCGAACGCCGCCGTCAAGGAGATGAAAGTCCCCAACGAAACGAAGGTCAGGATACACAGGGCTGAGCGGGAGGTTCTGCTCGCAGTGCGGAGCGCTCTTGATGTCGTCCTCGCAGAGGTCGACAAGGAGATACCGCCGAAGAGCGCGGAGCTGAAGAAGATAGAGATCAGACAGGTCAAGCGGAAATCGAAGTAGCGATTCGAGAACCTCTTTTCGCAAACGCACTCCTTTTTTAGCCGTATTCTATTACCACATCCACCTCAGATCGAAGGGGGGTGTGTTAGAATGCCAAAGATGTTGGTGCCGTATCCTGAGAATTGCACTGGCTGCAGGTTCTGCGAGATGGCTTGCACACTATTTCACGAAGGTAATATCAACCACGCGGACGCGAGGCTACAGGTCCACAGAAGGAATGTGAGGATTGACTTCCCGTCTGTCTGCACCCACTGCGTATCCTGCGGAGAGGACTGCTGCGTCTTGCACTGTCCCGTCGAGGCCATCAAGAAGAAGGATGGGATCGTCTACGTCGACCAGGACGAGTGCACGGCCTGTGGAGATTGCGTTGCGGTCTGCCCGTTCGGAGTCATGAGGATGGAGGACAAGGCCTTCAACTGCGACCTGTGCAACGGGGACCCTACGTGCGTCAAATTCTGCCCGATGGGCGCGATTAAGTTCGAAGAGCCGAAGCCTGAGCAGTATGAGAAAGTAAGGGCGCTGCTCAAGGAGGAGGAGTGAGATGAGAGGCTACATGGGCAAGATCCTCAAGATCGACCTCACGACCGGCAAGTCCAGCACCAAGACTTTCGACGAGAAGTACGTGCGAAAGTACCTCGGAGGCCAGGGCTTCGTAGTGGAGATGGTCTACCACGGCGTGCCGAAAGGCGCGGATCCACTGGGCCCGCAGAATGTGCTCGCTATGGCCGGTGGTCTGTTCGACGGATTCCCAATCGGCACCGGTGGGAAGGTTGCGTGGGCCGCGAAGTCGCCCGCCACGGGCACGCTCGCGGAAAGCATCATGGGCGGTTCCATCGGGCCTGAGCTCAGGCATGCTGGATATGATGCTCTGGAAATCGTCGGCAAGGCCGACAAGCCATCCTACATTTACATCGAAGATGACAAGGTGGAGATCAACGAGGCTGCGGACCTATGGGGAAAGGACACGAGAGTCGTCCCCGAGACACTCAAGAAACGCCACGGCTGGGATGTCAAAGTCGCATCCATCGGCGTCGCTGGCGAGAAGCTCTCCAGGATCGCCTGCATCGACTGCGACGACCGGCAGGCAGGAAGAGCAGGATTGGGAGCGGTGATGGGCTCGAAGAACCTGAAGGCGATCGTCATCAGGGGGACGAAGGACCTTGTCCCCGCGGAGCCTCTGAAGTTGCTCGAGATCGCTCTTCGGTACCAGAAGATCTACGAGGCTGCGCCATCGTTCATCGAGGACACGAAGTATGGGACGGGCGAGTTCCTAGGCTGGGTCAACAAGGAGAAGGGAGTCTTCCCGACAAGGAACTGGCAAGAAGGCTACTTCAAGGAGAGGGAGAAGATCGACCCCTACTGGTGGGCGCCGAGGTATGTCACCAAGAACAAGGCCTGCTTCGCGTGCACAAAGCCTTGCGGCAAGCTGTTCGAGATCAAGTCGGGCAAGTTCGCAGGGGTCGCAATCGACGGCATAGAGTACGAGACGCTCTACTCGCTCGGCGGAGCTTGCGGCAATGCAGACGTCGAATCGGTCGCGAGGGCGAACGAGCTCTGTGACCTGCTTGGCATGGACACCATATCAGCTGGTGTGACCGTCGGGTTCGCGATGGAGCTGATGCAGCGCGGCATCATCACCGAGAAGGACGTTGGCTTCAAGCTCACATGGGACAACGCATCCGATGCTGTGCCATGGATGATCGAGATGATGGGCAACAGGAAAGGCTTTGGCGACGTGCTGGCTGACGGCGTGAAAGTCGCGGCAAGGGAGATCGGCAAAGGAGCGGAGAAATATGCCATCCACACGAAAGGCATGGAGCCACCCGCATACGATGTGAGAGGCATGAAGGGCCACGGTCTTGCGTACATGACCTCCACAAGAGGTGCGTGCCACCTCAGGGCCGGGTTCTACGCGCCTGAGCTGGTCGGCAAGTTCTGGAAGTGGGAGGGCATAGACAGATTCTCCCCGGTCAACAAGGGCTTCATGGTGTCCCAGACGGAGAACTTCATGTGCGTCTACGACTCGGTCGGCCTGTGCAAGTTCTCAAGAGGGTTCTTCCTCATCGCGAAGCTGCCCGAGGTCATCGAGGCGATAGTGGGCATGAAATTCACCGAGGAGGAGCTTCTGAAGATCGGCGAGAGGATTCACAACATGAAGGGCGACTTCAACGCCCGCGAGGGCATCACCAGGAAGGACTGGCTGCTCCCGCCGAGGATACTCGAGGACCCGATTCCAGATGGGCCGTCCAAGGGCTCGAAGATCTCAGTCGACGAGATGAACATGATGCTCGACGACTACATGAAGGCCCGAGGATGGACCAAGGACGGCGTCCCGACACCTGAGAAGCTCAAAGAGCTGGACATAAGCTAGTTCGACGACGACAGGGACCTGAGAAAACCCTTTTCCCGCTATTCAGCCAAGCGCTCAGATCATCTTGATCGTGTCTGCGAGCTCGTCGAGCTTCTTCAGTGCGAGGGTGGCGTCGCCCTTTCTGCCGACCACCGCGACGATCAGCGCCTTCCTGCCAGCTCCCACAACTATCATCTTCGCGTCCTCGCTCTCCACAACGACATGCAGGGGGGTGCCGACGCGAAGCTCCGAATTAGCAGTTGAGGCCGCTCCCATAAGGGTTGCGCACATGATCGCGAACGTCTCCATCGAGACGCCTTCAGGAACATCCGCCGCGATGACCAGACCGTCCCTGCTTATTACAGCCGAGGCAATCGCACCACAGCTCTGCCTGAGCGCTCTGAGTGACGGCTTGAGCTCCATATCCTATTCTCCCCCGAGTGGTTCCAGTTTGAAAACACAGTGCTTGTCGCCCTTGCTCACGCACTCAATCTCTTCGCAGTGCAAGCGCCTGTGGGTCTGCGCCTCGTACACCTTGCGGACTATGCCCCTCAGCCTGTGGCATGTCGAGCCATCAGCCTGTCCAGCCTCTATCGAGCCCTCTGCGACCGCGGTGGACTCCTGGAAAACGATGTTGTCCACCCAGCCTCTGGCACGGAGGAGGTTCGCGCACACTTCGAAGTACTTCTCGGGTTCTTGAGCGGCAATCTTCGCCATCTCCTCGCCTAGCAACATGCCCTCTCTGAAAAAAAGACCGTAGCAGGCCTGAGACATTACTCCCTCGTAGAGTTTCCTGATCTGCTCAAATTCGGATTGGGAGAGCTTGACGAACTTCATGTTGCTTCATGGATTTGAGTGGTGCATATTTAAGGTTTGGCGCACGGTTCGTTTGCCAGATTCACTTTGTGACCACGCTCATGCAGGCGCCAGTCGCTCGGCCGAAGCGCTATGTTGAAAGACTTTTAAGTGCGGTACTCTATCCCAGCCGCAAGAGTACGATGTTCTCAGATGAGGATGGCAAGCTGGCGGTACGGATCGCGCGCGCCGTCGTGGAGAGCCATGTGAATCGCACGAAGTTCGTGGAGCCGAAGACATCAGTCATTTTCAAGGAGAAGTCTGGAGTCTTCGTGACACTGACGAAGAATCCTGGCGACGAGCTGAGGGGGTGCATCGGATATCCCGAACCAGTCATGCCGCTCATAGACGCCCTGAAAGACGCCGCAATCAGCGCGTGTTCCCGAGATCCGCGTTTTCCACCGGTGATACCCGAGGAACTCAAGAAAATAAGGGTCGAGGTCAGCTTGCTCACACCTCCTGCGGAGGTGTCCGTCAAGAAGCCGAGAGATTACGTCTCCTGCGTGAAGATCGGTGAGGACGGTCTCATCATACAGAAAGGGTTCGGCAGAGGACTGCTCCTGCCACAGGTGCCGGTGGAATGGGGCTGGGACGCGGAGGAGTTCCTCTGTCAGTGCTGCCTCAAGGCAGGCCTGATGCCCGATGCATGGTTGCAGGTCGGCACGAAGATATTCAAATTCCAGGCAGAGGTGTTCTCCGAGGACCAACCGGGCGGAGACGTGAAACGAAGGACGCTCAGTGAGGAGCATGGAAGTTGTAGTCGAGGGTAACTGCTACGTCTCCGGAAGACTAGAGAGATGCTGCGTGGGCATCGAGAATGGAAAGATCGCGAAGGTAGCAAAGATACTCGAAGGCGACAAGGAATTTCACTTCGGGTCCAAGCTGGTTCTTCCTGGTGCGATCGATGCGCACGTGCACTTCAGGGACCCGGGAATGACACAGAAGGAGGACTTCGCCTCAGGATCGCTGGCAGCGCTGTTCGGAGGGGTGACTTGCGTCTTCGACATGCCCAACACGAAACCTCCTACGACAACCGTCGCCACGATGAGAGACAAGAAGAAGGTCGCATCGTCCAAAAGCATGGTCGATTTCGGACTGTTCGCCGGCGTAAAGCCTGGAATGGATGCAGCGGCACTTGCGAAGGAATCCATAGGGTTCAAGCTTTACATGGCCAGCACGACCGGTGAGCTTCTTGTTCCCTCCTTGAACGCAATCAAGGCCGAAATCTCGGCGATTGCCGGCACTGGCAGAGTGCTCGCAGTGCACGCAGAGGACGAGTGCTTGAGAAAGAAAGAGATCGAGAAGGACCTCGAAGACCACCTGAGGAACAGGGCAAATGAATGTGAGACGAGTGCGATCAGAAAGGTTGAGGAGGCAGCGAAAGGCTGCAAACTCCACATCTGCCATGTCTCAGCCAAATCATCCATCCCTCTGGTCTCGAATGTTCGAAACCTTACCTCGGAGGTGACCCCTCAACATATTCTGCTGGACGTGTCCAGCCGTCTCGGAAGTCTTGCCAAGGTCAACCCTCCGCTCAGAAAGAGAGAGGACAGACAGGCTCTGTTCCAGGCGCTGAAGGAAGGGGCGTTCGATATCATCGCGTCCGACCACGCGCCTCACACGATCGACGAAAAGCATGAGGACTTCGACTATGCGCCGACCGGAATGCCTGGCGTCGAGACGATGGTCCCGATGATGCTTCAGCATGTGAAAGATAAACACCTCGATCTCTCAGGGGTCGTCAGGAGGCTCTGTGAAAGACCCGGCGAGATCTTCGGCATGCGAAAGGGGAAGATCTCCGAGGGATACGACGCTGACCTCATGGTTGTGGACGCCTCCGCTACTGCCATCATACGGGCGAACAACCTCCACTCCAGATGCGGGTGGACGGCCTTCGAGGGCGTGCCAGCGATATTCCCGCAGGCGGTATTCCTCAGGGGAGAGCTGATGATTGAGAACGGAGGCCAGGCCGGCGAAAGGGTGGGAAGGGACGTCGTTGGCGCACCATGACAGCCCGCTCGAGATCGATTACTCCGAGGTCGACAGCAGGACATACAAATGCATCGACGGGTGCGCGCTGTGCTGCCTGTGCCAGCCCGAGCTGCTTCCCGACGAAGAGGAGAGATTCAGGAAAGACCCAGAACTTGCTGACGCAATAGCTGAGCGACACATATCACCTGACGTGAGAGGCGCTGCCTTGAAACTGAAGGGAGCGCATGGAGCGTGCTACTTCCTCACTGACAAGCGATGCCGCATCTACGAAGATAGGCCACACTTCTGTCGGTCTTTTCCAGTCAATGTCTTTGTCGGCTGGAGGATTCAGTTGAATGCCAACCTCTCCTGCAGAGGAATTGGTCTCGAGGGCGAGCGACTGGGGGATGTGTCGCGAGAGATCATCGCGGAGTACGGCGAGAGAAAGCTAGGCGCAGAGCTGGAAAGCGCCAAGGAAGTCTTCACTGAATTCGTGAAGAACACGAGAGATGCGTGGGTCGCCCAATCCTTCTCATCGGTAAGAGGAGCCGGGCATTCGCTCTCACACGAGTTCGCCGATGAACTGGGCCTGAGCAGGATTCTCACATACGCAGAGCACGGAAGGACTAGGCAGAACGCCCCGGCAAACGACATCGCCAGTACGGTTCGCAAGACGGAGGCGGACGCCGACCTCGAGGAGAGAGCTCTGATCGACGGGACAGAGCTGTTCGATCTGCCAGACCTCTCGCTGCTGCCGATCTACATCGATGAGAAGAACGATTGGAGGATCTTCCGGTTGGTCGGGAAAGAGATCGTAGGATACCGACTCTCCGAGGATGGCGGAATTCAAGAGTACTCAAGGACCAACCCTTCGGAGATCGAGCTCCTGCCCATCACGGCGTCAGGAAGAAATGCCTTCGAAAACTATCTGGACGTCGTGAACGCGCGAGATTGCTTCCTGGGACACGCGGCCTATCTGTGCGATATGGAGGGCTACGAATACAACTTCGCGCAGGCCTATCTGGGGGCTCTGGCAAACAACGCACTCGACCTTTGGTGGAGAGCGTCGTTCCTGGCGAAGCTCGATCGGAAGAACGAGCTAGATGCCCACGAGATCCGGGAGGGCATCATATTCTTCGACATGGACCTCATGGATTTGCCAACAATCGGTGCTTTCATCTAGACATGAGAAGCGGAAGAAGACAGAAGGTGTTTGCCAGGGGCGGACAGCCGCGAGCGAAAGCCGCTCCCCCGGCATGCTCACCTTATGTCGAGTGCCTGAAATCCAGAGTCGGGATCGTTCCCGAAACCGTCGAGTCTTCCTCTGATCCTCCACTGGTGACTCACCTGGCCGTTGTAAGTCGGCTGACCCGATGGAACCTGGATGGTCGCGTCGAAGACCTTCGTCTCGCTCGGCTGCAGCACGAAAGCAGGTCCGATCGGGATCGACTGCTTCACCGTCTCGCCGTGAATCTGTGTCATCTGTCCGCAATGCTTGCATTTGACTTGCCCGTTCTCTTCGGCATGAACGTCTACGAAAACGCCTCCGGACTTGACCTCTTTCCCCATCGAGACGACAGTCACCTTCACCGTCATCGAATCGCCCGGTCTCATCGACTGGTGAGGGTATTCGATGCTCACTTTCGCAGCTCCGCCCGTCATGGCGGTTCCCACCGATTTCATCTTGTCGAGAAAGCCCATTTGCCCACCGGTGAAAACCACGAGCCTGGTGGGTATTTGATGATTGCGTTAATGTCTCTTCCAGATGCGATTTGGGAACACCCCGATTAACATAGCAATTCCGCTGGGAGCGCCGTTTTCCGCCAGTCCGGCCTTGGGCCGTCTCACGGTTTTCGTACTGAAAGCCGTGCGAATTTCGTTCTGTTCGAACCGATGGCATCGAAAGCGTTATGAATGCGAAATCGTTGTACTCTTTTCGAATATTCTTGGGGAGGGAACCCTTGACTGAGAAACAAACCGCCGTGACGCTAGACAAGAACGACAAGATCATCTTGAAAATGCTTCAAGAGGACTGCAAAGTCAGCCTGAAGAAGATCGGGGAGAAGACTGGCCTATCATCATCCACCGTGCACTACAGGGTGAACAGGTTGATCGAAGAGGGAGTCATCACCGGGTTCAAGGCGTGCGTCGACCCGCTGAAGGTCGGGAAGGAGATACTTGCAATCTCGCTCGTGACCGGCAGATACGGGCCAGAGTACTCGAAGAAGATCGGGGAGAAGATCGCCAAGATACAGGGCGTATGGGCAGTCTATTTCCTGCTCGGGAACATCGACTTCGCGGTTCTTTTGAGGGCGTCCTCGAGGGAGGAGCTCAAGGAGATAGTCGACGCGTTCATCAAGATCGAAGAGGTCGAACGGAGCAACACATACCTGATCCTCGAACGCCTGAAGGAAGACGCGACGGTCCAGCTCTGAACGGGTATTACCGCAAAACGGGTTAGCCAGCAGTCGCAGTCCGCGCAGTTGTGAAACCGAAAAGCTTTAAGTACAGTACCGGTTATCACGAAGTAGGTGTGTTAATTTGATCAAACCCCTGGCTGTTCTGAACAAGTCCATCAATTCACAGGTCATCGTAGAGCTCAAGGGGAAGAGGGGGTACCGCGGCGTACTCGACGGGTACGACCCGCACATGAACCTCGTGTTGAAGAACGTCGAGGAGACCTACGAGAGCAATGTCGTGCGGAAGATGGAGTCCACGATCGTCCGCGGAGACAACGTCATCTACATTTCGCCGTGAGGTAGGGCCGAATGACGAAGGGCACTCCGTCGATGGGAAAGCGCGGCAGCAAGAAGACGCACATAGTCTGCCGGCGCTGTGGCAAGCGCGCGTATCACGTGAGACACAAGGTGTGTGCGTCATGCGGTTTCGGGGCAACTGCTAAGCTTAGACACTACAATTGGGCGAAACAGCATTGATGTGCACATTCCTAGGAAGGGGGTAGAGGTCAATGGAGCCTGATCACCCACGGGAAGAGTGCGGTGTTTTCGCAATAGCTTCCGTCACGAACGTATCAGTCGACATCTTCTACGCCCTCAGAGTACTCCAGCACAGAGGCCAGGAATCGGCCGGGATCGCAGTCTTCAACAACGGCATCAAGGCCATCAAGGGCATGGGCCTCGCGCATCAGGCGCTCAAGTCCGATGATGTGAACAACCTGAAGGGCGATTTGGGCATAGGCCATGTAAGGTATTCGACCGTCGGGTCTTCCACCATCGAGAATGCGCAGCCGATAGTTGTCTCAACGAACTACGGTGACATCGCACTCGCGCACAACGGGGAGATCGTGAATGCGGACAAGATCATGGACGAGTTGAAGAAGAAGGGCTGGGCGTTCATCACATCCTCCGATTCCGAGATCGCTGTCAGGCTTCTCGCGAACGACATCGCGAACACCGGAGACCCCGTGAGGTCCTTGAAGAACCTGATGTCCATGTTGCAGGGTTCGTATTCTATGACCATCATGATCAACAACCGGGTCTTCGCAATCAGGGACCCACTGGGCTTCCGCCCGCTCTGCCTCGGAAGGACGAAATCGGGTTACGCAGCCGCATCTGAGAGCGTCGTGTTCGACACCCTGGGCGGTGAGTTCATACGTGACGTCGAGCCTGGAGAGATCGTCGAACTCTTGCCAGGGGAGATAAAATCGATCAGGACCGGCCTGTCCAAGGGGAAGGCCCACTGCATGTTCGAGTGGGTCTACATAGCCAGGGCCGACTCGTGCATAGATGGCAAGCTCGTATATGAGGTCAGACGGAGGATCGGCCAGCGCCTCGCGAAGGAGCAGCCGGTCGATGCGGATGTCGTCGTCCCGATACCGGACTCCGGGAGGTCGCATGCAATCGGATATTCCGAGGAGTCGGGCATCCGCATGTCGGAAGGGCTGATGAAGAACAGGTACGTCGAGCGCACATTCATAATGCCAGAGCAGTCGGATCGCGTCACTAGCGTCATGCTCAAGCTCAACCCACTCAAGAGCGTGATCAAGGACAAGAGAGTCGTCCTCGTGGACGACTCCATCGTCAGGGGGAACACGATCCGGCAGATCGTGCAAATCGTGAGGAATGCCGGGGCGAAGGAAGTTCACGTCAGAGTGGGATCTCCTCCGATCAGGGCGCCCTGCTACTTTGGCATCGACATGAAGACCAGGGAGCAGTTCGCAGCCACGGGCAGGACTATCGAGGAGATCGGCAAGATGATCACCGCGGACAGCCTGGGATACATCTCAGTAGAGGGACTCGTCGACGCCATCGGACACCCCTCAGGGGACCTGTGCCTCGGCTGCCTAACGGAAGAATATCCCATGTCCGTTCAGGGCGAGAAGGTCAGATACCAGAAGAAGCTGGACTCGTTCGTCTGAGCCCTTGATGGCTGCTGGGTGATGCTTGGCAAGTTTTAACTAGGTCAACCATATACATCGCAAGCCGACAAGGGCCGGTAGATCAGCGGCAGATCGCCCGCTTGGCATGCGGGAGGTCGCGAGTTCAAATCTCGCCCGGTCCACTGGCTTCGTCTCTCGAGCAGAATTGATCCCTCGCTGATTTGAAGCCGGATTGTGCGAGTTCAATTCTGGATCGTCCCTCGTTCCTCGAAATACTGACATAGGATCTGCAGAGTCCGTCTGATCCGGTGCAGTAGTCCTTTGGCTGAGAGAGCTAGATATCTTCAGCCTCCCCCGATGGGAGCAATGAAGATGATTTGGTCGCCGTCAGCAGGTTTGTAGCTCAAGTCCTCTATCCGTAGGTTCACGAGTACCGGGCTAACGAGATCCATCGAATAATCGTGAGTTTGGCATGGAAGGTTTCTTTTTGGATGCAGTCCGACCCGTTACCTATTTATGGTGCGTCCAGTATGCCGATATGCTCATCGGAGCATATCAGCGGGGCGATAGCATATGTCTGAATCTGAATCAAGTGCGGCGGCTTCGGCTGCGGGCAAAGGAAAGGGTACCTCCAGAACAACGACAATGATCGTTGTGGCGATTGTGGTAATCCTGATCGCAGCACCACTGAGCTATCTTCTGCTTACGCAGAACAAGAATCACGGCGCTGGAGAAGTCCTCGTGACGGTTATCGGCAAACAGTCTGAGAAGAACTACACGCTCTCCGAGCTCAAGGAAATGACCTATCTCGAACAGGCATCTTCCTACCAGAACCGCTTTGGTAACTGGAGGGGGGACGGCACCTACAGAGGCGTTCAGCTGAGCTCTTTGGCGGACCAGGTCGGTGGCATGGTTGCAGGAGACATAATGACTATCGAGGGCTCTGATGGATATGCACAGAACCTGTCCTATTACCAGGTCTATCCAGATGCTTCCAATCAAGCAATCCAGGGAAAGATTATCCTGGGGTATATGTTCAACAGTTCGCTGGTGCCCGACTGGGCCGACGGGCCGATGATTGCGGTGCTCGCGCCCGACCACGCCTTCAGCAACGACGACCTCAACCAGACGGTCGATCGCGACCCGGAGTTCGCCGGCAGCACTTCAGCCGGTTCCCTGTGGGTGAAGAACGTCGACAGGATACAGATCCGCTCTGTCTTCGACGAGTGGACGGTCCAGCTCACGAACCTCCAGAACGCTACGACCAACCTGACAAGGACGAAGTTTGTTGCGCTAGGATACGATCACTACACATATTTCGTGGACTCCAAATCCAGGAATTGGAGCGGCGTGCCCGCATCGATCATACTGGGGTGCGTTGACGACAACGACACTGCCACTTTCAACGCGACCCTCGCGGCGACAAAATACAGAGTCAATGTGTCCGCCTCCGACGGCTACAGCAACATCTCGGTCGCTGAGGACCTCGTGGACAACGATGCTCTGTTCGCGTACAAGATGAACGGCACAGTGCTCAGCTCTTCATACGCTCCCCTGAAGCTGGTGGGAGCAAGCCTCGCAAGCTCTCAGATGGTCAGCAAGATCGTGTCAATCAAGTTCTTGGAGCCCGCCACTGCTCCCCCGACGGAGGCGACTCTTGTGTCGGTTATCGAAGGCGCGAACACTCACAACGTGACTCTCACCGCTCTGCTAGACATGACCTTTATCCAAGGGGTGTCGTCCTACCAGAACAGGTTTGGCATCTGGGGCGGTCTGGGAACTTACCAGGGCGTGACACTGCAGAGTCTGGCGGACCTGGTCGGCGGGATGCAGCCCGGGGACTTGATGACGGTCACGGGAACGGACGGCTACTGGCAGAATCTCTCCTATTACCAGGTGTATGCCGATGCGAATTACCTCGCCATCCAGGGTAACATCATACTGGCCTACGAGTTCAACGGCACGCCTGTGCCCTCTTGGACAAATGGTCCGAAGATCGCGGTACTCGCTCCAGATGGAGCCTTCAGCAATGATGACTTCATCGCGACAGTGGCTAGGGACTCCGAGTTCCTCGGAAGCACCTCGGCGGGCTCGCTCTGGGTCAAGAACGTGAACAAGATCGAGATAAGCCACGTCTTCAACGAGTGGACAATACAGCTAACGAACCTCCAGAGCATCACGACCAATCTGACAAGGACGAAGTTTGTTGCGCTAGGATACGATCACTACACATATTTCGTTGACTCCAAGTCCAGGAACTGGAGCGGAGTGCCGGTGTCCATAATCCTTGGGTACGTGGACGACAGCGACCCGTCCTCCTTCAACACGAGTCTGGCAGATACGCAGTACAGGGTCAATATAGCCGCGTCCGATGGCTACAACAAGACCATGATCGCGAAGGATCTCGTCGACGGAGGGGCTCTGTTCGCATACAAGATGAACGGCTCTATACTGGGTGCCTCTAGCGCCCCGTTGAAGCTCGTCGGACCCAGCCTCGCAGGTTCACAGATGGTCAGCAAGATAACATCCGTCGAGTTCCTTCCGCCGGAGGCTCAAGTGCTGACACTCAGGAACGGAGACACGTTCCTCAACTTCACCCTGAGCCAGCTGCAGGCAATGCAAACAGTGACATCCTCCGGAGGCTTCATGAAGTCTACAGGGAAGATCGTGGGTCCGAACGAGTTCACGGGCGTGCCCGTCAAAGACCTCGTGTCCCTTCTATTCAGCGGGTCCAACTTCAGCCTCGAAGTAGTTGCCACGGACGGGTACACGATGACCTACAGCTCGTCTCAGGTGATCAACGGAACCTTCGAGCACTATGCCATGGACGGGACCCTGCTGGGACCGGGTGACTTCACCTTCTTGCTTGCCTGGGAGCAGGATGGAGCCCCACTCACTGACATGGCGCTCAGGATCGCGATCGTGGGCGACAGCGCGCCAATCACAGACGGCCACTTCTGGGCGAAATACGTCCGGAATATCACGGTGAAGCCGTTCGCGAAAGAATGGAACATCGAACTCTCGGGGCTGACAAACATGACCATGGACCGCCAGAGCTTCGAGGCAGTGGCCTCGTGCCCGCATCACACCCTCAACTACACATTCACGAACGCCACTGGACAGCACACCTATGAGGGTGTCGCTCTGTACATCCTCGTGGCGGCCGTCGACGGGGCTGACGCGCCGGATGGTCACTACCTGTTCAACGAGGTGCTGGCCGATGCCGGATACAACGTCAGCGTGACAGCTTCGGATAACTACACGATCAAACTCCCGATCTCGGTCGTGCGTGGCAACGCATCCATCATCGTCGCGAACAAACTCGATGGCGAGCCGCTGCCTGATTCGGAGTTCCCCTTGAAGCTGGTCGGCCCGTGGTTGAAGGGCAACCAGAAGGTGAAGATGATCGCGAAGATAACGTTGACGGACATGAAGGCGGTGCCACACTGGAACCTGACTATCGTCGGCACGCAGAACGTCACAATCGACTCGATGGCCTTCGATGCGCTTTACCACTGCGGGGTCCACGCTGGCACGTACACATTCACCAATGGCACCGGCAACCACACCTATGAGGGCATCCCCCTCTGGGTACTCGTCGGGGCTGTGGACGGCCAAGATCCCCCGGGCCACTATGAGTTCAATACGACCCTCGCGGCCCTAGGATACAGTGTGAGGATAATCGCCTCAGACGGCTCCAATGTGACACTTCCGATCTCGCAGATCGCCCTCAACGACACGCTGATACTGGCATACATGCTAGATGGCCAACCCCTGACTGGCGACTCCGCTCCGCTCATACTGGTCGGACCAGGGCTTCCGGACTCGCAGAGCGTCATGAACGTGATCAGGATCGAGCTGGTGGGGCTGCCCACCTAGAACCATGGCATCAAGAAAGGCCTGGGCCATAGTCATAACCTGCGTCGTGGTAGCGAGCGCGACGATTGCAGCGATCGGCCTGGAGTACTGGCCCACTAGCGATGAAGTCAGCGTGGAGGGTGGAATCGTCCTCTCCAAGACTACCGACCAGCTGACGATCAGATGCCTGTCGCCCGAGGTCAGTCTGAAGGCCGAAGGCTTCTCCGGTAAAATCACCTTCAGCAACTGCTTTGCCGCATCGCAGTTGGAAGGACATCAAGGAGCTGTCGCCAGGAACGGGACAGTGCTCTCGTTCGATACCATAGACGATTCCGGAGACTATAGGTTGGTCGCGCCGGAAAAGACCGAGTTCTCCTTCGCCGTCATGGGCGACTCCCAGGGGCACAACAACGTGCTCGCGGAAGGGCTCAACACGACGGATGGGTGTGATTTCGTGATCCATTGCGGAGATCTGACTCCGTCGGGGAGGTCCGAGGAATTCGCGGCTGTCGAATCGACCTTGAATTCCTCAAGAGTGCCGGTCTTGACCACTCCTGGAAACCACGATGTAAAGACTGATGGCTCTTCTGACTACGTCTCCCGGTTCGGGCCGACCAGATACGCCTTCGATTACGGCGACTTGAGGTTTGCCTTCGTCGACTCCTCCGACTTGGACATCTCACCCGAGGAGATATCGTGGCTCGAGAAGACCTTCTCAGGGGTGGACAGAAAGGTCATCGTCACTCACGCGCCTTGCTACGATCCGTTCGAAGGGAACCACACTCTGGATGCGTCCTCATGCGAAAGGCTCGAACAGTTCGCGTCGGACAACCATGTCACAGCGGTGTTCTCTGGGCATGTGCACGCATACTCCGTGCTGAGGGTGGACAACACGGACTTCGTGATAACGGGTGGGGCCGGGGGCTCCCTGACGGCGGGCACATACCACTGGGTGAGGGTGAACGTCACGACGAGCACTCTCTCCTACCAGAGGGTCGACATTGAAGCGGGCTCGACGCTTCCATCTCTTCTGACAGTTAATGGCCATGGCATGATCAGGAACCTGACTGTGGACAATCTAGCATCCATGCAGCAGATCGAGGGCGACTCATCCTTCCAGAATCAGTTCGGGAATGTGGGCGGAGCGGGCCACTACAAAGGCGTCACAGTGAGCTCCCTTCTGGACCTTGTCGGAGGCATCAGCGAAGGAGAGGTCCTGAAGGTGACTGCCACCGACGGCTACTTCCAGGAGTACGGGTATGGGAACGTCAACCCTAACAGCACCTGGCTGACTCTGCAGGGTCCCATGATCCTCGCTCTAGAGTACAACGCCGTAGGATTGCCCGATTGGACGGATGGCCCAAGGATCGCGACGTTGCCAGCAGATGGGCTGTACAACAACTCCGATTGCGAGCAGACCTCTTACCCAGGCCAGGGCTATTCAATCTATCCGTCTGCCGGGGCCCGCTGGGTCAGGAACGTTGTCACCATTGAGGTGGAGGGCTGAAGTTGCGCCCAAGATACTACCTCACAACCAAGGACCTCGTCACCATAGCCTTGCTCTCGGCACTTGGAGGGGTCCTATCGACTTACATAGGATATCTCGGCAACCTGATCAACCACATGTTCGGGGTTCCCTTCGGTGCGGGCCAGTTCCTCGCGGGCATGCACGTTCTCTGGATAGTGCTGGCTGTTGGCATCACTAGGAAGAAAGGTGTGGGCACGGTCACAGGGACCGTGAAAGGAGTGGTCGAACTCTTCATGGGAAGCACCCACGGGATAATCATAGTCCTCGTCTCGCTTGTTCAGGGCTTGATTGTCGATCTCTTCCTGTTTAGCGACAGGGCAAAGGCTGGCAGGAACCCGATATCATACGGCATTGCCGGCGCGGTGGCATCTGCCTCGAACGTCGTCGTGTTCCAGGTATTTTTCTTCTCAGGCGTGCCGTTCTTGCTCATCGCCATGCTCTGCATGCTCGCGGGGGCCTCCGGGATAGTATTCTGCGGATGGCTTGCGACCGAGATGATGTCTTCTCTTGAGCACGCAGGGATTATCGAGAGCAAGGAGGGCCGCCCGGCAGATACAACAGGGGCGCATTCTCCTGTTTCCAAGCGGTCGAAGGTTTCGGTGGCGAGCCTGGTGGCTGTCATCGTCTTCCTGGGCATCTTCACGATCGGTGGCGTCTACTACTTCTTTGCTATCTATCATCCTCCCGGAGCATCCTCAGTGGAGGTGACCGGCCAGGTAAACGAGTCGTTCAAGTTCGTCTACTCTGACTTCAAGGATCAAGAGGTGACGATCAACGCAGAGCTAATCGGCTCTGTCACTCACGTAGCCCCAAAGAATTACACGGGCATTCCCCTCAGACTAGTCCTTGAGCAGGCGGCTCCAAAGGCTGGCGCAGATGAGGTGGTGATCATCGGTAGCGATGGATACTCCGCGACGTTCCGGTTGGCAGACGCACTATCCGACGACAAGCTGATCATCACCGAGGACACCAGCGGGTTCAGGATCGTCGCGGCCAACTACGAAGGCGCATACTGGGTAGAAGGCGTCGTGACGATAGAAGTGAGGTAGATGCTCGAGGCGAAGGGCCTGACCGTGAGGTACGGCAACAGGACGAAACCAGCAGTATCGGATGTGTCCTTCAAGCTCGAGCCTGGCGAGTTCATTCTCCTGGCAGGTGACAGTGCATCGGGAAAGTCCACTCTGATGCAGACCGTGTGCGGTTTCATACCACACATCGTGCCTGCTCACGTAACCGGGACAGTCGAGATAGAAGGAAATAGATTGGATGACCCGATCTCGATTGCCAGAGTCGTGAGCATGGTCCAGCAGGACCCCGAGACGCAGTTCTGCACAGACACTGTAGAGGAGGAGGTCGCCTTCGGCCTGGAGAACTTCAGATACGATCTCAACAAGATGAAGAAGAGAATCGATGATTCTCTCCGCTCGGTCAACGCCCTCCACATCAAGGACCGAGAACTGTCGACTCTCTCCGGAGGGGAGCAACAGAAAGTTGCGATCGCGTCAATGCTGGCCCTCACGCCGAAGGTCCTTATACTCGACGAGCCGACTTCCAGCCTTGATCCTCGGTCCGTCGAAGAAGTCATTGCCGCCGTCAAAGCCATGAGGAACCGAGGACCGATCACGACAGTCGTCGTTGAGCACAGACTGGGCGGGTTTCTGGACATCGCCAGCAGAATCATGGTCATGGAGAACGGCAGACTCGTTTCCGACGATCAGCGCGGGAGCCCGGGGTTCGAAAGGATCTCTGAGGTAGCGAGAGCGCCGCTCGATCTCCCCAGGCCGACTAGGCGAAAGGGTGTCGCGCTGTCTGCCCAAGGATTGTGCTACCAAATTGGGGGGAAGAAGATTCTGGATGAGGTCAGCTTCGCGATTGAGGCGGGCTCTGTAGTCGCCTTGATGGGAGAGAACGGGGCGGGCAAGACCACGCTTCTCCGACTCTTCATGGGACTCATCAGACCATCAGCGGGAACCATCCAGGTGTTCGATCATGCCATGGGTAACGGCGAATGGACTGAACCATGGGCTCTGGCCAAGGACATTGGGCTCGTTTTCCAGAATCCAGACCATCAGATCTTTGAAACGAGCATCGAGAGAGAGATACAGTTCGCGTCGGCAAACTTCGGCGTATCCCTAGACACGGCGAATCACGCAATCCGATTGTTCGAGGACGTGGAGAAAGTCAGCAGAGAGGTTCACCCGCGCTGCCTTAGCATCGGGCAGAAACGGAGGGTGAACATCCTTTCCTCTTCGTCGCATGAGCCAAGACTGCTCCTGTTGGACGAACCTTTCATCGGCCAGGACAGAACGAACACCCTGAAGATAGCCGAGGTTCTCGTGGGCCTGCAGAGGGAGGGGATGACAATCGTCATAGTGACCCATGATCCCGACTTCGCACGCGCATTCTGCACTGACGCGCTCCTCCTGAGGGCAGGCAAGCTGGTGGCTGCTGGGGAGCCGTCAGAGGTCATTCATGGGCGAGAGTCGAGTCTTTTCAGGAGGTGTGACTGATTAGGCCGGGTGTATCGAGCGAAAGACGAACCATCAACCCGCTGGCGAAGCTGCTACTCCTCGTCACGTTCTCCGTTCTTGTGCTCCTCGTGCATCAACTAGTCTTCGTCGTCATGATTGTAGCGGCGGTTATGGTCTCGATACAGTGGTATAGGGTTAGCAATTCCTTCACCAGAGGCGCCATTGCCTTCGCGCTGGCAATATTCGTTGCTCAAGTGCTGTTCAACCACACTGGCGACACGCTGCTCAATCTCAGCGTCACCAGAGTGACGACGGGAGGTATGGGATCCGGTCTGGCGATTGCGGGCAAGTTCATTGTGCTCATAGGGATGTCCTGGGTGTTCGTTGCCACCACCAGACCAGGCGAGCTCTCGTCAGCCTTGATTAGCACAGGCATCCCGTACCGCTACGCCTACCTGCCCAGCCTGGCGATGCACTTCGTGCCGACATTCCAGTTTGAGCTCGGGACTGTAAGGGAGGCTCAGGTGACAAGAGGTCTCAGGCTGGACCGCAGCTTGCGAGGACTCATCCGGTCAATCAAGTACACGATCACGCCGATGCTGCTATCCGCCATGTCAAAGGTGAATTCTCTGGCAGCATCGATGACAGGAAGGGGGTTCGGAGCATATCGAACAAGAACCTTGCTGAATCCTCGGCGCATGACCGCACTGGACGTTAGCATCATCCTCGGAGCGATAGCGCTCGCAGCAATCGTCATCCTGGTCGATCGGAACGCCGAGCTACATCTGGTTGGGTCAGTGTGATGGCATGCCATATGCCCTCAATCGCCGAGCCCAGTCAAGCATCATCTCCTTGTCCGCTCTGTAGGTCGCATAGTGCTCGAGCCCCTGGGCGATGACCTCGGCTAGGTCTGAAGACCTGTCCTTGCTCGTGACATGACAGTATCTGGCCGCGAGGTCCTCCACGAATTCGAACTTGGCCTTCGTGAACATAGGCATTGTGCTCAGAGCATAGGAGCAAACCTGGCCTACATCAATGAACGGATCTCCCTCGCCGGCCTCTTCGAAATCGACTCCATAGACCTGCCTTCCAGACAAAATGAAGTTCTTGAGGATTGAATCGCCACGACACATTCTGAATCCGAATGAGCTGTGGAATCGGGCAAGCCAGGATACCAAGCCATCCAGGATCAGACGCCGCGAATCTCCGGAGGATTCATCGGCTTCTCCGTCTCTCGCATATAGCAAATCGAATAACTCTGCGAGACTGGATCCTTCGATATACTCCATCAGAATCACGTTCTCCCGAATCCAAATCGGGGACGGAACAGGGACTCCAAGCCGACAGCATCTGCCGAGAACCTCGTACTCCTTCTTGACGCGATCTGCTGCTTCGGGGGAGAATATCTTCGCGACGCTGATCACACCGTCGATTTTGACCCTGAAGACGCGGTTCTTTCTGCTCGGAAAGTCCTCCCCGACCCTAGCTCGCTCCATCTGTGTAGACGAAGGGATCTTCTCAGTCATGATTCGAACCTGCCCTTCAAAGGAGAGCCTTTCGTAACAGTCTGTGTCAAGGATGCCGAAGTGACTAGATAATAGATTCGAGCCTGAACGAAGTCTCTTTTGATAGAGAATGCTCAGGAGTCAATCAAGAGAAGCAAGGGAGTCTTGCTCGGTGCGATAATCGCTTGATTGACGGGGAGCCGCATCAGCAGTGACACACATGGCTCCCTGCAATCACATGCTTTGGTAAACAAAGAAGAAAAAGCGAAAGAGGTTTGCGGACGCCTTGGTGCAATTCCGCACCAATTGAACCGAAGACTTGAATGCCTGGCTTTGGCAAGTTCCATGCTCGCCCGGTCCACTGGTTTTTTTCGACCCGAATTAGCACCTCGATGCTCTGAAGCTGGATCGCACGAGTTCAATTCTGGATAGGTCCTCCGACTATGAAAGAACTAGATATTCGAATAAACCACAGATCAACATGAGCAAGAATAATTGACCTCGGATGCGACTCATGAATGGTGGTCTGAAGATGAGTGGGCGAAAGGCGAATTTGAAGAGATTACAGCCCATGAGCGTCTGTCCGGAGATCAGAGCCCTCGCCCGTTTCTTCCCGGAAGGAAGAGGGAAGCTCACGGGAAGAATTGAGCCAGCACGACTGTGGCCGGCCCACAGCAAGCCAGCAAAATGACCTCATCATATCATCATAACATCATTTATTACCCCGAAAGTGACTACTCCGCCCGAGTCTCGGTGTGGGTCCGAGATATCTTGCAGTTGTTAAGGGGGGTATTCTGACTTGGCAGAGCAAGCAAAGAAGCCTACGCAAAAGAGGAGCCCGAGGTTGGTACTGGTCGCTGTACTCGTTGTTGTCATATTCTTGATCGGCGGCCTTGGATATCTCTATATGAAGAAGGGAACGAGGAACACAGAGGACACTTTGGTCTACTACGCTGCCGAGAGCGTGCTATCTCTAGATCCCCACGACTCGTATGACACGGCTTCGTTCATTCCGATCGTGAGCATCTATGACACGCTTGTCACGTTCCCAGGAGAAGATATTGGAAACTACACCCCCGCATTGGCGACGTCCTGGACTGCGTCCTCGGACGGACTGTACTACAACTTCACTCTCCGAACCGGGGTGACTTTCTCGAACGGCAACCCGTTCACGGCAGAAGATGTCAAGTACAGTTTCGAAAGGATCATTCAGATGAACTCGCCCGACACGGGTGTCGCGTGGATAACGACTCAGGATTTGGACATGAGCAGTATACAAGTGATTGACGACTATAACGTCTCATTCCACCTAACGAAGCCATACCCCGGTTTCATTGCCACGATAGCCCAGCCGATGCCCAGTGCGATAATGAGCATGGACTACGTCGAGTCGCACAACACGACGAAGGATCCGTACGCTCACGAGTACATCAAGCACCACCCAATGGGGACCGGGCCCTACAAACTCGTGAAGTGGACTCAGAATGTTGAGACGGTCCTGATCAAGAACGATGCCTATTGGGGCGGCTGGACAGGACAGCATGTCAGTCACATAATCATAAAGGACACACCTGAGGCAAACACTAGGATACAGGCGCTGAAGTCCGGAGACGCTGATATCTCTTCCGTTCCGCTTATGAATGTGCCGGACGTAGCGAATGACACGAACATCGTCGTCAAGTCTGTCAAGACCTTCCAGATCGAGCTCATAGCGATGTGCACGAACACCACAAGGGCTGACCATGCCTTCATGACAAACCCGCAGGTTAGGCAAGCACTGTGCTATGCCTTTGACTATGCTAATACCTCGAGAGTGTACTACGGCGGATACTTGGACCCTGTTCAGGGATGCATACCGAACGGCATGCCGCTCGCTGCGGAGTCTCAGCCGTACAAGGAATTCAGTTTTGACCTCCGTATGGCATCACAGCTCCTGAACGATTCGGGCTACACGCTGAATTCCGAGAACGTGAGATTCAATGGCGTGGCGCTTGACTACTTCGTTGACGAGGCCGACACGGACAGAGGGAACGTGGCGGTGGGGTATGCAACCAATCTGCAGAGAATCGGCATACAGGTCAATCTCCAGAGAGTGCCTACGTCAGTTCTTGAGGACACGAGGATGACCTCGAATTGGGACATGTACATGTCCGCCTGGATCATAGACTACCTCGACCCGGATGACTACGTGGTTCCAATCGCCGTCTCCTACGCCAACTCGGGCGACTATTTCCGGACTGGTATCGACAACGCCACGATCAACGACGCCGCCGCTGAGGCGAGTTCAACAATCAACACCACCACGAGAATTGCGGACTACCACACAGTCTGGGAGGTATTGAACGCGGATCCGAACGCGGTGTTCATAGGCCAGCTCGAGTATGTTGTATTCTATCGAACTGTGGTCCATGGCTTCATGTTCAACCCGGTTCTGTGGTACGAGTTCTACAACTACTACAAGTCGACCGCATGAGCGCGTGCTCAGGGACCTCAGGAAAACATCGAAACCCTTTCATTCAGTCTTTGAGAGTTACTGAATGTGACCGCAGATGGGATTTGCTGCCATTAAGCAGATGATAAATAGAGACGAACCCAATTCCCGGCCGCACTTAGCCATAACGGCACTTGCTAGGGATGTCGTTCTGCAGTATGGACAATAGGGGTTGAGTTCCTACGAAAATGTGGGAGTATGTGCTCAGACGGGTTCTGATGATATTCCCAATACTGATCGGAGTTCTGGCCTTCACTTTCATCATAGCGCACCTTGTGCCTGGAGACCCCGTTGGAGTGTACTTGGGAAAGAAGGCAAACGACCCAGTGCTCAGGGCGCAGGTGGAACAGCGATTCCATCTCAATGATCCGTGGTACGAACAGTTCTGGCACTACATCAAAGGGGTTTTTACCGGAGACCTTGGGTACTCTTTTCTACAAAAAACGAGCGTCAGCAAGACAATAGTTGCCAAGCTCCCCGCGACGATAGAGCTCGTGCTTGTTTCCTCTGCCTTTGCAATCCCCGCGGGGATATACCTGGGAGTCCTGTCCGCGACCAGGAGAAACACTTTCGCTGACGCCATATCCAGGTTCATCGCGCTCGTGGGCATTTCGATTCCAGCGTTCTTTCTGGCACTCCTGTTGCAGCTGGCGTTCGTGTCCGATGTCCACGTTTTCCCTCTCGGCAGCAGGTTCCCCAATTCCATCGACCCGCCCCATCATTTCACGGGCCTCTACCTGGTCGACAGCGTGCTCAGCCTGGACGTGAGGGCTCTGCTCTACAGCGCCTACTACATTGTGCTTCCGGCCTTCGCCCTAGGCTTCTCGATCGTGGGCTACATTCTAAGGATGATGAGATCAAGCATGCTGGAAGTCCTCTCTTCCGACTTCGTCAGGTCGGCTCGCGCGAAGGGGGTGTCCCAGAGAGACGTGATCTACAAGCATGCTATGAAGAACGCGCTGGGGCCCACATTGACGATCTCAGGCCTCACGGTCGGAGGAGCGATAAGTGGCACCGTCTTTGTGGAGAGGATCTTCAACTGGCCTGGTATAGGCAATTTTGCGGTTCTGTCCGCCCTTCAGCTTGACTTCGCAGCCATTCTTGGCTTCACTCTCGTCGTGACCGTAGCATACCTTGTGGCGAACCTGCTGGTGGACATCCTGTATGCGTACCTCGATCCCCAAGTGCGCCTCGGAGGCTGAGGCATGAGATCTGGGAAAGACTCAGAGGCTCGCAAAGCGTCCGAACGACCTCGCGCGGGATCCATCCGCGGATGGGTCACGAGACACGAATCGTTCGTGAAGGAGACTAGATACTCGATGTATCTCTTCAGCCGAAGCTACCTGTCCATGGTAGGTCTGATCATAATCCTCGCCATGGTTGCCGTAGCTGTCTTGACTCCGTGGATCGCTCCATATCATCCTAACTACCAGAGGCTTGACGGAAGCAGACAGGAGTTCTGGCCAGCTCAAGAGGCGGGCAGGCCTTTGGCGCCCAGTTCTTCTCACTGGTTCGGGACTGATAACCAGGGCCGGGACATATTCAGCATGGTTCTCTATGGCAGTTGGAAGGCGCTGTTCATTGGCGCAATAGTAGTAGGTCCAGCTGCCCTGATCGGCGTGATACTTGGAGCTGTCGCAGGCTATATCGGCGGTCTGCTGGGTGAGGCCATCATGAGGATCACGGACGTTTTCCTGAGCATACCGAGCCTCGTGCTGGCAATGGCGATCTCTCTGGCGCTCGGGCCAAGTCTGATTCACATAGCCTACTCTCTCATAGTAACCTGGTGGCCTTGGTACACAAGGCTCGTCTTCGGCCAGGTCTTGTCCATCCGGGAGAAGCAGTACGTCGAAGCTTCCAGGAGCGTTGGAGCAGGCACTGGCCGCATTCTTTTCAAGCATGTGATCAAGAACAGCCTCTCCCCCGTGATAGTTCAGATCACTTCGGACTACGGCTTCGTCATTCTCGAGGCGGCGAGCCTGAGCTGGATGGGCCTAGGAGCTCCTGTTGGAACTGCGGAGTGGGGGAGACTCATCACGGAAGGACAGACCTATATCTTCCAAGCGTGGTGGTTCGTCGCGTTCCCAGGATTGGCCATTGTCATGTCTGTCCTTGGCTTCAACCTCCTCGGAGACGGCCTCCGCGACGTTCTTGACCCGAAGCTGAGGAGGTGAGCTGACCTGGCGGAGGGCGAAGCGGTATTGAGGGTAGAGGGGCTGAAGACTTACTTCCACACCTATGAGGGAATCGTGCGTGCACTGGAAGGCATCACCTTCGAGGTGATGAAGGGGGACACGATGGGCCTCGTTGGCGAGACTGGGTGCGGGAAGTCCGTCACGGCGCTCTCTATCATGGGATTGATACCGCAACCGCCGGGCAAGATAGAGGCAGGCGAGGTCTATGTCGGTGAACCGTCTCGCGTGACTGCCCTTAGAAGGGACTATGACTCGAAAGTTGCGCTGCAAAAGGCCGACGCACGTGAGAAGCTGATTTCAGATCTGGAATCAAAGCTTGAGGCCCTTAGAGGACCCGAACACGAGTCGGAGAAGGCTGAGATTCGAGACCAACTGAGCGCCCTCAGGCATTCCTGCGATGTCTTGCGCATGTCATCCGCTGAACTTGATTCGATCAGAGGTGCCAGAATATCGATGATATTTCAGGAGCCGATGACAGCGCTCAATCCAACTATGACCATTGGAAATCAGATTGGCGAAACTATCGAGCTGCACCAACTTAACGAACTTATCGATGTTGTCCTGAGACAGCTGAAGCTTGAGAGAGACGCTTTGGAGAAGGGCAAGACGGGATATCGTCAAAGACCTGACGAGCGCCCGACTTCTGGAGGAGAGGCTCCACCGTCACAGGCCAGGGAATCTTCGTCTGGGCAGACAGTCTGTTCCGAGTGTGGCAGTCCCGTGAGAGACGATTGGGGGGCTTGTCTGAGTTGCGGCGTTGTTTTGAAATCAAAGTACTCAAGTCTATTGCCAACGGCGGTCAGGAGGTTACTGTTAGGTCTCGACACGCGCTACTACGAACACATGAAGGAGAACCCTGAGAATACAATCGCTTACTTCGTCCGCAACACACCTGTGGTCAGGCGGTTCACCCAAAGACGGCTGAAGCTTGCCAAGCTCATGAGAGCGGAGTCCGCATTGAAAGATGTGAAGATCGCGGAACCAGGCAGGATAGCCAGGAGCTACCCCTTCGAACTCAGCGGGGGAATGAAGCAACGGGCGATGATTGCCATGATGATGGCCTGCAGGCCGGACTTGCTGATTGCGGACGAGCCCACAACCGCCCTTGATGTCACTGTCGAGGCTCAGATTCTAGGACTCATGAGAGAGCTGAAGAGCGCCAGGGGGACCTCGATACTTCTCATCACTCACGACCTGGGAATAATCGCGGAAAATTGTCAGAGGGTGGCTGTGATGTACGCAGGATACATCGCAGAGCTATCTGCTGTTCGGGACATTTTCCTAAAGCCAATGCATCCATACACGAACGCGCTTCTCAGGTCAATTCCGAAGATAGGGCCAGCACACATGAGGACGAGGAAGCAACCGTTGAATGTGATACCTGGAGTGGTCCCGAATCTCCTGACCCCTCCAACCGGTTGCCGCTTCCACCCTAGGTGCGACCGAATGCTTGAGAAATGCAGGTCAGAGGTCCCAGAACTCCTTGAGGTTCACCCAGGACACTTTGTGGCCTGTCACAATCCCGTCATGGCATCGAAGGAGGCCGGATGATTATGCAGTCTAGCAGTATCACGGACAAAGAGGCTCTTCTAGAGGGCAAGAAGCTCTCGAAGAGATTCCCGATCAGAGGCGGAGTCTTCTCAACAATCAAGGGAGAAGTGAGGGCAGTTGACAAAGTGGATTTCTTCGTAAGGAGCGGAGAGACCTTTGGCATTGTCGGTGAGTCTGGGTGCGGGAAGACAACTCTGGCACGCCTGGTTCTCATGCTGGTGAAACCGTCTGAAGGGAGGGTCGTCTTCATGGGGAAGGATATCACCGAGTATCCGCAGAGGATCATGAGGCGAACGCGAAAGAACATGCAGATGGTGTTCCAGGATCCCATGAGCGCGCTTGACCCGAGGATGACCATCAAGAACATCGTAGGCGAGCCCCTGATATCGTTTGGCCTCGCAAGGGGAGAAGAACTTACGAGGCGGGTTCTAGAGTTGCTCGAACTCGTCGGCCTCAAGAAAGAGCACCTGAACAGGTTTCCGCATGAGTTCAGCGGAGGGCAGAGACAACGAATCAACGTGGCGAGAGCCCTTGCCCTTGATCCGAAGCTGCTCGTCCTCGATGAGCCGACATCCGCACTGGACGTTTCCGTGCAGGCCCAAGTCCTCAATCTCCTGATGGATCTGCAGAAAAGGCTAGGACTGACCTACATCTTCATAACGCATGACCTCGGCGTGGTCTTTCACATCAGCGATCGCGTAGCAGTGATGTATGCGGGCAGGCTTGTAGAACTGGGGAAAACGGAGGTCCTCTTCCTCTCTCCAGCCCATCCGTACACGAAGGCATTGCTGGCTGCGGTCCCTGTCGCAGACCCGGACCTCAAGAGAGACAGGATAACCCTTTCCGGCGAGGTGCCGAACCCCGCTCGTCCCCCATCAGGTTGCAGATTCCATCCCAGATGCTGGCAGCGGAACGAAAGATGCTCCCTAGAGGAGCCCGACTTCAGGGAGATCGAACCAGGGCACTATGTGGCATGTTTCACCCCCCTCGAAAGGGATGCATGAGAATGCCAACGGACGGTAGCCGCAAGTCGAGATCCGACGAGACCTTGGAGAGATTCGATAGGCTCATCAAGAGATTGTCCTCCCGTAGAAAAGGGTCTATCAGGCGCTCGATGGCTAGGCCCCTGAAGCTAGAAGCAGCGCGAACTGCGTATTTAATCAGCTGCATAATCTTGGACATGGTGATAATACCTGAGACAGCGGCGCAGCTGGTCGGAAGACTCTGGCTTATTCTGTCCTTGCTTGTCGTTCTGCCATTGGCATACCTCGAATACAGAGCTCATTCGCGTTTGTTCGATGCGGGCCTCGGAGAGAAGTAGCAACGCGAATGGAGGAATCCTCCGACGAATCTGCGTCCCAAAGCGCGTGAATCATTAGCAACGACGAAACATTGGGGCGGTGATTGCTTCGAGGTGATTGTGGAAAACGCAGATGAGACCGAAGAAATCGTCAATGCCATTAAAGAGGCATTCAGGAGGCAGGAGCAGCAAAAGAAAGAAGGGGGAAGAAGTTTAGCTCAGTACGAAAATCACGAGATTGAGATTTCGCCAGTCTCGAAAGTCCAAACCCGGCCGAATCCACACTCGGTTGGAATAGGATCACCGTGAGAATCACCAAATCAAGCACCTGTCTATTCACCACCACTTTCCTCGACCTGAGGATAGACCGCTTTCCATTCGACCCCCTCGTGCTCAACAAATCCCCTCTTGTGGAGAAGCTTGACGTTGTAGTGAACCCGTTGCCGAGACATCCCCAGGGCTTCTGAAAGGCTTCGAATCGTGACCGGACCCTCTGCAATAAGTTCTCCAAGCACCAACGCCTCTGTCTTTCCCAAACACTGATCCTTTCTAATTTTCCCAGGGACTCCCTGAGGAAAAAACCGTCTGGTGCGTCCTTCTTTGTGGGATTTGACGAGCTCAAGTCGCTCTAGCACCATTAGATGATACGCGAGGTTTCCATTTCCGATGCCCAGTGCAGACTTGAGGTCAGTGAATGAACACCCTGGCTTAGCGCTGATGTGGCCGTATATACGCCCTCGGTTGAAGCTGTCTAGGACATTGGCTCCACGGAGTCGCATCCAAAGAGGCACGAAAAATCCGTACAGAACAACCATGCCAAATTCAGGAGAAAGATAAATGCCCACGAGAATCACAACAGGGGCAGCGAATGCGACAGTCACGCCAAACAGGGCCCAGTAGTTCAATAAGAATCCGTGCGATATAATCGGGACCGGACCAATCATCGAGAACAAGACGTCACCAGACTGTATGTCGACGACCACGAGGATTGAGTATGTGGCAGGGTCGTACATGCTGTCAGTTATGTGCGCCATGTATTCGTACCCGAATCTGATATTCAGTCGTGAGGAATAGGTGAAGTTGGCTGGATCACCGGGCACGGGTTGGGGGTCCACGGCTTCAGCAACTGGCATGAATCTTACCCCCACTACTTCTCCAGACTTGAACACATCATCGGACCGGAGCACTTTACTCCTAGCGATTTCCTCCCCTATCTCCATTGCCTGCTCCAATGTGAACAAGGGTGTGGGTTCGTTGGCAATGAACGGCCGGCTCTGAACGGCCAAGACTCGGTTTGTCGTATTGTCGACGGTCACGGCGAACATATCACAATCAACGAGTCTTTGCCCGGCAATCTTGCTGGAAAGGATCACTGAAGTCGCGTTCCTTTCGAAAAAGGTGCTTGACTCAGTAAGATTCTCAAGAGGAACACCC
The DNA here is from genome assembly GCA_963705355.1 of uncultured Thermoplasmata archaeon. GTDB lineage: Archaea > Thermoplasmatota > Thermoplasmata > UBA10834 > UBA10834 > COMBO-56-21. The sequence goes on from OY970070.1 coordinate 1,305,722, forward strand.
AGCATTTCAGCAACGCCTCGAGTCACAGACACGTATTCGGACGGAGCTGATGCTACCAAATCAAAATCAACTAGCCTCGCAAGAAATGCTAAGAAATATCCATTGTTGCCCGGCGCATTCGAATAGTATATCTCAATCGTGCTGCCATTATGTGAGGTAAATCCAAGGACTTGATATCCTTGAATAAGACCATCGAACCCCTCTTCGAAGGGAGGCTCTCGGGCGATTAAGCGCGGGTACGCGAACGCAGACAGATCTGGAGCATATTGACCGACAAGGTCTTGGCCGAAGCGTGCCAGAATACTTTGGGCAAGTCGGCTTGCATTCCCGAGCTCTGAGAAGGATGCGTTAGGATATTGATAGCACGGTTGTTCATCCGTAACAACGGATTCCGCTTGGGAAATGAATTGAGATGGCGCTCCCTGGGCATTGTGCTGGGTTCCCATTAGGAGGTTGAATGGGACAGTTATTGTGGTAAGTGTCACGAAAATGAGACTGGCCGTTTTCCGGGCAATGTCCTCGTTTCGAAAGACGAGATGTGACGAGACTAGCTTGTTCAGGATATCAGCCATCCACTCCTCATGAGGCGGATTTGTCGCCGTTCACATCCATCTTTTGGTAAAGTCCTTTGACAATGCTACGTAAAGGTACTCAAAGCACAATCCTGCCGTTGTTCCAACAATGAGACTTCATGCAAAGAAAAGTAGGGGTTTGCGAACGCTTTGGTGCAATTTCTTTTTGATTGAACCGAAATAACGAATGTCTGGCCCGGACAAGTTCAATACTCGCCCGGTCCACTCCAACACATGACTCGCCAAAAGCTTTCTGTTTGAATCAGACCGTCCTCGACGAGCCGTTCGTTCGGTTCTGATGCGCAGAACGCCCTTCTTTCGGATTTATTCCTTAGCGAGTGGCAAGAAGCGAAGCCCAGAATGTTCTTATACGGTCAGAACAATAACAACGCTTAGCACCTGGCTTAGGGGGGAATAGATGGAACTAAGAGACGTCATCAGCGGCCCCAAACCCGTTAGAATCCAACCGAACGCAACCGCGAAGGACGCGCTCGTGTCAATGATCGAGAACAAGACGGACTATCTGCTCGTCGACAGAGCAGGGCCGAACGACGCATATGGAATGGTCACGCGGTGGGATCTTCTGGCCGGAGCTGTTGCGAATGGCAAGGATCTAGCAAGTACTTCGGTCCTCGAGTTGGCAAGGAAGCCCCTTGTCGTCATGAACAATCTTGATCTTGATGTCAGATGGGTCGCTAGGAAAATGGCGAATGAGGGCGTGTCTAAGATCGCTGTCTTTGACAAAGAAGCTTTTCTTGGATTCATCTCGGATGTAGATATTCTGCGAGCGGTGGTCTCAAAGGCTAATGCGGGCAAGGAGGCAAAGAAATGACCGTGGATCCTCTGATATTGAAGGACATCGTGAAGACATGGGAGCTCCCTTCCGTTGGGTCCGAGGAGACCGTCTACACCGCGATGAAGACGATGCTTGACAAGAACTGCTTCACTCTCCTGGTCCCGAGGAAGAACAGAAACGACGCCTACGGAATGGTCACGAAGAAGGACATCGTTTCCAAGGTTGTGGCAGAGGGCAAGGACCCAAAGAAGGTGAAGGTCAAGGATGTGATGTCCAAACCTCTCGTGATCCTTACCAATCTGTCGCTGAGCCTACGATGGGTTGCCAAGGCAATGGCCAATGCCGAGGTCTCCACGATTGCAGTGTTCGACAAGGGGGATTTCTACGGCTATGTGAGCGAAGCGTGCATACTGGAAGGCATCTTCAACGCTTTGCGGAGGGCCAAGCTGGAACAAGGGTCGGAATTCGTATCATGCTAGAGAGCTTTCCGGATATGGGGTTTTTTCTGGAACTGGCAAAGTTCAAGTCCTTGCATGGATTGAGGGTTCGTGTTTGCCATGGACGAAACCGACCGACGGCTAATGTTGCTCCTGGCCGAGAACCCGAGGATTCCGTACCGGGAGCTCGCCGATAAGCTAGGGGTCTCCGTGCAGGCGGTCCACCGAAGGATCCAGCTACTCATGAAGGCGGGAGTCCTCCGAGGGTTCACAGCCGGCATCTCGATCAGGTATCTCAATGCGGTCCCCGTCATAGTGTTCGGCAGATCCAATGCACTCTCCACCGAGGATACAGTGAAGAAGCTGAGTTCCAACGAGCTGAGTTCCTCAGTCCTCGTTGCTGGCGGGAACCTCATCTACGCGGTCGCGCTCTTGAGGAGCATTTCAGATCTCGAGAAGTATGTAGATTTCGTGAAACGCACGGCCGAGATCTCAGAGCCGACAGTCGGAATCTACTCCACAGATGCTGGTCTCGCGCCTGATTTCATCGACGGGGGCAAGAGGGTTGTTGATAGACCGAGCACCCTCACCCCCTTGGACTCATGGATCATCAAATCGCTCCAGCCGGACTGCAGAAAACCGGTCGCAGACATCGCAAAGGAGATTGGGGTGTCCTCCAGGACCGTGAGCAGACGACTGCAGAAGATGATAGATGAAGGCTCGATAGACCTCGTCATACCGATGGACCCGACATGCACAGGCGACATCGTGTCCCTAGTTCACGTGGTCCTGAACGACGGCGTGAGCAAGAAGGATGTCGGCGCGAGATTCCTCAGTAGATACTCCCCCAGAGCGTGGTACTTGCGATCATTCACGAACATGCCCAACTTCCTCTTGTGCGTTATGTGTACGGACACGATGACCGAGCTGAGGGAGATCCTGGGAGAGATAGCCAAGGACAAGGCGGTCAAGTCGATAGTCCCAAACATCTGGTACAGCGACCACATATTCGAGACCTGGCGGGACAAGATGGTATCCTCTGACGTTGGGCAAGCGAAGGCAGGGCGTTCTGCGGAAGACTAGAATACCAATCATATCATCTCCTCAGATCAAATGGTAGAAGACACCGCGTCAACCGAGCCAATTCGTCCCCTCAAGGACATGCCTGAGGAGGCGAAGCGCATCGTCGATCACGCCAGGACACAGAGGGTCCAGCTCAGACTGATGGGTGGCCTGGCAGTAAGAGCGCACTGCACTAGCATGAGCTTCTGCGACAGGCCTTATTCTGATATCGACATGATGGGACTCGGTTCTCAGTCCGCGAGAATTGAGAAGGTGTTCGCCGATCTCGGGTATGCACCCGACAAGGAGTTCAACGCCCTGCACGGTGGCCAGCGTCTGAAGTACAAGGACCACGTGAACAACCGCCATGTCGAGGTGTTCCTTGACAAGTTCCGCATGGACCAGACATTGGATTTCAGAGGACGGTTGGAGATTGATCCCTACACGATCTCTCTGACCGATCTTTTCATCACGAAGATACAGGTCGTGAAGATGGATGAGAAGGACTTCCACGATCTGTTCTCACTCTTCAGGGACCACAAGATCGGTGTCGATGACAGAGAGGGTGTCATCAACGCTAGATACGTGGCCCAGCTGTGCGCCCACGATTGGGGTCTCTATCACACTCTGTTGAGGAACCTCGACCGATTGCCCGAGTTCTATGACCATTTCAAGCTGGACAAGCCCGAGAGGGACTCGATGGACAGGAGGATCTGGGTCCTCAAGCTGATGATCATCGAAGAGCCTAAGGGCCCCATTTGGAGGGCGCGGGATAGTCTTGGGGAACGCCTGCCCTACTACGAAGAAGTGGAGCGTGAAGGCGGAGAGGAATAGGAATCTCAGATCACTCTTTTCTTATGGATGCAAGGTTCTCAAGAGCGAGCGCGTGCGCGTACTTGTCGTTCGCGATGTCCGCGTGACGAGCGGCCTCCTCATAGTGCTTTGCCGCTGCCTCGTCATTTCCTCTCTTCTCCTCAACAATGCCAATCCTCAAATGCACGGCGATTAGGCCTTCAGTGTCTCCGGCCGCCAGCAGAACCTCCTCCGCGTCCTTCAATGATTTGACGGCCTCGTCTAAGTCTCCCGAATCCTCGCGTATCAAGGCGATCATGAACATACCCCTCGCTTTGGCAGTCGGATCTCTTATGGAATCAGCGATGGAATTGTACCGGGCCAGTTCCTTCTCCGCCTTCTTGTATTCGCCCGTCATTCTCAACAAGTCGACCAACGCGGAGGACAGGGCGACATCGCCAGCATCATATCGGGGCTGTCTCTGGAACAAGCCCTTCCGGGGTCTAAGCTCGGGCCGCTCCAGCGCCTTCATGCACAGGTCAATTCCTTCGGAGAACCCGCCTTGATCTCCGAGCGCAGTCGCGCATGTGGCCTGAAGCCTCTTGAACTCGACTATCTCGCCTGCCCGTCTGAAAGCCTCGGACGACTGGATCAGCAGGCTCGTCATTTCACCGAGCCTGAGCTGCGTTTTGTAGAGAGCCGCGAGATTCTCAAGGCCGCGAGCTTCGCCTCCGTGATCCCTGACGGCATGTGCGAGCCTGACGGACTCCTTGAGCTTGGTCTCGGCATCGAGGAGTTGTCCTTCATCCCAATCCAACAGCGCGACGTTGTTCAAGCACGCCGCCTGCGCGGGACGGTCCTCGGCCATCGAAGCGAGTGCTAGAGCTTTGTCATAGGCGTCTCTGGCTTTCGCGAAATCCAGTCTCTTCCTGTGGACACCTCCTATGTTCATCCACTCGCGCGCCTGCCCTTCCTTGTCGTTCGACTTCTCGTAGATGCGCAGAGCCTTCTCGTGCCCAGCGAACGAGTCCGCCCATCTCTCGATTTGCGACTGGAGTTTTGCGATCGTCTCGAGCACGCGCGCCCGCTTGTCGGCGTCGTCTTCGCCGCCAAGAAGCAGAAGGCTCTCTTCGTAGTCGACCAGAGCTGCCTCCTGGCGCCTCAATGACTCGTTCAACTGCCCGCGAAGAAAGAGCAGCTCAGCGTATTCCCTGGGGGGCGCATCGTCCTTCGGTATCCCGGAGATGAGCGCAAGAGTCTCCTCAGGAAACTCCTTTGCCAGTTCCGAGGCATTCGAGACAGAGATACTTCGTGCGGCGGTCCATTCGCCCGCTTCTACATCGTGGAAGAGCGTCTCTAGCTTCCACTCGACTCCTGAGTGGCTCTCGCAGTACCGAGCTGCAGTCCTGTGAAGCGCGGTCTTCTTGGCCTGGTTCAGGCGGGATAAGAAGAACTCCCGTAGCAGGTCGTGGGTCCACACACCATCCTGCTCCTCGACCAACAGCGCTCTTTGCCTCAGCCGCGCGACAACATCGTAGTCGAAGTCTTGAAAAGCATCAACAGTCACGGGGTGGCGGAATATCGAAAGGAGCTCCAAAAGTTCGCGCTCACGTCCGGACACCGCTGAATAGACCTCGCGCTCCACGAAGGCAAGCACGTCACCCTTTGCATCTCCAGCACCACCGCGGGCCATCAGATTGAGCAGAAGCGGGTGCCCGTGGCTCTCGTCCACCACGCGAACAGCATCCTGCACTGAGAGGCTCTGGGCCATCCGCCAGGCCGAATCGCGGTCCAAGCCTGTGACCTCGATAGCAAGGTTGCCCGGAGCTGTTCTTGAGAAAGAGTTCGGCAATGACCGCGAAAGGATGACGATCTTGCTCGACCTCGAAGCCTTCACTGACTCCAGCAACACGGAAAGCAGCGTAGAAACCTGCTTGGACGCCTTGTGAACATCGTCTATGAAGAGGACCAGCGGCATGCCGGAGAAATCACCGACCATCGGCACATACAAGTCTGACAGCGAAGAGCCATGCCTGAACGAATCTGCGGCCTCGGTGTGACCGACAGAGAGAAGGAATTCTGTCAGAGCGGACATGAAAGAGCTCTCCGTATCCCACTCCCTAATAGTGGACCAGAACATCGATTTCTTTCCGGAGAGCTCGTCGAACAACTTGGATGCGAGCGTGCTCTTGCCGATGCCCGGCATTCCCCACAGCAGAATAGCGGAATTCTTGCCACCCAGGAGCGCCTCGAGGAGAATCTTTCGCTCATTGTCACGCCCGAAGAATGCATCGACCTTCGGCCTCCCATGCGACCTCTCGACGAGCTCAAGGACTGCCGGGGTCGCCAACTCCCTGCCCAAGCCCTCCGTCCTCATCGTGTCGGAGGAGCGGGCAAGGTCGACCATCTCGGGGAAGGTCAATGGCCTCCCTCCCAGCAACGCGATCTTACGCATGGCCTCCTCAAGAGGCAGCTCTTGAACCTTGCCCGCATGCTCGAAGACGACTTTCCGTTTCGCGATGTCGGCCCTTATGGTCTGTGCCGCATGACGCCCCCGTTCCGTCAGGAAATAGGCCCGTCTTCTTTTCGGAGCTCCCCTGACATGGGCTAACCTATCGGTGACGAGCCCCTCCCTCTGGAGAGAGGCAAGGGCCCTCGAAGCGTTGTGAACCTGAATTTGGAGTTCCTGCGCGATCCCCTCCTGGCTCGCTGACAAGGGGACTTCGGGGTCGTCCCGGTGCTTGTCCATCTCCGCCAGATGAAGGAGCAGACGCTCGTTCTGGGAGACCACTAGGCGTGCCATTGAAACCGTGTAACGATTGCCTGACCTAATACTCCTTTCGAAGAGGCTATCAAGCGCTCGGCGCGAGTGCAAAACGACTGCAAAACGCCGGTCAGGGTTCAAATACCCCGCGCCCGAGTAGATACCTTCAGATCCGAAGAATCGGAGGCAATCAAGATGACAGGCGGCAAGGGAATCAAAGTCGCTGGCGCGATGATGACGGTTCTGCTGATGCTACTGGGGATTTTCGCAATCCCCGCTTCTGTGTCCGCAGCACCGGTCACCGTGAGCGACAAGCTGACAACTGCAACGGGCACAACGACTGATCTCGGCGGAGGCAACTACTTCTTCGTGAAGTTCGGAAGCGACGCTGCGTTCGGAGTCGTTTGGGGAACAAACACGACTTTGAACAACGTGTACTTCGTGGCCATCAAGGCGAGGTACCTCGGCATGGCGCAAGTCTATGACGAACAAGGGACACAAATAACCAAGAATCACACGATCAAGATCTACACACTGTACGCCGTGAAGCTCGAGGACATCCTTGAGTTCAACGACACGAACGACAACGGCGTGCTCCAGTACCACAGGGAGTACGCGAACTGCAACTTCACGGGCAACTATGTCGCCCAGGAGCCGATCTACAAGAAAGTCGATCTAAAGACGGCGTGGGCGCAGTCCGCTGTCACCTCCAGTGAGAGCGGGGACTACAGGACCTGGAGCTTCGATCTGAGCGCGAACGATCTGCCATACATACCGCTCAGCAACTACACCGGGCCTGCGGGTGACGACAAGCTGGACGATCTCACCCTGACCTTCCACCTCGAGGCCAAGATGGTCCAGGTGGACAATGCCACAATCCCGCAGTGGAGGGTAACAGTCCAAAGGGGCATGATGGGCAACCTGATGCGGTTCTCCGAGGCCCAGCGCATGAGCGACTATGTGGTCAGCGGGAAGATCATCACGTACCACGTGAAGTGGGACCAGTCAATCCAGGGGTGGGATTTCGACGCTGCGAACACAGTCAACCCAAGCCTGCTCATGGAGGTCAGCGCGCTGGTCGGCAACTTCATGCCTGCACGCATAATGGAATGGATGAACATGAACACCATGCGCGCGATGAAGGAGGACGGGCGCATGTCTGCGACCTGCACAACTGGACCAGTCGACGTCAATGAGAACACGGGGACCTACAGCGCGCCGAGACCCCTGGCCACACCGACTCTGACATTCGGTGGCGACAGGACCAGGATCGGCGCTCTGGAGTGGGTTTCAAACGTGACCGTCGATGGTCACCAGGATCTCGTCCACGCGCAGATACTCGGCGGAGTGCCGATTTGGAGCAGGGCGATGAACGGCGCGTTGTTCGCTGGATTCGCAGTGCTCGCAGGCATGAGCTTCCCCGGCGGCCAGTCCATCGTGCACGACCCGACGTTCTCGTCTGAGGCGCTAGTCGACCTTGGCGGCGAGGCTGCTGCGAAGCTACCGATGTTCATCTTCGCCATCGGAGCGATAGTCGCGATGGTCATCGCCATCGCGGTCGTCCTGCTGGTACTGATTGAGAAAAAGCCCGGACAGAAGATCCAGCAGAGCTACGAGCGCACGATGAGCTCCCAGCCAGGCGAGTGGGCCAAGTACTACAACAAGAAGTAGAGGGCCCGCGTCAAACCCCTTATCATTCTCATTTCTCTAGCTACTGCTTCTTCTGCGCGAGCTCGTTCAGAGCCCTGAGGAGCATGAGGGCCTCCTCTTTGGTGTTGTAGTGGACGAACGTCGCTCTGACCATCGTCTTCGTCTTGTACAGAGCGGGGACTCTCGAGTAGTAGTCCTCGGCTCCCACGGCCAGTGCGTACTTGTCCCACAATACCTTGGAGAGTTCGTGGTCGTCGTGTCCCGCGAGCTTGAACGCGAATGTCGGGTCTCTGCCGAGCTTCATGTTGATGTCCTTGGGGCCGTAGAGATTGAGGCCATCTATGTATCGCAGGCCTAGCAACCTGCCGTAGCCGTCGAGCACGATCCTGGAGAGCTCTTTCTCATAGGATTCGATCTTCTGCATTGCGGTCCGCAACCTGGCAGACCTCTGAGGGCCCGGATTCGGATCGGCCTTGGATTCCGGATCCCCCAGCCATACCAGGTAGTCCATCGCCCCTTTCATGGCTGCGAACATCGCCTGGTCCCTCGTGCCGAGTTCCCACTTCTCGGGCCCGTGCTTCGGTGACGGATCGACCTTGTACGGATGCAACCTCTCGATCAGCTCGGGCTTCATGTACATGAAGCTGCCGTGCCTGGAGAAGAGCTTGTACCCGGAGAACACCAGCGCGTCACAGTCAATCTTCTTCACATCGGTCGGGCCATGGGCGATGTGATGAACGGCATCGATCACGAATAGAGCCCCAACCTCTTTGGCGATCTTGCCGAGCTCGATGAGGTCGGATCTCGTTCCCAGAACATTCGATGCTGCGGTCACGCTCACGACTTTGGTCTTCTTGTCGACCAGCCGCTTGAAATCCTCGATGTCCAGGATTCCTGTATCCATGTCGAACTTGGAGAATCTCAGCTCGTGGATCAGACCCATGCCCCCGAGCTCTGCCCACGGATTGATGTTGGCATAGTGTTCGTATCCCGTCATAACGACATTCTCCTCGCCTTTCATGCCCCGGCTGAGCGCGTAGCTGAGGCCGAACAAGAGGCTGGTGCACGATTCCCCCGAGACGATCGATTCAGGGCCTTCGGCCCTGAGTAGGTCGGAGACCGCCTTCCTCCCCTCGAGAATAGCTTCCTCAGCGCCCTTGGATTCAGTGAAGCAGTTGCCGACATTCGCGCTCCATTCTGTTCTGGCGCGGGACTCCGCCTCGGCGCTCATCCTCGTCACAAGGGTGCCTGCGCCGTTGTCGAGAAACGCTCTCTTCCTGCCGGTCGGGTCAGCGTCGACCGTTGGGAATTCCCGGCGGATCCTCTTCAGAAGCCTGGAATCGAAAGACATGCGTGGGGGATTGGCGAGCGGGTTGATAAGAATTGACATGAGGGTATCTGCAGACCAAATCGGAACTCAGATTATTACCCCTCCTCGCGATTCACCTCTGGGGGAGTGCGATGGCAGATGGCAATGAGGAAACGCCTGACGCATTTTAGCCCTTTCCCCAAATAACCGTATTCACCGGACCGGAAAGGGAAAGAGGATAAGTCGAAGACTCCTCTACGAAGACCGCGCACAGACTAGGGGCTGATTGGATTGGCGAAGGTAAAAGTGGAGATAGTCAGGCCGGAATGCACAGGGTGCGAGCTATGCACAACTACATGCGAGGAAACCTTCGAGATGGCAGCCGATGGATTCTCGACTATGAAGGGCGGGAAGAGAGTGGGAGACAACGACGAGCTAGAGCTCGATGACGAAGGGTGCACGAAAAACGCTGCCGCCGACTGCCCTGCGAATTGCATCCATGTTTATGTCGACGGCAACAAGGTGATCTGAGCCGGTTCAGAGAATCCCTTTCACCCTGAAGAACGCCCACAAAGCCGCGACGGCAGCAATCGAGGCGCCGACGACGATCCAGAAAGAGTAGCCGGCGTCCTTGTCGAACGGCAACGCGACGTTCATGCTGAACCATCCAGCTATCATCATCGGCAGGATGAGGATTAGGCTGATGGTCGTGAGGGTCTTCATCACTGTCGAGAGGCTGTTGGCGAGCGTGGACTCATAGGCGTTCAACACGTTGGACATTATCTCACGATAGATGGTCGTCATCTCGTACAGCTGGGCCACGTCATTCTCGAGGTCCTCAGCCAGGTCCAGCTTCTCCTTGGTGAGATGGAGATGCTTCGCGCGCGGGAGCATGGAGATTGCGTTCAGGTTGGACAGCAGGGCGGTGTTGAGCAGGATGAGCCCGTTGCTCAAGGCGAATGCGCGGGGAGCCACCTCCCCTCTCTTAGCGGTCAGTATCTGCTCCTGGATCGAAGCGATGGTCCGCTCCAGAGGCCTGACCTTCTTATCGATATCCCTGTTCACCTTCCTGACGAGTGCCAGGAAAAGGTCCTCCTTGGTATCCATGTGCGGCTTGCGCTTCAGCTCGGAAGTCAGCTCCTGGTACGTGAAGCTGGAGGCAATCCTAACGGTGATGACCTTGCCCTTTGTGACAAAAATGCCGATAGGCATTGTCTGGATCCTGTCTCCGTTCCTCCCCTCTGACAGGATGCTGCGCAACACGAGCAGGTCGTAGGTCTCCTCTACCTCGACCCTCGACCTCTCGTTCGGGTCGAGACAGTCGGCGACGTCCTGGAGGTCGATGTCGAACTCTCGATGCATCATGTCGACCTCATCTGGCGTGGGTGCCACTGCGTCTATCCAAAGAGCATCCTTCAGCCTGGGTGAATCGACAGCTCGGAGTTCACCTCCTTCCGCACAGTACAGCCTGATCATCACGAACGCCTCCGGGGGTTCTGACTCCCGAAGTCCTAGGTCAGATATAGGCTTTCAGGAGCGTACAAAGCTGTGCAGAACGGCCTGCTGGGTGGCATCAATGGAACGGGTTGCCCCATCCATCCAGGTAGAAGTTCTCTCCGATCGGTTTTCTGTCCGGCCGGGTCGGTTCGATAGCTTTCTGTTTGTCCGAGAGCAGGGAATCGTCGGTACCCGGGAAGCCGATGATCACGAATGTTATCACGACATAATCCGCCGGAATGCCCAGGGCCTCCTTAGCCTTGAGCGGGTCGAAGCCCGCAATCGGGTGCGCGATCAGCCCTAGCTCTGTCGCCCTCAACTCCAACTGTCCGATGGCGAGTCCGGTCGAGAACAGATAGTAATCCCTGTGATCGCTGAGCTGGCAGTCATCAACCGGCTGAGCTGCAACGACCATGATCACGGGCGCGCGCGTTGCCCAGGCATTCCCGCGGGAGAGAGCGCTCCTGGCTCCGACGATGCCCTCCCCGCTCTTACAAATCACGATGCGCCACGGCTGGTTGTTGTTGCAGGAAGCGGAGAGCCTCGCCGCTTCGACAAGCGCCTCTATCTTATCATCCTCGACTGGCCTGTCCGAAAAGACTCTTCTGGCGCGTCTGGTTCGTATCGCTTCGACTACTTCCATCTGCTCACCTGAGCCGAAAATCAACCTAGGTGGATTTAGACTTGATTCCGATTCCTGCCGTCAGGCCTTATAAGACTTCCATTTGATCTCGTAGCCGCTCTCCTTCTTGAGAACCGACACTGCATCGATGATCTGGTCGACCGAGTCCCTGGTGCCGCAGAAGACAACATCGACGCCCTTGCTCAGGGCACTCATGGAGGACTCGACGGGCGCGTGAATCGTCAAAAGCTCTCCGCTCGCCTTCATCAGCAGGGCTGCGCCAGTGGAATCACCGGCGACAAGGAGGCCAGGCGAGAACTCGTCGACCTTGTCCCTCACCCGCTGGACGCTCGCTGCCTTGGAGCCTCCGTCCTCCGCCGAGGGCGTCTCGATGATCAGAAGTTTCCCAAGCTCGAGGTCCACGATGCCCTCCAACTGGCCGACGAGGACGTCGTCTCCCTCATCGGAGACCTCGAGGGCAATCCCCGTGGATGTGGATTTCTGGCCAGGAGAGGCCATCAACATTCCATCCTCCATCGTCAGGCCGACCGATTCGCCCCTTTTGATCCTCTTTCCCGCGATGGCGACGCACCTGTCGATCACGCTTATCCTTCTGAGGGTCGCATCGACCTGTTCCTTCAGGGCCGTGAAGTGCTCCTGTGCAATCTGCATGCCTTTCCTCGTCGGCCGCAGGCCGCCCCCTGCTCTTTAAGCAGACCCTCTCTCTTCATCGCGGAAATGTACTGGCTAACCGCCTGCACGGTGATGTGCATGCGACCAGCCAACTCCTTCATCCTTATCGAAGGAGCCTTCAGCACTTCGATCAGGATCAGGAGCTCGGTGTTTCTCCTCAGATCCCGCAACGGTTGGCCATTCATGCTTCATCCTCCTCTAGGCGCCAGTCGAGAGAGGAGCTCTGCGACATCGGCAATGACAGTGGCTCCCGAGCTAATCAAGTTCTTGATGATCGCATCGGCCTTACCATCGACGAAGTCGACCGTCTGAGCTTCCGCTGGCCGAACGAGGAGAACCCTCTTCCCGGTCCGCAGCGCATGTGCGGCAGCCTCGAGGTTCCTCAGGTTTCCAGGGCCCACGGGGAACGGCGACACTACGACGGCCACCGACTCATCAATCAGCGCCAAGTTCTCCGCGTGGTTCTCGGGGCTAATGGGTGCAAAAGGAGCCTCCGCCACCACTGGAATGTGCATATCCTTCGCGTTCTCATAGTCTGAATCGAGCACGTTGAGGACGCCCGCTGTCACCGAGTAACCGCTGTCGTGAAGAGATTTCATGAAGACCCCGCCTGCGCCCCCTCCGCACAGCAGATGCACCCTGGTGCCATGCTTGTGGATTGCGACCGCAGCCGAATGCGGCATGATGTATACCGCCTGAGTCAACGGGTCCTTTCTGACCGAGACATCGACGCCGTAGACACTCTGGATCGTCTCCGGGCTGAGCACTTCCTTCGGGGCGCCCATCGCCTCTAGCCTTCCTTGGCTGAGAAGAGCGATCCTGTCACAGTACCGGGCCGCGAGATTGACATCGTGAAGCACAGCGATCGTCGTGATCCCCTCCTCTCGATTGAGCCTTTTCAGAAGGTCCATGATCTCGAGTTGCCCGCTTATATCGAGGAATACTGTGGGCTCGTCCAGGAGCAGCACCTTCGGCTTCTGCGCGATCGCCCTGGCGATTATGACCCTCTGCCTCTCCCCTCCGCTGAGCTCGGAGAAAACACGTTTCGCGAACTGGGTTGTGTTCGTCCTTGCCATCGCCTGCTGGACGATCTCGATGTCCCTCTTCGACTCGCCCGAGAGCCGGCTACCGATGTGGGGTATCCTGCCCATCATGACTATGTCGTGAACGGTGAACGGGAAGTCGGTCGCCGAGGTCTGCGGCACGACCGCGAATGTCTTTGCCATTTCGGCAGGGGTGAGATCGTTGATAAACCTGGATCCCACGCGCATCGTTCCGTACTCCGACGGCAGGAACCTGGTCACACACCTCAGCAGGGTAGTCTTTCCGGACCCGTTTGGACCCATGATGCCGACGAATTCCCCGGGAGCGACGTCGAACGATATGTCCTTCAGCACCTGGACATCTCCAAACGAGAATGACATGTGCTTGACCGAGAGAGACATCACCTGTCACGCCCCGTGCTGTTCCTCCGGAGGAGGTATAGGAAGAACGGGCCTCCACACAACGCTGTGATGATCCCGACGGGCAGTTCTGTCGGGGCCACAGCCGTCCTGGCCAATGTATCGGCAGAAATGAGGAAGATCGCCCCCGACAGCGTCGCGGCAGGGACCAAGGTCCTGTGACTGGACCCGACTATCAGCCTCGATATGTGCGGAATTATCAGGCCGACGAAGCCGATAATCCCGGTGAACGCGACGGCAGCTGCGGCCATGAGCGCTGAGACGAATAGCATCAGCTTCTTCAGGAACTCGGGGTTGGCGCCGAGATTGTGGGCTGTCTCCTCGCCGAGCAGAAGGGCGTCGAGATCTCTTCCGTAAAGGAATACCACGACAACCCCGGCAACTATCGGTAACAGTAGGATCTCGACTATGTCCCAACTCGCAAGCGTGAGACTCCCCAGAAGCCAGAAGATCAGCTGGTGATACTGTTGTCTTGCGAAGTAGATCAAGAACGAGACCATCGCGCCAAGGAAGGCCGCGACGGCCACGCCGGATAGAAGCAGCGAATCGACATAGACCTTCCCTCTCACAGAGCCGAGCATGTACACTGAGAAAGCGGCGATCACCGCAGACACGAAAGCGAACATCGGCGGCGCGAGCACTCCGATTGTTGCGGACAGACCAAGCAACCCTGCGATCGCAGCGCCAACGGCAGCGCCCGACGAGACCCCGATAATGAACGGATCAGCCATGGAGTTTCTGAATATCGCCTGCATCGCGGTGCCTGAGCATGCGAGAGCGGCTCCGACCAGTCCTGCCAGAAGAACCCTGGGTATCCTCACGTTCCAGAAGACCCAGTGGTAGCTTGAATCAGTGAATATCGCCTTGACCGCCTCTGAGAAGGAAATCCTCTCAGGAACCCCTGGGCCGATCGGGCCGAGTGTGCCAACTAGAATGGCTATGAAGGCTGTGATGACCAGCAAAGTCCCCAGCGCGCAAATGACGAGGAAACGCTTGCTCCTCAAGTGCGCGGGGCTCAGCCCGTCATTCTTGGATTTCTCGGCTCCAATCAGCGCGGCCACCCTCTGGCAAACTTCAGGCGAACAGTTCGGGGTGTATGATCTCCGCCAGCTGCTCCAAACCGTCGACGACTCGTGGTCCGTACCGGCTCACTAGGTTGTCGTCAATAGAGTAGATCTTGTTGTGGGAAACGGCATAAATGTTGCTCCAGCCAGATCTGGCCGCGAAGTCTGACGAGGTTGTTGTGGTCATCGGGCCCACAGTGTAGATGACGACCTGAGGGTTCTGCGCTATGATGAACTCCGGAGTCAGCTCAGGATACTCGTTGCTCGCATTGGCTGCAATGTTGGATCCACCTGCCAACCGTATCAGGTCGTTTCCGAAGGAACCTGGTCCATAAGTCCAGAGGGGATAGTACTCGACGTAGGTCCTGACCTTCTCCACTCCATCGGCAAGGGTCTTGTTCGTCACAGCATTAACCCTCGCCTGCAGGCCAGCTATGAGTGCTTCGGCCTCGAGCGAGTGCCCGGTCAAGCTTCCCGCAAGTCGAAGATCCTTGAACACGTCCTCCATGGTCCTTGTGGCGAAGATGAAGTAGGGAATTCCCTGCGCCGCCAGCTGGTCCAGCTGAGCCCTCGGAACAAGGTCGCTGCTGACGATGAGATCGGGTTTGAGGCTCATGATGACCTCGACGTTCAGCGTGTATGATCCGATCTGTGGGAGGCTTCTGGCTTCAGCAGGATAATCGCTGTAGTTGTCAACTCCGACGACCTGAGAGCCCGCGCCCACAGCGAACATTATCTCTGTGGGAGACGGGGCCACTGAGACTATCCTCTGCGGAATTCCATGCAGCTCGACTGTCCTTCCATAGTCGTCGACTATGCTTAGGATGGTTTTCTTCTGGGCTCCACCGAGGACATAGCCCGCGGAGAACCCGATCACGGATGACGCCACGATGGCGATGACCATCCACACCTTCCAATCAAATGCACTTCCACCTTTTGATGCCATTGAACTCTCTCCTTAATGCGCCCGGGCCCAAGTGCGCGCGTGGCGTTTCGGGACGGCGCATATGTCTTGAAGCATACTTGAAATACTGAAAGTGTATTTGATTGTTTCCATCAAAAAGAGGCTACGCCTAGAAATAGGACATTGAAGAAATGAAAGGGAGTTGAAATCGTTTGATCGATCTCGGAGCTCCTCGCCGCCCTCAGGTGAGCTCCGTCCCTTCCTCGATGCTGGCCTCCAGGATGTCCATGGCCTGCTCGAGGATTTCGTCGGGCATGATCATAGACGGGTGCAGTCTTATGACGTTGTCGTAGGTGCCGCACGATAGGGCGACCATTCCCCTCTTCAGGGCCGCCGTCCTGATGGCTTTCGTCTCCTTTGCCGCCGGCGTCTTCGTCTTCGGGTCCGACACCAGCTCGATGGCCATCATCGCGCCCATCCCTCTGATGTCGCCGATTATCGGGAACCGCGACTGCATCTCCTTGAGGCGCTTCGTGATGTACGCGTTGACCTTCGGGACATTCTTCAGACCCTTCTCGATGACATCGAACTGCGCGAGAGCTGCAGCGCAACCAACCGGGTTTCCGCCGAATGTACCACCCAAGCCCCCGACCTGAGGGGCGTCCATGATTTCAGCCCTGCCAGTGGTCGCGGACACTGGGAAGCCGCCGCCGATGCCCTTGCCAGAGACAAGCATGTCCGGCTCGACGCCGCTCCAGTGCTGCACGGCCCACATCTTGCCCGTTCGTCCCGCACCTGTCTGGATCTCGTCGTCCACGTAGACGGCTCCGTGCTTCTTGCATATCTTCGTGACCTTAGCGTAGAACTCCTTGGGCGGTACGATAAACCCGCCTTCTCCAGCAATCGGTTCACCGACAAGGCATGCGACCTTGCCCTGGAACTGCGGACTCGACCATGTCTCGTCGATCTTGTCTGCGCATGCGACACCGCAAGATGGATACTCCATCTTGAACGGGCATCTGTAGCAGTACGCGAACTCCACCTTGTACGTCTCTGGCAGAGGGCCGAACCCGGCCTTGTAGGGCATCTCCTTCGACGTCAGCGCCATGGCCATCATGGTCCTGCCGTGGAACGCGTGCACGAAGGAGAACGCGGCGGGCTTCTTCGTGTAGTGTCTCGAGATCTTGACTGAGTTCTCCACCGCCTCAGCGCCGGAGTTGAACAGAACGGACTTGACCAGGCCGGTGTGAGGGGCTAGACTTGCCAGCTTCTCCGCCAGCCTGATGTAGTTCTCGTACGGCGTCACCTGGAAGCAGACATGGAGGAACTTGTCCGCCTGCTTCTTCACAGCGGCGACGACCTCCTTCGGTCTGTGCCCGACGTTCGTGACGCCGATGCCGCTGCCCATGTCGATGAAGACGTTTCCGTCGACATCGTAGAACAGAGAGCCTTCGGCCTTCTCTATGAAGACGGGGGCTGTTATGCCGACGGCCTTCGACAGATACTTCTCCCTCAGCTTGCCGAGCTCGACTGATTTAGGTCCTGGAACCTCGGCGCTCTTTATTGAAGCCTTTTTCGCTGCCATGTTGATGCCTCGAAGTTTGTGCAATCAAAGACGCTTTCGTTCGTGGATAGTTGAAACTATAGATATTCTTTTGGAAACACGCCGTTTTGCGGGTCATTCAGTCTGATAAACGAGCGCGCACCGCTCACTTCCCCAAGGCTTTTGCAAAGCTCGATTCGAATATCGACAGGCCCGCGTCGAGAAGCTCCTCTGTGATCACCAGAGCGGGCATGATTCGCGCGACATTGCCCGACCGACCGCCCTTCCACGCCACGAGACCCTTCGAGAAGCACTCCTTCTGCAGCCTCACGAGGAGGTCGGCATCGGGCGCCTTTGAACCATCCCTCTTGATCAGCTCTACCCCGACATACAAGCCCCTGCCCCGGACATCCCCGATCACGTCGAGTCTTGACATCATCTCCGTGCAGCGCTTCAGAGCTTTTTGGCCGAGGCGTTTGGAGCGTCCAACGAGGTCGTGCTTCTCCATGAACTCGATTCCTGCGACGCCAGCTGCGCAGGAGAGCGCATTGCCTCTGAATGTGCCCACATGCGCGCCCGGACCCCAAGTGTCCAGCTCCTTCCTGAACACGATGCCCGATATTGGAAGGCCGCTCCCCATAGACTTCGACACGGTCATGATGTCAGGGGTGACCCCTTCGTGTTCCATGGCGAACATAGCACCAGTTCTGCAGAAACCCGTCTGTATCTCATCGGCTATCATGACAAGGCCGTAGGTGTCGCAGATCCGTCTGATCTCTTTCATGTAACCAGGAGGAGGTGGGACTATCCCGCCCTCTCCCTGGATGGGCTCTATCAGGAGAGCCCCGGGTGCAGAGAACCCCGTATCCGGGTCCCTGACCAGGTGTTCGAGGTAGTGGGCGCATGAGAGGCTGCAGTCTGGATGCTTCAGCCCGAACGGGCATCGGTAGCAGTAGGGATACGGGGCGAAATAGACCTCAGGCACTCCAGGAAGATAGTTGGCCTTCGCAGAGCGCTTCGCAGTCAAGGACAGGGACATGCCGGATACGCCGTGCCATCCGCCTTCGAACGAGATGACGCCGGGCTTCTTCGTGTTGAACTTCGCCAGCTTGACAGCGGCTTCGACTGCGTCCGCTCCAGTAGGACCGCACATGAGGACCTTCGAGTTGTTCTTGAGGTCGCCCGGAGCAAGTTGGACGAGCTTCTTTGATAATGCCACTCTCGGCTTCGACGGGAAGTCCAGGCCGTGTGTTATCTTGTCCGCCTGGTTCCTGATCGCGTCCACGACCTCGGGATTCGAATGACCCACATTCAGCGCGCCCACGCCGCCACTGAAGTCGATGAATATGTTCCCGTCAAGGTCTTCGACCGTAGCGCCCAGCCCGCGAGAGATGGCCAGCGGGACCTGGCCGGGATACACGAGCGCGTTGGAATCGTATTTCCTCTGCTCCTCGAGCATGGCCGAGGACTTCGGGCCGGGAATGGTCTTCGTGACTTTCAAGACACCTTGCAAGTTGTATTTGTAGAAAGCATCCTTGGACAACTGTAGGTCACCTTGGACCCGAATGACGGCCAATCGATAATATCGTTTTGTGTTGCCTCTGCTCTCAGCTGTCTTCAGCCGTAGGGGATTTCCACATCCGAGGCCCTGCTCTTCTTCTGGGCATCGCGGTGAATGATCTTGAGCTGCGCCTCGAGGCGCTCCGCCTCCTTGCACAGTGGTTCGACGTTCAGGTTCAGGTGGAGCACCATCTGGTCGATGGCTGCCAGAATGAGGGCCGCCGCCCTCGCATCCGCAGTGTCTGGTTTCGCTTCCGCAAGGAGCGTGATGACGTCGAATCCGCGCATCTTCCCTTCGTTTAGGAGCACGCCCGCCGTCCCCGAGATGACTCCCTCGACGAACGGTTCCGCGTCCGCGTCCAAGAGCAGCTTCTGAGCGCTCTCGGTGCTACCGATGCCGTAGACGGCGATCTCGCCTTTCTCATCGACCTCCGAGCCCTCCTCACGCTCGACTATCAGTCCGCCTGCAGAGATGATCAGCCTGCATTTCTGTGCCTGAGCATAGTCCATGACCGCAGTTCCGATGTCCCTGAGCAGATTGGCTGAGGGCTGGAGCTCCGTGGAGAAGACAACTATCTGCTGCTCACCAGGCTTCAGCTCTGTTCGAGCATAGACCCTGGCTGGTCCGAGCGGCTCACCGTTCCTGACTAGCGAGAGAGACGGAAAAGAATCGGAGTCCATGACGGCGATGTACTCCAGCTTCAGAAGGGCTATCAGGTAGTTCGCAACGATCGAGCTCACGAGGCCCACGCTCGGAAACCCGTCTATGACGACGGCGTTCCTGAGATCCATCCTCTTCAGTTCGAATATCTCAACTTTTCCCATTCGTCACCGTGATGATATACGTACAATATAGAGGTTGACAGAGGAGAGCTCGGGGAATGCGAGGACGAATGCGACTCCAGCCAAGGTTTAATAGAAGAGTGCTTCATCTAGACCGCGGCCAGATGGGCCGGTG
Organism: uncultured Thermoplasmata archaeon; assembly: GCA_963705355.1. Classification (GTDB taxonomy): domain Archaea; phylum Thermoplasmatota; class Thermoplasmata; order UBA10834; family UBA10834; genus COMBO-56-21. The sequence goes on from OY970070.1 coordinate 1,325,408, forward strand.
GCTTAGCCAGGATATAGCACTGGCCTTCTAAGCTCGCACAGAGCGGAAGAAAGCCAGTGGTCTCGGGTTCGAAAGGCGTTCGAAGCGCCCGAAACTCCCGACCGGCCCGCTTGGCCCGCCAAAAGGAATATAAAAAGGTACGATGTACGGCAGAAGGCGCAAGGGAGTCTGACGCATGAAACGGAGCTCAAGGGCCTGGAAGAAGCGCGGAAAGGCGCGCTGGAAGTGGCGCAAGAAAAAGATGAGAAGGCGGAAGAGAGCCCAGAAGATGCGCAAGAAGTAGGCTCGCCTGGCGCGTACCAAATCGGGGGTATGGGGTAACCTGGTATCCTTACGGGCTCCAGTTATGGGAATGATTTCCGTTGGGTTTGCTGACCAGTGATGACTAACTGGAGCGATGACCCATGTCCGAAAGAACGCGCGGAGTCGCTCTCCGCGTGGAGGAAACCCGTCGATGGGGGTTCAAATCCCTCTGCCCCCACTCGTCCATTTTCCCTGAGGGGAATGGACATCAGGAACTGGACTATGTTGACCGGCAATCACCGACGCACCAAGGATCTGCTCCCGCATGACAATTGAGATATCAAAGGCCACGAAGAAAGACCTGAATAGGCTCGTAGAGATGTTCTCCGACCCGGATCTAAAGACGAATCGAGCAGAATCCGATTGGTTCGTCCACTGTTATTTCGACTATCACCACATCAATGTGGCAAAGGTTGAAGGAGAGATTCGAGGAGCTTGCTTCTGGCGGATCGAAGGCGAGAAGTACAGCGGCCTGGGCTGGATAGAGAACCTTTGGGTCGAGAAGCAATACAGAAGGATGAACCTTGGAGAGAGGCTTCTCAGGAAATCGATAGAGGACATGAGAGTCTTCTTCGAGAAAGACACCATAAGACTCAGAAAGGTTGTGCTCACAACTCAAATGGAAAGGAGAAGTGCTAGGAGACTTTATGAGAAGATTGGGTTTCGAAGTGCTGCAAGTCTCGGCGACCTGTACGATCCAGGAGGGCACGATCTATTCTACATCCTCGATGCACAATATTACATGTCGCAGCATCTGCTTTAAGGTGACCTCCAAGGCACTGGGCATGGACGAGCGCACTGATCATTGCTGTGATCGAGGTGCTCTGGATTGCACTTGAGACCCCCTTCACGGGCGTCCTCCCGGTCTCCGTTGTCTGGGCGGTGATACGAATGGGCATAATCGGCATTCAGTACTCGAAAACGGCCAAGGACTTCTACACCAAGCCAGAATGAACTTGCCTTTGCATACGATTGGGGCGAAAAGGTTATTCAGACCTGCCCTCTTTCCGCAAGCATGCACAAGGTCGTCACGGTTGACCTGGAGAGGGACATCCTCTCTGAAAACCAAAGGATCGCGGATGAGAACAAGAAGAACCTCGAAGATCATGGAATCACATCCTTCGATTTCCTGGGCGCGATCGGCTCTGGCAAGACTCTGATAATCGAGAGGCTCATCGAGATTCTCAAAGCCAAGGGCAAGCGAGCGGCTGCAATCGCAGGCGACGTCTCCGGCGATGATGACTACACGAGGTTCGTCGCGCACGGGATCCCCGCCGCGAACATCAACACCGGCAAGGAGTGCCACCTTGACGCTCATCTGGTCGACCACGCGCTGGAGGATCTTCCGCTGGATGACATCGACTACATCTTCATAGAGAACGTCGGGAACCTTGTTTGCCCCGTCGACTTCCCCGTCGGCTCGCACAAAAGGATCGTCGTCATAAGTGTCACCGAAGGTGACGACATGGTCAGGAAGCACCCGGCTATCTTTGCATTCTCGGATGTCATCATAATCAACAAGGTGGACCTCACGCAGGCGATGGAGGTCGACCCGAGGATTCTCGAGAGGGACGCTCGGAGGATAAACCCCGGCGCCAAGATCATCATGATGGACGCCCGACATGGCAAGGGCATGGACGAGCTGGCCAAGGCCCTCGGGCTCTAGAGGACCGGGATATGAAGATAACAGTCTACGGAATCGTCCAAGGCGTCGGGTTCAGGCCCACGGTGTACAGGGTCGCGAAAGCCATGGGTCTGAAGGGTTTTGTGCTCAACAACGGTTCAAACGTGGAGATACATGTAGATAGGGACGCCGATGAGTTTCTTGCGGAACTCAAGAAAGCCCTACCTGCGCTCGCGAGGATCAACAGGGCGGAGTTCGAGGACGTCGACGAGAAGCTAGAGGAGTTCTCGATCGCCCAGAGCCACGACGGCATAAGGGTCTCGCTCATCCCGACAGACACGGCCATATGCAAGAACTGCATCGATGATTTCGGCCAGCCATCGAACAGGAGGCATCTGTTCCCGTTCACAAACTGCACCGAGTGCGGAGCAAGGTTCACCGTAATCGCGGACCTGCCGTTCGACCGTGCTCGGACTAGCATGGTCGACTTCCCGATGTGCCCCGATTGCGCAAGGGAATATGCTTCCCCAGACGATAGGCGGTTCCACGCGCAGACGATATCGTGTCCCAAGTGCGGTCCGAAGTACAATCTCTACGACAAGGGCAGGAGATCCACCCGAGGAGACGCCTTCAAGGAGTTCGCGAAGAAGATAGATGAAGGACATGTGGGCCTCCTCAAGGGCTGGGGCGGGATGCACATCATATGCACCTTCGAGAACGCATCAAGATTGAGAAAGGTCTACCGCAGGGGCGACAAACCCTATGCGGTCATGATGAGGGACATTGAGACTGCGAAGAAGTATGTGATGTTGAACGATCAGGAGCAGCGGCTCCTGACCTCACCTCAGAGACCGATCGTCCTCCTTCACAAGAGGGAGGATTTGATGCAGGTGCTTGAGAAAATCTCCCCGGGACTTGGGAACCTCGGCGTCATGCTCCCCTACTCGGGAGCCCACCTGCTCATGTTTCATCATCTGAAGGCTGATGGGGTGATCATGACCTCTGCGAACCCGCCGGGCGAGCCGATGGCCATCGAGAACGAGAAGGCGTTCGACCTTGGCCTCGACTACTACCTGATGCACAACAGGAAGATCATCCACAGATGCGACGACTCGGTCGTGAAGGTCAATTCTGGCAGGACGAACTTTACGAGGAAGTCGAGAGGTTTCGTGCCCGTCCCGGTAGAGGCGAACCACAAGCATCCAGTGATAGGAGTGGGAGCCCAGTGGGATGTCACTGGCTCCGTCTCGAGGAACGGGGAGATATTCTTGACGCAATATGTCGGAGAATCGCAGCAGTATCCGACATTGCAGTATCTGGATGAAGCGATTCACCACCTGTCGAGTCTTCTCGGCGTCAAATGGTTCGAGGCAATAGGGCTAGACAAGCATCCAAGATACTCGACGAGGATAGTTGCGCGGAGACTTGCGAAGGAATACGGCTGTCAGCTCATCGAGACGCAGCACTATCACGCCCATGCGGCGGCGCTCAAGATAGACCGCAAGATCGAGGGCCCATTGGTCTGTCTCACGTGGGACGGAACAGGATACGGAGATGACGGGACCTCGTGGGGAGGAGAGACACTTCTGGCCGATTTTTCCAGCTACAAACGCCTGGCGACTCTGGAAGGGATTCCCCTGCTAGGCGGAGACAAGGCAGTCGTAGATCCTAAGCGAGTGGTGACAGCAATCCAGATGAGGCTGGGGAAGAGGCCGACGCTTGTGGACGCACAGGAGTTCGAGCTATTCTTGAAGATGCTGGACAAGAGCGTCAAGGCGTCCAGCATGGGGAGGGTCCTTGACTCGGTCTCATGCATCCTTGGCATCTGCTGCAAGAGGACCTACGAGGGCGAGCCGGCGATCAAGCTCGAGAGATGGCTGGAGATGGGAAAACCAACGTTCAGTTTTGAATTGGAGTTTGGCAATAGGGACGGAATCGAATATGCGAAGACCCTCCCGATGTTCGAGCAACTCCTCGAGATGGAGATCACATCCGACAGAACGAGGGCAGACGCAGCAGCTTCCTTCGTGAGGACGCTGGTTTCAGGAATCGCTGAGAGAGCATGCGACTTCGCGGAATCGAATGGGTTGAAGCAGGTCGGCCTCACAGGCGGAGTATCCTACAGCGGCCCCATCACCTCATGGGTGAAGGAGACCGTGGAGAGACGTCGCCTTGCATTCATAGGTCACGAGCGGATTTCGAACGGCGACGGAGGGATTTCCACAGGCCAGAACGCTATAGCTGGCTCGTTGGTTGGATTACATGCAGTAGACGATTTCAAGGCCGTATAGGGTCATGAATGGGTGTGAGACTAGCAGATTGGGCTCGGGAGACAGGGACGGGCTACAAGACGGCCTATCGGTGCTTCCGCTCTGGAGGCCACAGCTCATGAGGGTTGGTCGAGGGTACCGCTTCGAGTTGAAACCGGACAATGTCCAGCGGACTCTCTTCGCCAAGAGCGCGGGTGTCGCACGGTTCGCGTGGAACTGGGCGCTCGACGAGCGCCAGCGGCTCTACTGTGATAAGCAGGGGGACGAGCGGTTCACGAATGCCATCGAGCAGCACCGCCGTCTCAATGTCCTCAAGAAGACGGACTTCCCCTGGATGTAACGAGGTATCCAAGTGCATCCCGCAGGAGGCCCTCCGAAACCTCGACAACGCCTACGCACTCTACCGGAAGGCGCGGAAGGCAGGCCGGATGGCGCGCCTCCCGAAGTTCAAGAAGAAAGGAAAGGCGCGTGACGCCTTCGCCTTCACAATCAGCCCCATCCGTGCCGAGGGCACTCATGTCATTCTTCCACGCATCGGGCGCGTGCGTGTCAAGGAACGCGCGCTCATCGATGGACGCATCCTACGCGCGACCGTCACCCGGGCGGCCGACCGGTGGTTCGTCTCATTCACTGTCGAACAGGATGTTAGGGATCCCCTACCGCCAACGGGCCCTGCGGTGGGCGTTGACCTCGGCGTGTCCCAAATGGCGACACTCTCCGATGGACGCATCTTCGAGAACCCCAGGCCCTTACACTCTCGCCTGCGCAAGATTCGCAGGCTCACGAAGGAACTGCATAGGAGGCACAAAGGAAGCAACAATAGGATGAAGACAGCAGACAAGCTGGCGAAGGCGTACTGGCACATCGGGAACATCCGCAAAGATGCCGTGCACAAGGCGACGACGCAGATCGCCAAAAACCACGGCGAGATCGTCCTCGAAGACCTTGACGTGCGGGGCATGGTGCAGACCCGTCATCTAGCACGCGCCATCTCGGACGTCGGCATGGGGGAGTTCCGCCGGCAGCTCGAGTACAAGTTCAGGTGGTACGGGAGCCGTCTGGTGGTGGCTCCCAGGTTCTACCCATCCACGAAACGGTGCTCCTCTTGCGGTCACGTCAGGGACGAGATGCCTTTGTCGGAGAGGACTTATGAGTACGAAAGCTGCGGGCTGGTCCTCGACAGGGACCTGAACGCGGCGCTCAATCTGGTCGCCGTGAGTTCCACGGAGACCCTAAACGCCTGTGGAGACCTGGCCTCCACGGCGCCCGCGAGGGCGCCGCGAGCTGGGTTGATGAAGTAGGAAGTGAACGCCGATATCCCGCTTGGGATAGGTGGGTAAGTTTCACGGAACGGTAAGGCTTTATAACAGTGCCATACATACTCGCAGACCGATGTGCCTAGCCGTTCCAGCCGAGGTGAAATCGACAGACGGCCACATGGCGACCGTCGACTATGGAGGGGTCAAGAGGACTGCCAACATATCGCTCGTGGACGCCAAGGTGGGTGATTATGTCATCGTCCACGCAGGATATGCGATACAGGTCATGAACAAGGAAGAGGCGGAGAAGACCCTCGAGATTTTCCAGGAAATGCTCGACCTGGAGAACGCCGGAGCGTAGAGGATGCACGAGTTCTCAGTCATGAGCCAGATCGTGGAGAGCATTCTTTCGGAAGCGAACAAGAGGAAGGCCACCAAGATCGAGCAAGTGGACCTGCAGATCGGGGAGTACACGATGCTCGGCGAGGAACAGCTGAAGTTCGCGTACGAAGTGTTGTCGAAGGACACCATCCTCAAAGGCTCGAAGCTCAAGATAGGCCACATCAAAGGGAAGATCGAGTGCACATGTGGATACCGAGGCCGGATCGAACCTTCGCCGGATTCTCCCCACAGGATCGTTCCGATCCTGGAGTGCCCCAAGTGCAAAGGAGCTGCGAAGATCGTAGAGGGCAGAGAGTGCGTGATAAGAAACATCAGGATGGTGGTGCCGGACGTATAAGCTGAGGGACAAGGAGATGTCCCGCAAGATCATCAAGAAGCTCGAGGGGATGAGCCTCAAGCTGACGCTCATGCACGTCTGCGGCACGCACCAGGACACGCTCGTTAGGTTCGGCCTCGACAGCGAGTTCAAGCGCATCGGGATCGATGTGCGCCAGGGACCCGGATGCCCAGTTTGTGTGACGCCCCCCGGAGAGATCGAGGAGATCCTCGCGTTGGCCAGAGCGGGGTTGACCGTCGCTGTGTTTGGCGACGTGATGAAAGTCCCCGGAGCGAAGGGCTCTCTCAACGACGCTAAGGCAGAAGGAGCCGATGTGAGGGTGGTTTACGGCGTTGACGACGCCGTCGCCCTGGCGAAGAGGATCCAAAAAGAGGTGGTTTTCATGGGAATCGGGTTCGAGACCACGGCCCCGACAACAGCCTCGGCGCTTCTGTCAGACCCGCCGGTCAACTTCTCTGTCCTGAGCTGTCACAGAACGGTTCCTCCTGCCCTCGAGGCGATTGCGGACATGGGCGAGATCAAGCTGAACGGCATGATCCAGCCAGGCCATGTCAGCACGATAATCGGAACCAAACCGTATGAGTTCATGTCGAAGAAGTACAGGATTCCGCAAGTGATCGCGGGTTTCGAGCCTCTTGATCTCCTCATGGGCGTCTACATGCTGGCAGTGCAGGTGAAGGAGGGCCGAGCCGAGGTCGAGAATGAGTACACTCGAGTAGTGCACGCGGACGGCAACCCGATGGCGATCAAGGCGATGAGGGACGCATTCGAGCCGGTTGACGTTCCCTGGAGAGGATTTCCCGTCATCAAGAGAAGCGGCCTCGCCATCAGGCAGAAGCTCGAGCGATGCGACGCGAGGAAGAGGTTCGAGGAACTCCTGAGACCGATACACGAGAAGGAGTACGGCGAGGCCAAGGGATGCAGGTGCGGCGAGATGCTGCGGGGAATCCTTACGAGCGAGGAGTGCCCACTGTTCGCCAAGAAGTGCACGCCTGGCTCGCCAATAGGGCCATGCATGGTCTCCAGAGAGGGCAGCTGCTACATCTCGTACAGATACCTCAGGAGGTAACGGTTGTCCGGAGAGCTAATGCCGACGCGATTCGATGAGCTATGGCATGAGCAAACGAGTGGGGGCGAAGCGTTCATTATGGGACGAGAACTATTGTTTGTTGAAGACAGCGCAGTGGAAAGAATATCCGATTCGGCTTTACGATTGAAAGAAGTGGGCGCAATAGTCAGACAATGATGTACAATCAAGTCTGAAGCAGGAATCAGATGGGAAATGAGGTAATTCTGATTCGTTTAAAGGGGTCCGAAAATCAACGGCTTCGAAAAACCCCGATTAATCGAATTTCGAATTTCGTGCGCATTTACTGCAAGATAATCTACATGCTCCCATTGAACCTCTAATGCCAATCGCCAACTATACCACGCTTTTCGAAAGATGTGCAACGAAATGTATATAAATGACCGCTTTATTATCCACAATTGTCAGACCACTCAATGGACCGAGTGGATATGCCAGATAGCCGAGAATCTGCATCCTTTCGCGGGGTCACTCGGGCCGGTCGAGATAAGTCGAGCCTACGAGGAGGGGGTGGACCGATGACCGCACCCGCACCGCAAGAAAACGACACTGGAACGAGCGCTCCCAGGAAGGAGGCCGGCAGCACCACCGGGCCGAAGATCGGTGTTTTCGTCTGCCACTGTGGCAGCAACATTGCTGGAGTGGTGGACTGCGGCAAGGTCCGGGAAGCCGCGGAAAAGCTTCCGGGAGTGGTGGTGGCGAAGGAGAACAAGTACACCTGCTCCGACCTCGGCCAGGAAGAGATCATCAAGGCAATCAAGGAGAACGGGCTTGAGCGTGTGGTAGTCGCATCATGCTCTCCCAGGCTCCATGAACCGACCTTCAGAAAGTGCATCCAGCATGCGGGCTTGAACCCGTACCTTCTCCAGATGGTGAACATCCGCGAGCAATGCTCGTGGGTGCACTCGCACGAGAAGGCGAAGGCGACGGAGAAGGCGTGCGACCTCGTTCGAATGGGCGTTTCGAAAGCGGCCGAGCTAGAGCCGCTGGAAGCGAGAGAAGTCCCCGTGGAGCCTTCATCACTAGTAATCGGCGGCGGCGTCGCAGGGATACAGGCCGCCCTCGACCTTGGGAACATGGGATTCAAGGTCTACCTGGTGGAGACTCAGCCGAGCATCGGAGGAAAGATGGCCCAGCTGGACAAGACATTCCCCACGGGCGACTGCGCCATATGCATCCTGGCTCCTAAGATGGTCGAGCTCTCCCGGCATCCGAACATCACACTGCTCTCATACTCTGATGTCGAAGAGGTCAAGGGATACATCGGTAGCTACGAGGTCAAGGTGAGACGGAAGGCGAGATTCGTCCACGAGGACAAGTGCGTGGGATGCGGGCTGTGTGCCGATGCTTGTCCCGTCAAGGTGGACAACGAGTTCGACCTCGGCTTCGGCCAGAGGAAAGCGATCTACATCCCGTTCCCGCAGGCAGTCCCGCTGAAGTACACTCTGGACAAGGAACACTGTCTGCACTTCAAGTCCGGCAAGTGTCTGCTGTGCGTCAAGGCCTGCACGAACAACGCGATCGACCACACGATGCAGGACGAGATTCTGACCCTTAAGGTCGGGACGATCATCGTTGCGACTGGCTACGAGACATATGTTCCGATGAAGAAGGGCGTCTACAAGTACTGGGAATATGAAGACGTCATTACCGGTCTCGAGCTCGAGCGGCTGCTCAACGCCTCAGGCCCGACGGGCGGCCATCTCATCCGGCCCTCGGACGGCCAGACGCCGAAGAGGGTGGCGTTCATACAATGTGTCGGCTCGAGGAACAAGAAGCTCGGGAACAACTACTGCTCAAGGGTCTGCTGCATGTACGCGATCAAGAACGCGCAGATCATCATGGAGCACGAGTCGGACACTGAGATCGCAGTGTACTACAATGACATCAGGGCCTTCGGCAAAGGATTCGAGGAGCTCTATCACAGAATCAGGGAGGACTACGCGGTCGAGTTCATCCGCGGAAGACCTGCGAAGCTCAGCTTGGACCCGAAGACAAAGGCAATCAAGATCAGAGCCGAAGAGACGCTTCTCAACAAGATCACCGAGAGGGAGTTCGACCTGGTCGTCCTTTCGACGGGCCTGGTCCCGTCCGAAGGCAGCAAGAAGATCGGCAAGATCCTTGGACTCACTACGAGCCCTGATGGGTTCTTCATGGAGGCGCACCCGAAGCTAAGGCCCGTCGACACGGCCATGGACGGCATTTTCCTTGCAGGCTGCGCTCAGAGCCCGAAGGACATCCCGGACAGCGTGGCGCAGGGAAAAGCAGCGGCTTCTTCAGCAGCAGCCCCCATGTTCGCGAAGAAGGTCCTGATAGAACCGCTGACCGCTTTCGTCAACGAGGACCTCTGCGCCGGCTGCGGCCTCTGCATAGACCTGTGCCCATACGGTGCTCCGGAGCTCGTGCAGAGCGAGAAGGGAGGGATGAAGGCTCACATAATCGAGGCGCTGTGCCATGGTTGCGGTACTTGCGCTGCGTCATGCCCCCAGAAGGCTGTCGCACCGAGGCAGTTCACTGACGATCAAATCTACTCGGAGATGCAGGCCGCTCTGATGGAGCCCGAAAAGAAGCAGGTGGCCAAGAAGAAGGCCGAGGCGGAGGCGTCGTGATGAAAGACCCGGAGAAGGAAGTCGAGAAGGTCTTCATCGGAGGCCTCCACGAAGAGCTGGTCGAAGACAAGGTGATAGACGAGGCGCAGCTCGAGCCCGGCTTCCCGGACGAGATCAAGAAGTACGGCGGGAAGGACGTGATGACCTGCCTGCAGTGTGGGAACTGCACGGGCGTCTGTCCGATCAGTCTCAAGATCGACTACAAGACCAGGAACATCATCAAGTGTTGCCAGTTCGGCCTGAAGAAGTACACGCTGGGCACGAGATGGGTCTGCGCGACCTGCTACAGATGCTACGAGCACTGCCCGGCCGACCTGAACCCGGCAGAGGTCATGATCGCCCTCAGGCACATCGCCGTGAGAGAAGGCATCATACCGCCGTTCATCAAGACAGCTGCGACCAACCTGGTGAAGTACGGCCAGAGCGTGAAGCCCGATGAAGAGATCGACAAGATCAGGATGGAGCTAGGGCTAGGGCTGATCCACTCTCAAGACCCTGAATACCACACAGTCATCAGGGAGATCCAGGTGCTTGTCCACGCGGCCAAGTACGACAAGCTGATCGGCATCCAGGAGGACGTGAAGGTATGAACAATTCATACGTCTACTTCTTCGGATGCGTGATTCCGAACCGGTACCCGGGAGTCGAGTATGCGGTTAGATGGGTGACCGGAAAGGAAGGGTTCAATCTCGATGTGAAGGACCAGAAGCAGTTCTCGTGCTGCCCCGTTCCAGGCATATTCTACTCGACCGACAAGGACACGTGGCTTCTCCTTGCGGCGAGGAACCTCGTGCTCGCGCAGAATGAGCGCAGGCAGATCCTGACCGTGTGCAACGGCTGCCTGGCATCCCTCCTGAAGGCCACAGAATACTTGCAGGATCCCAAGAGCATGGGGAGGGTCAACAAGACGCTCGCGCAGATCGGCAAGAAGTACACCGGCGTCCCGCAGAAGTCCGAGGGCAAGAGAAAGGTGTTCGAGCCGGTCAAGGTCAGACACTACGTGGAGGTCATGGCGAAGGATGTCGGCCTAGATGCAATCGCCAAGAAGGCAAAGCATCCGCTCAAGAACATAAAGGTGGCTGTTCACTACGGCTGCCACTACCTGAGGCCGACCGAGCATGCGGCCTTCGACGACCCCAACGACCCCGTCATGATCGACAGGATCGTCGAAGCGTGCGGCGCGACCAGCGTCGACTACGAAGATAGGCTGGATTGCTGCGGCGCAGGAGGCGGTGTTCGGTCGCATGTCATAGAGCTGGCCAATTCCCTCACGCAAGACAAGTGCGTCAACATCGCGGCGGCTGGCGCGGACTGCATCGTCACCGGATGCCCGTTCTGCCTGCTACAGTTCGACAACGCCCAGAAATCGTTCTCGAGGGAGGGCATTCCAGTCATGCATGTCTCGCAGTTCCAGGCACTCGCAATGGGAATAGATCCGATCTCGCTCGGCTTCGACACTCACCACATATCAGCTCACTCGTTCCTCAGGAAGCTAAGGGGGAGCTGAAGATGGAAGCGGGGGCTCAGAGGACGGAACACGAGGCGGTCTACGAGCCTAAGATTGTGGCGTTCTGCTGCAACTGGTGTTCCTATGCAGGTGCCGATCTGGCTGGCACGACCAGGATACAGTATCCCCCGAATGTGAGGATCATCAGGGTGATGTGCTCGGGAAGGGTCGATCCGGCCTTTGTGCTGAAGGCATTCGCACTCGGAGCGGACGGTGTGATAGTTGCTGGTTGCCATCCAGCGGACTGCCACTACATCAACGGGAATGAGAAGACCGCCATGCGCGGAGACTTCCTGGAATCTTTCCTCGACGAGGCGGGCATTGAACCTCAAAGGTTCAAAGTCGAATGGATCGCGGGCTCGGAAGGAAGGAAGTTCGCAGACACGATCAAGAAGATGGTGACGGAACTGGAGAGATTGGGCCCGGTCTCCAAGGAGGCGGTGTCAGATGACTGAGGACAAGGTCGTCGGTGCCGCTCTGGTGATCGGAGGCGGACCGGCTGGCATGCAGGCCGCACTGGACCTTGCGGACTCGGGATACAAGGTGTACATACTCGAAGACACCCCGAGCATCGGCGGCACCATGGCCCAGCTTGACAAGACGTTCCCGACCAACGACTGTTCGATGTGCATACTGTCCCCCAAGCTCGTCGCCACGGGCAGGCATGAGAACATCACAATGCTCACGCACGCCGAGCTCAAGAAGCTCGAGGGCAAGGCGGGAAACTTCAAGGTCACGATCACAAAACACTCGAGATACATAATCGAGGACAAGTGCACCGGCTGCGGAGTGTGCGCCGAGCACTGCCCGATCGAGGGAGTGAGCACCTTCGACAAGGAGATGGCTCCAGCAAAGGCCATTTATGTCCCCTTCCCCCAGGCCGTTCCACTCATCTACACTATCGAAAAGGGGCTATGCATCGGCTGCGGCGAGTGTGAGAAGTTCTGCGAGGCCAAGGCCATCCAGTACTCGATGGCACCGGACATGGAGGAGGTCATCGAGGTCGGATCCATCATACTCAGCCCGGGTTACAGCGTGTTCGATGCCACCAAGAAGGTCGAATACGGACTCGGGGTGTATCCGAACGTCCTCACCAACATCGAGTTCGAGAGGATGCTCAGTGCATCAGGACCCACAGAGGGGCACATCATCAGGCCCTCCGACGGAGATGTCCCGAAGAGGATCGCGTTCATCCAGTGCGTCGGTTCAAGAGACGCCCAGACCGGCAACACCTATTGCTCATCCTACTGCTGCATGGCAGCTCTGAAGCAAGCTGTCATCGGCAAGGAACATGCTCCCGGGCTGAAGACGACGATCTACTTCATGGACACCAGGGCGTTCGGCAAGGAGTTCGAGGAGTACCTGTACAGGGCGGAGAACGAGTACGGAGTGATCATTGCCAGGAACAACAGGGTCCCGAAGGTCTCCGAGGACCCGAAGACGAACAACCTCATCCTGTTGCACCATGCAGGTGCGGAGATCATGGAGGAGGAGTTCGACATGGTCATCCTCTCCACCGGTGCCAGGCCGCCTGAGTCCGCTGACTCGATAGCAAAAACACTCGAGATCCAACTCAACAAGTTCGGCTTCTGCGAGGCGGACGAGCTCTCGCCCGTGGAGACTTCGGTGCCAGGGATTTTCATTTGCGGGGCGTTCTCTGGCCCGAAGGACATTCCGGACTCGATCGCGCAGGCTAGCGGGGCGGCCGGAAAGGTCGCCGCGATGCTCTCCAAGGAGAGGGGGAAGCTCGTCAAGAAGAAGGAATACCCGCCTGAGAAGGACGTCTCGAAGAAGGAGCCGAGGATCGGTGTGTTCGTATGCCACTGCGGGATCAACATCGGATCCGTGGTCAATGTTCCGGAGGTTCTGGAGTACGCCTCCAAACTTCCGAACGTCGTCTACACAGAGAGGAACCTGTACACATGCTCGGGCGACACCCAGAAGAAGATCAAGGAGATGATCGAGAAACACGATCTGAACAGGGTCGTCGTCGCGAGCTGCACTCCGAGGACCCACGAACCGCTCTTCCAGAACACCTGCAGGGAAGCGGGCCTCAACAAGTACCTGTTCGAGATGGCGAACATCAGAGACCAGTGCTCCTGGGTCCACAGGCTAGAGCCAGAGAGAGCCACTGAGAAGGCGAAGGACCTTGTGAGGATGTCGATCGCCAAAGCCGCGACCCTCGAACCTCTGCCTCAGCCGAAGATCCCCGTGACCCCTTCCGCGCTTGTCATAGGCGGAGGGCTGAGCGGCATTGCGGCCGCCCTCGAGATCGCAAACGCAGGCTACGAAGTGCATATCGTCGAGAAGGACAAGGAGCTTGGGGGCCACCTGAGAAAGATCTACCACACCCTGACCGGAGTCGACCCACAGGACACGCTCGTGAGACTCAAGAAGGAGCTCCATGAGCACAAGAACGTGAAGGTCCATCTGAACGACCAGGTCGCCGAGGTCAAGGGATACATCGGGAACTTCGAAACGACGCTCAAGAGCGGCGAGAAGATTAAACACGGAGCGATCGTCGTTGCCACTGGCGGGATCGAGTACGAGCCCACAGAATACGAGCACAAGAAGCACAAGAACGTGATCAAGCAGACGGAGCTCGGGGAGCTGCTGCACAACGGGAAGTTCAGGGCGAACAATGTCGTCGTCATACAGTGCGTCGGTTCCAGGAACGAGGAGCACCCGAACTGCTCACGCATCTGCTGCTCGACCGCGATGGCCAACACTGTCAAGATCAAACAGGAGCACCCAGAGACGAACGTGTTCGTGCTCTACAGGGACATCAGGACCTACGGATTCGCAGAGGAGCACTACAACGAGGCCGCAAGACTGGGAGTGATCTTCCTCAGATTCGACGCAGATGCTCCGCCAAAGGTGTCCGCCAAGGGCCACGACCTGTGGGTGGAGGTCGATGAGGCGTTCATCGAGCAGAGGGTCTTGATCAAGGCGGACTACCTGGTCCTGAACGCGGCCATCCACCCGAACCCCGACAACAAGGAACTCGCAAAGATGCTCAAGGTCCCTCTCAACAAAGAAGGGTACTTCCTCGAGGCGCACATGAAGCTGAGGCCCGTCGACTTCGCGACGGACGGCATATTCCTGTGCGGCCTAGCACATTCGCCCAGGTTGATTGGCGAGAGCGTGTCGCAGGCGCTGGCAGCGGCCGCGAGGGTCAACACAGTCCTGTCCAAACCGTTCATCGAAGCTGAGGGCGTGGTGAGCGTTGTTGACGAGGAGAAGTGCATAGCCTGCGGCAGGTGCGAGGAGATCTGCGAGTACGGAGCGCCGAGCATCACCGAGGTGTCTCCGGGCATGTTCAAATCAAGGATAAACGAGGCGCTGTGCAAGGGCTGCGGCTCATGCGCAGTCGCTTGCTGCTCCGGAGCAATCAGGCCGAAGCACTTCAAGACAGAGCAGATCCTGACGATGATTGAGGCGTGCCTGAAGAAGGATCTTGAAAAGGAGGAGGCGAAGGCATGACAGACGCCAAGTTCGAGCCGAACATAGTCGCCTTCTGCTGCAACTGGTGCTCGTACGCGGGCGCAGACCTCGCAGGCGTCTCGAGGATGCAGTATCCGCCTAACGCAAGGATAATCAGGGTCATGTGTTCCGGCAGGGTGGAGCCGTACTTCGTGCTCAAGTCGTTCGAGTTGGGCGCCGACGGCGTTCTCGTCACCGGGTGCCACATAGGCGACTGTCACTACATCTCGGGGAACGAGGAGGCCGAGAAGAGGATGGCCATGACGATGGACGTCTTGGACAAGCTCGGCCTCGGCAAGGGCAGGATGAGGCTCGAATGGATCTCGGCATCTGAGGGCCAGAAGTTCGCATCCACCATGAAGGAGTTCACGGAGCAGATAAGGGCGCTGGGCCCGAACCCACTCCCGAAATACACTCCCAGGAAGAAGGGGAACCCTGGAAACCTGAAAGAGAAGATGAACCGGATCATCGAGGACACCGGCGCTTTCGACTGCGTCGAGTGCGGTAAGTGCACGACGGTGTGCCCTGTCGCCAAGTATAACCCCAACTTCGCCCCGAGGACAGTCGTGCTCAAGGCGAGCGAAGGCCTGGTCGAGAACGTCCAGACCAACAAGGATATCTGGACCTGCGTCACCTGCGAGCAGTGCAACTCGATGTGCCCGTACAAGGTCGACTACTCAGGATTCATAAGAGGTATGAGGAACGAAGCGGTCGAGTTCAACAACGTGCCAGTCTGCTCCCAGGGTGGACTGATGCAGTCCGTCATGAGGATTCAGGCCGTCAGCAACCTGAAGCAGAACAGGCTCGGCTGGATGAAGCCGGAGCTCAAGATAGCCGAGAAGGGCGACATCCTCTACTTCACGGGCTGTGTCTCATACTACGATTCCATATTCAAAGAGCGCAAGAACCTCGACTTAGCTGGCATACCCCAAGCTGTCGTAAAGATAATGAATAAGGGGGGTATTACCCCGGTCGTCAGCAACGACGAGGTATGCTGCGGACATGATCTGAACTGGACGGGGGACGAGGCGAGCCTTCAGAAGCTGATGAAGAAGAACGTCGAGCTGATCAAGGCCTCCGGGGCCAAGAAGGTCGTGTTCTCATGCCCTGAATGCATGCGGACCTTCAATATGGACTACCAGGACCTCATGGGAGACTTTGACTTCGAGATGGTGCACATCTCCGAGCTCGTCGACGACCTCATCCAGGGGGGGAAGCTCAAGTTCAAGAAGAGCGCCAAGAAGGTGACCTTCCAGGACTCGTGCAGGCTGGGCAGGCATCTCGGCATATACGACCCGCCGAGGAACGCCCTCAAGGGCGCGGACGCTCAGATAATCGAGATGGAAAACACGAGGGACAAAGCCCTGTGCTGCGGCGTGAGCGCATGGGCGACATGCGACGAGATATCGAGGAAGCTGCAGGTGGATAGGCTAAAAGAGGCCAAGAAGACTGGGGCGGAATGCCTCGTGACAGGCTGCTACAAGTGCCTCATACACCTCAACTGCACCTTGGAGTACAAGACCCAGGTGCCCAAGGAGCAGATCGACATACCAGTCAAGGACCTGAGCGTGGTCATCGCTGACGCGCTCGAGTGAGAACAAGGAAATGATAGAATGAGCACGCAAACACAAGCACCGGCAAAGGGAGAGGAGAGATACCTCCTGGTCGAGCTATCGTGCAAGGACCAGAAGTGCTCTCCATGCACATATCCCAACTGCCAGAGGTTCGTCAGGACGGTCCCGAAGAAGAAACCGTTCGAGACCCGCATGACGAAGATGTTCGAGATCAAGAAGCCGATTACCAAGCCTCAGGACACGCGCGAGCGCTTGGTGCTGATCGAGTTGTCGTGCAAGGACGAGAAGTGCTCCCCCTGCACCTACCCGAACTGCCAGAGGTTCGCCCGGGAGGCGCAGAAGAAGAAGGCGCCATTCAAAGTCAAGGTCACTGAGATCGAGAAGGGCAAGGAGGTACAGAGCCTCCTGTCTAAGTGACGGCGGTGTTCAGCGTCGCCTTTCGACGAAATCGCACAGCGCGACGCGGGATTCCGTCAACGTTCCAAGGAAACCCATAAAATGGTAAAAACGATACCGGGAAAAGAGCCCAGAACTGAGGGTATTCAGATTAGCGATAACAAATAGGCACTGGGCAAGTGACAAAGGAGGTCTTAGAATGGAAAAGTCTGTGATGGTGATCGGGGGAGGGGTTGCTGGCATTCAAGCATCCCTGGACCTCGCGGACAAGGGAATAATCGTCCATCTGGTGGAGAAATCTCCCAGCATAGGCGGGAGGATGGCTCAGCTGGACAAGACGTTCCCGACGAACGACTGCTCGATATGCATCCTCGCGCCCAAGATGGCCGACTGTTTCAGTCATCCCAACACGAACGTGATCACTTACGCGGAGGTTGTGGGCATCGAAGGCAAGGTCGGTAACTTCAAGGTCAAGGTCCTGAAGAAGGCAAGATACGTCGACGAGACGAAGTGCACCGGCTGCGGCGAGTGCCTCGAGAAGTGCCCGAGCAAGATCCCGAGCGAGTTCGAGATGGGCCTGGCGAACAGGAAGACGATCTACATGCCCTTCATGCAGGCGGTTCCGAGGGTAATGACGATCGACAAGGAACACTGTCTGATGATCACCAAGGGTAAGTGCGGGAACTGCAAGAAGGCCTGCAAGAGAGAAGCGATCAACTACGAGATGAAGGACCAGATGCTGGAGATCGACGTGGGGTCGATCATAGTTGCGACGGGCTATGATGTCTGGGACCCGACGACGTCAACCGAGTACGGCTACGGCCGGTACCCCAACGTCTTCACAGCGATGGAATACGAGAGGATGATTAACGCGGCCGGCCCGACCCATGGACACATAGAGCGGAGGTCGGACAAGAAGAGGCCCGTCAAGATGGCATTCATACAGTGCGTGGGCTCGAGGAACCCGCAGGTGGGCCATCCCTACTGCTGCGCGGTCTGCTGCATGCACGCCACCAAGGAGGCCATGCTGGCAAGAGAGCACCACGACGACATGGAGTCAACGATATTCTACAAGGATATGCGCGCATGCGCGAAAGGATTCTATGAGTACACCGAGAGAGCAAAACGCGACTACGGCGTGAGGTACATCAACTCCGACGCCACGGTCCAGGAGAACCCTGAGGCACACAACCCGATCGTAGTCTATGACGTCGGCGGGAGGCAGCAGTCGGAGGAGTTCGATATGGTCGTCCTCGCCACAACACTCGTGCCGAGGAAGGAGACCTTGGAGCTCGCGAAGATACTGGGCCTCAAGGCTGACGAGTTCGGCTTCCTCGAATCGAGCGACAGGATACTCAACCTCGGCAGGACTGGCATTCCAGGCATATTCATAGCCGGCTACGCTGCGGGTCCGGCTGACATTCCAGAGTCTGTAGCGCAGGGTTCGAGCGCTGCCGCGAAGGCGGTAGAGGCGATAGCCCAGGCTGGAGCGTGATGACACATGGCTGAGAAGAAGAATGAAGCAAAGGAGAAGCCTAGAATCGGCGTGTTCGTTTGCCATTGCGGCTCGAACATCGGCGGGTTCGTGGATGTGCCGTCGGTCGCAGAGTACGCGAAGACGCTCCCGGATGTGGTGTATGCGATCGACAACCTGTACACATGCGCCGAAGACGGGCTGTCGAACATCAGAGAGGGCATCCGGAAACACAATCTCAACCGGGTCATCGTCGCCAGCTGCACGCCGAGAACTCATGCGCCACTGTTCCAGGCCACATGCGAATCAGCAGGCCTGAACAAGTACCTATTCACATTCGTGAACATCCGAGAACACTGCTCATGGGTCCACATGAAGGAGAAGGAGAAGGCCACCAAGAAGGCCAGAGACCTGATAAAGATGGGCGTTGCCAGGGCCAGGCTCCTGCAGCCCCAGGAAGAGGAGAAGGTCAACGTCGAGCCGGCCGCCGTCGTGATCGGCGGAGGCGTGTCTGGCATGACTGCGGCACTATCGCTTGCGGATATGGGGTTCCCAGTGCATCTCGTGGAAAAAGAGGGAGAGCTGGGCGGCTTCGTCAGGAATCTGAACAACCTCTATGTGACCGAGAAGAATGCTGCCGAGACGATCAAACCGCTGATCGAGAAGGTCAAGGCGCAGAAGAACATCAACCTGCACCTGAACTCCCAGCTGAAGAACGTCGAGGGATTCATCGGCAACTATGACATAGTGATAGGGACAAAGGGCGCAGAGGACCTCAAGACCAAAGTAGGGACAATCATTGTCGCCACGGGCGCGCTCGAGTTCGTGCCTGAGGGACTCTACGGATACAACCAGTACCCGAATGTGGTCACACTGACCGAATTCGAGATCCTGTGCAAGAAGAAAACCCTGCCTAAGCTGAAGAGCGTCGCATTCATCCAGTGCGTCGGCTCCAGGGGCCAGAACAAGTCGTACTGCTCCAGGATCTGCTGCAATGTGGCGATCAAGAACAGCATCAACATCGTGGACAACTACGAGAACATGCTGGGCCTGATGGAGAAGGCCGGCACAGTCGTTGAGAAGATACCCGTTGAGCAGAAGGTGCCTGAGGAGATCCTTGAGCGCAGGCGCAGAAGGCGCGGCAGAGAGAGGGGAGAGGAAGGCGAGGCCGAGGAGGTCAAGCTCGGACCCTCCGAGAAGATCGAGGTCACCGTGTTCAACAGGGATGTGATGGCATACGGTGTGGAGCACGAGCTGACCTACAACAAGGCGAGAGAGAAGCGCGTCAAGTTCAACAGGTACACACCAGAACACCTGCCGAGGGTGTACATGGAAGGCAACCAGCTGACGGTCGGCTACTTCCACGAGACCCTGAAATTGGAACGGTCGATGCCTGTCGATATGATCATCCTATCAACGCCGCTTGTGGCTCAGCCCGATGCGGGCGAGCTCTCACAGATGCTGAAAGTGCCGCTCGGCCAGGAAGGGTTCTTCCTTGAAGCGCATGTCAAGCTGAGGCCGGTGGATTTCGCGACCGACGGCATCTATGTCTGCGGCACGTGCAGAGGACCAGCAGACATCACGGAATGCGCGACCCAAGCAGCTGCAGCCGCTTCGAGGGCAGCCATACCTATGGCCAAGGGATACGTCCAGGCCGAGGCGATAACAAGCGTGGTCGACGAGACCAAATGCTCTGGCTGCGGAACTTGCATCCAGGTTTGCCCGTACGGAGCGCTAAGAAAGAACGACAAGGGCCTTGCGGAGGTCATAGTCGCCGCGTGCAAGGGCTGCGGATGCTGCGGTGCGACCTGCCCGGAGGGCGCAATCACGATGACCAATTACACCGACGCCCAGTTGCTCGCAGAAGCAAAAGCGACTCTTGAGGAGGAGGTGTGAGCGATGGCCGAAGCGCAACACGCGATACAAGAGATGAAGCCGGAGCACAAGGCCGCGCCGAGCAATGAGTGGGAGCCGAAGATCATCGGGTTCCTGTGCAACTGGTGCTCGTACGCAGGCGCGGACCTTTGCGGCGTTAGCAGATACCAGTACCCAACCAATGTGAGGGCTGTGAGGGTCATGTGCTCTACTAGGATCAGCCCGCACCTTGTTCTTGACATATTCAAGGCGGGCGCAGACGGTATACTGCTCGGCGGCTGCCATCTGAATGACTGCCACTACATATCCGGCAACTTCTACACGGAGAAGCGCGTCAGGCTGATGAAGAAGCTCCTTGAGGAGGCTGGCGTTGAGTCTCAGAGATTGAGGCTCGAGTGGGTCTCGGCATCCGAGGGGGAGAAGTTCTCCAAGGTCGTGACGGAGTTCACGGAACAGGTCAAGAAGCTCGGTCCGAGCAAGGTGAAGAAGGACCATGTGCTCGAGTCGAAGGTCGCTGCCGCGGACGGCGCGTCAGAAACCTTCAGGCTCAGGGCACTTGTCGGCAAGGAGCTGAACCTGGAGAAACAAGGCAACGTTTACGGCAACAAGCTGGAGCAGACGGAGCTCGAGAAGCTGATCGACCAGGCTACGAAGGAGGAGTTCGAGAGAGCGCTCATCCTTGAGCTCTCCAAGTCGAAGGCGATGTCGGTCAAGGAACTAGGACAGATCATGAACGTCCCGACGGACAAGGTTCTGAGGCACATCGTCGCCTTGCGCCAGAAGAACCTTCTGGCGATGGAACACCCCGAGGGCTTCACGCCGACATACAAGACAATAGAGATCGGGGGTGAGCAGTGATGGCAGCAAGAGACAAGATCGGCGCGGTCATGGTGGTGGGAGGAGGCATCTCTGGGATGCAGTCCGCCCTGGACCTCGCGGATTCCGGATACAAGGTGTACCTGGTCGAGAAGCAGCCGAGCATCGGTGGAACGATGGCGCAACTCGACAAGACATTCCCGACCAACGACTGCGCAATGTGCATCATGGCGCCCAAGCTCGTCGCGACCGGCAGGCACCACAACATCGACCTGATAACCAATGCGGACATCGCGATCGTGGACGGCGAGGAAGGCAATTTCAATGTCACAGTGAAGCAGCGCTCGCTCAGGGTGGACCCGAAGAAGTGCACTGGCTGCGGCAGCTGCGCCCAGAAGTGCCCGGTCGAAACCATGAACGAGTACGACGAGGGCACGAAGTTCAGGAAGGCCATCTACGTCAGATACCCGCAGGCGGTCCCGCTCGTGTACGCGATAGATGCCGAGAAGTGCATCGGGTGCGGCATCTGCGCTGAGGAGTGCAAGGCCAAGGCGGTCGAGTACGACCAGAAGGAGAAGATCCTGGAGATCAAGGTCGGATCGATCATACTCTCGCCTGGCTTCGACGAGTTCAACGCCCGCCTGAAGACCGAGTATGGATACGGCGTCTACCAGAACGTTGTCACGAGCATCGAGTTCGAGAGGATTATGTCGGCTACAGGCCCGTACTTCGGAACAATCCTGAGGCCTTCGGACGGAGACATTCCGGAGAAGATCGCGTTCATTCAATGCGTGGGCTCGAGGGACGAGCACTGCGGGAACGAGTACTGCTCGAGCGTTTGCTGCATGTACTCGATCAAGGAGGCTGTGATCGCCAAGGAGCACACGTCCCAGGTCAAGCCCAGTATATTCTTCATGGACATGAGGGCGTTCGGCAAGGAGTTCGACGAGTACTACAACAGGGCCGCGAACGAGTGGGGCATCAAGTTCATCCGTTCGAGGGCTGCGGCCGTCAGTGAGGACCCGAAGACCAGGAACCTCAAGATAAAGTACGTCGAGAACGGCGAGCCGAAGGAGGAGGAGTTCCAGATGGTTGTGCTGGCCGTCGGGCTCAGGCCGCCTGCAGACGCAGAGAACCTCAGCCGGATCATGAAGTTCAGACTCAACGACGACGGGTTCGCTCAGACAGGCGTGTTCACGCCCGTCGAGACTTCGAGACCCGGGATATTCGTGAGCGGCGCGTTCTCGGCCCCCAAGGACATCCCGATGACCGTTGCGGAGGCGTCCGGGGCGGCAGCGAAGGCGGGCACTGTCATAGCTCCTGCTCGGAACACGCTGGTCACCAAGAAGGAGTACCCCAAGGAGATCAGCGTGGAGGGTCAGGAACCCAGGATAGGCGTGTTCGTCTGCCACTGCGGAGTCAACATCGGCGGCGTCGTGAAGGTTCCCGAGGTCGTGGAGTACGCGAAGACGCTCCCGAACGTCGTGTACGCGGAGCAGAACCTGTACACATGTTCCCAGGACACTCAAGAGAAGATCAAGGAGAAGATCAAGGAGCTCAAGCTCAACAGGGTAGTGGTCGCAAGCTGCACGCCGAGGACCCACGAGCCGCTGTTCCAGAACACCATCAAAGAGGCCGGTTTGAACGCCTACCTGTTCGAGATGGCGAACATCAGGGACCAGTGCTCGTGGATACACATGCACGAGCCCAAGGCTGCGACGAAGAAGTCGAAGGACCTCGTTCGCATGGCGGTCGCCAAGTCCAGGCTACTTGAGCCCCTCGAGAACCTGACGCTCAAGGTGAACCAGGCCGCGATGGTAATTGGCGGAGGCGTATCGGGCATGACGGCAGCGCTCGAACTCGCCAAGCAGGGATTCAAGGTCAGTCTCGTCGAGAGGGAGAAGGAGCTCGGAGGCAACGCGAAGAAGCTCTACTATCTGCCATCAGGCGACGACCCGTTGGCGTTCGTCAAGGAGCTCGACAAGGAGATCTCGGCCAACCCGAACATAACCGTCTACACCGGCGCGAAGATCAAGATGATCGACGGGTACGTTGGCAACTTCAAGACGACCCTCGAGTCCGGAGAGCAGATCGAGCACGGCGCGGTCATACTGGCGATCGGCGGACAGGAATACAAGCCCCAGGGCGAGTACCTGTACGGCAAGAACAAGAACGTCATGACCTTGTTGGAGCTCAAGGAGAAGCTGCACAAGGGCGAGGCGAAGGGCAACGAGTATGTGTTCATCCAGTGCGTCGGCTCGAGGGAGGAAGGGCACCCGAACTGCTCGCGCGTGTGCTGCACGGGCACGATGACCGCTGCGATCGAGATCAAGAAGAAGGACCCGAACGCGAAGGTGTACGTCCTCTACAGGGACATCAGGACCTACGGGTTCAGGGAAAAGTACTACAAGGAGGCGGGCCGGCTGGGCGTGACCTTCGTCAGGTTCGAGGACAAGGACAAGCCGAAGGTCGATGAGAAAGGCGGCAAGCTCGAGGTCAAGGTGACGGACGAAGACACCGGCAAGGAGATCACCCTGAAACCGGACTACCTGGTCCTGGCGAGCGGCACGAGGCCGCAGCCGGACGCGGGCACGCTCGCACCGATGTGCAAGGTTCCCCAGACCAAGGAGGGTTTCTTCCTGGAAGCCCACATGAAGCTCAGACCGGTCGACTTCGCGACCGAGGGCATCTATCTGGCAGGTCTGGCGCACGGCCCGAAATTCATCGACGAGAGCATCGCCCAGGCGCTCGCGGCAGTGTCCAGGGCCACAACGGTGCTATCGAAGACCGAGCTCGAGGCCGAAGGCATAGTTGCGAGAATCGAGGAGTCGCTCTGCGACGGATGCGGGATATGCGTTCCGATCTGCGAGTACAAGGCCCTCGAGGTGGTCCCGGACAAGAAGGACCCGAAGAAGAAAATCGTGGAGGTCAATGTGGGCCTCTGCAAGGGTTGCGGCGCATGCGTGGGAGCATGCCCGTCCGGAGCGCTCACCCAGATGGGCTACAGAGACGACCAGATCTACGCGATGATCGACGCCATGCTCGAAGAGCCGAAGCCGAAACAGGAGGCGAAACAATGAGCTCGGAAGCTGCACACAATGCGAGTTCACATGCAGAGGCAGCGGCTAAGGAGCCCGACCCGAAGATATTGGTCTTCTGCTGCAACTGGTGCTCATACGCTGGAGCCGATCTCGCTGGAGTCAGCAGGCTCCAGATGCCACCTTACTTCAGGACGATCAGGGTCATGTGCTCGGCCAGAGTCGACCCCGAGTTCGTCCTAAGGGCTTTCCAGAAGGGCGTTGACGGCGTTCTCGTCGCAGGCTGCCACCCGGCGGACTGCCACTACATAGGTGGAAACTACAGGACTCGCAGGAGGATAGCGCTCCTGAAGATGCTCATCCAGCAGTTCGGATACGATCCGGACAGGCTCAGGCTCGAATGGGTCTCCGCGGGTGAGGGCGAGAAGTTCCAGAAGACCATAGTCGAGTTCACCAACACGATCAAGGAAATAGGGCCTTCTCCGATGCACAGGGGTGACTGAAGATGTCTCTCCGGGAGGCCAAGATACGCGCGGCATTGAGGACGGTCGAAGGCGAGAGGATCAGATGGCTCCTCGGAAAAAAGGGTCAGCTGACCACCACCGGGAACGTGTTCGGCGAGGTCATCACTGGGCCGAGATACGACTTCATAGTTCAGAAGGCTGCGACAGTGGAGCTCGAGAGGAACCTTCTGCTGCAGGAGATGGAGGACGGCCCGAGGACGGTCCACGAGCTGCACGATGCCACGGGCATCGCGAAGCCGGAGATCGTGAAGCACATAATCGCCCTCAAGAAATGGAGGCTGGTCGAGCAGGTTGGAATGAAGGGCCAGTCGCCGCAGTATTTGGCAGCCCCGAAGAAGAAACAGCCTGAGGAGAAAGAGGTGAGTTGAGATGGCAGAGAAGATCAAGATCGCACAGTACTGGGGAGCGGGCTGCGGAGGGTGCGACGTTGCGCTCCTGGACATCGACGCGAAGATACTGGACATCCACGCCATAGCGGATGTCGTGTTCTGGCCAATAGGTTTCGACGGCAAGCTGAAGGAAATCGAGGCGATGCCCGACAAGAGCATCACGGTTAGCTTCTACAACGGTGCCATAAGGAACAGCGAGAACGAGCACGTCGCCAAGTTACTTCGACAGAAGTCCGTCATCATGATCGGGTTCGGCTCGTGCGCGTGCTTCGGCGGGACGCCTGGGCTCGCGAACGTGACGAACAAGAAGGAGATCTTCGAAACGGTCTACAAGAACACACAATCGACCGACAACCCGAACTTCGTGACGCCGCAACACCACGCGAAGGTCAAGGAGGGAGAGCTCGAGCTCCCGGAGTTCTACGACTCAGTCAAGACGCTAGACGAGGTCGTGGATGTCGACTACTTCATGCCCGGGTGCCCGCCAACGGTCAACCTGATCGCGATGGCGGTCGACGCTGTGGCGCAGCATGTGACTAAGGGCGCCGCGCTGCCCCCGAAGGGCACGGTCATCGCGAGTGACAAGACCCTGTGCGACGAGTGCAAGAGGGAGAGGGTCGAGAAGGGCAGGAGGATAGAGAAGATCTACCAGGCGTACGAGATCAAGCCAGACCCGAAAAAGTGCCTCCTGGACCAGGGGATCATCTGCATCGGGCCCGCCACGAGGGCCGGCTGCGGAGCGATGTGCCCGAACGCCCAGATGCCGTGCAGAGGCTGCATGGGCCCGACGAAGGGTGTCATGGAGCAGGGCGCGAGCATGCTGAGCGCGCTGTCCTCGCTCCTGAACATCACGGACACGGAATCGCAGCTGAGCGAGGAGCAGATAATGACACTGATGATGCAAGTCAAGGACCCGCTCGGGACTTTCTACGCGTTCACGCTGCCGAAGTCCCTGTTGAAGAGGACCGTGACCGAGAGAGGCAAGAAGAAGGCGGTGAGCTAGATGGCCGGACCAATCATCAACGACACACCAGTCAAAACGAAGGAAAGGAAGATCACAATAGACCCAATCACGAGGCTCGAAGGCCACGGGAAGATCGAGATCTTCCTGGACGAGAATGGCAACTGCGAGAACGCCTACCTCCAGGTCCCGGAGCTCAGGGGCTTCGAGAGATTCTGCATAGGCAGGCACGTCATGGAGCTGCCTGTGCTGACCAACAGGCTGTGCGGCGTGTGCCCGGCGGCACACCACCTAGCGGGCACCAAAGCCTTGGACGCAGTCTTCAGCGCGACGCCGACACCGACCGCGATCAAGCTGAGAGAGCTGTTCTACATGGGCCAATTCACCCACAGCCACATTGCGCACTTCTATGCTCTGGCGGCACCGGACTTCGTTCTGGGGCCGTCGGCACCGTCGAACAAGAGGAACATATTGGGCGTGGTGGATGCAGTAGGCGTGCCCATTGGCGCAGAAGTGATCAAGCACAGGTCGTATGGCCAGAAAGTGCAAGAGATCGTCGGCGGAAGAGCGACGCACCCGGTGTTCGGACTTCCGGGTGGAGTCTCTAAGCAGATCAGCGAGGAAGAGCGCGTGCAGATGGAGACCATGGCCAAGTCCTGCGTCGAGTTCGGCAAGTTCACAGTCAAGCTGTTCCACGATCTCGTGCTCGGCAACAAGGACTACCTTAACCTCATTCTAAACAAGGACGCGTACTACCTCGAGACCTACTATATGGGCACGGTCGACAAGAACAACAAGAGCAACTTCTACGACGGCGACGTCCGAGTCGTGGACCAGCAGGGCAAGGAGATCCTCAAGTTCAAGCCCAGCGAGTACCTGAACATCATCGCGGAGCACGTCGAGCCCTGGACCTACATGAAGATGCCCTACCTGAAGAAAATCGGGTGGAAGGGCTTCGAGGCCGGCCCGAACAGCGGCATATATAGAGTCGGCCCGCTCGGCAGGATCAATGTCTGCACTGGCTACACGACACCTCTCGCGCAAGCGGAATACGAGGTCTTCAAGAAGACGATGAAGGACCTCGGCGTCACGGGTCCTGTGCACCATACCCTAGCGTTCCACTGGGCCAGGGTAATAGAGCTGCAGCACGCGGCCGAGAGGATGCTCGAGCTGGCGAGCGACAAGACCATCACCAGCGACGACATCAGAGGACCGTACAAGGAGCCGAAAGAGGGCGTAGGCATAGTCGAGGCCCCGAGAGGCACGCTGATACACCACTACGCCTCCGACAGGGACGGCCTCTGCACCAAGATCAACATGGTCGTCGCGACGACGAACAACTACGCCGCGATCAACACGAGCGTCAGGCAGGCCGCGAGGGCACTCATAAGGAACTGGGAAGTATCGCCAGGCCTGCTGAACAAGGTCGAGATGGCCTTCAGGTGCTACGACCCCTGCAACTCGTGCGGCACGCACTCGTTGAACGGCGGGCCGGCGCTCGAAGTGACGGTCAGGCGCAAGGACGGTTCTGTCCTAACAACACGGAGAAACTTCTAAACGGATTTCACGAGGGGGCTTTCCCCTCATATATCATTTTCATTCCATTCACGGTGTCAGAGTCAGGATTATTATGGCCCAGGCCTTTCTGACTCCTGTGAAAGTGCTCGTCCTTGGTGTGGGCAATCCTATACTCTCCGATGATGGTGTCGGCATTCACGTCGCTCGCGAGTTCAAGAAGAGAAGACTGGCGGGGGTCGACGTGGAGGAACTAGCGGCGAGCGGGCTGGAGTTGCTCGATGTGGTTCGCGGTTATGACAAGGTCGTCATCATTGACGCGATTCAGACGACGAAGGGAAAACCCGGCGAACTGCACATCCTCGAGGAGAAGGATTTCGAGAAGTCCATCCACGGATCGTCGCCGCACGGGATCAACATCGCGACGGCGCTCGCCCTTGGAAGGAAGCTCGTGCCTAACGAGATGCCCAAGGAGGTCGTCTTTTTCGCGGTCGAGGCGGAAGACGTGGTAAATGTCAGCGAGAAGCTCACCCCGAAGGTGGCGAAGGCGCTGCCGAGGATATTGGAACAAGTGGAGAAGGAGCTGACCTGACGTGGCAAAGAAGGACCTGAAGAAGGAACTGCAGGATTTATGCGCCGTGCTCAGGTCAGAATGTCTGGTCAATAACGCTAACAAATCCTCGGCACTGGATCGCCAACCGGCGGCTCGATTACCCTCTTCCCACCGGTATGCGTCTCCATCATGACGCCCCGGACTTCCTTGGTCGCCTCGCCGATGATCCGTGCCTTCTTCCCTTCGAGCTTTGCCCTGATCGACTTGAGGACCGCCTCAGCCTTCTCCGGAACAACCGCGATCACGACCTTGCCCTCGTTCCCGACCTCCAGGGGATCTATCCCCAGCATCTCGCACGCCGAAAGCACCGCATCGTCTATTGGGATGTCCTCCTCCCGTAGCGCGATGCCAATCCCCGACTTGTCCGCCCACTCGTTGAGCAGGTTAGCCAGTCCGCCACGGGTGGGGTCCTTCATCGCGGTTATACCGCCCACTTTCAACCCAGAGGCAATCAGATGATTCAAGGGCGCAGCGTCGCTCTTGACCGTCGTCTCAAAACCGTATCCTTCCCGGAAGGACATTATCGCCACGCCGTGGTTCCCCATCGGCCCAGAGGCGATCAGCACATCCCCCTCATCCACGGCGGAATCGTTCGGCCAGTCCCACTTGAACTTTCTGTGCTTCCTCACCTCTCGGATGTTGTAATCCAAGTGCTCGGACCTCTTGCCCACGCCGCTCGTGTTGATGAACAGGCCGTCCATCGCCCCCTTCTCTACGACCTTCGTGTCCCCCGTGACTATCTTCACCTCGGCCTTCTTCGCCGTCGCGTTGATGCTCCGCATGATCTTGTGGAGCTCCTCGCCGGAGAACCCCTCCTGTATTATCATGGCGCACGAGAGCGCGAACGGTGTCGCGCCCATGACGGATAAATCGTTCACCGTCCCCGCGACCGACAGAACGCCGATGTCCCCGCCCGGGAAGAAGAGCGGCTTGACCGTGTAGGAGTCTGTGGTGAAGGCAATCCCATCGATGATCGCAGCGTCGTCCAAGGCAGCCAGAGGTATCTCCCCGAAATCGTGATCCAACTCTTTTAGCACGAACTCACGGATGAACTCCTGCATGCGCTCTCCGCCCGCGCCATGAGTCATCGTGATCTTGGGCATTTGATGGAACCAGCTCAGTTGCGAAGAGGCTGGCTGATAATAACCTTTTTGGCTTCCACTTCTCGCAGGATATAGCTAACACAGCCGAGATACCTTGATAACCACCGATTCGGTTTACTTTTCCCGATGCTTTCCGGAGCTATCCTGTCCGGCGGGTTGAGCAGACGCATGGGCGAAGAAAAGGGACTTGCACTGTTAGGAGGAGAGCCGCTAATCTGCCATGTGGCGCGAGCCTTGGGAGGCGTGGTCGACGAGATCGTCATCGCCGTCGCAAAGGATATGTCAGCGAGGTACCGAGAGGCTCTCGGCAGTGGGTTTGCGATAGTGGAGGACAAGAGGGCTGAGATAGGCCCCCTCGAAGGACTGATAACTGCTCTCAGCGCGGCCAGAGGAGATTATGTCCTTGTCAGTCCGTGCGACACCCCTTTCTTGAGAGTTGATCTGTGCAGGTCGATGGTCTCTCTCGCCAAAAAGAGAGACGGAGCGGTGCCCAGAATCGGAGGCGACTTCGAACCGCTCCACGGCGTCTACAGACGGATCAAATGCCTCGCGGCGTTCGAGGAAGCGCTCGAGGAGGGAAAGCGCAAGCCGATTGACGCATATAGCATGCTCGACCTGGAATTCGTCGACGAGGACATTGTTCGCATCGTCGATCCGCGACTGGAGAGCTTCTGGAATCTCAACAGCCAGAGGGAGCTGGAGTTGGCGGAGAAGAGACTTCGAGAAGACAGTTCCTGAATCAAGATGTCTTCGCCCGCTTCTTCACCAGTCTCGTTATTCGCTCCTTGACCTCTTCGACGTTGAGGGACTCGACGAAATGCTCGGGAGTGACTCGTGCCAGGTAATGTGCTCCCACTATTCCGACGATAACGCCCGCGAATCCGTCGAACAGGAGGTCGTACATCGTATCACTAAGACTGTACTGAAGCTGGCTGCCGAACAAAGCATCGTTTCCATACTCCATGATCTCCCAAAGCACACCCATGGCCATCGTGAGCATCGCGATGAAGAATGCGAGAAACGGTCTCGGCAGATAGATGCTTTCGACATACTTGTCAAGGGTAACCACAACAACGAATCCGAGCGCTCCGATCAGCGATGCGGACATCATGTGCGTTATGTGATCCCATCCCGGCACGTTGTTGTAGAATCCAGAGAAGCCGCCGACCACATGAAGGAAGAGAGCAAACACGATCCAGAAGTTGATCTCCACTGGCAGGACGACGTCGAGGTCTCGGCGGAGCAGAGACGGGATCGCGCTCACAAGCAAAGAGACCACGGCGGCAGGCACCCAGGTCAGATTGCCAGTGACGATACCTGCAGCCGCAATCCCGACCATGCCCGCCTGCATTCCTCGTGAGAGGAGCTTCAGCTTTTCCTCCAGTTCGACACCTCCCACAGATGAATGAAACCCAGGGTCTCGCGACGTTTCTCGGACATCGCGCGGATGTACAGGTCGTAAACGATACCCATGATTATGCCGCCAATCAGGGTCCAAATGAGGTTCTTCATCACATGCTCGTTGGTGCCCAGGTGATCCGTACTATTGATCTGGTCCCCGATGAATTCCCCAACCTGCCAGAATCCGGACACGGCAAGCGCGAACATGACGACGAAGAACACCGCGAACGGTCGGTTCATTCTCACGTCTGTGTACATGTGAAGCTCCACCGTGAGGAGAAAGCCGATGGTTGTCAGAGAGAAGGCGAAGGCGAGGGAAGTGAAATGGCTCCACCAAGCCACGTGCTCCACGAGTGTCTGCGAACCTTCGGATATATGAAGGATTATTGGCGCGGACAACAGGAGGGTCATCTCCCATGGAAGCGCCCTGAAGGGGTCTTTCATCGATATGATCGGGAGAATGTACAGGGAGATCGCAGCAATCCCAAATGCGACCCACAGGACATCGAACTTCAGGACCGTGTACACAGTGGAGAAGAAAAGGACCAGGCTGGCAACCCAGGAGAGCTGGGCCTCGACTATCTGTTCGGGGGACTTCGACGCGAAAGGTCCCTTCACCTTGGCGACACCTGAGACCATGGCCGTGAACCTTGTCTAATTATGGACCGGTCGGTATTAACGATTGTTGGCAGCATGGTTCATCCGGGGTGTTCAAGTAGCTGCTTCAGCGACAAAACCTGGTTCACGGCTTCTTCTCGGGGGCAACGCGGAACTTACCCGCCGGAACTCGGATCTCGAATTTCGCGCCCTTGCCGGGCGTCCCCGTTTCCTCGATGCCTATCTCGGTTATCCCCAAGATCGATCTCGTCATGAACAGACCGTAACCCGTGTGCTTCCCGTAACGCGGTTCGAAGGACAGCTTCTTCTCCGATTCTGGAATGCCAACGCCGTCGTCCTCGAGGGAGATCGTCACCCCATCCTTCGACTTCTTGAAAGATAGCGTGATTTTGGAGACCTTCTCGCCATGCCTTATGGCATTTTCCACCAGATTGCGGAAGACCTTGTCGAGCATGGGATCAGCGTAGATCTCAAGTCCGCCCAGCTCGTGCACGAGAGAGATGTCGCCTAAGTTCAGACCTGCAACGCCGCGAAGCAAGGCTGGCTCCACCGGGATCCACTCGGGATTCTTCACGCCCATTTCCTGATAATCCGCTGTGAACTCGAGTTGCCCCTGAAGCGCCTTGGCTGCCGAGTTCATCTTCTCGAGATATTGCAGAACAGACTTGTCCTCGACGACGCCCCTGGCAATGCCCATCCATCCTTCAAGGATGGCGAGCTGGTTGAGTCCATCGTGCCTGGTCACGCTCCCCAGAAGCTGCAACTTCTCGTTGGCCTGCTTGAGCGCGTCCTCGTAGTGTTTTCGATCGGTGATGTCCACATTGGTTCCCATCACCTCGATCGGTTTGCCAGTTCCGCCGACCTTGACCTCCACTGTCGAGGATATGTGTCGAACCTCGCCATCCGGTCTGACGATGCGGAAATCGTAGCTCGTTGATTTGCAGTCATGCAATGCCGTCTTGACCATTCCCCTGACCCGCTCGCGATCATCAGGATGCACGAGGTCGAGATAGCCCTCGGAAGATACGCTGAATCCTTCGGGCTTAACGCCATAGATGGAATAGAGCTCGTTTGACCATTCTGAGGTGTTCTTCGCGATATCCCAGCGCCAGAAAGCGAGGTGGCCAATCCGCTGGGCCTCCGTCAGTTGCCTTTGGTTCTCTCGCAAGGCCTCTTCCGCACGCTTTCGCTCAGTGGCATCACGCACATATTCGATGACTCCAACGAGTTCTCCACTCGATGGGTCCAGCATTGGGAAACTGTACAGGTCGAGCCATCCCACCGTCTTCCCCTTGGGACCAGCCAGTGGAACTACCTCGCATGCGGTCCTTCCCGTCCGCAGAGTCTGCTGGGTCGGACACACATCACATACCTTGGTCCGACTGTGATATGCGTCATAGCACTTCTTCCCGACAAGAGGCATGGCGTACGCATACCACCGTTCCATCGCAGGGTTCACGCGAACTATGTTCATGTCGCGGTCGAGGATGCTGATCCCATCCTGGATGCTGGAAAAGACTAACGACATGAAACGTTCGTTCTCCTCCAGAGCTTTCTCAGCTCGTTTTCGGTCCGTGATGTCGACTATGATCCCTTCGTGGCGGGTCGCTACGCCTTCGGATTCGACCCGCCTGAAGGTCCTGTCGTATACCCAACGCACATCCCCGGATTTGGTGACAATCCGATACTCCTGCTCAAACTCCACGACACCTTTCTGAGCGAATTCTTTCAACTCAGTCTTGATGCGTTCCATGTCACCAGGATACACAACATCGGAGTAGGTGATGCGGCCGCTCAAGAAGTCCTCGGGTGTGTAACCGAACTGCCCGACATTGTCGGAAACGAAGTCCACGTTCCATTTGTCGGTTGTCCGCCACAAGAACACCACCGCCGGGCTCCTCGTGATTATCTCCTCGAGATCCTTTCGCTTCGCGAGGACGCTCCGCAACTCCTCCTCTGCCTTCACCCGCTTCGTGACATCTGTGACCACCGCCAGCGCTCCTCTGTATACACCGGTCGAGTCAGTGATTGTGGAAGTGCCCGTGGTGACATGGATTCGATTTCCGTTCTTGTGAATTAGGTCAAAACCATGTTCCTCCGCAATCCCCTGCTTTCGCAGCTCGATATTGCGCCGGGCGATTGCGATGCCCTCTTCATCGATGAAGGAGAAGAACGGCTTCCCGAGCATCTCTTCGACCGTGTATCCGAGCATGTCAGCCATCCTCGGATTTACGAAGGACGTCACCCCATCTGCATCGATAGCCCAGATTCCTTCGTTGGCCAGCTCAATCAGCTGGCGATACTTCCTCTCGCTCTCATGCAGTGCCTGGATGCTCCGCTTTCTCTCGACTGACTGTCTGATCAGGTTGACGAGCTCAACGAACTGCGACCTCGGGTCTCCTCCCTTCTGGAGATAGAAATCCGCACCCTTGTTCAGCGCTTCGATGGCCACGTCCTCCCGACCCTTGCCCGTGAAAAGGATGAAGGGGATGTCGTTGCCTTGGGCTCTGATGATCTTCAGCAGCTCGAGGCCATTGATCTCCGGCATCTGATAGTCCACAACCATCGCATCGAACTTACCCCCCTGTACCCTCTCCAGCGCACGCCTCGCTGACCTCTCAGTTTCCACTCTGAGGTCCAGCTCCCTCTCTAGGAGGGGCTTGGCAAGATCGAGGAAACCCGGTTCGTCATCGATGAGGAGGATTTCTATCAGAGCAATCCCCCGGAGTCACCCAGCGGAGATAAGTAAAATCGTGAAGCATAGTATTTATTAGCTGTGTCAAAGGAGAGGAGCGCTGAGGGGGAGATTTGAACTCCCGAGGCGCAGAGCGCCACGAGCTCGCTGGCATCGAGACCAGGGATTCCAGGCTCGCGCCTTCCCGGGCTGGGCCACCTCAGCTTAACTACCTTCAAAATGATGTCCGTATATAAGGTTCTGTAACATAATCGCGTGGTGTCCTTTCGAGTCTCTGCACCCTTGCAACTCATTTCGTTCGGCAATGAAGGTTCGCCCGTAGCCGGTTCGAACCGCGGTTCGCGGCGACACCAGCGCCTCAACCAAAGGATGTCTGTCAGTTCCTCTTCCCGGTACGAAGGACCGTTCCGATCTCATCCATTATCTCGACTCGCGTGTCCCTCACCGTGGGGCGGAATCTCCGGGAGACATCGATGTCGGAGAGATCTATCTCCGCCTCCACGATGTCCTCCTCGAGATCCTTACCCCTGGCGATCTCCTCGCCCCTGGACCCGTAGAGCACGCTCCCGCCTGCGAACACGAGGCTGCCGTGGACACCCACCATGTTGCAGTACGCCATGAATATGGCGTTCTCCACCGCTCGTCCAGGCATGACCCTCCTGAAGAAGGGCCTCGAGGTCGTGGGAGCGGCGGAGATGTTCACGAGCAGTTGTGCGCCCAAGAGCGTCTCCAGCTTGGCCAGCTCCGGGAAGAACATGTCGTAGCAGATCGTCAGGCCAATCTTTGCGTGTTTCCCCTCCGCCACCACGACGTCCTTTCCCTCGGCGAAGAACACCCTCTCCTCGAACGGGCCGAAAGTGGGCAGATACATCTTATCGTATCTGTACAGTTTGCCTGTCCCAGCAGCCAGCAGACATGAGTTGTAAACGAGTCCCGGAAGGTGCTCGTCCCTCATCGGGGCTCCGAACACGATGTCCTTCTTGGTGTCCTTGGCAAGACGCACGATGGCCTTGAGCATGGGGCTCGTGGCCGTCTCAGCTTGCCTGAACAGATCGTCCCTTGGCATGTACCCAGTCAGGCTCAGCTCGGGAAATATCACGATCTTCCCCTTGGTCTTCCTCACGATGTCCCTCATGCGCTTGAGGTTGCCCTCCTTGTCATGCAGCTGACATGTGACCTGTGCCAGGGTCACGACCAGCTTCGTCATGCGGAGAATGAGGGGATTGCCAATAGATTAGCATTCCCCTGAGAACATCAGGCCGCTCGCACCATAAGCGATATATCGAGACTACGGGATTCCAGGGCGATGATCCTTCCCCAGCTCAAGGACGGCACAGAGCAGGTTGTCGAGAGGTTCCTGGCGGAGAAGCTTCGGAAGATAGGGGCCAAGGGGTTTGTTCTGGGAGTGAGCGGAGGAATCGACTCTGCCGTCGTGCTCAGGCTGTGCGTGCGCGCGGTGGGCAAGGAGAAGGTGCTTGCGCTACTGATGCCGGAGAAGGACTCATCCAAAGAGGACTTCGAGGATTCGAAGGAGCTGTGCGAGCTTGAGGGCGTAGATCACAAGGTCGTCGACATATCATGCGTTGTTGATGCATACAAGAAAACGATCAAAAGGAAGATAGACCGCATGTCCCTGGCGAACATCAAAGCCAGGTGCAGGATGATTGTTCTCTACCACTATGCGAACACTGACGGGAGGCTCGTGGTCGGCACGAGCAACAAGAGCGAGCTGCTGATGGGCTATTTCACCAAGTTCGGGGACGGCGGAGCGGATCTCGAGCCGATTGGCGACCTCTACAAGACGGAGGTCCGCCAACTGGCAAGGGAGGTCGGCATCCCCGAGAAGATAATCAAGAAAGCACCCTCTGCGGGCCTGTGGAAGGGCCAGACCGACGAGGGGGAGATGGGCATAACCTATGGGCGATTGGACGCGATCCTGCTCGGAATCGAGCTCGGCCTTGAAGAGAAGCAGATTGCAGATCGGGCCGGAACGACGGTGAGAGAGGTCGCGAGAATCGCAAAGACCGTTAGGCTCACTTCGCACAAGCGCAAGTTCCAGCCGGCCGCGAAGCTGGGGTTCAGAACACCGGGTCTGGACTGGAGAGAGGGCGACGAGGACATCTGACCATTGATTCCAAACGTTTATGTAAGGCCATCCATTTGGGATGGATTCACCGTGCTCCCGTAGTGTAGTCCGGCCAATCATTCGAGCCTCTCGTGGCCGCTTTTGCGGCAGGCCGGTGAAAGCTCGATACCCGGGTTCAAATCCCGGCGGGAGCACTTTCTTCCGATTGGTTGATCCTGAGTTCGAGGTGCGATACAAAAAGTTCGAGTAAGCGCCCCCTTGAATGCTCCGAGCATGTCGACGCAGGCGGCCCAAGTGTCATTGAATGGATTCCGAGCCAGCCATCAGATCTCGAACCCCAACAAGATAGCATTATGAAAGACCCAGCAGATATGGCGCCCAGCCCAGGCAACCTGCATGTCCCAGGGTGCTACCTCCATGGAGACTCATGTACGTGAACTGTATGAGGAAGGGGTTGTCAGATGAAAGAAGCTAGAAAGCGCACAAGAGAACTGTTCCTGGCAAGGATGTCCAAAGACGCCATGGGACCCTACGAGAGCCCGCGCGGAGAGTGGGAAGAGAACGAGAAGGAGTACCTGCCGTTCTTCCTGTCGCACGTAGGCAATGGCAAGCAGATCCTTGACCTCGCAGGAGGCTACGCAAAGGCGGCTCCAAACCTTCTTCAAGACGGCAACTCCGTGGTATTGGCGGACTTGTCTCTGCCTTCTCTTCGGAGTGGCCGAGAAGCGCTTGCGTCCCGCGACGTTCAGTTCGTCCGCCTAGACATGAATACTGAGCTTCCATTCGCTGATGGAGCGTTCGACGGCATCTGGTTCTCTCAGGCATTCGAGTATGTTCCCCCCGAAAAGAGAATGAGGTTCCTAAGAGCGCTGAGGAGGACAGTGAAGGAGAAGGGTATCGTCTTCTTCAGCGCGGAGGGCCTATCGGACATGAGAGCCTGGCTCTCGTACCTGAAAGGCTATGTTTACTGGAAGCTGGTGAAAAGGGCCCCTATAGTCTGGGGGGAGTGCATCTACAGGTTGGATCTCCCCGACTACAAGGGATGGCACTATCATTCGCTCGTCCTCAGCAGGCTGGTCGAGCAGGACCTTCGAGCAGCGGGCTTCGAAATACTGAAGTCCAAGAACCTCGGCAAGAGTGAATACTACACCTACAGTTCTCAGAGCGGTCTAGGAGTATGAGCCTCTTCGTGTCTTTGGGTTCCCATCCTGAATGCAGGACCGTCCGAACCGCGCGTTCGCTGACAGATGTTGGGCGGTGGATTTATCATCATAATACCCGATTGGATTACTTCTTCCTCAGAATGCCGAGGGCTAGGCAGATGATTCGTGCACTCGTATTCGACTGGGGGGACACGACAATGAGAGTCTTCCCGGAGTTCTCAGGACCGATGGCTCATTGGCCCAAAGTCGAAGCTGTGAGCGGAATCGAGAGCGCTTTGAAGATGGCAAAGCCGAACTACAGAATCGCCCTTGCCTCAAACGCAGCCGATTCTGGCCCCGACCTTGTCAGGGATGCGCTTGAGCGTGTCGACCTTGAGGGATACTTCAGCGAAGTCTTCACTGCCCGGGATCTCGGCGCCACCAAGCCTGATGGTGGCTTCTTCAAGGCGATCCTGCAGCGGCTGGATTGCGCTCCAGACGAGGTCGTGATGGTAGGAGACCATTTCGAGACAGACATCGCGGGAGCGAAGAGGGCCGGCCTTTGGACCATCTGGTTCAATCCGACAGGAAAGACGATTCCGCCAAATGGAGAGGGCAAGGCAGATGCCGTGATCGGCAGCTACTCAGAGGTGGAGAACGCCCTCTTGATGATATCCGGTAGGGCTTCGAGAATCAGGCACTAGGTCGGACGCTGCTCCCGACTAGTCAGCCGAACGTGATGTTGAGATGAACTTGATTGATCTCACGCCCTTGACCTTTCTGATCTTCCCCAGTATCTCCCTCAGTCTGCTGTTGGGTCCTCTGGCGATGAAGACCTCCATGCACTGCCCTTTCTCGAGGTGGAGGTGCAACATCATCTGTATCTCCTCATACCTGTGCTGGAGAATGGAGAGCTCGCCCCTCGGGCCGATCTCATCGTAGATCATGGTGATCACAATCTGGTTCTCGCCCTCCGTGCTGTCCCACTCTGCCTCGTCTACAAAGGACCGCATGGACTCTCTCACGGCGTCCGACCGGGACCTGAACCCCTTCGATGCAAGAACCGCGTCAAACCGCACCAAGAGCTCGTTCGAGATGGAAATGCTCACTATCGTCACGGTTTCCCTTCATGGGATGGCGTCGAGCAGTATTTCTGCTTTATTAAGAATCAGGGGCAAAATGAATAAACTGAGGGCCTGGGCGCTTGCAGATCCAAATCAAAGGCGGCCGAGCTTCTTGAGTATCTCGTCGGGCCTCGAGACGGGGGCTGATCGGACCACAATAGCTTGATAAGCGATGACTCGTTTTGGGATTCGGGATCGGATTCAGGAGAGAACCGGCGTTTCTCCAATCAACCGGTGAACAAAAGATGGATGAACAGCAAACTGGCCGCCGAAGAGACGATCTCAGGAACGTCGCGATCGCAAGCATTCTCGAGGTCACATCGGACTTCCTCTATGTCGAGGATGTCGACAAGCTTCTCCAGAAGATCGTGAAGACGGTATCGGAAACCTTCGGCCTCCAAAGCGCCACAATCGGAATACGTGACAGGGAGACAGGTCTGTTCGGGGTGCGCGCAACATACGGTTATGCCCCTGAGGTCGATGAGAGAATCCGGAAGGTGAGGTACACCGCAGAAAGGATGACGAGAGATCTCAAACCGGAGTTCAAGGTCGGGAGGAACACCTACTATGTCCCGGGAGAGGCCTACGAGCTCGACGGGGAGGAGGACATGCTGTTCGTCTTGCACCCGGAGCGGCTCGACCGCGCCAGGAGGTTCCCGGACGAGTGGCATGAGCTGGACTACATAGACTTCCTGATGCACGAGAGAGACGGAAGTCTGCTCGGCTATCTCGAGATCGACGAGCCCGACAATCACAAGGTCCCCGACGACAACACGCTGAGAGCGATCGAGGTCTTCTCTGATTTGGCCGCGATAGCGATCCAGAACGCCGAGCTCTACAGCGAGGTCCAGGAGGATCGCAAGAAGATCGAACTCCTCATTGACCTGATCGGGCATGATGTGAACAACTACGCGCAGGCTGTGAGCGGGTTCGTCGAGCTGGCGATGGCCCGGAAGGGCGTGCCGGAACCGTCCAGAAAGAGCCTAGCAAAAGCATTAGACCAGGTCTGGAACCTCAACAAACTCGTCACAAACGTCAAGCTTTTCGCTAAGGTCGAGACCGCCGGTGGGAAGGATCTCCAGCCAATGGACATCGTCGGTGTCGTCAAGGATGCGTTCGCCGCCGCCGAGTCATGCTCTCCCAGCAAGGAATCGAAGCTCGTCCTAGTGAACGACGACGGAAAACCCAAGATGAGCATGATGAATGATCTCGCGAAGGACGCCTTCCTCAACCTCTTCACAAACGCAATCAAGTTTGACGCCCACGAGAAGGTAGTCGTCGAGGTCGGAATAGCCGAGCAGCGCGAGGACAAGCGGATGATGTGGTGCGTCTCAGTGGCCGATAACGGGCTAGGCGTGGATGACGAACTCAAGACCGTGATATTCGACCGCTTCACACAGGCCTCAGGGGTCGCGAGAGGGAGCAGCGGGCTCGGACTGCATATCGCCAAAAGCCTCGTGACCTCGTACAAAGGAAGGATTTGGGTCGAGGACAGAGTGCCCGGCGACCGCTCAAAGGGCAGTGTTTTCAAAGTCCTTCTGCCAAAAGCCGCTGATGCGATCTAGGTCGGGGCCAGCGCACCCAGAGTCAGCACCAGAACCGAAACAGCGACACAGAGCGCTATGACAAACCACGGATTCACTTTGAGGGCCTTGTCGTCCTCAGAGTCGAAGTACCTGATGAGACCGGCAGCCGAGTGAAATCCTTCGCCTTTCTTGTTTTTCGCCATAGGTCCCAAGGGACCTATGAGGCGAATCTCTATTTAAACGTTTATGGACTGAGGAAAGACCTCCAGATGCCGATTTCTGAGCTAGTTCCAATTGTGATAAATATTAAATATCGTGCAAATCAATCGACATGACCCAGTCTGGCTTGGCGGGCGAAGATCCCGGAAAGGCATTTCCTGGGCATATGCGGTCGGCATACCGTTGCACAGAGACTTAGGAGGTCGTACAATAGCCACAGTATTCCTTGTGGACGATGAGAAGTTCATCGTCGACCTCTACAGGGACATCCTAGAGGCGAACGGGCACACAGTCATAGGTGTCGCCTCGGACGGCGAGGAGGCCGTCAGGAAATACAAGGAGATGGTCGAGAAGCCCGTGATCATCATCATGGACCAGAGGATGCCCGTCAAGGATGGCGTCAGCGCCACGCAGGAGATCCTCAAGTTGGATCCCATGGCCACGATATTCTTCGGCAGCGCGGACCTCCACATAGAGAAGGAGGCCTTGGCGGCGGGAGCGAAAGGATTCCTGCTAAAACCGTTCAGAATCGAGGAGCTTTTGTCGGCGATCAAAGAGGCCGTGAGCTCCAAGGTCAAGAGTTAGCGAAGCCCGCTTCTTGGTGCTGGCTTCGACCGACAGTTGTAGGTGAGCAATGTGAATCAGAGAGATCAGGGCATAGAAAACCGACGGCGAATCGGCCTACTTTTAAGTAGGCCGGTCGGAATGCAGACAGAGATACCCCGGGCGAGGGATGCATGATGACTGAAGAAGTGAGCGACCTGAGAGCACTTCGGAAGAACAAGCTGAAGGAGCTCCGGGCGAGAGGTCTAGACCCGTACCAGAAGTACAAGTTCGTGCGGACTCACGACTCGACCAAGATCAAGAAGGACTTCGCTTCGGCAGGGGCGGAGCGAAGCCCAGAGGAGATTTCAACCGCAGGCCGGCTGATGGCCATGAGGCTCCACGGCAAGGCAGGCTTCGCTGACCTCCAGGACCGCGAGGGCAAAGTCCAGGTCTACTTCAAGCTGGACGAGCTGGGCAAGGACAAGTTCGACCTCTTCAAGTCAATCGACAGAGGAGACATCGTAGGAATCAAAGGTCACGTTTTCAGGACCAAGATGGGCGAGATCACTGTGGCCATCA
Organism: uncultured Thermoplasmata archaeon; assembly: GCA_963705355.1. Taxonomy (GTDB): domain Archaea; phylum Thermoplasmatota; class Thermoplasmata; order UBA10834; family UBA10834; genus COMBO-56-21. The sequence goes on from OY970070.1 coordinate 1,366,503, forward strand.
GCGATTTCGAGATACTCTCGAAGGCCCTCGAGCCGTTCCCAGACACGTTCCACGGGCTCCAGGACATCCAGAACAGGTACAGGCGGAGGTATCTGGACCTGATCATGAACCAGGATGTGCGCGAGAACTTCATCCGGAGGAGCAGGATGGTGGCGTTCATGCGCGACTGGCTCAACGAGAGGGGGTTCATAGAGGTGGAGACCCCCATACTGCAGCCCCTCTACGGCGGCGCACTTGCCAGGCCGTTCAAGACGCACCACAACTACCTGGACATGGACCTCTATCTGAGGATAGCGACCGAGCTCTATCTGAAGAGATGCATCGTCGGTGACCTCGAGAAGGTCTACGAGATCGGACACAACTTCAGGAACGAGGACATCGACGCCCAGCACTATCCTGAATACACATCCTTGGAGCTATACGAGGCATATGCCGACTACAACGACATCATGGACCTCACGGAGTCGCTGCTCTACGACACGGCAGTTCACATGCTCGGGACCGAGAAGATTCCCTATGGGGACAAGATATTGAATTTCGCAAGACCATGGTCCAGGATCACCATGCACGATGCGATCCTGAAGTACATCGGCCTGGACATCGAGAAGCTGAAGACGATCGAGGACGCCAGGGACGCGGCAAAGAAACTCGGCGTGAGAGATGTCGACGAGTGCAACCAGCTCGGGCTAATGGTGTTCGAGATATTCGATCAGAAGGTCCAGCCATTCCTGATCAACCCGACTTTCGTCATCGATCACCCGATTGAGATCTCCCCGCTCGCGAAGAGGAAGAGGGGCAACCCCGCGCTCGTCGAACGGTTCGAGTTGTTCATCAACGGCTGGGAGTTCGCGAACGCGTATTCGGAGCTCAACGACCCCGTGGAGCAGGAGCAGAGGTTCAGAGACCAGGACAGGCTGAAGCAGGAGGGGGACGAGGAGGCTCACCCGATCGACATGGACTATGTTCAGGCGCTCGAGTGCGGCCTTCCGCCCACAGGTGGTCTCGGGATAGGCATCGACAGGTTCGCGATGATCCTCACCAATTCGCAATCGATTAAAGAGGTGCTGCTCTTCCCGCACATGAAGCCGGAAGCGGTCTAGAAGGTAAAGGATGGCCGAGGACAACGATATCCGCATTGAACCTCTGGCCCCTGAGCGGCTCGACGATCTGATCGATGCGCAGAACGACATATTCGCGGACTACATAGTCCCGATGAAGTCCACCAGGTTGTTCTTTCTGGACTTTCTCAGATCCGTTGGCGGGAGTGTTGCGAACGTTATGATCGCCCTCGACGGCGAGAAGATCGTTGGCTACATCAACCCGGTGATAGACGGGCCAGAGGCATGGATAGGCGGCGTGGGCGTGCTCCCGAGCCACCGCGGAAAGGGCCTTGGCCGAGAACTTATGATTGCGGGCGAAGATTTCGCTCGAAGAAAAGGCGCGCGAGAGGTCTCCCTTGAGGTGATCGAAGGCAATGATAGAGCCCAGAAACTCTATAAGGGGCTCGGGTACGCATCTGCCCGAAAGTATCTGACCGCAGAGGGAAGACCAATCAGATTCGAGGGATTTGGTGAGCTCCCGAAAACGGCTTCGATGTCCGAGTTGCTGGCGCTCCACGAGAGAGCGTACAAGGACACGTGCTGGCAGAGGAGAAAGCCGGAGGCATTAGTGCAGTCCGCTCGAGGGGCAGAGTGCTACAAGGTCGATGGCGGGTTCGTGCTCGTGCGGACCGTGGAGACAAGCGGCTTCATTCCATTCCTCGGGGTTGTCCCGGACAAAAGAGGGAAGGGAATCGGAACCTCTCTGGCGAAGTTCGCCCTGAGCAGGCTCTACGATCTGGGAGCCTTCAAGGTGGCTTTATACAACATCAACGAGGACATCCCGACTCTGCGCACGCTTGACAAATTCGATTTCAAAGTGACCATGAAGCAGATCGAGATGAAGAAGGACCTCGCGTGAGAGCTGGCGGTTGCGAGGTTTGCAGGCTTGGGTCCGACGAGCCGACGCTTCAGGCCGACTTGCACTGGGCGAACTTCTCGTCGGCCTGCCACTTCTTGGTGACCCAGTCCTGAAGCTTCTGTATGTCGGCTTCCTTCATGTGCCTAAACCTACCCTGCAGCTTCAGATACTCCTGCACAGGCGTCATCTTCGGCTTCTTGTTGATCGTCACCTTGCCGTTCTCGCTCTCGTACAGCGTCCACATGCCGGTGTCGACCGCGAGCTTGCAAATCTCGATCGTCTTCGAGGTGTCGTGTCTCCACCCGGTGGGACAGGGCGTGTACACCTGGATGTATCTGAAGCCCTTGATCTTCTTGGCCTTCTCGAACTTATTGATGAAGTCCTGTATGTGGCCAACAGAAGCGGTTGCGACATAGGGCACATTGTGAGCCATCATGATCTGCGGCATGTCCTTCTTGAAGTTGGCCTTCCCCGCCTTGACCTTGCCGACAGGCGTCGTGGTGGTCCACGCACCGAATGGGGTCGAGCCGGACCTCTGTATGCCAGTGTTCATGTACGCCTCGTTGTCGTACATCACGTACAGTATGTCCTCGTTCCTCTCGGCCGCCCCCGACAGAGCCTGGATGCCGATGTCTGCTGTGCCGCCGTCGCCGGCGATGCCCATGACGGTCGTGTTGTCCTTGCCCCTGACCTTGAGAGCACGCTTCATGCCGGTCGCACACGCGGCTGTGTTCTCAAACGCAACATGATGGTACGGTATCTTCCAGGCTATGAGCGGGTACGTTGCGCTGAATATCAGCAGGCAACAGGCGGGCGTGACAGCAACCGTGTCCTTGCCTAGAACCTTAATCAGGTTCCTTGCAGCGATGGCCGCTCCGCAACCTGCGCATGCCGTGTGCCCTCTCGTGAACAGTTCTTCGTCAGGCATCTCCTTCAGCTTCATTGCTCAACCCCCCGGGTACCCATCCATGTAATCTCGCGCCTGACCTTGCCCGTCTTTGCGGCCTCGAGCAAGCGCTCGTACATGAATCTGATATCTGCGAGAGACACGTCCCTGCCGCCCAGACCGCCTATGAAGTTCATCGTCGGCACGTTGAGGCCATAGGCCGCGTTCCTGAACTCTATGAATGATGGGCCCGCGACGCCGTATGACACCGCCCTGTCGAAAACGCCTACCGCCTTGGTTTTCTCAGCGATCTTCCTGAGCTGTGCCGTCGGGTAGGGCCTCCAGAACCTCAGCTTCACGAGGCCGACCTTCTTGCCCTCCTTCCGCATGTCATCGACTACCTCGTGCGCAGTCGAGCTGGCCGTGCCTAGTGTTATCAGCACCACATCCGCGTCGTCGACCATATAGGGGTCGATCATTCCGCCGTGGTTCCTCCCGAACTGCTTTGAGAAGGCAGCGTTGACCTCCTCGATGACCTTAGGAGCGTCTCTCATGGCCTTGTCCTGGTTCCACCTGCACTCCATCATGTACTCCGGAGGAGTAAACACACCGATAACAGCTGGGTCGTCCGGATCAATGATAGGTCCCGGTGGAACATACTCCGGCAGGAACTTGTCCGCAGCTTCCTGGTCCATGAGGTCGACCGGTTCGACCGTGTGCGATAGGATGAACGCGTCCAAGCCGACGGTCATCGGCAACGCGACCCTCTTGTCCTCAGCAATCTTGAACGCCTGGAGGACCATATCCAGGACCTCCTGGTTGTTGTCGCAGAACACCTGGATCCAACCAGAATCCCTCTCTGGCATGATGTCGTTGTGCTCGACCCAAATGTTGATTGGTGCGGCTATGGCCCTGTTCACGACTGCCATCACGACGGGCAATCTCATTCCAGAAGCGATCGGAAGTATCTCGTGCATGAGCGCCAAACCCTGAGACGAAGTCGCTGTGAAAGTCCGCACGCCCGTGGAGCTGGCAGACACGCAGATGCTCATGGCCGAGTGCTCGCTCTCCACTTCGACATACTCGCAGTCCATCTCGCCGTTGTTGACGAACTCGGAGATGTGCTCCACTATGAATGTCTGAGGAGTGATTGGATATGCCGCGACCGTTCTGACCCTGGCCCTCATCGAGCCGTATGCCGCCGCGTAGTTGCCTGTTACGACTTTCTTGACCATCTTGTTCACCTCACCATCTTGATGGCCTCGGCGGGGCACTCGTTGGCGCATATCCCGCAGCCCTTGCAGTAGTCCATGTCGAATTCCATCCTGTCGCCCTTCCGGTCTATGCAACCCTCGGGGCAGTAGAACCAGCAGAAGTTGCACATAGTGCACTTCTCCTTGTCGTATTCCGGCCTGAAGACCCTCCAGCTGCCGGTCTTGTTCTCCCTGAACGAGCCTGGGCCGACCAAGCCAGCCTCGGTCTTCATTTGCACCGACGCGACTCCCATCGGGAGTTCTTTGACGTCCGGCAGCCACTTCTTGGCAGTCTTGAGGAGTCTGTGACCCTTCGTCTCGCCTACGATCGTCCTGTCATAAGCGACCCTTGCGGCTTTGCCGTTGAGCTCCCCGACCTTCGGGCCCAGTCTGTCACCGAATACCTGCATGATGCCCTTCTCGACGGACTCGATCTTGACCAGGCCGGTTGCCTTGGCGATCGCTCCAAGAATGGCGGAGTTCGTAGCAGGCTGCTTCAGAACCTCCAGAGCCACAGTCGTCGCATCGACAGTTGCGAGCTTGGTATCGATACCGACGTCGACCTCTTCCGGCCTTTTGGCCGTGTTGACTATTACCATGCCGCCCTTCTTGAGTCCCTCGACAACGTTCACAGTGTCGACAAGGCCCTCATCCAGTACGACGACGAAGTCGGGTTCGTAAACCTGGGTCTTTCTGTAGATCTTCTTGTTGTCAATCCTAGTGAACGCGAGCACAGGTGCGCCCCGCCTCTCAGCTCCGAAAAACGGAAATGCGGTCGCATAGCCCCCTTCTTGGAAGGCAGCACTCGCGAGTGCTTGCGCCGCCATGACCGCGCCTTGACCGCCGCGGCCATGGAATCGTACCTCGTACATCCAATAAGCCTCGCTGGGCTTTTGTATGAATCGACCAGCTTTAAGGTTTTCTGAGATACTGAGATTAGTCCAGAGGGGGAGCCAGATATGTCAGTTTTCTCGAAAAGTGAGAGGCCTTCGAATCGGCATTTCGAGCGTCGATAAATGAGCACTGCGGATGGGCAGAAAACGACGCGGAGTCCTGCCTTCCTCCAATCCGGACTCGCTCTCCCAAACCTTTTTGGAGCAAGCAAGGGATTTGGCTACAGATGACGAAGAAACAACCCGAGGGCGTCACGCTCAAGGTCGCTCGGGCGCATCATCAATCCGAGGTCGGCCTCGGCAGGGCTCGGATTGACTCCATCACGAGAAAGAGGTTGAACACAGACGTCGGGGAGATAATCGAGATACTCGGCAAGAAGAAGACAGCTGCCAAGATTTTCCGTGCTGCGAACGAGGATGAGGGCCTTGGGATCATCAGAATAGACGGGATGATCAGAGGAAATGCTGGAGTATCGATCGGAGAGAAGGTCGTGGTGACCAGGGCGGAGACCCAGACTGCCCAGAAGATCATAGTCGCTCCGAAGATCCCGCAGGGCAAGAGAGTGAGGTTCGGCCAAGGAGTCGAAGGGCTTTTCAAGAAAGGTTTGTTGAACCGAGCTGTCGTCAAGGGCGACGAGATAATCATACCCAACATCGCGCTCATGGGCGGCTTCCTGCCTTTCGTTGTCGTATCTACGACGCCTACTGGCGTCGTTCAGGTCACGGAGACCACGGAACTCGCAGTGAAGACTGAGCCCGTGGAGGTCACGCAGATCGAAAGGCCTTCTGTGACCTACGAGGACATAGGAGGCCTCGAAGACGAGCTCCAGAGGATAAGAGAGATGATTGAGCTGCCCTTGAAGCATCCGGAGGTGTTCGGCCGATTGGGAATCGATCCCCCCAAGGGGGTTCTTCTCTACGGTCCGCCCGGAACCGGCAAGACCCTTATTGCACGAGCCGTGGCGAACGAGGCCGGAGCTAATTTCTATGCAATCCAGGGGCCGGAGATAATGTCCAAATTCTACGGCCAGAGCGAGGAGCGACTCAGAGAGCTTTTCACGGAAGCCGAGAAGAACTCGCCCTCGGTCCTTTTCATCGACGAACTTGACTCAATCGCGCCCAAGAGGGACGAAGTCCAGGGCGAGGTCGAGAGACGAGTCGTCGCGCAACTCCTCACGCTCATGGATGGCCTGACTTCCAGAGGGAACGTGATAGTGATAGCAGCGACGAACCGGGAAGAGGCGATCGATCCGGCATTGAGGAGGCCTGGCAGGTTCGACCGGGAGATAGAGATAGGCGTTCCGACAGCTGCTGGCAGGCAGGAGATAATGCAAATCCACACCAGAGGGATGCCCCTCGAGGAGAATGTCCAGCTGGACCACATCGCGAAGATCACGCACGGCTTCGTCGGCGCGGACCTGGCATCGCTTGCGCGTGAGGCTGCTATGAAATGCCTGAGGAGGTATCTCCCGGAGATTGACCTCGGGAAACCGATACCGGCCGAGATACTTGAGAAGATGAAGGTCACGGCACAGGACTTCAATGACGCGCTCAAAGAAATTGAGCCGAGCGCGATGAGGGAGGTCTTCATCGAGGTCCCCAGAGTCACCTGGGAGGACGTCGGCGGCCTCGAGCAGGTCAAGAAAGAGCTTCACGAGGCGGTCGAGCTGCCGCTGGAGGATCCCGAATCCTTCATCCGAATGGGCATCAAACCGCCGCGCGGAGTCTTCCTGTTCGGCGCGCCAGGGACTGGCAAGACTCTGATTGCGAGAGCTATAGCCACTGAGTCGAGGGCGAACTTCATTTCGATAAAGGGTCCTGAAATAATGTCCAAATGGGTAGGGGAGAGCGAGAAGGCGGTTCGTATGATCTTCAAGAAGGCGAAACAGGTCTCGCCCTCAATCGTCTTCCTGGACGAGATCGACGCGATAGCGCCGAAGAGAGGAAGCCACTTCGATTCAGGAGCTACAGAGAGGGTCGTCAACCAGCTCCTGACATCCATGGATGGCCTTGAGGACATGGAGAACGTCGTTGTCATTGCGGCCACGAACAGACCAGATATCGTCGATACAGCACTTCTGAGGCCAGGAAGGTTCGACAAGCTGATGCTGATACCCGTGCCCGACGAGCCGAGCAGGCTGAGGATCCTCCAAGTCCACACAAAAAGTATGCCGCTCGACAAAGTGGATCTCCAGGCCCTGTCCAAAAGGCTGGATGGATACGTTGGGGCCGACATCGAGAACCTGTGCAGGGAGGCTGGCCTGGCCGCCTTGAGGAAAAACAAGACGGCGACGAAGGTCACGATGGAGCACTTCGAGGAGGCACTGGCCTCCATGAGACCGTCGATCACTCCGGACGTGGTGAAGTACTACGAGACCATGTTCAGGCAGATGAAGACCGCAATGTCTAAGAAGAGCGAGGATGATTTGGGCTTGGGCTATTATAGATAGCTGGAGATGGGATGTACATGCGGAAATTCATCACAGAGCTCAAAGGAAAGACCGTGATGACCAACGACGGCCAGATTCTTGGAATGATAGAGAACTTCATCATGGATACGAAGACAGGCGCGCTGCAGAACGTCCTTGTCATCCCTGCAGAGGAGGTCGAGCCGAGGCTGTTCAAGACCGACTCACAGGGAAGGCTGGTGCTGCCGTTCAGCGAGATGAAGGCGGTTAGAGACGTCGTTGTCATGAACATCGCGTGAGACGCCAGCCCGCGCAGATTCTAGGAATTGGATTCGATCAGCTTGGGCGCTGAAGAATCATTTCTTGTCCATCTGAACTTTCGCCTTGAGTATCCTGACAATGAGGTCGGCCCTAGTGCCGCGCGGGCTCAGGCCGAGGGACTCGCACATCGCTTCGAGCTCGGACTTCTTCTTCTCCCGCAGATATTCCTCGGTTACCTGGGCCAGTATGGAACTCGCTGCATCCTTGTCCCCGACGACCTCCTCACCTGGCGGAGCTGGCTCACGCAACCTGGCCACCTCGGGCTTCTCCGGCTTGCCAGCCCTGATGCTCACTCTCCTCGCGTTCTCCGAGGCATCCTTGAACTGAGGAGCAATCCTGAGAGCCTCCTTGAAGGCCACGAGCGCGTCGTCGTACTTGCCCATGCGCTCCAGCACAATCCCTTTGTTGTTGAACGCTTCCGGAGTCTCTGCGATCCTGAGGGACCTTTCGAAGGTCTGAAGCGCGTCGTTCAGAAGGTCGAGGGACAGAATGCTGAAACCCCTGTTGGACATGGCGACCGTGGAAGGCAGCATGACCGACGACTCCTCGAAGCAGGCGATGGCCTCCCGCATCCGGTCGAGTTTGTAGAGAACGCAGCCCCTGTTGTTCCACGCAGCCTGGTTGGTCCTCTGGATCTTTATCGCCTTGTCGAACTCGTAGCTGGCTTTTTCCAGCTCCCCTTTCCTCAGCAGGACGACGCCGTCGTTATTGTAGGCCTCGGAGGAGTCGAGCGGCATCGATTTCGTCTTCTCGAACGCGCCATGCGCACCTTCCAAATCGCCTGACTCGATCTTGACCAGCCCTTTGTAGTTCTGCAACCCCGAGAGAGCCTCCAAGGTGAGCGCGACGTCCACGTCGTCCAACGCCTGCTTGTACTCCCCTCTTCCGAACGCCTCGAGCGATGCGGCTGCACGCGCCTGCCATCCGAATGACCCTTTTCTTAGGGACTCGCTGACCTTCATCGCCCTCTCGGCCTCTTCCATCTGAAGCAGAACGGTGTGCAAGTTGAATACGGCGGGAGCGAAGGAAGCCTCGGTCGCGAGAGCGTGCTCGTACGTTTTCGCGGCAGCCTCCATTTTGCCCAGCTCGAACAGGACATTGCCGGCTGCGGTCAGCAGGGACGCGTTCTCGCCCTCGAGACGCAACGATTTCCCGAGGAAATCGAAGGCCTCGTCGAGCCTTCCGAACAGGAGGAGAAGCTCTGCCTGGTCTCCATATAGTTCCTCCGCGAGGACCTCCAGTTTCTCTTCTTTCGCTCTCGCCACTGCGTCTTCCGAGAGCTTTGCCCTCTCGGGAACAAGTCCTGGCTCGGTCGCCCTTGCGGCCTCGGACGAGAAAATATCTTGAACGATCCGTGGGACTTCGGTGAACTTCTCAGCGATCCTCTTCGAGATATCGTCGAGCGCCCTTTTGGCATCCGAGTACTCCGAATCCAGCCTGAGGGCGCCCTCGAAACTCGCTTTGGCAGCACTCACATTGCCCATCTTCTTCGCGGCCAGACCTCTCAGATACCATCCCTTCGGCAGCTCGGGCCTGATATGCGTCATCTGGGTGAACGCCTCGAATGCTTCGCTGTACCGTCCCATCTCGTAGAGCAGGCCGCCCTTGTTCATCCACGCCTCGACATAGTCGTGCTTCAGCTCGATGGCGCGGTTGTATGTTGCGAGCGCGTCGTTCAGCTGGCCGAGGCTGTGGAGCGTCGCCCCTCGGTTGTTGTGGACTTTCTCGAGCCTGTAGTTGATCTTCAGAACCTTGTCGTACGCCTCAAGGGCTTCCTTGTATCTTCCAAGTCTGTGGAGCGTAGAGCCCTTGTTGATCAACGCCTTCTGCATCACTGGGTTGTACCGGAGGGCGCGCTCGTAGCACACGATCTCCTCGGCGTACCTGCCCAGGGAGAACAGACAGTTGCCCAGGGAGAACCAGGTCTCATCGCTCTCGGGAAGGAGCTCCAGAGCGTGCTTGTAGCACTCCAGTGCCTGCTCGTGGTAGCCCATCTCGTCGAGCGTGTTGCCCTTCATCCTCCACGGGACATCGTAGTCGTCCTTCAGCATGATGGCCTTGTCGAACTGATCCAGAGCGTTCATCAGGTCTCTGCTGGCGAGGGCCTCGTAGCCCTTCCTCATCGCCTGCTCGAGCTGTCGGCTCGCCCCTGGGATGATCGTGATCCTCGCCCGCTCCTTCCACATGTCGGCTGCTTTGATGACCTCCTTGTCAAGGTCAAACCTCCTCAGCAGCGCTGCCAACTTCGTTCCGTCCGCGAGGCCGATGTTGGTGACCTCTGCAAGCGGAACGGCTTCACTGTCTATCGAGGACGTGGTCAGGACGAGCCCGTTCGGAGACTCCACCTTGGCCATATGAGACCGTAGGCTTTCGATATCCGCCTTCGTTATGACCTGGTCGCCGCGCGAGAAGAAGACCACATACTTCTTCCCGTCTGGCCTGTGCACGCACTCCAGGATGATGAACGTGCCCGTTGGCTTCGCGCGGGTCGCCTTGAGCTCCAGGTATCCTAGGATCGCGTCCACTAGTCTGTTGAATTCGGGATCGGAGATCTCCTTGACCGCCTTGATGACGCGTTCATCAGAGCGCTCGCTCAGGATCTTGTCGATCTCGACCATCAGGCCTCGCCTCCCCGGAGGGTCTTCAGCCATTTCGAGGCCTCCTTGTTATTCGGATCCAGCCTGACGCTCTCCTCCAGGCATCGCTTCGCCTCGCTGACCATCCCGATCGCGTTGAGCGCGATCCCCTTCCGGCCGAGCACGTATGAATCATCCTGGGCCAGCTCGAGGACCCTGTCGTATGACTCGATCGCCCGCTTGTATTTCTCCTTCTCGAAGAGCAAGTCGGCCTTGAGCTTCCAGACCTCTTTGTCGGTTGGGACCAGTGAGTTGTACTTGTCCATCGACTGTATCGCTGCGCCCCATCGGCCAATGCCTTTCATGGTCTGAGCCTTGCCGAGCCAGGCGCGAGGGTTCTCAGGGTCCAGCTCCAAGACCTTCGAGAAGCTCTCGTCCGCACCAGTCTGTTTACCGTGGCTCAGAAGGATTTCCCCCATCGCGATCCAGCCATCGACAAGTTTCTGGTTGAAAGAGACACACTTGCTGAGGTACTGAACCGCGGAACCCCATTTGCCCTCCTTGTTGGCGACGATTCCTCGCCAGTACCAAGCCAACGCGTCTTCGCGATTCGTCTCATAGAAGTGGTGAACTCTCGCGGATGCTTCACTGAGCGCGCCTTTCGCGACCAAGGACTCGATGAGAATGAGCGTGGCTGCCCGCATGTCGGGCTTCTCGCTCAGTATGTGGTTGACGCGCTGGATCGCCAGGTCGTAGTCCTTCGAATCAAGAGCGTCCTTCGCCATATCAATGGGGTCCTTCTTCGGCGAAGGTTCGGGAGGTGGCTTCGCGACTTCTGGCCTGACACCTGACGGCGGTGCCGGAGCTGCCGCCTTCTCAGCCACGCTGACTCTCCTGAACTCGGAGATAAGCTCGCCTATCTTCCGCTCGAGATCAGGCCTTCGAGATAGCGCGCGTTGGCTCTCAGCCATCGCGGCTTCCTCGAGCCGCCCCAAATCCCTGAGCGTCTCAACCATCATGTCATGGGCGGGGAGGTATCTCGAATCGAGAGAGATAGCGCGGCTGAAGCATTCTAACGCCTCCTTGGTCCTGTCGAGATCCCTGAGTATCTTGCCTTTCAAGACCCAGTACTCCGGCCTCTCCATCTGATTGATCACGTCATCGATGCGGGAAAGGGCTTCCATCGGATTGCCCAGCATGAGATGAGCCCTCGCGAGCCCTTCGCCGATCGTGAGATCGTTCGGGAAGCTGCGTATCGCATCTGCGAGATGCTCCTCCGCCTCAGTCCATTCCTCTGCGTCGAGGCACATGAGGCCCAACGTCCTGGCGGCGATTGAATGCAGGTCGTCTCCTCGATCGACCTTCGAGAGGAACTCCTTCGCCTTCGAGACGAGATATGTGCGCTTCTCGTCACGCCACTTCTTAGAAGTCGTGCGCATGAGGATGCTGCGAGACGCGCTCCAGTAGACGATCCCGACCCTGATACACAGGTCGCTCATGGCCTCCTTCGGATACATCGTCTCGGCCAGGTTGATCTTCTGGATTATGGTGGTTATTGTCCCGACGGCGTCTTCGGTGAGAAGCATCTGAGGAGAATCCAGCTTGAGCGGGACTCCGAGATGCGCAAGAATCGCATTGCATCTCCCAAGGAGCCCCTCGAGGTCCTCGTGTCGCATGACTTGGATGTTCATGTCCTTTACAGCCTTGAGCAAGTCGGCGGAGGCCATCGGCACGATGTCCGAGCCCGCATTTGGTCCAAGCAGAACGGCTGCCGAACCGTATTCCCTCAGCCTCGAGTAGACGCTAGGGCCGATAAGGACGGGGTTGAGGAAGAACCTGGATTCCCGGAAGGATGAGTCGGCGCAGCTGTCGCAGAGAAGTGCGTCGCCCTCGGATTTCCCTCCGCATTTCAGACAGAGCACAGTCGATCTCCCAGTATTCTCCGATATTGATAAACTGATATAATGGTAGCGATAGGGCAGATTGCGGATTCAAAGGCGTTTCGCCATGTAGGGGCCTTTGCGTTCGTACCCCAGCCGTCGGTAGTAGTTCCTGGCGCCTACACCGCTCGTGACGCGCATCTCTGCAAGCCCGTGCTCGTTCGCCCTCCCCTCGCACGCGGCCATGAGCTTCTCCCCAAAGCCCCGGTGCTGCCACCTCTTGCCCGCATCTTCGCTGATCGGCACGAGCTGGCCGTACACGTGGAGTTCACGCAACAGAGCCGCGTTCGCCTTTGAGCTCCCGGGAACTCTCAGCCTCGCGTAGCCTATCAAGGAATCGATCGAGGGAACCTCGTAGGACAGGAACATCTCGATCCCTCCTGACGCCCTGTACTCGACCTCGTTGAACTCGACATCGGCCTCCCTAGGCATCTCCTTCGTGGAGGGGAGATGGCCGATCTCACGACATCTTATGCATCTGCAGGAGGTGCCCCGCGCTTTCATCTCCCTCAGGACGAGCTCCCGGAGATGGCTCTTTCTGACACCGGCCTCTATCAGCTTGACCGGGATGTCCCTCTGAATCCTCAGGATCCGCATCCAGGGAGGTACGAATTCCTTGACCTCCGCGAGCAGATCGATCGTGTTCTCGAGAGACATGGGAGCGTACTTGCCAGCCGCCCACTCGTCATACAGCTCGGTCCCCTTCACCACCAGGGTCGGGTAGATCTTGAGCATGTCCGGCTTGAACCGCTCGTCCTCGACCATCATCCTGAAGGAATCAAGATCCTTCTCCCGACTGCTGCCGGGCAGGCCAGGCATCATGTGATAGGCCACCTTCAGACCGGCATCCTTGGCCCGTTTGGTCGCATCCGCTGTCTCCTTGACATGGTGGCCGCGCTTGACGCCGTCCAAGACCTTGTCGTCAAGGACCTGCACGCCCAACTCCACCTTGGTCGCCCCAAGCAACAAGGAATGGTCTACCTGCGGCTTCGCGAACCAGTCTGGCCTTGTCTCCACGGTGAGCCCGACACATCTGGCCTTCGCAGCCTCGTTGAAGATTTGGGCCGATTCCAGGTCGGCCGACTCGCGGCCGTTCATAGCATCGAAGCAGCGTTTGACGAACCAGTCCTGATATTCCTGGGACCTCGAGGTGAAAGTCCCGCCCATGATTATTAGGTCGACCTTGTCGGTCCTATGGCCGATGGCCCGAAGCTGCTCTAGTCTGCTTTTCGTCTGAACGAACGGGTCGTAGTCGTACATCGATGCCCTGAGCGCAGCGGGTTCGTGGCCAGTGTACGACTGGGGAGTGTTGTTCGGCACACCGCCCGGGCAGTACGAACATCTCCCATGTGGACAATCATGCGGACTTGTCATGACAGCTACTGGTGCGACTCCGCTCATGGTCCTGATCGGCTTGTTCTTCAGAAAGGGCTCCACGACATCTCTGTATTCATCGGGAACACGCTCGAGGATCTCGTAGTTCGCGGGCACTCTAGCCAGCTTATGCTTCTTGCACAGCTGCGACTTGAGCTTCAGGAGATCGTCTCGAGAGGCTACCTCACCAAGAACCAGGGCCTGCACGAGCTCGTCGAAATAGTCCACGAAGGCCACCTAGAATTGAGTTCTGATATCTACTTGTCGATGCGCACGCGCGAGTCACCTGTACATCATGGAGTCGTCGACGTCGTCGGCTGGCTTGAGGGACGTGGAGCGGCCTCTCTTGCGTTTCTTCCGGCCTTTGCTGTCCACGTCGATAACGATCTCGGGCACAAGCAGGCGTATGTAGGTCTTGTCGCTCAGCGGTTCGAGCGCGACGACGCCCTTCACCATTAGGCCCTTCAAAGATCTCTCGAGAACCCCACTCGGAAGGGCCAGCTCGTCCTTGAGCTCTTCCACCGTGATCGGATACCAGTCCTTGAGGATGGCGATTATCCTCGCCTGCAGAGAATCGACCTGCACCTTCATCCGACCGCTCAGCCGAAGTACACCGCGTTGCTCTCGCTTTCCTTCTCTTCCTTCACCTTCTCGGCCTTCAGAACATCTATCGATATGATCATGTGCGACAGGATGAGCCTCAGTCGTCCCTTCTCATCGCCGTGGGACTTGTCGAGCTCGATGACGATGGCCGTGTCGTGCGCCACCGCGGCGTATCCCTTGAATATTCCCACGGTCTCCATCGGCTTGTCGCGGGATTCGAGGCTCTTGATCTTGTAAAGCGATCCCGGAGTCAGAATTATCGCGTCATCTCTTTTTGGCATGTTTCTCACCTCTCTTGGCCGCGAGCTCCTGCAGATGATCGACGGTCTTGCGGTAGTTCTCCATCGCCACCTGGACATGGGCCTCAGTGAAATTCCAGGCCTTGCTCAGGTTCCCGTACCGGATCCTGTAGCCCTTCCTGGGGCTGCCGCCAGAGTCCTCGACGTTCATCTCCTCCAAGATGTCGAAGCCCTTGAGCTTGTTGATGTGCCTGTAGATAGTGGCCTTCGTGCAGCCGAGGGCCGTTGCGAGGTCCTCGACGATCCACGCCTTGTCCATGCGATCCAGGAAGTGGTTGACCATGAGCTTGTACGGAACGCTGTCCCGTATATCGGTCACGTTGGTTTTGGGATCATAGCCCTTGGGAAAATACCCTACCTGGTTCAGGAAAAGGATCGCCACCTCGTCGATGTCGCTGAGGGGCGTCAAGGGGGTGTTGCTCACGACATTTAGCTCGAAGCTCATGCAGGTACGAATCGAGACTAGAATAGTTAAGCGTTGTCGTGAACTTGGTCGGGCGGGAGCTCCTTGGCCCTCGCCTTCTCGAACTCCTCGTCGAGCTCGGTGAGCACCTTCCCTCTGACGGCTATGAACTCCCTGCTGGTCCTGTCCCTCTGCCTCGGCAGTCCGACTTCGATGGCTTCTCTCACCTGGCCTGGCCTGGCGGTCATGACAACAATCCGGTCGGCCAAGAACACGGCCTCGTCCACGGAGTGCGTGACGAACAGGATGGTCTTGCCTGTGGCTGACCATATCCTCAGCAACTCCTTTTGCATGAGGTTCCGAGTCTGGGCGTCGAGAGATCCGAACGGTTCGTCCATTAGAAGGACCGTAGGTTCGTTCGCCAATGCTCTGGCGATACCCACGCGCTGCTTCATGCCGCCTGAGAGCTCCTTCGGATGAGCGTCGTCGAATCCCTTGAGACCCACGAGTTCGATCAGTTGCGACGATATCTTGCCTCTCTCACCCTCCGGGACTCCCTTGACCTCAAGGCCGAATTCGATGTTCTTCCGGACCGTTCGCCAGGGAAACAGCGCGAACTCTTGGAAGACCATGCCACGATCGGGACCGGCTGACGACACCTTCTTCCCGCGCAGAACCACATCGCCGGCAGTGGCACTCTCGAGTCCTGCGACGATTCTGAGAACGGTCGTCTTCCCGCAGCCAGAAGGCCCCAAGAGACACACGAATTCCCCCTGTTCAATGTCGAGGTTGAAATCGTCCAACGCCCGGATCTCCCTACGATCCTTCGTGAACACCTTGCTGAGATGCTTCAGACTGATGATCACTTCATTCCCATCCATCTCGTCAACCTCCGCTCGAAGAGAGCCGCCACCCCTGTAGTCAGAACGCTCAGCAGTCCTATCACCAGCATCCCGGCGTACATCTTGTCGTACATTCCGTACTGGTTGGCCATGTTCCAGATGTAGTATCCGACGCCGCCGCCCACGGCTCCCAGCATTTCAGCCGCCACGATGCACATCCATCCGATCCCAAGGCCGATCTTTATGCCAGTCATCATGTAGGGGAGTGTGAAAGGAAGTACGACCTTGACGAAGACTTCTCTGCGCCCAGCCCCCAACGTCCGCGCGACGTCTATCAGCACAGGGTCGACGCTTCTGGCCCCAAAAGTGACGTTCAACAGGATTGGAAAGAACATCCCGAGGAACACAATTGCAATCGGCCCCCAGAGGAATCCGAACACGATAAGGAATATCGGAACCCAGGCAATCGGCGGAATTGGCCTGAGGAGCTCCACGATCGGTTTTGCAATGGCCTCGGCATTGCGCGATCTGCCCATCAGGAGACCGATGGGAACCGCCGAGCAGAATGAAATCACGAAGCCGAAGAATATCCTCTTCAAGCTGGCGTAGATCTGATCCGTCATGTAGAGTCCGGACTCTGGGTGCGTGAACGAATTGAAGAACGCGGACATGACGTCCCACGGATATGGCACGTAATCTGCAACATTGGAGGGCTTGCCGCCCAGGAACGGCCAATCTGCACGCAGCCATGCCGAATAGAGAGACCAGAAGGTGAGGAATGCCGCCACCGATATTGCGCCAAGCAATATCCTGAACCAGTTAGCCAGAATCGCCTTGCTTAATGTCCTCGCGATGCTGTCCATTGGCTCACTCCGTGTCCCAGATGGAAAAGGTAAAGAAAAGAGGTTTGGTACGGCTCAGGTTTTGATCTCCAGTTTGAGGCCTTCCTTGTCGAGAGCGATCTTCAGCAGCAGGAACTGGATCGAGCTCTCGCCCGGCGTTGCCACGGTCTTGTTCACGAGATCCTTGAGGTCCGTCATGCCAGAACCCGCCTTCACGACTAGTCCGCTCCCCTCGCTGTTGGCCTGCGCAAGGATCGTCGTGCCAATGCCAGCGTTCAGATGCTGGAGTATCGCGGGCGGGGCACCCAAGTATCCAATGTCAACACTCCCCGCGGCGAAGTAGCTCATCTCAGCTCCACCGTTCGCGAATGGTGCCCCGGTTGCAGTAGCGACATTCACACCGTATTTCTCAAACAGGCTCTTCGTTCCACCGACAGTCAGGTTCTGAGCAACAACCTGGGCCATCTGATGCAGATCTCCGAGCAGGTACCCGAGTTTGATTGGGGACGTCGGATTGAGAATTGTGTCGCTAGGTGCCACGCTAGCGGCAGCATCAAGCACTGAGCCGTTCGCGTACTTGGCGACGAAATCACTCACAGACGCATATCCACGGCTCGTCAGCTTCTCGTTCGTCGTCATGTTGGTCTCGATGTACATGTTCGTGAACTCTTCGAGAGCAGACCTGAAGTTCGATCCCATTTGATATCCGTATTTGATGTGCTCAAAAGCCGCCTCGACGACAGTCGAGTTCCTGGACGTGAATTGAACGGCCATATTCACCAGCAGAGTGTAGTTGGCTCCATCCTTGTGGTCCAGAGCATCAAGCATCCAATTTGTGGCGTCGATGTGTGCTTTGACGAACCTCTTTGTCAGCTCAGCACCGTTCGAACCATCGAGGAATGCGTTGCGCACTGCCACGACGCAGCACGGATGGTTGGGCATGATCGAGCTGGACCACATCATCACCTCGCCGACACCGCCGGCGACTGAGTCCGAAACGTACGGCTCCCATGCGATATACGCGTCCACCTGGCCGGTTGAGAGCGCAGCCTTCATGTCCTTGGGCGCGAGCGTGACGTACTTCACCGTGCCCCCTTCTGACTTAGGGATAAGCAAGATGGCAGCGGATACCACGGCCGCTACGACGATTGCGGTCACTGCAAGTGCTATGATCACCTTTTTGTCCATGTGAACTCACCGTCCTAAGATTGGGTCGGGCATATTAAGCCTTTTCCACATATGTGCAAGAACTCTGATACAATTGTATAAATATTAGCGTGGCTATTAGTACTTATGGGGTATAAAATGGACAAAACCCGACATCTCATATCGGCCGCAATCGAATCTGATGCCAAGTTCAGGGAAACGCTTCACGATGTGCTTGAAGGGCTGGGCTGGACGATCCAAGAACTCTCGAAGAAAGCGGGAGTCTCGCCGAGCACTCTGTACAAGATCACCAATGAGGAGCGGTCACCCTCGATGGAGGTCCTCAGGAAGATTCTAAAGGCAGTCCGGGAAGCTGAAGGACTGACGGCTGGGAGCTTCATCGCACTAATCGTGACACGGCGGGTGCTCGATGAAGTTGTGGAGAGATCGGTCCAGATTGGTGATGGAACTGTCAAGATTCGTGAGTACCCCGCGGCCACTGTGGAGGACGCTATCGTCTCCGCAATCCGCGCGGAGAGGGACGGTGCTGTTGCCGTCGTGTGCGCGCCTATCGTCAGCCCGACCATCGAGAAGATACTCGACATACCTATCGCAACGATCGTTCCGAAGGACAGCGTAACCGAGGCGATAAAGTTGGCTGCGCGAAAGTCGAGGGTCTAGCGGATCATCTCTCTCTTGACCTTCAGATTCAAATCCACCGAGACGAGTTCGCCCTTCTTCACCCGAGATATCCTTGCGTCATAACCCAGAAATGTCTCTTGGAAGAGCGCGACATGATCCTGGCACTTGGCGATCCTTAGGTCGTAGTACCAGGCCTTGCGTGAATCGGAATAGTCCCGATATCCAAAGAGGGTCTTCCCATCGGATACGAGGAGGATCGCAGCGGAGAACTTGTGTTGCAGAATATCATCCAATATCAACGACTTCAGAGCAGACCTGAGATCTTCCACCTCTTCCATCTTCTCGGCCAGCACAAGCAACAGTCGCTCGCTGTCCGTCTCGCCCTTCGGTCTCAACTTCGTGAGAGGATTGAAGTCCTTGATCGTGCCGTTGTGGCCGAGAACGATGCCGTCCACAACGAACGGATGTGTGTTCGGAAGGGACGCTCCCCCGGCTGAGGCAGCCCTTGCATGAGCTATCAGTATGTTCGGCGAATCCAGTTCTGGTATGTCTTCCAGTGCTGAATCGAAGGAAGGATCAAGGAACGCAGGGCGAGGGCTTCGTCCGATGTATCTGGGCGACCCGTTCCTGAAGGACACGATGCCCCATCCGTCTCGGTGGCCAACCTCCTTGTCTCCCGGAATCTTCCCGACTTCAGCTACATGCCTCAGGTCGATTAAAGTCCCTAGAGGAAACCTGTCTTTGAAAACAACACCAACCATGCGACACATCAAAGCACCTTCGGGACGACCTCGACCTCCAGGTCCATGGAATTGGTCACGAGGCACTTGCGCTTCGTGACGGATATGGCCTTGTCGAGGTTGGAGACCTTCGAGCCATGGGCAAAACGCATCTCGGGGTACAGCGTGATCTTCACGAACTTCTTGGCCCCCTCCACGACTTCGAGATCGCCGACCGCCTTGCATCTGTACTCGACCAACTTCATCCCGAAATCCCTGGAAACGCTCTCAAACACGAGCTGGTAGCACATGTTGGCGGCACCAACAAAAGCGTCTTCAGGCGTGAGCGTCCCTTGCATGCCCTCGAGCTCGATCGGCGCGGAGTAATCGACTATCTGTCCGTTCTGACAATGAAGTCTTCCCGGGAACTTCTCGTTCCAGACCACAGTCGTTTCGAAGTTCATCTCTCTTCGAGGAGGCCACTGACCTATCTCGATTTAAACTTTGTAGCGCACATTGCGCAGCTATCGCCATCCAGAAGACCAGAAAAGGGAGATGGCTAAGCGAGTGGGCTATCCTGAGGTCAGGTGAGGGCCTTGTTGATGCTCTGCTCGACCACCGCCCTCGGAGCAGCACCGATCATCTTGTCGACCAGCTGACCGTTCATGAAGAACAGAAGCGTGGGAATGCTCATGATTTTGAACTTGCCCGCGACGCGGAAGTTGTCGTCCGTGTTGAGCTTCGCGAAGACTACCTTGCCCTTGAGGTCCTTCGCGAGTGCGTCAATAGTCGGAGATAACATCCTGCAGGGACCGCACCATGGCGCCCAGCAGTCGACAACGACCTTCGGGTATTTCTTCACGAACTCATCGAAATTGGAGTCTGTGACCACAACAGGCGCGTCGGGCCACCATTTTCCGCCCACATTGCCAGACTCCGCCTGCTTCAACATCTCTGCCATCTTTCGCTGTTTGATTGCCTCGATCTCAGAAGACATCTTGTCCACCGTTCGCGCACGCCTGTGCACGCATATTGCACTATCGTACATAGCCGGACTAGTTAAGGATTGAGGCGAAACAGCACGTGCCCTGGTGCTCAAGACATAGTCTTGGGA
Organism: uncultured Thermoplasmata archaeon; assembly: GCA_963705355.1. Taxonomy (GTDB): domain Archaea; phylum Thermoplasmatota; class Thermoplasmata; order UBA10834; family UBA10834; genus COMBO-56-21. The sequence continues at coordinate 1,386,723 of OY970070.1, forward strand.
CCCGATTTGCTGGATGAGACAAACTTTTTAAGGAGCGGAGAGTGATACCGTCGCAGGGATTAGGGATGCTCGAAGAAGCTTCTGAACTGATTGGATTGCAGGTTTACACCAGCCAAGGAATGTTCCTGGGGACCGTCGGCAACCTCGTGGTCGAGGTCGACGAGAACAAGGTCCAGGGATTGTTCGTCAACAACACGAATCCTCTCCTGGTCGAGGGTTCCAAGGCGGTGAATGTTCCCTACAGGTGGATATCATCCATCGGGGACATCGTGATACTGAAGTACTTCCCGAAGAGAGTGGCCCTGAAGAGAGGCTCGAAGCCGAAAGCCGAGAAGCAACCAGTTGAGGAATAAAGCATTTATCGTTCCCACGCGCTCTCGCGATCGTGCCCGAACCAAAGGTCAATCCTTCTTGCTACGTCGCCCCCGAGGCGATCATCCTCGGAGATGTTGTGATCGAGAAGGGATGTAGCATCTGGCCATATGCAGTGATAAGAGCTGACCTCTCCGAGGTGAGGATCGGAGAAGGCTCCAGCATCCAAGAGCACTGTCAAATCCACGGCAATCCGGGAAGGCCGATAATCATCGGCAAGAATGTCTCAGTGGGCCACGGAGCAATCATCCATGCGGCCAAAGTAGGTGATTATGTCATCGTTGGCATGAACTCGACCATCCTCGACGGCGCAGAGATTGGGAGCGGGTCGATAGTCGGCGCCAATGCGCTCGTCAAGGAGGGCATGAAGGTCCCGGAGGGAAGTCTGGTCGTGGGAGTTCCCGCCAAGATTGTGAGACAGGGCGATCCGTCGCTCATGGCTGCTGCGAAGAAGAACGCTGAGGAGTATCACAAGCTCCGCGACGCCCACAAGCGCGGAGAATTCACCAGGTACAGGAAATGATCTCTCCATCGGGGAAGAGTTCAATAGACACTTCGCATTTCTCAGCCCCGTGACCGAAGAGCGAGGCAGTACCGTTTGGGAGACAATCGCGGCTAGAAAGAGCGTGAGATCATTCGCCGACACGCCGGTCGAGGACCAGAAGTTGACCCGGTGTTTGGAGGCAGCCAGGCTGGCACCTTCATGGGCGAACAAGCAGTGCTGGCAGTTCGTCGTTGTGAACGGCAAACAACCAGTTGACGATTTGGGAATCGTGCCAGTGAACATCAAGAACGCTCCTGTCCTGATAGTCGCCTGCGCCGACCCTGAGAAGAGTGGCAACATCGACGGGAAGCCGTACTACATGGTGGACGTTGCCATCGCAGTCGAGCACATAGTCCTGGAAGCGCTGGAACAGGGCCTCGGGACCGTGTGGGTGGGAGGTTTCAGGGAAGAGAAAATCCGGAAGGCGCTCGGCATACCGGACAACATCAAGGTGGTTGCGCTCATCCCGATAGGCTATCCCGCTGAGAAGGAGAGCATCGGGAACAGACTAGTCAAGAAAATGGCCGGTTTTGGAAACAGGAAGGATCTCAAGGACATAGTGCACTACGGAAAGTGGTAGACCCCTACGTGATGTTGTCAATGTTGGTCCCGCAGGCCTTCGACAGCTCCTCATGGAGCCTGAGGACCTTCAGAGCCGCCTCATGCTCCCCCTTTCTGGCGATGTGAGCCACGGCCTCCTCTATCCCAGTTCGTTTCGAGCCCGAGATAAGGTTGTCTGCATGCGCGACAATCTTCTCCTCGAGTGTTCTGGGCGTGAAATCCTTTTTCGGGAGCCCGAGCTTCTCAGCCTCCTTCGGGGTAATGCCTGCTCCGATGTGCCTCTCGATTATCTTGACGATGTTGTCCGGAAGCTTCAGCTCTGAAGCCAGCTTCGCCCCCTCGACGGCATGCGTCATCGTGTGGCTCCTGCATCTCCCGATATCGTGGAGCAGGCCGCCAATCTCGACTAGCTGAACATTCGCCCTGCACTTCTTCGCGATTTTGACCGCCAAGGCGGAGACGGCTTTGCAGTGCCCGACGACCTCCTCGTCGCACCCGTGCTCTCGTAGAAGTCGGAGGCATTCATCTCTGCTTGGAAGATGTCCTGGCTTTGCCTTTCCCGCTGTCAATTACCGTTTTCCCCCTGGGATTCGGAACGATCGTGAGCCTTCCCCGAAGGCGCTTCTCTAGGGACTTGCCGTCCATATACCTGTCTAGGAATATGGCGAGGGCGGCGACTTCCGAATGCGGCTGATTCCCGACAGATATGTTCCTGTCGGCGAGGTCGTAGACTTCCCTCGGCACCTTCTCCGCACCAACGACTATCATGAGGTCCTTCGCCTTGATCGTCGGCACTGCCTCAGAAAGGCTCTCTCCGTACATCGTGAGGTGGACGACCTCGCCCTTCCAAGCCTTGATCGCCCTACGCCAATCAACCCCGGTCCTGATCTTGAACTCCCCTCCGAACCGCTCGACCATCCCATTCACCGTCTTCTCGAGCGATTCGTCTTCGGTCGACACCCAGACAGCATCCGCACCCAAAGCGCGAGCAGTCAGCGCTACGTGCGTCGTGACACGCTGATCCCTCGCAGGGCGATGGCCTAGCCTTAGAACGACTATCATCTGACTCCTCTCATAGGAGACGCCTACTCCTTCACCCGCTCAATCCTGTGACCCCTGTAGTCGAGCTTTGTGCTCCTTTTTACGAGGCTCTTGAGCATTGTGAACGTGACCCCCAGCACTTCAGCGACATCGCCGGCGAACTTGCCCTGTGCGCCCACCATCTCGTAGATCTGCTTCTCGATCTTCTGAAACTCCTTCTCTTCCATCACGGCCGCCGCCAGGACATCGCTGATCTCGTACACGGGCCAGGATGCGTTGATATGGAAGGAGGTGTAGTACGTGTGGTACGCCTTCTCCGGCTGCTGCTCGGAGGAGGTCTGCCATCGGGTCTCGACGAGCTTCATCTTCTCGAAGAACAGGAGGGCTTCCTTGCCTGCGGGCCCGAACTGCTTCTCGACATCGCGGACGGTGTGCCACTCCAGGGTGACTAACTTCAAAACCTCTCTTTTGACCTTGGTATCGACCGCCCGGAACATCGGAACAAGTTCAGCCGGCTCGGTGATGACCTTGATCCTGCTCATAGACTGACCCTATCCTTTTGTGGGCATATAAGCCTAATTGGAATCGCCGATGCACATTTTTGACCTACTGGCTTGTTCGAAATTCCGTGCGTTCCAGCCACGAAACTCCATCGGAAACATACCTTTTTCGAGGGGGAGAGCTTTAAGTACGGAACACTCTATCGCGAAAAACAGAGCGTGCAGCAATGATGGCCAAGGACTTGAAGGACAAATCGAAAGTCGATGAACTAGTCCTCACTATTGTCGAGAAGAAGGAGTCGAGGGAGTTTCAGTCCAAGTGGAGCGGCTCGTCGGGCAGGGTCTGCGACGCGGTCGGACAGGATGAGAACGGCGACTCGGTGGCATTGACCATTTGGAACGACGACATTGAGAAGGTCGAGGTCAACTCGAAGATACGCATTACCAATGGCTGGGCCTCCTCCTACAAGACCAAGTTGCAGGTCAGCGCCGGCAAGTACGGCAAGCTCGAAGTGCTCTGATTCGTTGCGCTTCGGCTTTTCTTAGGACCCCTTCACATGAGGAGCGCGAGCCCCGACATCGCGGCTGCAGGAACAACGGACATCAGGAAGTCGTCGTCGACGTATCGAGTCTTGACCCCCTCCGAGGCGACCGCGAGAACCGTCGCGACGGAGGACAGGAGGAGCAATTCGATCACGGGTCGCACATCCCAGGCAAGCAGGATGCCGAGGCATATCGCAAAGTAGGCCACGAGAGACGCAGCCGTCCTTTTCCTAACATGCGCGCCCGCGAACCGTAGCTCGCCCGCGAGCGGGTCCACGAGAGCCATGCCGACCAGAGCGGCCGAGGCAATATCGTGAGGAGAAAGCCAAAGGACCGCGGTGATTCCAGCGGCTGCCCACGCGAAGGATGCAATTTGGTTCTTCTCGTGCGGCCGGAGGCCAAGGAATGTTATGCCTTTCCAAAGTCGATACCCCTCGAACACCAGTATCGCCACGAAGAAAACGACGACAACGGTCCATCTGTGGATCCCTACAAGCGGCAGATTTACCGGGAGAACATAGTACAGAGGCGCTAGGGCGATCAGCAGATGCGCGACCCTCCTAAGAACGGTCTCGTTGTCCATTGTCTGAACCTGGCCTCCAGATGACCGAACCATCTAGGCAGAAGATAACGCTTACCTCAGGCGGCGAACGGGGTCCTGCCCCATTTTCCCTCTATTCCCTTGTACAGTATCCTCGTGATGATTCCCATCGAGGCTAGCACGAGCAGGATGCCTGCAAGGGCAATCGTCCAGTCGGCCAGGAGGCTGAACGACAGTATGGTCAGGCACAGATCGGGGAAGAACGAAAGAATGCTGAACTTGACCAGGACGCTCGTGTCGAACAGGAAGGAGTTTGTCTTCAGGCCGGTCAGATACGCCGTCATGACGACCATGTAGAGGGAGGTGACGAACATCACTACCAGCGCGAGCCAAAGCAGATTGGTCTCGCCGTTCAAAATGGAAATCGCCACGACGAAGAACGCCGAAATGCCGAGCGTGAGAAGAAGGAACACGAGTATCCTGACCCTGATAAGCTGAGGGACCGTCACAGGCATCAGTGAGTAATACTCCGCGAGATCCACATTGTTGAGCCAGTTGTACATCATGACGCCGATGAAGCCGACCATGGCCGCGTAGAAGACCGCGTTGAACCCGACGGGAATCGAGAGGCCGTAGTTGACGTACCAAGTCGTGAACGAGAGGAAGAGCAGCGGGAGGACGAACGCGAAGAACATTTTCGCGACGATGCCGCTCCTGCGAAGATCAAGAAGCTCCTTCGCCATCAGAGGCCTGTTTATCCCCTCCAACATGCGCACACGCTTGTAGTAGGAAGGCAGTCGATCCTCGTGTGATTGAGAAGCTATGTTGATCCGGATCTGGACCAGCAGGTACGCGAGAACGGTGAATGCGATCGTGGCAGCAGCGGTAATGGCGGCATACAGCAGAGCCTCATAGGCGTGAGAACCGAAAGGCATCACATTCATCTGGAAGCCGAGCGATGGAATGATCGCGTCGATGGAGGGCGCGCCGAGCACACCGTGGGAGACGAAGAGCGCGGCGATGGCAGCCGTGAGGATTGTGAACGCTGTGACATTCCTGATGTAAATCACAGAGGCCATGAAACTCAGCGACATGCCGAACATGAACGCCAGCAGCATCGCCACGAGCAGCAAGGCGATGCTCGTCAGGTGGAAGCCCATGAGCGGCGCGGCCGCGACAAGGCCCAGAGTCGCAGGAAGGACGAGCAGAAGAACGTAGAACATCGCGTCGCGGAGGTATATCCCGAGAAAAGTGGTCCTGAATGAGATCGGCAACAGGTACGGCATCGCAACGAGGTAGTTGCTCGTGCCGTATCTTCTCTCAAGGTACTCCCTGCCCATGAGGCCGAAGGCGCCGACGCTCAGGCCGTAGAGGAATGCCGACAGGTTGACGAACGTCCCCATCTGCTTGAGAGGCACGGTCTCCAGCATCTTGTCGATAGTGAGACCGCTTCCAAGAGCCAGCACGAATACGAACAGAGGGAATGTCAGAAATCTGCTCCTCCCAGAATAGCTCGTGTGCGTCCTGAACTCCTCTTTCAGCATGAGCTTCAGGAGGTCCCTCGTTGGTGGCCACCTCCCTCGCTTCGCACGCCCACGGACCGAAGGAACAGCTTCTCCAGGTTCTCGCCCTTCCTCACCAAATCGTTGATTCTGCCCTGCGCGACGATCCTCCCGAGGTTGACGATGGCGAGCTTGTTGCACAGTCTCTCAGAGATCTCGAGTATGTGAGAGGCCATGAATACCGTCCCACGCTTCGAAATGTAGTCCTCGAGATACTCCCTCAGGAGGCGTTGATAGATGGGATCCAGGTTGATGAAAGGCTCGTCGAGGAACAACAGCCTCGGCTCGTGGATGAATGCCGACGCGAGCATCAGCTTCTGCCTCATCCCCTTGGACATATCCTTGCATATCGTGCCCTTCTTCTCCTCGAGGTCGAAGAACGAGAGCCACCTATCGATCCTGTCCTCGAGTTTGTCCAGGCCTCTGATCTTGCCCACGAAGTAGAGGTATTCGTAAGCTGTGAGATAGGTGGGAGGGCTCTCCACCTCAGGAACGATTCCGATGAGCTTCTTCACCTGGAGTGGCTCGCGGACCACATCGACGCCCAGCACGTTTATCGACCCGGCTGTTGGCTCGAGCTGCCCTGTGAGTATCCTGATGAGAGTCGTCTTGCCCGCACCATTGGGACCGAAGAATCCGAAGAAATCGCCCTCGTCAACTGATATGTTCACGTTGTCGAGGGCCTTCATGACTCCATACTCCTTGACGATGTTCCGGCCCTCGATCACTGACATTGCGAGCCACGCTATTCGTCAGAAGTTATATCAAACTTGGTTGACAACGCCATCTACCAACGCACTTGTTCCCTCGTCGCCGTTCAAATACGTCCAAGTGCTATCATGTAGCACGATAGCCCCGGCTTCAACCAATGTCATAGAAGGTATCTAGATGAAGGGAAAGACAGGCAGGTCTGTCCTGACGAGCAAGATCGAAACCGAGATCGACCTACTACAGAGACACGTCGCGATGCTGAAGGCGATCATGGACAGCGAGCCGATCGGCATCATCAGGCTGTCGGAGATGCTGAAGTACCCGCAGCACAAGGTCAGATACTCCCTGAGAATCCTCGAGCAGGAGGGACTGATCGAGCCCTCCCCGGACGGAGCGGTGACCACGGAGAAGATCCAAGACTTCCTGGACCATCTGAAGGACATCCTCGAGACTATGAGCAATACTGTCAATGAGCTGCGGGAGTCGATAGAGTAGAATCGAGCTCCCGCCCCAATCGTTCTATCCGGAAGCCTGGCACCGCCGTTACAAAAGGCTTATCTAAATGGTCACTTTAACTGCGTTTGCGAAGCCACACATGCCGTCGTAGCTCAGCCTGGTAGAGCGTCCGCCTGTTAAGCGGAAGGTCAACGGTTCGAACCCGTTCGACGGCGCCATCATTTTGCCGCAGCAGCTCCGCCGGTCGGCCTCGGCCTCTCGTCTCCGTAGATGAAGCGTCCGACTCTGAAGATGAGGACCTTCTTTCCCTTGGACCATCTAGTGAAATCCAGCACGAACAGGGTCGCCAGGACCACTGATATGTACATGTCGACGACACCGCCCAAGGCCACCACGAGGCCCAGGAAGATGAAGAAGCAAAGAATGCCAGCAACGAAATGCGCCTTCTGTGGCAGGTTCCCAGAAGCGCCCATCTTCTCTTTGATGAACAGTAAGGTCGCTCCGGAGATCACAAGAAGCAACACGATCGGGACGAGGAAGGGCACCGTCGTTTTCACAAACAGGCCTGAGAAAAAGAAGCTGAAGAACAGGAAAGCGAAACCAAGAACGGCAAACCGTCTTGGGGACCAAGTCGGCAATGGATTGGGTGGCATCATGAAGCCCTTGGGGATATGTCTCGCATAGAAAGTCAGAGCGAAAACCGCGAATATCGCCAGGATGTACATCGGCATCAAGGGCACATACGGATTCAACAGGGCTGTGCACGCCAAAACGTCCAGAAATAGAATCGCGAACACCAGTTCAAACCGCTTCCGGGTAAGAAATCGTACATCTTTGAGATGCGGATAGATCAGATGGAGAATGAATATCGCGAGCGTGATGCTGACTGCGGAATGGAATATCGTCAACCAGACGGCCCAGACCCAGTTCGTGCCGAGGTATCGGCCGTAGACTCCGAGGCCGCCCAGATCCATCCAGTTGGGATCGAAGAAGCTCTTCACTGCCACGCCTTCCTCCAGGATGCCGTACGCAGCGCCCATGACGATTATACTGACCCAGCCTCTGTTCCATATGATCGCCAATTCCCTGATGATTAGCGCGCCCGCGCCGTAGAGGCCGACCAAGAGGGCAAGGGATAATGGGAAGAAGAACTCGAACGGAGGAGAGGAGCCTGAGAGCATCTCCGCGATTATCGGGGAAAGAAACGCCAGTATCCAAAGAGCCTTGCCTCTCTCTGTCATTCAGGAGAAAATCCTCATGGTCCTTATATGAATACGCCCACGCCACTATCAGCTCAGATATTCAGCGAAAACGGGCGCATACGGCAACATCAACAAATACCGTTCCTTCGTTTCAAAAGCCAATAGAACATGGAGGCGTTGGTTTGACAGATATCAGAGTCGGCGACATCGCACCCGATTTCGAGCTTGAGGATCAGAACGGAAGGAAGGTAAGGCTCAGCCAGTACAGAGGGAAGAAGAACGTGCTACTTGCGTTCTTCCCATTCGCGTTCAGCCCAGTATGTACGAACGAGATGGGCGAGCTGAAGGAGAAGGAGAGCACCATCCTCAAACTCGACACGCAGATCCTTGCATCGAGCGTGGACAGCACATGGTCTGAGAAGGCATTCGCGAAGGAACTGGGAGTCAACTTCCCGATTCTCGGCGACTTCAGGAAGCAGGTTGTCCCCCTATACGGAGCGCTCTATGAGGACAAGGGATTCGCGAAAAGGACGATATTCATTGTCGACAAAACCGGCAGGGTCGTGTACAAGAGGGGGTACGAACCCGGCACACAGCCGGATATCGCCGAGGCTCTGGATGTTCTAAAGAAGCTCAAGTGACATCTCGGACCACACAGCAACCTTTATTAGACAGCCTGGGCTAGTGTCCGAAGAAGACCAGGAGATGCTGAGCTCACAAAGGTGACCGGAAATGGCTTGGATCAAGACCGTGGGCCGCGAGAGCGCAACCGGCAGGACGAAAAAGGTCTACGACAGGATACTGAAAGAGCGAGGGCATCTAGCAAATATCTTCATCGCTCAGGGTCTCGAGCCGGAAGTGCTCGAAGACCATCTGGATCTCTACGTCCATCTGATGATCGGGCCTGGACCTCTATCCCGAGAGGAGCGAGAGATGATCGCGGTCGTGGTCTCTGCGGCGAACCGATCGGCATACGGGGCCATCCACCATTCGGAAGCGCTCGAGACGGTCGAGAAGGACCCGAAGGCGCTGTACAACCTGATGAAGGAGTTCACCTCGAAGCACGAGAGCCCGCGATCAAAGGCACTTCTGGCATACGCGGCGAAGCTGACCCTCGATCCGAAAGGCATCACAAAGGATGATATCCAGGACCTGAAGGATGCGAACCTCACCGATGAGGAAATCCTGCGCGCGAACCTCGTCGCAAGCTACTTCAACTTCTCGAACAGGATCGCCCTTGGACTCGGCGTAGAGCTCGAAGAGGGCGAGGCCAGGACCTACAAGTACTAGGCAGAAGGAGCTTCCCATGACGGACATCGAGGAGCGGATGAGAAAGCTCCAGCGCGGAACGGTTGCAGTCGTCGGGGTGCCGCTGGACGAGAATTCGTCATTCCTAAGGGGCGCGGCACTGGGTCCTGAGAGCATGCGCGCAGCCCTCCGATCAGGCTCTGCCAACATGTCCACTGAGCTCGGAATCGACCTTGATTCTGCAGAAGGCTGGACGGATCTCGGGGACCTGCAGCTGACGACCGGAGAGGACTCGCTGGCTCGAGTTGAGAGAACAGTTGCTTCCATTCTGTCAGCAGGCGCGCGTGTGCTCGCGCTGGGAGGAGACCACTCGATAAGCTACCCAGTACTCAGAGCATATAGCGAGGCCTATGACGATCTGACAGTCCTGCATCTTGATGCGCACCCAGACACGTACGACGAGTATGGGGGGAGCCGCCACTCGCACGCGTGTCCGTTCGCGCGTATCATGGAGGAACGCCCGGCTTTGAAGCTTGTCCAGGTCGGGATACGGACCGCAAACTCCCACCAGAGGGACCAAGCTAGACGGTTCGGAATAACTATGGTCGAGATGAAGGACTGGACCTCTGGGAAGATGCCCAGGCTGGACGGACCGGTATATCTCTCACTGGACCTCGACAGTTCTGGACCCGGGATTTGCGCCCGGGGTATCCCATCATGAGCCCGGCGGCATGTCCACACGCGATGTCATTCAGATTATCCACGGGCTTCCAAAGTCGTTGGTGGGCGCGGACATCGTCGAGCTCAACCCGACTCGGGACCCCTCGGGCATGACCGCGATGGTCGCGGCGAAATTCTATCGCGAACTCGTGGGGCGCATGCTCAAGCAGGACTGAGCTCCTAGCAGAAACGCTAATTACATGAAGGGCACTATGACGGGATGCGCGGGCCCGTAGCTTAGTCCGGCGGAGCGATTGGCTCATAACCAGTTGGTCATCGGTTCAAATCCGATCGGGCCCACTCTGATGCCTTTTCTGATCGACTGACGATGGCCATGGCTCGAATGCGAAGAATGAAAAATGCGATAAAAGCAAAAGGATTTGCGCTTGAGAAACTGATACCAGATGTACCGGCTAGAAGCACTTAGAACCTTCGTGGCGGCCTGTGCTTCTGATAACAATCCTTGCAGTACACAGGCCTTCCCTCCGTCGGCTTGAACGGGACCTGTGCCTCAGCTCCGCAGTCAGAACATTTCACGGTGTGCATCTCCCTTGGGCGGGAGCCGAAACCGCGATCGTCTCTGCGTGGTCTGTCGTTAATGAGGACTACCTCCTTCCAAATCTCACTCTACCCCTTGCGGAGCCGAATGGTAAACCTGCTATACAAGTGACCCGTATATTAAGGCGACGCCAATAACCAGCAGTTCGGTGCCGGGGTGAAGGCCCCCTGACTCGTCTCATTATGGACAAGGGCGTACTCGTAATGGAGGAGATGCACAAGGCGGATATCCACTATTTGCAGCTCCTCTTGTGAGCGAGGGACCCATTTCGCAGGCCACCGGTCAAAAGAGTGAAGTCGCCCAAGGACATGGGGTAGACGAGGGGATCACTTGAGAGAAATCGATGTCGCGACACTGTTCTCAGCGACGGACCTTCAGGACCTCGACATACATCCAGATGGGCGCAAGGCTATCTGCTCCGTCAACAACGGAGCCAATTGGGAGCTTGCGGTCCTCAACCTGACAAACGGGGCAGTGAGAAAGCTCTTGGCAGGCCCTCAGTCGCTGATGAGCCCGAGATTCTCCCCAGATGGCAGGCGGATCGCATACCATGTGGATTTCGAGGGGAACGAGAACCACGACGTGGTCGTGGTCGGTGCTGACGGCAGAGGAGCGAAGAAGATCACCGACAGCGTCGAGGACAACTACAGCCCGCAATTCTCCCCGGACGGAGAGTCAATAGCATTCATCTCGAACCGGGTCAGAGACCTGGACAACCTCTACACTGTCGGCTCGAAAGGAGGCAAGATGAAGAGACTCACCAACGAGCCGCTTCCAGTAAGGCAATTCGCTTGGTCCCCTGACGGGATGCGGATTGCGTATGTGACGGGGGTGGGAGACGACGACCATGTATCCGTCGCTGGCACGACGAGGCTGAAGACAAAAAGCTTGCTGCGCAAAAGGGGCGTCGAGTATAGTCTCTCAGGCGAATGGGGGGACTCCTCGCCATGGTCGCCGGACGGAAAGAGAGTCTTGTTCCTCTCGAACGAGCACGACTGGTCAGACATCGGACAGCTCGATCTGGAAAGCTCGAAGGTCCATTGGGTCGTGAAGTCGAAGAACGACAAACATCAGCCTCAGTGGTCGCCAGATGGTTCGCAGCTCGCGTACCTTGAGGTAAGCGATCCCAATGTTGTTGTGAAGGTCAGGTCGAATGGGAAGACCAGAATCGTGTCGCCCGCGAAAGGCACATCAAGAGCGCTCCATTGGTTGCCGGACGGAAGCGGCGTGCTGTTCGTGAACGGGTCAGCCACTCGACCGGAAGAGGTGTTCGTTGCAAAAGCCCGCAAGCCGAGAAGGATTACGAAGTTCATGAAGAAACCATTGAAGCTGAGGGCTCTAGTGACCCCGAAACTCATCAGCTACAAATCATTCGACGGGCTGAGCATCACCGCGCAGCTCTACGTGCCAAAGAACAGGTCTCGGAAAGCCGCGATAGTTCTCCCACACGGCGGTCCGGAGATGATGGACACCAACATCTGGGACCAGCTCACGACCTTGCTGGTCGACAAGGGGTTCACCGTAATGAAACCGAATTACAGAGGGTCCACTGGCTACGGCCGGAAGTTCCTGCACCTCCATGACAGGGACCTCGGAGGGGGAGACTACAAGGACACCGTGTGGGCAGGGAAGTTCCTCCTGGATGCGGGATATGCAGACAAAGACCGGCTCGGGTATTGGGGCGCGAGCTACAGCGGATTCACCTGCATGCTCGCGCTCACGAAGTACCCGGACATGTGGGCGGCAGGGGTCTCCATAGTTGGATTCTTCGACTGGGCGACCGAGCACGAGACGGAGCGAGGCTATCTCAAGAAATACGACGAGAGCAAGATGGGAGACCCCAAGAAAAATCCGGAGCTCTTTCACGACCGCTCGCCGATCAACTTCCTCCAGAACCTCAGAGCGCCGCTGCTTATGACAGCGTCGGCGAAGGATGTTCGCTGCCCGCCCACCGAGTCGAGGGCAGTGGTCGAGAAGCTGAGGGCGATGGGAAAGGAACTAGAATACCACGAATATCCGGACGAGGGTCACTGGCCAAGGAAGAGAATGAACCTGATAGACCTGTATGGTCGGTCGGCAAGGTTCCTGGACGAGCGCATGCCAAAATGACGGATCCCTCTATCTTCGGTAGTATGGATTCATCAGATCCTCAAAACAGGAGAGTGCCGCGGCCGCTCCGCCATGGACTGCAGCCACGATCTGACGAATCCCGCCGGCTACGTCCCCAGCCGCATAGACGAACGGTATGTTTGTCCTGAAGGATCTGTCGACCGTGATGAACCCGCCCGGGTCCATATCGAGGCCGAGCTCCGCTGCGAGTTGGCTGCTGGGGATCTCGCCAACGGCGACGAACACACCATTCGCAGGCTTTGTGATCACTTTGCCTGTTCTGAGATCCCTTAGCTTCACCGCAGTGACTTCCTGCCCCTCGATGATCTCCTCGACGACCGTGTCCCAAAGCACGGGGATCCTGTGCTGGGCGACGCTGTCCTGGAGGTGCTTGTCCGCCCTGAGCTGGTTCCGGCGGTGCACTATCGTGACTTCGCATCCGATCGCCATCAGGTACAGGGCGTCAGTGAGTGCCGCGTTCCCGCCGCCGACGACGATTACCTCCTTGCCCTTGTAGAAGAAGCCGTCGCACGTGGCGCAATAGCTCACTCCCTTCCCCGTCATGCCCTCCTCACCAGGCACATCGAGCTTTCGATGAGATGACCCCGTTGCGAGGATTAGTGCTCTTGCGGTGTACCTGCCGGAGGCCGTGAAGAGCTCGAACTTGTCTCCACCTCTGACCCTCAGAACCTCCTCCCCCTCGCGGATCTCGACGTACCTCTTCGCGTGCTCGGCCATGGCATCCATCAACTTCATGCCGGGGATCTCAGGGAATCCTGGATAGTTCTCGATGTTGGGGCTCGTCAGCACTTGTCCTCCGGGCACGCCCTTCTCGAGAACGACGCAGTCGAGCCCCGCCCTCACGGCGTAGATGCCCGCGGACAAGCCTGCCGGCCCTGCGCCGATTATGATGACGTCATAATCGCCCAGCAGTGTCTCCGCCGAGTCCGTGGCAATCCCCTCTATCATCATCCAACCACTGAATCCTCGGAGACCATATTAAATCCGCTCATCGGAGAACCGATGCTGAGCCGCGACTGCGAGCCATGATATCTGGCCCAATATCATAAAATACGGTGCTCGGCCCTTCACAGAAGGAAACCGATGGACCCTGGAACCATCAAAGCCTTTCTCGCAATTGGTGCGATCATTTTCATCGGGTTCTTCGGAAACCTCATTTTTGCAAGATACCGCATCCCAGATGTGCTCTTGCTGATAGTCCTCGGCATGGTGCTCGGTCCCTACGCGCTGGGCGGCATGCTCCATTTCCTCACTCACAAGACGCTCGACAGTATTCTCCAGTTCAGGGATTTCCTGCTGTCGGCCGCCCTCGTGTTGATCCTGTTCGACGGAGGCCTCTGCCTTGAGGTCCGATCGGTCATACAATCGATGAGGCTGTCCACCTTCATCACGATCCTCACTCTGATCTCTGAGATCTTCCTGGTGGCAATCCTCCTGAACATACTGCTCGATGTGAATTTCCTGCTGGCCCTCGTGGTCGGCTCGATAGTTGGAGGCACGAGTGAAGCTGTAGTGATACCCATTGCGAACAGGATGAGGATAGGCCAGAAGACGAAGGCGATGCTCATCATGGAGAGCGTGGTGACGGACGTTCTCGTCATCGTCATTGCGATCACACTAATGTCCGTGATAGTTGCCGGAGATTTCAGCATCCTCGCGATCCTAAGGCAGTTGGCAGTCAAGTTCGTCATTGGAGGGGTCGTCGGGTTCATGGCGGGGATCGCATGGCTGTTCGTCCTCCAGAGACTGCAGAATCAGCCACTGTCCTACATGATCACAGTCGGAGCACTCTTCCTCGTTGCTGGCGCCGTGGAGCAGTCCCCGATAGGCAGCTCCTCAGCGGTAGCCGCACTGATGTTCGGCCTCGCCATAGGGAACAGGCGGTTCGTGAAGAGGTGGCTCACATCCGTGACGCTGAGACTCTCCTCCGATGAGCACATCCAGGAATTCCACTCAGAGATCTCGTTCTTCGTGAGGACCTTCTTCTACGTGTACCTCGGCCTGATCTTCGAGTTCGACACGTTCCAGCCGATCCACCTCGCCATTGGGCTATTGATAATAGTCGCGATCGTGGTCGTGAGACGAATTACATCCCTCATAGCATGGAAGATTGGGGACCTCGAAAGGGGGGATGCCGACGCGCTATTCGCCATGATGCCTCGCGGGCTCGCCGCTGCGGTGCTGGCCACAATGCCAGCAACGCTCCTGGCGGGAACGAGCGTCTGGCTGCCGAAGTACAATCAGATGATCGTCAACATAGTCCTGATAGTCATCCTCGGGACCACCATCCTGGCCTCGGTGCTGAGCTATTTGACAGAGAAGAGGATTGATCGTAGGAACAGACAGCGGCTCAGGACCAGGATTCCGAGGGAGAGCTCATACTAGGCGGGCGATGACCTCTCTGGAGAACTCAGAGGTTCCGACGCTCTTCGTCCCCGCGAGGCGAGCCAGGTCCTGAGTCATCGTGCCTTCCTTGAGAGTCGTCTCAACGCCGCGAACCACGAAGCTCGCACCTGCATCCAAGCTGAGATGCTCGAGCATCATGGCACCCGAAAGGATCAGAGAGCAAGGATTGGCTACATCCATTCCAGCATACTTGGGCGCCGTGCCATGGACGGCTTCGAACCTCTGACCAAGAATCAGGGTGCCTGGTCTAGGACCGCTCGAAAATCCTCTTTCCCGGGAACCTGGCCTTTGAGCCAAGCTCTTCCTCTATGCGAAGCAGCCGGTTGTACTTCGCAGTTCGCTCGCCCCTGGACGGCGCGCCCGTCTTGATCTGGCCCGCGTTCGTTGCAACGCTAAGGTCGCTGATGGACGTGTCCTCGGTCTCGCCCGATCTGTGAGACAGTACGCATCTGTAGTGCGATCTTGAGGCGAGCTTCATCGTATCCATCGTCTCGGTCAGTGTCCCGATTTGGTTGACCTTAATAAGGATGGCGTTCGCCAAACCCTCCTTGACGCCCTCGGCGAGCATCATCTTGTTGGTGACGAACAGGTCGTCGCCAACGAGCTGGATCTTCTTGCCCAGTCTGGCGGTGATGCCCTTCCATCCGACCCAGTCATCTTCTGACATCGCGTCCTCGATGGACACAATCGGAAAACTTTTGCAAAGGTCGACGTATAGGTCGACCATCTCGTCAGCTGTCAGTGACTCCATCGTGCTCTTCTTGAAGACGTACTTCCCATCTTCATGAAACTCGCTAGCAGCAGGGTCCACTGCCAGGAACATATCCTTGCCTGGCTTCAGACCAGCATCCTCCGCGGATTCCACCATGAGTTCGAGCGCTTGTTCGTGAGAACCGAGCTTTGGGGCGAAACCGCCCTCGTCGCCGACAGCCGTGCTGAGACCGGTCTTTCTCAGGTTGGCTTTCAATGCGTGATATACCTCGGTGCCGCGCCTGAGCGATTCCCTGAAATCCTTGCCAACTGGCACCACCATGAATTCCTGGAAATCGAGATTGTTGTCCGCATGGGCTCCGCCATTGAGGATGTTCATCATAGGGACTGGAAGCACCTGGGCCTTGACCCCGCCGAGATAACGGTACAACGGCTGGCCCGCGTCCAATGCTGCGGCATGGGCGACCGCGAGAGAAGTGCCGAGGATCGCGTTCGCGCCAAGTTTGGATTTGTTCTCCGTCCCGTCCAGCTTGAGCATCAAATGGTCAATGGCCTTCTGGTCCTCGGGGTCCATGCCAATCACCTTGGGCGCGATGATTCTGTTGACGTTCGAAACGGCCTTCTGAACACCCTTCCCGAAGAACCGGCCCTTGTCACCATCTCTGAGTTCGACGCATTCCCTGATGCCAGTCGATGCGCCTGAGGGGACCGATGCGCGCCCGACCTTTCCGTTGCTCAGCACGACATCGACCTCGACAGTCGGGTTGCCTCTCGAGTCGAGGATCTCCCTCGCCTTGACCGCTTTGATCTTGGCCATCCTATCGAAAGACCGAAGTGTTCGGGAGGATAAAAGGAATTGTGCGCGGAGAGCAGATTCGAATCTCACTGGAAAGGTTTAATACGCTGGCCAGGCTCTGCGAAAACGGAATGAACGAGTTCGAGTTGTTGGACTGTAGACTGCGGGAGGAGCTCAAGAAAAGGGGCATAACGGAGCCCACAGAACCACAGAGCAGGGCGATTCCAGCGATCCTCTTCGGGGAGCATGTCCTTCTCGTCGCCCCCACCGGCATTGGCAAAACGGAAGCGGCGATGCTGCCCGTCCTTCATAAGCTCGCCGGCTCGAAAAAAGGAGGGGTCAGATGCGTCTACGTCACACCGCTCAGGGCGCTGAACAGAGACCTCCTGAGGAGGCTGAAGGAATTCGGGGAGGCTGTTGATCTCAAAGTGGCTGTCAGGCACGGCGACACTTCGCAATCAGAAAGGACCGCCCAGTCCAAGAGTCCTCCGGACATCTTGATCACGACTCCGGAAACGCTTCAGATAATGTTCACAGGGAGGATATTGAGGCAGCATCTGGCGCATGTGAAGTTCGTGATCGTGGACGAGATTCACGAACTTGCCGAGGACGAGAGGGGCGCGCAGCTCTCCGTCGCGTTGGAAAGGCTTGTTCGACTTGCTGGCGAGTTCCAGAGAATCGGCCTGTCCGCGACCGTCGGTTCGATCAAGGAAGTGTCGAACTTCCTTGCCGGGGTCGGCCGTACGGTATCCTCACTCACTGTGTCCGCCGTGAAAGACATGAGGATATCGGTCGAGAGCCCCGCCCAAAATGAATCTGACCGCGGCCTGGCCAACAAGCTCCAGACCGACCTGAAGCACATCGCCTGCATGAGGAGATGCAGAGAGCTCGTAGAGGAGCACAGGTCGACGCTCTTCTTCGTCAACACCAGGGATTCGGCAGAAGCCCTGGGTGTGAGATATCATCTCTGGGACGAGGCGTTCGGAGTTGGCGTGCATCACGGTTCACTGTCAAAGGAGATCAGGGTGCAGATGGAGGACGACTTCAAAGCGGAGAGGCTGAAGGCGTTGATCTGCACCTCGTCGCTCGAGTTGGGAATCGATGTGGGCTCAGCGGATTTCGCGATACAATTCAACTCGCCGAGACAGGTGACCAGGCTGATACAGCGAGTAGGCAGATCTGGCCACAGGATAGGAGAGGTATCTTATGGGAAGATCGTGGCGACAACACCAGGCGAGACCGCCGAGAGCCTTGTGATCGCGCGAAGAGCCATGATCGAGGAGCTCGAGAAGTTCAGCATACGAGAGAATCCGTTCAGCGTCCTCGCAAACCAACTGGTCGCGATGACGCTGACCGAGGGGAGAGTGAACAAGGAGTGGGCCTATGTCACGATCAGGAGGGCGTACCCATTCCGGAACCTCTTACGGGCGGATTTCGAGGACGTGCTCAGACTCCTGGCCGAACTGCATGTCCTCTGGAACGATGAGACGGTCTTCAGGAGAAAGACTGCCGGAATGAAGCATTTCTTCGACAACATCTCGATGATTCCGGACGAGAAGACATACAAGATACGGGACGTCTCCTCGCGCAGCATCATCGGGACTCTGGACGAGAGCTTCGTCGCGACCTACGCAGAGCCGTATTCGACTTTCGTGACAAGAGGCAGGACTTGGCGTGTTGTGGAAGTGGGGGAGGACGAGGTGACCGTCGAGCAGATAAGGGAGATTGCGGCAACGCCCTCGTGGGTCGGCGAGGAGATCCCTGTTCCATATGAAGTCGCCCAGGAAGTAGGGGCGATGCGGCGGCTGCAGGCACTCGACCTCTATCCGGGAGACGAGAACGCCAAGAAGGAACTCACTGACTGGATAGAGACCCAAGGGGAGCACCCCCTTCCCACGGACAAACTAGTGACGATCGAGCAGGGGGACGGGGTGATAGTAATCAATTGTTGCTTCGGGAGCAAGGTCAACGAGACGATCGCGAAGCTCGTCGCAGGCCTTCTGACGGCAAGGTTCGGGGAGAGCTTCGGCGTGCAAACCGACGTCTACTCGATCGTGTTGGAGACCCCTCGGAACGTGAAAGCAGCCGATGTGGTGAAGGTTCTGAAGGAGACGGACACATCGTCGCTAGGTCAGCTGATGAGGCTCCTCGTGCGCAACTCCTCGTATCTGAAATGGCAGTTCGTCCACGTGGCGAAGAAGTTCGGCGCGATCAGCAAGGGCGCGGACTACAAGATGCTCAATCTGTCCAAGCTGGTGGATGTTTTCGAGCAGAGCCCGATATTCGAGGAAGCGCTCGCCAAGACGCTCTGGGAGAACATGGACATCGAAACCACAAGCCATGTCCTCAGACGACTGCAGGACGGCAGCATCGAGTTGAGGACAGGCCCGCTCTCGCATATCGGAAGGGAGGCGATCGGGACAAGAAAAGAGCTGATGCAGCCTCAGCGGGCGGACAGGGCGGTCCTCAACGCGCTGAAGGAGAGGCTGCTCAAAGAGAACGTCGTCATGGTCTGCATGAACTGTCGAACGCAGAAGAGGGCAGAGGTGTCGCATCTCCCTGACAAGATCAAATGCGCCAAGTGCGGGGGCGTCCTGATGGCAGCCATACAGCCATACGTCAAATCGCAGTTCGACGTCCTGAAGAAGGGATCCTCGAACGAAGACGAACGGAAGGAGCTCAAGAGGATCTACAAGAACGCGAACCTTGTGATGGCTCACGGCAAAAAGGCCGTCGTGGCGCTCGTAGGAAGAGGTGTTGGTCCGGACACGGCTGCCAGGATACTGGCGCGGTATCAGACAGAGGAGGATGAGTTCCTGAGGGACATCCTAGCGGCGGAGATAATGTACGCAAGGACGAAGAGGTTCTGGGACTAGTCACGTCTTCCGAGAAAATCGAGCCCTACCACATAGAGTTCGGAGCTTGTCGACCTCGATGCCCTCGGGTGGTGAACGTGCACCTCATCAAAGTGTTTTCGGACCAGGTCCACATATCCTTTGCTCATGTCGCCATAGAACATCTTGACGACTAGATTGCCCCCTTCCTTCAGCACCTTCGCGGCGAACTTCATGGCATGCTCGCACAGCTCAATCGAACGCGCGTGATCGTATGGATAGTTGCCGCTGATGTCGGGCGACATGTCCGAGATCACGACATCCGCCCCGTTTGGAATCACCTCGAGAAGCCGTGAGACGACTGAATCTTTCCTGATGTCTCCGCGTATGAATGCGACGCCATCGATCGGATTCATCCTGTCGATGTCCATTGCGATGACCTTGCCCTCAGAGCCCACCAGCTCAGCTGCAACCTGAGACCAGCCTCCGGGCGAAGCCCCGAGATCGACTACGGTGTTGCCCTGTCTGATCAGATCGAACTTGTAGTCGATCTGCTTCAGCTTGTAGACCGCGCGGCTTCGGTAGTGCTCCTGCTTGGCCTTTCGGTAGTACTTGTCCCGGCTTCTCTCGGCCCGCCACCGCTTCGTCACGTTAACTGTGAATCCCCTGCGCCGAGATATTGTTTCCTACAAGAGAGGCAAAAGGTTTAGGCGGACGATGCAATCGCCCAATCGTAGTGAGAATCATGCCGAAGAGGATGACCTACGCGAAGGCTGGGGTCGACATAGACAAGAAGGCCAGCAGCATCGCAGCGCTCGTGGAGCATCTGAGGTACAGGAGAAAGGGGCTCGGGAAGCCCATCGATCTGCCAGGGCATTTCACCGGCCTGGTCGACTTCGGCGATTACGCACTAACTCTCTGCACGGACGGCGTTGGGACGAAGCTCCTTGTGGCAGACGCGATGGAGAAATGGGACACGGTCGGAATCGACTGCATCGCCATGAACGTGAACGACACCATCTGCGTCGGATCGGAGCCGATTGCGTTCGTCGATTACATCGCGATCGACAAGCCCAATGAGAGGGTGACTTCTGAGGTCGGCAAGGGCCTCGAAGCAGGCGCTGCCATGTCCAACTTGACCATCGTAGGCGGAGAGATCGCGGTGCTCCCCGAGCTGGTGAGAGGATTCGACCTGGCGGGCACCTGCCTCGGGATGGTGAAGAAGGACCACATCATAACAGGCGACGAGATATCGCCCGGCGACGCCCTGATAGGTCTTCCCAGCTCCGGCATCCATTCCAACGGATTCACGCTCGCGAGGAAGATCTTCGAGCGGAACGAGATCGGCTATGATGAGAAGGGCAAGGGGCTCGGCAGGTCTGTCGGCCTTGAGCTGCTCGAACCCACGACCATTTATGTCAGGCAGGTTCTGAAGCTGGTGAAGAGGTTCGACATTCGCGGCATGGCGAACATCACTGGCGGAGGCCTCAGGAACCTCATCAGACTGAAGAAGGGCGTCGGTTTCGAGATCGAGGACCCGATGAAGCCGAACCCGATCTTCAGGGTTATGCAGGAGCTGGGGAAAGTCACCGACAAGGAGATGTATCAAATCTTCAACATGGGGATGGGGTACAGTTTGGTCGTTCCGGAGAACGAAGCTTCAGAGGTGGTGAAAGCTTCGGGCCGAGGAGCGAAGATCGTTGGCCGCGCAGTGAAATCGACCAGTGTAACAGTCCCGAAGCTGGGCCTGAACTACGCCAAGTACTGAGACTGGATGATCATGTGAGGGCAGTTCACGCCTTCTTTAGAGTCCCGACTATCGGGAATCCCTTGAATACCTCGCGGTCGTGAGGAGCTTCCGCCAGTGCTGATGTCAGATCTCTTCCCGAGTTGTGAAGATCCTGATGGTAGCCTTCCATCCACAGATCGCTTTTGGACACGTCGTAGACATTGCCGTCAACGGCCACCAGTGTCGGGGCGCCGTTCTGGCCGTTTGCTTTCGCCAACTCCTCTTTCGTGTACTCGCGTAACATCGTTCCACTTCGATGTATCTCCCGAGCTCACTTCTTGAGTGTGCTTAGGAATTCGTCAATGGGCAACGCAGACATGGTCATTGTTTCCAGCGTGCCTCTCGCCCCGAGATTGACCATGACTTTGGCCACGGTGCCATTATCTGGAGCCTCGATCACGTTGAGGAAGTCGTACTTCCCCAATAGAGCGTACTGCTGCAGCACCTTGACGCCCATCCTCCCCAACTCCGCGTTAACCTCCTTCAGCCTGGCTGGCTTGGCCTTCAGGGTCTTGCGTCCCTCATCAGTCAGCTTAGACAATACTACGTACACGCTCATTCTGTTTCCCCCAGTTCGGCAAGGGGGCACGCTCCGCTTAGTTCTTTCGCGTTCGTGGTTCGGGTATCCATGGTGAAGAAGGCGGCCAACGGCTACTTGCCAAGGAGCGAGCCTATCACGGCCCCCAAGGCCGTGCACGTTTCCAGCGAGAGACCTCGTCCCGTTATGTCCAGATGTCTCTGGCCGACCTCGAACATTTCCTTGGGAAGGCCACGGGGTCCGAGTCCGAACAGAAGGAGTACCGACTTGCCTGATTCAATAATGGTTCTGATATCTGAGCCGGTCGTTCTCTTTGCAGGCATCGGCCTCCGGGTCGTAATCACAAGCTCGCCGAGCTGGGGCGGGAAGCCTTTCTTAGGAAAGTCGAAGACCGAGAACCTGCCTTTCTGCGCGAGCTCAATGAGGTAGCTGCCGCTCTCTCCGATGCTCGTGGTCGTCGCTACCCAATTGGCTATCTCAACCGGAGTGGAGAGGTCCTTGCCATACGGAAAACCGAAGGTCGCCAGGTTGCAGTCGAAAGCGAGAGCGAGCGGCCCTGCCCTGGCCAATGCCCGTCTATGTGACTCGTGGAACTTGACGGGGTCGTATGAGTTGTACAGGCCGATTGTGGCTCGTCCAGGCATGCTGATTTCGAGGGGCCATCTGCATAGGTGGGCTAAGAACTATTCCTATTCCGGGGCTTTCCGCACCCGACCGCAAATCGCGTACTGGTCCCCGTCGAAGAAAACATCCATGTCAGGGTTCTTCTCTTGCAGCTCCTTGATCTTCTCCAGAACTTCGCGTAGTGTCAGCTCAGTCTTGTCCTTGCTTATCTTCACGAGCACGCGTTTTTCCATCTCGAATCCCTTGTGGTGCCAGACGCAAGATACCGATTCTTATTGGACCTCTCGATATAAATATCTTTACAAAGGGGCGCCACATTAGAAATGCGCGGGCGCGCGCGTCAGTGACCCACGTGCGGAGACTTGCTCTCTCCCAGAGAACCCTTGGGACCGAAGACGGGGCTCACCTTCTGTGTGGAAGCCTCGAGAGCCTTCTTGCGAATCTCCTTCTGGACCTTTCCCAGCTGCTTGATCTTCTTGTCGAAGGTGTCGACATACTTTGGAAGGACCTTGTAGACCGGCAGTAGCATCGGAACGTAAGTCACCCTGTCCTTTCCGATGCCGAGCGCATCGAGTTCCGGACCCAGAGTGTTCAACCTTGCCTCGACGATGTGCGCTATCTCCCCTCCCTCCTCGTCCGAGAGCATCACGCCATCAGCGCCATATGCGAAGGCCTCGAGTATCTCCGTCCTTCCCATCCTGGCGGCAGATGGCACCCGCATCATCCTGATCGAGGGCGGATACTCGAGCCTGGCCGTGCCCGCCGTGTCAGCAGCGACATAGGCCAGAACGTCTCCGAAAAAGCCGATGATTCTTATTTCGGGAGTCGTTTCGTCGAGGAGCCCCTTCATCTCAGCATTGATTTGAGAGTCGGTGTAGTGGGCAAGGTCGAAGACCTTTTCAGGACATTCGGATACGCACGCGCCGCAGCCTATGCATGCGATGGTATCCACCCGTGGAAACTCGTCGACGGCAATCGCATTGACAGGACAAATGGCCTCGCAGGCCTTCCACTTGGTGCACTTCATTCCGTCGGCCACAATGGCCTTGACAGGGTCAATGAGCATCCTGCCTGTGCCGAGGAACTCGATGGCCTGGGCCGCCGTGCTCCGACCGTCGAGCACTGTGTCCCTGACATCCTTCGGCCCAAGCGTCACTCCTGCGGCTAATATTCCGGACCTGTGAGTGGAGACTGGATCGAGCTTCGGATGCTTCTCCGAGACGAAGCCGTCCTCTCCCATGGGAACCTTAAGGAGCTTCGCCAGCTCCGCGGTCCCTTTGGACGGAAGCATCGCGGTGCAGAGAACCACCATGTCGAACTCGTTCTCGATGATCTCTCCGAGGGTGACGTCCTCAGCCCTGACGAGGATGCCGTTGTTGCCCTTCTGTATGTCGGAGACCTTGCCGTGGATGAACTTGACTCCGTACTCCTCTTGTGAGCGGACGTAGAACTCCTCGAATCCTCTGCCAGCAGCGCGGATATCAATGTAGTAGACGTAGACCTGCATGTAAGGGAAGGTCTTTCTCAGTATGACTGACTGTTTGATCGCATAGTTGCAGCAAATCTTGCTGCAGTAGGGGACTCCGACCTTTCGCGTCCTCGAGCCCGCGCATAGCACATACGCGATCTTCTTCACCCGGTTCCCATCAACCTTGCGCTTCAGGACCATGCCGGCCCCGCACTCATTGATCATAAGGCGCTCCATCTGCGTTGCCGTGATCACATCGGGGAGCAAGGTTTCGTACTCATTCAGCTTCTTGACATCGAACATGTCGAAGCCGGTGGCCATGATGACTACCCCGACATCGAACTCCTGGAACCGCTCCTTGTCTTCAAGGTCGATTGCGTGGGCGGAGCATACCTTGACGCATCGGCCGCATTTGTCGCACTTGTCGAAATCAATCACATACGAAGCTGGAACCGCCTGTGGGAAGGGTTTGTAGATCGCCTTGCGTTCGTACAGGCACTCCTCGAACTCGTTGAGCGTCTTCACGGGACAGACCTTCTCGCACTTGGCGCATCCAATGCACTTCTTGGAATCGACCCCCCTTGGGCCGACCCTGACTCTCACCCTGTAGTTCCCCGGCGTGCCCGTGAAACCGACGACCTCGGTTCCTGTGTACAGCGCGATGTTAGGGTTGGCCGCCACATCGACCATGCGGGGGCTCAAGATGCATGGCGCGCAGTCGAGCGTCGGGAATGTCTTGCTGAGCTGAGCCATCCTGCCACCTATGCTCGGCTGCTTCTCCACCATGTAGACCTTGTATCCAGAGTTCGCAAGCTGCAATGCCGCCGATATCCCGGCAATCCCTCCACCGATGACGAGGACGTCCTTGGACATTGTCATCTCTTGCGGATAGAGTGCCTCGAGCCTGGCCGCTCTCAGGACACCGCCCTTGACCAAGTCCTTCGCCTTTTTGGTCCCCTCGTTCTTGTCCTTGTGCACCCAGGAGCACTGCTCCCTTAGGTTGACCATCTCAAGAGAATACGGGTTCAGCCCCGCGCTCTCGATGGTCTTTCTGAAGGTCTTCTCGTGCATCTTCGGAGAGCAGGAGGCCACGACCACCTTGGTCAGATTGTACTTCTTTATGTCCTCGACAATCTCGTTCTGGCCAGGTTCCGAGCAGGTGTACGTACTGTCTCTGCTGACGACCACTCCTTCAAGGCCTTGGGCGTACTCGGAGACGGATTTGCAGTCGACGGTGCCGGCGATGTTCGTGCCGCAATGACATACATAGACACCGATTCGCTCTTCCTTCTCCTTTGACTTGTCTTTCCTAGGATCCCCCTCGTCGGTCATGTGTGGTACAATGGAGAATGCTTAACAGAGTAATTGTTCCTTTTGTCGAACAAGACCTCGCTGAGATGATTCCGTTGGACCGATGAGGCGAACATCGGTCGCAGATTGCTCCCATGCATGCGGGATAAGAAGCTATGCAGAGGCACCGTGTCCAGAGTCGATTCCCTTGCGGGTAAGTATAAATATTCCAATCCGGCTATTTAGACCAGGACGGGATATCGGTAATAAGCTTTGGATTCAGCACAATCGGCTTATGCATATCCTGTACTCCCCCGATGACTCTGATTCAGGAGAGCTAATGCCAAGCGATGAGGGATCTCCGGACGCCATCACCTGCCCCATATGCGGGTACAAGTCACCGAAAGGTTCCATCAAATGTGATCACTGCTACAGCAGCCTCCAACCTGACAAACCAGAGAAAACACTCAAAGCGGAGGTCTCCGAAGATACGGAGCCAGACGAACTCAGGCTCGTGCCAGGTGTGGGAGAGGCCAAGGCAGAGACACTTCGTCAGGCTGGGTACCGATCGATAAAAGATCTTCAGAAAGCAAGCGTGGAAGAACTATCTTCGGTCAGGGGCATCGGGGAGAAGCTCGCTGCGAAGATCATAGAGGGTGCTACGCATCTGGCCAACCCGACAGGATCTCCCTTGGCCGACTGGCTATCCGGGGAGGACGAAGGGCTGAACGAGTGGCTGTCGGGAGACGAACATGCTCAGCCGATGGCTGCAGCTGCGAGAAAAGAGACCCAGCGCGACGATTCGCTTGCGCGCTGGCTCTCGGGCCAAGAGGACGACATGAATGTCTGGCTGGAGGAAACGAGGACCGGCGAGGCTGTCCCGCAGGAACCCATAGGCCCGAACGAACTCCTGGCAAGGGAGGCCGAGCTCATCCAGCTTCGGGAGACATTGCGGGAGAAGCTCAAGGAGTTCGAATCTGGTCAGTTCGATCCCCAATCAACCATCGAGGAGCTGGCGAAGATAAGAGGATCATTCGAGCTCGAACGAATGAAGACAAAACAGCTCGAGGAAGAGCTCGAGAACGTCAAGCGCGGGAGCATCGCGGTAATCAAGTTCATCAAGAGCCAGCAAGGATCAGAGACCGACCAGAGGACTATCACGGACAAACTCGCGTCCGAGATGGCGAACAGAGAGAACTTGGAACTCAAGATCATGCAGCTCGAGGAGGTCGCCTCGGCCCTCGAGGACAAGATAGAATCCTCGATTTCCGAACTCCCGCCAGAGGCTCAGGAATTAAAGAAGCAGGAGATGGCCTTGGTGGAGAGAGAGGCGCAGCTCGATGCAATGAAGAAGCAGCTGCTCGCCAAGGAGGAGGCTCTCAGCCGAGGAGCACTTGTCGGCGCCATCGGCGGAGAGGGAACGGCGGACCCCGATCTCGTCAATAGGGCTGATGAATTCGCCAAGAGAGAGCAGGAGTTGAACTCGATGGTCCTTGACCTCCAGGCAAAGCTCTCCGAGGCAAAGATGGCGCTCAACCAGAAAGACGAGATGATGAAGATGACGAGCGGCTCGGCCAAGACGGTCGACAAAGAGGTCTTGAAGAAGCTCGAGGACGTCCAAAGGATCGAGCGAACGATTGCGGTGAGAGAGCAGGAAGTCCAGAGGCTGAAAGAGGAGCTGAGGACCCGCGACGAAGAAATGATGAAGATCAAAGAGCCGATGAAATACAAGGAAGAGGAGATGCTCAGGCGCGAGGAGGACCTGATGTTCCGTGAACGCCTTCTACAGGAAGAGCTGAAGAAGGTCGCACTATCAAGGGCCGAGCTCACCTCCCAGGACGAGCTCACGCTCAAGAGACGACTCGAAGAGCTCCAGGCTGAAGTCACGGCCAGAGAGGAGAAGATCAGGAACAGGGAGAAGTTCCTCAACATAAAGGAGGAGGAGCTCAGGCTCAGGCAGCAGGGAGTCATCTCCGACGAGATCGAGAAGCGCGAGCAGGACAGGATGCTCGAGGTCAAGCAGGAGAAGATCAAGACGGGGACTGCGAGACTGGACGACTTGCTTCTTGGAGGCATCCCGTTCGGCGCGAACATCCTCATCTACGGTCCGCCGTTCACAGGCAAAGAGGTCATGATGAGCGTCTTCATGGCCGAAGGGCTCAAGAAGGGCATCCCAGCGATGTGGATCCTCACAGAGAAAACTCCGAAGGAGATACGCGAGGAAATGCAGTTCGTCGTCTCCGGTTACGAAGAGTATGAGAGAAGAGGCCTCGTCCGATATGTCGATGCGTACTCGAGGAGCATGGGCGACGAATCCCAGGATCCGTACACCGATTACACCGAGGCGCCAACTGACTACGAGTCCATCCAGAAGGCGATTGAGACCGTCGCGAAGAAATTCAAGGAGAAGCACGAGTACTACAGGGTGGGGTTCAGATCAATCTCGACACTCATCGCATACTTGGACCCTGGTACCGCATTCAGGTTCCTGAGCCCCGTCGTCGGCAGAAGGAAGAGAGACCGTGCCGTCGCGATGTACACAATCGAGAAGGGAGTCCACGGCGAGCAGGAGATCCAAATGATCGGTTCGCTCATGGACGGCATGATCGAGTTCAAGGTGGAAAACCTGAACACTTTCCTGGCCGTGAGAGGCATCTGCGAAGTTCAGTCGAGAGCCTACATCAGATACTCTGCGACGAAGGTGGGCGTGACGATAGGTTCGTTCTCGCTAGACCACATCAGGTGAGATTCTCAGGAAGAAGGCGAATCAGGCGACTTCCATCGAAGCGCGCTTGTCTTTTGATCCATGCGCAGGAGGCGGCTTCGCCGCCTGTTGCATCTGAGGAGGCGGAGGAATCGGTGGAGGCAGCTGCAAGTCGCGAGCGAGTATCACGGCCGTGGGCAGGCAGTTCGTGAAGATCGCCCCGAGGATCGGGTTGAAGACATCGTTCGGAATGCCCTTCTTCTGGGAGAACTGATCTGCCAGAGCCTTCGACTCACCGTCCCAGATGATCCTGCCTTCGATATTTATCATGCCCATTCCTGAGTAGTTGACCGTAAATCTGAAATCGATGCGGGCCTCATTGTCGGAGACGGCTGTGAGGCTCGTGATGGTCGTGTTTTGATCTACCCGCAACTGAGGAAATCTCTCGCCGAGCTTGGAAAATCGCCTTGCGTCCGTGGAGATGAGCTCGAATGTCTTGATCGGCATTTGCTGACGCCTATCCGAATGGGTCCAAAAGCATACTGCCGATTTAAACTATCCCCCCGACGGATTACCTCCATCTCCAATGTTGGCAGCAGTTGACAGAACCGAGAATGGTGCCGTGGGCCGGACTTGAACCAGCGACTTCAAGATCTTCAGTCTTGCACTCTCCCAGCTGAGTTACCACGGCGCGCGGGAGCAAAAGGGCAGTTACGCACAATCCTATATTAAACCTTGGTGAGCTGATGGAAGCCAACGAAGATGTGCTAGGAAGTGCGAGCAAAACCGCCTTCTGATGAAGATTTTTCGTTGCAGTTTTGTGACAATCCACAGCCGTTTTTCCCACGATACCAGAAACGACAGTATTAAATATGTTCCAGACGCTGATTAGTTTGCTTCGAAAACCCCGTTTGGTGGTAGGATGAATTTGTCCCCCCAGCACGCAAGCTATTGTGCACACTCGACCGACAACCGAATCAAGCGATCAAAGCGGTGGGACAACGACGAGGGCGTCGCCGCGACGATCGGTACAATCATGTCGCTGCTTGTTTTCCTCACGGCCTTTGGGATGTTCACGAATCAGTTCGTCCCTGTTTGGATGAGCGACAACGAGAGCACGCATATGTCGCAGGCACTTCAGCAGTTCACGACCATCAAGTCATCGATCGACATCGCGATCTCCAATAACGCCAACAGCAGGATCGCCCCGACGCCGGTCTTCGTGCCGGTCACTTTGAGCTCTAGCGGCATACCCGTCTTTGCCGCGGCAACAGCCGGCATCCTCATTTTCACGCCAAGCGGAGTAAACACGCGTCCGTCGTTCAACGTGACTTACGCCTACGTGGCGGGAGGAATCCGGAACCAACTGAGCCCGGCGAATGATGGGAAGTCCGGAGGCGACCTGGATCTCTGGTGCCCGAACAGATACTTCGTCGAGCAGCACCTGATATACGAGAATGGCGCGGTGATATTGAACCAGACCGATGGTGAGTTTATCATAGCTGGGCCACAGTTCCTCGTCAAGGACGTCGGCACTGGGGGAACTCCGAACAGGGTTCTGCAAATCACACAGATAACGCTTCAGGGTTCCAACGTGACCATTGGAGGGACCGGGTCAAAGGGAGTGACTGCGAACCTGAAATATGCCGATACGAAGACTTACCAGAACGCAAGCGGGGCCACTGTGACGATACAAATCGTCTCCAAGCACGGCATGGCCTGGTCGAGATACTTCAATAGCACGCTGAACGGCACGGCGGGCATGACCTTCAAAAACGGATACAACATCACGACGACCCTGAAGAGTTTCTCTGACAAGACTCGCAACTACTACATCATCAGCATAACGATCGATCGCATCATGATCGTTGATCACACGAAGGCGACGGTCGCTTTGACGATCGGAGAGCTCGGACTTTAGGAGGATTACCCATGGCTGAGGCTCAAACAAAGATGAAACACGATGTCGACATCAAGACTCCCAAGATGCCACTGGGCGCAAGGCTCTATCAGGGGTGGGTCGGTGTAATCAGCAGGCTGAAGTCGAACCCCATCGACGTGAAATCGCCGAGAGGAGCGGCTGCAAGAAAGCGCGACTGGAGCCATGGCAGGGGATCCATCTACACTTCGATTCCGTCGATCACCGATACAAACATCCAGGAAATAGGATTCTACGGCTCTGTGGAGCCCTTCAGCTACATAAGGGCGACATACAACAGCGATACGAGCGAGTATCTTCTGAGCATCATAGAACCCACGCTGACAGAGGACGAAGAGAAACTTCTCGACCTAATCAAAGAGACCCTGGAGAAAACCCTTGAGTACGAGTGGGAAAAGCTCAGCTTCATGGACAAGAAGACATACCTCGAGAAGAGCGTCGACAGCTACATCAAGTCGAGGGGCATCAGCATCGAACCAGTTTCGAAGGACAAGGTCACCTACTTCATCGCGAGAGACTTCGTCGGGTACGGAACGATCGATGCGCTCATGAACGACACACATATCGAAGACGTGTCGTGCGACGGTGTCGGCATTCCGCTGTTCGTTTTCCACAATAAGTACGAGTCTATCAAGACGAACATCCAGTTCGCCGACGAGAACGTCCTGAACTCGTTCGTCATCAACCTGGGTCAGAGATGCGGCAAGCAGCTTTCGGTCTCGAACCCGATCCTCGATGGCACGACCCCCGAAGGCCACAGAGTGCAGGCGACATACGCGAGAGAAGTCACGACGAGAGGGGCCTCATTCACGATCAGGCGGTTCAAGGAGAAGCCGTT
Organism: uncultured Thermoplasmata archaeon; assembly: GCA_963705355.1. Lineage (GTDB taxonomy): Archaea > Thermoplasmatota > Thermoplasmata > UBA10834 > UBA10834 > COMBO-56-21. The sequence continues at coordinate 1,417,350 of OY970070.1, forward strand.
CACGCCAGTGGAATTGATCAAGTACGGCACGGCTTCGCCTGAGATCGTCGCGTACCTGTGGTTGGGCGTGGAGCACGGCGAGTCCGCAATCATCTGTGGAGGCACTGCGAGCGGCAAGACGGCCACACTGAACGCAATGTCGCTGTTCATACCTCCTGGCGCCAAGGTCGTCTCGATGGAGGACACCAGAGAGATCAATCTGCCGCACGAGAACTGGATACCGGGTACCACTAGATCGGGCGTCGGAGAGCGCGGAGCTGACGGGAAGGCCGCTGGCGAGATTGACATGTACGACCTCGTCAGGGCTGCTTTGAGACAAAGGCCCAACTACATCATCGTCGGTGAGGTCAGAGGCAAGGAGACCTACACGATGTTCCAAGCGATGGCTACGGGCCACACCACCTTCTCCACGATGCACGCCGACAGCGTCAAGGGCATGGTGAACAGGCTGGAGAACCCGCCCATCAACTGTCCAAGGATACTGCTCACGGCCCTCAGGAACGTGATCATCCAGACCCATGCAAGGGTTGGGATGGACATGGTCAGGCGTATCAAGCAGCTGATCGAGATCGTCGGTTTCGAACCGGAGACGAACGAGCTCATCAGCAACACCGTGTACGAGTGGGACCAGGCAACTGACAAGTTCATCTACAAGGGCCACAGCTTCCTGTTCGACAAGATCATGGAGATGAAGAACCTGACCCACGAAGAGCTCCTCCAGGAGTTCGAGCGGAGGGTCGACATAGTGAAGTACATGGTCTCGAAGGACATCGAAGACCACAGGGAGATCTGGGGGCTCATTCGGGAATACTACAAGGACTCGAAAGGCACGACTGAGATGGTCAGGAAGGCGCTGTACGGCTCCGCCCCGAATCCCGACCAGACCATAACGCCCGGAGGTGAGGTCGCTGCCTGAAGTAGGAGACGATTTCAGACGCGTCGAGGTGAAGAGAGTACAGTACCTCAAGACGAAGATCGCGCAACCGGGCGAGACCCTAGGCCCGCATGCGGTCAGGCTTCTGAAAGGGGCAGTTCCCGAGTACATCAAGCTCTCGCCGTTCCAGGACCTCGCATGGAGGATGATGGGCAAGAGGGCGAAGACCAAGGCGGCAACGCTGCAGCAGCTCGACGACTTGCTCCTGAAGGCACACATGAAGATAAGGCCGGAGGAGTACCTTGCCTATGTGTACATGGCCACGCTCGTAGCTGCCATCGTGGGCGTCGGTGTCGGTATCGGTGTCGGCGTGGTCCTGTTCGGGCTGATCGGCGTCTCGGTTGTCCTGAGGGCTCTCGTGGCAGTCGTCTCCATAGCCCTGCTGCCATTCATGGCTTACTTCCTGCTGATAGGCACCCCTGGTTCTAGGGCTAAGTCACGCGGAAGAGATATTGAGAAGAGGATCGCCGCTGCGATGAGCTTCATCTCGGCGATGGCCTCTGCTGATGTCAACATAGATGTCATATTCAAGGAACTGTCAAGACAGAAGGTCTACGGGGAGATCTCCCAGGAGGCGGCGTGGATAACGAGGGACACGGAGCTCCTCGGGTCGGACATCCTGACCGCCATCAAGAAGGCTGCGCGGAGGTCCCCGTCCGCCAAGTTCCAGGACTTCCTGCAGGGTGTGATCACGACATCCACGTCTGGAGGCCAGCTGAAGCCGTACTTCCTTCTGAAGGCGGATGAGTACCAGAAGGAGAACAAGCTTGCGCTCAAGTCTCAGATGGAGACCCTGGGTATGCTCGCAGAGTCCTTCGTCACAGTCGTCGTCGCGTTTCCCCTGTTCCTGGTGCTCATAATGGCCATCATGGCAATCGTCGGTGGCGGAGATCCCGACTTCATGGTCCTGATGCTCTATGTGGTCGTGCTGGGGATGATTCCAATCTCCCAGTTCGGGTTCATATTCGTTATCTGGAACATGTCAAAGGAGAGTGCGATGTAGATGGCCCAGGGATCAAAGACCGAACAGGAGAGGGAGAAGGCGCTCAAGAGGATACTCGCGACCGAGAAGGCCGACCTCACGAAAACCATCATCGGCATTTCGATCGGATTCACGGCGTTGTTCATCTTCTTGGCGGTCATCGACGGCATCGGGAGCGTCAGCATACCTTTCGATCCCGTGGACTACGGCATCTTCGGGATGCTGGCGATGATCGGCCCGATTGGCTTCTACATGAGCGCCAAGGAGAAGCGGGTGAGGGAGATCGAGACAAGGCTGCCCGACTTTCTGAGAGATGTAGCAGAGGCTGGGAGGTTCGGTATGACCCTGGCGGACGCCATAGTCATAGCATCGTCCGGCAGATATGGGAGACTCACCCCCGAGATTAAGAAGATGGCCGCACAGATCGAGTGGGGCGTGCCCGCATCTGAGGCGATCAAGCTCTTCTCCGAGAGGGTCAAGACGCCCTTGGTCAACAGGATGGCCTCGATAATCATGAAGGCGAACGATGCGGGAGGCAACGTAGCGGACGTCCTGAGCATGGTCTCGCATGATGCCAAGGAGACCATCCTGACGCAAGATGAGAGGGGCGTCACGATGCAGACCTACGTCCTCGTTGTGTACATCTCCTTCTTCGTGTTCATCGCCACGATCCTGATCCTGCAGGGACAGTTCCTGCCGAAGATGGAGCAGGCTGGCAAGCAGGTCAGCGCCGCTGCCGAGAAGCAGGGCGTCGGTGAGATACCGGGTGTCAGCATACACGCGAACATCATTCCCACGATCTCATTCATATTCCTGCTGTCCGTCATAGTGCACGCAGTCGGTGACGGGCTCCTCGCAGGCGTGATCCAGAAAGGAAGCATACCGATCGGAATGAGGCACAGCTTCATCATGCTGCTGGCTGGCTTCATATCGCTCAGGATAATCGGGTGAACAAGATGACAGAGACTGAGCAACTGAAGATGCCAGCGGAGGTCGGAGCGGAGGGGGCCGCGAAGGAGGAGAAGAAGAAAGGACCCGGCTTCATGTCGGCATACTACAACTTCCTACTGAAGCTGAAACCCAAGCCGATGCTGGTCGCGCTCACGAAGAACGAGGCCGGCATGGACATGTCGAGGATCACCGATATCCCGAAGATATCCGAGCCGAACATCGACGAAGTCGAGATAGTCCCGATCAAGCAGAACTACGCGTATGTCAGGATCAAATACGACAACAAGACGAACGAGTACCTCTATGAGGTCATAGAGCCGAAGCTCCTGGAGGACGAGAAGGACATCCTCGCGCTCCTCAAGGAGACCCTAGTCGCCTCCGTCGAGAGGACGACGGAGAGCAAGCCTGAGGACAAGGAGAAGACGCTCAGGCGAATAGTCGAACGGCTGATGGTCCAGCTGAGCATCACGCTCCACCCGATCTCGAAGGAGAGGGTGATGTACTATGTCCTCAGAGACTTCGTCGGCTACGGCGTGATCAACGCGATGATGAACGACGCGAACGTCGAGGACTGCTCGTGCGACGGCGTTGGTGTTCCGTTCTACATTTACCACCGGAAGTACGGTTCGATCAGATCCAACCTCAGGTTCGACAAGGAACCGGAACTGGACGGGTACGTTGTGTGGCTGGCCCAGAAGTGCGGAAAGCACATCTCGGTCGCGAGCCCAATGCTCGATGCTACCATCCCGGACGGCTCGAGGCTGCAGGCCACTCTCGGAAAGCACGTGACGAAGAGGGGCTCTTCGTTCACCATCAGGCGTTTCAGGGAGAACCCTTTCACGCCCCTGGACCTGCTCAAGTTCAAGACCATGAGCACGGAGATGATGGCGTACCTTTGGCTCTCCATCGAGCACGGTCAGTCCATGCTCGTGTGCGGCGGTACTGCCAGCGGCAAGACAACAACGCTCAACGCCGTCCTGCTGTTCATCCCTCCGCAGATGAAGATCGTCTCGATCGAAGACACAAGGGAGCTGAACCTGCCCCATGAGAACTGGGTCCCCGGTCTGACCAGGGAAGGCTTCGGAGGGAAGAGCGCGTACACGGGACGGGCCACAGGCGAGATAGACATGTTCGACCTGCTCACGTCAGCCATGAGGCAGAGACCCCAGTACCTGATGGTCGGTGAGGTCAGAGGCAAAGAGGCGTACGTCGTCTTCCAGGCAATGGCCACCGGCAAGACCTGCTACTCGACATTCCACGCGGAGGATGTCCAGGCGATGGTCCACAGGATGGAGAACGACCCGATCAACCTGCCAAGAGCGTTGATAACCGCCCTCAACGTCGTGCTCCTGCAGGCGCAGGTCAAGGTGGGCACAAAGATGACCAGGCGCGTGAAGTCGCTCACGGAGATCGTCGGCATAGACCCGGAGACCAACGAGCTCATCACAAACTCCGTGTACACTTGGAACCCAGCGGATGACACATTCAACTACAGCGGCCACAGCTACGTGTACGAGAAGGTCCGGATGGCGAGGAACTGGTCTCCCAGGGAGATGGAGAGGGAGATCAAGAGGCGCGTGGACATCCTCGAGTACATGAAGAAGATCGGCATGGACAACCATCGCAAGGTGGCCACGATCATCTCGGCCTACTACAAGGACCCGGAGAAGGTCATGAAAGTGGTCAGGGCGAAGCTCGCCGAGGGCGCTGAGAGGATCTGAGCCGTCGAATCGGAATCATGTCATCTTGAAGCCGCGAAGCTTCAACTGATTTAGCAACTCCGTTGGCTTCGGATACCATTGCCCCCACTTTCTGCAGATGTGCTCCGTCCAGTTGTAGTCGGCGTAACTGTAGCTCTCCTTGCGACCTCGCTCTAGCTTGATCTTCGCTTTGTTCCTTCGATAATAGTCCTGCTCAAGATAGCCTTCGTCCATCTGTCTCATGGCCCTCGAGACAATATCATCGTCCAATGCCGGATACTTGTCCTCGAACAATGTGAACTCGATCGGATATCGCGGCCTCGGGGGCGGGTCCTCGGCGGGATGACCCATAGCCAGCTGGACGAGCGGAAACACTCTCTTGGGCAGTTCGTATTCCTCGGCTATTCTGTCTGCCTTGTACATTGCGAATCCCAGGAAGCAGCTCCCGAGGCCAAGGCTCCGTGCTGCGATGACCATGTTCTCTGCCATGAGCACAGCATCCTCGATCCCGAAAATCAACAGAGTCAGGTCATTCGTAGCCATTTTCCATCCTCTTCTGGCCATTATGAGCTCGAACTTGTGGGAGTCGATGCATATGGTGAAGAGAAGAGGCGCCCGGAACGGATTCTGCATCGCCTCCCGCGAAAGCAGAACGCTGTACATCTGGGACGCGAATGGAGCTTGCTGGCCGGCCCTGACGATAATCTTCACGATGTAATCAGATGGCGCCTCGGATTTGTACTTCCTTATCGATCTGTGGTCCAAAATCGTCTTGATAACCTGATTATGTCGCATGCTCCCCTCTGTTCTCGGTCATCGCAATCAGAGATATTCTACTCTTGCATCGACGTAGATTGGGCTCAGAAACAAGAATGGAAATGAAAACAAGGTAAATGGTTTTCCAGGGTTTGAGGCGGGGCCTACTGGTTGTTCTCCTCTTCCTTCTCCCCGCCCTCTTTCTCCTCGGTGCCCACGGGCGTCTTGATGATCTTCTTAGGCACGACCTTGCGGTCGACAGGCCGCCTGATGACCATCCTCGGGGCCACGACCGGCGGCGCAATCCCTGCCTGAGCTGGCCTTTCCTCTGCCGGGGCTGCAGGCGGAGGCCCTTTCTTCTCGGCCGGGGGCGCTGCCTTGGCCGCTCCGAACACGGTGCCGCACTTGTGGCATACTGTCGCCTCCTTCGGGTTCAGCGTGCCGCAGACCGGGCACGGGATGGGGCCTTCCTTCTTCTCCTCTTCTTTCGCCAGCCAGTCCTCGAACGTGATGTATCCGGGCTGCGTCTTCCACCAGGCATCAAAGGCCTTCTCGCTGTACTTCTTTCCAAGCTCCGGCTTGGCGAGCTCGCGGTACTTGGAGACCATCTCGTCGTATTCGCTCCTCATGCGCTCCATGTAGTCCGCCTCCTCCTCAGCCTCGCCCACGAACTTGACGCCGCAGTTCGGACACTCCACGGAATCAGCGGGTATCCACGCGCCGCACTCAGAGCACTTCATGGTCCCAGCTTCGAACTCAACGCCGCACTTGGGACATCTCTTGCTCGCAGCCGGTATGAACGCGCCGCATTCGCCGCACTCGACAAGCTTGCCGAGGCCGTAGATGTACGTGTACACGAAGAAGCCCACGACCACGCCCACGACGGCGACGATGATCACTATCCAGAGCCAGAACGGGAACAGTTCGCCGGATACAGCCGCGCCGACGTGGATTGTCGCAATGCTGTCGTAGTTCGTCGTGCCTATGACCACGCGCATCCCGTACGAACCGGTTGTGAGATCGGACGGTATCCACAGGAGCACAACCGTGCTTCCAGTTTCATCAGTCGTCTCCACTGAGCTGTTGGTCTTCGGAATGACCTCCCTCGTGGTTGGGTTGATGAGCCAACACACAACGCCCGGCAGACCCTTGACTCCTTCGCTAGTGCCATTGTATTTGACTAAGGCGCTGATCACCATCATGTCGCCTGCATTGTACTCTGTGGCATCGGTAGTGATCTCCACGGAAGCATCAAGCGGCAGCAAGGTGAAGTTCAGCACCGCGAAGTTGTTGGACTCGTCTGGCTCTGCAATCAGGTTCGGCGCATCAACCCACGCCCATACCCTGTACTCGCCTACGGTCGTCAGGTTGAGCGTCCAGGGAACCGACACCAGCAAGGTGTTTGCCGTCGCGTTCCTGGGGACGGTGTAGTCCGTCCCTCTTTGGAGCGTGTGGTTGTACGTGCCGGCAAGGTTGCGGACGCCCACCTGCACATCAACACTCGTTGCGCTGCTTCCACCGAGGTTGTGGATGATGACATAGATCGTCAATTGGCGTCCGAACATCTCTCCCGTGACGTTCTGAGTGCCCTTCTGAACATAGATGTCGTGCACAGTGTCAGAGACGACGACTGCCAGGTCAGGCCTCACATCCAGAATCGTTATCGGAAGTTCGAGCAGGTTGTTGGCATACGTTTTCTCGGTTGGAGTGTGAGACGGGTTGGCGACCAATGTTAGAGTCGCATCTGTCCTCGCATTTAGGAACGGAGCGGTGAACGACACATCGACCTCGACACTGCCGCTCAAATCGGTCAGCGAGACGCCATCTAGATGCCAGTTAACGATCATCCTATTTCCAGCATAATCGACCCAGAGTTCTCCCGACGGGTTCGAGACCGGCGCCTTGTTTAGGTTCTTTAATGCCGCGGTAACGATGACAAGGTTGCCCCCGGCAACTGAGCCCGAAGGCGACACGGACATTGCGGAGAGGTCCAGGTCCGGATAATCGAGCACCTCGATTGGCACAGAAGCGTTGTTATTCCCGTAATCCAATTCCACGATTGCCCAAGGCCACGGATTAGCTTGGACAAGAATCGCATGGAATTTCTCGGGGTTCTTTTTAGGCGTCCACTGGACAGAGGCCGTTGCCGCGCCCCCCGCGGGCACTGAGACCGTCGCATTGGCAATGGGCTCACCGTCATCTGAGAAATTAACCCGGACATTCAACACCGTTAAGGCACCAATGTTGTGCACATACGCGTTCAGAGTGACCGTGCTGTTAACAATCACTGGAGCTGTCGACGTGAATATCTCTCGGGCACCCTCCGGTCCAGCGAACACGTAGAGATCCGGCAGACTCTGGACGGTCACGAAGCCGTAGCCAGTCCTGACAAGAGTTGCGTTAGGTTGAAGGATCAGGTTCAGAGGATCGATCCAGACGATCAGCCTATGCTCATTCGGAGCGACAAGGCCGCCGGCAATCCAGTGAGTCTGCACATCAACATATTCTCCCGGTCTGATCATCGGCACAGTCGCGGTCCCAAAGAGTCGCGATTCGGCAATCACGCTAGTGTTCTGCTCGTCGTCATAGAAGTTGACCGTCACGTTGTACGCGTACGATGCACCATCATTGTAAATCCTGGCGTACACGGTCACATCGTCGCCTGGTCTGGGATTAGCATTGCTTGTCCAGACAGGATAGGGAGGCGACAATGTCTGGTGCAGGGTCAGGTCTGGAAGTACAGGGTTCAGAACTGTACCAGGTATGGGCATGGTGGCATACGTCGCATTCTTCTCGAGCGGCTCCGAATAAGGCAAAACCCCCACGAAGATATCCTGAGAAGCAGAATAGGTTGTTCCGTGATGCGTGTAGTTTCCGCTAACCCGGTAGTTGCCTACATATCGGTATGGCGGACCAGCAGACGTCAGTATCGAAGCGAGGGAGTTCACCTTCGCAACGCCCAACGAATCCATCGCCTCGCTGGAGACGGCGGACCCATTCTGAACCCCTGGAATCCAAGCAGGATACGAATGAGTGGTCACGAGTGCGCCCGGAAGTGGCTTTCCAGCGGCGTCAAGTACTGTCACATGTATCCATCTGTAGATGAAGGCCAGCGCGTTTCTCTCGACCGTCACGGACGGTACGCTCGAGTTGGTGAAGTGACCTGTGCTTGTGCCTGACAGGAGTGGAGCCTGATCCAGGATGGAATCCTTGACGATGATCTGGGCCGAAGCGTCCCACTCAGTGGATATCTTGCCATCCATTGTCGAGTTGGCAAGTATTACCTTGGAGTTCTCACGCGCAACGATGTTGACCCCCTGAAGGGTCGAGTTCAGGACTTCGAGAACTGCGTATCCCTGGACATTGATGTTGATCCAAAGAGGGCTGATCATACTCGATTTCTCAAAGATCAGCATCGCCGGATGCCCTGTAGTGTTGTCCACATAGACCGTCCTCTGGTTTGCTGATGATTGAATTATCCTGAACTCAGCATTGTAGAACTTCAGCGTGCCGTCCGCTGCGACAATCACATCGCCACCATGGTAATATGTCATGTTGCTGATTTCAAGAGACGGAGGGACGACGAGCCATCGGGACGTGTCGGGGCTCTGGGCGGACACACCCATAATTGACACCGTGAAATCATACTGCTGGTCTGCAGTTGTCATCGCTGGGTAGGGGCTCGGGAATGAGAAGTTCTCAGTCGAACTGTGGACACTCCCGCCAATGGTCGCACTGCCGGTTATTGAGAAGGATCCGATGTACAGGGAGTTCGGTGCCTGACCTCCGGATAGTATGTCAGTGAGATACGGGACGACTGCTAACCCGTCGACTCCCGTCAGACCAAAGCTGGAGGCATCCTTCCCAAGGTAGGCCAAAACCGAATCTGGGGGCAATGGACTGACGCCGCCATCATCAAAGTAGAACGAGGGTTGGCCACCATAGGTGGTGGACCCAGTGAAGATGGCGGATATTCTAGCACCTGGAATTGGGACCCCATATTCATCACCGACAGTCACATTCAGCCATCTGTAGATATACGCTTCCGGGCCGATTGATATGACTATCGACATGCTGTCGAACTGAATCTGGCCAGTCGTCCCGGAATTATGGAATCTGATGTCAAGCGACGCAATGCTGCTGGTGGTCACGATGCCCTGAGCATAAAGATCGTAGCTCTTCTCTACGAAGCTGGTCTCTCCCGACGTTGGTGTGATTCCGGTCGATTGCCACGTACTGCCCTCGTTTGAACTCCACATCACCGACTCTGCGCCAGCGTAGTTAGAGTCTGCTTTGTAGCGCAAGACAAGTGTCGCACCGTCCACTGTTACACCACTAGCTCCAGCGTTAAAGCTGTCAATCCACATTGTTTGGCTTGGAGAAACATGGTATGTCATTCCTTCTCCACTTCGCAGAAGCGAGGAAATTGCCTGACCAGTATCATCTCCAGGCAGCTGCTGCAAGGCTGGAGTCGCCACGTAGCTGTCACCGGATGCAACGATTGCTGGAGCTCTGTCGGCATTTGCACCAGTATACTGTGCGAAGCTACATCCATACAGATGCGCCCTCGCTCTGTCAGACAGCACGAGAACATTGTGAGTGAACCACTGGGCTGGTGTCACTACGGGTCCGAAATCCACGCTGATGAAAGAATTCACAGCAAGCAAGGTCGAAGTCCCACTGACCGTCAGATTACTAGCTATGAAACCATCTGTTGGATACTCAGGAAGGTTCATTATTGAAGAATCAAGCAACGTCAAATTGGAATCGTCGACCAACATTGACGGCCCGTCGTCTGCAGAGTCGAGGGTTATGAGCCCACCTGTTCCTACCACAAACTCGCTGACCAAGGCAGAAGGTAGAGACTCTACGATTGTATCGTAGAGGGAAACAACTCCACCAGCAGTCACATCAAAGGATCCCGGAAACATAAGCACCGAGCTTCCTGTCGCAAGGAGCTGCCCGCCCGTTGTCACGGTCAAAGTGAGGAAAGGCCATGGATCGATCTGGTCCAAGTATGTCGTTATCGTGCCGTGGTTAAGGGTGACTTTGCCGCCTGCTTCCACGGTCATATGGTGCATTAGGGTGGGGTCCGAATTGCTAACGATGCTCAATGTCGCATCCTTGATCACGAGTTCGCCGCCCGCGCCGACCGTGACGTTCCCGTCCACGGGCTGCACTGTGTTCTCGATAGTGTACACACCGTTGACGACGGTTAAGTCCCCGATAGCGGCTGCCTTGATCGAGGCCGGCTTGGTCAAGAACATAAAGCCCGCAAAGGCGGAAAACACAAGACACAACACAATCAAAGCACTCAGAGTTCTATTGGCAACCAGCATGTCAGCTTTGCCTTTCATAAGTTCACCCACCCAGAGTAGCTGGGTACTGCGGAAGAAGTAAGCAGTTCAGCCATATAAAAATGTATTTACCGCATTCTCATTACGAAGAAGGGCTTTACAGACCATCTGGCTATGTCACTTTCTTCTTCATAATCTTCTTGACAAAAATCTGCGGTCGGCGCAATACGCCCGTCTTTTCCGTATCCTCCGACTCGATCTTCGCCTCGAGTTTCGCCAAAGCGTCCTTGATGTTGACGCCGCAAGCGTAGCACATCAGGGCATCTCTGCTCACCATCGTCTTGCAGTTGGGGCAGGGAATCTCCTCATCCGATGCTTCCTCTCCGGCCTTCTCAGCCTCGCCTTGCTCCTCTTCTCTGATCTTCTGACCGCACGCGTAGCACATGATTGCGTCCTTGCTGATCACGGTCTTGCAGCTCGGGCACTGCATCTCATCCTCGCTCAATGTAGGAGAGGCGCCGGCCTCCGCTTCCATCCTCGGGAGGGCCGCGCCCTTGGAAATCAGGTCCTTCTGCTTGTCTAGGAGTTTTCTGGCGTCCTCGGAGAGCTTGTCCCTGTCGCGCCTCAGAGACGCCTCCTCCTCGGCGAGCGCGCGCTCTCTCCCTACGAGCGCGTCCCTTCTAGCGGTCATCTGCTCGAGGACCCTCTGGACCTCCTCCTCGGACTTCCTCAGCATCTCCTCCCTGTCTAGGAGCCTCTTCCGCTTCTCGACGACCTCGGCCTGGAGGGTGTCGACCTCTTTGAGCCTGTCGGAAGCATCCTTCTCTCTGGCCTCGGCGCTGTCCATGGCGGCCTTCGCGGTCGCCTCGGCCTTCGCGGTCTCCGCACTTTTCGCCTCGAGCTGGCTGGCTCGCTCCTGAATTGAATCCTCTCTCTTCTTGAGTTCGTCCGCACGCGAATCGAAAGACGATTCTTTGACTCTGAGCGCGTCCTCTTTCTCCCGCAGCCTCTGCTCGAGAGCGTCCAGTTCGGACTTCTGCTTCTGAACCGTCTCGCGCTCGACCTTGAGGTCCAGCTCCTTTTTCCTAGCCTCGGCCTGCTGAGCCTTGAGCCTCTCGACGGCCTGTTCGATTATCTGCTCGATCGACTGGTCTTCTGCCATCATTCATCCCTTGAGTGGGGTTGTCGCTCGGCTCGCGCGGGCACGGGATTGCCTGGGCACACATATAGTTTGAGGACTACTACAAAGTTTTGTTCAGGGGGCGCTCAGCAACGGCCCGAGCACCTGAATGCCGTTCTTGCCCACCTCGATCGCGTGCCTCTCCATGCTGTGCTCGGCAGCCCTCATCTTCTCGACTTGGAGGAACCTCATGAGCTTACCGCGCGGCCTGTCCATGCCCAGCAGGAGTATGCCGTCCGCGAGGAACCCCTCGTTCCCCAGGAGCAGCGATTCGTCTGACAGGGATCTCTCCATGATGACGAAGCAGGTCAGGTTGTTGTCCCTGAGCATCTTGAAGAAGTAGAACATCTTCTTGCGCATGTCCGAGACGTTCTCCATCAGAGAGTACAATGCTCCCAATGAGTCTAGCACGAATATCGAGAACTTGTCGCCGTGGGTCTTCCTGAAGCGCTGTATCATCTTCTCGATGAACAGGACATAATCCGTCTGCGCCTCCTGACCAATGACCTCGTCTATCTGGTCGATCTCCCTGAGGTCCGTCAGGTCGGAGATCTGCATCTTCATGGAGAGCTTCGCACCTATGCTCTCCATGTTCTTCAGGTGGCTGTCGACCGTCTCCTCGAGTGTCGTATAAAGCCCAAACTCGCTCTTGTCTTTGAGATAGCTGGACATGAGCGAGTAGCAGAAGGAGGTCTTCATCGAGCCCGGCGGACCAGTCACGAGTATGACCTTCGGCCTCTCGATGTCGTTTTTGAAGACCTTCTCCAAGCCCGGTATGGAATCCTTGAACAAGACTGAGACCTCCTGATGGGGGAGACGCTGTCCCGGCGCCTGCGCTTTTCAATGGATTGAGGTCTATTAAACCTTTGCGAGTCGTTATCAATTCTGAAATCGCAGCCAGTCAGTCAGGTCCAAGGGTCATTCCTTGTCGTCCTCGGAATCCTCGTCGAGCTCATCCGTTCCTTCGCGGTCTTCGTCGCCGTTCTCGTCGACCACATCGCCGTTCGGTGCGGGGCAGCTGGTCAGGGTCCTTCCCGCCTCGACCACGCGCTCCTCCTCTGAGGTTCTAACGAGACGAGCCACCGCGGTCACCTTGTCCCGCTCCTTCAGCTTCATCAGCGTGACGCCCATGGTCGCCCTGCCCATGAGGCTGATGCCCTGTACCGGCATCCGGATGACCATGCCCTTGACGCTCGTGACGATCAGCTCGTCCTCGTCCGTGACCTTCATGGCGCAGATGACATCGCCGTTCCTTGCGCCGGTCTTGATGGTGATGACGCCCTTGCCGCCCCTGTGGATCTTCCTGTAATCATCGACGAGCGAGCGCTTCCCGAAACCGTTCTCGCAGACCGTGAGCAACTGGTCCTTCTGCTCCACGACGGCCATGCTGACGACGTCGTCGCCCTTCGTCAGCCTGATGCCCCTGACGCCGTAGGTCGCGCGTCCGGTCGGCCTCACATCCGTCTCGATGAATCTTGCCGCGAGACCCTTCTTGGTCGCCAGAATGATCTCCTTGCTGCCATCTGTTATCGAGGTGTCGACGACCTCGTCGTCGTCCTCCAGCTTGATGGCGATGATCCCGCTGGTCCTCACATGGGAGTACGCTGATAGCCTCGTCTTCTTGATCGTGCCCTTCTTGGTGGCGAAAACGAGGTAGGTGTCGTCGGTGAACAGCTTCACGGGAATCGTGTTCACGACCTTCTCGCCCTCGACCAGATGCTCCAGCAGGTTCACGACCGGCTTGCCCTTGGCGTGCCTTCCGCCGACCGGGATCTTGTACGCCTTGAGCCAGTACACCCTACCTTTGTTCGTGATGTACATGATGTAATCGTGGGAGCAGGTAACGAACAGGTCGACCACGTAGTCCTCCTCCTTCGTCTCCATGCCAACGAGGCCCACGCCGCCCCTCTTCTGCGACTCGTATGTGTCGAGCGGCAGACGCTTGATGTAGCCCGTCTGGCTGACCATCACGACGACGTCCTCGACCGGTATGAGGTCTTCGATGTCCATGTCGATGGCGTTCGCCTCGATGGTCGTCCTGCGGGGGTCGCCGAACTGCTCCCTGATCGCCACGGCCTCCGACTTGATGATGCCGAGTATCTTCTTCTCGTCCTTGAGAATCGACTTGAACTCGTCTATGAGCTTCCTCGTGGCATCGGCCTCGTCCCTGACGGCCTGCATCTCCATGCCCGTCAGCCTCTGGAGCTGCATCTCCAGGATGGCCTTCGTCTGCTCCTCCGATAGGAGATACTTCGACATGAGGGCGGTCCTCGCTTCCTCCCTCGTCTTCGCCTTCCTGATGAGCTTGATCACATCGTCGAGGTGGTCGAGAGCTATCATGAGGCCGGCGAGTATGTGCGCGCGCTTCTCCGCCTCCCTGAGCCTGTGCTCGGTCCTCCTCTTCACGACGTCGAACCTGTGCTCGATGTAGTACTCGAGCATCTCCTTCAGCGACAGAACCCTGGGCTGGTTGTTCACGAGCGCGAGGTTGTTGATTCCGAATGTGGTCTGGAGCTGCGAGTGCGCGAATAGCTGGTTGAGGACGACCTCCTCGATCGCGTCCCTCTTCAGCTCGATGACGACCCTGAGGCCATCCTTGTCGGACTCGTCCCTGAGATCGGAGATGCCCTCGATGGCCTTCGACTTCACCATCTCCGCGATCTCCTCCAGGAGCGTCGACTTGTTGACCATGTACGGTATCTCACTGATGATCACGACCGCTCTGCCGGTGTCCTCATCGTGCTCGATCGTGTACCTGGCCCTTACTCGGATGCGCCCCTTGCCGGACGCATATGCCTCGACGATCCCCTGAGCGCCATAGATGACCCCGCCGGTCGGGAAATCCGGCCCCTTCACAAGCTCCATGAGATCCTTGAGCTCGGTGTCGAGACCCTTGATCTGCCTGTCGATCATAAGCGAGACCGCATCCACGATCTCGTTCAAGTTGTGTGGCGGGATGTTCGTGGCCATGCCGACAGCGATGCCCTGAGAACCGTTCACCAAAAGGTTCGGCAGCTTTGCCGGAAGAACCAGAGGCTCCTTCAGCGTGCCGTCGAAGTTGGGCGCGAAGTCGACCGTCTCCTCGTCGACATCCTTCAGCATCTCGGCGGCCATCGCGGACAGCCTGCACTCGGTGTACCTCATCGCAGCCGCGGAGTCGCCGTCGACGCTTCCGAAGTTCCCCTGGCCGTCGATGAGCGGGTACCGCATGGAGAAGTGTTGGGCCATGCGGACGAGAGTATCGTAGATCGCGAGATCGCCGTGCGGATGGAACTTGCCCAGGACCTCGCCGACGACCCTGGCGGCCTTCTTGTGGCCCTTGTTGTGCGCCAGGCCCATCTCGTTCATCGCGAAGAGGATCCTTCTGTGGACCGGCTTCAGCCCGTCGCTCACGTCAGGCAGCGCTCGCCCGACGATGACGCTCATGGCGTAGTCGATATAGGACTTCTTCATCTCGGTCTCAATCGGCCTCTGGACCAACCTCGCAGCGATCTGTTGCTGTTCCTGCACGACGTCGTCCATCAGCACTCACCTACACATCCAAGAACTCCACTTCTTTGGCGTGGTCGTGGATGAACATCCTGCGCGGTTCCACGGCATCGCCCATGAGAATAGTGAAGAGTTCGTCCGCCTCCACCGCGTCCTCTATCGTGATGCGCTTCAGGATCCTGGACTTTATGTCCATCGTGGTCACGCTCAACTGCTCTGGGTTCATCTCGCCGAGGCCCTTGTATCTCTGGATGTCAGCGCCCTCGCCGACCTCCTGGATAAGCTCGGACAGCTCCTTGTCGCTGTACACGTACTTCTCCGTCTTGCCCTTCTTGACTCTATATAATGGGGGCTGAGCGATGTAGATGTACCCGCGGTCGATCATCGGGCGCATGTACCGGAAGAAGAAAGTCAACAGCAGAGTGCGTATGTGCGCGCCATCGACATCACCATCGGTCATGATGCAGACCCTGTGATACCTGGCCTTCTCGATATCGAGCTCCTGTTCGATCCCGGTCCCGAGGGCCGTGATTATGGTCCTTATCTCGGCGTTCTTGAGCATCTTGTCGAGCCTCGCCTTCTCGACGTTGAGGATCTTCCCTCTCAGCGGCAGGATGGCCTGGAACGACCTATCCCTGGCCTGCTTCGCGCTTCCGCCAGCGGAATCGCCCTCGACAAGGAACAGCTCGCACTTGGTCGGGTCCTTTTCAGTGCAGTCCGCGAGTTTGCCCGGAAGGTTCCCCACATCCAGCAGACCCTTCCTGCGGGTGAGTTCCCTTGCCTTGCGCGCGGCCTCTCTGGCCTGCGCCGCCAGTATGGCCTTGCTTATGCAGGCTTGAGCCACCTTCGGATTCTCATCGAGGTATTCGAACAGCTTCTCGCTGACCGCGGACTCCACTATCCCTCTGACATCGCTGTTGCCCAGCTTCGTCTTCGTCTGGCCTTCGAACTGCGGCTCGGGCAGCTTCACGCTCAGGATCGCCGTGAGGCCCTCCCTCACATCCTCCCCGCTAAGGCCCTCCCCATTGCCCTTCAGGAAGCTGTACTTCTTGGCATAATCGTTGATGGTCCTTGTGAGAGCGGCCCTGAAACCGACCAGGTGCGTGCCGCCCTCGACGGTGTTGATGTTGTTCGCGAAGGAGTGGATGTTCTCCGCGTAGCTGTCGGTGTACTGCATGCCTATCTCGACCGAGAGCCCGTCCCTCTCGACATAGATGTAGATTGGCTTCTCGTGCAGGCAGGCCTTGCTCCTGTTGATGAACTGAACATATTCGACGATGCCGCCGTCGAACCTGTAACTGTTCGACTGGCTCGTTTTCTGCTCGGAGAGCGACACTTTCAGGCCCTTGTTCAGAAAGGCGAACTCTCGCATCCTCCCCGAGAGGGTCTCATAGTTGAACTCGGTGCTCTCGAAGATCTGGGAGTCCGGCTTGAAGCGAATGATGGTGCCTGTGCCCTGCGCGTCGCCGTCGACCTTGATCGGGCTGGTGGGCACTCCTCTCTCGTATCTCTGGAAGTGCATCTTGCCCTGCCTCTTCACGCGGACCTCGAGCCACTCGGAAAGGGCGTTGACCACGCTCAGGCCGACGCCGTGCAGGCCGCCTGAAACCTTGTAGGCCTTCCTGTCGAACTTGCCGCCTGAGTGCAGCTTCGTGAGCACAAGCTCGAGCACGTCCTGCTTGTATTTCTTGTGCATGCCGATGGGGATGCCTCTCCCATCGTCTTCGACCGTGACGCTGCCATCATCGTTGAGGGCGACCGTGATTGTCGTGCAGTAGCCGGCCATCGCCTCGTCGATGCTGTTGTCAACTACCTCGTATACAAGATGATGAAGTCCGTGGAAGTCCGTGCTGCCGATGTACATGCTCGGCCGCTTGCGCACAGCTTCCAAACCCTCGAGAACTTGAATTCTCTCTGCGTCATACGCAGTATCTTCCATGAGATTACAACCCCTATCACGCAGGCTCAAACACCGATTTTTCTAGCGCGCATCCCATCCAATTTTCGGCGTTTTATTTGACCTTCAATTTCATCAATGGACTGCGCGTATATAAATGCTTTTGGAATACCGTCTGGCTACATGCAAGATTCACGCGCGATTTCCTCTGCAGAATAGTGTCGATATGAGGGCTTGATTTCCATGGGAAATGTCGGCATTTGCCGAGGTGCTCTCTTATGGTCGTTTTCGGGCTCCTAGACGGCGGGCTTATTGGCCTCAAAACGGGGAAGAAACAGGCATCCGGAAAATCCAAGATGAAGAGTCTGGATGAGAAGACTCCCATCGCAGTAAATGAAAGACTTTATACCGAGGGGGTCATCTGTGGACCAGAATCAGATGAGGAGCCAGAAGAAGAGTCCTTTTCCACAGGAAATGAAGGGGATTTCGAAGATTGAGGGAATCGAGCCAGACAAGTTGGTCAAACTCCTCAAGGCCGGAAGAGTCGCAATTCCTTCGAACCCGCGGCACAAACACCTCAGACCGTGCGCCATCGGAGAGGGTCTCAGGGTGAAGATAAACGCGAACATCGGCACTTCGCCGGACTACATCGATCTGGACGAGGAGCTTCAGAAGGCCGGGGTTGCTATCGAGTACGGTGCGGACACGATAATGGACCTGAGCACGGGAGGAGACATTCGCGACATCAGGCAGAGGATTGTCAAATCCAGCTCAGTGCCGGTTGGGACCGTGCCCATCTACGAGGCTGTGTGCAAGACCACACGCAAGGGCGGGCCTGTGAGAATGTCTGGTGACGACCTTTTCAGGACCATCGAGGAGCACGCCCGTGATGGCGTGGATTTCATGACAGTTCATTGCGGAGTCACGAGGCAGACCTCAGCATCGCTCCTGAAGCACAAGCGGGTCACGGGAGTCGTCTCAAGAGGGGGTGCGCTCCTGGTCGCCTGGATGCATCAGAACGAGCGGGAGAACCCGCTCTACGAAGAATACGACTATCTTCTTGAGATGGCAAAGGAGCACGAGTTCGCGCTCAGTCTCGGCGACGGCCTGAGACCAGGCAGCATCTTGGACGCGACGGATGTGCCACAGATTCACGAGCTGATAGTCCTCGGAAAGCTCGTCGAGAGAGCTCGCGAAGCTGGTGTCCAGGCCATCGTGGAAGGTCCTGGACATGTCCCGCTCAATCAGATTGAGGCCAATGTGAGGATCGAGAAGGCCGTTTGCAAGGGCGCGCCATTCTACGTCCTGGGTCCGCTCGTGTGCGATGTCGGCGCAGGGTACGACCACATCACGGGCGCGATCGGCGGAGCACTGGCCGCGTACTTCGGAGCGGATTTCCTCTGCTACGTCACTCCGTCAGAGCATCTGTCGCTCCCGACGGTCGAGGACGTCAGAGAGGGAGTCGTCGCAAGCAGGATCGCTGCGCACGCCGCTGACGTGGCACGCGGGCGCGGGAGCGCATGGGATAGGGAGATGTCCGAGGCGAGGAAAGCGTTCGATTGGGACAAGATGTTCTCGCTATCGGTCGACCCCGAAAGGGCACGAGAGTATCATAAGAAAAGAAGATCCCGCACCCCCAAGGTCTGCTCGATGTGCGGCGACCTCTGTGCGATGAAGATGGTGGATGAGCTGCTGAAGTGATGGCCTGTCAGAGGAATAGGCCCATAGGGAGCTGCATCACCATCCCAACGATGATGTAGACCACGCCAGCTGCTATCGCTGCGAGAATCACGGAGAGGGCCGCTTCGCCCGTCGCGATGTCGTTCGCCACACTGGTCGCCTTGCTCGAGATCCACAGCAACCATGACAGGCCCGCGAGGGCAATCACAAGAAGGACCATGCCAGCCACGAGGGCCTGGTCGGTCTGCGCGTCCGTCCAGTCATGTGCTTTGCTGAAATCAAGACCCTCGAACCCCACATGGAACGCGGCCAGCAGGACGATGCTGAGGAGCACGTAGGCGGGGTAGCAGTATCCGAGCAGAGTTATCGTGGTGCTGCGCTCCCCCCTGCCCTCGAATGTGCTCTTTGCGATGAACGAGGCTGTCAGCCCGAATATCAGAAATGTCAGGAGGGAAACGGCCAGATTGACCGCCGCCTGGAGCACCATCTGAATGGCGTCGCCGGTGGTGTACCCCAGCATGTCACCCATGTCCGCGGTCACCAGCATGCTCGCAACGACCGACACAATGGAGAAGGTGACCACCAAGGCCATCGCCCTTTGCAGGTTCGTTGACAGATAGAGGTTAGCGAAGGCTTTGGTGGGAGAGTAGGACAGTCGTGCAAGGTCCTTGAAATCCAGCCGAGGGGCGTGCTTCGGCTGGTTGTACAAGCCAGGGTAATGACTGACGTGAACATGAGGATGGACAGGAGAGTGAAAGTCCGCCGGCGGAATCTGAGACACGTAATGTGAGGGCAAGGCCTGAGTTGTCACCGCACCGCAACGCGGACAGTTCGTCATGCCATTGCCGTCACCGATGGCCTGCAAGTAGCCGGAAAACTGAAGCCCGCACGAAGGACAGAGAATCGTGTGGGCATAGACGACCGACTCATCCGTCATTGTCAGGCTCATAGCTTCTGTGGCTTATTAGAATTGCCCGGCTAGATCAACTTCCAGAAAAGAGTGGAGCCACTGGAGGGTATTGAACCCCCGGCCTGCGGTTTACGAAACCGCCGCTCTTTCGCGGCGTCTCCAACGCTGAAGACGCAACCGCTGAGCTACAGTGGCAAGCAGGTTGTTGTGAAGTGGGTTTTCCTAGTTAAGACTTTTGACATCGCGGAACATGTATCGTCACAATCCAGTCGGGAAGGGCGGCCGAGAGTCTAATAAGGGTCCGACAGTATTTATCCACGGGTCGCCCGAGATGGTTACAGACCTACGCATCCCCGAGGGAATCGTCGTTCGGACCGCTAAAGGCGGTCCCGAGTCCTTGAAGGGGATCCTTGCTGATCTTAAGCAATACAGCTTCACAGGCTACATTCGAGTGACTCTAGAAAAGGAGATCATGAGCTCCATCGGCTACCTCGCCGTCGAGCAGGGAACGCCGGTCATGGCGGTCTATGAGTTCGAGAAATCGAAACCCAGACAGCTCCGAAGAATATACACCGGGGAGAAGTCGCTTAGATTCATACTGGAGGACTCCCAAGACAAGGTCTCGAATATCGAGCTGCACAGCAGAGTGCCGATCGAGGAGTTCGAACGAAGATTCCCAGACGCGCGATTGGCCGAGGCCCCCGCAACCACAAAGGTTCCGAAGGAAGAGGTTGTCGAAGAGGTCGAGGAGGAAGCGGAAACCGTCGACTCGCAGAGGGAGATAGTCGAGCTCTGGCGCAGGAAAGGGTTCAAGGTCGAGACGCTGGAAGAGGCACTCAAAAAGGGACCGCAGTCCCTTGCCAGAGAGCTCTCGTCATTCGAACAGGACGCTCAGAAGCTCAAGCAGTTCGAGGTCATAATCAACAACTTCCCAGTGATGGGGCACGAGCAGGAAATCGAGGAGATAAGAGCCAAGCTCGATGACAGGACGAGAATAGCGGAGATCGAATCGGACATCGAGTTCCTTCAGGAGAAAATCAGGCGCAAGATCCTGAAGCGGAAGGAAGACGAGGAGTCCATCAAGAGGGAGATGGAGAAGAAGAAGCAGGAGGAAAAGACCGCCGACGTCTACGACCTGATTCTGAGATACCAGACTGCTCCCGAGGAGACGACGGAAAGGAAGTGCCCCCGGTGCGGCGGTCCGATTGACGAGAACGGACGATGCCCGAAGTGCAGCGCGGAGCAGGCGCCTGCGCCCGCGTACACGAAATCGTTGCCCGAGGCGATGAGCTTCGACAACTTCGTCGTCGGACCGGGTTCGAAGTTCCCCGTCGCCGCTGCAGTGGCTGTCGCCGACGCTCCGAGCAAAGCATACAACCCTCTTTTGATATTCGGCGGGTCCGGCCTAGGAAAGACGCACCTTCTTTCGGCGATAGGGAGCCACGTGAAGGAAAAGACGAGAAACTTCAAGATCGCATATGTCCCCGCTGATAGGTTCGTCGAGGCTATGAATCAGGCACAGGACGACCAGCTCAGGCAGAAGATCAGGGAGGACCTCAAGCATGTCGATCTGCTGCTCATCGATGACATGCAGTTCCTCGCCGCAAGCGAAGCCGCACAGATGGAGATGGCGCAGGTCATCGAGCACCTGATCGACTCCAGGAAACAGGTTGTGTTCGCCAGCGACAGGCTCCCGGCACAGATCCCGGGGTTCAGCGACAGGCTCAACTCGCGGATCATGATCGGCCTCACCACGGACCTGCAGCCGCCGGACATCGGAACGCGGGTCAAGATCCTGAAGCTGAAGGCGCGTGAGAAGAACCTGAAACTGAGCGATGAGATAGTGGCTTACATCGCTGAGAGGGTGACATCGAACGTCAGGGAGCTCGAGAGCACCCTCACCAAAATCGTCGCGTTCTCGTCCATCATGAAGCTCGACGTCGACCTCAGTCTCGTGTCGGATATTCTCAAGCCGATGGCCCCCGTGCATGAGACTAGAAAGGAGATCATGAAAGAGGTAAAGGCGATTCCAGGCCACTGTTATCTGGTCGAAGAGGAGCGGCCGATGTACAGCAACGTCCTCCTAAGCAGGAAGATGGACGAGGGCTATGCTGGTCTGGTCATCACAAGGATGAACCCGCGCAGGATACGGGACGAGTTCAAAGTCCCGCCTGAGATACTTTGGCTGACTGACAAGGAGAGCACTCAGGAGAAGACCGTCCCGCCGTCGCTCGAGATGCTGATCCATACGATAGAAGAGTTCATAAGCTCTGAAGAGAAAGGCATGATAGTATTGGACGGGATTCAATACCTGGTCAGCAGCACCGACTTCGAAGCAGTCCTGAGATTCGTCAGAAGCCTGATCGACGAGATATCGGAGTCGAACGCGATCCTGGCCGTGTCCATCAGCCCGGAGACGATGAAACCTCAGGAGATCTCCATCCTGGAAAGGGAGATGGAAGTCCTCAACCTGACCTGATAATGCCCCTGAATGAAACGCTTCTGAGAAAAAACTCCCTCAGGCCGCCTTCTTCATCATATCTCGGAACTCGCGCATCTCCTTGATCGCCTGCGCATAATCACCGGACTTCAGCAGGTTCACCGCGGACTTCAGTGTGGTGAGCATCGGCGCGATGTTAACGTTCCTGACCTTCGCGTCGCGCAACGCTTCCTTCGCCTTGTTCATCTCCTCGTTCATCCGCGCGGGGATGGCCTTGTGGAGACTCTCGTTGGCTCCCTTGATGAGCGAGTCGACCTTGTCGAAATCCTTCTGGTCGAATGAGCGCGTGGCGTCCACCAGCAACCTCCGGGCCTCTTTGGTGTCCACGATGAAGATCTCGCAATCTGCTATCATGTCCTTCAGGTCCGCGAGCTTCTTCTTGAACTCGTTGTATCTCCCAGTGATCGGCAGGAGTTCCTTGGCGACTTTGTCCGCATACACATAGGCTGCTTCTATGTCCCCGCCCGCCCTGGCGCGCGCAACTTCCTGAATGTAAGTCGTCGGCCTGGAGATGTCCCCGCCGAACTCCCTTGCGACCTTAATCTCGTCGTTGAGCCTGTTGATAAGCTGACCCAGGTGGGCATCGATCCTCGATATCAGAACTGCCTTGGACTTCTGGACCAGTTCGATCGCCTTCTCGATCTGCCTCTCCCTTCCCGCGATCGCGGCATCATCTATCAGCTGCTTGCTCTCGCCGATGTCCACTTCCTTCTCCCTTGCCAAAGCCAGGAGCGGCTTCATCTCGGCGACCATTCGTGCGAGGTCCCTGCCTTTGTCCTTCACGACCTGTGCCTGCGCTGGTCTGACAACGGGCGCTTCCTTTTCGACTTTGACCTCACGGACTCGTGGCTCTGTGGGTTTTGGCGCAGCTGGTGCAGGAGCTTCGGGCACAGCCGCCTGGCCCTCCTTCAATCCCGGCTCCTCTGGTTTCGGAGTTGGCTCAGGCTCCTTCTTCCTCTTGAAGAGGCTCCTGAAGCCCTTCTTCTTCTCTTCTTCCTCCTTTGCGGGCGGAGCGGGAGCCATTTCGGGTTTCTTCGGAAGGGGCTTCACCTCTGCGAGCGGCGGCTCGAGGTCCTTCTTGCCAACTGCTGGCTCCGCAACTGGCTTCGCCTCCTCAGGCTCGATGAAGACCGCTCCGCAGCCCGGACACGATTTCGCGTCCACGCTGACGAGCGTATTGCAGGCAGGACACTGGAATATCTCCGTTCCTTCCTCGGCGAAAAGAACCCCGCACTTCGGGCAGGAGGTCGCCGCGGATTCCACATTTGTCCCGCACTGAGGACACTCGAAGTACTCAATCGTCTCAACCGGCTCAGGTTCTGGTTTCACCTCAGGCTCAGGCACGGGCGCCGGAGCCTTCTTCACTTCGGCCACTGGCGCAGGCTTCGGCGGTTCGACCTTTGGCGGTTCCTTGGGGGCAACGGGAGGCGCCTCCCTGATCACGGGCCTCTCCGGGACCGCAGGCCGCGAGAGTACCTCTTCGACCCTTGACTCCACAGAGACCTTCGGCGGGGGGCTCACGGGCTCTGGCGGCTTCTTAGGAACCTCGAGGTCTATCTCGAAGATTGAAAGATCTGTCCCGCAGAATCCACACTTTTTCGAACCTGGTTGCAGCGGAGAATCGCAAATCGGGCAGAGTCTGTCTCCGCTAGAAACTGGCAATCAGAAAGGCCTCCTTGGAATACTAGCTCCACTTTACGATATGCCTGGATAAATAGTTAATCGTTTTGATTTCCGCGATTGATAATGAATTCAGTCTCATGGAAGCCAGACTGACAGAGAGGAGGAGAAACTTATTTCCATTTGTTGGTAGTTGACAATCCCGGGGGCTAGAATGGAACTGAAGTCCGTCAAGGTGAGTTTTCCCGAGGGCGCGAACGTGATCATAGGTCAGACTCATTTCATCAAGACCGCTGAGGACCTCTACGAGGCGATCGTGGGAACAGTGCCCGGCGCGAAGTTCGGGATCGCGTTCTGCGAGGCGTCAGGCCCGTGCCTCGTAAGGGTCGAGGGCAACGACGACAAGCTCAGGAATCTGGCAGCGGAGAACGCCATGAAGATAGGCGCGGGACACACCTTCGTGGTCATCCTGGAGAACGCCTATCCGATCAATGTATTGAACAGGATTAAGGACGTCCAGGAAGTCTGCACGGTCTTCTGCGCGACGGCGAATCCAGTGGAAGTCATCGTTGCAGAGAACAAGCTCGGAAGAGGAGTCGTGGGCGTGATAGACGGCGAGAGGCCAAAGGGCGTCGAGACCGCAAAGGATGCTGAGGACAGGAAGGCGTTCTTGCGGAAGATCGGGTACAAGAGATAGCGGTTCCAATGGATGAAGACCTGATGAAGTTTGAAATGCGCGTCGCACCTTTGAACCTCGACCAGACTCTGGGCTGCGGCCAGACATTCCGCTGGAAACGAGTCGGGAACGGTGTTTGGGAAGGTCCTCTTGGAGAGCAGTTCGTGAGAATGACCCGGAGGAAGTCAACGCTCAAGGTAGAGATGCGGCCCGGCGGCAAGTCTGCCAGGAGACTTGTGTGGAACCACCTGAGGGCATCTGACAACGTTGCCAGCATCCAAAGGAAGCTGTCCGAGGACGAAGTGCTGTCCTCCGGCATCGCCCGTGTGAGAGGGTTGCGAATAGTGAAGATGGACGAATGGGAATGCCTTGTCAGCTTCGTCCTCGCGACCTACGCAAACATCCCCCGAATAACCAGGATGATCGAGACCTTGTCGTCGCGTTACGGGGAGGAGATCGTTGACGGTGTCAGAGCATTTCCCACGCACGAAAGCCTAAGTGAGGTCTCCAAGCCCGAACTGGCCAGGTTGGGCCTCGGCTACAGGGCCGAATACATACATTCGCTCTGTAAGATGATCGACGACCAGGCCATCTCACGCATGACCAGGCTCGATTCCGATTCGCTCAGGGAGGAGCTCAAGGAGCTGCCGGGCGTGGGCGATAAAGTCGCCGACTGCGTCTCGTTGTTTGGGTTCGGGAGGCTGGAGGTGTTCCCGATAGATGTCTGGATTGAGAGAGCGCTGGCCAGACTCTATCACAAGAAGGGGAGCTATGTGAAGCTCAGGGCATTTGCCACCGAACGCTTCGGAGAGTGCGCTGGCTACGCCCAAGAATACCTTTATTACAACGAGAGGCTTCGAGCGCGCGGAGGAGCGTGCCTGTTCTCAGATAAATGAGATTATCGACTTGTCCATGAGCACGAGAGCGCCCTCGGTTATTGCGACGACTCCCACGATGATCATTGTCGGCTTCCAGTCGAGGACCATCGTGGCAATCGTCAGCACGTCCTCGAGGAAGTGCAGCAGCCCGTGGACGATGGCACCGACGACGAAGAAGATGCTCACAAGGATGATCCATTCATCGATCCCGAAGACCTTCGACGGGAGGAACAACGAGGCGCCCAGCGCAGCGGCTGCGCCGATTACCGCGCCCAGCACACCGGCCCATGGGATCTCTCTCATCGGCTTCAGGAACAGGGTCAGCGCGAGCACGACCATGACGACGAGTGTGAACCAGTTGACTGTCTCCTCAGTCCCAACGATGAACGCCATCACGAACATAGCAGCGCCGAGGATGAAGGCGAAGAACGTCCCGACCTCGTCCCAGTGAGAATCGTCCCGATGGCCGTACAATGCGACGGCTATCGACAGCAGGCCCCCGACTATCAACGCAGCCGCAGGTAGTGGTTCTTTGGCAAGGAACGACAGGTCCACCATTGACACTGGATGGTCAACGGTGGTACTTCATGATTCCTCGGGCATCAATCGTCGCCCAGTCCTGGATGCGACCTCTGGTAGAAGTCCATGATCTCCCAATCCGAAATCCTGCCCTCCTCTCTGTCCCTGAGAACGAGGGCGAGGGAGCGAGCATACGCCGACACTATCTCCGAGCATGCCAGCTCTCCTTGGAGGCCGGAGACCTCGAACCTGCCGGCTTTCACCTTACCTTCGAAGGATCCGACCAACCTCGTGCCCTGGAAGATGGCATGGCGCCCCGTTTCAGGAAGAAGGTCGCGATAGCTCGCGCGCAGGAACTGCGTCAGGTTGTCTTCGGGCGACAGGACGACCCTCTCGGAAAATGCGGTCTTGCCAAGCCTGGAAAATGCTTCTATGCTTGCCCAATGCAACGAGCCCGAACCTCTAAGCAAGAACCCCTTGACGAGGAAATCCTCTTCCTCCAGTCTCCTGAGGGCATGCCTGATCTCGCGCATGGGTATCTCGTGCCCCAGAAGCATCCCGAGAGACTCGGCGGTCATGATGCCATAGTTCTCGAACAGACGCCGCATAATCTGGGTCCAAGCGACCTCCCTGGACACCCTCTGCCGCTTGGTAGATACGTAGGCGAGTGCAGAATCGAGATACATCCTCGAGGAAGTGTAGAGCGACTTCATGGCTTCCACAGTATCATCTCTTCCCAGCGGGGAGAGGTCGAGCAAACGATCGCGTTTGACCGGCTGCTGATCCTTGACTATCCTGAGCACCAACTTCTCATCGGCCGAGAGGTCTGTCTGTCTGGCCGACCTGTAGAGGCCGGCCTCCTCCAGCCTGCAGTATCCTACCCTGTCGGGAACGATGTGCCCTCGGACGACTGCGCCGCGCTTATGCAGCCTCTGCAACGACTCGAATTTCTTCACTCTCAGCAGGGCCTCCGCATTTGACCTGAGGCCTCCGAACTGCGCCAAGGCGTCGTCCATGTCGCGGAGCCGCGAATCCTCATCCAGGTTCTGCATGGAGAAGACGACATCCAGAATCTCGTTCCTGTCGAAGCACTGGGTTACAAGGTTGCCCTTGACGAGCATGCCGTTGGATTCCGCATACCCCCCTCTGAGGAACTCCTCCTTCACGCTCGCGCCAAGATGCTCCACATCCGAGCCGAACACGCTGGTGACGCGGACGATTTCAACGCCCAGAGAGTTGTAGAACGGCATCATCTCGTCTATCGACTCTATCAGATGGCCGAGCAATCTAGGTTCTTCGAGCTGAATATCCCTTACCTCAACGGAGCCCGCCAATAGCCATTTTTCGATCATCCCCACGATTCGGCCGTTGCGGACGAGCGGGTATATCCAGGCCTCGCCGAATCGCGACGATATCTCGGTCCATTTGTCGCTCAGGAACGAGTCGTATAGGGACAATATCCTCAACTTGTCGTCTCGCGGACGCGCTTCGTCCAGCAGCGTGACCTCGTCGGGGAGAACGAACATCTCAGTCCTCTCGAGGCCGACAGTGACGCTCTTCGCGCCCACCTTTACGAGAAGTGTTGAGGCCTCGTCAGGCTCGATGTCGAGATAGCTGGCCGCCTGCATCGCGGTGACCGGCCCGAATCCTCTCAGGTAGCGCTTCAGGACGCGATCGAATGGCCCTTCTGTCTCTGGCTCGATCTCGCAGACGGTGTAGACATTCCTGGTGCTCCACGATTCGGCCTCGTCGTATTCCCTGAGCAGATACCCTTTCCTGTCCAGCGAATCGAAATGCCCCCTCATGGCATCCGGCGGAAAGCCAGACGCTTCCGCAATCTGGAGGAATGTCCCGGATTCCATCTTCCTGATGACCCTGAGCAGCTCGGCCTCGTACTTGTTGGGAGGCTCGCGACGATAGACTCCCAGATAATGAGGGGCGTCCTCCGAGAGAACATATCTCAACCGCCCACGGACGAACCTGCCGAGGAGAATCTCGCCCTTCCTCCTGAGTTCTCCAAACTCCCCCCTATCGAAATTCTCGACCCGATGGAAGACGTCATAGATCATTCCAGCTTCCCCGAACTTCTCGAAGTACTTCCTTGTCGACTCTACTTTCGAGAACTGTTTCCGCTCACTGTACGACCGAATCGTCTCCCTGTCGAACACAGGTTTGCCATCCGACTTCAGACGCAGGTAGTCCCTGGCCAGCATGTACTGCTGCTGCTCGCCAACGACGAACCTGCCTGCCACCACCTCTTCGGTCGAGGCCAGCTCATGGAGCGCCTCGTCTGCTTCGTGCTCGGGTATTCCGACTTCGTACGCCATGTCTTCGACCGTGATCGGTGCGTGATATGCAATGTGCCGCTCCACAGCTCCCAGCAGACAATCCTTCCGCGGCCTCGGCTCGAAGACCGATCGGGAGTAGAGGTATGTGTCCCCTTTCACCTCCGAACGGTAGATCTCGTTTGAGGATTCGAGGCGCCTCACGGCCTCCCTGACTTCCTCCTTGGGGAGCCTCAGATGCTCCGACAGTTCTAGCTGGCTCCTCTGATCTTTGGACAATGAGTGGATGACCGCGTCTTCGACGGGACTGTAATGCGTCTTCCTTTGATGCAGGGAGGCATAGAGAGCATAGTCCTCAGCTGCGACGTAGACATCCTCACCTGCCCAAACTGACCTGACCTTTCCTTCGCGCAGCAGTTCCGCGGCCCATGTTCGGAGCCTGTCGAATGGCTCCTTGGAGTGGACGAAGATGTTCTCGCCTTTCTCCCGGAAGAGGTTCATCGGTCCCACCTTTCTCAGCGCGTCGAGTATGTCCTGCTTCGAGGCTATCCTCGGGAACTTCGCGTCGAAATACTCCTCGACCTTCTCCGGCTCGAACTGGTATTCTGTGATGGCCTCTTCCCCGAGTGCGCGCGCGAGCACCTTTCTGTGAAGCTCTCTCAAGAGCATGCTCCGGTCCTCCATCAGCACGATGTCTGAGACTCCGACGAGGATCACATTGTGTGCGAACGGCGATGGGACCCCGGAGAACGGGAGGTAGTCCAGCACTCGCTCGCCGTTCTCGATGCTGCACAGCACCTCCTTCGCGTGCTCCAAGTCCATGACCTCCGTCAGGATTTCCTCGTACGTCTCCGCCATGACTGGGAAATCCTCCAGCTCGTGAAGCGCGTCGAGAAGCCTGCTGGAACGAAGCTGCTGGCGAGCGACCGAGAGCTCTCTTCCCTTGTAGTTCTTGAGGACCATGAAGCTCCTGGTCGCCGTGTGCCTAAACCGCTGGGCGAAGAGTTCGGAGTCTCTGACAGCGCTCCTGAGGACTTTCTCAAGACCTTCGGCCTTGAGCATCGTCCCGAGATCCTCGAGCCTGAAGCTGCGAGGAGCGGTCAGCATGAAGCTGTCGTCGGTCACGGAGACCGTGACATTGGACTTCAGCTTTCCAGACAGCGCATGAGCATAGGCTCGGCTCAAAGCGTCGTTGACACGCCTGCCGAACGGGAAATGGAATATGGCGCTTTTGTTCCCAGAGGCGTCAACATAACCCTCGATCAGGAGCCTCGAATCGGTCGGTATCTTCGCGACCATCTTCTGCTCTTTGAAGTAGTTCACGATCGTTGTGGCGGAACCACCGTCAACATCGAACTCATCCCTAAGCCAGGCTTCCATATCGTGGGAGTCAATATTGTCGAGGCGGTCTTCGACCTCCGACCTGAAACGGCCGACAGCGACGGAGAGGTCGAAGCTCCTGGGCAGCATCTCCCCGGTCCACGAGGGCACCGTCGGCTTTCTGCCACTCGCACTTCTGACGAATACCTTCGTTCCCTTGGACTTGACGAATTCGTAGCTGCGGCCGCCCAGGACGAATATGTCGCCCTGCGAAAGGCGCTCCACGAACTTCTCCGAGAGGGAACCTATCGGGGAGCCACGATCAGAATAGACCTTGTAGTCGGCCTCTTCTGGGATCGTTCCCTGGTTGAGATAGTATATCATCCGGGAGCCGCGCTTCTTGCCGAAAGTCCTTTCCTTTTCGTCGTACCACAGCTTCGAGTATATCCCTTCGAACTCGTTCTTTCCTCCGAGATATCTCAGAACGCTCTCCATCCCTGCCATTGTCAGGTCCTTGTAGCAGTATGAACGACGAATCAGAGCGAACGCCGCATCGACGGACCATTTGCGCTCTATAGACATGCCGACCAGCAGCTGCGACAAGACATCCAGAGAGTTCTTAGGGATCGTGACGCGATCTATCATCTTCTTGTGGGCGGCGCGACACAGTACCGCGCACTCCACGAGATCGTCGCTCTCGAAGACCACGATCCTCCCCTTCGACGTCCCGCCGTACTGATGGCCAGCTCTTCCGACCCGCTGCAGACCTTTCGCGACCGACTTGGGAGAGCCGATCTGGACCACCAGGTCGATGGACCCGATATCGATCCCAAGCTCGAGAGAAGTGGACGAAACGACGGCCCTCATCAGCCCGTTCCGAAGGCTGCCCTCGACGTCCATCCTGGTCTCGCGGCTCAGACTGCCGTGATGAGTCCCGATGTTCTCAAGCCCGCGCTCCTTCAGCTTGTAGACGACGCTCTCTGCTCCGCTTCTGGTGTTCGTGAACACCAAGGTCGTCTTGTGCTCGTCAATCATCTCCTTCAGCATGTCGTACATCTTCGAGTTGACCACTTCGAATGAAAGAGAGGTCATGTCCTTGGCGGGACAGAGCACCCGAAGGTCGAGGGCGCGCTGAGCGTACACCTCGACGATGCTCACATCCCTAGGCTTCCCGTCCCTCAGGCCTACCAGGTACTCGGCCACCTGGTCCAACGGGGCCACGGTAGCGGACAGGCCAATCCGAACGAACTCCTTCTGGCAGAAGTTCTGCAGCCTCTCGACCGCGACGGAAAGGGCAACTCCCCGCTTGGAGTCGCAGATCTCGTGCACCTCGTCTATGATGACGTAGTCGACCTCTCCGAACTTCGTGCTGAAGACGGGAGTGGAGATGACGAGCGAGAGCGATTCTGGCGTGGTGATGAAGATGTGCGGCGGGGACCTAGCCTGCTTCTGTCTCTCGCTCGGAAGGGTGTCACCAGTACGAACGGACACCTTCACCTCTGGAGGTTCCAACCCCTTGGCTCTGAACAGGTCTGAGATCTCCGCCAGGGGTTTGATTAGGTTCTCGTTGATGTCGTTGGCGAGCGCCTTCAGAGGGGACACGTAGACCGCGTAGATCCTGTCCTCAAGCCTTCCCTGGCCAGCCAGCAGGATGAGCTCGTTCAGAATCGACAGGAACGCAGTCAGAGTCTTGCCCGAGCCGGTAGGGGAGGACACAAGGACGCTCTTCCTGGCATGGATGAGCGGCACAGCCATGGCCTGAGCCTCCGTGACCTCTCCGAATTTGCCCTTGAACCATTCTGACACGACAGGATGCATGACCGAGAGCACCTCTTCTGTCGTCCTCTTCGCAGTTACCTTTGTAATCATATTGCCTGACCGTCGATTCCTCTTCGTTATTCGGTGTTCGTATAAAGACGTTTTCAGGGGGACCGAGGATAGTCGGCGGACCGGGAGTGGTCTTTGACCTTCGAGGACCGGGGAAAGGATTGAGATGGTTGGACCCTATGCTTGCCTCGAGAGGCCATGCTTCGAACTTGTAAGAGGTTGTACTCGGCCCTTCAGACCTCACAAGATGCTCCGGCCATGGTGCGAGATTACAGTAAAGGATTGGCCCCCAGGTTTCCTTCTGCATGTGGCAAGTGCGATTATTCATGCATCGGATAGGAGACCTCACGAGAGTGCAACAAGACCAAGTCAGACGGAGCGCGAAGGACACATCGTCAAAAAGGGCTTCTCTCGCATGGCCAAGCATGTGTGGAAATCAATGGGCCTGGAATCAGTTCGATAAGAGACACAAACGCAAAATGAAGAAGAGGAAAAAGGAAGAAGAAGGGTTGTTGGCAGCGTTCGGTCACCGTGTGTTGTAGGCGATCAGGAAGTCGCCCCATCCGGTATCGATCGAGAACGCTGTTTCCATGTAATTCCCTCCGGACGGCCACCCGGGACCGCAATGTTCCCACTCGTCCCCGACGCCCCAGTATAAAGTGATCCCCTTGCACATGCTAATGTCGTCGCTGTTCCAGACATTGAGCACATACTGAGTGATCGACGACTCCACGTTCTGCGTCGCAGCTCTCAGGCCCCGATCCCTTAAACCCTTCGCGGCCAGCAGGTGCGCATCGAGGTCATACATATCCACGAAGTAGGTCGTGTCATAAGCTGAGTACGATGCCCTCAGCGCATGCTTGTAAAGGCTCCTGTACACTGGCAGCTTCGCCAGCATGTCGCTCGTCCAAGTCTCGAATATCCCGACGGTGTTCTTCATCTGAGCAACATCATACGCGGCGAGGTTGAGCTCGACGTAGTCGGGCCCACTCTGAGTGCTGTAGTACTCGCCCCAACCATCGACCATTGCCATCGAGAAGTCCTTTGGCTGCATGGCGGGGTTCCTGACGAGCTTAGTCAACATCTTGTCGTACGGAAACCCGTCGTATGGGACCGATTCTTCCGAGCCGACCATGTACGAGACCAGGTTCGTCTTGGCCATCTGGTACACTACCTCCACGTTCCCCATGTTACAGGCGTCAAATCCGAGCACATCGATCTTCTTGCCCGAGTCCGCGATCGCCTTCTGCAGCTGCGGCATGTCCAACGTATGGTTAAAGAGCTCGTCGTAGCTCACGTAGTTCCATCCGTAGCCGTGGTCCCAGATGGTGAGAGCGTAGTAGGTCGATGGGTACAGCGCAGTGGACTCGTTGATCCACCACGACAAAGTGGAAGAAATCCCCATGTCCATCTTCTCATAGGTCTTCAAGACTTTCACTGAAGAGCCTGATATCTTCTCGACCAGTGTCCTGCTCGAGTCCTCCAACGAGACCAGCGCCACAATGTTCACCTTGGCGCTAGCCGGGACAGCCTTCAGCCACGGCAGGCTCCATTCGGGCCAGCAAAACGCCAAGTCGTTGTCCCCGTTTATGAATAGGGCAAACGTCCAAGTCGCTTTCGCTCCGGACGGGCATGCGTTAACCGGTTTCACAATTGCAAGGCCCGGAAGAAGCAAGACAGCCACTATGACAATGCCAATCAAACACCGTTTGCTCAATAGTCTGTTCATTCATTCATCCCCCCACATTTCTCGACTTTTCCCCTGATTCTCCTCGTTTCAGGGTGAACTGACTCATCTCGTCTTGTTCAGACCAAGATGCACTGGCGCCTATTTATCGGTCTCCCCCCGAATGAACAAATTTCGCCATCCTAACTCGGAGCATTCTCGCTACCGACCTCGAGAATTCCCAGGAAAGACAATAGAAGAACGCGAATTGAAGGAAATTTGCGCGGACGGACTATTCGGAGCAGGGTAGCTTCAACAGGCCAGTTGGGCTTCCCGTCTCAAATTCCACGCTCCAAACGTATTTATGGGCACTAGCTGATGATGAGGAAAAGCGGGTGACAGATGGCCAGGAGCATCGTTTCGGACAGAAGACTGAGGGCGTCGATACTCGTTTTTTTGATGCTCACAACGACCGCTATCTGCTTTCTGCATGTCGCAGAGAACCCTGAACCCGTTCTCAAGGCTCACACTTCGCAGGCTTGGCCTTCAGGCACGATAGTCGTCAATGTGACCGATGAGGCGGACAGGAGGATTGGAGGTGCCACGGTCAGGACCGCTGGTAACGGTATCCTCTGGCGGAACCAGACAGGAAGTGATGGATCGGCCACAATTGGCCTGCTTCCTGCCGACGACAACGTCACAAACGGCCTTACGTACCAAGTCAATGCCAGCATGTTGGGATACAGAGACAGCAGTAACGTTTTCCAACCCGTCAGGGAGAACGGAACCGAATATGTGACGCTGGTCATATTCGGCGGCTCGATCCTAGGAACAGTCACGACTTCGTCTGGCGGGACAATGGTGCCGGTGGAAGGCGCCAATGTCTCGATAGCCTCATTGAGATACTCAACGATCGTTTCTCCGGCCAGCGGTGCCTACAAGCTCGAGGGCATCCCCGCAGGAACACATTCCGTGACTGCCAATGCTTCTGGATTCCTCCGCAGCTCGCAGGACGTCGTGGTGCAGCTTGGCGGAAGCGTCCTCCTGAACTTCGTTCTGATATCGCAGAACGGTTCGATCTCCGGCCACGTCTACCATGCCACTCTCCACACACCATTGAACAACACGAGTGTATCGGTCCAGATCGGCTCCTTCATAATCACCGTCCTTAGTGGAAGCGACGGGAGCTTCAATCTCACGAACATACCCGAAGGAACTTACACGCTGACGGCCGAGAAAAATGGGTTCTTTTCAGGCACTGTCGCTGATGTGGTTGTGACAAGGGGCAACAGGACTGCAGGTGTCGACTTCACCCTCAAGGAAAAACCCACAAGACTCTACGGAGTCGTGAGATCTGGAACTCGTTTGTTGGTCGGGGCGAACGTTTCTGTCGCCGGCACGTCTGTTTTCAACCTCTCCGGCCCTTACGGCAACTACGAGATCGGAAACCTCACGGCTGGCACGTACACCATAATGGCATCATCGCCTCTCTACGAGACCGCGAGCATTCCTGGTGTCGTGATCCCTGAGGGAGGAGAGACCCAGCTGGACATCAACCTAACAGGCCTCCCTGGCGCAATCATCAGCGGAGTCATCGTCGATGCTGGCACCAATCTGCCGCTGGCATATGTCCTTGTGACGATAGTTGACATCACGCCTACGAGACCTAGCGTCTCCACGGACATCAACGGGGCCTATGGACTGCCCGGCCTTGAAGCGGGCAACTACACTGTTCGATTCGAAAAGACTGGGTACCGGCCGGTGGAAATCTCGCACGTAAATGTGACAAAGGAGGGGACGACGAACCTGAATATCGAGATGATCCCGCTACGCAAGGGCTTCGAGGGGTTCATACCAGGTTTTGATGTCCCGCATTCGATGATGTTGCTGGCGCTCTGCCTAACAATCATCATCCTAGCACTGGCGGTGTACCTCCGCCACAGAAGCTTCGAGACTCCCGGCAGCGGGCCAGCTGTCTACGACCAAGAAGAGGAGGCAGAAGAGGGCCCAGAGGCCGAAGACGAAAGGATGGAAGAGCCCACAGAAGCTCAGGATCTCAATCAGAAGAAGGCGAGGAAATTGAAGAGGAACGGGGAGTGAACCCGCTCGTTGTTATCTCTAGCCAAGGCCGAGCTTCGCCCGGGCCTTCTTCTCGTTCTCCTTGACCTTCAGGTTCACATCTGCGTACAGGCTGTTGCCGTGAGCATCTATCGCCACGGTCAGAGGACCGAAGTTCTCAGCATTCATTATCCAGATCGCCTCGGGCATCCCCAGCTCGAACCACTCGACCCCTGAGACGCTCTTGATGCCCTTGGCGGCCAGCACAGCAGCGCCCCCCGTGATCGCGAGGTACACGCACCCGAACTTCTTCATGGCGTCGACGGTGGGCTGAGACATCCCTCCCTTGCCAAGGATCGCACCCGGCCTGAACTTTTCGATGAACTGAGGCTCCAGCGAGTTCATCCTCGAGGACGTGGTCGGTCCAGCGGCAACTGCCTCCCACTTGTCCCCGACCTTCCTCATGATCGGGCCGCAGTGAAACAGCGCCGAACCCTTGAACTCGACCGGAGGTTTCTTGCCCGTCTCCAGGCCTTCCAACGCGTGAATATGGACCTCGTCTCTACCGGTGTATATGACGCCGTCCAGATAGACCGTTTCGCCAAGCTTCAGCGCGCGCATATCGCTCTCCGAGAGCGGCGTCTTCAACTTCTTTGGCATCTTGATCACCTCTCGTGTGTAGGATAGACCGTTTTCCCATCAGGATGGATTCTGACGGTGCCGTGCCTCCCGGCCCAGCACTGAACGTTCAATCCCACTGGCAGACTTGCTGTGTGGCAATACGCATATTCGATGTTGAGCCCGAGACAGGTTGTCTTGCCGCCGAGGCCCATCGGGCCTATTCCGAGCATATTGATCGCCTCGAGGAGTTCTGTCTCCAGCTTCGCGATCTCAGGGTCCTTGTTGTGCTCATTGATCGGCCTCAGCAACGCCTCCTTCGCGAGCTTCATTGCGATGTCCGAAGAACCGCCGATTCCGACGCCCAATATCGTCGGCGGGCAGGGGTTGCTCCCGGCTCTGAGGACCGCATTGAGCACGAACTCCTTGATCCCCTTCAAGCCCTGGCTGGGGGTCAGCATCGCGAGCTGGCTCATGTTCTCGGAGCCCGCACCCTTCGTCATGACGGTGATCTCGATGTAGTCCTTGTCGTGTAGCTTCCAGTTGATGTACGGATGCCTCTCGCCCACGTTGTCGCCCGGGTTCTTCCTCGTGATCGGGTGTACTGCGTTCGGTCTCAGTGGCACCACTTTCGTGGCCTTCCTCACTCCTTCGACTATCCCCTTTGCGACATCGACCTTGCAGTCCTTGGGGACTGCCGCGTAGAATATCGTCACGCCGGTATCCTGGCACATCGGCGTGTTCCCCTTGAGCGCCATGTCGATGTTATCCACAATCGCTTTTAGCTGCATCTTCGGGACCTCGCCCGACTCCGCAGCGTACGCCTTCCTCAGTGCTTCCTCGACGTCCCGCGGGAGCTTGACGACGGTCTTTCTGAGCAGCTCGACGGTTGCGTCCGTCACGTCCCCCTCAGTAACCATAACTATCCAAGCCTCGTGCCTGGGAATGAGACGGAAGAATTAATGCCTTTGGTTGGAACGGTTCTGTAACAAGTCGGAAACGAGACGACTACCAGCTGTCGCTAAGGACGTACGCCCCGACCTTCGTCTTAACGAACCGGACCTGTTCCCCCTTTCGGGAGAAGCCGGATGGCTTCTTGACATCCACCGGAGTCATCGTTTCAGGGTCCAGCACCTGCAGCTCATTGGCTTTTTCCATCAAGACGACCGCCTTGACGACCTTGGAACTGGATTGCACGAGCGCGCACTCATCGGGTTCTTTGGACTTCAGCGCGCGCTCCTCCCCGGACACGAGGTCGACGACGTGGATCACGCCTCTCGACATGCTGCGGACATAGTATTCTCTTCCTTGATAGCCCACGATGTCGCCGTCAGAGAAAGACGGCAGACGGACCAGGTATGTCATTCTGTAGATGTCCTTGCCATCTCGCCTGCCCCAGAGGCTTGACGATTCCTTGAACTCTGCACAGAGAGAATCCTGAAGTTCCCGCGCGACTGTCCGCGCAGCCGGTATCGTGCTGAAGTAGAAGTCAAGCCCGCCCTTGACGCGGTCGATCTTGCTCACGAACACCTCGCGGCTGCCCTTTCGCATGGAGGCGATCCTGTCTTTGACCAGCCGCTCGACTTCCCTCTCCTTCTGCTCCGGCAATGAGCGCTCAGGGCCTCGCACCTGAAGAATGGCTTCGTAGTACTTGCCCTGCATCTTCGAGCATTCGGTGCAGGAGCCGCGCTTCAGCCGGACTATCGTCTCAAGCTCACGCTCGAAGCCGTGGCCTTCGACGGACAGGAGGACCGACACGGCTGCTTCGAGGTTCCTCTCGTCCCTCTCTTCGAGCTTCACGCGCATGTCCGTGACCTTCGCTCCTTTGGGAACGGTGAGGGAGCTCTCAATCGCGCGTTCGGCCGCCTCCCTGACAGAGCCAATATCCTCCCACCCGCGTTCGGTGAGCATCGAAGAGCAGTGAGCGCAGAGCGTTAGATCGACATGATCCGGAATGGAGGGTTGAACATGCTTCTTCGAGTAACACTGCTCGCACAGCGAACCTATCAGCTCGCCCTCACGCCCGCACTCAACGCAGAACACTCACATCATCCTCGCCATCTGGGCGTGAGGGACCCCGCCGATCACGAGGACGCGGCCCGGGTCGACGAAGCCGCGTCTGATGGCGATCTCGAGCGTCTTCTCGCCCACGAGGTTCGCGATGGTGGCCATCTCGAGCCTGTTCACGAGCATGTCCTCGTCCCCCGAGTCGCCCTTGTAGAAACCCTCGGAGACGTGGATCTTGAGCTCCTCGGACCGAAAGGTCTTGCCGATGATGTCCCAGTCGCAGGCGGCCACGAGCACTTCCGGGCCCCGCCTGTAGACCTTGACGCTGATCATCCAATGCGCTCCTCGCTCGCGAGCTTGAAGTATCCCGGCTGGGGCGAATAGACCTCGCCAGCGTCGCTGAGCCTCTTCAGGAGCGCCCTCACCCTGTCCTCGGGAATGTTTTCGGATCCGGCCTTCTGGATCAGTTCCTCCGCGCTCACCCCTCTGCGCTCGTCCGAGAGCTGCTGCACCAGGCTCCTGAGAACGTATATCTGTTCTCTCTGGCTCCTGCTGGTGCCCGTCGCGATGAGGTCTATGTCGCGCCTCCCGCCCTCGCTCGCGACCTTCCCAAGATAGTACTCGACGATCTTGATCGCGCGATTCGCGTCCTCAGCTGTCACGATGGGGCTCAGCTTCGCTCTCGCGCTCGCTTCCGACATACGGATGAGCGCCTCGAGCTGTCTCGCGGTGATAGGCACCGAGGCCTCCTCGCCCTCGCCCAATTTCCTGATCGACACGTAGTATCCTTCGTGTGTGCGCATCGCCTCATCGCTCATGATCGGGATGATGCGCTTGCTGTACGCCACATACTTCCTGAGAAACTCCCTGTCCATAGCCGGCACGAGGCCTTTGCTGTCCCGCATGATCTCCGCAACATCGACCGCGGTTATCTCGTCGGAGGACTCGTGCAGCTTCGCCTCGCCTCGGCGGTGCGCCCTTAGTATGTGTTTCGCCACGTTCCTGTCCTGCTCGGCATCTGGCCTGTCGGTCATCGTGAAGATCGCGTCGAATCTGGACAGCAGGGCAGGAGGAAGGTCGATCTGCTCAGCGATGTTCCTGTTCTCGTCGAACCGACCGTACTTCGGGTTCGCAGCTCCCAGGACAGCGCACCTGGACTGCAGGGTCGCCGTTATGCCGGCCTTCGCTACGGAAATCGTGCCCTGCTCGAGGCTCTCGTGGATGCTGGACCTGTCCTGATCGTTCATCTTGTCCAGCTCATCGATGCACGCGAGGCCCTTGTCGGCCAGAACAAGCGCACCCGCCTCGAGCGTCCACCTGCCCTCTCCGAACTCGTCCTTAACCGCGGCGGCAGTCAGCCCGGCTGCGGATGACGACTTGCCGGAAGTGTAGATGCCTCTTGGCGCCAGCTGCGCCATGTACCTCAGAATCTGCGACTTTGCGGTGCCTGGATCTCCGATGAGAGCGATGTGGATGTCGCCCCTTATCCGGGTGCCGTCGTCCATGACCTTTCCGACCCCTCCGAACAGCTGCAGCGCAAGCGCCTCCTTCTCCTGTTCGTAACCGTAGATCGTCGGGGATATGGAGGCAATGATTCTGTCGAATAGGTCAGGGGAGGCGGAGAACTCATGTATTTTCAACTCGTCCTCGGGCGTTATGAGAACTTCCTCGTACTCGTGCTCCTCGTACTCGACCGAATTGATGTCGAGATGTATCTCGAACAGCGTGGACTTCACCTGGCCGCCCTTCTGCTGGCTCCTCAGAATGCCGTTGAGCATCACTCGATCTCCAGGAGATATCCTGCCGGAGAGATCGTCCTCGATGTAACCCACCAGTCTTTCAGGCTGTGCGCCCCCCCTCAGGCCCTCGGGGGGCTCTTGAATCTCGATCTTCTGGGTGTCCACGAACTTGGACGGGTCTGTGAGCAACCTGAATTTCGTCGAACCGGTCCCGCGGCCGCATCCGCCGTCATCCTTCGAGCATTCCAACGGCTCATGGAACTGCATTCCCTCCTGCTCGACGGTAATCTTGTGGCCGCACCTCACGCACTCGAACTCCGCAACGGTCACCCTTGGCCTGACCTCAGTGGCCTTTCTGACCAGACCCTCGATGCTGACGAATGTCCCCAGGTGCTTTGCCCTGAGCTTCCTGATCTCTATCCTGGAATCGCGCGGCAGGCCCTTGATCCTGAAATGAAGGAAAGGGTTCGTGAGCGCGTGGGAGACCATCCTCTTGATGGCGTTCTCCGCGGACTTGAAAGAGAGTGTGGGGTTGACGAGAGTGTAGTTTGCAAGGTCGGGATCGAATTTCTCGACTTCAAGGAAGTCGATGTATATGCTTCTCACATCAGGGTACAGGTCGGCGATGGCCGACACCTGGTGCCTCCGCTCCTGCCCTCCCAGAAACTCCTCCCAGATGGCGACTAAGTCCTCAGGTGTGTATTCTTTCGGCGTTCATCTCCCCCCGTGTTTCGCAGTCGATGCCCTGCCCTTCCCTGAACGCTTGGCAAAAGGGGAAAGGGAATCGACAATGTGATACATAAGGCTACTCTGTTCGTTCATCTTTGTGTCTTTCGGTTGCATGGAGCATTCGTCTCTGCTCGGCGACGACCCCCGAGCTCGTGCTAGCAGCTGCGTAGGCCTCCAACCTCTCCAGATTCATCGCCATGAAGTTCGGGCCCCATTTGAACCGGCTCATCAGGTGCCCAGCGTGAGACTTGTCGCCCAATATGTACAGCGCTGCCGCCAGCGCCTCCGCGCTCGACAGTCTTTGAGGCTTGCCGAAGTTGGTCGGATTCGCAGCTAGCAGGAAGGGCAGACCACGGTGCCTCAGGCCGGCCTTCACTTTGGGGAATTTCACAAGCTTGTTCCACGAACAATCAACAACGAGGATTCCGAACCTGCTCGCGACTGGAAGATCCTCTTTCGAAAGAGCCTTCTCAGCTTCGGGATCGAGGACAAGCGCACCGCGTGGAATGAACCGGACCTTGGTGGCTTCCTTCAAATCGCCCAAGCGGATGAGCTTGGACGCCGTGCACTTCTTCGGGTCGTCCTCATGCTCCATCAACGCGTAGAGCCTAATCTCTGCCATGTCGGAACCAAGAGTGGCCATGCCAGTATTTAGTGGTACGCGACGGTACTCTGAATCTGGCCGATGGTTCTTAAGTCTAGATTGACGATATGTGCCCGCCACGATGACGAGATAATTCCTGCTGACCTGTGATGACAGACGGGCGATCCGAGTGGCAGGGCTTTTCCTCGAAAGGAATATACCCGAGCGAGGCATCCGAGGGGAAAAGGAGTTGATATCCAATGGTGACTGGATTCGACTATCTCAGCAAAGACCAAGCGCTTCAGGAGCATTGGCTTAGGAGGTTCGTTGCAATCGTGATCGACTCAATCATCGTGTTCGCCCCCACCTCGACACTGTTCCACCTGGTCGGGATGTCTTGGCTGTTCCCCTGGTGGTTCGCGGGCGGTATCCTGTTCTTGTACGCATCGTTCTTCGACGCCTCGATCGGGGGCACCCTCGGCAAGATGACAATGCGCCTCAAAGCGGTGTCTACGACGGGCCAGATGACCCTGGTGCAGGCGTTCATGAGGAATGTGTCCAAGGTGTTCGCACCGCTTCTGTTACTTGATTGGATCATCGGAATGGCGGTGGACTCCCGCGATCCAAGACAGAAGTGGACCGACCAGATGGCGAGGACGTCGGTGATGCTCCACTAGGGCACCGACCAGATCCATCCTCTTCTCTCGAACGAGACCTCCCCCTTGATGAGCCCCTTCTTCTTCATCTTGGTGAGGAAGATGACCGTCTGATCCGGGCAGCGCTTGCGTTGCCTCCTCGCGAGCTTCTCGATCTGCACGGTGCTCAGAGGACCTTGCTCTCTGAGAAGCCTGATGACAAAGGTTTCAGCCACGCTTTCGCTCATGGGGAGCGTGTCAGGGATCTTCTCCATAAAACGGCCTATGACTCCGAGCCAGAAAGTACTTTCCATAGAGACTGGCTCGGCTTTGGGAGAGGAACTCCCATGGAGATGGAGCAGCTTCAAACGAACAGTGTCGATAGCCCAGGAAGATAACAGAAAAATGAAAGGAAATTTGAAGAAGCCTCGCGGGCCTCTTCAACAAAGAGGTTTGAGTCCGTTCGGTCGGCGATGCAGATGGTCCATCTAGCCGGTGAAGCTGACGCCTTGGCCGCACTGCTCGCCAGTGACCTTGTAGAGCAGGACTGCGGTGTACGTGGTGCTCGAGAGGAATGCGTTCGCTCCCTGGTACTTGAGGGTGAAGTAGTCCGTGCCACTCACATAGCCGTTGCCGCTCACATCAGTCAACATGCAGGCAACTGTGATGACTGTGGTGGTTCCCAAGGTCTTCGTGCTGTAGTTGTACGAAGTCACTGTCAGCTGATTTGCCTTGGCTGGGCTCCACTCTGCGATATTCGTGCCATCCGACAGCTGTATCTTCACATCATCCCACGGAACATCGGTCTTCGTTATGGATATGACGGTTATCTTCTGACCGTATGTTATCGTTGTTTTTGAATACGATGCAGCTGGCGTCGTAGTCGACGTGCCCCCGAATCCCAGGACCATGACATACAGCACGGCCGCCAGAACGACGGTGATCGCGACCATCAGGATGGTTGCGATGACGGGGGATACCGCCTCAGACTCCTTCCGGATTAACCAAATCTTCTTCATGGTTCTCTCCTCCTCTAGCCGGTGAAGCTGACACCTTGGCCGCACCGCTCACCAGTGACCTTGTAGAGCAGGACTGCGGTGTACGTGGTGGTCGAGGAGAATGCTGTCGCTCCCCAGTACTTGAGGGTGAAGTAGTCCGTGCCACTCACATAGCCATTGCCGCTCACATCAGTCAACACGCAGTTGACGGCTACGCCTCCCACGGTATTTGTGCTGTAGTTGTACGCAGTTGATGTCAGCTGATTTGCCTTGGCTGGGCTCCACTGTACGATGGTGGTGCCATCCGACAGCTGTATCTTCACATCATCCCACGGAACATCGGTCTTCGTTATGGATATGATGGTTATCTTCTGACCATATGTTATCGTGGCCTTCGAATACGTCGCAGCTGGCGTGGTGGTCGACGTGCCCCCGAATCCCAGGACCATGACATACAGCACGGCCGCCAGAACGACGGTGATCGCGACCATCAGGATGGTTGCGATGACGGGGGATACCGCCTCAGAATCCTTTCGGATTAACCATGTCTTCTTCATCTAGTTTTGTCCTCCTGCGGACCTTACGGCCCGCATGGAGTGTAATACGCCCGAGCGAGGCTTAAATAGGTTTGTGGGTGATTCTCAGACCCGAGCGTTATCGACATCGATAACTGTCGATTGACTGCTTCTTGCAATGCCGCATCACTGAGAGCTGCAAGAAGACGCAGTCTTCTTACTTCAAAGCGCAAGGCATAGAAACGTCGGCATCACCCGAAAAAGGCGACGGCATCGACTCATCGGAGAAACCAGAAGAAATGGAATAAGAAAAGAGATTTCGAAGAAGCCTCGCGGGCCTCTTCAACAAAGAGGTTTGAGTCCGTTCGGTCGGCGATGCAGATGGTCCATCTAGCCGGTGAAGCTGACGCCTTGGCCGCACCGCTCACCAGTGACCTCGTAGAGCAGGACTGCGGTGTACGTGGTGGTCGAGGAGAATGCTGTCGCTCCCTGGTACTTGAGGGTGAAGTAGTCCGTGCCACTCACATAGCCGTTGCCGCTCACATCAGTCAGCACGCAGACGACCGTGGGGCCGCCTGTCAAGGTCTTCGTGCTGTAGTTGTACGCAGTTGATGTCAGCTGATTTGCCTTGGCTGGGCTCCACTCTACGATGTTCGTGCCATCCGACAGCTGTATCTTCACATCATCCCACGGAACATCGGTCTTCGTTATGGATATGATGGTTATCTTCTGACCGTATGTTATCGTTGTTTTTGAATACGATGCAGCTGGCGTCGTAGTCGACGTGCCCCCGAATCCCAGGACCATGACATACAGCACGGCCGCCAGAACGACGGTGATCGCGACCATCAGGATGGTTGCGATGACGGGGGATACCGCCTCAGAATCCTTTCGGATTAACCATGTCTTCTTCATCTAGTTTTGTCCTCCTGCGGACCTTACGGCCCGCATGGAGTGTAATACGCCAGAGCGAGGCTTAAATTGCTTTGCGCGTGGTTCTCAGAGACAATCGTTACCGACTTCGATAATTGCCGAAGAAGACTATGCGGCCATGTCGCATCACTGAGAGCTGCAAGAAGATTATGTCTTCTTGTAGGTTAGGAAATAGGGCCAAAAACGACAACTTCTCCGAAAAAAGCGACCGCCCGCCTAGGCGTTCATCCGGGCTTGATGCCGGTCTTGTCGAAGGTCGTGGGGATGATGCCGACCATTGCGGGCCTGTTCCTCACCTTCTGCACGATGATGTACTTCTTGAACTCGTGCCCCACCTTCTCCCTGTCGAGCTCGAGTATCACATCTGCAAGGTCCTCTATGCTGCTCTGAATGCGGGAGTCGTGCACGCCCTTCAGCATGGTCATGAGCGTCACACTCTCAGAGTGCTGTGTGTGCGCCTTGATGGTGCGCATCGCCATGAGAACCTCGGAACTCTCGTAGTTCTCGAGGAAGAAATCGAGCGAGTTGATCACTACTCTGAACGGCGGCGTGAGCTTCGATATCTCGTAGGCGAGGAAGGTGAGGAAGTTCTCCTCCTTGGCCGCGTCCTGCTCCCTGAACTTCCTGATATCCTCGAGGGTTATGCCCTCCTGCCTGAACCGACCGATCTCCAGCTTCTTGGCCAGCACCCTTTCGTAGTACTTAGTGCCGACGTTGATGATATTGAGATCGGTCCTCCACCCGTACTCGCGCATGAAGGCGAGGACGTCCTCGTCGCG
The DNA here is from genome assembly GCA_963705355.1 of uncultured Thermoplasmata archaeon. Lineage (GTDB taxonomy): Archaea > Thermoplasmatota > Thermoplasmata > UBA10834 > UBA10834 > COMBO-56-21. The sequence continues at coordinate 1,462,011 of OY970070.1, forward strand.
CTCCGTCGACGTGAAGTATGTCACGGTCTCGCGGCCTGCGGACGCGAACTGCTTGGCGAAGAACTCCGTTCCAGAGCCCGGCGAGCCCATTATGAGGACCGTCGAACCCTTCTGTATCCCGCCCCCCAAGTGCTCGTCAAGCGCGGGGATGCCGATGCTGGTGAAGTCCATCTCAGCCCTCCAGCTTGCCCGCGCGTATCCCGTGGTCGCACACGAGGCTGACCATGTTGTTGATATCAGGGGTTGAGTGCTCTTCCACCGTGAGAATCACGGTATATGCGTCTCTGGACCTTAAACCCGAGACCAGTATGTGTAGGAACTCGGACAATATCCAGTTGTTGTTGTGGATCGCCAGGGAATTGATCGAATCGATCACGACCAGCTTGTCCTTCGATTGCGACCTCCTGATGAGGTACTCCACCTTCAGCATCAAGTTCTCCAGCATGGTGGGGCTCTCGACCAATGTCGTGTGCTCGTCCTGCTGGGCAGCCGATGCGCCCATCATTATGTGCGAGATGCAGTCGACGAAGTACACCCTGGATGCGTCAATGTCGAGCGCCTCGAGAACCCGCCTGATGGCATCGGAGGAGATCGTCGCGGTGACATAGATCGTGTCCATCTCTTTCTTGTTCGCGAAGAGGTCCACGACGCCCCTGATCACATCGAGGTAGTTGTCGACGCTCATCTGGAGGGAGATGGCGGACGATGGGGGCGTCTCCGATAGCTCCTTCGCGATCTGCTGGGCGCTCATCAGTTCGGGACTCATCCTGTGCTACCTCCCTTGAGCAGCGGGACGAGGAGCACGCCCACGGGTGTGATATCCAGGACGTATTTCGCCCTTGAATGCATTGTCCCTCGCATCTTGATGACCTGCAGCGTTCGCAGCAGGTCCCCCCTTCGCTCCATGTTGGCCATGAGTATGATACCGTCGGCAATGGCTTCTTCGACGCCGAAGCTAGAATAGGACGTTGAGTTCGCAGCGACCTCTCCGACGAGAATCGATGTGCATCCAAGGTCCGAGAGCGCCTTGCTCAGCTTGAGTATGAATTCCCTGATCTTCTCAGAGGTTTTCAGCTTGTAGCATACGGAGGTAATCGAATCGACGACCAGCCGCTTCGTCCCAAGCTCCTTCGCAAGATTGCTTATGGCAGCAACGAGCAGATCGATCTCCTCCATGCTCAGCTCTGGCTTCGTCATGCCGAGGCGCTCGTACATGATCGGAAGGTCCACAAAGACCAGCCTTCCAGACTTGAGGAGGCTCCTGTCAAAGAACTGATAAGGGATGATGTTCTGAAGCAGCTTCTCGGAGTTCTCGGTGACGGAGACGAATAAGGAGTTCTCTCCCTTGATCGCCCCGTGGATCAGGAACTCGAGAGCAAGGGAGGTCTTGCCCGTTCCACAGCTTCCGGTCAGAAGGACAGTGTTGGATCGGGGGATCCCTCCGTACAGGATGGTGTCGAGTCCCTCCAAACCGGTAGCGCACCTGTCGCTAGTCTTCTGCACCATCAGTCCTTGATAATACTATGGAACGCATATTATTGTTTCTTCCAGTGAACTAGTAAGCGCACGAGGGAACAAACCGCCATTCGGGCCGACGGTCAGTAAGGCCGTTCGACACGTTTTTAAGAGCGCACACGTGTCTTCGAGCAAGATGAAGCCAGTTCTGCAGGTCGCACTTGACTTGGTTCACGGAGACCGCGCGCTCTCGATCGCGTCCGATGCAGTGAAGGGAGGAGTTGACTGGATAGAGGCCGGAACCCCTCTAATCAAGAGCGAGGGCATGAGCATAATCCGCCAACTCAAGAAGGCCTTCCCGATGCACACGGTCGTCGCTGACATGAAGACGATCGATGTGGGCGGGGCGGAGGTGGAGATAGCTGCCAAATCCGGCGCCGATGTGGTTGTGGTTCTTGGAGTCTCGTCCGATCCAACTATCACCGAGGCGATTCTGAGTGCCAGACAGTACGGCGCCAAAGTGATGGTCGACCTCTTCAATGTGAAAGACAAGGTTGCCAGGGCTCGCGAGGTCGAACGCATGGGCGCGGACTACATATGCATCCATGTGGGCGTCGACGAGCAGATGGTTGGCGGCTCCCCTATTGCCGAGCTGAAGGGACTCGCGAAGGCCGTCAAGATACCAATCGCCGCAGCTGGTGGGATCAACAGCGAGACCGCGCCTGACATCGTGAAGGCGGGTGCGTCCATCGTCATAGTGGGCGGAGCGATCATCAAGGCCAGGGACGTGGTCAAGGCTGTCCGGGGCGTGAAGAAGGCCATATCGACCGGCAAGAAAGTGGAGACCGAGCTTTTCAAGAAGTACACGGAAAACGAGCTGTATGTCGCATTCTCGAAGGTATCATCTCCCAACGTTGCCGATGCCCAACACAAGAAAGGCGCCATGAAGGGCATCCACCCCAGAATAGGCCACGGCGTCAAGATGGTCGGGAGGGCTCTGACAGTCCACACCGTCAATGGCGACTGGGCGAAGCCTGTGGAAGCGATCGACAGGGCGAAGCCGGGCGATGCCATAGTAGTCGATGCCTGCGGCGGGGAGATAGCGGTTTGGGGGGAGCTGGCCTCATGGAGCTGCAAGACTAAGGGCGTTGCGGGCGTCGTGATAGACGGCGCTGCCAGGGACATCGACGCGATTATCGAGATGGAGTTCCCGTGTTTCTCTCGCCATATTGCATCAAACGCCGGCGAGCCCAAGGGATACGGCGGAATCGGGCACGAAATCGTCTGCGGCGGGGTGACGGTCAAGTCCGGAGACTGGATAATAGGCGACGAGAGCGGCGTCGTGGTCGTTCCTCAAGAGAATGCGGTCGAAGTGGCCAATAGGTCCCTCGACGTGATGGAACGAGAAAACAGAGTCCGCGAAGAGATCAAGAAGGGCGGGACGCTCTCAAGTGTTCTCAAGCTCGAAAAATGGGAAAAGATCGGTTGAAGGGGTTTTCTGCGTTCAGCCGATGTATCCGGTCTGCTCGGCGAGAGCCTCGAGCCTTCTGACCCTGGCAGCGATCGGCGGGTGGGTCATGAACAGCGTCACGAAGCTACCTCCGCGGAACGGATTCACGATGAACAGCGAGGAGGATGACGGGCTGCCCCTGTCCATCGGCCTGCGCCTGTTCCCTTCCTCCAACTTCTCCAGCGCTCGGGCGAGCGCGAGAGGCCTCTGGATCATCAGGGCGCCTTCCTTGTCCGCCTTGTACTCCCGGCTCCTCGAAATCGCCAAGCGAAGGAGCAGGGCTGCAATCGGCGCGGTGATGGCCACAAGGAGCAGCAACAGCGCGTTGCCGTTGTTCCTCCTGCTCCCGAGCGAGCCCCACCAAGCCATCCTGGCGGCGAAGGATATCGCACCGGCAATAGTCGCCGCGACAGACATCACGAGAATGTCCTTGTCCTTAACGTGGGCCATCTCGTGAGCGAGAACGCCCTCAAGCTCGTCGTCGCTCAGCAGAGACAGGATGCCCTCGGTAGCGGCTACGACAGCTTTGTTCTTGTTTCTCCCGGTCGCGAAGGCGTTCGGAGTCTGGGTCGCAACGATTGCGATCTTCGGCATCGGCAGGTCTGCCTTCAGGCAAACCTTGTTCACTATGTTGTAGAGCCTCGGCTGCTCGGCTTGAGTGACTATCTTCGCGCGATACGACCAGAGGACGATCTTGTCGCTCCAGAAGTAGCTGACGAAGTTCATCAGGCCCGCGAATATCAAGAACATCAGCGAACCGAGTATCCAATCATTGAAGAACAACGCGCCGATCACATAACCTATCACCACAAAGATCAGCGTCAGCGCTGCGAAGAGCGCCAGCATTCTCAAAGTGCCTGCCATATACTGTTTCCCCTCTCCCGACGCAAGCGCGCCGTATGTAGACAACCAATCACAACCAGGCGGGATAAAAGGGTTTCGACGTGAAGCCTAAACGCGCTGACGAATCCGGCATATGCCCTCTCAGAGGGCCCAAACATTCGACATAAAGGCTTATTGGGAATGAGAGCTTACATGGGCGGGGGAGTACTCGCAGCCCTCGCGTTCATTCATCCCAGCAGGTGTTCACGATGGAGACCACGGATGACAAGATGGAAAGAAGACTGTACAGCCATGACCTTGCGCCGCTTCCGAAAGAGATGGACCTGATTTTCAAGACCATGCCCGACCAGGTGGTAAGGCCTGCGTACACGGAGGATGTTGTCCAGATTGTAAGGAAGGCGATAGCGACGAACAAGCCGATCGTGCCGAGGGGAGCGGGTTCATGGGGCCTCGGCGGTTCAGTGCCCGTCAAGGGCGGCATCTCGATCGACATGACCGGCATGAACAAGATAATCTCAATCGACGAGGCGAACCTCGTCGTCACAGCACAGGCGGGGATAACATGGAACGCGCTCTCGGAGGCGCTAGACGCCAAGGGCTTGTTCCTTCCATGCTATCCCAGCAGCGCTCCATCTGCCACTCTCGGCGGCTGGATAAACACCGGCGGAACCGGCATAGGCGCGTTCAAGTACGGCAGCGCCGGCGATCTCATCAGGGATATGGAGATCGTTCTGCCGACCGGGATCGTGGTCCACACTGGTGACAAGTTCGTGCCCCAGAACGGCGGCGGTCCGAATCTCAACTGGTTATTTGTCGGTTCAGAAGGCACGATGGGCATCGTGGCCGAGGTGACTTTCTCAGTCCTTCCCAAGCCCGAGGAGTTCAGGGTCGTGAGCTACTCGTTCGACGATCTCACGAAATTCCAGCCGGCCCTGAAGAAGCTCGTGAGGAGCGGGGCAGCGCCAATGCACATCATGTTCGGGGACAGGCTGCACTTCGAGTACCTCAGGGCAATCGGAAAACATGCTCCCGAGGTCGGCTGCATGATCACGATGGCTCTTACCGGGACGAAGGCCTCGGTCGACATTGAGGAGAAGACCGTGGACGACATCATGACCTCGACAGGAGCCAAGAAGGAGCCGAAGGAGACCGCGGAGCACGAGTGGTCTGAGAGGAACTACGAGTTCAGAGTGCGCGAGCTCGGCGTTGGCGCCATTCCGGGGGAGATACTCGTTCCGATCGACAGGATGAATGTCGTTCTCGAAGGGACGGCGAAGTTGATCAAGCAGCTCAAGATGAAGGCCCCGTTGATAGGGACCGTCGCGGACAACAACACGGTCATGCTAATGCCGTACTACCTGACGGACGAGCGCAAGCTGGTGGCCTCGACGGCGGCAATGGGCTTCGCGAAGAGGCTCGGAGATCTCGCGTTCGACAACGGCGGAAGGCCGGTCGGACTGGGGATATTCTTCGCCGGGAACTTGGCCAGGGTCCGCGGGAAGGAGGGCGCTCAGCTCATCCGGAACCTGAAGGAGATGTTGGATCCGTACGGCATCATGAACCCTGGGAAGATGGTCGAGACAGGCACGAGGTACGGCATCTCCATGCCCGCGTTCCTGATGAACTTCGGCATGCACATGATGGGGTCCGTCAAGAGGATCCTCCCGAGGGACAAGATCGGGGAGAGCGAGCTCGCGAAGCTCAAGAAGTGACCTGGGGATCACTGCGCTGTAAGCGCTGGGTAAGAACGTTTTACATAGTACGATAGCAGAGCGCCTATTGTTCCGCCAAGAACAACCTGCGCGACGTTGATTGGAACCTCTGCGAGAGCCTTGCCCAAACCGACGTTCAACAAGAGCAACTCCCCGAGGAAGTAGGTCAATATCATGCAGGCGCCGCCAGCACCTATACCTAGAGCCACCGCCCACGACTTGCCCCCTCTCACTCGCCCGATGGCGCCTGACACCAATCCTTCTGCTCCCTTGGCCACGAGAGTGATGGGCGCGTACACGCCCGATCCCAGAAGTATGTCGGCGGCCGCTGAGCCGATTCCACCGCATATGGCACCGGCGTGCCAGCCGAAGGCCAGGGCTGAGAAGAAGACCATCGAATCGCCCAGGTTGAAGTATCCCTTTGTCGGCGAGAAGGGAGTATACGAAGCGTATGTGATTGCGGCTGTGAGCGCGGTCAGAACGCCGTAGACAGCCACTACCTTTGGGGAGACGAAACCAGCAGGTCTCGAAGCTCCGAAAGTGCCCGTCCCTTTTTCTCCACCAGCAGAGGCCGCCATATCGGCGATGCTAGACGACGAGGACATACTTAAACTCTCTACTGCGGGCTTGCCAGGCCCGAGGCATCACAAGTGCACGCCCAATGCAAATCTCGCGAATGCGGGGAGCGCGAAAAGGGCGATAAGAACGGCAAGAGCGAAAAGGTCGGAAGCCCTCATCTTGAGATCGCGTAGATACTGTCCTGTCCTTACGCGCGCCGTAGGCCCTGGACTGGAGAGCGAGAGATAGTGTGTCCGCTGTCCTGAGAGCGGATACAATGGTCGGCACGAGAACGGCCACGTAGTTCCTCGATCGCTTGAGCACTCCGCCCTTGCTCAGCTCCAAACCCCTCGCCCTCTGCGCGTCCTTGATGGAATCGATAAGGGCGCTGAACGTCGGCAGGAATCGGAGAGAGATTGCGAGGGTGAGCCCGAAGTCGAACCTGAGGCCCATCTTGACGAGCGCGCGGACGAGGTCCCTCTGGGACGTTGTGAACATCAGAATGTACCATACGGTCGCCAAACAGCCGACCCTGACAGCAGATGTCACGCCCCTCCATATCGCAGGCTCGGTGATCTTGACCGGCCCCAGCGAGGCCAGCACAGGCGACCCCGACGGATCGAAGATCGGCCACAATACGATTATCAGGACCATGAACCTGAGGACGAACTTGAGGGCGAACATCGTCCTCGAGAAAGATGCACGCGCAAGGAACAGCAACAGGAAGATGAAGGCCAACAGAATCAACAGATAGGATAGACTAGAGAGGATGAACGCCAGCAGGCTAAGGAGGAGCACCGCGACTATCTTCACCCTGGGGTCCATGCGGTGAAGGAAGGTATCGGCCTCAGCATAGAGGTCCACGAAGCCTGGCATCAGGCCCCACCCCTCGCCTTGAGCAGATGGAACACGAGCTCTTCGGGAGAGATGACATCGCGCGGAACCTCGAAGGCGGAGAGCCTGTGAGCTAGCTGCGTCACCGCTGGAGGCACGAGGTTGCTCTGGCGCAGGATCTCGAGGTCTGAGAACGCACCTCTCGGGTCGGAGTCCAGAAGGACCCTGCCCTCGGATATCACGACGACTCGCTTAGCGTGCTCGGCAACCAGCTTCATGTCATGCGTAATGAGTATGATCGTCTTCCCGTCATCGTTGAGGCGCTTCAGCCTGCGCATCAGCTCTGCACTCTCCTCGGCGTCCAGGCCCGTCGTGGGCTCGTCCAGGATCAGCACGTCGGGGTCCATGGCGATGACCGAAGCGATCGACACTCTTCTCCGCTCGCCCAACCTGAGAGAAAGAGGCGGGAGCTTGCGGAGCTGTTCCAGACTCATTGCCTCTATTGCCTTCTCGACTTTGTCACGCACGTCTTGCTCGGAATAGCCCAGATTCATGGGACCGAATCTGACCTCTTCCTCAACACTTGAGCAGAAGAGCTGATGGTCTGGGTTCTGGAAGGCGTATCCGACGATCCTGGCTAGCGCCGCCACCTTTTGTTCGTTTGTCGGTCGGCCGGCGACCACAACCGAACCGCTCGTCGGCCTGAGAAGCCCGTTGAGGTTTTTCGCGAGAGTGGTCTTGCCCGAGCCGTTACCTCCGACCAATGCGAGATACTCTCCGTACCTGATGTCCAGGTTCATGTCACGGATCGCCTGGACGCCGCCATCATATGTGAATTTCAATCCCTTTATCGAGATGACCTTCTCGGTGATCGCGGAGGGAGACGCGTTCGGAATCATGATCTCCTCCCACTTCGGAGAGACAAGACCTCGTTGGTGATTGCCCTCTCGGCCTCATCGACGTTCAGGAATGAGAACTTGGATTGCATCAACCGAGTGTTCAGAAGAGATGCGACCTCTGCAACCTGCGGAGGGGAGACGCCGATCTCGCGCAGGTTCTCTGGGTTCCTGAGCATCAGCCTTGGAGGGCCAGATCCCAGGACCTTTCCGCCTTTCATCAGCACGAGCCTGTCCGAGAATGCGGCCGCCTCCTCCGCGTCCCTCTCCGCCAGCAGGACCGTCATGCCATGTCTTTCCTTGAGGTCCTTCAGCACGGAGTAGAGTTCGATGCGGCCTATCGGATCGAGCGCGTATGCTGGCTCGTCGAGGACGAGCATTTCTGGCCTCATAGAGATGGCCGCGGCAATCGCGACCCGCTGCTTCTGCCCGCCCGAGAGGCTGAACGGGGACCGGTCGTTGTAGCCCTTCATGCCGACGAGCTCCAACGCCCACTCGACCCTCTCCTTGATCTCCTCTCTAGGGACTGCAAGGTTCTCTGGCCCGAACGCCACTTCTTCCTCGACGCTCATGCAGAACAGCTGGCTCTCGGGCTCTTGGAACACCATTCCGACCTTAGTCGAGAGCTCGGAGACCGCGTAGTCCTTGATGTCGTATCCGAAGACCCGCACGCTCCCTTCGAGGTCCCCACGAAGGGCATGAGGAATCAGGCCATTCGTGAGCATGCATACGGTGGACTTGCCCGATCCGTTCGCTCCAAGCATCGTGACGAACTCGCCCTTCTCGACCTCCAATGACACGCTGTCCAGGGCCCACGCATCAGAGCCGTGATATCTGAACCTAACATCTCTCAGATCGAACGCGCGCAAACTTCACCTTTCCGGGCGTCGCTCAATCGAACGGTTCTGTAATAAACCTTTGTAGCTGTGGCCAGGCGATCACGGAGCGGCTAGGCTCAGACGCGGGAGTAGAACTCCTTCCTCCCTTTGCGTTCCGTCCGGATTCTGTTGCTCTCGATGAGTTCAGCAACTGCCTTCTTGAACTGCTCGCGCGGGAGCTGGGCGGCCCTCAGCAGGTCCTTTGCGGATATGCCGTCCACCGGGACCGCATAGTAGACCCTGCTCTCTGCGTCCTGCTCGTCGCTCGCGGGGACGACCTTCAGGGTCTTCCTGACATTGGGCGCGGGTGGAGGAACAAGAACAAAAACCTCCTTCCAGTCGCGCTGCGTCCTGACTGCGCAACCAGCTGATATCAGACGGCCGAGCGCGACGACCACTTGATCATCGGAAAGGCCAGTCGCCGTCTTGATTTCCGCCATCGTCTTGCCCTCCTCATCGAGCTGCGCGAGGACCTCGCCGTCCACCTGGCTCTCCGGCTTCCTGTCAGTGACGAGAGATATCCTGTCCAAATGCGTCCTCAGGAATTCCTTGCTGGCAATCTTGAAATGGTCCAGATCCTTCTCGAGGAGCACTTCCAGTTCGGATATGTCCAGACCCATTTCTCTCCATCGCTCCAGCTTGGCCTTGTAAAGCGCTTTCTTGAGCTCAATCGGCTTCTGGTCCACGTAGTGCGTGATCTCGTGCCTGCTCTTGGCTGCAGCCTCCGCCTCGATGCCCGTTCGGGTGGTGAGCGTGTATCGAACATTCGCGCCTTTGAGAGCGCAATGTATCTCCTCGAGCTTGTCGAACAACCGATCGTCTTCCTCGAGGGACAGCTCGAAGTCGTAATCACCGACCACGGGTGCAGCTCCGATCTTTCTCATCCGCTCGATCACCTGCTTCGGCGACTCGCCTTCGCTCCCCAGCTCCACGCGAATGTAGGTCCTAATCATCCTTGATTCCAGACTGGGTCAGCTGATGGGACTTGAGCCTATTTATGGTTTCCAGTTCGCCCCTACACGCAGCAATCAGGCAGATGTGAGCTTAATATACAGGTCATTGGCATGACTCGAGCGGATGCCCTCGGATGAGTCAGTCCGCTTCATCATGAACATGTTCTCCAAGCACTACAGAGAAGCGTCCTTGACGATGCCCGAAAGATTCTCAAAAAGGGAGTTCGGGTTCATGTTCTTCGACAGACAAGGGATGGTCAGGCATGTCGGTTTTCCAACCAGGGCGGCCCTGAAGAAGTACCTGGTTGAACAGGTGCCTGCGCACGTGTACTACTCGTGCGCCTACTATGAGAAGCCCGACGCCCCGACGATGGCCGAGAAGAAGTGGCAAGGCGCGGACCTCATATTCGATCTCGACGCCGACCATGTGGAGGGAGCCGAATCCCTCCCCTACGACAGGATGCTGGTTCGAGTCAAGGAGGAGGTGATTAGACTCATCGACGAGTTCCTCCTGGGCGACCTTGGGTTTGAGACCGACGATCTGAGGATCGTGTTCTCGGGCGGAAGAGGATACCACGTCCACATCAGCAACCCCAGAGTCATCAAGCTCACCAGCCACGAGAGGCGTGAGATAGTGGATTACGTTACGGGCACCGACCTTGACATGGAGTGGGTGTTCCCTTCCACGACCTTCGAGCTGGGGAGGTTCAAGGACAGAATCGATTCGGAACGCAAGAGGACCATGCCGTCCGAGGAAGACGGAGGATGGAGGGCGAGGATCCGGAGGGGCATCGACGAGCTTCTGAACGATATCGAGAAACTACCTGCGGGCGAGGCCGAGACAGAATTGGCAAGGATAACGTCTGGCTCCAAGAGGGAGATAGGCAAGAAGACGCTTGAGGGGCTCTACAAAGACCTGTTCGCCGGCAGACAGGGAAGGAGGGGAGTTGATCGGATCCGCTCTGAAAACACCTTTGAGGTGTTCTCGGAGAAACGACATGCGGACGCCTTCCTGGACATCGTCGAGATGAAGATCAAGGGAAAGATGAAGGGCGAGACCGACGAGCCTGTCACTTCCGACATCAAGAGGCTGATCAGGCTCCCGAGCTCGCTTCATGGCAAGACCGGCTTCGAGGTCGTGCCTCTTGAGAGAGACGAGCTTGAGGACTTCGACCCGTTCAGAGATGCCGTGCCAAAATCGTTCGGAAAAAAGGAGATCGAAATAGTGTGCGACAAACCCATATCTGTGAGCCTGCGAGGGGAGAGCTACTCATTAGATGCGGGTGCGGGCACTGTCCCCGAGTTCGTCGCGGTCCACTTGCTCTGTAGGCGTCTGGCACGCATTGAAAATCAATAGCAAAACTATTTATCGAGTACTCGTCATTTTAACACATAATGCCGGCATCGGGTAAAGTCTTAGAGGATTCCATAAGACTGAGCAGAATCCGGAAGATCAAGCTCGCGCTATACGTTGTGCAAGCGGTTATGCTCGTCGCCCTCGGCTTCATCATGATCTTCGTAGTAGGCGGGGCGAAGCTCAAGCCGCACCTCTACCTCCCAATTGATTCGTTCCTGGCCGTTGTCGTGCTGCTGTTCCTCATCATCTGTCTTGAGAGCTTCTTCTTCAGGATCCTAGAGATACGATTTGCGAGGAGCACGAGCGCCAAACATCTGATGGCCAAGAACTCCATGAAAAGGTCGGTCATGATTGTGATCATCACCGGCATCGCGGCGATGATCCTCACGGTGCCATCAATTCTTGAGGGGATTCAGAACGCAGGGTCGAGGACTCTCTATCTGAGCGCGAACGCTGATCCGCCCTCGTTCTTCGCATCGGACCCATTTGCTCTGGCCAAGACGGTGGATGTTACTGTGGAATCGGCCAGGACCGTCCAGGTGTACTTGCTGGACGAGGCGATCTTCAACCAATACCACAACAGCGAGGGTTGGAGGACCTTGATGTATTCCTACAGACTTAACAGAGACAACTATATCGTGGACAAGCAGCTCAAGATCGACGTCCCCAAAGCCGGCTTCATCAAGTACTATTTGGTGCTCAACGATATGGACAACCAAGGAACCAGTGCCACAGCAACGATCGACATGGAGGTGTCAGGGACGTTCACCGGATTCGTATCACTGCTTCTGATTGCGCTCGTGGTCGCAAACATCGCATGGGTGGCGTATCTCATTCCAATCGAGAGAAAGTACTCAATCGGCTCGATCTACAAATGACCTTCACGGAATCGCGCAGCAGACCGACCGTTTCTTGATCGCGTAGCCTTCGCCCTTCAATCGATCGACCGTGCTGGAAGAAGGAAGGACGATCCCATCCAGCCCAGCCGTGACGAACTCGAATTCGGAGGATCGATCGAGCTTTGAGCGCATGCATCCCAGAAGCAACCTGGTCCCTGGCAGTTCTCGGCGGGCTTTTCTGATGACCGATGCGATCAACTCATGGCTCGGGGGACTGACTGATTGATAGGGAGTCCCCCTCGTTGGGATAAGAGAGATGAGGACCAATGTCTCTGGTTTATACCTCTTCAATAGCTTGATCGCGGGGATTTCGCCCTTCGCTGCCCCTCCGTGGATCCCGATGCAGATATGTGGCGCCACCCTGGCACCTAAGCTTTTCAGGTCCGAGACGGCTTTGAGGTAGTCCTCGACCCTCGCGTCCAATCCAAGGACCTCCTTAATCGTCTCGTCAGAGCCATACACATCAACAGAGAACGAGTCAATCCCACTGTCAACCATGCTTCGGAGCTCCTTCGAACTGGCCAGGCCGACGTGAGCATTGATCTTAAGATCAGTAGTGGCCTTGATCTCCTTGATTGCTCCAACGAAATCCGCAATCCTTATCCTTCCGGCGTTGTCTGAGCCGCCACTCAACAGGAAGCCGTTCGCCCCCCTCTCGGCAAGAGCTTCAGCGACCGAAAGCAGGTCCGACGGCGTCGTGGCAGGGATCATCCCCTCAAGGTATTTTTTCGAACAGTGCATGCAATTCAAAGAGCATGCCGTTCCAGTCACTGAGATCGCGGGGAAGCTCTTACCTGGATAGAAGCATTCAATCGTCTTGCGCACGAACTGCTCTCATTGGGGCCATTCGTTATGAATGTTGCGCGCGGGAGAAATGCGCGTGAGAAGTACCAGGCAAAAGCTTTATCTGAAGTGCCTCCTCTAGGGCGGAGCTGGTCAACATGAAGGCTTTCGAAGTCAGCGGGCAGTTCATGATATCTCGTCGCCGCAAGTGGCAGCCGTTCGCGATCGAGGTAGCTGCTGCTGACGAGGGCGGCGCGCGCGAGAAGACCTTGGCCCTGATAGGGAGCAGGCACAAGGCGAAACGGAAGTTCGTTCAGATCGAGGGCGTGAGGCTGCTCAAGGCAGAGGAAGTCTCAGACCACGTTGTGAAGCATTTGCTGGAGGCTAAGAAGTGACGCCTGAGCAAGAGATGCCCAGTGAGCAGCAGGTCAGAGACACCTACATGATGCTGGAGTCTGCCAAGGCCCAAGTCGAAGGGCTGGTGAGGCAGCAGGAACTCATCCAATTGGCGGTCGAGGAGCACGTGAGAGCCCGCGAGACAATCAAGCAGATAACGAAAGGCGTTGCGGACGATGAGATCCTTGTCCCCTTGGGCGCCGATTCCTACATTCACGCACGAATCTCCAACAACAAGGACGCGATCGTCGGCGTTGGGTCAGGCGTTTCCATCCGCAGGTCGCCAGAGGCGGCCGAGAAGATTCTCGACTCCAAGATCGACGATCTGTCCAGGGCCTTCAAGTCGATCGCTGACAAGGCGGCACAGACCGAAGCCCTGATCCAGGAGCTGACCGAGAAGGTGCAATCGCAGTACGACCTCCTTCAACCCGGCGGAAAAGCTTGAGGGCGGCACATGTTCAAGGGGCTGAGGGAGAAGTTCTTTTCAGTGTCCTCGGAGGCGAAGGCGAAAAAGATCGAGGACATCTCAGAGGTCGTGGACGAATCCGGCCGGAGGCTGAAGGAAGGAGTTCTGGACGACCTCCTTCATGAACTCGAACTCGGACTTCTGGAAGCAGATGTCGCGCTGCCAGTTGCCGAGGAGCTCTCGAAGAGTGTGAAGAGCGCCCTCCTTGGCAAGCGGATCGACAGATCGTTCGACATCGACGAGGCCGTCAAGCTTGCTTTGAAAGCCGCGGTGAAGGATGTTCTGACGGCAAAGTCCCTTTCACTGACAGAGAAGATCAAGTCGAAGCCTCCGCCAATGATCGTGATGTTCGTAGGCATCAACGGCGGCGGGAAGACGACCGCCATTGCTAAGCTGGCATACAGGATGCAGAAGCACGGCCTGAGCTGCGTGCTGGCAGCCGGGGACACGTTCAGGGCAGGGGCGATAGAGCAGCTCACTCTGCACGCCGAGAAGCTGGGATGCAAGATCATCAAGCACCAGGAGGGCAGTGACCCCGCCGCGGTCGCCTATGATGCGATTGAGCACGCGAAGGCCAGGAAGAAGGATGTTGTGCTGATAGACACTGCGGGCAGGATGCAGACGAACACAAACCTCATGGACGAGATGAAGAAGATCAAGCGCGTTGCGAAGCCGGATCTGGTGTTCTTCGTCGGGGACGCGCTTGCCGGGTCGGACGCTGTCGAGCAGGCGAGGAAATTCGATGACGCAGTAGGGATCGATGCAGTCGTCCTGACGAAGATCGACGCAGACGCGAAGGGCGGAGCAGCTCTGTCGATAACCAAGACGATCGGCAAGCCGATAGCATATGTGAGCATCGGTCAGGAATACGAGGAGTTCAGAAGGTTCGACCCCGACTGGATGGTCGCCAGGATATTCGGCGACCCGCAAGCCAGGGATACGAAAGACCTCTAGCCTTTGTTGATGTTCTTCCCAGCAAAGAGCAGAGCATACACCTGAGCGTCTGCGACCAAGTCGGCCACATTCGCGTATTCGTTAGCATCATGCGCCGTCTCGGGGATGGTCGACCACACCGCTGAGTCGATTCCATATCGTCTGAATGGGGCCGCGCAAGTGCCGCCCCCGATACCCAACGGATGCGGCCTGACTCCTCTGACTTCGTGTATAGCGTCCGCGAGTCTCGTGACGAGCTCAGAATCTGGCTCAGTCCTGGGCGCAGCATCAGCTCTCTGAAGGAAGGTCAGGAGAATCTTCGCGCCTGTGGATTTCTCGACTTCTTTTGCGGTCGCCTGAAGCTCCGTCATCACGTCGTCCAGCCTATATTCAGGCAGGACTCTGAAATCGAACGCGAACTGTTGCCTTCCGGGGACCGTGTTCACATTCGGCCCGTTGGAGTCGCACTTCGTCGGTTCGAATGAGCTGACTGGATAGTCGAAGAGGCCGTCCCGCTTCGAGAACTTCTTCCGCAGCCTGTCCACAGCGGCCACCATATATCTGCCGGCCACCTCGAACGCGTTGATCCCTTTCTGTGGTGTGCTCGCGTGGGTCTGCCTGCCGACGACCTCCACGTTGATCCAGGCGATGCTCTTCTCGACCACGGCGATGGCTGCCCCATCGGCCTGACCGTGGTCTGGAACTACTGCCATGTCGCCCTTCTTGAAGATGCCCTTGGCTAGAAGGAACTCAATGCCATGCACATTCCCATGTTCTTCGTCGGAAACGAAGACCAGGCCGATGTTGCACTCCGGAGTCACTCCGGACTTCAGGAGGGCCTTCAGACCATACAGAGAGGCTATCAGTTCCTGGCCATTGTCCTCAGACCCTCGGCCATAAATCCTGCCGTCCACGACTTTGGGGTCATATGGCGGGTACTTCCAAGCAGCGATGTCGCCCTCTGGAACCGTGTCCATGTGTGTGACAACCCAGAGATTCTTGTTCGTGCCCCCTTTCATTCGGGCTATGATATTGGGTCGTTTGCCACCTATCACGCTGGGATCATCTGATTCCAGCACTTCGATCGATTTGAATCCCATGTTTTTGGCCAAATTGACGAGCCACTTGCCGCGTTCTGCCTCGCCTGAGCCTTGGTTCTCTGGTCCAACAGCCTTGATCCTGAGCATCGAGCAGAGGGTCTTTACCATCTCGTCCTTGTCCTCTGCGACGACCTTCTTCAATCCGATAGCATCCATGATCTCAGTCCAAGAAAGGGATGGGGCGACGTAATCGATTCATGGATATCATGCTTTTGACCGTACTAACCGGACCTAGCGCTCTACCAACATGGCGACGGCGTTTCCGCCGCCCAAGCAGAGAGTTGCCAGGCCGCGTTTGGCATCATGCGCGTGCATGGCGTATATCAGCGTCGTGAGCACGCGGGCGCCGCTGCAACCTATGGGATGACCCAAAGCCACTGCGCCGCCGTTCACATTGAACTTGCTCTCCGGGATTCCGAGGACTCTCATCGTGGCGACCGAAGCGGTGGAGAACGCCTCGTTGTGCTCCCACAGATCGATATCCTTGACCTCCAGCCCGTTCCTCTGAAGGAGCTTCCTCACAGCGTGAATTGGCGCCTCCATGAGCAGTTCGGGCTTCACGCCTGAAGTGACATAATCGACGACCCTCACCATCGGCTTCATGCCCTTCTCCTTTGCGAGATCTGAGTCCATCACGACGAGGGCGGATGCGCCGTCGTTTATGCCCGATGAGTTACCGGCGGTGAGTATCCCGTCGTTCTTGAACACCGGCTTCAGCTTCGCCAGAGCTTCCAGCGTCGTGTCCTCCCTCGGTCCCTCATCTTGTGAGAATATCGATATCTCCTTCTTGGACGGTAGCTCGACATGGACGATCTCGTCCTTGAAGGCGCCTGACTTAATGGCCTTCACTGACTTCTGATGGCTCCAGAGGGCGAACTTGTCGGCATCGGCTCGTGTGATCCCGTTTCTCTCGGCGACGATCTCCCCAGTGTTGCCCATGTGGAAGTTGTTGTAGACCTCCCATAGGCCATCCCTGACCATCGCGTCGATGAGAGATGAGTCGAACAGTTTGTAGCCGAACCTGGCCTTCTCCAGCAGGTACGGCGCATTGGTCATGCTCTCCATCCCGCCTGCGACGATTACGCGCTCCTTCCCGGCCAGGACGGCGTCTGCGGCCAACATCACCGCCTTCAATCCCGAGCCGCAGACCTTGTTGATCGTCAAAGCCGCGATCTCGTCTGTCAGCCCGCCCCAAAGAGCGGCCTGTCTTGCGGGGTTCTGGCCAAGGCCTGCTGAGATAACGTTGCCCATGATGCATTCCTCGACGTCCTTTGGCTCGAGCTTGGCCCTTCGGACCGCTTCTCTGACTGCGATCGCACCTATCTTGGGAGCGCTCAGATCCTTGAGGCCACCCCCGAACTTGCCAACAGGCGTCCTGGTGGCACTCACAATGACTGCTTCCTTCATCACCAATCACACACCTGGCACTGAAACAAGAGCTGTGCCGATGTCTGGGTTGCTGATTTGCCTGAGCATATTTATAATTTGTCTATGTCAACCCTCGACATTCGCCGTATGGGCTTGTGAAGATGTCTGCGTGAGGCGACTGGCGGCTCGTACCAACCAGTCTTGATGGCTCTGGGGAATGCCCTGAACCTGGCTTTTGAGGCTGGGGCTTTGGCGCCACACTTCTTGCATCGGTAGCCTTGTCCAGAGCCCATCGAACCCATGCTCTTGCCGCATGCTCTGCAGATCGGGTTCTGCACTTTCCTGATGTCCTTGACGAGCTGGCGAACCTGCATCTTCTCGACGTTCAGGCTCCTTGGCGTCTCTCGAACGGAACCGCACAGAACGACTTCGTCTCCCGGAATCAAAGCGCGTGCGACATCCCTGAAGGCCCTCGAAGGTTCGTAGAACGCCGCGTCGATGTCCGACCCGTCCGAGATCCGAAGGATAACATGCTTCCCGGGGATCGTGACAGGATTCGAGACGACTCTCGCCCTGATGCGGGCCGAGTCCCTCGGCATAAGGGTTGCGATCTTGCGATTCACTATGTGGTCCTCGGTGGCCTGGTTCGTCAGGAACATTAGCCACTTGTCCGGCCGCTCCCCTTTGATCATCGATCTCGCCTTGAGCAGCTCGTCCGCTGAGTCGCCTCTGATTCCGAAGAGGATCGGGCACGGAGAGCCTGGAGCGATTGCGATGTGGTCGTTCTCGTAGTCATAGTTGTTGAAGGTCATTTGCGTCGCCTTGTCCATTGCGATGACACTCTTGGGATCGATGTCCCTGGGCTTGCCAAACATCGAGGGCGATCTGTACGAGATCACCTCCCAGGTCCTATCTCTAGGCCGCCAAGACATGGCTGCTGCGGCGCCGATCACGCCCCTGCCCTCTTTGTACTTCTTCAGAATAGCTCCGGAACCCGAGAGGATGGACTCGACTTCTCTCAAAGGCACAATCTCCCTCACGGCTCGCCAGTAGAGAGATGGTGGCGGCCTTCTGCTTGACGCGACGATCCCAGGGTTCGTCATATCGCATTCGAACCTGGCGACTCTCTCCAGCACCTTTGCCGTGCGCCGTACCAGATCCTCGGGAGCGCACTGGCCACCATCAGAGTAGCATTTCAGCTGAGCCCCATTCAAGTCACCGCAGACCTTCGATCGCCCACGACCGGAGCCGAACGCGAGGCAGATGGCCGCATTGCCCCTTGTCTTCCACGGGATGTTGGGGTTCAACCTCACCAGTCTCGGGAGTCCGATTAGGTCGTAGTCCGAGAGCTCCTCAATCACGAGTGCGGCAAGGTACGTGGTGCACATGCCCTCGGGGGAATCAGTGTCGTCAAAGGCTAGCAGCGTTCCTGCCACGGCCAAGCCCATCGCGCGCCCCCCAGAAAAGGGTTGTTGTCATCCATTTAGACGGACTGATCGAACAACCAGCGTCAAGGACATGATTGTCGCGTCAAACCGGAGCTCGCAGTCGACAAGAACTTCCCTGCCGTCGAACTGCGATAGGCTCACAATGTCCGAGATCACCAGAACGCTGTGCTCGAGATCATTGTCACAGAGCCGATGCCCATCCTGCATCAGTATCCCGCGAATGACGAATTCGTCGCTTTCGAAGAGAACCCAGTTGGTCGAGAGCAACTTCACGGTCAATACGAACTCGGCCTTCCTCAAGACCGACACGCCCTCGCTGTCGGTGAGTATGGATGTCGAGGATTTGTATGTGGAGACCTCGCCCTTGACCGATATCTCGTCGCCGATCTCCACAAACTGGCTCGGTGGCGGGCCTATCCCCTTCGAGCATATGATTTTGACTGTCATCCCCGAGCGTGGGTCCATGAGCACGAGGTTCTCGATCCCGGCATCATAGGACCGGAAGTCCACCAGGATGCCAGAAACGATGAGAGATGTCCCGTCATCTAGCGACGATATTTCAGGGATTGCCAGTCGAGGAGTGGCGGAGGATGCGGTCAGCAGGAGCATGCACCCGAGAAGAACGGAGAGAAGGCATGCGAGTGTACGCTGGGTTGGGATCCTTGGGTTCACAATCGTCAATCGATTTGGAGATTGATTCTCTCTGCGGCTACATGTAACCGTCCAAGCAGATGGAAAACCATTTAAACAGGGTACCGATTTATCGGGACTCAGGTGAGAGATTGCCAAAGGACATCCTGACAGAGTACAGGCTCGAGCTCAGCAGCTTCCTTGGCCTCTTGTTCGGCTTTCTCACCATCATTGGTATCGTGGGCGTTTATCTCAACATGAGCGATAGCAACAAACTTCCTTCCTATATCTCGTTCCTTCAGGATCTGTCCGATCCGTTTGGAAGTTGGGTCTCCTGGATTGTCGTAGCCGCCCCGATAGGTCTAATCGTCTGCATATGGTGGTTCTACGACTATGTCAAGAAAATCGGGGAGCTTGCGGACCTGATTGATACGCCCAGCAAGGCCAAGTTCGTGAGAAACCTCGACGACATCGAATACCTTGCCTGGTCTCTTCCACAGAGATTTGAGAACAAAGTCCTCACGAAGAAGAAGGAGTTCAAGCTCTAGACAACGGCCTCATGGGAGGGGGGCCCCTTCATTTCCGCTCGACTGCAATTCTCTGTGTGAAGGTATTTCCGAGAACTCGGAATTGCTAGAGATCTTCACTGCTCCGGCACCGTTGAGCCGGCTGATGATCTTTTCGGAATCTTCTGGCTTGCATCTTACCAGGACTTCTGCGTGACCTCCGACGACCTTCAGAGAGATTTCTGCAGAAGACCTCAGATTGGACGCCAAGCTGTAGACTTCATCTGTGAGAGGCATGACTGCTTCGATGATGAAGGAATGGCCTTGCACTTTCGTGATCCTTTCCTTCAGAGCATCCAATCCATCCTCTGAAACTGAAGAGACTAGAAGCAACTCATAAGGCTTCACGATAGGTTCCACAAGGTCAGATACTCTCTTTCTCAATCTTGAAGGGATCAAATCAATCTTGTTTCCAACAACAACCACAGATCTGTTCTCAATCTTCGAGAAAAGAATCCTTAGAGATGTTGACAGCTTAGACAGTACGACTTCATCAGGCTCGCTGGCATCAAAGATAAGAAGTATCATGTCTGCATAGAATATCTCTTCAAGAGTTGAGTTGAATGCATCAATCAGGTCTGGTGGAAGATCTTTGATAAACCCGACGGTATCACTCATCAGGACATTGCCTTTGATGTCTGAGATTCGTCTAGTTGTGGTCGAGAGTGTGGAGAAGAGGCGATCGTCGACCTCAACCGATGCGCCACACAGCCTGTTCATGAGGGCGGATTTGCCAGCGTTTGTGTAGCCAGCGAGAGAGACGAGCGAATACCCCCGTTCTCTTCTCTTGGCTCTTGTCACTTCTCTCTGCTTCGATAGCTCTGCCAGACCCCTCTCGATTCTTCTTGCGTGTGTCTTCGCGTGTTCGAAGTAGACATCTGTTGCGTAAGCACCACCAGCGAGAAAACCAGGCCTATCTCCTCTCTTCGCTTTGTGAATCCATTCTCTCAGAAAGGGAAGTTCGTATCTCAGCTTCGCTAAAGTCACTTGGGCAATCGCCTCGGGCGTATGAGCATGATCAGTGAAAATCCGCAGAATCACTCCCGTTCGGTCGATGCATTCCTTCTGGAATTTCATCTCAAGAAAATGATGTTGTGAGGGTTTCAGGATCCCACTCACAACTATGAGATCAACTTCCATCCCTTCTATTTCCTTGGAGATCTCACTGATTTTACCAGGACCAAGAAAACTTACTCTGTGAGGCTGAGTTCGATTCTGAACAAATTCCTTGATCACTTCAACTCTTAGTGTCTGAAGCAGAGATCGGATCTCTTCAGTGTCCTCACTCATCGAGAAGATTACAGCTTTCTTCATTGACACCGAGGACTTAAGGACTGAAGAGAGATAATTGTATTCACAGACGATTCTCAGCGAAGTTGCAGCTCCGACGACCTCGATTTCCGTTGGAAGCCTTCTTGTCGCAAGTGATGGTACAGCGAATCCCGGGTTCCATAGGAAATCAAGGGGTCCCCCTCAGATAGTGCTCACGCTTGTGCTCCCCCTTTTATTATTCTGAGTCATCCATTTTCGTGTGCTACTGGCTCGAATTATTCTTCAAAATTCACGAGCTGTGGAAAAAATGATATCGCACGATAATATTAACGCTTAAGTAGGGTCTACTGCATTCCACTTTTCCCTCAATTTCATGTGGATTCCGAGAGCGGCTTCCATAGGAAATCCAGGGGAAGGGAAGGAGCTTTTTTGCTTCAGCGGGGGAACGAGATGCAGGATACCATATTCCAGCAGTACATCAGCTCGAAGTCTGTCTTCAGAGGGGACAAGGATGTTTTGCGCTCATCTTATATCCCAGATATTCTCCCGCACAGAGAGAACGAAATCAATCAGCTGGCTTCCATACTCGTGACCGCGCTTGAGGGACAGCGCCCATCCAACGTTCTGTTGTTTGGAAAGTCAGGAACGGGCAAGACTGCATGCATGAAATACATCGGCAAGGAGATCGAAAGAGCGAACTCGAGCCTCAACAAGGTCCAGTTCATCTACATGAACTGCGAGGTCATCGACACGCAGTACGGTATTCTTCAGAACATCGGGAACAAGTTCATCGAGAACTTCGAGGAGCGCATCCCGTTCACCGGCTGGAGCACGGAGCGGGTCTACAGTATCCTACGGGAGAAGATCGACGAAAACAAACGCGTCATCGTGATCGCGCTCGATGAGATAGATCAGCTCGTGTCAAAGAGCGGCGACGACGTGCTGTACCATCTCTGCAGGATCAACGACGATCTGAAGAACGCGAAGGTGAGCGTGATCGGCATCTCCAACGATCTCAGATTCATGGAGTTCCTCGACCCGAGAGTCAAGAGCTCGCTCGGCGAGGAGAAGTTGGTGTTCCCGCCGTACAATGCAGAGCAGCTCAAGGACATCCTCGAGCAACGCGCGAAACTCGCATTCGAGGACCATGCGCTCGAGCCATCGGTGATACCGCTCTGCGCGGCATTGGCTGCTCAGGAGCACGGAGATGCTAGGCGAGCGCTCGACCTCCTGCGCGTCGCGGCAGAACTTGCTGAGCGTAGCCACGTGTCAGTTGTGACCGAATCCGATGTTGTGAAGGCGAAGAACAAGATCGAGCTGGACTGCGTGACCGAAGCGATACGGACACTGCCGGTCCAGTCGAAGCTCGTGCTGATGGGCATACTTCTGAACAACGAGCGCGGAGATGGCAAGCTGACGACCGGGGACCTGTACGAAACCTATAAGGAACTGTGTCAGTGCACTTCGATCGCGATCCTGACACAGCGCAGGATAACGGACCTGATATCAGAACTCGACATGCTCGGAATAATACACGCTCGGGTGAAGTCCTTCGGGAGAGGGGGGAGAACGAAGGAGATCGAGCCTAGCGTGCCCGTGGTGGAAGCGCGAAATATCCTGGAGGAAGACGAGATACTGAGCCAGCTGAAGAACTACAAGCTGCGGCACCAGACGACTCTGATGTGAGCCCTAGGGCTGCGCTGGAGGCTGGCCAGAGGGCGTCTCAGGGTTCTCCGCTTCCGCCTTTTTCTCTTCATCGAGAATGGGAGCACCGACCTCCGCGCGATCCATCGCCTTGCGCTTCGATATGTCGTGTTTCTCCTTGAATGTGAGAGCGACGTCGATGATGATCGGTGCCATAACGATTATGGCCAGAGATATCCACAGGTCTCTAACGCTGTTATCTGGAGCCGGGCTGCCCAAAGTACCTGTGGACCAAAGCTTCAGGAGTCCGAACCAGGGGATTTCGCCTCTGGCCTTGCCCACAACCCAGCTGATATCGACGGGTCCGCCTCCGACATACATCTGATCAATTCCGAAGTTGTGGTCTCCTTTGGTTATGAAGCCACTCCTGTGGCTGGAGAGAAGTGCGCCGATGTCGATCGTGACCGTCAGATCGTCATAGCCCACGTGATCGATTGATAGTGTGCTCGTGAGCCTGTCCCAAGTGTCCCCGGGGTCGGAGACGGACCATTTGTCCGCTGGTGCTTGATTGAGTGATTCCGCTCTGTAGCTCATCCAGTCCGAGTTGATCTCCAAATAGATCAATGCCCTGTGGATGATTGGCGTTCCGATATCGGATCCAGCGCGTTTGTAGATGACGACATCTCCGTAATCACCATACGTCTTGTGACCGGAGACCAGGCCATCCATGTAGGTTACGACGTCCGAGGGGGAGTCGACCTTCTTCACCAGGACCAGGTCTCCCGTGTCTATCGTGCCGATATGGCTCAGGTTCTCGTCTCCATGCATCATGCTGTTGGATTCAACCACAACCATGGGGGGCCAGAGCCCGGTGTAGGCGAACATCGCGATTAGAACCAACGCCACGAAAACGACGGCGACTGCCGCGTCGCGAAGAAAAAGCACAAGTGATTGATGCTTCCTCGGTTTGTTGCTTGGCTCGTCCCTTTCTTCGGCCACGGCGCTTAGAGCGAACCTCATGTATAAAATGGATATGGTGGGTCAGTGCCCGTAGCTCTTCACCGTCTTTTTATCAACGTCCGCTCCGGCGTCTGCGAGCAATTTGATTGCTACAGGCGACCAGACCTTCACCCCCAAGTTGCTGAGGACCTCCATGGTCGCCCCGTGAATCTCCTCCACATCGCTCTTTGACAGAATCTCGAGCTGACCGCCGACTGGTTCGTTTACATGCATCAGGGTCGCCTCGGCCGAGTCCTTTGATGCCCGGCCACCGCATTGCGAAGTGTGTTTATCAAACCGCCAACGAGGGCATCCAGCCAAGAGAACCAAGGTGCATCTCAGAGATACCGACCATCTGTGGAATTGCCTGCTCGGGCGGAACTCCAGATTTCAAGGCCCACCGATCGTTCTGCGAC
The DNA here is from genome assembly GCA_963705355.1 of uncultured Thermoplasmata archaeon. Classification (GTDB taxonomy): domain Archaea; phylum Thermoplasmatota; class Thermoplasmata; order UBA10834; family UBA10834; genus COMBO-56-21. Next base: position 1,485,927 of record OY970070.1, read on the forward strand.
AGAAAGTTAGAAATGCCAAAATGGGATTGAGGCCAGAGAGGCGTGGCTTGTCAGAGCACAGGAACTCGAGGATCTCGAAGGACCATTACTTCATGAACATCGCGATCGAGGTCGCCCGCAGAAGCACCTGCACAAGGAGGCAGATTGGGACGATTATCGTCAGCGATGTAGGTGAGATCAAGAGCACAGGTTACAACGGTAATCCTCGTGGCCTCCCGCACTGCGACGAAATCGGCTGCATCAGGGACAAGCTCAACATACCGTCGGGAACCCGGCTTGAGACCTGCACCGCCGTTCACGCGGAGCAGAACGCCCTCATTCAAGCGGGGACGAATGCGCGAGGTTCTACGCTGTACTCAACAATTGTTCCTTGCCCGATTTGTGCGCGGATGATACTCAATGCGCAAGTGGCTCGTGTTGTCTACATAGATGATTACTCAGATCTAGCTGGCGTCGAGCTGCTGAAGCAGGCTGGCCTCAAGATCACGCGACTGGACAAGAAGTCGTTCGCGGACAAGTTCAAGAGATGATTTCTCCGCTAGATCTGAAGCGACGGATGTGGCATCCTCAATCGTCGGCAACTCATCGAGATTCGAATTCTGCCGCCTGTTGTCGTTAAATGTCGAATTAGCGGGGGAATATATCGAAAAAGTCAGACAGCGTTGGCTATTTATATCGAAACCCGCATCATCAAGCTGGACGTGGCTGACTTGGGCAAAGCCGAGATCCTCAGAGAGATAAAAGAAGCGGAGGAGCAAGTCCGCGCAATGACGAAGGAGGCCGAGGAAAAGAGGAAACAGCTCCAGGCCGAGGGCAAGAGAGCCGCGATTCAGAGGACCGACAGCGCTGCGGCCACGCTTCGCAAGTTGCTCGACTCGCAGGTAGCTGAAGCCCAAGCAAGAATTGACGCTCGGAAGAAGGCGCTCCTGGAGGAGGGAAACAAGAAGGCAGGCGAGCTCACGTCCGACGCCCGCCGTAGGATGGGCGCCGCAAAGGAGTTCGTTCTTTCGGAGTTTGAGAGGGCAGTTGATGCTTAGGCCTGAAGAGATGACCCGCGTGGTGGTCGTCGGGTCGATTGACAGCCTCGATGCGACCATCGAGTGCCTCTACGAGCTCGGCGTACTGCACCTGATTGACTTCACGAAGCAGGATGCCGAGTTCAAGATAGGCCAACCATTACCGAAAGCATCTGATGCCTCACAGAAGCTGCTGAAACTGCGCTCGATGATCCGCACGTTAGAGATTGAGGACCATAAGCCCGGACGGAAGCTCGTCATCGGTGATATCAACAAGAAGTTGGAACAGGCTCTGGTGACGCTGGATCTGAACACCGGAAGCAAGGCGGAGACCAGGCAGAAAATACAGTCGCTCATCAGGGAAAAAGAGGGCGAGATCAGGGCCCTCACGCCGTTTCGGGGGTTCGGGATTCCCGTTGAGGGCTTCGAAGGCTATGACAACATCTCCTGTTTCGCAGGCACATGCAGAACAGATCCATCATCAGCCATTCAATCGAGTGTCAAGGACATTGAGGTTTTCAAGCAACCCAGGAAGAGCGACGTTGTGGTCGCAGTGTTCGCAAGGAACGAAGACAAGGCGGCAGTCGCGAAGATACTGACATACTACAATTTCCAGGAGATCAAGCTGCCGAAGCTCAAGGGCAAGGCCGATGAGATAATCTCCTCCAACCTCGCCCAAATCAAGGACCTGGAATCCGATCTCAAGCGGATCGAGGGCGATATCGAGTCCATCAGGAAGCAGTTCGCGGACTTCATCGTGTCCTCCGAGGAGCATCTCGCCATCGAAGTCCTGAAGGCCGAGACGCCCTTGAGGATCGCGACTTCAGCCAACTCATTCCTCATTGACGGCTGGATCCCAGATTCCAAAGTGGAGGACATCCGGGTCGGTCTCGATGCCCTGTGTTGTGGCTTGGCTTTTGTGGAAACAGTGTCGCCAGAGAAGGAGGAAGAACCACCGGTGAAGCTGAAGAACCCAAAACCTGTGAGACCGTTCGAGTTCTTCATCAATCTCGTCTCGACTCCGAAGTACGAAGAGATAGACCCGACACTCGTCTTGTTCATCACGTTCCCCTTGTTCTTCGGATTCATGGTTGGCGATCTCGGTTTCGGCCTCGGTCTTGCGGCCCTCGGAGCCGTGATGAGGCTCAAGCTGAAAGGCCATCCCGACTTGTACAAGCTGGGCGCGATAGTCCTGGTGGGCGGTCTATTGGCTAGCATCTTCGGCTTATTCGTATTCGCAGAGGCTTTTGGTGTACCATTCCATCCTCCGGCCCAGGCCGCAGACGAGCACTCCTGGGAGGCGGTCGCCAACATACCTATCCATCCACTGATCGACAAGATGCACGACACGAAGGAGATGCTGGCGATATCGTTCCTGGCAGGCTGGCTGCACCTCACGCTGGGTCTTGTGTTCGGGTTCGTGAACAACTATCATCACAGCAAGAAGCACGCGATTGCGAAGATCGCTTGGATGATGATTCTTCTGGGGTTGTTCGAGGAAATCATGGTTGTGGCCGGGAATGCTACCGTCACGAGCAGATTTGTTAACTCAACGATCTTCAGTGTGCTCCCGGATTCCACGATGATGCTTGCGGGCATCAAGCTCTCGATACCTGCGCTCGTGTTCATCCTTCTCGGCGTCGGGACGTTGCCTGTGACCGAGGGGCCTTTGGCCTTGACGGAGGTCGTGGGTATGTTCTCCAACCTTGTTTCGTACGCAAGAATAGCCGCCCTTGCCGTGGGCAAGGGCGCGATGGCCCTCGCGTTCAACTCGATGCTCTTCCCGCTGATATTCGAGAGCGGGAACATAGGCATCGCAATCGCGGGTGCGCTCGCATTGTTCGTCACTCAGATGTTCTTCGTGTTCTTCCTGGGGTCCCTGTCAGCAGGGATCCAGGCTATCAGGTTGAACTATGTGGAATTCTTCCTCAAGTTCTTCGAGGGCGGAGGGACTGACTTCGCCCCGCTGAGCTACGAGAGGAAGTATTCCAAGGCAACAACACAGGAGGCATGAAAAATGGACGTAGGAACTGGACTGGCCCTCGTCGGTGCGGGCATCGCGATTGGCGTCGCGGGCCTGGGCACTGGTGTGGCCCAGGGCCAGGTAGGTGCTGCAGCAGTGGGCGCGACCGCCGAAGACCCCAAGATGTTCGGAAAGGGCATCGTATTGATGGTGCTCCCCGAGACCATAGTCATCCTGGGATTCGTCGTTGCGTTCCTGTTGATGAACAAGTGAGAACCGAAATTCGGAAGTCGGCGGAACGACCCAGTGGCGACAGGAGCTGAGAGGCTTTGAGCTTGAAGAAGGTAGTCGAGGACATACTCCGCAAGGGCGACGAGAAGAAGCGGGAGATCATCCGACTCGGCGAGAAGGAGAGAGACGAGCTGATCATGTTGGCGGAAAAGAAGATTGAGGAGAACCGCCAGAAGGCAGAGAAGAGGACGAAGTCTCTCATCGCTCAGATGGAGCAGCAGGAGATCTCAAGCGCAGAGCTGGAGTCAAAGAAGATACTTCTCGCCGCTCAGAGGCAGGCCATGGAGGAGCTCAGGGGGCAGGCGCTCGCGGAGCTGGCTAGGTATCCTGGCGACAAGCGGAAGAAGATGTACTCGAAGCTGGTCGCGAGGGCGAAGAAGGAGCTGGGCGATTGCTACGTTTATTCAAACAAGGACGACAAGCAGCTCCTCCAACTGCCCGCAGGCATGACCAGCGGAGGAATCATCGACTGCAGCGGCGGGCTCGTGTTCGAGAGCAAGGACAGGAGTGTCAGGTTGGACTTCCGATTCGAGTGCTTGCTGGACGAAATCTGGAACAAGAATATGCGGGATATCTACGCGAAGCTGCTAGGGTGAAATAGGACATGTGGCTCTTGGGCGGGAACGGCAATTACGCATATGCGTGCACACGCGTGAAAGCCAAGAAACGGTTCTTGCTGTCGCGGGACACGTACGCGCGGCTGCTCGTCATGGATGTGCACGAGCTAGGCCGATTCCTTGGGGAAACGCAGTACAGAGAGGAGATGGCGCAGTATGCGTCCAAGTATTCAGGAGCCAACTTGGTTGAAGTGGCTGTAACGCGCAATCTCGCCTCCACTTACTCCAGCATTCTCGCCTTCACGACAGGCCACCTGCGCGAGATGGTTGGGGACTACCTGAAGCGGTGGGACGCTTTCAACGTCAAAACGATCCTCAGAGGAAAGGTGACCAAGGTCAAGGATGAGGAGATCGCGGACACACTTGTCCCCGCCGGGGCGTACTCCGAGGCTTATCTGAAATCGATCATACAGATGCAGTCAATCCAGGAGATCATGGACGTGCTGTCGAGAGAGCCTTCCCTCGGCATTACCCCGGAGCTCTTGAGGGAGGTCGTCGACACCGAAAGACTGGCTCAGCTCGAAGACCACTTGGACAAAAAGCTGTACTACGATTTGCTGAAAGTGGTCGAACCGACAAACACCCCCGACAAGCTTCTACGGGACTTCATCAGACGAGAAATCGATGTGACCAACCTGAAGGTTTTGCTCAAGCTGAAGGCTGAGCGCACACCAGAGGACAAGATCGCCAAGTACTTGATCCCAGGTGGTATGGAGTTCAACATCGACCGGCTCCGCGGGCTTGCGCAGGCTGAAGGTCTCGCCCCGATTGTTGAGGAACTGGAGAGGTCCTCCATGTACGACGACATCAAGGTAGCCCTGGAGCAGTTTAAGGCGGATCGCAAGCTCTCTGAGATCACGATCGCCTTGGACAAGGCGTTGGTTGGCACGAGCGAGAAATTCGCCCACTTCTACCCTCTCTCGGTGTTGCCGATCGTCAACTACATGACCCGCAAGAAGGTGGAAGTGGACAACATCAGGATAATCGCGAGGGGCAAGGAGAGCCGCCTCTCGACAAAAGTGATTGAGAATCTGTTGGTGGTGTGAAGTGGAGATCGCAGTGATCGGCTCTGAGGAGTTCGTGGTCGGGTTCAGACTCGCGGGCATACGGAAGGTCTATGCCGTCTCTCCAGACAAGTTGCTCGAGAAGATCGTGCAGGTCATGGACGAGCCGGAGGTCGGCATACTTGCGGTCTACACTCAGGATCTGGAGAGACTGCCACCTCAGCTGCGGGCAAAGATGATGGACAGCGTCGACCCGGTCGTCATCCCCGTGGGCCTGGAAGAGGGCGACATGAGAGACAAGGTCCGAAGGGCGATGGGGATCGACCTTTACAAGTCAAAGTGACGGGAGCGGGTTCGGCATGGCGGAACAGAAGAAAGGGAAGATAAGCAGGGTTGCGGGGCCGGTCGTCACGGCAGAGGGTATCTCGCCGAGGATGTACGATGTCGTGTTCGTGGGCCAGTTGAAGCTCATGGGCGAGGTCATCAAACTGGTCGGCAACAAGACTATCATCCAGGTTTATGAGGACACGTCGGGCATCAGGCCAGGAGAGGAGGTCGTCGATTCGGAGGCGCCGCTCCAGGTCGAGCTGGGGCCGGGCCTGCTCTCGAGTGTTTACGACGGGATTCAAAGACCACTGCCTGTTCTGAGAGACAAGCAGGGCGATTTCGTCTCAAGAGGTGTTACCTCTCCAGGCCTCGATAGGACCAAGAAGTGGAAGTTCACACCGACAGTGAAGAGGGGCGACGATCTCCAAGGGGGCGCGATTCTTGGCGATGTGCCAGAGGGCAACATCATTCACAAAGTGCTCCTTCCTGTGGATGTCAAAGGGAGGGTCAAGAGCATCTCGGAGGGCGAGTTCACTGTGGAGGATGAAGTGGGCGAGCTCGACACAGGAAGCAAACTGAAACTCATGCAGACCTGGCCGGTCAGGCACGCGAGGCCCTATGTCGACAAGCTGCTTCCCGATATTCCGCTCGTCACTGGCCAGCGCGTGCTCGACATGTTGTTCCCACTCGCAAAAGGTGGGACTGCTGCGATTCCGGGAGGGTTCGGGACCGGCAAGACCGTCATTTCCCAGCAACTCTCGAAATGGAGCGATGCGCAGATTGTCGTCTACGTCGGATGCGGTGAGAGAGGGAACGAGATGACTGAGGTCCTCACCACCTTCCCCGAGCTCGAGGATCCCAAGACTGGAAAGCCGCTGATGGGGCGAACAGTTCTTATCGCCAACACATCTAACATGCCAGTGGCGGCCAGAGAAGCATCTGTCTACACGGGCATCACTATCGCGGAATACTACAGAGACATGGGTTACGATGTCTCGCTGATGGCCGACTCGACCTCGAGATGGGCCGAGGCGATGAGAGAAATCTCGTCTCGGCTTGAGGAGATGCCGGGAGAGGAAGGATATCCCGCGTATCTGGCCTCGAGGCTCTCAGAATTCTACGAGAGATGCGGCCGTGTCAGGACCAATTCAGGTAATACAGGTTCGATATCCGTCATCGGAGCGGTCTCGCCCTCTGGCGGTGACTTCAGCGAACCTGTCACGCAGAACACACTGCGGATCGTCAAGGTCTTCTGGGCTCTCGACTCCAAGCTGAGAGAGAGGAGGCACTTCCCGGCAATCAATTGGCTCACCTCCTACAGCCTTTACAGCACGACCCTCGAGGACTGGTACAGAAAGAACGTGTCGGAAGACTGGAACGCGGTGCGTCTTTGGGCGATGGAGACGCTTCAGGAAGAATCGGAGCTGCAGGAGATCGTGCAGCTGGTGGGCTCTGATGCGTTGCCCGAGGAGCAGAGGTTGACCTTGGAGGTCGCCAGGATGATCAGGGAATTCTTCCTGCAGCAGAGCGCGTACCATCCCGTGGACACCTACAGCCCGCTCAAGAGGCAATACGAATACATGAGCGCAATCAAGAGGTTCTCCGACCACGCAGCGAAGGCCATTACTCTCGAGATACCGCTGGACAGGATCATTTCGCTTCAGTGCAGGTCGGATCTCGGGAAGCTGAAATTCGAGGAGACCATCGACAAGGATCTTAAGACGGTGGGGGTAGCGATCGAGAAGCAGTTCGCCGGGTTGGGGGTGTGATGAAGATGGTGAAGGAGTATCACACGATCAGCCAGATTTCAGGCCCTCTGGTCTTTGTCGAGAAGACAGAGCCCGTCGGATATGGCGAGCTCGTCCATATTTCCCTGCCGGATGGCTCCACGAAGAGGGGGCAAGTGCTGGACTCGTCCGACGAAGTAGTCGTCGTTCAGGTTTTCGAGGGCACGGGAGGCATCGACAAAGCCTCAGGTGTCAAGTTCCTGGGCGAGACTGTCAAGATGCCCGTCTCCCGAGAAATGCTCGGGAGGGTCCTGACGGGTTCCGGGGATCCGCTCGACAAGGGCCCGCCGATAATACCTGAGAAACGTCTCGAGATCATCGGCGCTGCGATAAACCCATGGGCCAGAGACAATCCCCAGGAGTTCATCCAGACCGGCATCTCGTCGATCGATGGCATGAACACGCTCGTCAGAGGACAGAAACTGCCGATCTTCTCCGGATCCGGTCTGCCTCACAACGAGGTCGCTCTTCAGATCGCGAGGCAGTCGAAGGTCATAGGCAAGAAAGAGGAATTCGCGGTCGTCTTCGCGGCGATGGGCATCACGAGCGAGGAGGCCCAGTACTTCATGAAGGACTTCGAGAGGACAGGAGCCCTCAGACGGGCAGTCGTATTCCTCAACCTCGCAGACGACCCGGCGATAGAGAGGATGCTCACGCCGAGGCTCGCTCTGACAACTGCGGAGTATCTCGCTTTCGACCTTGGCATGCATGTGCTGGTCATTCTCACAGACATCACGAACTACTGCGAGGCGCTGAGACAGATCGGTGCGGCAAGGGAAGAGGTTCCCGCGAGGCGTGGATATCCAGGATACATGTACACTGACCTTGCCAGCTTGTACGAGAGAGCTGGCAGGATAAAGGGCAAGAAGGGTTCGATCACGCAGTTCCCGATTCTCTCGATGCCAGGCGACGACATCACGCACCCGATCCCAGACCTGACCGGGTACATCACCGAGGGGCAGATCGTCGCTTCGAGGGAATTGCACCGCAAGGGAATATTCCCTCCGATAGCAGTTGAACGATCGCTTTCGAGGCTGATGGGCCAGGGGATCGGGCCTGAGCGGACGAGGGAAGACCATAGAGCCGTCTCGGATCAGCTCTACGCCGCATATGCGGAAGGGCGAGACCTCAGGGGCTTGGTCGCCATCGTGGGCAAGGAAGCCCTCTCGGACAGGGACAGGAAGTTCCTCGATTTCGCCGATTCCTTCGAAGATCGATTCGTCCGCCAGGGCCGGGACGAGGACCGAACGATCGAGCAGACGCTTGACTTAGGCTGGGAGCTGCTCGCCTCATTGCCGGTCGATTCGCTGACCAAGATAGATAGAAAATTCATCGAGAAGTACCACCCGACTTTGAAGAAGAAGTGATCTAGAAATGCCAGTGAAAGAGATCCAGCCGACACGGTCAGAGCTACTCGAGGTCACGAAGAAGATCAAGCTGACCCAGAACGGCCACAAGATCCTGAAGCTCAAGAGGGACGGCCTCATACTCGAGTTCTTCAAGATACTCGATCAGGCCAAGGACCTGCGGCTGGAGATAGCCAAGAGGTACAAGGAGGCGAGCGAGAAGATCGCGATTGCGAGCGCAGTGGACGGCGTGATCGCAGTGCGGTCCGCGTCATACGCTCTTACCGGGCATCCCGAGATTCAGCTTCGGACCAGGAACCTCATGGGGGTAGTCGTTCCGAACATCAAATCCAGCAAGATCGTTGCGCCGCTCACCGAGCGAGGCTATGGGATCATCGGGACATCTCCGAGGATCGATGAGGCGACCGATGCGTTCGAGAAGCTGGTCGAGACAATCGTCAAGGCCGCAGAGCTCGAGACCACGATGAAGAAGCTCCTCGAAGAGATAGAACGGACTAAGCGCCGGGTGAACGCTCTCGAATTCAGAATCCTTCCGGAACTCGAAGAGATGGAGCGGTTCATCAGGTTCAGATTGGAGGAGATGGAGCGCGACAACATCTTCAGGCTGAAGAGGATCAAGAACAAGTCAGCGAAGGCCGCGGGAGCCTGAACCCGTGGCCCTCATCGACATCCTTCAGAATCGGGAGAAGCTGGCGAAGTTGGTCTGGCTGGCATTCATATCCAGTCTCGCGTTTATCGCCATCGGTCTGTACTTCATCGTCAAGGATCTGCTAGCGTAGCATGCCAAGAAGGCTACGGCTTCGCGAGGCCCTTTTTCTCGAGATACTTCCCTCTCACCGAGAGGGCGTGCAGGGCCGTAATCGCTCGCTCAGGGACAGGCATCACCGGGATTCCTCTTGAATCGAGGAACCTCTCTGATTCAGGGTCATCAATTCCCGCAAAGCAGGCTACCGTCGGTTTTCCGCTGAGCTTCGATGTGATCGCGATCCACTTCGCGATCTCGTAGAGGTTCGTTGCCGCCTGTCGTGCAGCGATTACAAGAATCCCTTTCACCTCGGGGGCGTGACCGACTGCCTTCAGGACATTGGCATACCTCGCAGTGTCCGCGTCTCCAATGATGTCCACCGGATTGCCCCAGCTCCAGGTCGGGGGACAGGCCTTCCCGATCTCCTCCAGGGTCTGCTGAGAGAGATCGGCTAGTTCGAGGCCCATATCCTCTGCGTAGTCCGTGGCAATCACGCCCATTCCTCCGGCATTCGTCACGATGGCGATTCCGTCCCCGATAAGCGGGGGCTGGTTGGCCAACGCCTGGGCAGCGTCGAACAGCTCGAACATCGTCCTCGCTCTGTACACTCCAGTTTGCCTGAAGACCGCCTCGAAGGCTGCGTCGGAGCCTGCCAGTGCACCAGTATGGGAGCTCGCAGCCTTCGCCCCTCGTCTGGATCTGCCGGCTTTCAGGATCACGATCGGCTTCTTCTTCGAGGCCTTGTCGAGCGCATGGAACAATTCGGGTCCTTTCCTAGTCGATTCCATGTAGGCCGCGATGCATTTCGTTCTATCATCTCTCGCGAAGTAGCTGACGAGATCCGCATCGTCAATGTCCGCCTTGTTGCCAGAACTGACAAACGCCGAGAATCCCAACATCTCTCCTAAAGAGTATTCGATTGCCGCGGTGCAGAAGGCTCCGCTCTGTGAGAAGAAAGCGATTGCCCCATCCATCGGAGACGCCCTTGCAAACGATGCGTTCATCCGTGCATGAGGTGAGATGACCCCAAGAGAGTTCGGACCAACGATCCTGATGTTGTTCTTTTTCGCGATTTCGAGAACGAGTTTCTCCCTTTCTTTGCCTTCCGTGTCGCCCTCTGAGAAACCAGCGGAGATTATCGTGACGCACTTGACTCCCTTCTGCCCGATTTCCTCCATCACACCCGGCACGAGTTTGGCAGGGATGACCACGATGGCCATGCCGATGTCGCCAGGGCATGCAAGGACCGAGGGATAACATGGCATGCCGAGGATCTCCTTGTAGTTCGGGTTCACAAAGAAGATCTTGCCTCGGTAGCCGTCGCTGAAGAGATTTTCGATGATTATGTTCCCGATCTTGCCAGACGTCGGCGTGGCACCGACGACTGCGATTGATTTCGGCTTGAAGAATGGGTCGAGCTCGTGCACTGCAGGCAATCTCGCTTAGTGGATATCAAACCTCTTACACTCTTATGTCAGCTGGAAAAGTCCTCGACCCAGATCTCACCGGTCCCGAGATTTATCATAGGCACTTTGGCTGGGTCGGGGATCTGGTTGTGCATGCGCTGATAGGAGGTCTGCGACTGCCAGGCGCTCGCATTGATCAGCTTGATGCCTCTGTACTCTCCGACCTCGCACGCATGGACATGGCCTGTGACGAAGATGTTGGGCACTCGGTCGATGACGAGGTAGTCCTTCTGCTCGGGAGCGATCGCGGTCCTCTCGCCATAGGTCGGGGCCATATGCCTCCTCTTGAGCATCTCTTTCATTATCTCCACGGGATTGCCGTAGCTGAGGTTCCTGATGCTCGCGACGAGGTCATCCATGCTGCGGCCATGGTAGGCGAGAATGGTCCTGCCCTCAATCTCCAAATAGCAGGGGTTCCCGACGAACATGGTCCTCGGTTCGAACATGGATGCCAGCTGCAGGGGAAGGGCCGGCTGCGGCTCCGCCAATCGTACGGCATCGTGGTTGCCAGGCATCATGATCACCTTGATGCTTGACGGTATCATCGCAACCAGCCGGGCAAGCTCCGTGTATTGGGCATAGATGTCCTCTATCAGGAGTTCGTCCTCCTGTCCAGGATATATGCCAATGCCGTCCACAAGGTCGCCGGGCATGAGAATATACTTAATGTCCTTGGCCACCGGATCCTTGTTCAGCCAGGAAATGAATCTATTCCATGCATCTGACAGGAACTCGGTGCTTCCGACATGGATGTCGGAGACAAAAGCGAGAATGGAATCCGAACCGTTGGGCGTTATTCCGCTGTTGATCGGGACTTCCGGTCTTATGATTTCCTTGGCGACAACGATCTCCCCATCCTTGCTGAAGGACCCGATGATTCCGATCACCTCGTCCTTGACGAACGACTCCGAAGCCTTCTTCGACCCCTTCATCAGAAGTACTTGGATCCTGTCCTCCTCATCTTCCAGGTCGATCATCGTATGGCCGTTCTTGGTCGAACGGACATCGTTGACGATGCCCACGAACCTGATGTCCCTCTGGACCTTCTTCGCCTTTGCTATTGTGACCAGCCCGGAGAGTTCTCTCCTTTTCTGGAGCATTTTCTTGAGAGTCGCGTATCTGTCGTTGAAGAGCTTGGCGAAGTCGATCACATTGCCAACGCATGTCGAATCACCTGTGATGTCCTTGAGCACCTTCACTTCCTGAGGACCGGCATGGGAGGAAGTGACGTGACCGATTGGAGCCGCATTCGAAGTCTTCGGCTCTGGAGGTTTTGGGGTTGCTTGGCATGCGAGATAGTTATCCACGTCTGATTTCGTAAGAACGAGAGGACGCGACGGATCCTCAAGGATGACAGTGACGCATCTTAGGGCGTCGTCCGATTTTGCCAGAGCGTCCAGTGCATCTGGATCAACGAGGATGCCTTTCTCCGCAAACATCTTGAGAATCCGTTTCTTCATTCCTCGAATCCAAGCGCGGCCGTGCATAAATAACTTTGTTGATTTGTGTTTGAGCGCCATCCACCAAAAGCTATGGGCGCAACAGACGAGGACAATCGTGTGGGCACTCGGTGGCGCGATCCAATGAGGTCTTTTCGTTGGAAACGCAGGGTTAAATATCCACCGTAACATGGCTGGCTCATGGTGGAGATTCGGCTGACAGCAAGGTGTTTTCCGACCGAAGACCGGGATAAGGTCGTTGGTGCGATCACCAAGCTATTTCCCGACGCCGAAATCACGGGAGACGACCCCATCATTGCCCGATCCACATCGATTGATGCGTTTGGGGAGCTGTTGAAACGGTACAGGATAAGAGATGCTGCGAGAGCCATCATGAGACGGGGCCTAGAAAGAGACTCCATCTCTTTCATGTTGAACAAACAGGTGGCAGCAGTCGGGAAGGTCTCCTTCTCGGAAGAGAATCACTCTCTCGGCGACCTCGAGGTCACGATCGTATCAGACGACATAAATGGTCTGATCGATTCCATTGCGCCGAACACAAGATGTGACGGAATGGAGAGACACAAATGATCGGCATCGGATCCCCAACCTTCTGTCTGACCCCATTCATGGACATGCTCGAGAGCATCTCGGAGCACTTCGAGCTGTGGGAGATCCTCTCAGAGGGCGAGGACAGGCTAGAGCTGGTCAAAGGCGACGTTAGGTATGGAAGAGACACTCTCGGCATCCATTTCCAGGTCCATGCCCCTTTGAGCGATGTCAACATCGGTAGCGTTCACGAACCCATGAGAATCGCCGCCGTCGACGAGATCAAGCAGACTGTGATGATGTGCAGACAGCTGGAGATCCCTCTTGTTACGATCCATCCAGGCTTCGTTCAAGGAATAGCTTTTCTCAACAGAGCAAGCGCGCTCGCGAAGACAAAGGAGAGCGTGAAGGAGATTGCCAAGTTCGCATTCGACCAATCTGTCGAGGTCGCGGTGGAGAACCTCCCAGCGAACATAAACGGGACTTGCACCGAGGCCAAAGAGCTTCTAGAGGCTATCGAGGGTTCTGGCCTAGGCATCTGTTTTGATATGGGCCATGCCAACACCGCGGGGCAGCTTCATGAGATGCTCAAGCTTGTGGACCGGTTCAAGAACGTGCACCTGCACAACAACGACGGGCAGTGGGATCAGCACAACAAGATCGATGCCGGCTCTGCCGACCTCTCGAAGGTTGTGGCGGTTCTCAAGGAATCCTACAGAGGGAACATCATCATCGAGGCGACGGATTTGGAGAGCGGCGAAGAGAGCAAGCGAGTTCTTGAATCTCTTCTACGTTAGAAAGCCGCAGTTCATGCACTGAAACCTACCGTTGATCCATCGCGCCTGCGTGTGACTGCATCTCGGGCAAACATAGCCCCCGGAGAATCCATAGTACGGAGGCGGGTGGGGTGTGTTAGCGACTCCCTCATTCCATCCCGGCTGGACGACAGCGTATTGACCCTCCACAGGCGATTGGACCGGTGACTGTATGCTCGGACCTGCCCACGGGGCCGCGGTCGGCACTTGGCGCTCTACGAACAGCCTCCGTCCTGCAAGGAACTCTGCTACCCTTGACGTGTAGTAGACGAAGAATATAGCGCCAAAGCCAAGCCACACGAGTATGCCGAGGCCTGTGATCAGGGTGAGGCCCGTGGAGTTGAACACTTCGATGGGCATTCCCAGATAATCGGTTCCGAAGTGAAGCACTATCGAGGCGACCAGACCGTATCTCAGGAAGAGATATCCGAAAGCCAGGCCGCCCACAGAGGCCGGCAGGATCTTCCAGGCGCCCCAGCCGCTGGCGAAATGGGCGTAGCCGAAAATCGCGGACGAGACGATGACCAGAACCGTCTCCGGGACTCCGAGCTTGAACCCGCCGCCAAGCAAGTAAGAGCGCCATTCATTCCTCTGGTTTCTCCTGTAGAGGTTCACAAGCAGCAATGGCAGCCCGATCAGCAGGACTCGGACCACCAACTCCTCCCAGACCGATGCGTTTGCCAGGAGAAACAGGCTCTCCTGCAAGGTCCCGGTGCTGGGCACTTCACTTGACGATGTTCTCAATATGAGAGCTACAATGACTGAGAAGAACAATGTGGCAAACATCAGGCCGCAGGTCTCGAACAGTGCGCTGTGTTCTCGCGGAGTAGCTGTCATCGACAGCTCCTTCGAGAATCCTCGGATGCTTGTGACGAAGACCCAAGTGCAGCTTGCCACGATCGCGCCTATCAGAAAGAAATAGAACACGAGCAGAGAGTAGCCAGAAATGGTCCAGAACTCGATGATTACAGGCAGTACCAAGATCAAGTTGAACCCGTGCCATTCGTCGATTATAGCGGGAGCGACCCATTTGACACCATACACTAGGGTGATAATGGAAAGCACAAGCTGTGCCACAAATGTGAGCATCACGAACGCCGTGATGGACTTGCCGACCCTGCGCCAGTTCGTCCTCGCCACCGGCTGATATTGGATTGTGGGCCAGGTCCAAGTGCGTCTGTTGCCGGGCGGCGGAATTCCTGAGAACCTCATCGATGGCTTGATCGCACCGCATCTCGGGCAGTAGTTGCCCATCGACGGGATGGTTGTCCCGCAGACGGAGCACGACTCCTCAGCGGATGGAACAGGAACTGGAGGCTGATAACCTGTCACGGCCCGCACTTACATTATCATCTGTATATTACATTATCGCATTTTCCAGACATGCCATCACAGAGGAATGGACGGAGATTCTTGTCGCATTTTGCGCAATTCGGGTATCGGCCCGACGTCCAGACAGGCACATCGTGGTCGAAGACCGATGGTCGCCTCGACGAACGTTTATATTAGGAGACAATATTCGAGGGCCGCTTACTTCGCGGAGGCAACCGAATGGACGACGAGAAGGAAACAAAGGTGCGGTTTGAAACGTTGAGCGCCGAGAAGATTCCCTTTGGGAAGAACAACTTCTTGGAAGTGGCACGAAAGAAGGCGATCACGGACGAAGGGGACAGCGAGTTCATCTCAGTGTCCAGGGGTTACTTCCTTCCGGATGGAAGCGAGAAGTACAAGAAATCTATTACGATTCCAGACGACCCGACCATCAAGGCCTTCATCACCGAGAAGATCAACAAGCTGTGAGATCGTTCTCATCCGTTGACTTGATGCAAATCGGCCGGAAGGATTCCAGGCGAGTCGTTCTCTCGCCTGAAGGTTTTCATTTTCATGTGTTCCTGCCAGCAGCCTGCTTCTCTATCAGGAGTTCAAGATAGGTCTTGGATTCCAGTCTATTGAGCCCGAGCTCTTTTCTCACGGTCTCCAAGAGCCGTGCCGACTTCTCTGGTGATTCTGTGAGGACTTCAACCTCCACGAACTCACCGAGTCCGTCGACATCGTCCACATCGATCCTCAGCTCGTCCAACAGATAGCTTGTCCTCCTCTTCTTGACGATGTGTGATTCTGCGAATCCCAGCCTCTCGACTATCCTCTGAGCGGCGAGCGGGTTGTCGATTTTGAGCGTGATCTCCTCCCGGGCCTTAGTGCTCTGCGCGCGCATCCGCGGACCCTTGTAGGTCAATTCTGCATGTTCCTGCTCCTTTCGGAGCCTCAAGGCCTCGTCCGTCTTGCCGAAGTCTCTTGAAGGATGCGCGAAGTAGACATCCTCCATCGCGCCCTCGTCTATCTTCTTGGCCCCCAGCCGGGTCAATATCCTCTCGATTTTGTCATTGCCTGGAGAGTGGTACTTCGACTCTGCCTCGATCACGACCACTCGGTAGAGATACGGAGTAGATTAAACTGTCTCGAGCCAGCCAGTGCTCTTGAGGGACTCATACCAAAAGATATAATACCCGATTTATTGATAAACGACTTCCCAGGACCAGGTGGATTGTATGGAGCAACCAGAGCGCGCCATTAGGCTCCGCAGGGAGGAGCTTGTCGAGATCAAGAGGCTTTACGAGACCGTCATGACCTTCGCATCCCACGGGATGTTCTATCGGAGCGGCCGGATCGTCGGTGATAGGGTCATCAGATCCTCTGGCACCGAGCTGTCGCGCGTCAAGGAATCACTGATCAGAGAGGGCTGGGTGACGGGCATAGACTTCGAGGGCGACACTATCACGGTCGTCGGCTCGATCGAGGTCACGAACTCGGATTCTCCGACCTGCCACATGCTCAGAGGTCTGCTGGCGAAAGTCTTCGAGGAGAGGTCCGGCAAGGATGTTTACTGTCACGAGCGCAAGTGCGTGTCGAAGGGAGATGACAAGTGCGTGTTCGTCATAGACACGGAGGTGCTGTGAGATGACCCGGAAGACCACGGGGATACCGGGTCTGGACGGGATGCTTCAGGGCGGCTTCCCGTTCCCGTCCGCGGTTCTGGTTGCGGGCGAGCCCGGTACAGGGAAGACGACTCTCGCGGTCCAGAGCCTCTTTCACGGAGCGAGAGAGGGCGAGAAAGGGCTTTACATAACCGCCATCTCCGAGCCACAGTGGCTGGTCCAGAAGTTCCTGTCTTCGTTCTCGTTCTACAGCCAGGAGCTGGTGGAGAAGGGGGTCGTCAATTTCATTGATATCGGTCCAACCCTCATGAAGAACCCCAGTGACATGCTCAACATCATAAAGAAGAAGATCGAGCAATACCAGCCGCTCAGGATAGTGGTCGACCCGATAACGCCGATGGTGGACATGCTCCAGTGGCGCGGCGAGACGAGGGAGTTCATGCACGAGCTCTTCGCGTACCTCAAGGCGTTCAACTGCCTCACACTCGTGACCTCGGAGATGTCCTACGATGACATCTCGCACAGCCAAGAATCCTACATGGTCGATGGCGTCATCATGCTGTCGTACCCCGAAGAGGAGAAGGTGAGGCGCAAGTTCCTGGAGGTCCTCAAGATGAGAGGGACGAAGCACACCACGGGCAGACAGCTGATCGACATCACGGATGAGGGTCTCGCGGTCCAAGCTGGCTTGAGGTAGAACAACCACATGAATGGCGAAGATGAGCAGGCCCTCAAGGGCGGGAGCTCATATCTCTTCACGGACAAGGGAGTTCCTCGCGCGTTCGAAGTGTTCAAGAAGCTCGTTTCTGAGGGCCGACGCGGGTTGGTGATCACGCGCACACACCCTAGCCGGGTGCAGCAGCTGTACAGCTTGGACTGTCCGATCATGTGGATCGCCAAATCGTCAAAGCCGACCGGCGGTGTCATGAGCCTGGAGCCCACGAGGCTGATGAAGATACACAGCACCATCTCCGACTTCATCAAAGCGAATCCGGGATCCGCCGTCCTCCTGGACGGGCTGGAGTATCTAATCACAGAGAACGGCTTCGCCCCTGTCATGAAGGCCATACAGCTGACGAACGAGGAGGTAGCGATGTCGGGTTCGTTCCTGCTCGTGCCCATCGATCCGAGAACGTTCGAGACCCAGCAGCTTGGGCTCCTCGAGAGAGAGTTCTCGCTGCCCGGCGAGCACTTGCGACAGGAGAGCGGTTCGGGCGTTTTCGGCTAGCACCAGTTTTTCTATCTGCAAGTCTTTCTTGGTCTGGATGTCAGCTAGCGAAGGCCTGGGCAAGGTGCATGTGATCACTGGTCCTGGAAAGGGCAAGACCACGGCTGCGTTCGGCCTCGCCATGAGGGCTGCCGGCCACGGACTCAAGGTCTGTGTCATCCAATTCATGAAGACGGGCGAGACGACCGGGGAGGTGCTCTTCTCGAGGAAAGCGGGCGGCATTGAGGTCATGCAGTTCGGGACGGGCGGGTTCGTCGACCCGAAGCACATAACCGATGAGGACAGGGCTTGTATGAGGGATGCGCTCGATCGCGCTAGAGACGTGCTGACTAAGGGCGACTGCAGCCTTATCCTACTGGACGAGGTCAATACAGCAGTCTCATTCGGCCTTGTCAGGTCGGAAGAGGTGCTCTCACTCCTTAAATCGCGCAGGGACGGCACCGAGGTCGTGCTCACCGGCAGAAACGCCCCTATCGAGTTCATTGAATACGCGGACTATGTGTCAATCATAGAGAGCAGGAAGAACCCGTTCGATGAGGGGCATGAGGGGAGAAAGGGCATCGAGTGGTGACCCCTGCTACTGGGTCTTGTCCTTCAAAAATAGTAGGTATCCGATCTCCTCTGCCGTGAACACCGTGTTCTTTTTCAGTCCCTTGGTGTCCCCAACTCTGAGCATCTTGAGGGTCATCGGCTGCGCCCTGGTCATCATCATGATCCGTCTGAGGGCGTCCTTCTCGATCTTGTCATTTCCCAGCAGTCTCTTTGCACTGCTCTCGTCAAGACCAACGATCCTCAGTTCCTGAACGGTCCTCGAGTCGACATGTTTCTTCTGGTAGAACCAGCTGTAGGCAGGCGTCTCCTGTCTCGCACTGATGATTATCTTCGCGTCCTTGGCATTGTCTACGATGGCCGAGAAGAACTCGACGAGATTATCGCTCACTGAGAAATAGTCGTCGAAGACAAGAATGGCGTTTTCCAGTCCTAGCACGTCGGAGAGGCACGCAGCATCCTTCTTGACCCTTTTTCCGAACTCGATAAGCTTGCCCTCCAACTCCGTTGGTTTGGACTGGGGATCGAGCGATATCCAAAGGACATCCTCTTCGTCCTGCCCTTCTATGAACTTCCTTGCCAGCGCGGTGGTTCCATACCCGCTGTTTCCGAGAATCACGAGCACCTTCGCATCTGAGTCCATGAAATCGTCCATGATCTTCAGCTCGGTCTCCCTCCCGTAGAAAGCCTCGAGTGGAGGGGCTTCTTTCAGTTCTCTGACCGGGGCCCTCTTCTTCTCCTCGATGCGAACAACACCGTCGGACATCTGCGAGATCACCGAGATTGCCCTCTTCTTTCCGACCAATTCCTCGATGTCTTTTCCTGTCATCTCAACAGTCTTCCCGTCGGCTAGAACGGGGAATGACGAGGTCAGCAAGTTCTTCCACAGCATGTTCACGCTGTTGAGCCCCTCATTCGTCACCACGTACACGTTCATACGTCTCTCGTGTCCTCTGACGCGGGCGGTGAGCTCAGCGACAAATCCGTCCTCAATCAGTCCCCTCACAGCGCGCGGTACGTGCGTGCGCGATATCCCGACGGCGACAGCTATCCCTGCCTGCGTGCACTCCGACGGGTACTCCTCCATCTGGACGTCCGTCGCGAACCTCGAAAGATGGAGAAGGACCCTGTCATTCACGCTGAGCTGGCCAGCCGCGGGCATCGATTTGCATGATGCCCCTGTGCTTATATAATCGTGATGGTTTTCCGCCGCGCATACGGGGCAAGGATTTCCTGGGCTGGTAATTGGTAATGACCTCAACACGTTTAAATAAGGTCCCACACCTTGAAACACTGAAAGGCAGTAAGTTCTCTCACCCCGGAGGACCGAGAGCATGGATTTGGAACTTAGGAAGAAGAAGGCTTGGAGCGAGTATGGTGTTTCCGAGATAGTCGGCAACATCCTGATTCTCTTGATAACCGTCACGCTATTTAGCGGGATCATGGCATTCGTGCAGCAGATGCCCGTCCCCCAGCAGGTGACCAAGGCGGATTTCGCCGCGAAGCTGACGTTCACGACCGGAGGGACGAAAGCCGATCTGACGATCACGCACACAGGCGGAGTCTCGATGAAGACGATTAACACCATAACGATAGTACAGATCAACAATGTCAACAAGCGCTACGACATGTCTGATCCAGTTTACGGGCTGAAGGGGAGAACCACATGGTCTACCGGAGTCGTGTGGGCCGTCACTCTGACCGGAACGACCTACGCGAGCGCTATCAGCGTCACAGTGGTCGACCTCGACAAGAAAATGGCCGTTTGGTCGAGCCAAGTGACTGGCGGCAGCAGCGGAAACCCGCCGAGCATACTGCAGAGATATGTAGACTCGGACCCAAGCACCCCGACTGCCGACCCCGTTCGTGAATGGCAGGACTTCAGCCTCTTTGTCACCATAACAGACCCAGACGGAGACCTGAATACGACCAACGGGATATGGATCGATTCCTCACAGCTGGAGACAGACTTGCCTGGTGCTAACCACAGGACCGATTACGTGGTCAGCGGGGATGTCTACAGATGGGACTTCACCAACATACGCACCAGGGCCCTGAATGCGAGCGACCTTGATGGACACGTGATAATGATCCACGCGTGGGACAAGGCGAGCCACCACACCATCTCATCGTTCGTTATGTCCGTTACCCAGATTCCTGTTGACATCAACTACGTGGAGACGAATCCGCCGGAGCCGAACCCAAGCGGAGATAGCGTCTTGCCTTCCTACATTCAGTGGTTCTTCGACAACCAGGGCTTTGGGATATTTGCGGAGAAGATAGTCAGCGGCAGCACGACAGGCACAGCCGACACAACTAAGATTGTTACGAGCTTTGTGAAGGACCACCTCGTGTTCGTCCGGTTCGCCAGCAAGGTCATGAGCAACGTCTTCACCGCGAACGAGCTGACGCTTACCGACGTGAGGACTGGGCTTCAAGTGGTCCCGAGGTTCAATGGCAGCAGCACGGTCTCGAAGCCGTTCTATCCGATCACTGGTGGCGGAGGTATCTATCTATACGAGTGCCAGTTCAACACCTCACCCTTGCCGGTCGGAGCATATAGCCTTACGCTTTCTCTGAAGAGCCAACCGAGTACCGGCCAGGGTCAGGTCAGCTTCTGGGCTAACCAGAACATATTCGTCACAGACCCCACATCCCCCATCTCGTTCTGTCCTACGATTCTCCTTTACAAGGACCTGGCATGTACCATTCCCTGGGGCAACACGTCTACCCCCTTCGAGGTGATCTCGGCAGACAAATACAAGGTCTATGTCGCTGTGAGGGTCCAGGACACTGACACTCCCGCGACCCCCAGCATTGCCGATATCAGGATTAAGGACGGCGGGGGGAACTCAGAGCTCTTCGGCACTCTCAACTCTGGGGCCATGATCAGCGCCGCGCATAGTTTCTCTAGGAGCGGCTCGAAATACTACAACTTCAGTATCGACCTCAGGCTCAACGACGGCGTTCAGTGGAGGGGTGGGAACAACACATATTCTCTCAACATCGCCCAGTTGAGAGATTCAAACGAGGGGTCGTATTCTCTCTCGACGCAGATCTTCATCAATGGAGCAGGATCTAGGTCGGACTTTTTCGTCGGGACGACCGGCATCGCAAGTAGATGGACCAGCAACCCCGACAGCAATGAATACCTGTACTACATCCAGAATAGCAATCTTTTCTTGGAACGGTGCATGTACTCGATGTCAACCACTGGCTGGGGGTTCGGTGGAAGGGACTATACAGTCTCCGCGCTCGACGTGGTGGACGTCGACGGCGATGGTAATAAGGATGTGCTGATGGCCCAAAACTCCGGTTGGTCATGGGGATGGTGGTGGGGAGGGGGAGACAATCCATATGCCCACCCGCTGTACTTGTTCCAGAATACGCTGAACACCTTCGGCATATGGCAGGGCGAGAGCATGATTCCCAGGCCTGATGGCAACGAGTACCTCATTACCTGGATCACCTCCGGTGACGTGACCGGGGATGGTAAGGCCGATTTCGCATACGCCAACGAGAATGGAGACATCGTGATATACAACACTACGTACGGCTCTTCGGGCTGGGTATTCACTCCGCCTTCAGGGAAGGGTTGGAGCACCCCCATCAACAAGATCGCTCTCAAAGACATGACGGGCGACGGCCGCGCTGACCTCGTCGTGCTGGCCGGTCCGAAGGTTAGTGGGCTTCTCGACGGCACGATCTACATCTACGACCTGAAGTATTTCACCGACCCAACTCTGTATGCGGACAGAGGCACCCTCAAGAAGGGCGTGTATGCAATATCGACCGGCGCGAGCCGGGACTTCGACATTGCTGATGTCAACAATGACGGCATGCTTGACATCGTCACCGCGGATACCAGCCCGGCTGCTTTCACCGGCGGCCTCACTGGAGTAAATGTCAACTACTGGACGCTGGCCGCTGGCACCAAGAAGGTCCTCGACACTGGGGCCACGGGCTACATCCCCAAGGTTGGCCCCGGCACGTACTGGAAGAACAGGACCGTCAGCAACACGGCGACGGCGGACGGTGTATACTGGCGCTTCATGGAGAACAACACTGGCAGCGCATCGCAGAAAGGGAGGCTTACTGCTACGATGAAGTTCCAGCAACTCACCACCAGCCCCGACCAGTTGCTCACGATAGTCGCCAGGATCGGCGCCAATAATGGTACTTCGAGTGAAGTGTTCTATGCGTGGATCTCCAGCGACGGAGTGACGTACAACCCGATAATCACGATCGACAGCACTTCCTGGAAGTACTACAACTACACACTGCCGTACAATTTCGCGAACAAGGCGATCTACCTCAGGTTCACGGACTCCAACACCGCGAACACCAGCAGCGCCCCGACTGACTACATCGACATAGATATGGCCGCGGTGTTCACCGAAAGATTCACTGGTTACGTCGGCTCCAACGTCATACCAAACGACTCCTCTTGGACCTGCGTGAGGGCTGCGTCCTTGGACGGCGGTGCAGGCAACAAATACCTGGAAGTTGTCGCTGCGAAGGATGACGTCTGGCGTGCGTACAAGTACACAACTAGCTGGACACAGATGAATCCTCGATTCCTTGAAGGTGCTGCCGACTATCCCGGGCTGCCGTCATCGTTCGCCGTGTCGTCCGCAATCAGGAATTCCCACCCCTATTCGGACATTTCTCCCACTCTGTTCGACGTGAAGGATGTCAACGGCGACGGTTACGCCGACATTGTCGTGGTGAACTACACGGGCGAGACGGATGAGGCGAACAATTGTCTGGGATTCTTCATGAACCTGTGGGATGGGTCGAGCTTGAATCTGCGGTACTACCTCGTGGATTCGTGGTACACCCAAGCCACGCGTCATCGCTACACTCAACAAGACTGGCTTGCCACCGTGGTCGTCGCCGATCTTACAGTGCTGTAGAAAAGTCCGGGCCTCATCGGTGAAGATGCCTGCAAAACCCCTTCAGAAACCATTTCCAATCTTCTTTCTGAGAATGTCAGTCACCTCGGCCGCTCTTTCCAGCTCGATGACTGCCAGCAGGTTCTTCGAGTCAGCGCAGGCCTTCCTGATGCCCTTCGCCATCGCTTCTGCGCGCTTGCCCTCAATCATTCTGAATCCCTCCATGTTGTTGACCGCCCTGTCCCATGCGAGCACGAACTCCTCAGGGCTGTCGTCGCTGAACCTCCTCCTCTTGAGAAGCCATGTGCGGGTCGAGTGCCTGAACAGCGCGGTCCCTGGCACGACGGCGCAGTAAAGGGCCGTGTAGGTTTGTTCGTCGAGATCCACTGGAATGAGCGGGATGCCCTCGTGCTGAGCGAGCTCCAGAGTTGCTATGTAACAGGGCGGAGGAGCGGCGACCTCGCCGAACCTTCCGAGCCCATCAGCGTATATCTCCTCGTATCTCGACAGCTCGGGCTCGTAATCATGAGGCATGTTCATCAGTCCCTCGATCTCCTCCTTCGACAAGGAGACTGCAACCACATCGGGTTTGACGTCCTCGAATGCCCTTCGAACCTTCTCCGCCTCGGACTTCAATCCTTTGATCACACTGAGGACATGCACCGTGCAGCCGTCCACCTTCAGCTTCTCCACGGTCATGCCTTCTTCCTCTTCTCTCGCTGTAGGATCAGTTCCAAGACGTCGTCCGCGTCGTCCGCTCTTCGCAGTTCGTCCTTCGTGATCAACGGTGTGCCCTCGATTGCCTCCACGCTCGTCTCCTGCCTGACGAATATGACCGATTTCTTCTCGGTCACTCTGGATATGTTGCCCACAACTCTGGCCTTCCTGGCCGTCGTACTGGGGTTGTTCTCGACCCCTGTCAAGAGGAGAACATCCTCCTCGCTCGCCAATGCGTCGAACGGACACCTGATCGTCGGCACCACCGAATAGCCGATCTCCTTCAGCATTTCGAAAACGTCTTTGTTGAGGCCTTCGAAGTCGTCGAAAGTCCGGAGGGTCCTGGCCACGTCCTTGGTGTAGGAGAACGGGTTCAGAGGCATGACTATCGGCTCGTTGAGGAACTCCTCGATCTTCGCCGCTATCTCTATCATCGCGCCCATCCCGCTCTCGTACATTTGGATGGCTTTCCTGGACACGCCCGCGATCTCTGCCAGGGCGCCGAGCGAGATGTTCCTGTCCTGTCTGATCCTCTTGAGCACCTCCCCGTCCAGTCGCACGTAGAGTCCGCCTGGGGCGGCGTAGACGAACGGCGGCACACCCTCCAGCATGTGCTCGTGGAAAGTGGCCTCTGAGATGATTGGGATGCCGAACCGCGAATACAGGATCCCGTCGTCCAACTTGCCCGCGCTCGAGTGGAGGCCGATGACCATCGGGTTGCCGCTCAGGGCGCTCGCCAGTATCCTGAGTTCCTCGGCGTCGTCGCTCGACAGCGAGTCGATGTTCGATAGTGCCTTGATGATCAGAAGCTGCTTGTCCCTGCGCGCGATGATGTCGAAGCTGATGCTCCTTATGTTGTGGGGGTCTGAGACGTAGAACCCGGACTTCGCCAGGGTCTCCCGTATCCTGGATATCAGCTCTACTCTGCTGGCCACCATCGCATTTGTTACTCTCCTATCGTATAACGCGTCGTCTGATTTTAAGATTGCATTCAGCCCTCATCATCTGTACATCGTGTTCATCGAAAGCCTCTCGTACTTCTTGAGGTCCGCCTCGCTCATCGGCTCCATGTTCTCCAAGGCCTTCTCGAAGTACTTCATGCTGACCTTGCGCTTGTTTATCTTGTCCTGGTCCAGATTCCCGCCCTCTAGCACGTAGTCCCTGATCGAGAGCATGACGGCCTCGTTGCACATGGCAGCGATGTCAGCTCCCGTGAAGTGCTCCATCTTGGAGGCCAGCTTGTCGAGATCCACGTCCTTGTCAAGCGGTTTTCCTTTCGTGTGGATCTTGAAGATCTCCTTTCTCGCCTCCAGGCTTGGCGGCGGGATGAACACCAGCCTGTCGAACCTACCAGCCCTGAGCAGTGCGGGATCGATGATGTCGGGCCTGTTCGTGGCCGCTATGACGACGACGTTGTGGAGTGGCTCCAGACCATCCATCTCCGTGAGGATTTGGCTTATCACTCGCTCAGTGACCCCGGAATCGTTCGATCTTCCTCTGACTGGTGCGATCGCGTCGATCTCGTCGAGGAATATGACGCATGGTGCGGCCTGCCTGGCCTTCCTGAAGGTCTCCCTGACGGCCTTCTCGCTCTCGCCAACCCACTTGGACAGGAACTCCGGCCCCTTGACCGAGATGAAGTTCGCCTGGCTCTCAGTCGCGACTGCCTTTGCCAGGAGCGTTTTCCCAGTCCCAGGCGGTCCATAGAGGAGTATCCCTTTCGGGGGCACTGCGTTCATGTGCTTGTACAGCGCGCCATACCTCAACGGCCACTCGACGGACTCCATGAGCTCCTGTTTCGGCTCCTCGAGCCCGCCGATGTCCTCCCACTTCACGTTGGGCGTGTCGAACAAAACCTCTCTGAGCGTCGACGGCTGCATCTCCCTATATGCATCCATGAAATCGTCTATGGTGACATGGAGGCTGTTCAGCACCTCGACTGGGATCGTCTCGGCCTCCAGGTCGATGCTCGGTAGCACTTTCCTCAGAGCGCGCATCGCGGCTTCCCTCGCAAGGGCTGCGAGATCCGCTCCGACGTAACCGTGAGTCATGTTTGCCAGCTGGACGAGGTCGACATCGTCCGCCAATGGCATTCCCCTTGTGTGGATCTGAAGTATCTCAAGCCGTCCTTCCTTGTTGGGTATCCCAATTTCGATCTCCCTGTCGAACCTTCCGGGCCTTCTGATGGCTTGGTCTAGAGCGTTCGGCCGGTTCGTCGCTCCGATGACAACAACCTTTCCTCTGCCCTCGAGTCCGTCCATCAGGGCCAGGAGCTGCGCGACGACCCTGCGTTCTGTCTCCGCTGTGACCTCGTCCCTCTTTGGGGCGATTGAGTCAATCTCATCGATGAATATGATTGAGGGAGCGTTCTCGGCGGCCTCCTTGAATATCTCTCTCAGGCGCTCCTCGCTCTCGCCGTAGAACTTGCTCATGACCTCCGGACCGCTGATCGAGGTGAAGTTTGCGCTCGTCTCGGATGCCACAGCCTTGGCCAGGAGCGTCTTGCCGGTTCCCGGAGGCCCGTGAAGCAGCACGCCTTTAGGGGCATCGACGCCAAGCTTTTCGAACAGCTCGGGATGCCTCAACGGGAGCTCGATCATCTCTCTCACCTTGTCGACCTCCTCTTTCAGGCCGCCTATGTCCTCATACGCCACCTTCGGGCCCTTTGCGACCTCTTGTTTCGCGGGTTTCTCTCTCAGCTTGACCTCGGTGAAGTTCTGTATGACACCAGCTTCTGATGCAGGCTGGAAGCTTTGGACGACAAGGTCGAACTTGCGCCCCATTATGCTGACCTCTATCAGGTCGCCTTTTACTATCGGGCGGCCTTCGAGAGTCTGGGCGAGATACTCCTCGCCTCCCATGATCTTGAGCGGCTGGGTCGGGGCGAGCGTGACCTTGGTCGCTGGCTTGGGCACGATCTTCCTGATGGATACCTTCTCGTCAAGGCCGACGCCAGCGTTCTTGCGCGTCGAGCCGTCGATCCTGATGGTTCCTCGGTTCTCGTCCTCAGCGTACCCGGTGTAGACCGTGACCGCGGTGGCCCTGGTGCTCTCTATGATCGCGGTATCGCCCTGGTTCAGTTGCAGAATCCGCATCAGGGCCGGGTCGACTCTGGCTATCCCCTTGCCGTCGTCGGATGACTTGGCCTGGACGACGCGCAGGATCTTTTCCTTCTTATCTGGCATGGTAAGCACCGATTATCGTGATGTTGTTGGATTCAAAAACGTTCAATGTGGAAAAAGGATTTGAAAGCCCCCTTGGAAGTGAGCCTCCTCACTTCACAGGAAGCTTCTTCGTCTTTTTCGCAGGAGGAACGGCCTTGGGCAGCTTCACCGTCAGGATGCCGTCCTTCAGCACGGCGTCGGCCTTGTCGGTGAGAACGTTGTCGGGCAGCGGGAGCGACCTATAGAACTTCGCGTATCGTCTCTCCCTCCTGATGTACCCCCTGTCCTTGTCCTCCTCCTTCTGGTCTGTCTTGGTCTCGCCAGAGATCTCGATCGCGTTCTCCGTGATCTCGATGTTGAGGTCGTCCTTGTTGATCCCTGGAAGCTCGGCCTTCACGACGTATTCGTTGCCGTTATCGGCCAGGTCTATCAGAGGCTGCCTGACGAAGTCCGATGTGATGGTCTTCGGTGTGAGGAAAGTGCTCGCCCACTCGGACCTGAAATCGTCGAACAGCCTGTCCATATCGTTCATCACAGCCATGGGGTTCATCCAAGTCGGTCCCCAGTAGTCGCTGGGCACGAGACCTTCTTTCTTCTCTCTCCTTCTGATCATGTTCTTCGCCTCCGAATCACGAAGAGGTTTCGAACCTCGGGTAGTTGATTATGTTAGCACTTCTATATAAGAATTGCGCACTAGGGTTTTGGGTCGAGGCCTTGCGGAAGAAGCGCCTACTGGCTGGTGTTGAAACCCATCATTTCTCTGGCTAGAAAACTCAGCCTCTCCTGAATGAATTACTGTAATAACTATCAACCACAATATGGCGCGTGAATGACAGGTCAGCTCCACGGCACGGAAGTCACGGTCCAGGATCAGGCCGAGGCGAGCCAGATCCACAACAAGGGGTACTACGGCGTCCCGCAATCAGGGGGCTCTCTCAAGCTGGACCTGATGGAGGCCATCTACCTTGTGGAATCTGGCAGGTTGGAGGTCGAGTCAGATGGAAACAAGAGGGATGCGAGCTACCTCCTGAGGCTCGCTCACAAGACCTTCGAAGGCTTCGAGATCCGCTATCTCGTCTACAGGGAGCTCAGGTCCCGGGGATATGTCGTGAAGCTTGGCCAGCCTCCACTCGATTTCAGGGTCTTTCCGCGAGGAGGTGCCCCGAACAAGACTCCGAGCAAGTGGTGGGTAGCAGCAATATCCGAGCGTTGGACATTCGACCTCGCCCGGCTGCTCGAAGATCTTGACAGAGCCACCGATGTCCGGAAGAAGCTGCTGTTGGCGGTCGTCGACGAGGAGAGCGATGTCACATACTATGATGTCAAGCGGGTTGTTCCCAAAGGCAAGCTGGGCGCGGTCGATCTCAGCTCTGCCATCGAGGGTCTGCTAATGGCCGACCGCGTTCTCGTCGCCGACATGGAGAGCGCCGCAGCGCTCCATGGTGGTCACTTCTTCGGAAAGATGATTGGATCGACGCTTCAGCTCTCGCTAATCGAAGCGGCATTCCTCATGGATCTCGGCGTGCTCAAGTTGACCGATTCGAAGACCAACCGTTCGGTCCCATCTGCCGCGCTGAAGAAGCGCGCCCGCAACCTGCAACCCGATTTCGACCTGCGTCTAGACACCTTCAAGGACATGAAGGGGAAGGGGCTCATCGTCAAGACCGGGTTCAAGTACGGCTCACATTTCCGAGCGTACGAAGGGGATCCTGGAAAGCAGCATGCGAGGTACCTCGTGCACGCGGTCCCCAAGGAATACAAGGCCATGTGGCCGGAGGTGAGCCGCGCGGTTCGACTCGCGCACGGCGTTAAGAAGGAGTTACTGCTTGGAAGGGTTTCCGGAAAGGGAGTAGAGTACCTGAGTCTGAGCAGGTATAGGCCTTAGCTTATCCTGGCCTTCCCCTGCGGCTTGTACATCTCGGTCCGCCAAGAGGCCATCACGAATAGCGCGCAGAATTCATTTATGCTGTCCCTGAACTCCATAGGCGGCACAACGCCATTGCATTTGCTTCCGAAGTGCTCACAGTCGTAACAGGAAACCATCGGGCTACAACTAGTGCGTCACGCGTATTAATTCTTAACCTAGGATGGCCAGCAGATCACAGCAGCTTCTGGGCGAGCTCCACGATCCTGTTCGAGTAACCCCATTCATTGTCATACCAAGAGAGTATCTTGGCGAAGTTGCCTTTCCCGCCGACTACCATCGTCAAGAGCGAGTCGATCACGGCGGAGTGCGGGTTGCCGATGATGTCCGTGGAGACGATGGGCTCAGTGCAGTATTCGATGATGCCCTTCATCTTTCCTTCCGCCGCCTCCTTCAACGCCTTGTTCAGATCGTCCGCTGTCACTTCCTGTTTCGTCGTGAAACTGAGGTCTGTGATGGAGCCGCACGGAGTGGGGACCCTGAGCGCGAACCCGTTCATCCTGCCCTTCAGGGCCGGGATGACCTCACCGATCGCCTTCGCAGCGCCAGTCGAGGTCGGGATTATCGACAGGGATGCTGCTCTTCCTCGTCTGAAATCCTTGTGGGGCAGGTCCACGAGCTTCTGATCGCCGGTGTAGGCATGGATCGTCGTCATCATGCCCTTCTCGATCCCGAACTTGTCGTTGATGACCTTCGCCGGCGGTGCGAGACTGCCGGTCGTGCACGACGCCATCGAGATAACGTTGTGCTTCGCCTTGTCGTACATCTCGAAGTTCACGCCGAGCACGAGAGTGACATCGACATCTTTTCCGGGGGCGGAGATCAGAACCTTTCTTGCCCCGGCTGTGAGATGCTTCGCGGCCCTATCCTTCTCGGTGAACAAGCCGGTCGATTCTATCGCAACGTCGACCCCGAGCTTCTTCCACGGGATCTCCGCGGGGTCCTTCGCCTGCGTGATCTCGAGCTTCCTGCCGCCCACATTGATGGCCGTTCCCTCAACCTTCACGTGTCTGTCCAGCTTGCCGTAGACGGAATCCCACTTCAGCATGTATGCCAGCGAATCGATGGGCGCGATGTCGTTCACGGCGACGATGTTGAAGTCCTTGCCAAAGCCGCTGTTCTCTACCGCCGCCCTGTAGACGTTCCTGCCAATCCTTCCGAAACCGTTGATCCCTATCTTGATCAAGGCAGTACCCAATTCGCAGAACGCTCGGGTGGGACAAATATGTATTGCATCTACTGAGCTGGAAATGAGAACAGAGGAAGGGGTTTTGTTTTCGGAAATCAGAGCTGGACTTCTATCCCTAGCTTCTCCGTGAGCTCCTTGTAGCGGTTCCTGATAGTGACCTCTGTCACACCGGCGATGTCCGCCACCTCTCTCTGCGTCCTTCTCTCGTTGCAGAGGATCGAGGAGATGTATATCGCTGCAGCCGCGACGCCAGTCGGGCCCCTCCCGGATGTGAGTTCCTTCTTGGCCGCGTCCTTCAGGATCTCGGCGGCTTTTGATTGCACCTCACCCGACAACTTAAGCTCTGAGCAGAACCTGGACACGTAGTCCTGGGGCTTCGTCGGCATCAGCTTGAGCTTGAGCTCGCGGGTCATGAACCTGTAGGTCCTGCCGATCTCCTTCCTTCCGACCCTTGAGGAGTTCGCGACCTCGTCCAACGTCCTCGGGACGTTGCACTGTCTGCAGGCAGCATATAGCGAAGCGGCGACCACGCCCTCGATGCTCCTGCCTCTTATCAGGTTCTTGTTCACAGCCTTCCTGTATGTCATGGCCGCGGTCTCTCTGACGTTCCTCGGTAGGCCCATCGATGAGGCCATCCTGTCGAGCTCGCTGAGCGCGAACGCGAGGTTCCTCTCCGTCGCATTGGAGACTCTTATTCTGCGCTGCCACTTCCTCAATCTGTAGAGCTGCGCCCTGTTCCTCGTCGGGATGCTCTTCCCGTACGAGTCCTTGTTCTTCCAGGAGATCTCCGTCGAAAGGCCCTTGTCGTGAATCGTATAAGTCATGGGAGCGCCGGTCCTGGCTCTCTTCTCCCCTTGCTCAACGTCGAAGGCCCTCCACTCGGGGCCCTGGTCTATGAGCTGGTCGTCGAGGACAATGCCACAGTCCTCGCACACAAGTTCTCCGCGTTCGTAGTCTCTCACTAGGTGAGAGCTGTTGCACTCAGGGCATCTTTCGACCTGTTCAGTCTCTTCTCTTACCTTTGCCATTCTCCCTCTCCTGTTGAACATAGACTTCCTTGCCGAGCACAGCAAGAGTCTTCAGTTCCTTTCGTGGTTCAATCGCCACATAGGGAGATCGGACGGGACCGAAAACTTTGGAAACCCTGCCGACCTCGCCTTTCAAGTTGTCCCTCACGACCTCTCTAACGTTCGGTGCGAACCTAGCCTTGACGATGAGCTTCCCGTCGTGCGATATGTCCTGAACGACGCCGAGAAGACGCAACGGGCTCACCGAATTCTATTTATAGTTTGTGTCTTGCGGTCTATCTGCAATCTTATATATAATGTTTTCCTCAAGGTATTTAAGCCTTGAGTGCTACTCCAGGGGCAATCGGGTGCTCCACCGGAAGCGGTGGGGCGCAGTTGCTGAGACCATGACTGACATTCCCAAGCCACATCCCAGGCATGCGTCGCTGATGTTGCGGGAGAAGCTGGTCAAGGGGTACCGCAGCGGAATCGTCGTTCCACAGGGTCTGATCGCCCACGGTCGGGGCGAGATGTTTGACTACCTCCTAGGGGAGCGCACTACCAAGGAGTCGAGGATCGCTTCGAAAGCAGCTGCAGCTCTTCTTCTGAAGGCTAGAAGGCCCGTGCTTTCCGTCAACGGAAATGTCGCCGCTCTCTGTCCTCGAGAAATTGTCCATCTTGCGGAAGTTGCCGGAGCTAGGATAGAGGTCTGCTTGTTCCACAGGACCGACGAGCGCATCTCGAAGATCCAGAAGGTACTCGAGGAGAATGGGGCAAAAGGAGTGCTTGGCTTCTTGCCAGACGCGAAGATTCCAGGCCTCGATCACATGCGCGGGCTCTGCTCGAAGCACGGCATCTACTCCGCGGACGTCGTTCTGATCCCTCTTGAAGACGGTGACAGAGCAGAAGCTCTCGCCAAGATGGGCAAGAAGACCATCGCCGTAGACCTCAACCCAATGTCAAGGACATCGCGCGCTGCGACCGTCATCATCGTCGATGAAGTGACCAGGGCAATTCCTGAGCTCATTCGAAATGTGGAGGATCTCGCTGGCGATCCGAAGGCCATCAGGAGAGTTCTAAGGGCATATGATCGCGATGAGAACCTTAAGCTCGTGGCGAAGATGATGTCGACCAATCTTGCCAACTTCCTCGGAAGATGACTTTCGCCACGCAGCCCTCATGGAGTCTTCTTGACGTTATTCGTGACTCTGGTGATATGGGATTTCGATCGGGAACGGTTGATTTGATCGCCTAAAATCCCCACGATTGCCGGCGCGGGCGGGACAAGGAATGCCGTTGCGCCCATCAGTGAGATCACTTTGCTTATTGTTCTCATCCGTGAGACGACCAAAGCGCATTCGGTATCATCGATGGGGCGCTTCGTCATCAGCGAGTGACTCAGAACACGACACAATTCGACGGTCACATTGACCGTCATCCAGACCAAATCCTTCAAGGGAGTTGGCTCCCCCGCAAAGTCTGTTTCTCTTCTGAGGATTGCCTTTCTCAGGTCTTCCGCATTCTCTCCCTCGAACTTGGTGTAGGCATTTCCAACCATCGTTGGAGCATGAGCATCGCTTCCTCCGACGAACGCTACATTCATGTCTTTCGCAATCGTCTGTGCTGCATCATTCGTGTATCCATCCCTATGCGCAGCGTTGAGCAACTCCACTCCGTCGAGCTTGAGTTCCATTATCTTCAGTCCGAGGGAATCACAATGTGAGCTGAACGGATGCGGGGCGATTGCCAGGCCACCTTGTTCGTGAATCCTGTCAATCGTTTCTCCTGCGGGCAAACCTTTCGGGATATCCTCCGTCAGGAATAGGCCAAGCAGATCACCGTCAAGGGTCGCGATTTCGGATCCTATCACGATCTCAACGGATGTCGCGTATTTTCGAGCCTCAATCGCTCCGCGAATCGAGTTGTGATCGGTAATGCACAGGACATTGAGTTTCCTCTTCTCAGCCATCTTGACGATTTCAGAAGGGTACGAAATCGAATCCGGAAATCTCAGAAAGTACACTCGCGTCAGACCAGAGTAGCGAGTGTGGACATGAAGATCGGCCTTTCCAAGCATAGGATCAACGAATCTCCTAGGTGGCTGTAGTCTTCGCCCACTCACGACATGAATCGCTATATAGATTATGTCTTGATTGGTCGGTTAGGTCCTTGCTCACAGAGGGCATGCACGTTGCCAACGAAGTCGTCGATTAGGATTGGCGTCTCCGTGAGAACGGTGAGCTGCTGATTCGCCAGATAATGGACTACAAGGACGAATTTCCCGTCCCTCTTGCCTGAGTTGTTGAGAGTCTCGAGAGGTCAGCACTATGCTCTGCCGAAATCGCAGAGATTGCAGTCAACCACAGCGGAGCCGACAAGAGCTGACCAATCGCACGGGCGGGAACAACAGTTATTAAGCGCCCTTCCGATGCATCAGACGGTAGCATGGCCAAGAACGAGTTGCTCGAGAAAGGTGTGAACAGGATCGAATGGGCGAAGACCCATATGAAGGTCCTTGGCAAGATCAGGGAAAGGATGGTGAAGGAGAAGGTATTCGAGGGGCTGAAGGTCGGCATGGCCCTGCACACGGAGGCCAAGACCGCGGTCCTCGCTCTCACCATCCAAGAGGCGGGAGCGGATGTGAGACTCACAAGCTGCAATCCTCTCTCGACCGACGATTCCGTTGCGCTGGCGCTGAACAAGGAGTACGGACTAGAGACCTACGCCAAGAAGGGCCAGACATCCAAGGAGTATTACGATTCGTTGAACAAGGTCCTCGACATGCGGCCGGACTACGTGATTGACGACGGAGCTGACCTGATATTCCTCCTGCACACGAAGAGGAAGGAGCTCCTGAGCAGGGTTAAGGGAGCCAACGAGGAGACGACCACCGGGGTCATGCGCTTGAGGTCGATGGCGCAGGACGGGGCGCTCAAGTTCCCGGTGATGTCCGTCAACGACGCTTACATGAAGTACCTCTTCGATAACAGGTACGGAACTGGCCAGTCCACGATGGACGGCATAATGACCTCCACCAACCTCACGATCGCGGGCAAGAATTTCGTCATCGCCGGCTACGGCTGGTGCGGTAGAGGAATCGCCATGCGCGCGAAGGGCATGGGCGCAGACGTGACCATTTGCGAGGTCGACTCGATTAGGGCGATCGAGGCCAAGCTGGACGGCTTTGCCGTTATGCCGATGTCGGAGGCCGCAAAGCAGGCCGATATCATCGTCTCTGCGACCGGATGTAAGGACGTGGTCAAGGCGAGGGACATCCAGGTCATGAAGGACGGTTGCGTTCTCGCGAACTCCGGGCACTTCGACAATGAGATCTCAAAGAAGGCCCTCGAGAAGATGTCGAAGAAACACAGGAAGGTCAGGGAGTCCGTTGAGGCCTATCAGTTGAAGAACGGGAGGACCGTGTACCTGCTTGCCGACGGGCGCCTCGTGAATCTTGCCGCTGGCCAGGGCCATCCAGTTGAGATCATGGACATGAGCTTCGCGATCCAGGCCCTGTGCCTTGAGTACTTGGACTTCAGCGCTCAGATACTCGAACCCGATGTCTACGACGTGCCTGACCACATAGACGAGCTGGTCGCCAATCTGAAGCTCGAGACCATGGGCATCAAGATAGACAAGCTTTCGAAGGAACAGCAGGCATACGTGAGAAGCTGGAAAGAGGGCACCTAGACACGCCCTCTTGGCAGTTCCCTAAATGGCCTGCCAGACTGGCTCACGATGAACTATAAGTACCTGGTGTTGTCCGGTCGGATAGCTCTGACATCCTAATTTTCAAGTGCGCACCAGTCGATACGGTGCCTAGAGGAACGGACTTTGCGAAGCAGCAATTTCTTGGGCGTCTACGGGCACACGGCGATCGACATAATCTACAACGCGGACGAGTTCCCGCAACCGAACTCTTGTGTTGAGCTCAAGGGCAGGGAGGAACACTTCGGAGGCACGGGCGCCAACATCGCAAGGATCGCATCCTCCCTGGACGTCAAGGTCGCACTCGCAAGCCATGTGGGAGACGATTTTCCCAAGTCCTTCATGAACGCCCTCAAGAAGAGCGGTGTCGATACCACAGACGTCGTCAAGGTTCGTGGCAAGCGCACATCCTTCATCATTATGATATCCGACAAGAACCACAACCAGATCGGGTTCGTCGACCAAGGGGCGGTTCTCGAACAGGAGAGGCTTCCGATCAGGACGCACACGGTCCTCAGCTCCAAGTTCGTCCATATCGGAACCGGGAGACCGTCGTACTCCGTCAAAGTGGCCAAGCTCGCCCGCAAGAAGAAGAAGACTGTTGGGTTTGACCCCGCGCAGGAGCTTTCGTATGTCTACACGCCGGAGACATTCAAGGCGGTCCTAGAGCACACCGACATACTCTTCGCGAATTCTGCGGAACTGGAGAGGGCGAAGGGGTATCTGAACCTGAAAGAAGACGCCGAGCTTCTTTCGTATGTCAAGATGATTGTCAACACGAGAGGTGGAGAGGGCAGCAGGATCCTGACCGAAGACGACGAGATCATTGTGGGCACAATCCAGCCTGACAATGTCGTGGACACGACGGGAGCTGGTGACGGGTTCAGAGCAGGTTTCTATGCAGGTTTGAGTCGTTCGCTCTCGATGGAGGAGTGCGCTTGGGTCGGGGCCGCCGCTGCGTCGTTCGTCGTTGAGGGAGTCGGAGCCCAGAGCACGCTCCCGACCTGGGACATGGTCCAGAGGAGAGCCGCCCGCAGGAAGTGCGTCTGAGGATGGGCAGCGCGGAAGGCAGACTGAAGATTCCCGATGGCCTTCTTAGGAGGATCAGGAACGCGAAATGCGCCTCGGTCCTCACCGGTGCCGGCGTTTCTGCAGAGAGCGGGATCCCGACCTTTCGTGGAGCCGGAGGCATCTGGGAGAAGTACGACTTCAGGAAACTCGCGACCCCACAGGGTTTCAGGGAAGATCCGAGACTCGTCTGGGAATGGTATCAGCTTCGTCAGGTGGAGATCAACAAGGCGAAGCCGAACGCAGCTCACGTCACGATCGCTGAGATGGAGAGCTATTTTCCTCGGTTCTCCGTCCTCACGCAGAACATCGACGGAATGCACAAGAGGGCCGGGAACAAGAGCGTTGTCGAGCTGCACGGAAACATATGGAGGATGAGATGCGTCAGGGACGGATTGACGATCCACAACGAGACACCGGTGGCCGAGATACCACCGATGTGTCAATGTGGCAGCATCCTGAGGCCGGACGTCGTCTGGTTCGGCGAGCAACTCTCCTCAGAGGTGGTCGACGAAGCGTCGCGCGTAGCCAACGAGAGCGAGGTGATGTTCGTCGTCGGGACCTCAGCGGTCGTCTATCCCGCTGCAGCACTCCCTGCCATCGCCAAGAACTCGGGATGCTTGGTGATCGAAATCAACCTAGAGCCGACAGACATCACGGCGTACGCGGATGCGTCGCTCTTCGGTCCCGCGGGAGAGATGTTGCCAGCATTGTGGAACTCAATCATCCGTATCCCGAAAGCTTTATGACCGGTCATCCCATTATACCGAACTGGTGAGGACCAGATGGCCGTGGGTTTTATACTCATAAGCACTGCGCCAGCAAAAGAGCATGAGGTCTACAACGAACTCCTTAAGGTGAAGGAAGTAGTCGAGCTTCACCCGCTGTTCGGGGAGTATGACCTGATTGCGAAGATCGAGGCCGAGGACTTCAACCTCCTCGGGCAGGTCGTTGTCGACAAGGTCCGCTCAATACCCGGCGTGATCGACACGAAGACCCTGACGGGAATAAAGTTCTAGACCATTGGTCATGTGTGGTGAAACAAATGGATCTGATGGAGTTCTTGACAGTGCTGATACTAGTGTTCGCCCTGTTCATGCTCCTCGCGGGCATATTCACGGCGTACTTCGGTAGCGGCAAGAGCAGGATGATCGGCGTCGCTCTGCTCGTGATTGGCCTGGTTGTCGGAATACTGTGGGTCGTCATGGCCATGGACAGCGTTGCCGTCATCGACGTGAACCTGTCGCAGGTGGTCTGGAACGCGTTCCTCTACATCCTCGCTGGCGTTCTCGGAGCCCTCGCGGCCATCGGCGTGTTCTTGGTCGCCATCATGAAGTCCTGAGCACGTTGCGGTTCTGTAAC
This sequence comes from uncultured Thermoplasmata archaeon, assembly GCA_963705355.1. Lineage (GTDB taxonomy): Archaea > Thermoplasmatota > Thermoplasmata > UBA10834 > UBA10834 > COMBO-56-21. Next base: position 1,523,060 of record OY970070.1, read on the forward strand.
ACGATTGGGTGGTGACCTGTTCAAGTCATAGCACCCGTGTCACTCGTTCCATTCGGCTCCGACCGTGCGGCCATCTCTGGCTCGTATAGGATCATCGTCACGTCATGCTGGAGCGCGCCGGGGTCGAACCGTAGACCCCCTGCCATCCCCTTCGAGATGGCTGTCTGCAGCAGGTTCAGACTGGCATTTATGTGTCTGTCGAGGTGCCAGCCACACTCACATACGAACTCTGTGCCCATTCGGGAATCTTGTATCCTCCCCCATATCGGGCACGTCCTGCTGCTGTTCCTCGGATCGACCTTGAAGACTGGGATTCCTCTCCACTGAGCCTTGTACTCGATTATCTGATGCAGTTTTCGCCTCGGCCACATGCTCAGGCGACGATTCAGCTCTCTGTCTCTTCTGTGCCTCATACCCTTGAGATCCTCGAGCACTATCGCGGACCTCCGGTCCTCGGCAAATGAGAGGACGGCGTTTGCCACCTGATGAAGCCTGTACTCAATCCGGTGGTGCTCTCTCTTCCCCTCCCTTCTGCACAGGTTCCTGGAAGTTCGGCGGTCGTGCAACTTCTTCTGGAGCCTCCTGCGCCTGTCATGGTGCCGCTGCTGGATCAAGGCCACGTCCGGGAACACCGCCTTGACGGCCATGCCCGCATCGTCCTTGACGAACACGCCGTCCAGGCTCCTCTCGTTCGTGTCGAGCGAGAGCGCGGATTCGGGGACGAACGGCTTCGGAGCATCCTTCCTGAACGTGATTATGGCGCGGTCCGGAAGAAGAGTCAGCGAACCGAGACTGTAGGCAGTGTCATCCAGATGCCTGCGGTGGTAGTCGCTGAGAACCAACTTGAGCTTGACATGACACCCGGCCCGAATCGGCAGGTCGATGATGCCGTACTCGCGGTCGAGCTTGTATGCCTGATTCTCAGCTTTCATGAACAATCGCCGAACATAGGGGACATTGCCACCATTGCCCTTTCGAGCCCGCCTGCGATGGTTCTTCAGGACGCTCCCGGCTACTTCGAACGCGGAGACAAGGTGCTGCGCATACATCCTTGGATGTTCCCCTCTGAAATCCTTGTATGCCAACCTTGCCAAGGCGTTCCTGGAGGTGACCCGAGCCTGGAGGCCGGCCCGGATCGCGTTATTGACTGCGAGTCTGAAGTCCTCGAACAAGAACTTCGCTTCATGTGGGAGTTCGCCTTCAAGACGGAAAACCACTCACTTGATCAGCATCTGGTCCTTCACAATACTCGTGATATTTGTTTTCCTCCGCTACATGTAGTGCCAGACCAGCCACACCCGTCCTTCCCTGCACATCAACTACCCGACTTGTTACAGAACCGCACGTAGCAAACATTTTTCTACAAACTACCCTTCTACCTTTTCTGATGAGTGTCCAGATTGTTTTGGGAAGCAAGAGCGACATGAAGGTGGCCGAGAAGGCCGTGGCCGTACTGAAAGAGCTCGGCGTGAAGTACAGGGTGAGCATCGCGAGCGCGCACAGGACCCCCGAGCTCGTGGACAAGCTGGTTTCCGAGGCGGATGCCGAGGTCTTCATCGCAATTGCGGGCCTATCCGCAGCTTTGCCAGGCGTGATTGCAGCACGGACCATGAAGCCGGTCATCGGTGTCCCTGTCAGCGGCACCTTGAACTTGGATGCGATTCTGTCGGTCGTTCAAATGCCGCCGGGAGTGCCAGTCGCGGCCGTAGGTCTTGACAGAGGAGACAATGCCGCGCTTCTCGCAGCCGAGATAATCGCCGTCAAAGACGAGAAGGTCAGAAAGGCTCTCGTTCGGCATCGGCAAAAGCTCAAGGACATGGTAGCTCTGGATTCAAAGGAAGTTGAGATCTGAATGTTCAACGCTGAGAAGTTCATCGAGCAGCAGATCAAGAGGATCGGGGAGGATGTCAAGGGCAAGGCGATCATAGCCGCATCTGGCGGGGTCGACAGCACCGTCTGCGCTGCCCTTGTCAGCAAGGCCATGGGCGAGAAGCTGTTGGCTATCTATGTCGACACGGGCTTCATGAGGAAGGGCGAGACGGCGTCAGTCGACAGCATGCTGAAGCGGCTCGGAGTGAACCACAGGGTGGTCGACGCCAGCGATGAGTTCTTCGCCGCCCTCAAGGGGATCATCGAGCCGGAGACGAAGAGGAAGATCATAGGCGAGAAGTTCATCCGAATCTTTGAGAGAGAGGCGAAGAAATTCGGGGCGGATTATCTGGTCCAAGGGACGATTGCTCCTGACTGGATCGAGAGCGGCGGAGGCCTGCGGGACACCATCAAGTCTCACCACAACGTGGGCGGTCTTCCGAAGGATATGAACCTCAAGCTCGTTGAGCCGCTCAGAGATCTCTACAAAGACGAGGTCAGGAAGGTCGGACGCGCGCTCAAGATCGAGGTGGCAGAGAAACAGCCGTTCCCGGGCCCGGCGCTTGCGATCAGGGTCATGGGCGAACCGACGCGAGAGGCAGTCGAAATCGTTCGTGAAGCGTGCGCGATCGTCGAAGAGGAGATCGAGAAGGCCTCCGCCGAGGGCAAGATGAAACTTCCGTGGCAGTACTTCGCAGTTCTGCTGCCAGTCAAGAGTGTAGGAGTCCAGGGGGACATCAGGGCGTACGGATACACGATCGCTGTCAGAGCGGTTGATTCGGTCGATGCAATGACCGCTGCGTACTCCAAGATCCCCCACGATGTGCTCGAGAAGATTTCTATCCGAGTGACAAACAAGATGAAGGACAAGGTCAACCGTGTGGTCTTCGACATCACGAACAAGCCGCCTGCGACGATTGAGTGGGAGTGAGTCACCAGCCGGAGAAAACCCTTCACCCAATGCTTCCTGGTCTTCTCTTCTCCTTAAATACCTTCTTCTTCCTTCCGCTCCTGTCTGGCACGGGCTCCGTCGAGAGAATTCCAATCTAGCCTCAGCGCTAGTCAGCAGATGATTTATATCCAGCCATTGTTCCCCTTCACCATGCGCATCTTGGTCGTGGACAACGGCGGTCAATGGACGCACAGAGAATGGAGAGTGCTCAGAGATCTCAATGTGGACAGCGAGATCATACCGAACGTCACGTCTCTCGACAAGATCAAGGCGGACGGGTTGGTGCTCTCAGGCGGTGCTCCGAGAGTCGGTCTCGACGAGGAGAAGATGGGCAAGTGCGGCGAGTACATCGAAAAGGCCGGCGTCCCAATATTGGGAATATGCGCTGGCCATCAGTTCATGGCGACGCACCTGGGGGGGAAGGCAGGACCTTCGAAGATCCCTGAGTTCGGAAAGATGATGGTCACGGTCGACGACGAGGACGAGTTGTTCAAGGGGCTGCCGACAGAGTTTGTCGCTTGGGAATCGCATAACGACGAGGTTACAGACCTGCCGCCGGACTTCGTCGCGCTGGCGCATTCTGACAGCTGCCAGATACAGGCGATGAAGCACACGTCGAAACCCCTGTACGGTCTGCAGTTCCATCCCGAGGTGGAGCATACGGACAACGGCTACGAGATGTTTCAGGCGTTCATAGATATCTGCCAGGCGCACAAGAAGGGGTGAAGGATGGAGCCAGCGCTGCTCGCTGTTCTCAAGGAAGCCTTGGCGAAGCAGCAGCGGAAGGAGACTCTAGAGAGGGCCGTTAGCAGAGCAGTCCGTGGAGACAATCTCGATTTTGAGATTTACCTCAAGATCATGAGCGAGCTCAGAGAACTTTCCAAGAAAGAGCATAAAGACCCTGAAGTTGTCGCAAGAGCCCTTGTGTCAGAGCACCAGAAGAGCCACTAAGAACAAGACAGCCAGCGCGATGGCGATCATGAGCATGAAGATCGCCATTTTCTTGCTCGATGCGAATGCTATCGGGATTGGCCCGATCAACACTGCGCCGCCGTATGATGTCTTTCTCTGTTGAGTTTCCAGGGGACCTGGAATCGCGGCGGCGCTCTGGACGTGTTCGATTTCCGCTCTTCCCATCGCAAGCATCGCGAAGCCGACGAAGAAACTCAGAACGATTAGCAGTGTCCCCAATATGAATAGCCAGCTCGAGCCGCTGAAGACAGGGAAAATCAGAACGAGGTTGACATCCGCCCGGCCGGTCGCCACCGCGGCTGCTACACACGCAATGCCCGCTGCGAATACCACAATCGGCAGCCATATGATTGGACGCAGGTCAAGGACCTCCTTCCGGGAATGCTCTCAATTACGGTCGAGCGAGCCATATTAACTTTCCGACAGTGTGCCAGACAGCTGGGAAGCCTTTTATCCGCCACCCGCAATCTGGGTGAGGGGCACGGTGGCCACTCTAAAGGACTACATGGTTCAGATCCTTGAGTCGCGCGACTTCTCAATCCAGGAGAAGGATGGTTACCTATACGGAAAGCGCGACGATGCCTCCGTCGTTGTGATGGCTGCGAGCGATATGCTGATCGACGACGTCCAGGACTTCATCAAGAACGTCGCAGGTTTCTCTGGCAGGAAGGTTGTCGTCTCCCTCGGGAAGATCGACGAGAGCGTGCAGTCCTTCCTCCAGCAGAGCGGCGTCCATTACTGGGGCCGAGAGGAGATCGAGCACGAGATTGGCAACCTGCAGCTGGCGACGGTCGGGAACAGCAGGGGGAAGAGTCTAATCGACGAGATAATATCGGACGACCTCCCGCAGAGGCTGTCCGAGCCGCCTGAGCAGTCGATTCCGATCATAGTCGAGAGCTCCGAGGAGCGGACAGAGCGCATCGTAAAGCCCAACATCTCCTTGGAGGATGTGAAGTACCTGGCCAGACACGATATCCAGGGCTACAAATTTGACCTCGAGCTTGTCCCTCATTACCTGTTCCACTTCGTCTTGAATCTCGAGGGGGGAAAGCAGAAGGCGGGCATCGCAGCCGTCAATGCCCTGACGAGCCATGTGGAGACCTGGAGATGGGGGTTCGAGTTGGTGGATTCCATCGATCTCCCGCACTCCAAACGCGAGCCGAAGATCGACTACGAGACCGCGAGGCAGTTGGCTCAGGACCTCGTCGCAAAGGAACACAAGTCACATGTCGAGACCGTGCGCGACTTCGGCCACTCGGAGATAATCGAGCGCAAGAAGACCCAGAAGGATTCGGTTATCATGGAGCCGAAGGGTCTTGTCTATCTGCCAGTGTGGTGCGTCGAGGGCAGAGGGGGCGCGATGATCGTCAACTCGTCGAGTGGGAAGATAATCAGCGAGCACTTCCACGGAACCAACCAGACTCAGGAGACTAAGTTAGGCTGAGCCTCTGGAACCTGTCCATTATGCCATGCCAGTGCGTGCCCTTCCAGTACACTTTGCCGCACCTCGAGCATTTCCAGAACTTCTCGTTATGGCTCATCGCGCCCTCTGGTACAGAATCCTTCGCCTGCTCCTTGGGAAGCTCCACGAGGTCGCCGTTGCAGGTCGAGCACCTTATCATGTCCTCATGGTACTTCAGTCCGTACTTCTCGGCCGTCGACCTGAGCTGCGAGTCGAGGTCGTCCGATTCCACCATCAGGGCTCCCGGCTCCTTCGCCAGCTCTCTGTCCCTTGTGAGAATGAATCTGCTCTCTGCCCTCGCTAGCTCTGCAATTGCGAGATCGTCCAGGCTCTTGTCGTAGACCGTGTCGTACCCCATCATCCTGAGCCATCTTGCGAGCGATCCCAGCATGTGATCCGCGACGAACTTGGGGGTGCTGACCCCGTCGGTCACTTGACCACCTCATAGGTCAGGAGCACGCCGTTCCCAATCGCCTTGATCCCCTTGAGCTTGAGCGCGACGATCGCTTTCTCGCTCTCCGCTCCAGCGCCTCCGGCTGGTGTGGGAGACCTATCCCCGCCAATCACCATGCTTCCGACGAACAAGTTTACCTCGTCCGCGATCTTGGACTGCAGAAACGACCAGATCACTCTGGAACCGCCCTCGACCAGCAAGGTCCGGATGTCCATCCTCTCAAGGATCCTCTTCAGCTTCTTCAGGTCGACTTCGTTCTTTCCGCACCTCACGGTTTGCGCGTTGGGGAAGGTCTTCTTGCACACCTCGTTCGTGACTATCAGGGTCTTCGACGCCCCGTTCAACACAAGGGCTTTCCTCGGCGTCCTCCCCTTCGAATCGAGCACTATTCTCAGCGGGCGCCTAGGCCTCTTGACATACTTCCCATTGACTGTCAGTTTGGGGTCATCGGCTATCACAGTCTCTACTCCCACGAGAATGGCGTCAGAGGAGTTCCTCAGTCTGTGGACTCTCTTCTTGTCCTCCTCGTTGGAGATTTGCGTCTGTCTTCTCGTTCTGAGCGCGATCTTGCCATCGGCCGACATCGCGCAATTGACTATTACCTTCAATGTGACCGAGGGTTAGCATGTTGCGCTTGGGTAAGAAACTTTCGGGCGCTCCTGGTCAGTATACCGACGACACGAATGCGAATCGCCCTGCGCATCAAGTCTCTGAAGTTGCAATCACAAAAGACAAGTAATGCCCGAGAAGCAAGAGTCCGCTTGTTGGGACGGTCGTCGTCTGCTCCTCTTTCTTCGCCTCTCGGAGATATCATCTATCACCACAAGGCGCCCGTGAAGTCCACTCTGCGGCCTGTCGTGGCTTAGATTTGCCGTCCGTCCAGGAACCCAAAAGTGACAAGACCGTGGTCTCCTAAGACTTATATGCAAAGCATCTCATTTGGGCACCGATGGACAGGAACGACGTAAGGATACACGAGTTCAAGCGAGTGGATCTCAAGGGCGCCACGATCATAGACGGGTTCCCGAGCGTGGGCCTTGTCAGCTCCATCGCCGCCAACTATCTGATCAAGATCCTGGACATGGAACATATCGGGATCATGGATTCCGTCCACTTCCCCACCGTGTCGCTGGTTCGAGAAGCGACCCCGCTTAGCCCCGTCAGGATCTACGCGGGAAAGAAGGGAAAGAGCGGAGACCAGATCGTCACGTTCATCTCAGAGTTCCAGGCGCCTCCGAACCTCATCAGACCCATAGCTTACACGCTGATCGATTGGGCCGAGGAGCAGAAGTGCAGGATGATCGTGTCCCCCGAGGGCCTTGTCGTGGACCCCGAGCTGAGGGACAGCGCGGAGATTTCCGACGTGGTTTTCGGAATAGCCAGCACCCAGAGAGCCAGGGAGCTCCTGAAGCAGCATGGTGTACAGTCGTTCGAGGAGGGCGTGATCTCTGGCGTCGCGGGCATTCTTCTGAACGAAGGCAGGAAACGCGACTTCGATGTAGTGACTCTGCTAGCTGAGGCCCACCCAGACTTCCCGGACGCGAAGGCGGCGGCGCTCGTCCTCGAAGCCATCGACGACATTCTACTGGGAATCGAGTTCGATGCGAAGCCTCTCTTTGAGGAGGCCCAGCGGATCGAGGAGCATATCAGGGAGATCCAGAAGCAAGCGGTCGTGAAGAAGGATGACAAGGGCGCGCCAAGGCCAAGCATGTACGGCTAGACAACTGAAATCTCTTTCAGACCCTTCTCTTCTGCAATCGCGAACCTCTTTCCGAGGAATTCCTCTATGACCCATATGTTCGTCTTGGCGTGGCTTGTCATTTCCTCTGTCAGTATCTTCGATCCGCCTTCGGCCAAGGCCATGTACGGCAGTATTTGATCGAGCATGTGCTGGTCCAAAGTGACCCCGGAGCGCAGCGTTTCTTTGAGGCCAGATGAGCAGTTCTCCCCGAGAATTTCTGACCTGACACCCCTCGCCCCAAGCGCCGACTCCCCGATTATCGAGCTCTCGCATATCGCGGCTAACACTATCCCCGCACCTGTGCTGTGACCCCTTCTGATGTCCGAGTCGATCCTGACCTCTTTGAAGTCGAGCAGGTTCTTCAGAGCGGAGTGCTTCATCCGAGATGCAACGTGCTCCGGAAGGTTCTGGGCGTAGACCACGCCTTCTATCGACAGGACTTCTCCTCGCTCGCTAAGATCCAGGTCAGATAGTCCGGCTACGGGCGATATCTCGACGGCAACCTCTCCTCCTCCCTCTGGATAGAATCCTCGCGCACCGATCTCGAGATCACAAGACGGGCCGAACCTTGACAGAAGCGGGAGGTGGACAAGCCTCAGGAAGTCGATAGGTGGAGACCATAGGACATCGGTGCCTCCCTTGACGACCATGTTCACTCTCGACTTAGACATCACAGCAGGCAGGAGGCAGCTCTCCACGACCAGCGATATGCTCCCTGCGGTCCCAACATCGAACTCGAATGTCCCGCCAGTCAGCTGGTCCGGCTTGAACACGATCTCCTTGGAGCCTGCGAACAGGCCGTCGACCTCGGCATCGCAGAGCTCCGCGACCGCCTCTATGCTGGTCATATGCGAGGGCGAAAGGCCAGGGCTCGGGCGCGCGGCGCGGATGTTGCTTATTCGAACTGACTGTCCCGTGACGGCTGATAGTGAGATCGCCGTTCGGAGGATCTGTCCCCCGCCTTCGCCGTGGGATCCGTCGATCTCTATCATGAGCGACCGGCCTGCTTCTTGTAGAGGCCCCTCCTCATCAGAGTGGAAAGGAAGAACGCGACCATCATGACGACAGCTAGTGCTATCAGCGCAGCCGCGAAGTATAGTATCCATCCAGGTGCCTTGTCGCTCCCGGTCATGACGATGATTATGAGGCCCAAGGTCTCTGCGACGAAAGCCCCGAAGCCCAAGGCGAAGGAGTACAGACCCATGGTCGCGCCGTAGCTCTTGGCGTCCGACGAGTCCGCCATGAGGGCGAGGGCTGAGGGCACGAACGCGCCTGCTCCAAGACCCAGCAGTCCGAGCGGTATCATCCCGATCAGTTTGAAGTGTATCCCAGCATCGTCCTGCGAGAACGCGGCGTGCGGGAAGAACACAAGCATGACAACGATACCTGCGATGCTGAAGACCCCGTAGGCCATGACCGGAATTCTTCCCACGAAGTCAGAAACCTTTCCCCAGAAAGGCTGCAGAAGACCGAGCGTGACCCCTGCGGCTGCGAACATGATGCCTATCGTGGATCCCCTTGTGCCCTCGTTCAGTAATATGATCGGCAGGTAGGTTATCGCAAGGCCCAACAAGGTGGCGATTATGAGCCATATCGGGAACATGAGCCTGACCTCCCGCACTTTGAAGACGCGCCTGAGCTCAGTCAAGCTCGCGTAGTGTTCGCCTCTCACCTTGGGCGCCTCGTTCTTCACGAGGGTGTAGAGCATCACGGCCGAGGCAGCCAGCATGCCCGCAACAATCAGGAATCCGACCCTGACGTCCAGGTACTCGACCATGAATCCGCCCACCACCGCGCCGATGATGTATCCGATGAATGTGGAGTAGTCGAACCACCCCATCTGTCTGCCGCGATCGCCACTGTTAGCGTGGTCCGCTATCATCGCGATTGCTGGCGCGACCGTCGCGGCAGCGCCGATGCCGTGGATTCCGTGCATCGTCGCCAGATACCATCTGTTGTCCGATAGGGTGTACAGGGTAACGATGATCGCAGCAAGGGTCGTTCCGAAGACAATGATGGGCTTTCTGCCGATCCTGTCCGAGATTATCCCGAAGTAGTTCGCGGTCACCATCTCTGCGAGCGGATATGGGACTGCGATTATGGCGACGTTCAAAAGACCCTGATCACCTGCAACATAGGCCGAGATCAACAGCAGAAGTGCCCCGAAGGCCGTCCGCAGAATAAAGGTCGAAATGTAAAGCACTCGGAGATGCCAAGGGGTTCGCACGCCCTTGCTCTTGAATATCCCTGACATTCTTCCGAAGTGAGCGATTGTCGCTACTTAAATATTTGCGGCCAGGAACCTACTGTCCAGATGCGTTTCCGCGCTTGGATTCCCTCAGAATCCTTTAAGTATGTCTCGACAATAGGCGGGAAAGGTGCTCGGGCTTTGGTAACCCTGCTGGTCGTCTTCGCTCTTATTGTCTCGCTAATAATCATTCTCATAAGCTGCGAGATTTTCACCAACGGTATTGAATGGCTAGGAATGAGACTGGGCTTGGCCGAGACAGCTACCGGAAGCATACTGGCTGCCGTGGGCACCGCCATGCCAGAGACGATAGTCCCCCTTATAGCGATCTTCCTCGGCACTGCGGAGCAGGGTGAGGAGATCGGCGAGGGCGCGATCCTCGGAGCCCCCTTCATGCTGGGAACTCTGGCCATGTTCATAGGCGGCGTCACGATCTGGTGGGCCTCCAGCAAAGGACGCCGGCAGCCACACCTGAACCTGCGAAAGGGTCACGCAGAGCGCGACATGAAGTACTTCATGGTCATGTACTGCGTCGCTCTTCTGGCCGGTCTGCTCGGGCATCAGACCTCGTTCGACACTAAGTACGTCGACTACGGTCTAGCGGGGCTTCTGCTCGTCGCATATGCGGTCTATCTCCACAGAACTCTGAAGGACGAGAAGACAGAGAAGGACAACACCTGTGACGCACTCTATCTCTGCCGTGCGTTCGGCGGCGATGCGGGCAAGGGCAGACTGGGTTTCGCGATGATAGTTATGCAGGTGGCCAGCGCTCTGCTCGGTATCATCATCGGTGCGAAGTTCTTCGTCGATTCGGTCTCCGACGTTGCCACTTCCGTCGGATTCCCCCCGATCATACTGGCATTCTTGGTCGCTCCAATCGCCACGGAGCTTCCGGAGAAGTTCAACAGCGTCATCTGGTATCTGCGTAAGAAGGACACGCTCGGATTCGGGAACATCACGGGTGCGATGGTGTTCCAGAGCAGCATCCCGGTCAGCATAGGCCTGCTCTTCACACAGTGGAAGCTCGAGCCCATCAACATCGCAAGCATTGTGATAGCGCTCGCGAGCTCCGCATGGCTCTTCTTCTCGATTCGACGCAACAACGGCATAAGCTATCGGGTCATGCTCGCTTCTGGCTCTCTCTACATCGTCTACATCATTCTTCTGGTGATCATTGGTCCGCAAGCCTCAGGTTAGTAGCGGAGCTACTAGATATCGAAACATCTGGCTATCAGCCAGCCCTGACAAATTATAAGTACGGACAAGGCAATTATCGCCCGGATGGGATGCAAACCGATTCTCCTCTGCTCAGAGGACATCATCTGCGGCCCCCAGGACTTGAGCGTTAGATGATGTATGATGCGGAGCTGCTGTTCCAGCTAGGCGCCATCATGTTGCTCGCGTTCATTGCGGCAACGGTTGCTGGCAAGATGAATCAGTCAGTCATGATTGGGTACATCATCATCGGCGCGTTCATCGGTCCGAAGATGAGCTTCGAGATATTCGGAGTCCAGTATCACGGCTTGATCAGGGACACCAGCTTCATCGATATTCTCTCGAACATAGGCCTCATAATGCTCATGTTCTTCGTCGGCCTCGAGTTCTCGTTCACGAAGCTCAAGAAGACGCGGACTCCCGCTGTCATTCTCGCAGTGATTGACACGAGTGTAGGCCTGTTTGTCGGGTTCCTATTCGCGTCCTACCTTGGCTGGCCACTCCTCGACTCGGTCTTCCTGGCCGGCGTGATAGCGATGAGCAGCACCAGCATCGCCATGAAGGTTCTGTTCGATCTCAAGCGTATGTCCAGCCCCGAGGTCGAATTCCTGATCGGGCTCGTCGTCCTCGAGACCTTCATCGCGATGGTCATTCTGGCAGTTGCCAGCGGCATGATCGTGCAGCCGAATGCGAACCCCGTGGGCTACGGCCAGCTGCTGATCGGCATCGCAGCGTTCTACGGGTTCTTCGTTTGGATAGCGATGTGGGCCGTTCCCCGCGTGGTGAAGTTCTTCAACAGCATCGAGAACGATGAGTTGTTCATCCTGTTCGCCCTCGGGATAGTATTCCTCACCTCCGGCGTGGCGGCCCTAGTGAATGTCCCGCCAATCATAGGCGCGTTCTTCATAGGCATGATACTCGCTGAGAGCAAGGTCACAACGAGGATCCAGACGAAGCTGGATTCGTTCAAAGACGCGTTCGTCGCCATCTTCTTCACGTCTTTCGGGATGATGATAGACCCCGCGATGTTCAACAAGGTCGTCTGGATGGTTGTCCTTGCGGTCCCAATCGTCCTTCTGTACGAAGCGTTCGTGATGTCCTCCGTGTCATATTTCCTGGGATTCTCGGCGAAAGCCTCCACCACCATCGGAACGAGCATGAGCGGCAGAGGCGTGGAGTCAATTCTTTACGCCAGCGTCGGAAGCCGGGTCGAGGGGGCAACAATGGGCGCTCAGCTGAACCCGTTCGCCGGAGTATTCTGCTTCGTGATGAGCGCGATCACCCCGCCGCTGGTTAAACACTCAGCGGCGTTCGCCAATGGGCTCTCCAAGATCATCCCGAAATCTCTCAAGTTCTCAGCAGCATTGATATCGAGAACGCTCGGAAAGGCTGTTATGCCATCCAATGTGCGCATCTTCAAGAGCGCGAAGATGACGGGAGTGCTTCTTGCTTCCTTCGTCCTCGTCTGCATCGCAACCCTACTGACCAAATCCTATCTGCACATGTTGATGGCCGCTGCAGGCTTTGTCTTGACCGTTTTCATATTCTTCGTCATCAGGTATGAGATCATGGAGATCGCGAGGCACGTCAGCTACTCGACCATCGGAGTGCTGACAGGTGAGCGGGAGAAGATAGTCGATCTGGTCTCAGGATTGGTCCTCGGAGCCGTTCTTTCGGTGCTCCTGATTGTCTTCAGCTGGACCTACACCTGGCAGCTCTCTCTGGTTGTCGTGGTGGCCTACCTGGTCTATGTGATCTCACTCATGTTTTGGGCAAGCAAGCATCTCTACTCCCATGAGGCAGAAACTCCTTTGAAGGTGTACCATCTGCCCGGCCCTTCGATCGAGCCGGCCGAGCCGCTGTCCGATATCCCGAAGCCAGTATACGGAGTCGTGCGGGCCGTGAAGAACTCGCGGTTGTAGAGATCGCTCCAAACGGCCTCTCGTATTCTGATTGCTTCATGTCCCCAATCATTATCCTCGCCGAGTTCTATTCTGAACGCATGAGTGGCGCAGGGATCCAGAAGGCCGCCGTTATGTGCGGACTCTGTGCGGTGGTGGTCTTTCTCATTCTGTACTTGGTCGCCATGTCCTTTGACTCGGAATATGTCTTCGGAAAGAACTATCTGAGCGATCTTGGTGTGAGTGAAGGCGCCTGGGCGTTCAATGCTGGGCTCATCATTACCGGAATTCTGTTCATCCCGTTCTCTGTCCTTGGTCTTGGTCCGGCACTTGGCGAGAAGATGCTGGCAGTCATCAGCAAAGCTCTACTCGTGATAGCTGCTCTGTTCCTGATCAGCATCGGAGTGTTCACTGAGGACGCGGGCGACATCCACGGGGTCGTGTCCTACGGCTTCTTCCTGACTATGCTGGTCGCCCTCGTGTTCTGTGCGGAGGCTCTCTACAAGTCCAAGTACCTTGGGAGATCCGGTTATGTCTTCACGCTCCTGGTATTCGTATTCGGATTCGGTCTCCTGCCGATGGGCGGTGATCCGCTTTCGGAGACACTCGCCGTGCTCGGGATAATCATATGGGGTCTGGTCGTCGGAAGTCTTCTCATGCTCAGGATGTCAGGCAGATCTGTCCCCTGAGCCTCCTGCGCCGCCTTCTTCGAGCGACCTTTTGGTGTCCCTCGCAAGGGATAAGTCTAATCCCCGCCGCTTGCAATACTCGCTCAGGTGGTACAAATGGAGATCGCGCGTAAAGGGCCTGTCCTGATGCTTAGGCTCGATCATGGTGAGGACATACTGGCTTCTGTGCAGCAAGCAGTCAAGGAAGAGCGTTCGACTCTTCTCTTAATCACTGGTCTAGGTATGATCCACGATTTCGAGCTCGGGTACTTCGACAATGGAAAGTATCTGCGAAAGGACTTCCCCGAGCCTCACGAGCTTCTCGCGCTTCAGGGATCCGTCGCTTCCGAAGGAGAACCGCGAATACACATTCATGCCACAGTCGCCGACAAGGAGCACAGGGCCTTCGGAGGGCATCTAATGCGGGGCAAGGTCTGGATGAGCAACGAGATCGGCTTCGTGCAGCTCCAGGGCAACGTATCCAAGCGCGTGGAGGACCCCCAGAAGAAAGTGGGTATTCTACACATTCAGTGAATTCCAGAACATGTCGGATGCACGAGTGCGGCTGCCGGGATTTGAACCCGAGTTTGAAGCTTGGGAAGCTCCAGTCCTAACCGCTAGACTACAGCCGCTCGCCGGCCAAATGGCTAAGAATTCCATTTAAAGTTATCTGGCTCTGGATTTCGTGAAGTCAGAGTCGGTCTTCTGAAACCAACTCACCTGACGGTCTCAAGCTGGCTTATGATGTTCCAGATCAGAGTTCTCCCGTGAAGGGGGATGTTCGGGTCGTTCGCCAGCTCGTCCAAAATCATGATTGCGCTCGCGCTCCTGACGTCGAGCGCCTCGTTCTTCCGCAGAAGCCTCTCCTTGGCGTCTGTCGCCCCTCGCCGGATGTTCCTGGGCACCGAGGTGTCCTCAGCTAGCTGGTCCAGCACCTCCATGATCTGCCTGAGCCTTGTTTCCATATCCACCATGATGATCACCCGTTTGCATCCCGATCGAGGTTATCGTGCCAGGCCTCCTACTTCTTGGGCTCCTCCTCTTCCTGCGCGATCTTGCCCCTTTCCTTGAAGGTCGTCACGACCATGAACGTCTTCGTCTCCTTAACGCCGTCTATCTCCGCCACATCGTCCACGATGAACTTCTTGAGGGCCGCGTAGCTTGGGAACCTGGCCTTCGCGATTATGTCAGTGTCTCCCGTGACCAGGAAGACGTCCTCGATGTGGTCGAAGCTGGCGATCTTCTGCGCCACCTGGTCCGAGCCCTTCGTATCGATCTTGAATGTGACAAGGGCCGCGACTTGCTCGTCGCCGTAGTACGTCGATATTACTTCCTCGTACTCCTTCTTGTCTTTCTCTTCCATGTAAACGCCCCCTTTGCGCGGCGTCCAACTCCTCATATGGTGCCTTCTAGTGTGGTGTCAAAAGCTAGGGGTTGAACAAGGGCGTCATGAGCCCACGTGCTCGGGTTTCGTGATCTATAGCAGATATGGTCAGAGCCTAGCCCCTTCGAACTCCTCTTGGAGGTCTATTATGACCTGCTCGAGTATCTCCTCGAGACTGCCGCTGCGGTATTCCCGTATGCCGCCCAGGTCGCTCTGCACTCTAGCCACATATGTCGAGTTGCTCTTCAGAAACTCCACGTTGCACAAGGGCTCTTCCATCTGTGTTCACCTTTCTAGGCCTCAGGCACCACCCCAGGCCATGGGTTGCACGGGCGCGCTATACGCGGTCTAATATATAGAGGTTTCTTAAGTGGTTTTCGGGGTGCCAGCGGTGGCCAGGCATGCCCTTTCGAGCCATGTTCCTCCCGGACGTGACACACCAAGACAAGGGTTTAATATCGAACAGTCTCTCTGCCCCTTCCGATGAACTCAGCAGCTCACCCGACAATCATCATAATTAGCTGATTCTTGCTACCGTTGCTGAGTTTGTGATAGAATCCTTCTGGAGGGGTCTGTTGCATGAAGAAATACTACAGGGAACCTGAAGGGGCGACCTTCCCACAGATGGAGGAGGAGATCCTCCGTACATGGGAACATCAGGGCATCCTCCAGAAATCGAAGGAACGAATGCGGGACGGCAAGCCTCTCGTGTTCTGCGAAGGTCCGCCAACAGCTAACAGCCGGCCTCACATAGGACACGCGCTCACGCGCGCTGTGAAGGACGCCTTCCTGAGATACTACATGATGAACGGGCGCAAGATCGTCCCGTACATCGGTGGATGGGACTGCCATGGTCTTCCTGTCGAGCTCGAGATCGAACGCTCTCTGGGAATCCAGTCCAAGAAGGAGATCGAGTCTCTTGGCATCGAGAAGTTCAACCAGCTCTGCCGCGAGAGCGTCGTGAAGTACAAGGCTGAGTGGGAACAGATGAGCCGGAGGATCGGCTACTCGATCGACTACGAGAACGCCTATCTGACGATGTCACGCGACTACATCGAGAGCGTCTGGTGGTCGCTCAAACAGCTTCATTCCAGGGGCATGCTCTCGAAAGGACACAAGGTTGTTCCCTACTGTCCCCGGTGCGGCACCACGCTGAGCACGCACGAGGTCGCTCTCGGTTTCAAGGAAACCGAGGACCGGTTCATCGTTGTGAAGTTCCCGTTGAAGGGGACCGAGATGAAGCTGCTCGCATGGACAGCGACGCCATGGGCGTTGGTTGCGAATGCGTTACTGGCGGTCGATGCGGACCGAGACTACGTCCTCTTCGAGCACGGAGGGGAGAAGCTCGTGGTCTCAGATGCTAAACGGGAGCTGGTCGCCCCTTCCGATAATGTCCTCGCGACGATCAAGGGCAAGGAACTCGTAGGCAAGGAGTACGAACCTCCCTTCAGGTATCACGATTTCTCTGGGCCGGTTTTCAAGATAGTCCATTCGGCCGAGGTTTTGCAGGAGGAAGGCACGGGCATCATGAGCGTCTCGCCCCCGTACGGCTCCACCGACTTCGAGCTGGGTTCTGCGGCGGGCGTGGAACTCTTCGATCCTATCGACTCTTCTGGAAGATTCACGAATGTCGTCTCCGAGCTCGCGGGCAAACTCGCGCGTGATTCCGATTCGGAAATCATGCGCATGCTCGAATCGAAAGGCCTGCTCTTCCGTTGGGGACTCCTCAAGCACTCATACCCATTCTGCTGGAGATGCGACTCCGCCTTGATCTACAAGGCGCTCGATTCTTGGTTTGTGCGGACGGCCGAATCAAAGAACCGCATCATCGAACTCAATGAAGAGATCAAGTGGGTGCCGGAGACGTTCAAGCACGGCAGGTTCGGCAACTTCCTTGCGGACGTCAAGGATTGGGCCATCAGCAGGAGCAGATACTGGGGCACTCCTCTGCCGATCTGGAGCTGCCCAAACGGCCATGAGGTCTGTGTGGGCAGTTACGAAGAGCTTAGGGCGCTATCCTCGGTCAATTTCCCTGAGGATTTTGATTTTCATAGACCTTCGGTCGACCAGATTCAGCTTGCATGTCCTCGCTGCAAGGAGAAGATGCTGAGAGAGGAGTTCGTGATTGACTGCTGGTACGATTCTGGCTGCGCGCCGTTCGCCCAGTATCATTACCCCTTCGAGAACATCGAAGAGTTCGATACACACAGATCGGTTGACTTCATAGCCGAAGGAGTCGACCAGACAAGGGGCTGGTTCTACACTCAGCTTGCACTCGGCACATTGCTCTTCGACAAGCCCGCATTCATGTCAGTCCTCGTTCTGGGGCATGTTCTCGACGAGCATGGCAGGAAGATAACGAAGGACGCGGACAACGTTGTGTACGCCGACGATGTTTTCGCCAGCGTCGGCGCGGACGCCTCTCGTCTCTTCTTCCTCGGAAACCCGGTCTGGCAACCGGTCCAGTTCTCCAAGGAGAATGTCAGAGAGACGATGGTCGGCACGCTGAACACCCTCCTCAATGTCTATGTCTTCTTCGCATCGAATGCGAATGCGTATGGATTCAGGCCTCAGCCTGAGTACGGCAGGACCCACGACCTGGACCGGTGGATCATTTCTCGGCTTAATTCGACGGCCAGAGAAGCCAGAGACGGCTTCGATAACTTGGAAGTGCATCGCACGGTCAGGGCGATTCGGTCTTTTGTTGGCGATCTGAGCAACTGGTATGTCCGCCGGTCTCGACGCAGGTTCTGGGAGGAGAACGACCCACAGGACCGCTTCTCCGCTCACTGCACGCTCAACGAGTGTCTCGTCACCTTGTCTAAGCTCATGGCCCCGATCACCCCGTTCTTTGCCGACTGGATGTACCAGAGTCTGCGCGGTCCGAAGGAAAGCGTCCATCTTGAGGCCTACCCATCTGTCAATGAGGACCTCATCAATGGCACTCTTGAGAGACAGATTGCTCTTGTCATGATTGCAGTCGAGGCTGGGCGGTTAGCTAGGCAGAAAGTGAACGCCAAACTGCGCCAGCCCCTTCCAGAGGTGGTCATAGCTGCGGACACCGACAGAGCCTGGACCCTCCGCCGGTTCGAGAAGATGATAGCGGACGAGCTCAACGTGAAGAAGGTTGAAGTCCTCGATAGCAGGGACAAGATGGTCCAATACGCGGTTTCGCCGAACCTGAAGACCTTGGGTCCGAAGCTGAAGGAGGCAGCCTCCGAGGTGTCCAAGCTCCTTTCAAAGGTCGATGAGAACGAACTGGTCAAGCATCTGCGGACCAAGGGCAGGATCCGGCTGGGCGGCTTCGACTTGACCGAGGAGGATGTCATCGTCTCCGAGAAGGAGAAACCCGGATTCTCTCACGCATCAGTCGATGACATACATGTCTACATCGCGCTCGAGATTCCGCAGAACTTGAAACTCGAAGGCCTGTCAAGGGAGATCATCAGACGAATCCAGCACATGCGTAAAGAGTTGAAGCTCGAGTTCGAAGACCCTGTGGACGTCGAGTATTCCGGGCATCCTAACCTGGAGATAGCGCTGTCAGTCCACAGAGATCACATAGCGCGCGAGACGCATGCGCGAGCCATCACAAAGAAAGAGCCATCCGAAGGGGGCCAGAAATGGATGATCAACAAGATGCCACTGGAGTTGTCAGTCAGGCGGTCTGAACGTTGACCTTGGTCTTCTGAAGGTCCACTTTCTTCTCCATGTAGAATGCATGCCTTCCGGAACCGTAGAAGTCCTGTATTGATGTTTTTACCTCGTATCCTCTCGATGCGTAAAGCGCGATCGCGAGCTTGTTCGAGGCCTCGACCTCCAATGAGTATCTTACGAGACCTTGCGAGCGGAAGACTCTCTCGCACTCGTCCAGCAACGCCGCGCCTATCCCTGATCCCCTTCGTTGTTTGAGCACGGCGATGGACGCTATCTTGCCGTGAAGATCGAGCTCGGAAACCATGCACATCGCGGATCCTACGATCTCGCTTCCGTCGAAGGCAACCAATACAAAGGTATCGTCCCTCATCACGAAGGCGTGGACTGTCTCCGCATTGAATTTCTCTGACCCGAAGCAGTCTTCCTCGATCTTCAACAATCCAGGGAGGTCCCCTTCGTCGGCCGGCCGGATGTTCACTGTCAGCCTTACTGTCTCCATTGAATATCTCTGTTGTGGCGCATCGAAGGGCTTATATTCGGCATGACTCTTCTCGCATCTGGATGCCATCCATCAAAGAGGTTCTCTCAAAGGACCGGGCAGGAAAGGGGGTCGAGGTCCGAGGCTGGATATACCGCACGCGGAGCAGCGGCGGGATTGTGTTCGCCGTCCTGAGAGACGCAACAGGCATCGTCCAAGTCACTGTCAAGAAAGGGAGCGTCCCAAACGACCAGTTCGAAGCTGCAACGAAAGCCGGCATCGAGTCTTCCGTCATCATAGCTGGCGATGTGGCAGAGGACAAGCGTGCTCCTGGTGGCTTTGAGATCAGAGCCAGCAAGTTCCAGGTGATCGGCTACTCCGAGGCTTTTCCGATAACTGAGTATCAGAGCACGGAGTTGCTTCTGGACCTGCGGCATCTCTGGATAAGATCCCGCGAGCAGACCGCAGTGTCAAGGATCAAGGCCTCTCTTCTCAGGGGCGCTCGCGAATGGTTCCATGAGAACGACTACGTTGAGGTCACGCCTCCCATCATAACCGGCGTCGCCCCGGAAGGAAGCACGACGCTGTTCCAGGTCAAGTACTACGACAGGATCGCATATCTCTCGCAGAGCGCTCAGTTCTACCTCGAATCGCTCATCTATTCGCTTGAGCGCGTATGGGCACTCACCCCCTCCTTCAGAGCAGAGAAATCCAGGACGCCTAGGCATCTCTCGGAATACTGGCACATGGAGATGGAGGCCGCATGGATGGACAACGAAGGGAACATGAAGGTCCAGGAAGAGCTCGTGACCGCGATGGTGAAGAATGCACTGAAGGAGTGTCCCGACGATTTCAAGCTCCTGAAGAGGGAGGTCAGCCCACTGAAGAAGATCGAGCCTCCTTTCGAACGCATGAAGTACGAAGAGGCTATGGAATATCTCCAAAAGAAGGGCCATGACGTCTCATGGGGCAGCGACCTCGGCGCGGTCGAGGAGCGCACACTTACAATCGATCGCGAGATTCCGATGTTCGTGATCAACTATCCGAAGGAGCTGAAACCGTTCTACATGAAGGAGAACCCGGACGACCCCAGAACCTACAAGAACAGCGACCTCCTTGCCCCAGAGGGCTTCGGCGAGATCGTCGGTGGCAGTGAAAGGGAGACGGATAACGCCCTGCTCTTGGAGCGCCTGAGAGAGAAGGGCGAGGATATGGACAGCTACCAGTGGTACCTCGACCTCAGGAAGTACGGTTCCGTTCCGCACTCGGGCTTCGGGCTCGGCATGGAGCGGATCGTCACATGGGTCTGCAAGCTGGACCACATCAGGGACTCCATCCCATACCCGCGCACTGTTGCGCGCGTGTACCCGTGAAGAGCTCGTCCGAGGTCAGGACATTCTCGAGCAGTACTCGGAGTAGACATCGGCCGCTCTGATGATCTGAGCGAGCTCCACATGCTCGTCGTTGCAGTGGCATATCCTCGGATCCCCCGGACCGCAGACCATCAGCGCCTTGTTCGCGTTCCTGAACATGACCATCTCGGTCGCATATGACACGGCGGTGATTTTCGCAGCTGATCCGATGACGTTCTTGAGTGTTTGGACCGCAGGCGATCCGATGTCAGTCTCAACCGGATCGAGTTCGTGCAGGACCTTGATCTCATAGCCATCGTTCCCAATCCGGTCCTTGATGAGTTTCAGCACCTTTCCGGTGTTCATGTCTGTAGGATAGCGGATGTCAATCTCCGCTGTGCAACTGTCAGGAATCACGTTAATCCTCGTGCCGCCTTTGATGGTGTCCACGCACATGGTCATCTCTTGGACGGGATTCTTCGGTATCCTCTGGAGATCCTCCGTCTTGCTCAGCATCCTGATGAGTTTCGCAATCGCATTGTCTCCCAACTCCGGCATGCTGGCATGGGCAGAGACTCCTTTCGTGCTGATGGAAAAGTGGAGCAGCCCTTTCTCCTTCACGACTATGTCAAAGGAAGTCGGTTCGGCAACGAGGACCGCGGGTGCCGTTCTAATCGCCGGATCGTTTGCAGCTGCGCCCGCCCCAATCATGGTCGTCTCCTCGTCAGTCGTGAAGCACAGCGAAAAGGGCACATTGGCACCGACCATGTCCTCTGCCGCCAACAGCATAGCCGTACAGCCACCTTTCATGTCGCACGAGCCTCGACCGTACAGCTTGCCGTCCACGATCTCCCCGTCATCGTACCCCCAATCGGTTCCGTGAGGTACGGTGTCCAGATGGCCTGAGAGGGCGACCCCTTTCTTCCCGAACTGCGCCACGATCGCAGGTTTTTTCTGATCTCCGAGATACCGAGGTTCCAGTTCCAGCTTCCTCAGCTTGGACGAAACGTAGTCGACGATGGGTTTGTCGTCGTCCTCTGAAGTGCTCTTCATTAGCACGAGATCCGTCAGGATCTCCTTCGCCCTCTCGTTCCTCACCAGCTCACCTGGTCTTGGCATCCCTGGCTATCCTCTCTACCAGTTTCACGATGAGCTTGGACATGTTCTCCATGTCCTTGAGGCTGGCGCACTCCGTCGGCGAGTGAGTGTATCTCATGGCGATGCCGAGCGCCATCATTAGCGCCCCGTACTCCTGAACGACCGAGCCATCAGTAGTGCCCCCGCCAGAGCCGTATTGGAGCGGGATCTTGGCCGCCTTTGCGACCTCCTCCACGAGCTTCCTCATCTTCGGGGAGGCAATTGCGTAGTTGTCGAACATCCTCATCGCCGGGCCTTGGCCAAGGCACACCTTCTCGTAGGTTTCGCCCTGCTTCGGCGCATCGGTTGTCGTCATCGTGTCGATTGCGAAGACGAAGTCCGGCCTGTACATGAACCCGGCGACCTTCGCGCCTTTCAGCCCCATCTCTTCCTGTACGCTCCAGATGAATGCGATCCTCACGGGAAGCTTCTTGTCCTTGAGCTTCTCCAGGACGTCCAGCAGGATCGCACACCCCATCCTGTCATCCACAGCTCGCGCGCATATGATGTCCGGCGTGAGGTATGTGATGTCCTTCTTGAAGACCATCGGGTCTAGGACCCGGACGCCCTTCTTCTCGGTCTCCTTCTTGCTCCTGGTGCCGACGTCGACCCTGACCTCCTCCCAGCTGACGACCTTCTTCCTGTCGTCCGATTCGGTCATTAGGTGAGGGGGCTTTAGGCCGAGCACTCCCGTAACGATCCCCTTCTGAGTCTTGATTTGGACGACACGTCCCACCAGTGTGCGGTCGTCGATCCCGCCGACCTTCCTGATCCTGAGGGAACCATCGTCTTCGATCCTCGTCACAATCAGTCCGAGCTCGTCCATGTGTGCGATGAGCATCACGACGGGGCCTTTGTCTCCGATCGTTGCGTGGAGGTTGCCAATGTTGTCCTCGCGAGCCTCTACGTCGAGTTCTTTGACTTTCTTCTGGATGTATTCTCTGATGTCGTCCTCGTACCCGGAGACTCCGGGGACCTTGATCATCTCTTCAAGTACCTGTTTCACGTCCAATTCAATCCCTCTTCACGAAAGGCGGTTTCACTATCTCAGCCGACACAAGCGTGTCCCTGACCCTGATCTGAATCTTCGTCCCCGGCTTGGCCATCGTGACCGGAACATAGCCCATCGCGATGCCCTTCTTCAGTACGGGCGAGAGCGTGCCGCTCGTGACCTGGCCGACTCTGGCGCCTTCGGCAAGGATCTCGTACCCGTGTCTCGGTATGCCCCTGTCCTCCGCCACCATGCACACGAGCTTGTCGTATGAGCCTGTGGCCTTCTGCTGCTCGAGCGGCTGCTTCCCTATGAAGTCGTGCTTCCAATCTATGACCCAGCCGGGGCCGGTCTGAAGCGAAGTTTGCGTGCCGTCGAAGTCCGTGCCCGAGAGCAGGAGCGACTTCTCGAGCCTGAGCGTGTCTCTTGCACCAAGCCCTATGGGCTTGAGCCCGAAGGCCCTGCCCTTCTCGAGCACCGCCCTCCACACCGCGACGGCGTCCGCGTTCTCAATGAGAATTTCGAACCCATCCTCGCCCGTGTAACCCGTGCGGGACACGAATGCCTTGATGCCGTTGCCGGAGCCGTTCATCGGCGTCCTGTTCCTCAGGAGCGCTGTCTTCGGTTCCGAGCCTGCGGCAGCCACCTTGTCCAGCCGCGCAAACCCGGCCCAGAAGGATTTCAGTGAGTCGAGGTTGGCTGATGTGAGCTGCTCGATGACATCCTTGGCCGTGGGCCCCTGAACCGCGATGCACGCGAGGTCCGTCGACTCGTCATGGAGCTCCTGCCCGTGCAAATGCCCCTCGACCCACTTCCTCATCTTCTGGGTGGTTGCAGCGTTTGGCACCATAAGGAACTCGTCCTCGCCCAGTGCCGTCACGATCGTGTCGTCGAGAATTCTGCCCTGGTCGTCGAGTATGTGCGCGTACACGCACCTTCCAGCAGGCTGGCACTGAACCTCGTTCGTGCAGATCGTGTCCATGACGAGGCCAGCGTGTTTCCCCCTGATGATGAAGTCCCCCATGTGAGAGACGTCGAAAGCTCCTGACCTCCTCCTCACGGTCATGTGCTCGTCCATGATCGTGGAGTACTGGATGGGCATGTCCCACCCTGCGAACCAGACCATCTTCGCACCCAAGGCGACATGAAGGTCGTGCAACGGGGTCTTGTGCATCGAGGACCGCATCGGCTCTTCTGTCCAAAAGCTTATTCGACGTAACAATGCAATTGACACGCTGGAAAAACGACTTTGCGCTGAAGGATCTTCAGCGGTACTGGTCTATCAGCGTCGTGAAGTCTTTTTCGAGGCCCACGCTCATCGCGGGCTGCTCGATGACCTCCACGTTCCTCTCGAGCAACGCGAGCTCCTTCTCGCTGAACGCATTCGGGCTGATCGGAATCAGAATTGTCGAGCGGCTCTGCATGACCTGCTCGTTGATGTGCTCAACGAACCTCAAGACCTGTTGGAAGCCGTTGTTGATCACGAGGTACTCGAGGCCGTCGATCAGCACGACGCATCTCTTGTATCGCTCGACGAAAGAAGATATGACCGTTGCGAGTGTGCCGATGCTTGTCGGGTTGTGGTGGTCCACTCCGGGCGTGTGGCTGAGCCACAGGATCCTTGTATCCTTCAGGTCGAACGCCTCCCTGACCTTTTCGGGGAATTGCCTTGTGACGCACAGTCCCGGCACGCCATCCGTCAGGCTGGATTCGAAGAGCTTGTACGCGAGGAATGGCTTGCGCTCCCTGACAACATGGCAAAGACCCTCCTGGACGCGCACTTCCTCGAGGGCTGGCTTATCTTCGTCAGTAATGCGCTGACCCTCCCTTGGAAAGCTTACACGGAGGCGGCCGTATTTATAGGTTCTGACTGAGGGTACACGTACCATTCGCAGGACGTTCAATGCTCTTTGTTGAGCATCTGACGCATCCTTTGCTCGAGCACTTTTGCAGGTATATCAAGTAGCGTGATGACGGTCGTCTTGCCAGATATTCCGGGGCCGCTCTTCTTGGCGCTGACAACGCCCAACATGTCCAGATCCTTCATCAGGCCCCAGAAGGCCGTGTGAGCCCTGGCCTTCTCGCCGTACTCCTCGCATGCCACTTTGTAGGCGGACTCAGCCTCACCTGTGGTTATATAGGCCTTGCCCCGAGAAGTCCGTGCTATTGCAAGGAGTGCGAGTTTCTGATGCTTGTCTAGTCCGGCGAGCTTCGACTCCGTGATCGAGCTGTACGCCTCTGCCTTCGCACCTCTCACATGCTCTACCGAGATCTTGCCCGCACCCTCCTCGTCTGCGAGCATGCCCGCCTTCTCGAGTATCTCAATCGCGAATCTCGCATCTCCCCATTCCGATGATACCTCGGCCATGAGGTTGATCGAATCGTCGTCGATCGCTCCGTCGTGCAGTGCAAGCATGGTTCTCGACTTCACTATGTCCCGAAGTTCCTCCAAAGAATACTTGCCAAATTCGACCACGTTGGTCCGCTTGAAGGTGCTTGTCGAGGACGCATCGAGCATCTCGAAGATGTTCTTCTGCGAGATCAGCATCAGAGAGACAAGCTCCTTTCCTTCGACCTTCTCCTCGCCGAACCGCGTTAGTTTGTAGATGATATCGGAACCGGCCTTCTTGAGGAGCGTGTCCGCCTCGTCCAGGACGATGACGAGGTGGACCTTGCGCTTCTCCAGGTCCTTCCTCAGTATCCTCAGCATCTCCGTGATCGAGAACCCTCGGTCTGGAAAGTTCGGCTGGAAGTGGTTCACGATGTGCAGGACAGCGCTCGATTCGCTGTTCCTCTGCCTGCAGTTGACGAGGACCCAATCGACCGCCTTCTGCTGCTTCTCGGCGAAGTCCTTGAGATCCATGCAGAATCGCTTGGCAGTGGCCGTCTTGCCGGTTCCTACGCTGCCCGTGAGAACAGCATTTTGCGACAGGTTAGATTCTACAACCGACTTGTACAGCATGGCCAGCTTCTTCATCTGCGCTTCTCTGTGGACCAGCTTCTGAGGAACGTAGTCGAAAGACAGTGTCCGCTGGTCCTTGAAAACGCTCTTGCCCACGGTTTCCCACATCTGCTTCAGCTTCTGGATTCCGTGTGGCTATCGGCACATTGTCTTTTAAAAGATTCGCGTGCGGTCAGCGAAACTCCTCCTGAAAGGACAAACGATATATGCTCTCAACGACTTCGATGGGCTGGAGAGAGAATGGCGGACGAAGACGTCATCAGCTCGGTAGTGAAGAGCACGAGATCCATGTTGAGCTCCGAAACGCTCCTGATCGAGGCCGTCCAGGACCTCGTGAAGGACGAGGTCAAGAAGACCATCAGGGAGAAGCTGGACGCGAACCCTGAGCTGAAGCAGGAACTCAGGCTCGCGGTGCAGGAGCTCATGGAAGCCAAGGTGCACGAGGCCTATGCGCTGCTCAAGGTGGGCAAGGTCGGCGCGAAGATAGGGATAGAGCTGGTGCCTCCGAAGCTGAGGAAGGAGATCGGGCAAGAGCTCGCGTCGATGTTCGAGAAGGAAGTCAACCGGATGCTGGAACAGGGCTGAAGCTCGTGCATCGAGTTGCGGACCAATTCAACACTGGCTTAGTCTCTGCGTTGTTCCCTTGTTTTCCAAAGGAGATACTGGAAAGAGGTTTGAAAAAAGAGGGCTGGAATCTACCCGAAGAGCGCGCTGAGACCGGCTGCCGCCTCTGCCTCTGAGACTCCCTTTTCCTCTTTCTTCTCTTCCTTCTTCTTCTCGTCCTTCTTCTCCGCGGGTCCCGCGGCCGGCGCGGCTGCAACTGGCGCTGCCACTGCGGTGGCAATGGCCTCGTCTATGTTCACGCCCTCGAGAGCAGCCATGAGCGCCTTGACGCGGGCGGCATCCACGCTGACGCCGGCTGCTTTCAAGACACTGGTCATGCCCTCTTCCGTCACGGGCTTCTTCGCCGCGTGCAGGACCATCGCGCTGTACACATATTCCATTCTTCTGCCTCCTTCGATAGATTATCCGAACAGTGCTCCCAGGCCGGCCGCCGCCTCGTCCTCGGAGACCTTCTTCTCTTCCTTCTTCTCCTCTTTCTTCGCTTCCTTGCCCTCGCCGCCCTTGTCCTCTGGCGGCTTAAGAACATTGCTCAAGGCGCCTTTGAGGTCGTCGTCGAGTGCGGCCGGCACCTTGGATGCCAGCGAGAGCATCTGGGCGTTCGCCTTGACGAGCATCAGCTTGATAGTCTCCTTGTTCGCGATCTCTGCGTTCACCGCCAGGTTGAGCGCCTTGTAGTGGGCGTTCGCGAGCATCGGTCTAATGGACTGCTTTGTCGGGTATGAGATGAAGACCGCGAGATTCATCGCGCCTGCAGCGGCCGCCTTGACCTGGTTCATGATCATGGTGTCATCTACCGCCAGCACGTCCTTCTTGTAGACCATGCCGTCCTCGTAGGCCGCGTTCAGGTCGAGGCCAACTGTGAGAGGATAGATCTCGAGCTTCGAGAGCACGAGCGCAACTTCTCTCGGGATCCTGTCGCCCTTCTTCACGAGCAGCTTGTCCTTCTTGATGACGACCTTGCCCTGCTCGATGGCGGCAGGCAGACCCGCCTTCTGCAGCTCTCCTACTACAGGTCCTGGCTTGAACGGCGTTTCCCCGGCCTTGATCTCGATATCGTCCGGGGCGACCTCGCCGCCCTTCGCGGGCATCTTGGTCTTCGTCGCGTCAAGCTGCCTGAACAATCTGAACGGGTTGAGGTCCGATGTGACGATCGCGCACTGCCCGTCCACGCTCGAGGCGAGCTTGTCCAGGCCCTTCTTGTCCTTCGCAGCCTGCTGCAGCGCGATCTTCAGAAGGGTGTTCTTGAGCATTGTGATCTCGGCCTTGCCCCTCAGGTTCGTCCTCATGGTCTGGAAAGCCGGTGCGGGCACTCCGTGAACGTCGATTATGCCGATGACCTTGCTCTTAGTGATCCTCTTGGTGAGATCCGTAACGGCGTCCTTCTTCCAGCCTGCTACGTGCGCCATCTCACATCACCTTGAATGACGGGCCCATGGTCGTCTTGACATAAGCCGACTGAATGTTCTGCTTGCCCCGCTCAAGCTTGGTCATGAGCCTCTTCAGGACCGCGTCCAGGTTCTCCGCCAGCTTCTCCGCGGGCATGTCTTTGGTTCCGATGGGCAGGTGGAATGTCTTCCTGTCTCTTGTCCTGACCGTAACGCTGCTCCTGAGCTTCTCGATCGCCGCCTTCGGGTCCGAGCCAGGGGGTATCGGCTTCGGCATCTTTCCTCTCGGAGCGAGCACGACCCCGAGGCGCTTGCCAATCGTGGGCATGAGCGGCGCCTCTGCAAGATAGTAATCTGCTGTTCCGGCAAACTTCTTCGCCTTCGACTTGTCGGACGCGAGGGCCTCGAGCTCCTCGGGCTGCACGATGACGTCAGCGATGCCCTTTGCTTTCACCGCCATCTCGGAGCTTCCGAAGATGCCGACCTTGATCAGCTTGCCACGGCCGTTCGGGAGTATGATCTCCTCCTGAAGCCTGTTCTTCGGGTTTGTCAGGTCGATGTCCTTCAGGTTGACTGCGAGTTCAACCGATTCCAAAAACTTCCTCTGCTTCGACTCGGTTTGAAGCTTCTTCATGATGTCGACGAGGTGTTGGTCTACCACTTAAGACCCCTCCGATGTAGTGCTGGCGAGCTTGTGGCTCTCCTACATGCCTAGGGAGTGGTGCCAATGCAGAAGGGGTTAATAAGCCTTTGGTGGGCTCATTTCTTTCATCTGGCTCCGCCACTTGATGCGTCCTTCGCGTAATGCTGAGTGGCAGACGTGGAAACAATTTAACGGTAACGATGTCATTCGAAGCCTCGCGGAGAGAGTGAGCTTACGGTTCGGAGGATCGTGATCATCGGGGGTGGCTGCGGAGGCGCAACTGCCGCGCAGTTCGCAAGGAAGACTGACAGAACGGCTGAGATAACAATCGTCGAGCGCGAGCCGTACCCGCAGTATTCCAGATGCGGTCTTCCCTACGGCATATCAGGTATCATCCCCGAGCTCACAAACCTTATCGAGGCACCGGAGGAACGGCTCAAAAAGAACAGGATAGCCTGTCTCCTCGCCAGCACAGCCGAGTCCGTTGACAAGGCGAAAAGGGTCGTCCATGTCAAGTGCCCTGACAAGAAGCTCGAGCTCCCATACGACGCTCTGATATTGGCCACGGGCGCACGGGCGGCAGTCCCGCCCATCAAGGGAGTTGCCAAGGAAGGTGGCAAGCCTGGCGAACTGAAGCAAGGCGTCTTCGTCCTCAGGACCATCGAGGACGCTCGCGGCATACAATCGCTGGGAACGAAGGGCAAGCGCGCGGTGGTCATCGGCGCCGGACTGGTGGGGCTCGAGGTCGCCGAGGCCCTGATGGTCAGGGGTTGCAAGGTCACGATCATCGAGTATCTTTCGAACTGCATACTTGCGATGGTCGACGACGACATGGCGCAGATTATGAATGAGGCTATCGCGAAGCACGGCGTCAAGATGTTCACCGAGTATCAGGTGACCGAGCTTCTCGGAGAGGACAAGGCCAACGGAGTCGTCGCCAAGGATCGTAAGACAGGAGAGGAGCGAGAGTTCTATGCGGATTTGATTGTCGTGGCGACGGGCCAGCGCGGCGAGACAGAGCTTGCGAAGCAGGTCGGGTGCACCGTCGGTATGACGAAGCAGATCGTCGTCGACGACAGATGCGAGACCTGCGAAAAGAACATCTATGCTGTCGGCGATTGCACGGAGTATCCAGACCTCGTGACTGGCAAGCCAGATGTGAGTGGTCTCGGGACCATCGCAGTCAAGATGGCAATGGTGGCTGGGGTCAATGCGGCCGGCGGACAAGACCGCCTGCCGAAGGGGTTCTTGCTGACAAGAGCGACAGAACCGTTCGGATGTCAAGTTGCGGCCGTCGGACCAACGACCCCTCAGCTAGAGGCGGTCGGGGTCAAGCCGCTTGTGGGAAAGGTAAGGTCGTTCACGCTGCCGGACTACTACCCCGGCAGGAAGGAGATCTACGTCAAAGTGCTAGCTCATCCCCAAACGGGAAAGATTCTGGGTGCGCAGATTGTTGGCGAGGAGCGAGTGCACATGAGGATCAACGCCTTCGCTGTTGCGATCCAAGCAGGAATGACGGTCAACGACCTCTCGAAGTTGGAGACCGCATATTGTCCGCCTGCTGCTCCAACAGTCGACCCAATAACGATCGCATGTGAAGCTGCTAAGTTGAAGCTGGCTCGAGGCGTCCAGCCGGCGACCTAGGAAGCAATTCAATCTTCAGGGCAGCGCAGATTGCCTAGAACAATCCCCTGTACCCGCCGGCTTCGACATCCTTCATGACCTGCTTCGGGTCCTTGCCGTCGACCGTAACGCCCATCGAGACGCACGTGCCGACGACCTCCTTGAATCGGGATTTCTTGTCCTTTCCTAGCATCGAATCCTTCTTCATCTCAGCGATCTTCTGGACCTGCTCGACTGTGAGGTTGCCGACCTTCGTGGCCTTCGGGCTTCCGCTGCCCTTCTCGATCTTGATCTCCTTCAGAATGAGGGCCGAGACGGGCGGTGTGCCGACTTTGATCTCGAAGGCCTTGGTCTTGGAGTCCACTATCAACGTGACAGGGACCTTCATTCCCATGAACGCCTTCGTCTTCTCGTTGATCGCGTTCACAACCTGGATAACGTTCACGCCCATCGGGCCCAGTGCGGGTCCGAGCGGCGGGCCCGGCGTCGCCTTGCCCCCGTCGACCAGGACATCGAGTTTCTCTGCCATTGTGTTCATCTCTCCTTCTCAAGAACCCTTACGTGATCGCCACGGATAGTGACGGGTATCGGCACCATCGCCTCAAACAGCTCGACCGTGATCTCCTCTTTGTTCTCGTCGATCTGCTGGACGCGCGCCTTCTCTCCCTTGAACGGGCCAGCGATGAGCTCGACTATGTCGCCCTCAACTATGCCTGAAACGATTGGTTTCGGCGTGAGGAAGTGCTCGATCTCCGCGAAGCTCGTCTCCCCCTTCACGATACCTCGTGTCCTCCGGACGCCTTTGACGAGGTCCCTGAGGCTGTCGGTGTTCATCGCCTCAACAAAGACGTAACCCCTGATCGTCGCAGGAGACAGTATTGCGAACACTCCCGACGGCTTCGGCTTCGCCCTGCTGGCAAGCGAGTCAGCGACCGCCTTCTCGTGGCCTATCGATGTCTTTACCGCGAGCATCGATTGTCTCGCGGTGGCCTGCAAGGTCGCGACATCGTTCATGCTCGGGTTGTCCTTGAGGCTCGCGTTCACCAGCACGGTGATCTTGTCGCCATATCTCGCGCCCGTCGGCGATGTGATCTTGAGCGTGAATGATTTCTCCTGCCCAGGCATGATCTCGAAGAGGCGTTCGGTCGTCTGGTCGGCCGACGGCGTGTTCTCCCAAACGACGCCTACTGCGTCATAGAGCTTCACGAACCATTCGGGTGAGCCCTCCTCGGTCGCTGAGAAGAGCGTGTCAACCTTGACCACGACTTCATGCGCCTGGCCGTCATCCGGAAGCTTGAGAGTCATCTCGAATTCCGATGCATCTCCGGACGCCATCATTCGCTTCGTCTCGCCTTGGACTACGAACTGCAGAGCCTTCGCTCCTACCTGTGGAGCGTGCGTCTCCTTCTTTGGTTCCTCTTTCTTCTTCGGCTCTATGTCGAAAAGCCCCAATCAAATCCCTCGTGTTTCATCTCGTGCCCGGAATCACTTGAACGCGTTTATCAGGTACTTCGAGCCGTACTCGAATATCCAATAGATCAGAAACCCCAGGCCACCTATCATCAGCAGGCCGATCGATGTGATCTGGGTGACCTTGAGGTACTCGTCTCCAGTGGGCTTCCTGGCCATTTTGATCACGCGGCCGTACTTGCCCTTGCCCACGTGCTTCGTCTTCTCCTCGATCTTCCGCTGAAGATTCCAGGACTTGTCCACTATCTCTTTTATCTCGGGCATTGCGTTCAGTTCCTAGTACAGTAACTACTTTATAAAGTCTAGTCCCAAGTCCTTCGCTTTCCTCTCCTTGGTAGGACCCAGGATGTGCTTTGACTTGACCCCCGTTATGACAACCATAACCCTGATTGTGTTCTCCAAGGTCTCGTCGATCGCCGCGCCCCAAATGATCCTTGCGCCGGGGCTGATCTTCGATTGAATGACCTCGGCCACCTGTTCCGCCTCTGTCACGGTCATGCTCGGCCCGCCTGTCACGTTGACCAGCGCGGCCGTCGCCTCGTGGATGTCCATCTCGATAAGCGGTGAGCTTATCGCCTCGTTGACGGCCACGATCGCGGCGTCGTCGTCATCGGACTCGCCCAGGCCGATCATCGCGACTCCGCCGGACTTCATGATCGTCTTGATGTCGTTGAAGTCCAGGTTCACGAGACCTGGCTTGGTGACGACCTCAGTGATGCCTTTGATCGACCGCATCAAGACCTCATCCGCCACCTTAAATGCGGCGTTGACCGAGAGCTTCGGGACGATCTCAAGCAGCTTGTCGTTCGGGATCACGATGACCGTGTCCGCGATGGTCCGAAGCCTCTCGAGACCCCACTCGGCGTTCTCCGCTCTAACAGATCCTTCCGCTGCGAATGGCCATGTGCATATTGCGACTGTGAGCGAGCCCAGTTCCTTCGCGATCTGAGCCGCGAAAGGCGCAGCACCAGTACCGGTCCCGCCGCCGAGACCGCATGTGACGAACACGATGTCCGCGTCCTTCAGAGCTGCACGGATCTCCTCCTCGGCCTCCCTTGCCGCCTCCTCGCCTACCTGAGGCAAGGCTCCGGCGCCAAGGCCTCTCGTGGTCCTTCTGCCCAGGAGGAGTTTGTGAGGAGCCCTCGTCATGAGGAGGTGCTGGGCGTCGGTGTTCGCAGCGTACAGTTCCGCGCCGACTATGCCAGCCTCCGCGAGCCTGTTGATGGTGTTCGACCCTCCACCCCCGCAGCCGAGGATCTTGATGTTGGTCTTCAGACCCTCAAGTATCCTCGTCAGCTCCTCGTCCTCTGCGGTGAGGGCCCGGAAGGATTCGGGCGATTTCTTCTGCTGCTCTTGCTCGGCAGCGGAGATGATGCTATCGACCAGGGACTTCATGTCGAGCCTCCGAAATGTTCATACTTAATGTGACAAAGCACGGCCCTGAGCCCAGCTCACGGGCTGAAAGCACCGTAGCTGATTAGCTCTATTAAACGTTTCGCCGGGCCATCCAGCGTGTTCAGCGGACCAGGTCGACCTCGCCAACTCCCTTGTATCTCTTCTCTTGGCCGGGCTTGCCCAGAATCTGCTTCGACTTCACGCCGGTTGCGACGATCATGACCCTCACGGTCTTGTCCATCGCCGGGTCGATTGCCGCGCCCCATATTATCCTTGCATTGGCGCCAACTCTGCTCTGGACTTCTTCGGCAGCTTTCTCCGCCTCCGATATCGTCATGTCGGTCCCGCCGATGACATCGACGAGCACGCCGTTGGCCTCACTGATGTCCACTTCGAGCAGCGGGGAGTTGAGTGCCTGATCAATTGCTTCCTGAATCCTCTCGTCTCCGGGAGCATCGGACTCGCCCAGGCCGATCATCGCGACACCAGCTCCCTTCATAATGGTCTTGATATCATTGAAGTCTAGGTTGACTAGCCCTGGTCTTGTGATTACTTCGGTTAGGCCCTTGATCGATCTCATCAGGACCTCGTCCGCGACCTTGAACGCCGCGTTGAGCGACAGCCTCGGAACGACCTCGAGCAGCTTGTCGTTCGGGATGACAACCACAGTGTCCGCCGCGTCCCTGAGCCTCTCGAGCCCCCACTCCGCGTTCTCCATCCTCATCTTGCCTTCGCCCCGGAAGGGCAGTGTGGCGACCGCGATTGTGAGCGCCCCCATCTCTTTGGCCTGTCTTGCAACGACGGCTGCCCCGCCCGTGCCGGTTCCGCCGCCCAGGCCGCATGTGATGAAGCATATGTGGGTGTCGATGAGGATCTTCTTCAGCTCCTCCTCGGCCTCTCTAGCTGCCTCCTCACCGATCTGCGGCAGAGCACCAGCGCCAAGACCTCTCGTGACTCTTCGTCCGAGCAGTATCTTGTGCGGTGCGTGGAGTGTCAACAGATGCTGCGCGTCTGTGTTGGCTGCGTAAAGCTCAGCGCCGACTATTCCCTCGTCATAGATCCTTGCGATCGTGTTCGATCCGCCGCCGCCAACACCGATTATCTTGATGTTGGTCTTCAAGCTCCTCAGTATCTGCTCGAGCTCGGCATCGACACGTTGGTCTGCGCCGAGCGCTGCGGCCTGAGCCATGCTGGCTCCTTGGGTTTCTTCGCGGGCAAGTGCGTCTTCGACTAGGGATCTCATCATTTCGGGTCACCTTCGGGGAACGTCTGGCGGGCGCTCTTCCGTATGCTGGAAGTGCATCCCTCACGCGCGTACGCGTGCACATTAAATATCGCAATGTGGGTATAAAATGATTTGGTAAAGGCATTCCGGGCGTGGTTTGAGGGAATTTTCTTCTCCTCCCAAGTCGATTGGAGGGCGTGAAAGTCCGGGCTCATGTGTTCTTCGAAGGCCTCGTACAGGGCGTGTTTTTCCGCGCGCACACGAAGAAGTGCGCTGATGCTCTCATGCTCACTGGCTGGGTCAGGAACACGCATGACGGCCGGGTCGAAGCGGTGTTTGAGGGCGAGGAGGAGAAGGTCCACGAAGCGATAGAGTGGTGTGCTTCCAAGCAGCCCCATGCCAAGGTCGACAAGAAGGAGGTTGAGCTCTCCGAAGCCAGGGGCGAGTTCGAGGACTTCATGATCCGCTATTGACCGAACGCGTCCCCGTAGGTCATGAGTGGATTGTCGTGGTGAATTACATGCGCTTGCTCTTCCGTCATCAGGCCCTGTTGTAGGAAGGCATTTGTCCTCTTGGGGACTGTGGAAATTGCCAGCACGGCACCAGGTCTCCTGGGATCGTCCAAGAAGTCAGTTTCCATAAGGAACCTTGTCCCTTTTCCGAGGGCCTCTTTGATCGCATCCTTCCCTGCCAAGACCGAAGGCATCAGACCGAAGTTCTCGATAGGCCTTATGAGCGGCGGAGCGTAGTGCTTGACGACCTTTCCTCTGTCCAGTCCAGCCTTGTCGGCCATCTCCGCCAGCTGCCTCATGGACTCGGGCGTCGCATGCTCGGTGTGAAGAACGGTTGCGCATCCCGTTTCCTTCGCGAGCACCATCGCATACTGCATTATCTCGTTTGATGCGACCCAGAGCTCTGTCGATACGGGGAAATGTGGCCGTCCAACCTCGCCTATGGCGATTGCCTTGCCATCGCGAACGTATTCCGCCGCGATGTCCATCCCCTCCATCATGATCTCGATGGCCTTCCCCAGACCATGGATTTTCTCCAGGTCCATGAGCTCTACTGGATACGGCCCCACAGTTGCGTACGCCTTCACGCCCGTCTCTTTATTCACTCTCTCCTTGACCGCGATGGTGAGGTCGAAGCTCTTTCGAAAATCCTCTGCGGATCTGACATGGACTTCTTCGTACGGAAGATGGGATATGATGATGTGAGTTCCTCCGTGCCTCTCGAAGTCTCTCACCGAATCGACGTTTGCTCCCCTGAACGGTTCAAGATGCAGGTGGTTGTCCAGAATAGGAACTGCCATGCTTGTGCCCGGCTCACTTCAGCAGACCCGCTGCCTTGAGCTCCTCGGTGATTTTGTCCACGGCGGCCTCGACGTCCTCGGGCTTTCGCGCGCCCGTGCAGACGAGCTTGCCGCTGCCGAAAAGGAGGACCACGACCTTCGGATTGTCAATCCTGTAGACCAGTCCGGGGAACTGCTCGGGCTCGTACTCGACCTTCTCGAGTCCGAGGCTGATCGCGATAGCGTTTAGGTTGATCTTAGCGCCCAGGTCGCTCGACGCGACGATGTTTTGGACTTCTATCTTCGGCTCGACCTTGATCACGATGCCCGCGGCCTCGATCTGCTTCGCGACCTTGCTTATCGCGGTCTTCACCTGCTCGAGGCTCTTCGCGCCCGTGCAGACGACTTTCCCGCTCCTGAAAAGAAGTGTCGCCGTCTTCGGTTCCTTGAGCCTGTATATCAGACCAGGGAACTGCTCTGGCTCGTATTCTGCACCGTCAAGCGCTAGCGCAATCGCCTGCAGGTCCAACTCCCCACCCAGAGATGTTGAGGCGACAACATTCTCTATCTTGATGACTGCCATTAAAAACACCACCGGCCCCGACCATATTTAAATGGGTATTTAAATACATTTCCTGGAAAAGCGACGTTTCTAGTGCACAATCTAGGACGCACTGGCTTCTGTTGTTGCCGATATTCCTGAGGCACATGACCCCGGAGAAGTCCTCCGAGGTTCTTCGCCGGCGAAGACTGGGCCCGTGTTCGTGGATTGCCGACGCAAGCTGCTGCCCGCGCTCACAAGATTCCCTGGGGGATAACTGGCGCCTGCCCTTTTGGACACGCTAGCACGCATTCGAAGCACAGATCAAATCCCTTGGGCCGGTTCTCCACGCGTGAATCGCAAGAATAAACGTCAAGGACTTCATCGAGCAACTCTGGATGGTCTTCGAAAGTCCTTTCCTGAAGTTCTCTCGCAGGACGTGCCACGATGCAACTCGAACAGCTGAAGGGAATATGAAAATCCCTTTCGGCTTCTGCAGATTGGCTACGCTGACAAGATCAGCTCCGTTCTCTCCTGCGAATTTTCCATGCTCCTCTCTGTAGTCGCGCTCTGCGCTTCTGGGCACGCTCTGCAGCATGTGGTGGGATTGTGTTATGCCTTTCTGAACGAGATGTGAACGATGAGCCAGACATTGTTTCTTGCGTAATTTCCTCCGTGCTGGCTCGTTCAAGAAAATTATAAATACTCAGGAGTTTATACTGACATT
Source organism: uncultured Thermoplasmata archaeon (assembly GCA_963705355.1). Taxonomy (GTDB): domain Archaea; phylum Thermoplasmatota; class Thermoplasmata; order UBA10834; family UBA10834; genus COMBO-56-21. Next base: position 1,559,427 of record OY970070.1, read on the forward strand.
TGTCTGACGAAACACCGAATATCGTCGGACGGCAGAAGGCGGCCAGATGGTCGAATCAGAGCGAGTCACAATCAGGTTGCCCAACGAGAGGATTCAAGCACTGCAGGCTCTCGTCGATCAGGGCAAGTTCTCGACGATTTCTGACGCGATCCGTGCCGCGATTGACAAGTTCGTCGAGGGCGAGTTCACGCCCGAGTACATCGAGAAGATCACCGTCGAACTTCCGAAGGGAAATGTCGTCAACCTGAAGCAACTGGTCCAGGAGGGCGACTCCGTTTCTGTGGACGACGCCATCAGGAACGCAGTGCGCGAATACATACGCAAGCGAGTGTCCAAAGCGATGGAAGAACTGGAAAGGTGACGCTCTAAACAAAGGCGCAGGGATGGGATGATGGTCGCACACGCATACATGCATGAGCTAGCGCGCTCGAGGGAGGGCGGTCTGCATGCTTGACAAGCTGGTCCAGGAAGCCCTCGAGAGCGGATGCGATTTCGAAGCGCATCTGGCTCCGAAGATATGCGTCATCGGCTGCGGGGGCGGCGGATCCAACAGCGTCCATCGACTCGGTCGTCTGGATCTCGAGGGCGTTGACACGATTGCGATTAACTCGGACAGCTTCCACCTCGCCAGAATCAATGCAGACAAGCGTCTACTGATCGGCGAGCACATGGCCAACGGCTACGGGACGGGCGGAGATCCTGTGCTCGGCGAGAAGATGGCCTGCGCAGACATAGACAAGATCGACGCGCTCGTCAGGGATTACGATATAGTCTTTATCACTGCTGGCATGGGCGGCGGAACGGGCACCGGAACTGCTCCCGTCGTCGCCGAGACCGCCAAGAAGCACGGAGCGATCGTGGTCGCTCTCGTCACACTACCATTCGACATCGAGAAGAGCAGGTTGAGAACAGCGCTCATGGGCATCGCGAAACTGAAAGAACGGGCTCATAGCACGATAATCCTAGACAACAACAGATTGCTAGAGATAGTGCCGAAACTGCCCGTCGAGCAGGCCTTCATGGTGATGGACCAGCTCATATCTGAAGTGATCTTAGGGATCACCGAAACGATCTGCCAAACGAGCATGATCAACTTGGACTTCGCGGACTTCCGGACCATGATGATTCATGGCGGAGCATCGACCGTCCTGTACGGCGAGAGCGAAGATCCTGAAAAGGTGGTGCTGGAAGCGCTCAACAACCCCTTGCTCGATGTCGACATTGAGGGAGCTTCGGGCGCCCTGATACACATCACCGGCGGTCCCTCCCTCTCCCTGAAGAAGGCCTACCAGGTGTTCAACGGCGTCACGAGCGAGCTGGGCGACCGCGCGAACGTGAAACTCGGCGCAAGGATCGATCAGGATTTCGGAAGCAACATCAAGCTCATCGGGATCGTGACCGGGATCACGTCCATGGAGGCTCCGCGGAAGTCCCTTGGAGTCGAGGAGATTGGCCTTGGCCAATCCACGGGCTACGCTGGCATTGACATGATAGGATAAACATATCCTCCCCCACACAACAAACAAAATGCGTCCGTCACCGCAACTTCGGCGGACGCTACCCCTTTTTCACATCTCGTCTCTTTTTGGGCATTTCGCCTGCTGTCGACCTCTTCACTGCGCCGTCGATCACTCCCATGAGTGTGTGGAACTCCCAGGTCGATGGAACTGCTCGTCCAATCATCCGCCTGAACATGACCTTCGTCTTCTCTTTCTTGTGCGGAGGGTAGTCGATCGCATCAAGAAGCATCGAGAAGTATTCGTAGAGTTTGTCCTTCTCGACCTCTCCAGCCTTTCTCGGCTCCCAACGGACTACCCCCGCTGAGAAGATCTCATAGAACAGGATCGCGGCTGCATGGCTGATGTTCAGGATCGAGTAGTTCGGGCTGGCGGGAATGGTCACGAGAAAGTCGCACCTCTTGATAAGTTGTTTGTCCAGACCGAAGTCCTCGCGGCCGAAAAGCAGGGCTATCTTACCCTCTGTCCCCCGAACCTTCTCGGCGAATTCCTTCGGCGGCATGGAGATACGTGAGAAGTTCTTCTCGTTGATCGTGTCCACGCCAGAAGTCGCCGCGATGAAATCGATCCCCTTCAGTGCCTCTTCATCCGTGAACACCGTCTCTGCGTTCTTCAGAATATCAATCCCGTGCATCGCTCTCTTGACGGCCTCCTCACCGACTGCACAAGGCCTCACGAGCACGAGCTCTTCGAGCCCGAAGTTCTTCATCGAACGAGCTATCGCTCCGATATTGCCATCGTTCAACGGTTCGATCAGAACGACTCTGAACTGTGGCACAGTTCCAGCACATATGCCGTAGGTATTTAATCCTGTAGCAGATAACGCTGGCGTGGACCAGGAGCACAGGGTCGCGCTGAAGTTCGCATACGACGGGTCTGCGTTCTACGGATTTCAGCGACAACCGGATAAAGTCACAGTCGAGGGGGCCCTCGTCAACGCGCTTGCTAAGATTGGCGCTATAAGATCCCCGCGCGAGTGCGGCTACAGGAGTTCGAGCCGTACAGATCGCGGTGTGAGCGCTTTGGGTAATATCATCTCCTTCCGGACATCTTTCGCCACGAAGGAACTCTGCTCAGCTGTCAACTCGGAGATGGAGGATGTGTGGGCATATTCGGCGGTCGATGTCCCTGACGCTTTCAACCCTAGAGCTGCCAGACAGCGATGGTACAGGTACTGCCTCGCCAAGTCCGATCAGGATGCCATGTCGATGAGGCAAATCGCAGCTCGGTTTGTCGGCGTCCACGACTTCTCAGGCTTTGCGCGCAAGGACAGAAGGAACCCGATGCGGAAGATGGACTCCATCGATATCTCCGATGTGGGCATGTTCTTCGCGGTCGATTTCAAGGCCGAGAGCTTCCTTTGGAACATGGTCAGGCGAATTGTCTGGATGTTGAACGAGGGCAGCTCTGGCAGATTGGCCGCTGATTCCATCGGACCTGATGCTCAGCAGAAACCAAGGCGAATCGGACTTGCGCCTCCCGAATATCTCGTTCTGATGAACATCGACTGCGGAATTGATTTTCCTGTAGACAAGCGCGCCTCGCTCGGAATCGCGAAGGCAGTCGAAAGAAGGATTCGCGAAAGCGGGATGAGAACGGTCTTCGCACAGAGCATCCGTGGTCTTCTCTGACTCGACCGCCGTTTCTTCTGAAGCTTGATATCCGCGCAACTTGGTATCCCTTGCTGCATGAGGATCGCCGTCACCGGCACTCCTGGGGTGGGCAAAACAAGCGCGTGCTCGCTTATCGAGAGCATGCCAGTCGTGCATGTGAATGATCTCGTCGACAAGTTCGATGCTGCATCCGGCTACGACAGGAAGCGCAAGACGAAAGAAGTCGATGTCACAAAACTGGCGAGGGCTTTGTCGAGACTGGATGGCGACATTGTCCTCGAAGGGCATTTCTCGCACCTGCTGAAAGCTGACGTCGCAATCGTTCTTCGCTGTTCTCCGACCCTTCTGGAGAAGCGCCTCAGAAAGAAAGGCTGGGACGAGGAGAAGGTACGAGAAAATGTGGAGGCCGAGGCCGTCGACGTGATCCTTATCGAGGCCCTCGAGAACGTTCCTGAGGTCTGTGAGATCGATACGACCAACAAGAAGCCCAGTGAAGTGGCCCAGGCTATCGAGTGCATCATCGCGGGAGAAAGGAACAAATATCGTGCAGGTAATGTTGACTGGAGCGAGGAGGTTCTGAGCTGGTTCTAGACAACTATCGTGGAGAGGCTGACAGGATACTCTCTCCAGCGGCGGAGCGCCTCGGCAATGTCAACCCGAACTACATCTCTCTCGCATCGTTGATATGCGCGATCATAGCTGCTATGTTCTACTTGGTTGGGTGGACCAGCGGACTGCTCTTCGCGGGGATCATGGTTGTGGTCAGCGGTTTTCTGGATGCTTTGGACGGAAAGGTCGCCAGGATATCCTCCAAAGCTTCGAAGAGGGGTGACTTCGTCGACCACGTAATAGATAGGTACTCTGACGCCATCATCCTCGGAGCCATCGGCCTGAGCCCCTGGTGTCCTGTATCGTTCGCACTCTTCGCTGTGATTGGCGTCATGCTCACGAGTTATATGGGAACGCAGGCCCAAGCGCTGGGGCTCGGGCGCGAGTACAAGGGAATCCTGGGAAGGGCCGACCGTCTCGCGGTGTTGACCGTCTTCTCTCTGGTCCAGTTCGGATTCGTGGCTGCCAATCCCTCATGGTTTGATGTGAATGATGTCCTGGGCTACTCGCTCATAGCATGGCTGATGATATTCTTCGGGATCGCGGGGAACATAACCGCTCTGCAGCGCGCACACATGATCTGGAAGTCACTTCCCTGACCGGAAGGCCTTTCCCTTTATCTTGTAGTAGCTCAGCGGGTGTCTGATCCGGGCGCAGAGCGCGTCCTGGTCGAAGCAGATACCGTAGCTCTTCATCGTGCTGCATTCCGGGGGAGTGTACTCGGTCCCCGAGATCTCCCCTGTGATGTGGTCGACCTGGTACCTGCTCTTCCTCTCGTCGAAGTCCGGAGCCGTTGAGAAGGTCTCCAGGATTTCGTCCGACTCCATGCCAAGCGTGTGCAGGAAGGCCACGAGCGCGAACCTTCCAGAATGAGGGACGTTCTCTCCTGCGCGAATCATCTCTAGGAGCTTCTTCATGCAGGGCGGGAACCTCACGTAGCTCAGCCTTCCCATCCCTTCGGTGCGATGCTCTCTCTTCTTCCGCTCAAGAATCTGCTGGATCTCGTCTATCTCGCGCGAGAATCTCTTGAGAATGTCGTCGTTGACCTCGAGGGGCAGTTCGGAAGAGATCTTCTCTGTGAGTATCTGCTCGATTATCCTCACGAGCCTGTACTTGTTGATGAGCACCTCGCCGTCTTTGATCCTCTGGTTCACGAGCTTCCAGGACTTGCTCCTCATGGTCGCCGAGAATCTAAGGAAGTCGGTGAAATCGACCGAGAATCCGCCGTCATCGGTTGAGACATTGAGGCCCAACTCATCCGCCACTTTCATCACGAAATCGGCGCTCTCGTTCCGAAGCCTCTCATTCGCCTTCTTCGCCTCGGCTATCGCATATCTCTTCACGAAGGCCGGGTCGGCGACACCAGAGACGATCATCCTTGCGACGGGGTAGCTGAGCAGCTCGACAGTCGCATCGATCTTCGAGGCGATTGGATGGTCGTCGATTGAGCCGTCGTCGAGCACTTCCATCACGCGCTCTCTTCCTTGATAGCGCGCGCGCTCATACGCGACGCTGGAGACGAGCTGGTCGAGGGAAACACCTGTTTCCCTCAGTAACTTGGCCGACTCCTTCAGAAACGGGTATTTCGCAGCCGTTGCGACCTCCAAGCGATCCCCTCTCCTCCCACTCAAATCAGGAGGTTCGTACAAGTAACTGTCTACTGCTTCTTTACTACATTCGCGCAGGTCAGGTGAAACTGCGCGGAGGCCAGGGCCTTCGGTTCATCGAACAGTTTCCAGAGGTTCTCCTTGCTCGAGAACGGTCTCCTCCTGACGATGTTCATCGCGCGCTTCTTCCCGATTCCCGGGATCGCCTCGAGAGCGGAGAGCGATGCAGAGTTCGCGTCTGTTGGGTGCACAACTCCAGAGACGCTCCTGAAACCCCGCCCAGTGACGGCTATGTCGATTCTTCTGCCGATATCGACAGCGTATGGGATGGACACGAGCAAGGGATATGTCCCAACCTGCCTTCCGAAGGTCCTGCCTCCTTCCCTGACCTCGGCATAGACGGATCTGAGGATGGTTCTGTCTGGAACCAGTCTCTCCAGAAGCGGCGCGTCAATCTCCTCCCTCACCGCCCTCTTGAACTTCGTGAATTCCGCCTTGGATCTCACACCAGGAAACTCGGTCCTCGAGGGGATGACTTGTCTGATGTTGATCCTTCTGAGCATCAGGCCCTCATTCACAACTTCTCTGAGGAACTCGAGGTCGAGTCGATACGTCTCCTTCGTCTCTCCGTCGAGACCACAGACGAAATTGATTCCTGGGAGTACGAGCGGAAGTCCGGTCGGCCCTTTCGTCGCTCCGATATCGTTCACAAGTCTAATCGCTTCCATGGTCTCTTCCGCAGTGGCGTTCAGGTTGTTCGCTTTGGCCACCTTCGGATCTGCGGATTCGAGGCCGAAGGCAAGCACATTGCCGCTCGTGCAGTACTCTGCGATCGCTTTGGTGACCTCTCGTGACTCCTCGGGATGTTCAGCTATCACCGCCGGGTTGGCGTTGTCCAGATGGAGAACCTCCGGCTTCGCGATCTCTCTGACGCCTTTGAGAAGCCTTGAGATAGCATCTGGATTGGGTGTGGGAGTCTCCGACTTGCCAGTCTCCTTCGACATATAGCAGTAGACACACGACTGCGCGCCGAGCCTGAAGTTGCGGACTCCTGCCGCGGCGAGAGCCGCAATCTCCTCGAGTATGTCTGATTGCATGCGGAACCGAACATCGCCGAAGAGCGGTTCGATGCAGAATTTGCAGCCACCAGTTATGTACCTGACACAGCCGCGGTACATCTGGACTTCAGCAATGAGAGGTCCTCCTCTGTCAGGATGATGCAAGCATGCGCGCGCGCCCTTCACAAGCCATGAGTTCCATTCCTCGTACGTCCTTCTCCGCTGGATGAATTCGTTCTTGGTTGCGAGATCGTAAAGAGAAGCATCGAAGTCCTCAGAGGCCAGCTGGTCAAACCCCTCCTTCAGGGCATGCGGCGCACTCCTCTGGCTCATCCCGAGGCTCGCGGTCTTGAATCCTCTGAAAGAACCCGCGATCTCCAGGAGTTCTCTGTCGCTCGCTGGCATCCCTCTCAGGTACTTTCCCGGGACGGCGATGTTCCTGATCACGGCCAAGAGATCGTAGCGTGCGAGGCTCACTTCTTTGGATCGCCATTGGTCAATGACTGCGTAGCTCACCTCGGCCCCTGCGCTCGTCAGGGCTCCGAAGGCCAGCCTCGCGTAGGGGGAGATGAACGGAGGCACACCGAGGCATGCGGGTTCGTCCGTGTATCCATCAAGTACTAACGCCCTCATCGCCGTCGAGAAGCGTTTTGTCCTGATATTATGTTCTTTTCTCGACGTTTGAGCGGGGTCAGTCAGTCGTCGTTCCTATCCGATTTGTTTCTTTTAGTTTCATAAGGTATTAATCGACGGAATCCTTCTCCGCTTGTCGGATTTGAGAAATCCGATTGACGACTTTCGAAATCGAACGAAATAGAAGGGGTAGATTCGAATGGCAAAGAAATCCAAGCCAGCCAAGAAGAAGGCCGCGAGGAGAACCGTGAAAAAGGCTCCGGCCAAGAAGAAGGTCTTTGGGAAGCCACTGGAGAAGATATCGGTGGAAGCGGCTCTGAAGAAGGCGTACGAGCCCGCCAGGCTCGCGATGATCTATCACCCGTTCTACGAGGGGAAGATAGAGATCGTGCCCAAGTGCGCCATATGGGACTTCAACGCGTTCGCGGTCTGGTACACGCCAGGTGTCGCAGAGCCGTGCAAGGCGATCAACAAGGACAAGGAACTGTCCTACGTGCACACCAACAGGTGGAACACCGTTGGTGTGATATCTGACGGCACGCGAGTCCTCGGCCTGGGAGACATCGGACCCGAGGCCGGCATGCCCGTCATGGAGGGCAAGTCGCTTCTGTTCAAGTACCTCGGAGGTGTGGATGCATTCCCGCTCTGCCTGGGAACGAAGGATCCGGACAAGATCATCGAGACTGTCAAGATACTTCAGCCATCATTGGGTGGCGTCAACCTTGAGGACATCTCGCAACCGAAGTGTTTCTACGTGCTCGAGAGACTGAGGGCGGAGTGCGAGATCCCCGTCTGGCACGACGACCAGCAGGGTACTGGCACCATCGTTGCAGCCGGTGCGGTCAACGCTGCCAAGGTCGTTGGCAAGAAGCCAGCTGAGATGAAGGCCACTTTTATCGGCGCGGGCGCGGCGAACATAGCCATCTCAAGGATCATGCATCTTGCAGGCTACAAGTGGGAGAACATGGTCATGTGCGACTCCAAGGGAACGTTGAACCTCAGCAGGTGCGACGAGGTCAGGAAGGAGTACAAAGAGAAGCTGTTCATGTGCGAGCACTCGAACAAGGAGCAGGTTTCCGGAGGGCCGGAGGTCGCGATGAAGGGGGCGGACATCGTGGTTGCTGCCTCGAAGCCAGGACCAGGCACTATCAAGCCCGAGTGGATCAAAGGCATGGCCAATGACTCGATAGTGTTCGCAACGGCGAACCCCATACCCGAGATCTGGCCCTGGGAGGCGCTTGACGCGGGCGCGAAGATCGTCGCTACCGGTAGGTCGGACTTCCCGAACCAGGTCAACAACTCGCTCGGCTTCCCCGGGATATTCAGGGGGACACTCGACGCGAAGGCGAAGACCATCTCGGACACGATGTGCGTAGCAGCGGTCATGGAGCTCGCGAGGACCGCAGAGGACAACGGACTCAACGAGAACTACATCGTGCCGACCATGGACGAGTGGGAGGTCTTCCCGAGGGAGGCTGCGGCTGTGGCGACTGCAGCGGTGAACGAGGGGCTGGCGCGCGTGAAGCTCAGCTATAAGGAGTTCTACGAGAAGGCAGAAGTGATCATCGGGCGCGCACGGAAGCAGACCAAGATGCTGATGAAGACCGGGTTCATCAGGCCGCCGCCCAAGGCGTGAGCCGCTCCGCTGGTCCAAGAAACCTCTTTTCAAAACCCATTCATTTGTTCTCGAAGTCTGGCTCTACTCAGAGCAGTCCCATCTCGACTATCTCGACGCTTTGGACACCTGCAACTCCGGTTATGGCAGACTCGACCTGCTCCGCCCCGCCCTTCTTGTCGTCCATCACGATTAGGACGTGCAGAGCCTTCAGGCCGAAAGCCAGTGGCCTCTGCTCCGCAGCTCTTAGCTTCGCACCATCAGGCAAAGCCTTCTTGATGTCTTCTTCGAGCTTCTTGAGATCTACTTCCAGCCCCTCAGGTAGGATCCTGTACTGCAATCCGACTTCTCCCACGAAAAACACCTCAAGGTCCTACGAACCCGCACTCAGGGCACTTGTAGTGAACGCTCTGGTCCCTGCAGTTCATGCATCTGCCGATCGTGGCCTTTCCGCAGCTCGGACAGAGGAAAGTCGTCTCCGTCTTCCTGACCAAGCGGACGCCGCATGATGTGCAGATTTTCTCCTGGCCCATCAAGTCTCTTCGACCTCAGCGCTGAGGTAACGACTCCGCGTATATAATGATAATAGTGCGACGATGAGGGTCTGTGCCGTTGAGCAAAATAGATACCGAGTTACGCTGATGCAGCCGAACCTCAAAGGGGGAATGCGAGTTGAAGGGAGTAGTTGTATACGACAGTTACTTTGGCAATACGAAGAAAGTGGCAGAGACGATACTCGAGCAGATCAAGGCTGAAGGCCACGAAGGCGAGCTGAGAAGCGTGAAGGAGGACTATCCATCGCCTCCCCAAGGGGATTTCCTTTTCGTGGGATCTCCGAACAGGATGGGCAGGGTGACTGGACGGACCAAGCGCTTCGTGAAGAAGCTAGACCTCGAAGCGTGGAGGAACAAGCCTATGGCAGTGTTCATTACCATAGCGCTCCTTCCGAAGGAGGGCGCCACTGAGAAGCAGAAGAAAGGCGCGGAGAAGTGGGCACTCGGGGCAGCTCCAAAGCTCAGGGATATGGCCAAGGCCCGGGGACTCAACGTGGTCGACAAGGTCCTCTACGTTGAGGTCAAGGATTCAAAAGGCCCGTTGGTCGATACCGGGGTGGAGCAGACTAAGCAGTTCGCGCGCGAGTTCATGCAGGCGCTCAGTAAATGACGCAAGCTGACTCAGATCGGCTTGTTATGAGAAGTGCAGTCGCTCTACGTGTCACGCTCCTGCAATCGAAAGGTTCATAATGATTGCCCTAAAATCCGTTATTATCGAGGGCAGATTAATTTAGGATGCCTTAGATAAATACGAAAGAAACAGGGCGCGACCAAGAAGCTTGAATTCCAAGAAACCATTATATAGGCGAAGTGACTACACGGCCTGCTAACGCAGCCAAGGGTATCCACGCCGCCCAGGGCCCGTAGCTCAGCTAGGTAGGAATCTCATGCATTTCTTATGTATAGGACTCCCTAGAAAGAGCATCTGCCTTTTAAGCAGGTGGCCCGGGGTTCGAATGACTATGCCTAACAGACTAGTCTCGGAAATCCCCGCGGGCCCGCCAGGCGTTTTTGAGGGCGAGACGGGGGAGATGGTGGGGATGAAACGACTTTCGAGAGCCGACCCTGGTCTTGCGGGGTGAATCCAGATGGCCGAGGAATTTAACGTCCTGGAGCATGAGCTCGTTCCCGAGCATCATCTCCTGCCGGAGAAGGAGTCCGAGAGGATCCTGAAGGAGTTGAAGCTCACGAAGGATCAGCTTCCGAAGATAAGACTCGCGGACCCGTGCATACGCGCGCTCGACTCCATCGCGGGCCCGGTCGAGGAGGGAATGGTAGTCAAGATCGTCAGGCGCAGCGCGACCAGCGGTGTGTCCGTTGCGTATCGTTTGGTGATAAGGGGGTAGGCCCTTGAGGGAACTGGTTGAAACCTATTTCAGAGAAAGGAGCATTGTGAACCATCACATTGCATCCTACAATGACTTCCTGCCGACCATAGACCATCCGAACAGCAGGATGCAGAAGATCGTCGACAACGTGCGATCGTCGCCAGATGAGACCGACAGGGGCATCATCAGGCTCGACCCGGACAGGACCGAGGGCAAGATCATCGAGATCCACATCGGCCGCAAGAGGGACGAGAAGACCGGCCAGATCAATGGGAACGCCCGCCCCACGATCACGGTCGGAAGGCCCGTGATCAAGGAGGCCAACGGGGCCACGCACGACCTCTACCCGATGGAAGCTCGGTTGAGGAACCTGAACTACTCGGCGCCGATCTATCTCGAATTCACAGTTGTCGAGGACGGCATCGAGAGGGAGCCGGAGAAGGTCCACATCGGCGACATGCCCGTCATGATCATGTCCAAGAAGTGCAACCTCCACAAGGACAACATAGAGATGGACCGCGAGCCGACCGGGGAGGAGCTGACCAAGTTCCTTGTCGACCAGGGCGAGGACCTGTGCGACCCAGGCGGATACTTCATCATCGGCGGCACCGAGAGGGCGCTCATATCGCTCGAGGACCTCGCCCCGAACAGGGTCATGGTCGAGCTGAACGAGCGCTACGGCACCAGCCTGCATGTCGCGAAGGTCTTCTCGCAAAGGGAAGGTTACCGCGCGCTCACGCTGATGGAGAAGAAGAAAGACGGCATGCTCGTTGTGTCCGTCCCCGCGGCATCGGGCCAGATTCCACTTATCGTCTTGATGAAAGCGCTCGGGATGGAGAGCGACGAGCAGATCTTCAAGGCCATCGTCTCGGACCCCCAGATGGCTAACATCGTTTACGCTAACATCGAGGAATGCCAGAACAAGAAGTTGTACCCGCCGAACGGGATCTACACAACTGAAGACGCCATACTGTTCCTGGAGCGGAAGTTCGCGACCGGTCAGGCCAAGGAGTACAGGGCGAAGAAGGTCGAGAGCATAATCGACCGCTCGCTGCTGCCGCACCTGGGCGACACGTCAGATGTCAGGCTGAAGAAGGCCATATTCCTTGGCAGAGTCGCGAGAACGATTCTTGAACTCGAGCTCGGCCACAGGAAGGAAGATGACAAGGACCACTACGCGAACAAGAGGCTGAAGCTCGCGGGCGACCTGATGGAGGATTTGTTCAGAGTCGCGTTCACGAACCTCATCAAAGATCTGAAATACCAGCTGGAGAGGGGCTACTCGCGCAAGAAAGGCCTCAAGATCTCCTCCGCGATCAGGCCCGACCTGCTGACGCACAGGCTTTTGCACGCGTTCGCGACGGGCAACTGGGTCGGCGGCAGGGCCGGCGTCTCGCAGTTGCTGGACAGGACCTCGAACATGAGCGCGCTGTCGCACCTGAGGAGAGTCACATCTCCGCTCACGAGGAGCCAGCCGCACTTCGAGGCGAGAGACCTGCACCCGACGCAATGGGGCAGGCTGTGCCCGAACGAGACCCCCGAGGGTCAGAACTGCGGCCTGGTCAAGAACTTTGCGCTCATCATTGACGTTTCAGAGGGCTACGACGAGAAGGAAGTCATCTGGCTGCTGAAGGACCTCGGAGTGAAGGAGGTCGGGGAGCAGCAGACCACGGAGACGAGGGTCTATGTCAACGGGGACCTGATCGGACTCCACGAGAAGCCCAAGGAGCTCGTCGAGGAGATACGCCAGAGAAGGCGCTCCGGCCTGCTGTCGCATGAGGTGAACATCCGCTTCGACGACAACATGAACGAGATCATAATCAACTGCGACGAGGGCAGGCTGAGGAGGCCTTTGCTGGTCGTCCGCCACGGCAAGACGCTGCTCACGCACAAGCATGTCGACGACATGCGTGCTGCCAAGACCAGATGGTCCGACATCATCCGCGAGGGCGTGGTCGAATGGATCGATGCGGAAGAGGAGGAGGACACATACATCGCCGTCTTCGCGTACAAGACTCCTCAGAAGTGCGAGCACTGCGGCAAGTTCCTCTCGGAGATCGATGTTGAGTGGAGAAACCCCGGAGACGAGGGCAAGGTCACGCTTGAATGCAAGTCTTGCGGCGGCGTGATGCATGTCGAGTCCTTGCTGAACGACCTGCACACGCATCTTGAGATTGACCCGATGGTCATCCTGGGCGTTTGCTCGGGCCTCGTTCCGTACCCGGAGCACAACTCGAGCCCGAGGGTCACGATGGGTTCGGGCATGGCGAAGCAATCGCTCGGTCTGAGCTCATCCAACTACAGGGTCAGGCCGGACACCAGGAGCCACCTGCTGCACTATCCGGAGAAGCCACTGGTCACGACCAAGGCCATGGACTTCGTTTACTTCAATCAGAGACCGGCCGGCCAGAACTTCGTCGTCGCGATCCTGTCCTATGGCGGGTATAACATGGAAGATGCGGTGATCATGAACAGGTCTTCCGTCGACCGCGGGCTCGGCAGGTCCACATTCATGAGGACCTACAGGTCTGAGGAGCGCAGATATCCCGGAGGGCAAGAGGACCACTTCGAGATCCCGAGCCCGGATGTCAGAGGCGCCCGCGCGGATCTGTCGTACAGCAACCTGGGCGAGGACGGGCTCATCAGCCCGGAGACAACGGTCCAGGGCGGGGACGTGCTCATCGGCAAGACATCCCCACCGAGATTCTTGGAAGAGGAGGCGGACTTCCTCACGCCCCAGAAGAGGAGAGAGACCTCGGTCACCGTCAGGCCCGGCGAGAGCGGCTGGGTCGACAACGTCATGATGACGGAGTCGGAGAACGGCTCGAGACTGGTAAAGGTCAAGGTCAGGGACGAGAGGGTCCCTGAGCTGGGCGACAAGTTCGCGTCCAGGCACGGGCAGAAGGGAGTCATCGGACTCCTGGTCCCGCAGGAGGACATGCCGTTCACGGAGGACGGCCTGGTCCCCGACCTGCTGATCAACCCGCACGCAGTCCCGTCTCGTATGACTGTCGCTCATGTTCTCGAGATGATTGGCGGCAAGGTCGGCTCCATGGAGGGCAGATACATCGACGGCACTCCCTTCAGCGGTGAGAGGGAAGAGGCCATCAGGGACTCGCTGGTCAAGAACGGCTTCAAGCACAACGGCAAGGAGGTCATGTACGATGGTATCACCGGCAGGAAGATCGAGGCCGAGATATTCATCGGCGTCATCTACTATCAGAAGCTGCACCACATGGTCTCCGGCAAACTGCATGTCAGAAGCAGAGGGCCTGTCCAGATACTCACCAGACAGCCGACCGAGGGCAGGTCGAGACAGGGCGGTCTGAGGTTCGGCGAGATGGAGAGGGACTGTCTAATAGGGCACGGCGCCGCCATGGTCATCAAGGACAGGCTGCTGGACGAGTCGGACGGCACGCTGCAGTACGTCTGCGGCAATCCGAACTGCGGCCACATCGCCATCCTCGACAGGCGTGGCACGTTGAGGTGCCCCGTCTGTGGAAACAACTCGAAGATATACCAGGTGCAGACCTCGTACGCATTCAAGCTCCTGCTCGACGAGCTGCTCTCGCTTGGGGTCGCCATGCGCCTGCAACTGGAGGACTTGAAATGAACGTTACCGGCGTGACGAAGCGCATCGCGGCGATCAAGTTCGCTCATCTATCGCCTGACGAGATACGGAAGATGAGCGCGACGAAGATCATCACAGCGGACACGTACGACGATGACGGCTTCCCGATCGACATGGGCCTGATGGACCCGCATCTGGGCGTCATCGAGCCCGGCCTGAGGTGCAAGACCTGCGGCAAGAAGGTGGACGAGTGCCCGGGCCACTTCGGCCACATAGACCTCGCGATGCCGGTGATACACGTAGGCTACGTGAAGGATATCAAGAAGCTGCTTCAGTCCACATGCAGGTCCTGCGGCAGGTTGTTGCTCACGGGCGAGCAGGCCGAGGAGTACAGGAAGCAGAGGGACCGCATGGAGGAGCTGGGCGCCGGCGAGCTCGACACCGGCGCAGTCTCCAAGGAGACTGCCAGGGATGCCGCCTCGAGGACGACATGCCCGCACTGCAGCACTGTCCAGCTGAAGATAACGCTCGACAAGCCCACGACATTCAGGGAGGAGGGGCACAAGCTCACTCCGAAGGAGGTCAGGGAGCGGCTCGAGAGAGTGCCGGACGAGGATCTCATCTCGCTCGGGATCGACCCGACGGTTTCGAGACCGGAATGGATGGTGCTCACAGCGCTGCCAGTCCCGCCGGTCACGGTGAGGCCTTCCATCACTCTTGATTCAGGTGACAGGTCGGAAGACGATGTCACCCACAAGCTCGTCGATGTCCTGAGAATCAACCAGAGGCTGAGAGAGAACAGAGACGCGGGCGCTCCGCAGCTGATAGTCGAGGACCTTTGGGAGCTGCTGCAGTACCATGTCACCACATATTTCGACAACCAGACCTCCGGCATCCCGCCTGCGAGGCACAGATCCGGCAGGCCGCTGAAGACCCTCGTCCAGAGGCTGAAAGGCAAGGAAGGCAGGTTCAGGTCGAACCTGTCCGGCAAGCGCGTGAACTTCTCCGCGAGAACGGTCATCTCGCCAGACCCCATGCTGTCGATCAACGAGGTCGGAGTGCCAGTGGAGGCCGCGAGAGAGCTCACAGTGCCGATACACGTGACTGAGCGCAATCTCGAGAAGGCCAAGGAGATGTGCAAGCGCGGCCCGATCCCGCCGGGCCCAGACTACAAGCCCGGTGTGAACTACGTCATCCGCTCGGACGGTCGCAGGATCAAGGTGACCGACAAGAACGCAGAGACCGTCGCTGAGACGATCGAACCAGGATACGTCGTCGAGAGGCATCTGTTGGACGGCGACATCGTGCTGTTCAACCGGCAGCCTTCCCTGCACAGGATGTCCATCATGGCGCACGAGGTCAGGGTCATGCCCTACAAGACCTTCAGATTCAACCTGTGCGTCTGCCCGCCATACAACGCGGACTTCGATGGCGACGAGATGAATCTTCACGTGCTCCAGAGCGAGGAGGCCAGAGCAGAGGCGACGGTCCTCATGAGGGTTCAGGAGCACATCCTCTCGCCGAGGATGGGCGCACCCGTCATCGGTGGCATACATGACCACATCACCGGCTCGTTCCTGCTGACGCACAAGGACTCAAGGTTCACGCGCGAGGAGACGCTGAAGATCGTCGAGAAGGTCGGCGATGTCAAGCTGCCGAAGCCAAAGACTATCGGAGGCGTGGAGTACTGGACTGGCAAGCAGCTGTTCAGCCTGATCCTGCCGGCCAATCTGCACATGACATTCAAGGCGTCGATCTGCCAGAAGTGCGCGAACTGCAAGAAGGACAAATGCGAGCACGACGGCTTTGTCGTCATAAGGCACGGCAAGCTGCTTATGGGCACGATCGATGAGAAAGCCCTAGGGGCTTTCAAGGGGAAAATACTAGACAAGCTCTCGAGGGACTACGGCCCGGACAAGTCCAGGGAGTTCATAGACAAGGCCACCAAGCTCGCGATAGGCGCGATCACCGTCCGAGGGTTCACCACGGGCATCGACGACGAGGACATACCCGATCAAGCGAAGCGCGAGATCGACGACGCGATGACACAGGCGAGGATGAAGGTCGAGGAGCATGTCCAGGCGTATAGGCATGGCGAGCTGGAGCAGATGCCTGGCAGGTCGCTCGAGGAGACGCTCGAAGTCGAGATCATGAAGGTCCTGGGCAAGGCGAGAGACACCGCTGGTCAGATTGCAGGCAGACACCTCGGTCTCGAGAACTCCGCGGTCATCATGGCCCGGTCGGGCGCGAGGGGCTCGATGCTCAACTTGTCTCAGATGGCCGGCGCAATCGGCCAGCAGGCAGTCAGAGGGGAACGTCTGTCCAGAGGCTACTGGAACCGCACTCTGCCGCACTTCCAGAAGGGTGACTTGGGCTCCGAGGCGAGAGGTTTCGTCAGGAACTCTTACAAGAGCGGCCTCACCCCGGCAGAGTACTTCTTCCACTCGATGGGTGGCAGGGAAGGATTGGTCGACACTGCGGTCAGGACTTCGAGATCGGGGTACATGCAAAGGAGACTGATCAACGCGCTCGAGGACCTCAAGGTCATGCAGGACGGCTCGGTGAGGAACACGGCCGGCACGATCATCCAGCTCAGATACGGTGAGGACGGCATCGACCCGACGAGGAGCGTCGGCGGAGATGCGGTGGACGTCGACGATGTCATATTGACCGTGCTCGGGGACCAGGGCGAGCTGATCGCCAAGGTCCGAGAGAAGGGCGCGCTCAGCTACGGCATCCAGGACAGGGATCTGCTAGAGACGCCCTCCGAAGAGGCTGAGACCGAGACCGAAGAGCCCGAGTTCGAGGGCGGCGGCTCCGAGGAGGGATGAGCACCATGGCAGCAAAGAGCGCGATGGATGTCTTCATCCGTAAGGGCGTTGACGAGAAGACCGCCGAGAAGCTCGTGGAGAAAGGATACACATTCACGAAGGTCGCAAGGGCCTCGGACAAGGTCAAGAGGGATCTGGAGAAGCTGCTGGGAGAGAAGAAGCTCAAGCAGCTCCTCGTGGCCGTGAAGACTAAGGACCGGATGCCCAGGAAGAAGAAGGAGAAGCCGCTCAAGAAGCCTGTCTTCTCGAAGAAGGTTTTGCCCGTCAAGGCGCCTCCGTTCACGCCTCTCGAGTCCAAGATGGTGAAGATGCTGGAGAAGAAGAACCAGATGCTTCCGCGCTCGGTCCTGACCGAGATATCCTCGAGGCTCGAGGGGGTAGAGATACCTGAGAAGCTGATGGACAAGATACTCGACCTGACGGTCGAGAGGTTCCAATCTCACATAGTGGATCCGAACGAGTCCGTGGGTATCCTCGCCGCTCAGAGCATAGGCGAGCCCGGCACACAGATGACCATGAGAACCTTCCACTATGCTGGGGTCGCGGAGATGAACGTCACGCTCGGCCTGCCGAGGCTGATAGAGATCGTCGACGCGAGGCGCGTGCCGAGCACTCCGATCATGGAGATACACCTGGAGGAGTCCGTCCAGGACGAGCTCGACAACGTGCGGGAGATCGCATCGAACATCGAGCGCACAATCCTGATAGACATCGCCGATGTCGACACGGACATCAACAACATGGAGGTCCTGGTGAAGCTGGAGAGAAAGAAGATGGAGCGCAAGTCCATCACGCCCGAGGAGGTCCTCAGGAAGATCAACAAGTCCAAGGGAGTCAAGGGCCTTGCGGAGATGCGCGACCAGAACATCGTCATCAAGTGCGACGAGCCGTCCTACAAGAAGCTCCAGAGGATCTCCGAAGACACGAAGGCCTGCCCTATCAAGGGCGTCGAGGGCATCCAAAGGGCGGTCATCCGAAGGGTCAGCGGACACTACGTCATCTATACCGAGGGCTCGAACCTCGAGAAGGTCCTGGAGATCGCGCATGTGGACAAGAAGAGGACCTCGACGAACAGCATACTCGAGATCTACGAGGCGCTCGGAGTCGAGGCCGCGAGGAACGCCATCGTCAACGAGGCTTCCAGGACTCTCGACGAGCAAGGTCTCACAGTCGACATACGCCACATCATGCTTGTTGCGGACCTCATGACGAACGACGGCGATGTGAAGGCCATAGGAAGGCACGGCATCTCGGGCCGCAAATCGAGCGTACTCGCGAGGGCGGCGTTCGAGATCACATCGACGCACCTGCTGCGCGCAGGCATCACGGGCGAGGTCGACACGCTCGAGGGCGTTGTGGAAAACATTATAGTTGGCCAGCCGGTTACTGTTGGCACTGGCGCAGTCAATCTCATATGGGCACCGTCCGGCAAGGGAGAAGGTGATAAGGAATGATCGACATCGCGCGCGCTCTCAAAACAGCTGCGACCACCGGGAACGTCAGGTTCGGCCTCGCGGAGACAAAGAAGTCCGTTAAGAAGGGCGAGGCAAAGCTCGTGGTGGTCTCCAGCAACTGCCCTGAGAAATCGCTTGTGGCGTCAGGCTCTTCACCGAAAGTGCTGGTATTCGAAGGAACGAATGTTGAGCTGGGGTCTGCGTGCGGAAAACCTTTCCCAATATCCGCGCTGGCAATCATAAACCCTGGGGAGTCCAACATACTCTCCGCCTGATGAGTGGTCACATGGGAGAAATCACTTTTACAGAAGACACCCTGCGGTACATCACGTTGTTCGAGAAGGTCACGGGCACGCAGGTCAAGGACTGCCTCGAGACCGAGGAGAAGCTCGTGTTCGTCGTGGAGAAGGGCCAGGGGAGCAGGGCCGTGGGGAAGAAGGGAGAGAACGTCATCCGGCTGAAAAACCTCACCGGGAAAAACATCCACGTGATCGAGTACTCCGAGGACCCGGAGACATTCATCAAGAACGTGTTCCACACATATTCGGTTCAGAGCGTCACGATCGAGGACCGAGGAAACATCATCCACGCGACGGTCACAGTCGATCCGAAGGTCAAGGGCAAGGCCATAGGCAAGAACGGCAAGAACCTGCGCATAGCCCGAGAAGTGGTCAACCGACACCACAACGTGCAGAGCATCAGCGTCGCTTGAGCGGCCTGAGCTCCACCTCAAGCCTGTCGGCCGTGGGGTATTCCTCAACGATGTGGGACGGGCAATCCAGTTTGTCAGCGATCTCCTCGAGGACCCACGGTGCGATCTCGAGCCGCCCCTTGCGCGGGTTGCTGTAGATTAACTGGCCAGGCACCTCGAACTCCTTCATGATGTAGGCGGCCGAGGCACAGAACTCGTCTGTCTCTATCACTCCTATGAGCAGGGTTCCATCTTTCGTCAAGAGTTCGTGCGGTCTCTGGACGTTCTTGGCCCTCCGCATTATCCTCCTTCTCAGCTGGATCCCGTCCTTGAACGCTGACGAGCAGTAGTGAAGCGGCACGCCTGTCCGCAACCTCAGCAAGTCCAACGCAAGCTTCTCGCTCCCAGCGACCCCTGATGAGACGTCGTTCTCCTCCTTGACGTCGAATCCCAAAGCTCTCAGAGAACGCCAATTGGTCTCCGAGAACTCGAGTTCGTTCAGGTTCACGAAGTCCAACGCGTGCTCATCGGCAAACGAAATTGCACCGACGAGATCCTGGGCCCTGCCTGGGACGACCGGCACTTCTAGCCCGACCTTCAGCCCGAGCTTCTTCGCGCTCTCAACGGCATCTGCGAAGTCTGATTCGTCGAGCTTCTTCCACAGGTTCATCGGAGGGTGGAACCTTATCTCATCCAAGCCAGCCTTTGCGGTTTTCTCGATCTTCTTGAGATCGGTGGTCGACGTGTATAGGTGAATGTGATGCGACTTCCCGAATCTCTTCTTGAGCGCCTTGATGGACTCGACCGTCCTGTCGACTGCCTCAAGTGGGTCTCCGCCAGTGACACCAGTCCCGAGCGCTTCCATGAGCTCGGCCTCGTCAATCACGTCGTCGATGCCGTCCACGCTCCTCTCGTTCGCGAAGAACACATCCCTGCCCCTCTTGGCCGACGACAGCGGGCAGTAGCAGCATCTGAGAGAGCACTTGCCTGTGACGAGGAGGACGAGCTTGGCTCCCTTCTCGCAGAGCACGCACCCTCTAGAGAGCTTTCCTGTGTACGCGGAACGCTTCGGCAACCTTCTAGTCTTGCTCACGAGGGTCGTATGCCGGTGACGTATAATGATAGTATTTTCGACATGACGCTATACAGAAAGATTAACCGAAAGGTAGTAGATTTGCTCCGGGGGAGCTCATGCAGAAGAAGAACCGAATCATCCTGGCGCTCGATGTCATATCTCGCGCGGATGCGATGCGTGTGGTTGAGGCCGTCAAAGATCATGTGGACGCAATCAAGATTAACTGGCCTCTGATACTCGCAGCGGGCCCCAACATCATCACGGAATTGTCTCACGTCAAGGACGTCATCTGCGACATGAAGATAGCCGACATTCCGAACACGAACAAGCTCATCGTCGAACAGGCGATGTCACGAGGCGCGGCTGCCGTCATATGCCACGGTTTCACCGGGGACGATTCGGTCAAGGCATGTGTCGACGCAGCGAAAGGGCAGGTTTTCGTGGTCACGGAGATGAGCCATCCAGGTGGAAAGCAGTTCACGGCTCCGGTCGCGGACAAGCTTGCGGCGATTGCGCGATCCGTCGGCGCCCGCGGCATAGTCGCGCCGGCCACTCGGCCTGAGAGGATCGCTGATTTACGCAAGGTCATCGGTAACCTGGAGATCATCAGCCCCGGTGTCGGCGCCCAGGGAGGCAAGGCCTCTGACGCCATCAAAGCCGGAGCGGACTACATCATCGTCGGAAGGGCTATCTATGAGGCTCCCGACCCTGGACTTGCTGCCAAGAAGCTAGCTGACGAGGTCAGAGCGAGCATTTGAACAGACCCGCGCGTCGGAAAACGCGGGCGCTGCGATGTCAAATCGTGACATGCCAGATGTTTTTCCAGTGGTCCGTTTCGAGCGCGCCTTGCGGATAACGTATATATAGCACCCTCGGTATCGGTGGGCTACTATCACCAGGTGGCACAATCTTTGGCCGAGGCAAGGGAGAGCCCTCCGAGGTCTTTTCTGTCCAAGCTCAAGAGGGGTGACGGGAGGCCGAGCGAGCTCAGGAAGTGGATAACCGCCAATTGGTCCAGCCTCTTCATGCTGTTCTTCATCTTCGTTCTAGCCCTCTTCATCCGCTCGTATTTCGCCTACTCGATTGCTTCTGGCAACGGATACCTGGTCTCCGGCGGGTCCGACTCGTACTATTGGGAGCGGATCATAAACTACTCTGCGCACACGGGCAAGCAGCTGTATGACGACACGATGCTGAGCTACCCAGTGGGGATTAGGAACCCGCGTCCGCCGTTCTACAGCATGTCTGTCGTGGTCCCAGCGGTAATTGCTCAGGACATGTTCAAGTCGCTTCAGGACTCGCTCGGCTGGACCTTGATGTGGTCAACTGCATTCTGGGGCGCCTTGACGGTCATCCCGACCTACTTCCTCGGTAAGGAGACCTTCGGGAGACGTGCAGGATTAGTTGCGGCCTTCCTCCTCGCGGTGATGCCGAGCCACGTCCAGCGGAGCGTGCTGTCAGATGCCGACCACGACTCTTTCATCCTGTTCTTCATAGTCCTCACTTTCTACTTCTTGCTCAAGGCTGTTAAGACGCAGGAGCACAGGAAGTGGGTCGAGAACTGGAGGAGTTGGACCAGCATCAAGAGAGGCCTTAGAGACTACTTCACGCACAGCAAGACGCCCGTGTTATACGCGCTCTTGGCCGGAGTTTCCTACGGCTCGGTCATATTGGCATGGGTCGGGTTCGGCTACGTGATCGTGCTCATACTCGTGTACTACCTGATCCAGGTCATGCTGAACAGGTTCAAGAACCTCGACTCGACGAGCATCACGCTCATTGTGTTCATCGCGATGGGGTTCGGGTTTCTTCTGTCGTTCCCTGTGTACTTCGAGCAGACGCTGATTGCAGTTCGATTCGACGTTCCCGTGTACCTGTTCTTCGCGTCGATGATCCTCGGCATGTTGTTCGTCGTCTCCCGGGACTTTCCGTGGACGCTCACCTTGCCTGCGATAGCCATGATCCTGATAGTCGGCGTGCTGCTGATCAATGTGATCGACCCTGCGCTGGGCCAGGCGATCCTGAGCGGCGAGGGATACTTCGTCCAGAACAAGCTGTACTCGACCATCGCGGAGGCGAAAGCGCCCAAGTTCAGCGAGCTCGCGCTGGGGTTCGGCATGGTCACGTTCTTCATGTCATTGATAGGACTGGTCTGGGCATTCCTGAAAGTCCCGAAGAAAGCCACGTCGGAGTACATATTCATCGTCGTCTGGCTCGGGGCAGCCATATTCATGGCGATCTCCGCAGCTAGATTCATGTTCAATGCGGCCCCTGCGTTCGCGATAGTCGCCGCCTGGGTCACAGTCGTGATCGTTGACAGGTTGGACTTCAACAGCGTGCGCAAATCCCTCGTGGGCGCCGGCGGGTCATATCTCAGGATCATCAGGAAGAGCGTCAAAATACGGCATGTGGTCGGCGCTCTGTTTCTGGCGTTCATGGTCGTCCTGCCGAATGTATGGTACGCCACTGATGCCGGCATACCGTCGGAGACCAAGAGCAAGCTGGACAGGCAGATCTACAATAGCATTCCGAGCTTCCTGAGACCCGCAGGTTACGACACGGTGAACGGTTCCGACTGGTACCTCGGGGCGTTCGGGTACTCGCTGCCGCTGCCAAGGTATTACTTCCCAGCAGCGTGGGACTGGTTCTCCAATCGTGACTCCGGCATCCTGCCGGAATCGCAGAGGCCCGCGTACGTGTCCTGGTGGGACTACGGTTTCGAAGCCATAGAAGCGGGCGGGCACCCGACGGTGGCGGACAACTTCCAGAACGGCTACCAGCTCACTGGGAACGTCATCATGGCCCAGAGCGAGCAGGAAGCTATCGCGATATTCGCATATCGTCTGATACAGGGAGCGGTCGTCGTGGGCAAGGAACCTCAGGTGTTCGACCTGTTTGAGAAGTACGGCGTGGACACCGACCGCATGCTACAGATAATCCACGGCCCCGGGCAGCCAATCATCAATGATGTGCTAGCTGACCCGACGGTTTACGGACCCATGGACAGCACCCTCAGCGACGCCAACGCAAGGATCGTCGCGGCAAGGGTCGAGCTGTCGAAGGTCGGCCTCGAGAACCTCGTGTCCTTATATGGCGACCTGTGCGACTTGACCGGGTGGGACATCAGGTATTTCAGCGTAGACTCGAGGATGTTCCCTCGCAGCGGACGGGACACCGGCATCTTCTATGCGCCCGCCAAGCTCTCCGACAGGAGAATCATAAGTGGTTCCACGCCAATCGACTTCTACGAGATAAAAGCGGTGAACCAGAACGGCTATGAATACTCTCTGGATCAGGTCACCTCCGACATGACCATCGTCGACTACGCGATCGACTACAAGGACATGTTCTACAAGAGCATGCTTTACAGAGCCATGGGCGGCTTCATGGGCACGGACATTGGCCTGACCAACGACGGCGTGCCAGGCCTGTCGGGGTCGCTGTCGAATTACGCTGCCGCCCCGGCCTGGAACTTGACTCATTTCCGGATGGTCTACAGGACCGTGTACTACAATCAGTATCCGGACCCAGAGTACAAGAAGCACCCCGATGCGTGGACGGCAGTCGGCCTCGACGAGGCATCAGCCCTCCAGGCACAGATCAACAGTGGAGAGGTTCAGGGCGTTATCGACACAAGCTCGAGCGCTCTCTATACTGCCGGTGCTGTCTTCCTGGAGTACTACGAGGGAGCGTTCGTGAACGGCACGCTGACCACCGAGGAGGGCAGTCCAGTCGGGGGGATGAGAGTGACCATCCAGGACGAGTACGGCATACCCCACGGCAGCGTTCTGACGGACAGCAACGGCCAGTACTCCTTGCTCGCTCCTTTCGGGAACGTCACTCTCACAGTCTCGTCTGGAGGCGCGAAGAACACGGGGCTGGTCGGAAGCAACAAAATCACCAGCGTTAAGTTCAATGTCACTGACAACCAGGCGATGAGGGTCAAGGAGGACCGGAATAATGACGGTGTGCCCGACTACATCATAACCAAGGATTTCAAGATGAAGGGCACAGAGACCACGGGCAACATCTTCTGGGACCTCGATTCGGATGGCAACTATACTGCCAACACGGAC
Organism: uncultured Thermoplasmata archaeon; assembly: GCA_963705355.1. Classification (GTDB taxonomy): domain Archaea; phylum Thermoplasmatota; class Thermoplasmata; order UBA10834; family UBA10834; genus COMBO-56-21. Next base: position 1,583,659 of record OY970070.1, read on the forward strand.
CAGCTGATATCGGACGCGATCGTCTTTGCCAAGGACCTTAACACCAGCCAGACTTTCATGATCAACGCGACTGATGGAACGTTCGATGTCCTGCTACCGCCTGGACAGTATGACATCAAGGCATTCCTGTTCGGTACGAATGTGACGATGGCCCAGCGGACCAACGTAACTGCTGGCTCGAAGTCCACTCAGAACCTCGCGGTGCCGGCGTGCGGAGTGATTGGCGACATAGCATATGTCAACGGCACGCCCGCGTCGGACATCGAACTTGTGCTCACGGACCTATCAAGCGGCGTACAGCTGGGACTACACACTAACGAGAACGGCACGTATTCGTACAACCCAATCCTCTCCGGCCACTATGTCCTCACGACCAGCGCTCCGGATGTCATGTTGTTCAACGCGCTCATCGACCTTGCATCCACCCAGTATCTCGTCAAGAACCTCACTGCCTTCCCCAAATCGACCATAAAGGCCAGGGCGGTCGTCGGGAACTCGCCTGCTCCCTATGCCGTGTACATGGCTTCGAACGATTACGACCCGACGGCCGTTATCACCGGCCAGGCGGATCAGTTCGGCTGGATCAACATCGAGGTGCCGGAGGGCCCGTGGACGATATACGCGACATCGTACTCAGGGACAAGCGAATACGCTGGCGCTGAGCGCTTTGACACATCGATCTCATCCTCTGTTGGCGGGACGATATCCCTTGTGGCCGCGACCTATGTTACCGGCACTCTCAAGAGCCCCTCGTTCTCCTCGTTGGGCAACGACTACGTCGTCTTCGAGATGTCCAGCGGAGCGAGGATCCCTGTCATGATCGACAGTGCGGGCTCATTCAACCTCAAGCTGCCTGCCGGGACATACAACGTGACCAGCACCAGCACCAGCGCGAAGGGCATCTATTCGAGCACCGTGTCCGTCCAGGGATCTTCGACCAGCCTGCTGATAAAGATGTCCAACGGTGTGGTCCTCCAAGGCTTCGTCTATATGGACCAGGACGCCATGGAGGGCGTCTCGTCCTCAGACATCGGGAGATATGCCGAGCTGAAGATCACCGACTCCAGCGGCAGATCGTTCACGACGGAGTCCCTCGCGGATGGCTCGTTCGTCGCCGTGTTTCCCAAGGACTCGCAGGCAGTGCTGACTCTCAAGAATCCGGGATATTCGCAGTGGTCTCGGGAGGTCACCGCGACAGCCGACAACAGCTCCGGTGTTCTTGTAGCCATGCCTGACAACGTGGTCGTTTCCGGCCAGGTCACATATCAAGGCAATGGCGTCAGAGGAGTAAGTGTGGCCTTCCTGCCCTCATCCTTCTTGATGAGCCCGTTCTACGTCACGACTGGCCCCGCCGGAACGTATACAGTTTCCCTTCCTGCGACGACCTACAGTGTCGTCGTCGAGCAGGACACCACGCCCGAGGGCGGCGAGAGGTATGTATATGACCAGTCCCTGCTGGTCCTGCCGAGCGGAGATGTGGTCAAGGACGATATCCAGCTCATCAAGAAAGTCGAGATGTTCGGTTTTGTCCTCGGCGCTTCTGATAACCTCAAGCTTACTCTGCAGGGTCCGGAGAGGAAGGATCTGACCCTGACCTCGCTAAACTACTCAGTGTTCGTACTGCCAGGGACTTACAAGGTCTACGGCACAGGGCTTTTGGGCGGAGCGCACTATGCTAGCATGAGCACTGCAGTGGTCTCGTTCTCCTCCAGGCAATACGATGTCCAGCTCAGTCTAGCCTACGAGGTCTCAGGGACAATCACGACGGGATCGTCGCCCGCGGGCAACCCGGTGACGGTCACTGCGACCTCGTCGACGGGGGAATCCGTCACTAAGCTGTCCTCTGCCCATGGCAGCTACACGATCGAGCTGCCGCCGGGCACCTACAGCGTTTCGTATCTTCTCGAGACCAGCAGTTCATCGAACGGGCGGACGCTCTATGTGGAGTGGTTCGCTGACAAGGCCGTGACCGTCGGATCATCCGCGATCGCCTTGGACGCCAGCCTCGAGATGCGCCTCGACAACACGACCTTCTCGGGCACCGTCCTCGGACCTGGTGGCGCGGGCCTGGAAGCATATGTGCAGATCATCGCGAACTCGAAATACGGCTTGAACTCCTCGTTCTATACGTCGCCCGCCGGGGCATTCGCTGTTAGCGTACAGCCGGGAGATTACACACTCCATGTCCTCAGACTGCAGGACAAGCGCGCGGCGATGAGCACGATTTCTCTGTCGAGGAACGTCCCTCTCGACATGCGCATAAACCTGACCGAAGCGAAGTATCTCTCCGGCAAGGTCACGGTCGGAGACGTGGGCGCGGCCTTGGACGTCTCCGTCTCTCACGGCAATGCGAAGCTGCACCTCATGTCCGGGTCTGATGGCAGCTTCACAGTGCTCGTTCCGAAGGGCAACTACACCCTGAGCGCGTCGACATCAGCTGTCGAAAGCGGAATCACAGTCGCCTACTCGGGCTCCACTGCGGTCTCAGTCAATACGACAGACGTCTTCTCCGATTTCGCGCTCGCAAGGGATACAAAGCGGGGCGTTTCTGCATACTGGAACTCCAACCTGACTCAGACGGCCAAGCCCGGCGTCAAGGTCATCTATTCGTTCACGATCACCAACACGGGCAACGCGGAGGATCTGTTCCTGATCACTTTCGTCGGTTCGGGGTTCGATGTCTCGTTCTCGCCTAGCGAGGTGACGCTCGGCTTCGGCGTGGACAACGCGGCCACGATATTCGCCAACGTGACCGCCAAGAGCACGATCCCCGCGGGCAAGACGAAGGTCGATTGCCTTGTGCGCTCCAAAGCGCTCGCGTCTGCCAGGTCGTCGATTGCGCTCTACATGAACGTTGCGCCAGTGAATGGCGTGGCGGTCACTAGCCTGAACACCTCCCAGCCAGTGTACTCGAAAAACACAGTGACCACCTTCAGGGTGAACAACACTGGGAACGTGGACGGTATCTTCCTAGTGCAAGTGGCAAACCTGCCATCACTGTCTGCCGTGGGCTGGACTGCGAACATCGTGGATCCGACCACGAACGCCACCGTCACCGAGGTGAACCTCACGGCCTTCGGTTCGAAGGAGCTCATGGTCAACTTCACGATGATCAGGTCGAACCCGGATCCCAATGCCACGGCATCGGTGTTGGCGAGCTCGAAGGCCGATCCGGGGACGAGCGTGTACGGGTCTGTGCCCGTCATGGTCCCGGACCTGTCCATAGGTCCTGGTGGCCTGCAGGTGGTGCGGGGCGATGTCGCGTACGAGTACGATAAAACCATCGTGTATGTCGACGTAGCCCTGGTGGCCTCTCTGGCCGGTATGTTCCTCGCATTCTTCTTCCTGAGGAAGAAGAAGGGCCTCGGAGGAGGTGGCAAGAAGTGACAGGCTTGCGCGTGGTCAGGGCGTTCTTGATGTTCGTGATGGCGTCCTTGATGATCGCTCCAGTCGCTTGGGTGGCGCATCCCACCGCTGATGCAGCTGCAGTGAGCGGCGTGAGCATAGACCTCGGCCATCCGGCCTTCGCGGGCAAGAACCAGACCGTCGAGTGTGTGCTGACGATCACCGGTGGGCCTGCCGAAAATACGATAGGCAACTTCTCGTACCAAGCCGAGATCATCGGCACGAACACCACGGGCTCGGCGGTCACCCCTAGCTCGGCGGTATCGCCCACTGGAGTGTTCATCCTGAACATCACCATGCCGACGACTGCGCCCCAGACCATCAAGATCAGGATCAACGCCACCTCGAAAGAGTCCGCGACTTCCACCTCGACCAGAGCCGAGTCGGATTTCTCGATGAAGGTCGTGGACCCCATCGTGATCCGGGCGACGATCTATAACACAGGAGCCGTCGATGCGCAGAACGTCACGGCGAAGTTCTACGCGGACGGCGAGCTGCTCGAGACCCGGGTGATCAACGTGTCCGCGGGTTCGTCCGAGCAGATCGAGTATAACTGGACCTTCCTAAACATCAAGAAGGGCAAGCATGTGATCACTGTCTCCGTGAACGACCCAGGCAAGGTCGTCGAGTTCAGCGACGGCAACAACGTGTTCTCCCGGACAGTCTATGTGGGCAAGCAGGGGAACCCGACCGGGGCCGTGCTGACCATCGGCATCATCGTCATGTCGGTGCTCGTCGGGCTAGTGTACATCTCGAAGCCGCCTCCCCGAAAGAAAAAGCCTTGAACGACACTCACTTCCTGAACGGTCTGGGCAATCTCTTTATATGGAAGATTCTTTACCTCGGGCCACCACTAGGAAGCGATCGTCTTGTCCGATGAGATCCTCCACATAAACGATGCCAGTTTCGATACGACCGTGAAGTCCTCTGCGAAGCTGATCGTCGACTGCTGGGCCCCATGGTGTGGCCCCTGCCGAATGCTCGCGCCCACGTTCGAGGCGCTTGCAAATGATTACAGGGGAAAGGTCGTCTTCGCGAAGCTTGACACGGACGAGAGCCCGAAGACCGCGATGAACCTCAGCATCCACAGCATCCCGACGCTGATATTCTTCAAGGACGGCCAACAGGTCGAGAGGCTCACGGGCGCACACCCGAGGGTGAACATCGAGGCCGTTATCAAGAAGCACTTCTCGTGAGCCGCTAGCCCTTCCTCAGGATCTCCTCTATCTTCTCGTGCAGGTTCTTCGCGCTCGCAGCGACAGCGACTTCCCCGCGCGTTTTCTCCAGGAGGCTCCGTGCGACGTCCTGCTTGTGCCTGAGCGGGACTATCGCCTCGGGATAGTCAAAGCGCATGATCGCGGTGAATATGTCCTCCATCCTGTCGAGGAAATGATTCGCCCTCGCGACCTTTCCCGTCTTCAACTCCTCCAGACAGAACCTCCGTAGCTCGCCTATGGAATCGCCAAGGCCCAGGAGGTATGGCACGCTGCCGATCCCCAGCTCCTCGGGAGGGGGCACGTCGTCCCTTTCAATGATCGACATTATGATCCCGACTTCCGCGTATTCCTGAAGCGCTGTCTCCACGTAGCCTGCGTGCTCCAGCTCCAGATGATCCTTGAGAAGGCTGAGGAGCCGCATCACTTCGTCCCTCAACTCGCCGACCTCAGCTTTTCCGTCCTTGCCCCGATAAAACCCTCTCAAGATGCTTCCGGACATCCGAGCGACGGCCCTGGAGGACTTGAGCGCGACCTCCCTGATTTGATCCTTCTCGTCCAGCTCAGCCTCGATCTTGGAGATGACCTTCTCGAGTTCCTTCAAATGCGCCCACTCCTGATGTCTTCCATTCTTCGGACCTTGGCGTCGAGCATGCTCTTCTTGGCGATGTCGTGCCTAACATGAATCCTGCCGGTCACGTGCCTCAGGGCGTTCTCCGCGATGCGTTCCGAATCTTCAATGGAATCGGCCACGCCCACTATGCCGACGGAGCGCGAGGTCGTGGTGTAAACCTTTCCATCCTTCTCGTTCACGCTCGCATAGTACAGCCTAGCACCCTCGCGCGCGATCGCCTGCTCATCAACGCCTATCTCCTCGCCCGCAAGTGATTTGGTGCCGTAGCCCTCAGGAACAACGTACTTGCAGACGGAGGACTTGGCTTCGAACTCCGCATCCTTCCTCGAAAGGCTTCCGTCGGCCATCCTCTTGCATATGCTGGTGAAATCGCTCTTCAGCAAGGAGAGGACGTTCATCGCCTCTGGGTCCCCGAACCTCGCGTTGAACTCGATAACCTTCGGCCCTTCCCTCGTGAGCATGAACTGTCCATAGAGGGTGCCCCTGTACTCGGCCCCCTCCTTTCGCAGGGCGCCGATGACATCCTCCATGATCTTCACGGCGTCATCGTACTCGCCCTTCCTCAGGAAGGGAAGCAGCCCGCCTTTCTGAGAATAGGATCCCATCCCTCCCGTGTTCGGCCCCTTGTCCCCTTCGTAGGCGCGCTTGTGATCTTGCACGGCGGGCATCGGCACGATACGCCTTCCGTCGCAGAATGCCTGGACCGTGAATTCCTCTCCCACTAGTTTCTCTTCGAGGACTATCCTGGCAGCCCCTCCTATCTTAGAGAAGATCTCGTCCCCATATGCGAGGATGTCCTCCTTGGTCATCAAGTGCTCCCCGACGACCTTCACACCCTTGCCCCCGGTCAGTCCTGTCGGTTTCACAACCACATTCATCCCGAGCTTGTCCAGGGCAAGTTCTAGGTCTCTTGTGGTGTCGACGAGCGCGAAGTCAATCGAGCCTTTGATCTTGTGCTTGGAGAGCAGATCCCTCATGAAGCTCTTGGAGGTCTCGATCCTCGCAGCGGATCTGCTAGGACTAGCTGTCGGTATCCCCGCAGACCGTAACCCGTCTGCGAGTCCCACCTCCAGCGGAGCCTCCGGGCCTATGACCGCGAGTTCGACTGCGCTTGCCCTCGCGAACTCGACCACCTTAGGGACATCGTTCTCGTCCACGAGCGTGTATCCCTTGGCGGCCTTGCAGATCCCCGGGTTCCTGTTCTTCAGGCAGGCGAAAACATCGGCCCCTGAGCGCACGAGGGCCACAACGATCGCGTGTTCCCGCGCCCCTCCCCCTACAGCCAGGATTCTCATCTTATGCGACCTTCCGGTGCATCAGGTTGGAATCATAAAACATTGTCTGTTGCCCTCCACTGGCACTGGAGGATAGTATCTCTTAGCACCAGCAAATGATTTAAAACGAATAACCCTATCCACCAGTCGATGAAGTACTCTGGCTTCGTCGGCAAGCTGCTGGACGAAGCGGATGCGGAGCTCGGTGATGTCATCGAGGTTCGAAGAGCCAAGGACGTGCAGACGGGCATCCTGATGCCCCATCACGACTTCAGCGACACATCGATAATAACGCTCAAACTGCCGAACGGCTACAATGTCGGCGTCAAGGCCGGCAAGGACACGAAAGTGAAAGTCGTCTCCAAGCGGGAGAGCAGGGAGCGCAAGAAGATACTCCTGCCAAGTGATCCCGCGAAGAAGGATGTCGCGGTCATCAGCACGGGTGGAACAATCGCCTCTTACGTCGACTACCGAACCGGAGCGGTCCATCCGGCCATCTCGGCGGAGGAGCTGATATTCTCAGTGCCGGAGCTTCTCGACCTGTGCAATGTCCGAGCGAAGGTCCTCTATTCGATACTGAGCGAGAACATGAAGGTGACGCACTGGCAAGGACTGGCCAGAGCGGTTGCCGACGAGCTCAACTCAGGTGCTGTCGGAGTTATAGTACCTCACGGTACAGACACGCTTGGATTCACATCGGCCGCGCTGTCCTTCATGCTGCGGAATCTGACGGGCCCTGTGGTCTGTGTCGGGTCCCAGAGATCGTCCGACCGTCCTTCGTCCGATGCGATCATGAACCTGCTCGCAGCCACAAGACTTTGCGTGGACAGCGACCTCGCAGAAGTCGTTGTCCTGATGCACGGTGAATCCTCGGATTCCTATAATCTTGCCCACAGAGGCACCAAGGTAAGGAAGATGCATTCGTCCAGAAGGGACGCGTTCAAGAGCATCAACTTGGAGCCGATCGTGAAGGTGGAGGGCTCTGAGATGACATTCCTCGCCGACTACACGAAGCGTTCCAAGGGGCCCGTCGAGCTGAAAGACAGGATCGATGGCAGGGCGAGCATGCTGCACTTCTACCCGGGGTTTGAGGCCGAGCACTTCGACCTGATAGCCGAGAAGGTGAAGGGCATCGTCGTCGCTGGCACCGGCCTCGGCCATGTGTCAGAGGAAATCGTGGGGTCGATCAAGCGGGCGGTCAAGAACGGCGTCTATGTGTACATCACGACCCAGTGCCTTTACGGCGCGGTCAACCTCAACGTCTACTCCACCGGCAGGGATATGATCGTGGCCGGCGCGATCCCGCTCGGCGACATGCTGCCAGAGACGGCCTATGTCAAGCTCATGTGGACCATGGGCCAGACCAAAGACCCGGACGAGGTCCGGAAGATCATGCTGACGAACATCGCTGGCGAGTTCACTTCGAGGAGGCAGATCTGACTTGGACTTCAGAACGCTCGGGCTGAAGGTCGGGATCGAGATTCATCAGCAGCTCAGCACGGGCAAGCTGTTCTGCGAGTGCGAGACGGAGTTTTCAGACGAGCATCACAAGGAGTTCATCAGGCGCCTGAGGCCAACGCAGAGCGAGATGGGCGAGATCGACAGGGCAGCGCTCGAGGAATCCGAGAGGAAGCTCCATTTCAGGTACCAGACCGTCCCGTATTCCTGCCTTGTGGAGGCGGATGAAGAACCTCCTCACGATGCGAACAAACGTGCGATCGAGGCCTCGCTCGAGATGTCATGCCTGCTCGGCATGATACCTGTGGACGAGGTCCATTTCATGAGGAAGATCGTCATCGACGGCTCGAACACCGGGGGATTCCAAAGGACCACGCTCATCTCGACCAGGGGTTCGGTCCAGGTCGGTGAGAAGAGCATTGGCGTCTCGACTCTCTGTCTGGAGGAGGACGCCGCGAGGAGGATCTCGGAACACGGGGCCGAGGTCACGTATCGCTTGGACAGGCTGGGCATTCCGCTAATCGAAATCGCCACTGACCCTGACATCTCCACCCCCGAGGAAGCAAGGCTCGTCGCTGAGAGGCTCGGCTCTCTTTTGAGGGCGACCAAGAAAGTGAGACGCGGGATAGGGACGATAAGAGAGGATGTGAACATCTCAATATCAGGCGGTGCGAGGGTAGAGATCAAGGGCGCCCAGGAGCTCAGGCTTCTTCACATCTATGTCGAGGAGGAGGTCAAGCGTCAGCTCGCCCTTCTGGAGGTCACGAGAACTCTCAGGGAGCGAGGGGCCAAGAGGATCGAGCCGGATATCAAGGACCTCTCCGGGATGTTCCGAGACACCCGCTGCAAGGTCATCAAAGGGGCGCTTGAAACCCACGGCAGAGTCCTCGTCGTGAAGCTCCCGAAGTTCGGGGGCCTTCTGGGGCCGACTGCCGACGGTGTGAAACGCCTGGGTCCTGAAATGGCCGCGCATGCGCGCGTGGCCGGCGTGAAAGGGCTGTTCCATTCTGATGAACTGCCAGGATATGGTGTCACCGTCGCCGAGGTTGAGGACATCACATCCGCGCTCGCTGTCGAGCCCGGGGACGCCTTCATGATAGTCGCAGACGAGGAGGAGAGGGCCAGGGCAGCGATTGCCAAGGCCGTCGAGCGGGCGAACGTGTCGATCGAGGGCGTTCCCGAAGAGACCCGGGACCCATTGCCCGACGGCCAGACAGTCTACAGCCGTCCATTGCCCGGGAAGGAGAGGATGTACCCGGAGACCGATGTCAAGCCCATCCTCATCAACGAGACAATACTCGAGAGCATCAAGCTGAACCTTCCGGAAATGCCGGAGGAGAAGGTCGCGCGGTTCGTCAAGGACTTCGGGATTAGCAAGGAGCAGGCGGAGTCCCTGGTCAAGGGGGGATATGAGGACGAGTTCGAGCTGCTGGCCTCAGGCTTCGGAAACGCGCAGGTTGTCGCACGGATCTACCTGAACACCTATCCGGAACTCGAGAAGCAGGGGCTGACCCCATCGTCTCTATCACTGGATGCGATGAAGGACGTGCTCTTGGGCCTCAAGAACGGGTCCTTCGCCAAGGAGGCGATACCGCAGATACTGGCGTCTGTCCTGGAGAACGGCCACGGGGTGGCCAGGGCGGTCGAGACCCTCGGGGTGGAGGCGATCGACATGGACGCCGTCCGAGAGGTGTGCGCCCGGGTCGTGAAGTCTCGCGAGAAGTTCATCAGGGAGCGCGGACAGAACAGCCTTGGGCCCCTCATGGGCATCGTGATGAAGGAACTCCGAGGAAAGGTGGACGGCAAGGTCATCAGCGAGATTTTGCGCGAGAGGATAGAACAGCTCCTGTGACCGGCGGCTTGTCGGCGAGCATCGTGAGAAAGTCCTTGCAGTACTGGATCGCAGCGCCTTTGTCAGATTCGCTGCATCTCAAGAAACTCTGACAGAGCTCTTCGAGATCGTTGGGATTGTTGTACTTCCTCGGCCCCTTTCGCGCCACTGGTTCACTCCCGATGCTGAGCAAACCACATCAGAAGTGCCCCTAATAATACTTCTCGCCTCATTCTCGAAACGCACTTCTGAACCGGAATTCGTATGCGAATATAGATTCGAAGAACATGCGTTGCTCCTCGAGCAGTCTTACATCGTATCTCTCTCTGGCCGCTTTCAAAACCGACACCAGTCCTCCGGCGGATGACAGGATCATGTAGATCCTTCCGCCCGGGTTGAGATGTTTCCAGGCATCCCGGAGGAACCTGATCGCGACCTCGTTTCCCTCCTCGCCGCCTGACCACGCTTTCTCTATCCAGGCGGTCGATCTGGTCTCAACTGGCAGGTATGGGGGGTTGAATGCTATGATATCGAAGCTGCCGTGGATATTTCCAAAGAGGTCGCTGCGCACAGCATCCATTCTGACATTGTTCTTGGCCGCATTTCTCCTGGTGCACTCGACCGCATGCGGGTTGATGTCAGCTGCGGTGACCTTCGCGCCCAACTTCGCGGCATGGATCGCGATCAAGCCTGTTCCAGTCCCCATTTCGAGAAGGCCTACTCCTCGCGCCACGTCGACTACCCTCAAAAGAAGGTAGCTGTCGTCGCTCGGGGCATAGACGTCAGGAGAGGCGTCCATGTCCAGAGATGTGTCCAGTCGCACGCTTGGCGTAGACCTTCCATCGAGCTTAAGGTTTTACTAGCCGAACTCAATCACCCGAAGAGCATCTTTGGGCACAAGTCCATTGAGCATCGAAGTTGTGAGGGATTGCATGGAGATCTGGTCATGGAACCTTGGGTTCTGTTGGTGATCGGCGCAATAGTCGCAGCCACATTGTATTCCGCGTGGAAGCAGTTCAGCTTCTCAATAATCGCCAGCGCGGTCTGCGTGTTCACATTCATTGTGATGTCTCTCGTCGGCCAAAACAACTGGTTTGCCGCGGAGGACCAGATCGCCTTCAGTCCGGTCGATCTGGGCGATCCTGCGCGCATCTACACGCTTCTGACATCGATGTTCGCTCATGCCAACCTCTTACACCTTCTATTCAACATTCTGGGATTGATATTTATTGGCATGGTGTTCGAGCAAAGAGTCGGCTCAAGATCGTTCATTCTGTTGTTCTTTCTCAGCGGTCTTGCAGGTACTCTTGTTTTCGCCGGCCTGCACTGGAACGATAGCCTGATTATCGTGCTTGGAGCGTCTGGCGCCATCAGCGGAGTGCTCGGCGCCTTTGCCCGGTTGTACCCGAACGAGAAGATGTCAATGTTCATCTTCTTCGTGCCTCTCCCTCCGATGCCCATATGGATCATCGTCGGTCTGTTCGTCCTGATCCAGTTGTTTCTGATTCCCACATCATCGCAGATTGCCTACGAGTCTCACCTTGGTGGCTTGGCGGCGGGCATTCTTCTCGCCCCGATTCTGGTCAAGTTGCCTTTGCACAAAGGGGTCAGACGGACGATATCGCTCCAGGCGCTTCCGCGGCTCGCGACCACGCCCGAGTTGAAGTCCATGCTCAAGCGGATCGAAGAGGAGAGCGTACCTGATGTCAGGAGCGCATGGATCGAGCATTTCCTGTCAAAGGCTAGATGCCCTCACTGTGGCGCCCCTCTGAGGGTTACGAAAGGCGAAGTGATGTGTGAGAAAGGGCATCTCTTATGACGGACCCGCGGGATATGCCCACCATCCCAGCAGCGTTCCAGAGAGTAGGAATCCCTAAGTCCAGTCCTGGCCATGAAGGGCATGGACATGATTTCGAAGTAGGCGGAAAGAAGTAAGATACATGAGGGCAATCCGGCCGCGCAATGACCGTCCCGACATCTGTCATGGTTGAATGCCCCGTGTGCCGCCAGGAGACGCTGCACGAGGTGCTTTCTGGCAAGATCGGTGGGAAGGCTCAGATCGTGCTGGAATCCACTGTGAAATGCAGGGAGTGCGGCCAAGTGCATCATGCCGTCATGAAGGTCGAGAAACCGATCGAGCTTCCCGTGATCATAAGCTGGCTCGAGAAATCAACGCGATCCTCCGTTCTGCTCGGCCCCGATGAGGTCCTCTCGACAGACGATGAGGTCATGTGCGGCGAGGAGCTCGTGCTCATAACCTCGATCGAGTCGAAGGGTGCCAGGGTGAAGCGCGCAAAGGTCAGGGACATTGATACCGTCTGGGGGAAGAGATTCAACAAGGTGAGGGTGCCGGTCTCGGTCAGCCATCTCGGAAAGTGCTACTCGGAGCACGTGATGGCCGTGCCCGATGAGGAGTTCTACATAGGTGACATAATCAGCGTCGGCAAGCACGATGTCGTCATACACGCGATCAAGATCAAGGACAAATCCCTCAGGACGGGCGGAGCAGCGGCAAGGGATATCGTAAGGGTCTATGCCAGCATAGTCAGGAAGACATCCTCTTGAATCAGACGTCAGGTTTTTTGCCTCAGGTGGCGATTCACTCGTTGTGTTTGAGGGGTTCGAGCAAGAACGCAATCGCTTGGTCAACAGTCTCGTGAGCCGAGGCTACATCACGGACCGCGAGGTGGAGAAGGCCATGAAGCGCGTCCCCAGGGAGGAGTTCATTCCGCCCGAGATCAGGGATGAGGCCTATGTCGACACCCCTCTCCCAATTGGGGAGGGCCAGACGATTTCCGCCCCCCACATGGTCGCGATCATGGCCGAGCGGCTTCAGCTCAAGCCAGGGCTCAAAGTGCTCGAGATAGGCGCCGGCTCTGGATACCATGCCGCCGTCTGTGCTGAGATCATCGCTCCCGATGGTCATATGTACACGATCGAGAGGATAGCGAGCCTTGCAAATTTCGCGGAAAACAACCTCAAGAGGACTGGCTACGGCGCCCAAGTCACTGTCATCTTCGGCGACGGGACCAAAGGTCTTCCGGAGAAGGCGCCTTTCGACCGGATATTCGTCGCTGCGGGAGCGCCGGACATCCCCACTCCATTGACGGACCAGCTTGCGGATCGAGGGATCCTTCTGGTCCCTGTCGGCGGCCGATTCTATCAGGACCTGATCAAGGTCGAGAGGAAGGGCCAGAAGCTCGATAAGGAGAACCTGGGCGGGTGCGTTTTCGTCCCGCTCATCGGCGAATATGGATACCACTGACACCATCAGATGAACTTCAGTATCCCGGAGAGGTCTTCATCCTCGACGATGGCATCGGCGCTCTGTCTCACGATCTCGTCCGAGGGCCGGAACGCAATCCCTTTCCCGGATCTCCTGAACATCGAAACATCGTAGTGGGAGTTCCCCACGCTCACGATGTCCTTCGCCCCGATGCCGAAATGCTTCCCCACCACGGCGACAGCATCTCCCTTGTCCATGAGCCTCACTCTGAGCACTCCCTCGCCGGACAGCTTGCCGTTCTTGTCCACGTCCAGGCCATTCGCCATGTGATGGTCGATCCCTATCTCCTCAGATATCCGCTCCGCCAGCAGGTCGATGCCCGCAGAGACTATTGCGGTCTTGAGGCCGGACTCGCGAAGTTGTTTCACAGCTTTGGCCGCCCCTGGCATCAGCGGGACTGAGGCCAGAATCTCCCGTATCCTCCCCTCAGACACATCCGGTTCCCTCTCCTTCCACAGGTGGATGTCTCTTCGTATGAACTCGAGGTCGTCGATCTCCCCTCTGAGATATGCATAGAGCGAATGGTCGTTGTTGACACCGAAATGTTTGTGGACGTGGACCCAAGAGCTCTGGATGTCCGCCAAAACGCCGTCCATGTCGAACACGACTAGCCCGGCCACGGTCTGCGGATGGCGCAAAGGCTTATTAAAAGGACGTCATGTTGAACTGGGACAGATGATAACTCTCATAGGCGTCGGGCATGTGTTCGCGATATCCGACAATGTCAAGGAGGTCATCAGACTGAAGCGGCCGGAGGTCGTTTGCCTGGAGCTCGATCCCGCACGATATCATTCGCTGATGCAGAGGGAGCGCTCGGGTTCGATTCCTCTCCAGTATCGCCTGCTGTCCTACTTTCAGAAACGAATGGCCGGGAAGTTCGGGACAGAGGTAGGAGATGAGATGATGGCGGCTGTAGCCGCCGCTGGAGAAGTGGGGGCGAAGGTCGCGCTCATCGATATGGATGCTGCGAGGGTTTTCGCGAAGCTCTGGTCGAAGATGTCGTTCAAAGAGAAGTTGAACCTCATCGGCGGGGCCCTCGTCGGGCTAGTCTTGTCAAAGGAGACCGTTGAGAAGGAGATCGACAAGTACGAGACGAACGAGGTGCAGTACCTCGAGTCCATGGGCAAGGAACTTCCTTCGGTCAAGGAAGTGCTGATTGACGATCGCAACAAGCACATGGCAGACATGCTCGGCTCCCTCGCTGCGCAGCACAAGAACATCGTCGCCGTCGTCGGCGACGGCCACATACCGGGCCTGCTGCAGTTGCTGGGGGCGGTCGAGGTGGAAACCATAAGGCTGCGGGATTTGAGGAGCGGCACGGTCGAGGCGAAACAGAACGCGGCAGAGTACAATGTGAGCTTCTGGTACCATAACGAGTGAGTGCAGTTACACTCAGGTCCGTCAAAAGCATTTCGGTCTTCAAAATCCGACTCTCAAACTAGGTCTCCATGGTCGGTGCCTTCTGGATCGAGCGTTGCAGTCTGATCTTCTCCATCATGGTCGCGAACTCCATGGTGCCAATTTGACCAGCAAGATAGGCACTCGCGAGGCTCACAACCTCTTTGGACAAGCCACCTTCGAGTTCCATCGCTGGCGGTTCGAGAAGGCCTAGTGGCCCATAAGGTAATCGAGCGGCCTGTTCGTCGAAGATGTCACGGAGCTGAGGATTGTCGTACCAGTCTCTCATAGTCCCACCCTGTGCGGCGTCGTGGCCCATCAGGTAGGCTGTGGCTTGCTTGCTGAGTCCAGCCCGTCTTGAAGTCGTGGCGACCCAATGACGCAGATGAGCCGGGGAGAGATGTGGCAGTTGCCACTTTCTCTCTAGTCGCTGCCAGTGCCTACGGAGCGCCGAGTATGTCTGACCTTTTGAACTGATCAACTGGCCTTTGACACTTCTCCAAGGCAGGATCGGCCCGTCGGGAGAGGCCATCTCGGCCTTCTCCTTCCACAGTTGCAGTGCTTCCACGACATCGGGAGTCAATCGCGCGGCTACAGGCGAGCAGGTCTTGAAGGATTCCTGCACTCCGTCTGCGACGATCGACACGGGCTTCCCCTGATCGTCGTACTGGACATTTCTCCACTTCAGGCGACAGATATGGGAAGGCCGCCACCCGTGCTGTGCCAAGAGAAGCCACAGAAGGCGAAGGTATGGGTCTTTCTCATTCGCCAACGCATTGGC
The DNA here is from genome assembly GCA_963705355.1 of uncultured Thermoplasmata archaeon. Taxonomy (GTDB): domain Archaea; phylum Thermoplasmatota; class Thermoplasmata; order UBA10834; family UBA10834; genus COMBO-56-21. The sequence continues at coordinate 1,598,940 of OY970070.1, forward strand.
CCATGTCTTGACCTGAGTATCGGGCGGGCTCTGCCTACGCCTCACTCTGGGAAGCTTCGGAAGATCTCGTTTGCTGTCGATCGGCCACGGAAGATTCAAGCCGTAAGTCCAGACGGGCTTCAAGGCGGCCACGGTCCAACGCCACGACGGTTTTGGGAGCTTGTCCAGATGAGTCAGAATTAGCATTCGACCTTTGGGGCCGCTCAGTCGCCTTCGCGTGTAGGATTCGAGGTTCGCGTCCTTGGCAAACCGCCTGAAGGCCCGTAGGTATTCCTCGGCCGAATCATCTTTGAGCCTGGTTCTGGTCTGTTGTCGGAAACGTTCTACCACTTCGGAAACTCTCAGGGGAGAGTCGTCCCCTTCGAGCGCCCTAGTGTTGTCTCCACTACCGTCCGTCCCGAGCGGGGTTCTGTTCTCGGGTTCATGCTTACCATCTAGCGACGAGTTGTCCCCATCCTCGTCGCCGAAAGGAGCATCAGAGTGTCGGAGTGTAAAACTATCGGACATTTCTCAGGTTAGGCGAAACCAGAGAGGTTTCCTTCGACCCCTTCACCTCCCTTTTTCGGGATCATGAAGATCGCATTGTTCGATGAGTCGAGCCCCTGGTGATCTTTGACTAGTCGCAAGAGGCAATCGCCGCTATCTCTTGGTCTCATGGAGCCTCCTGCGGATCGTGCAGGCAGATACCCTGAAGTGTTTCGCAATTTGCGCGTAGCTCCAACCCGCCTTCTGCATCTTCTCTGCTAGAGCGGTGTTGATCTTCTTCCTCCTCCTCGCAGGCTGACCGATTTCCTTGATAAGGTCATTATAGACGTTTGAGTCAATCCCGTCAATAAGTGTTCCTTCGTGAGGCTTTACGTGCCTGAGTTCCGCAGAGGGTGCGCGCGTCGTGTTCGGGTGAGGTCGCTGCTGCTCACCGCCCACGTTCTTCGATATCATCGGCTTGCCATCACTCGTTCGGCTCGATGGGACTCCCTGTTCAGTCGCAGATGGTGGCACGCTTGTTGCAGTTCGAGGGGCGCTCGTTTGATTGGCAATGCCGGTCGGCTGAGTGGCCGGCGGCGCAGGTTTTGTTTCCAGTGGCTTTCTCTTGAAGAGCTCCATCAAATCACACCTAGGTCAAGGTTGTTGTCCGGTACTAGAAGGATTGAACCGTCGGCCCCGGCGACATATAGCCGAGCGGTTGTTGTCGCGTTCCTATTGCAGCCCCACGGGTTGAGCACTCCCTGTATCTCTGCTCCGTCGCCCTGCCACATGAACGCCCTCGGGCCAGCCAGATCAGTCTTCCTCCTCCGCGGATGGTTGTCCATCCGAATCGTCCAGCCCTTCGCCCGACTCTTCTTCCCAGTCGACGCTTGCCTCCAGATAGGTCAGCAAGACGTGGATCACGAGCTCCTTGACCGTGACCCCGCGTTCCTTGGCTGCTTCCTTCAGCTCATTCTCCAGCTCCTCGCTTACCTCTATCTTTCCCATCTTCTCGTTTCTCCTGGGACATTTACTTGCCCTGCTTCAACCCACGTGAATGGGAGCCATATATGGGGTATGTCGCGGAAATTTCCGCCCCGCTTCAAAAGTTTCAATAATGTCAAAGCATTGAGATGCTGACTATGCTGGACGCATCGAGTCAATCCAAAATAGAGAGAGGTCAATCAGTTCAACTTGCGTAATATTGATGCGTGGAAACTTCCGTTTTTTCCAAGAAACGGAAATCCGTATCCGCTTTCACCACAGCGTGTTTCCTTAGGGCGATTGAGCTGCACTTTCTCTTGGCTTGGACATCTCCCTGTACAGCCTCATGTAGCAGTTCCAGCACAATCCCCTTGCCCTTATCTCTGCCTTGCCACACTCACGGCATAGATGGCCGGGACAGTACTTCCTAGGATGCTGCAATGGAACTTTGCATATCCTGCATCTATTCCTGTTCCTCAGCCGTGTTTCATGCCTTCTCTTCAGCTTTGTGGATCGCCTTCGCTTCTGATCCTGGTATATCCGGAGGCATTTTCGCGAGCAATAGGGCGAATCGGCTTGCTCTGGAGGTATCTGCGTCCCGCAGGTCCGGCAGAATCGCACGTATCTCTTCTTCACGCTTGTGTGGGTTGACATGCCGATGCACCTTCAATCTCTAATTTGGAGAGGGAAAAGGAGCCCTCAATGCGCCACAGTGGCCCAACCAACCAAAGGCGCCTAAGATGTTCGAATCGAATCTTAAATGCCGAAGAGTTCGTCGCAGAAATCTCATAGCCTGTAGATTAATTCTCCGGGAAGTAACGACATATGTCAGGACGATTTGAGACTACCATGTGAGTGTCGGAGTACTCAGGCTGCAACTTGCGAGCAACTCGCTGTTGTGAGACTATCTAAGGGGCGCCAATGGTGGTGGTTCCTCGTGTCCGAACAGCCCATGTCGATGTGTTTCGTCGAACGCCAGCGCCAGAACGATTAGTCCGACGCCTATCAGCAACAGAGTGTTCCGTCCGGCACGGGAATCTACCACTCCAGACATCCATTGACCAGAGATTAGCAGTCCAATCACAGCGCCGCTAGACGCGCTACTCTTCCCTCGACCAGAAGAAGGTAATGGCCGAACCGTGCCGAAGGCGATGGCGATGCGAAGTCGTCAATCTCTCCAGGGATGTTGCTTAGGCGACAGGTCTGGACATCGGGGGGTCATAGCCAGTGTTCCATACGGGTGGATTCCGGGCCACCATCCCGGAGGACGCATACTCTCGCATTGAGAGAAGACCATGGAAAAGGAAAGGCCAGGCAGAAAGAGACCCGTTGGGTCTCTTTAGCATCAAGAGGTTTGAGAACGGATGGGAAAACCTGCATGTCGCTCAGGTCTTCTTCATCAGTTTCATGAATCCGCCGCTCTCGTGGATCTCGAGACCTTTCTGAGCGACTATCTGCTCGAACTCGGACCAGTCGATTATTTCGACCCTAGAGTTGCCGCTTTTCGTGAACTCAAGCTCCGAAGTTCCCTTCACCTTTGCGGGTTTCAGGCCCTTCTGAGCGGCAATCTCTTTTGCCCTGTCGAGAGATATTGGCTTCATTGGCACGTGCATCCCTCCGTTGTTTTGTCGGTTTTCTCCGACAGAGGACGAACTGTCAGCTGGCAAATAAAGGCTATCTATAGAGAATCTGGAGGCCATCCTCGAAGTCCAGCAATGACGAGCGGCGGATTTCTTCAAATTTCTCAGATGGCCGAGGTTATAAGGTTCCTTTTTGAAGAAGTATAGGGCGTCTCTGTCAGCCATTCTGCAATGAGCCTCTGTGTTGAAGTGTTCCTAACGCCCGAGCCAAACATCCATAAGGAGGAAAAGCTTCTTCTACTGGTCTTGGATTCGACCAGTTGTCCCGAAGAGATTACGCATCTAATTCTCAGGCACAAATCAGACTTAGCCAGACCCCAAAGGAAGTTAGAGCCTCAGGTCTCGATTCATTGTCAACGTTATATATGCAATGACCCCGAGCGATTTATACCTTGTCACCGTCAGCCACCTACGTCTACATTCGAGAGCTCCAAGGTGGACCCGGCTACCATATTCTCTTTAGTGTGGAACATAGGCCCCTTTGAAACCCTATGATTCTAAGCACCTTACGGCACTTTCCCAGGACCAGAATCGGTGCGATCAGATTGGGATGCCCAGTGACAAGACCTTAATACACTTTGGCCCATGAGGGCTACGTGGCTGGACCAGGAGGACAAGGTACGGAGCCTGACGCGAATTCTCTCAGCAAGATCATGGCAGAGGGCAGCAGGCGACTCACTCCTCACAACACTCCGGATTGCGACGGCATTAGGAGAGATAGACTCAAGGCACTCTACGAATACACGAAGCGACCAGTTATCGTGTACGCAACTGATTTCTTGACTGGAAAGCCTGTCGGAAATGTGAGTCTCGAATGGTCGGACAAGGATGGATTCATCGAAGTCATGGATGGTATAGAGGGGAAATCAGTCGATGTGATGATTCACAGCCCGGGTGGTATGGCTGAGGCGGCAGAATCAATTGTCGCGTTGCTGCGAAGTAGATTCGAAGATGTGCGCTTCCTCGTCCCGAATATCGCGAAGAGTGCAGCGACCATGCTAGCACTCTCCGGGAACGAGATACTCATGAATGACAGCTCTGAATTCGGCCCGATTGACCCTCAATTCAGCCTGACGAGACCAGATGGTTCTCAACTTATGGCCCCTGCCCAGGCGATAATCGACCAGTTCGAGGAAGCGCAAAGGTTGATCAAGAAAGACCCGGCATTATTGACCCCCTGGCTGCCTATTCTGCAGCAGTATGGTCCAGCGCTGTACAAACAAGCTCAGAATGCAATCGCCCTTTCCAAACTCTATGTCACCGATTGGCTGACGAAGTATATGTTCAAGGATGACAAGGAAGGCGGAGACAAAGCCAGGAAGGCAGCAGAGTATCTGAGTGATCACAACAGATTCAAATCGCACGCCAGACGAATAGACATGCTTCAGATCAAACAGACAGAAGCCTTGAAGAGCCTTAAGGTAGTCGATATGAGAAGTGACGGCAGACTCCACGATTGTGTCAAGGGGCTATACAACGCCACGATCTACACATTCATGGCCACACCGACCTACAAGCTGTTTGAGAGTTCATCGCAACGGACTCTCGCTCACATGATACAAGTCGGAGTGGTTGGCGGTAGACCTCCCCCAAAGACAACACCTCCTCCTCCGAGCAAGGAACAACCCAAAGTATGATGTTGCAGTGGAGGTGATTGCCCCGCTGCTCAGTATGAATCTGTAGTGTTCAGACTCACAACTCTGGATTGTGGAAAAGACTTCTGGTATTCTTCTTGGCTAATATCGAAGATGCGAAGCGCCGCTCGAATATCTGAGTGCTTCCTTAGAAAATCCTCGATGTCATTGCTGACTTCGTCAGGATTCATAACCGATTCCTCAGGCAACCAGGACACAGAGTTCTATTGCAGATTCTGCCTATATACCTTGCCCCTCTTAGACTGCCAAATGCGCAGCTCTCAAGAACAATGTGTCTGGCCCAACCTATTCAGGAGGCCGACGACAGCATTTACGACCGCTATGACCACATTCTCAGTGACCTGCAGGCGGATTCCCCCAACTCTGTCGCCTTTCCTCCCCTATGGCTCCCTCCGACTGTCAACTGCCTGGCAGCATTAGAAAGAACCATAAGGTTCGAACCGGTCCTACTCAGCCTCACATGCAAGAAAAAGCAGGCCCCGGATTGCTAAGAAGATTCATACGCTTCCTTCGCAGGATGCGACAATTACTGCGAATCTTCGATGTCATCACCAGATACAAGGTCATACCCTTGAGAGACGAAGGGATCCTCCTCACAATCCCTGGATCCACATACCATGACACAATCCTCGTGAACAGAGAGTCGGTTTCTTCCCACATAACGAGAAACATACCAGGCGGCGATGTGGAACACCCCGAACGAGTCGGAATCAAAAGGGAGACTTACGATAGAGCCATTCAGAGTTCGGTACAAAGGGAAATAGAGCTACCCGATTCCAAGAAGGTCTTCGTATTCGATAAGATGTCCTTGGCGAGATTCTCTGTAGTCGTCCTGACAATGACGTGGGAGAACAGAAAGGCAATGGCCGACGCCTTTGAAAGAGACCGTTTGCAGGCGGCGCAGGACATCATAATAGGGATGGCGTCAGGCAAGATATTCGGACGAGTGATTCTAAGCAAAATGAAGTTGAAGCAAGCCCGTAAAAGAGGACACACTGCTTGCGTCCTGGAGTACGAGGACAAGATAAGACTGGCTACCATCAAAGAGAGAAGCCTCGTCATAGTCAACATGATGGACCGAGAAACCCTCGAGATAATGGGGAGGATAATCAACTATTATGACTTGGTTCGGCATCTAGCAACGGATGAACAACACCTTCTCGGTGTTGATGCAGATATGGTAGAGGGACTCAGAAAACAAGTGCCGCCTCGAGACCGCTAAGTTGATTGCATGCCATCGACTTTTCCGAGGCGAGGCGTAAACCTACTTGTGTTAACGACCTATTCCTCAGCGCATCTTCTCTAGCATCTCTTTTGCTTTCCAGTATTCAGGAGTATGCCACTCATTCCGATCTTCCAAATCAGAATTCATTAATCCATTTCCTAATCCAACAAGAAATGATTTGCGTTTCCTGCTTTCCCGAATGACCAGGAGTTCACCAACGGCTCCATGATGAACCCACCTATTGGAATTCCATTCCTCTTTCTTCTCCGGCGAACAGGCCTCATATTTCTCCACAACGTACTTTCCTAGAAGTTCGCCAGTCTTCGTTCCAGCTGGTTGCTCAAGCAGAGCAAGCAAAGGGTATTCCTTCACGATTGGGACAATGATCTCTCGATTCTTCTTTTCAAGCCATCTGACGACCTTTCGGATGTCTCTCGAATTCAGAATCTCGTAGAATTCGGAAGCATATTCCTTGAGGAACATATCGACAATAGGGTCGAGCATGGACCCGGTCAATCTGGCCGCCATTCTCCCACATCCCAATCGCCTTTCCTCCCCTATGGGCTTTTCCTTATGGGTGACACAAATCTTCTTTTGTTGTCTTTCCTCCCAAAGACACATCCTGGGCCGCAAGTCGAAAGTCGACGTAGACGCTAGCCAATCCTCAACAAACTCAAATATCCTTGATACCATTCTTTCTCTCGCGAATGTCAAAATTCTGCCAAGAATGTGGTACCCGCCTGTCAGAACCGAACCCGAAATTCTGCCCTGAGTGCGGGGCGAATCTCAAGCCTCCAGAGGCTCAACCAGTTGAGACTGCCAAGGCGACTCCACCAACCCCACCACCTGCTGCTAGACCTTCAGAACACGAAGATGTCGAAATGAGAAGGTTGAGCACCTACGAGCTGGGACAACGGCTTGAACTGATGGCTGCCTCTATCTTCAAGAACCTGGGTTACTCTGTTGAGGTAAGGAAGAAAGTACAGACTCGAACTGGATCTGTATGTGAGTTCGATGTCTTGCTGCATCGAGGCCCCAGAACAATGGCCGTCGAGTGCAAGAACTACGATGTGTCCAGATCGGTGGGAATCCAAGATCTTCATGTGTTCAGGGATAAGTTGGTTCAATCTGACATCTACTCAGGCATCTTCATCACAAACACGACCTTCTCTGAAGATGCGGTGAAACTAGCGACGGATACCGAAACAACCATAGATCTCTGGGACGGAGCAGAACTGCGTGAAAAGTACACTGCTACCGCTTTAGGAAGGCTGGGAACTGGGGTGGACGAGCACACGGTTCTTCCACTTGCGACAGATTTCGCCACTGCGACCAGTCTATCATTGAAGAATCGCCATGTGGTTCAGCTGTTCAATCCCATGCTTGTCTATCACCCTTACATACAAATCAGCTACCGACTGCAGGCCAGGAGAAAAGATGGTGCAGGTAAGACCCATCGATTCAGTGACAGCGGAACCTACTTTGTCGATGCTCTGGACGGGGACATCATAAACCGTGATAGAGGCGTGATGGCGAGCATTGGTAACATCTTCAAGGGAAAAGAGGCGCGACTCTCATCGAGAGAGGATAGGATGTTGGCCGAGGACCTGAACGGCCTGCCGTCTGTCACAAAGGCGGTGCTTTCCACTTCGGAATACAAGACCGTTGTGGAGAAGTCCTCATTCACTATCGAAGAAGCCGCTGAGACAGTGCGAAGCTATGCCATGAAGAAGAACACTCAGGATGTCAGCTACGAAAAGAAGATCAAGGGCGAGTCTGTAACGCGTACCTTCCGTTTCACTCCAGAAGCGGGCGAGGTATCCATCTACGGCACAAAAACGATTCATGCCCCTCAGTGGAACATGACTTTCGAAGCAGGTCGGTCGATCTTCTCCAGGAGAATCCTTGCTTCATCCAATAGAGTATTGGCCGATGGTCTGGCGATGTGCAGCGTATGCACCCTGCTGAAGAAACAGAGCGTTGTTGTATGTGAAGAATGTGGCAGACCACTCTGCGAGAAGCACTCCTATTCTGAAGGGAGATGGCTATGTCAGGACCACATATCAAACGCTTTACGGGAACAAATCAAAAGCAAAGGATTCTTCTCCCGCATAAAAGCAGGGCTAGGGCAGTAGTCTCGTCCGGTCACCTTTCCTCCCCTATTGGCTTTTCCGAGAAGGAGAGCATGTCGCCCTCGAAAATCACGATGGCATTCGAACGCTCCCGCCGGGATTCGAACTCCGACGACTGGCTAAAGATCAATTAGAGAGGCATGCAGGCTGCCGCAAACCCCTTAAACGACAAATGACATATGAAAGTGATTGATATGTTTGATACGCCAAAGATAAGAGTGAAAGCACATCGCCGCAAAGCAAAGACTACAAGAGTCAGATCACATTTGAGGAAGAAGCCCACGCGCAGCTTGCGCTTGTGGTGAGGCAGTCTAGCTTCCCTATGGGCTTTTCCCAAGCGCACTTCGAAGGCATCTAGAATCATCTCTCCGAAACAGATATCATCCGTGCTGGTCATGTCGTGATGGATTGAGACAGTGAACAAGGACTGGGACTCCGGTCAGAGCTATCAACATGGCAGTAAATTTGAGCAGTATGTGGATCGTATGTTCCCAGCCAATGATTTCGATATTCTGCTAAGACCTGATAAGATTGGCAGCAAGGTTCCGGATTTTTACATCGGAGCCAGAGGAATTGGACATAAATTCTGGGTTGAGGCGAAACACAGAAGCCATCTCATAGATGACAAATTCGACATCTGCCAAGAGAACCCAGACCGCCTGAAGTTCTTGCGTACTTTTCAGGAGCTCATGCGTCCGGAAACAGTATTCTTGGTGCTGGGTCTAGGAGGTCGTCCCTATGCCCCCGAGAGTATCTTCTGCCTACGTGTTGAAGAGGTGAAACATCCAGCCTTGTTCAGGTCGAGGCTGTATGATGGTACGCATGAGCATTCTCCGTATTCCCCCTTCAGATACAAGGACGGAAAGCTGTTCTAGAGTGTAAGACCGCTTTTCCTCCCCTATGGGCTTTTCCAAGCGCCCCACAGCAACTCTAACGCACGAATATCTTCGTACCCCCTCTTGATTCGGCTTCGACAGCCTAAAGGCACCAGCCTCGCCTCACAAGAAATAGTACTCACGCACAGCGCGCCCGCATCCTGCGGGTGTGTTGCCGTTATGCTGGATAATCTGTCGTTCGTTAGTAACTAACTAATTTGTGGACTAACAATACTGCAACCGATTCAAATAGTCTAGAACAGAATTGTCTCAGAAATAGCATTACGCATGCATTTCACAGGATCCCCGCCACCCTTGCATAATCCCATATTGAAATCGACACAATCTCGACAGCAGACTTGACCAGGCAACTCCAGGCCAAAATGAACGACCCAGGCATCGGAATTGACCCCTGCGTATCGAACAGAACGCTCCCATTCTAGGCGCTCCTAAGCTCACGACGCATTCTCACACAACCACCTTACCCACTTCTCGCAAACGGTCAGCGCGCAACGCCTCTAACCTCTCGATCTCAACCGAACTGAGATGACCCGTTTCCGAACACTCCGGCTTGTGGAAATATTCCGTTTCATCCACTGACCAAGTATCACGCGACCCACACTCAGGGCACTCAGGCTTTACATGCCTCGTCAACGCCAACCACCCCTCCGCAAAATCCACAACTAGCACCTTCTTGACGACCCGACGATCCTTCAACGCACCGAACCAGGTGACTGCATGACGACCATCTTCAACGCCGGTATGAGTCAGAAGATACGCAAGGAGCCTAGACACCTCCCCCCATGACCGCAAACCGCCAAATCCCCCCCGACGACGGTCCTCGATCACCTTGAACACATACCCCATGCCCCTAGAACCGAACTTCACATCGCCAAACGCTAGCCCGACAATGTGAAAATGCACATATCCATCAGGGACGTAGTGACCATCCTCATTCTTGCGATAAGGATGAAATACACACGGCCCGCCCGTAATGCCATGCGCTTTCGCTATACGATAAACCTCGACACGGAGAGTATCCAGACTGGAACCGTCATACTTCATGCTTACAACGCAATGCAAAATACGATAATGACGCAATCCGTTAAGCCTCGCTAGCTTTCTCGCACCAGTCCACAACAACCAGCCAGCAATCCGGCCCTCCTTTTTGGCCCACGATCCGTAACAATCAGGACACGACCGAATCATACACTTATGATGCAGCTTGAAGATACGACCACAATGCCCACACTTATACACCCGAATCGCACCACAATCCTTCCCCCTCGCATCATGCCCCACTAACTTGGTAGCCAGATGCCACTTTACCGCATTAGGCAGAGATACCGCACCCGACCCTTCCGGTCCGGGTGCTAGCGCACCGTTAACGACAGAACCGTCAAAAGAAAAAGACGCGGAAGAGGTTTCAATAGTCGTTTATCATCGCTCTCCCCGGCGTGAGTGCCGGGAAGCTGAAACTTGAACGGTTAGCCAGTCATTCTGGTGGTCACAAATCCCACAGGGTCCACCACGATTCTCGAAAAAGACAATAGGGAATGAATGCCGTCACCCCTTAGCGATCGGGAATGGCGACTGAGAACGACGGGCAGCTTGAGAAGGGAAGTAGAACCGCCATAGCTGCCGTGATAGTGGGAATAGCAGTAGGCGTCGTCTCTCTTTTTGTTGCCTACGCGGTCACCTACGAAGGCGCTGGTCCCGGTTCCGAGGATTCCCAAGCGCGCACTATTCTTACCTTTCTTATTGTTGGTGGCATGATCTTCGCGATTGTCATGATATACATGGGAACCGTCGCCTTCTTGTCTCCAGGACTATCAGGAGAGGAAGCCACTGGCTACGTCGAGGTTCGCAGGAAAAGCCCATAGGGGAGGAAAGGCACGAGCCGGATCATCCCTTGTGCTCGAATTATGCTTAGGGAATGTGTGCGTGTTTGAGTTTTTCGCTTGCCCGTTCTCCGCCCACTCCCCAGTCCTCCTTCGGTACCTCATGGATGACAACTTCGACAGCTTCCGCGGGCACGCCCAAGTCAACGAAGACTTCAGTCATGCCTGCTATCACCTTCTTCTTAGCTTCCTTTGAGAATCCCTTCCAAACATACACGTGAACAATTGGCATGTAATGTCTCACCACTTGCGTACGTGTGAAGCTTGCTAATTAAGGGTTCGATTCAATGCCGGAACCAACAGGGTCCGCTATGATTCTCGGAAAAGCCCATAGGGGAGGAAAGGCGATACGAGCGCGAGGAATTGGCGATGAAGTGCCCGAACTACGGAGCTGAGAATCCCGAAGGCAAGATGTTCTGCGGAGACTGCGGTACGGGGTTGCCACAACCACCGCCACCACCATCTGTTCAGCCGACGCAACCCATGTATGTACAGCCAAAGCAGAGCTGGATAGGCTCGAACTGGAAAGGTCTGACTTCAGTCGTTGTTGTGGTTCTTGTTGTGCTATCGGTTGTCGGGCTGGTCTACACTCAGCCCTGGTCGAAAATCAAAGTGCTTGTCTATAACCAGAGCCCGGACTCTGAGATAGTAGTCGCTGTCTTCATTGATGGTCGTATGATGGCAATTAAGTCAGTTTCAATTCGTTTAGTCCTTGTTGAAGGAGGAGGCATAGTCGGTGTCTGGCCTGTGGATGTCGGAACTCATCAGGTTGCGGTTGATGTTGCTTATGGCAACGATCCGTCGTCGCTCGATGGAGACTACGACTGGTGCTACGTATACGAAGTAGGTCCGCTCAGCACGAAGAACGTGGTCATTTACCTTGGTGCTGAATGAGAGATAGGAAAGGGGTTTGTGCCGAACCATCAACCGTGTCTATGTCCGTCGGTCTACCGCCGCAATCGACGGTAACGCCTTAGAAAAGCCCTTCGAGGGGTGGCCGGAGCCGCAAAATGTGGGTGGTTCGATTACTGGGGAAATGGCCCCGTTGAGGGGGCTCTTTCTCAGCGGCCTCCGGTCTTTCTGAATGGGCTCTCAATCAATCATCTCCCGATGGCTCACACCTTGGCGCGAACTGTGCCGAACCATGGTCAATTCCGTCCACGCGAGTTAGACCTCGCGCAATCCCGACAGAGGCCACCGTTCATCTGAGCCTTCGACTTCTCGGACATGAAAATCATCTTGCGCCCACATCTCCAGCAGAGCATTGAGAGCTGGAATTTAAGACGGTTGTTCGGCATTGGACTCCCATTGCGATATGGAGTACATCTACGTTGGCGTGAGCGCATTCAGGTAGGCAAGAAAGGAAAGAGGTTTGAGACTCGCCTCGGAAAAATCCATAGGGATGGTATGTAGAAGAGGCCTCTCGCCAATTCCAGTAGTTCGTAAACTCGCTTTTTGACGTAGCCAGCTTCTCTCGTCAACGTCACCTTTTCGGAAACGATTAGGAGCCATCCCTCCCGTGCGTTCCCTTCGCTTCTGATGAAGATGTCCCCGAGATCCTGCAGGAGATGCTCGCGCCCGATCGAGAACGCTTCCGCCTTCAATGCATCGCCTCGGACACGAATACTGCCTGCTATGACATGAAGGACTACCGGAAGGAGCCATTGGACTCGGGCTATCGAGAATGTCTGCAGAGGCGAGTACGCGGGCTTCTGCAAGATGCCTATGGTCGGAGAGAAGATCGCGCTGCCTCTTCTCTTCGAGGCCCTGAATGTGAACTGTCTCTTGTCAAAGCTCACATCCTGGACTCGGAGGGACGTTATCGCGCCTACGCGCTGCCATGTGTCGGTCGCGACCCAAAAATAGGCACGCGCCTCGGCGGAGATCTTCGTTGTCGAGTCCGCAGCCGCCTTCTGCATTAGCTCCATATCACGATCCTCGATCAGGAGAATATCTGGGACATCCACGACCGGAGACTTGATCTTTGATGGAATCCTTCTGTCGCCATTTTCTGGAAGCTCAGAGAGATATGAAATAAAAGCGTTCACGCCGGCGAGCTTGAGGGCGACACTCGATTTTCCGTCATGACCCGGATCTCCAGGGCGAGCAGGTCCTCCGCAGTGCTTGAGCTCTCCGCAAGAGAATAAAAATCAGGCTTCGAGCACTTTGCGATACGCAAACGCCATGCCTTTGTCAAAATCGGGCAATTTACTTCCCCGTCGCTCACAAAGAGTCAGCCACGTTTCGACATCGGCCAATAATTTCCGTACCTCCTCTTCACTCTTCATCCTTCTCGACCTCCTTGGATTTGTCGTTGAGCTCCTGGATTGGTGTCATAGGCCTTCTTGAACCTCTCGATAAGGCTGTGCGCATATCGTATGACCGGCTCAACCCAGAAGGCCCGTGGCTTTCAGCTCCTCGGTGATCTTGTCTACCGCAGCCTCGGCGTCCTCGGGCTTTCTCGCGCCCGTGCAGACGAGCTTTCCGCTGCCGAACAGCAGGACGACGACCTTTGGCCTGTCGAGTCTGTAGACCAGGCCCGGGAACTGCTCGGGCTCGTACTCGACCTTGTCAAGTCCGATGCTGATGGCGATTGCGTTCAGATTGATCTGAGCGCCCAGGTCGCCCGATGCGACGATGTTCTGAACTTCGATCTTCGGCTCGACCTTGATCACTATGCCCGCGGCCTCGATCTGCTTCACAACCTTGTCTATCGCAGTCTTCACCTCCTCGAGGTTCTTCGCGCCCGTGCAAACAACCTTTCCGCTCCTGAACAGAAGTGCTGCGGTCTTCGGCTCCTTGAGCCTGTATATGAGGCCAGGGAACTGTTTTGGCTCATACTCCGCGCCGTCAAGTGCTAGCGTGATCGCCTGCAGGTCCAACTCCCCACCCAGAGATGTTGAGGCGACAACATTCTCTATCTTGATGATTGCCATCAAAACCTCACCGAACACACGTCATTCGGTTCTCTCGTTGTTATTGGAGCATAAGATGCATCACGATAAGTTTTGTGCTCCATGCTTTATGATGCGTGTGTGACACTGAATACATCTCAATCAGTGTGTTTGTGAACCGCCAGCCGCCCTCTACGACAGCTCACGCGCAGGGGGAGCGCTGTTCGGCACGCCGAACACAGAAATGTGCCCACAGACCTCGGTGGCGACTTCATCCACTTCATGGATTCGGCCTACCCCACTTTCGATTTTCCGCCCTTTTCCAATCAGCGAGGATTGTGATTTGAGCGTCCGGGCCGGCTCTGACGACACGGAAAACCTCATGGTATACGAACATAATTGAGGAACGAAGATGATCAGATAATAGAAGTGTTCGAGTGCAGCGTCTGCCACGTGCTTCTTGCCAAGCCCACTCCTCAATGTCCCGTCTGTCATCGAGGAGCATTGGTGATGATTGGGACCTTGTTGTCCTCATCTGAGCAGTCGGAGGAGACAAACAGAGGGTCGAAGAAACCAACGGGCAGCGGATTCTAACGTGAATTGCCTTCTAGGATAACTGCATGGAATAACGTTGGACAAGAAACGCTTTCCGCATTAGATTCATAGTCTCTTCATTCTCACTTTTCTCACCCAGAAGTGAAGACGTAGTTCACGTTGTTCTTCGTATCAATATCCAAAAGAAGCCCGAGAAGCAAGCCTTCGAAATACTCGCTTCCTGGATTGAAGCATATCGTCCGACCTATTCTGCATGATCCCCGGGACTCATGGACATGACCGTGGAGCGACATCAGTGGCTGATACTTTTCGATGGCATTCTTAACAGCGACGCTTCCGATGGGTGCGCTGCCTATTGACTTCGATCGAGGGAGCCTTGTGGCAAGCGATTTGACCGGGCGCGGCTCAATCAATGGTCCCATGTCGAGGCCAGTGCCATATGGAGGACAGTGAAGGTTGAAGATAGCGGTTGAGAAATCGGACATTGAAGACGAAAGGGCAGAGATGCGTCGTGCAAGATCTTCTTCAGTAGTATCCCTAGGAAGGTTCCACGGGGAGGGATTTGAGAATCCCAGGGTGAGCATTTCGAACTTGTCAGCAATCTTCACAACCCTTTCGTCCGGGTTAACAATGGACCTTGATCCCTCAATGAGTACATCTATGTCGCGTGAATCGTCGTTTCCTGGGCTGACGTAACATTCTATACCCAAGTTCTTCAGCTTCTCGTCCGCAGCGGCCATCCAGCGCCTGAGGGTCTCTGCAGTCAGTTCCGCAAATTTGCGGTCGAGTCTATTCTGATCGTTCCTCAGCTCGGAGACCTCCGAAATGGTTGTGAAAAAGGGATAGAAACCTGAGTCTCTAACCCTGGCTCTGAGTTCTGCAAGCTTCTTCCTGGCTTTGATTCGGTGGCGCTCGCCTAGGAAATCGATTCCGTACGAACCGTCTCTCTGTTCGACAAACGGTACGATACCCTTTCCGGTGAGATCCCCAGCAAGTATGAGAACATCAACCCCATAGAATCGAGCTGAGTTCATGAACTTCTGGAAACAGCTTTCCGACCCGTGAATGTCACAGGCATAGAAAATCCGTGTGGCTTTGCGACCCGGGGCTCTTTTCGCCTGGGCCTGGTTAGCAGGCAGCCCATGCGATATATCGTGCGGCGGCACAAGGGACTCCTCTGTTTTCCTTAGAAGGGTTGCTCTCGCTCTGTCGGATAGCCTCCGGATCTCCTCTTGCTCGCTTATGTCTCTAATTGAAAGCAGCAACTCCAGTATCTTTGCGATTTCCGTTTTCTTGACAAAGGGCATTTCGATTACCGGAATTACGTTACAGGTTATAGCCTTGAGCCCATCCTGCTATTCGGCTTCTCCGGATCGCAGGCCATTACAGATCTGCAACAGGTATGGATCTACGGAATGTCAATTCCGTTTTTGAATATCAGCTTTGGCATGGCGACACGCATGCTCACGATTTCTGTCACGACGTTTCCAGGCCGGGCGTCCCCCACCAGGCTAACCAAGTTGTAAGCTTCCTCGACCGACAGCTCCCTTTTTCTCGAGATGAAATTCACCATGTCCCTCACAGCGGTCTTCAGGGCGTCCTCCATCGTTCGGCCAGATGCGCATGTCATGAACTCATCCTTGGTTTCTATCATCGGTCTTGAGAGAGTCTTTCCTTTGATTACGTCGATCTTCATGGTGACAGTCACGTCCGATTCGAGCCCGGCGGCTCCCAGTTCGCCGTCCCCTATTGTGGCTTTAGCATCACCAAGGGCAAGGAGCGCCCCTCGGACGAAGACAGGAAGATAAACGGTACTCCCTGTTGTCACGTCCTTGATGTCCATGTTAGATCCGTGATCCCCGGGATACAGACAAGAAACAGGGGTCCCCGGAGGCGCCACCCCAAAGGTTCCTATCATCGGCCTAAGAGGGAGTTCGATGCCCTCCTTGAAGAATATCCTGCCGGATTCGATCTTCGCGACCTTCGTAAATAGCGATTTAATCTCATCTCTCAGAAGGCCATAACCAGGTATCACAAGTGCCGCACCTTGAGGTCCCGTCGTAATCGTCAATATTCTTGCTGCCAATACGTCTCCTGGCTCAGCCCCCTCAACAAATATAGGGCCCGTGGTGGGGTTTATGAAGTCGAAGTCCAGTTTGGTCGCATCGTCACACTCAGACTTGATGACGCCTCCGTATCCATCAATGCAGTCTACGATGATCAAGTCTCCCGCCCTTATGGTGATTGCTGGCGGATTGTCTTTGTCCATTTTGAATACAACTGTCTTGCGATCTATCCTATGGATCGCTTCGGTTGCCGACGGTGTTTTCTCCGTTCTAGCCTGAGATGAAGAAGTCATTCTTTACCCCCTTCTGGTCCACCGTTATGATCACTCCACGCAAGATCCCCTCGGTGTATTCACTGCCAGGGTTGTAGCAGAGTGTGCGACCGATTTTGCACACAGAACGCGACTCATGGATATGGCCGTGTAAACCAATCATTGGTTGGAACTTCTCAATAGACTCCCTGACCGCCTTGCTTCCCACCGAGGCGATTACAACCGTCCCGGCTTTCGTTACAGGCTTGAGCGTTGAGTCAAGCTCAGGTGCTGAATCGAGACCGCTTCCGTACGGAGGCGCATGCAGGTTGAAGATGCATCTCTTCATGTTCTCAACCTTGGATGCCATCCCCTCAATCTTCGTGCGCAGCTCTTCTTCGGAGATGTCCCGAGGGCATGCCCACGGGGTTAAGTTGGCAAACCCAGTGCTGATCATCTCGATGTCCTCTGTCACATGGACTGTCTCTCCCTCAGGGCAACGGATCCTCTTTGAAGAACTGAGAATGTCTTCGATACCGAGCAAGTCGTCGTTGCCGGGACTAATGAAGCAGGACACCTGGGTACCCTCCAATCTGGTTTCTGCTTCTTTCATCCATCTAGCCAGGGTGTCGCGCATCATTCTTGAGAATAGCTCGTCAAGTTTCCTCGGATTGTCTCTCAGCTCTGCAACCTCGTCCTCGTCAGTCACGTATGGATAGAATCCTATTGATCTCACTCTTTTCACGAGTTCCGAGAGAGCCTTTTCATCTGCCACCTTGACGAAGGAGCCCATGAACTCAGTTTCATAAACGCCGTTATTCTTCCTGCAAATCGGCACAATCACTTTTCCGGTAATATCCCCTCCCATAATCAGGGCATCCACGTTGTAGAACTTTCCAGCGTTGGCAAATTTGAGAAAGCACGCCTCGGAACCATGGATGTCTGTGGCAAAGAATATCTTAGTGAGTTTGCCAGCCATCAGCATCACTCAGTCATTGCATCGAGGATGCTCTCTATCCTAGAACAGAGCATCTTGACTTCCTTCTGGCCGGACATCTCCTGCATCGAGGCCACTAGCTCCCTCAATTTTCCGAGTTCCTCAGTCTTAATCCAAGGCATCCCTGAGGTGATTGCTTCTGCGCCTATTAACTTTTTTCATTTTTCTCAATTTATTTCAATTCTTGAAGAAAGGTTATTATATTTAGTGGGACATTTCGCCTCCGAGCGACTTTTGAAGGCGAAAACATGAGTGGGGAAGGAGAGAAACTATTCGAACGCCGTGCTTCTGGATTGGTCCGCGTGCTTTCGCCCACAGATTCTATCCTGACGAACATCTTCGCTACAGGCGGGATTGGATTCACACTGGCGTACTTCATTCTGTGGGCAACTGGTATCTCCGGCGGCGGAGTCACCACAATCGTCCTAGCGATGGTGATCGCTTGTTTGGGCTGTGCTGCACAAGGGATGATGTTTGCCATGTTCGGTGCGACAATGCCCAGGGCTGGTGGCGACTACCTCTACATTAGCCGAACAATCCACCCGGCCATCGGCTTCATGACCAACTTCAGCATGGCGTTCTGGTTAATCTGGGCGGTTGCTTGGGGAGCCACTACTTTCGCGTCCATAGGTCTCGCATCAATATTCAGCGCACTAGGGTCGGTCACCGGCAATGAATCTCTTACCAATGTCGCCAGCACGGTGGGCACAGTCAAGTGGGCTGCGATAATTGGCACAATCTGGCTGGCCTTTGGGTCAATATTCGTCATAGGTCGATTGAAGAACTTCCTGAGGATGCAGCTGTTAATCGCAGTAGGCGGTTTCATTGCCATCGGAGCGATTATTGTGACACTAGCCTTCACTAGCTCAGGCGACTTCTCGGCAACCTATAACCACTTCATGGCCGGACAGGGTGCGGGTACTGATGCTTACCACGATGTGATTACCAGTGCACAAAACTTCGGTTTCGACTCACACGCTGGATTGACCGCATCTGCCCTTATGCTCGCCATCCCGTTCGCCTCGTTCAACTACTTCTGGACCTTCTGCAGCACCTATCTTACTGGGGAGACCAAGAACGTGAAGAAGACACAGATGATAGGCATGGTTGGATCGAACTTCATTGTACTCCTAATCAGCCTCGCCATCATTCTGCTCCTCTTCAATGCTGTTGGGTACGACTTCATTGCATCTCTCGGCTACCTTTACCAGTACCAGCCCGATGCCTTTCCTGTCGGCAGTCCCGCTCCTTGGTTCTACGTGTTTCCGCTGATGATGCTCAAGAATCCCGCTCTGGTCCTCCTGATTGGCTTTGCGTTTGTTTTTTGGGCGCAATGGTGGGCGTCTCAAAACCTGCTATTCGCTACCAGATGTGTTTTCTCTTGGTCGGTCGACAAGCTGATTCCGCAAAAAGCCTCGCAGGTCAGTCCGAGGACGAACACGCCACTTTTCACAACAATCGTCCTCATAGTATTTGCTGAGATCTTCATCCTGATTTTCGCTCTTTGGCCAAAGACAGGCGTAATCTCCTCTATTCTAGGCATATCGATCCCGCCATACGTCCTATCAATCGCGGGGATGATGCTACCGTACAGAAGGAAGGATTTGTACGAGAAGTCACCGATCCGATGGACCTTGCTTGGTTTGCCGGTCATAGTGATTGTCAGTGCGATTACGTTTGTGTTCGATAATTTCGTCTTCTATTACTTCCTCACGGACCCGACGCTTGGAGTGATACCTGGCAACACATTCGTGGCATTCGTCATTCCTCTGCCTGCGGCGATTATATACTTCTACCTCGCTCGCTCATGGCGGAAGAAGGAAGGAGTGGACATCGACCTGGCATACAAAGCCATACCCATGGAGTGAGCGAACAATCCGCAGTCCTCAGGGCCACCCAAAACCACCGTATGCGGGGCGAGAGCGGCACAGGTATTCGTCCCGTCACGTTATTTGGGGGGAATCTAGATGGAAGCGCAAGAGGTGATAGATGAGGCATTGCACATCGTATCTACAGCAGACCAACGAGATGTTGTGCTCCGCATTCTTGGAGCAGTGGCATTTAGGATACACTGTCCAAACCGCTCAGATCTCTTCGATACAATGAGCAGACCGATAACGGACATGGACTTTGCTGCATATTCCGGACAGAAGCAAGAAGTTCACGCTCTCTTCAAGGACCTTGGCTACTCAGTCAATGATGCGGCCTTGTTGATGTACGATAGCAGATACATATTGGACAATCCGAAGCGGGAAATGCACGCGGACGTGTTCTTTGACTGTCTTAACATGTGCCACATTGTGGACTTCGATGGCAGACTGAATTTGGACCATCCGACCATCAGCGTTACTGATCTGCTGCTTGAGAAGATGCAGATAGTGAACATAGAACCAAAGGACATCAAGGATACGATGATTCTCCTCGCCGAGCACGACCTTGGCGTTGGCGGGGAATGCATAGATTCGGAGTACCTGTGTTCGATTCTCTCATCGGACTGGGGGTACTACCACACGGTTTCCACGAATCTCGAAAAGGTGAGGAGAGAACTTCATAGATTCCCGCAAGTAGACCAGAAGCTCAAAAGCAAAACAGAATTGGAGATTAGAGAACTGGAGAGGGTCTTGCTCGACTGTCCCAAATCCCTAAAGTGGCGGATGAGGGCGAAGATTGGCACAAGGCGAAAGTGGTATCGCGAGGTCGAAGAGCGAACGAGATAGGAAGTGGTGAGGTGCGGCCAAGGCTTGAGTTGCTAGCAAGAGACGAGATTGAGGCGATACATGATGCAACTTTCGAGTTGCTTGAAAAACATGGCGTGAAGGTCCTCGACCTGGAAGCACAGAGCATTTTCGCGAATAATGGCGCCGAAGTGGACCCGAAGACAGGGACGGTGAGGATACCTAGGGATTTGACAAAGAAGGAAGTCCGTGAGGCTCCAAGGGAGTTCATTATCTATGGGCGCGAAAGCGGCAAAGAAGTCCACATCGGCGATGGATCAACGGTTCTAAGTTCTGTTGGCACATCGGTGCAAGTTCTCGATCTTGACGGTAATCTTCGCGGGTCGCTGCTCAAGGACGTCTCGGATTCATTTCGGCTACTAGATTTCTTGCCGAATATGAGGTATGCGTCGTGGACTGTGTGGCCAAGAGACGTTCCGCAGGAACTCGGGCATGCCTATGAGATTCGGGAAGGATTCATCAACACCACCAAGCCGTTCGACGGTTACACATGGGGAACACGATGCTCGCTGGAAACCATAGAACTCGCGCTGGCAGTAGCGGGTGACGAGGAAACGCTCAGGAAGAAACCTATGTTGCTGGGATTCGCTAACCCAGTCAGTCCTCTGACGCTTTCAAAGGAGCCGACTCAAGGCATTCTGGTTTATGCCAGATACGGTCAGCCTCTTGTCTTTCCGCCCGAATGTCAGGCTGGTGGTACTGCCCCTGCGACACTCGCGGGTCTTCTTGTTCAGCAGAGCGCTGAAGTCTTGGCGTCTGTAGTTCTTGCTCAGTTAGTGAACCCTGGCACCCCTGTCTTGTATGGCACGGTGTCCACTATCATGGACATGAAGACAGGGAACATCGCCCTAGGTGCGCCGGAGGCCGGCCTCATAGGCGCGGCTTCCGTTCAGATTGCCCACGCCTACGGCCTGCCGTGCAGGGCAACGGGCGGTAATACCGATTCCCTTTGTCTTGACTATCAGGCAGGGTCTGAGACTTCGATGACCGCTCTGATGCCTGCTCTGGCAGGAGCCGAGTTTATATATGATGCAGCAGGCAGTCTGGAGTCGAGTTTGACGATGAGTTACGAAAAGCTGGTTCTGGACAACGAGATTTGTGGTGCCCTGGACAGGATCTTGGACGGGATTGCTGTAGACGCAGACAGGATTGCACTAGATGTGATAGCATCCATAGGTCCTGGTGAAACATACCTGTCCAAGCCCCATACGCTCAGACACTTTAGGCACGAGCACTTTGTTCCGACTCTATTCAATCGCCAGACCAGGAACGCGAGTCCCAACAGTACAAAGGAAGACGTGGTTGCGAAGGCGAACAAGATGGCAAGGAGGATTCTGGCTGAACATTCTGCGCCTCCGTTGCTGAGTGATGTAATGAGAGATCTGAATCAATCTTTCGAGGGCATAAGAGCAAGGTATAACCACGGTCATTCCCATCAGTCGCCAGCCTGATGCAGACATGCTTGATGCAGGACCCTCCCTCGAGTCCGCCATTTCCTTCATGTGTTCGTGAGTTGAGCTCAATCAGATCGCTGATGTTGAGACTTGCGCGATGATGTGAGAGTCCCGCCAAGGCAGTGCTCAGGGTTCTGTTTCATTCTCTTGCTTCTGGGAAAAGACCGTAAGTAAGGAAAGGTGCCGCCCATTTTCCTACCGGTAGTAAATGTGCCAGATTTAATCACCGGTAGATTCCGGGCCGCAATCCGGGCGCTCGCACATTCTGCTCATATCGATTTGTCTAGCATTCAAACCGAGATAATGATCATTGTTGCACACGTTTTTGCGCGCATCCAGTGATTCTTAGGGGTAAACTCGAGGCCAAAATCCCGGTAGGACCACTTCATCATAACATCCATAGGGAAGAAAAAGCGATTCTATTCTGACCGAGGAACCTGTGTGGATTACCGAAAAACGAAGATGCTATTCTTGATGGTGCCCTTTCTTGTGCTCACCATAGCCGGAGCTATTGCCGTGCTGCTAGCCTCGACGACAGTGATGGTAGCAGGAAAGGGCACGATCTTCTATGACCCGCTAGGTGTCCCTGGTATCATAGCGATAATCGTTGGATTGGCAGGACTTCTGTTATTGAGGATAACCAAATAGAAGAATCAAGAGGTTTAGCTCCGTCCTCAATCCGAGATAACCCTCTAGTGCGTTGAAGGCGATTAGCCAGCAAAATCACCCGCAAATCGTTCGCAATTCCTAGCTAGAGAACGTTCTTTGCTTGTGGAAGCCTTCAGACCGACCTTCGAATGCAGATTCGCATGACTCCCTGGACAAACCACCAGACCAATGGAAGACCTTAAGGAACGAAATGCCATCCAGACTGGGGGCAGGAGAGGAGTGAATTGGCCTACCTTAATGAGATTTTTCAGAATCCACTATTTTTGGTGATTACTACTGGGCTTGTTGCATTCGTTGGCGGCTATGCTTTACACTGGCTTCAAACTCGGAAGGAGGATTTGAAGGAAGACCTCGACAAGATTTACATTCCAATCCACAGATTGCTGAAGAAAGAACTCGATGCCAAGGAATTCCGACTGAATCGACCTGAAGTTCCGTCATACTATGGTCTCGACCGCAGCCTCGAAGATTGTCTCGAACACCGCTTGTTGCCGCGAGTCTTCAAGAGATTCCGGAGTCATCTATGGGACTTGGTTCGGTTGTCGAAGGAAGCAGCTTCAAAGGACAGAGTTCTGGACGAGATAGTCAAGAAGGAACTGAAAACCAACGTGGACAGGATGAGAAAGGATCCTGTTCAATCAGGTTTGTTGAATCCTGCACTCTTTCAAACACTGGAATACCGACTTCTATTTCCAATACGCAAAGACTCCATTGAAGATGTTAAGAACCTGATTAAGGAGATCAAGGAAAACAATGCTGTTACAGGGGACAAGGACCTGTTCGGGACGAAGGCAGAGGAACTGTTCTACTTGATCAAGCCCAAAATCAAAGAGGCGCGTGATGTCTACTTGAAATCAGCTGGAGGTTATTTCGCACGCCTAGAGTCTGTTCAGTCTCGATTGACCAAACGTCTGGCGAAACGCGCGCGGTACTAATGCAAAGTAGGTGAGACAAGAGAAAAAGGAAGAGGCTTAGCTCCGGCCTCAATCCCCGCTGATTGAACTCGCATCATGACTACTGGCTCAGTGAAGGTGCGATTCCCACCGGGCCCGCCATGATTCTCGGAAAAGCCAATATCTCCAACGGAGTCATTACAGGGAAGGCATGAGCATGACGGAAATCTCGAAGCAACTTACCCTCAAGGTCCCAAGGAAGGCGATCTATAGGTTTCTAGGCGAAAACGATCTGTGCGCAAGAATGAATGATTTCGTTTCCGACATTACTGTGCAACCACTTCTAGTAGCCAGTCAGGACCTCGGACAGGGCGGGGGAGAGCTGGAAAGCATTATCGCAAGAATAACGAAAATGGCGAAGGCGAATCCCTGGGCAGGCAAAGAATGCAACGAGATCGTCAAGTCCTTGAGGATCTTGCATGAAGGGACTAAGGAAGGACCTCGAGTCGCTGGCGAAGTTATGAATCCGCAGTTCTTCAAAACACGCGTTATGGAGGAGGTGCCAGAATCGCATGTCGTGATCGAGGTGGGTGCGGGACGAACTGGGGTTCGTTGCGAAGCCGATCTTGTAGAGCATGGAGAGACCACAGATGTCCAGTTGAAAGTGAAAGGAACGGAAGCCTCGTCAGCTGAGACTCACTCAGCGCTGTTTGCTATCGTTCGGGACCTGGTTTCTTTTGAGCAAGGATACCTGGCCCGCATGAGAATGGAATACTTCGAGCGTAGTTGAATCAGAGATGATGTGATAGCGCTTGTTCAACCCCAGTTCCGTCTTGTCGACCTCGGCCTTGCCTCGGAAAAGCCCATAGGGGAGGAATGGCAAAAAGAAAAGGGTTTGGTGGCAGCCCGCATGCTTCCCCGATTGATTTTGAGCCAGTCGCCGGGTTCAAATCCCGGCGGAATTGCCACATGAAAAAGACGTAAAAGGGTTTGTGGGGAACGAACGGCATCATCGTTTCCGACAGGCCAGCAACTTTTGAAGGTCGGTTTTCGCGCCTACAAAAGCATTTAGGCACCGGACGTCTTTAGGCCCTTTCCCGGCAGGTGCGGAATTGAAGGTCGTGCTTCTCAACTACACCAAGAACCCTGACAAGATCTGCGCGGCGGCAGCTCAGTCGTGCTATTCGGAGAAAGGCGCGTCCGAGCTGTTCGAGACCACGACGGACGAGCGCGCTAAGAAGATGATCAAGAAGGTCGTGGACATGGGGCATCTTTCGGTCGTGGAGCACGCGTACTTCACTTTCAGCTTGGAGGGCGTCTCAAGGTCGCTCACGCACCAGCTCGTGAGGCACAGAGTCGCCTCGTATTCCCAGCAGAGCCAGAGATATGTCAGCATGGACAAGGCCGAGTACGTCATCCCTCCATCGATCAAAGAGGACCCTGAGGCCAAGATGCTCTTCAGGAAGGCGATGGACGACAACTGGAAGGTGTACAAGCAGCTGGTCAAGAAGGTGGAGAAGGAAGACGCGAGATATGTTCTGCCGAACGCCTGTTCGACCAACATAACCGTGACCATGAATGCGCGCGAGCTTTGGCACTTCTTCAACCTAAGGTGTTGCAGGCGCGCACAGTGGGAGATTCGAATGATGGCTTGGAAGATGCTCGCAGAGGTGAAGGAGGTCGCTCCTATCCTTTTCGACAATGCAGGGCCTGGGTGTTTCCGAGGGCCGTGCCCGGAGGGTGACTACGCCTGCGGGAGACCGTATAAGAAGGGGGAGATTCCCTCGGACGAGGAGATGCTCGTCGAAAGCATGAAGCCAGAAGGCTGAGCCATTCGGGCGCTTTCAGAGACACTTCCAGATTGTCGCAGATTGCTCGACTGCCGAAGCACCTTGTTCCAAAAACCATATATAGGCCCTTTTCCTACCGAGGCCAATCGGTGAGCCCGTGGGCAACATCAGACCGACATACATCAAAAGGGTAGCCATCGAACTGGTCCAGAGGTACCCAGAGCAGTTCACCAGTGACTACCAGCACAACAAGCTGATGGTCGCGAAGCTCACCGATGTGCGCTACGTCTCCATGAGGAACAAGATCGCCGGGTACGTGACGAGGTACCGGACGCACTATGAGGCGTAGGGAGTACCAACCGACACCGATTCTGCCTGCGCACATTCTTGCAGCCTGCTTCGCTATTGCATCCGTCTAATGGAATCGCTCGGTGAGCCACCAATGGAACCAGCAGTCGAGACAAAGTCGCTGACCAGGGTGTTCAATCCCAAGAAGAAGAAAGAGGGCAAATCAGTGACGGCTCTCAATCGGGTAGACCTGCGGATCGAAAATGGCGAGCTGTTCGGCCTGCTCGGCCCGAACGGTGCTGGCAAGACTACCCTTCTCAAGATACTCAGCACGCTCCTTCTCCCCACGTCGGGCAAGGCCTACGTGGCCGGCTTCGATGTCGAAAAGGATTTTCAGGAGGTGCGAAAGCGGATCAACATGGTCTCGGGCGGCGAGATCTCAGGCTACGGACTTCTGACGGTGAGAGAGAACCTGTGGATGTTCACTCAGTTCTACGGTATGAAGAGCGCCCTCGCGTTCAAGCGGATCGACGAGATGCTCGATCTCTTCGGGATGTCTGAAAAGAAGAACGAGAAGGTGCGGACGCTCTCGACTGGAATGAGACAGAAGATGAACGTCATCCGAGGGTTCGTCACGGACCCTGATATCCTGTTCTTGGACGAGCCCACCCTCGGGCTCGATGTGAATGCGAGCCGAGTCATCAGGGATTACATCGTCGAATGGGTCGAGAAGCAGTCCGACAAGACCGTGCTCCTGACAACGCACTACATGGCCGAGGCCGACCAGCTCTGCGACAGGATAGCGATCATCGACGATGGCAAGATCCTGGCCTGCGACACGCCGGATAATCTGAAGAAGTTGGTCAAGACGAGCACGATGCTGAAGATCGACGTCACGCTGCTCAACAACAAGGGCGTCTTGGACATGATTCCAGGCGTCGAGAAGTTCACCTACACCGATGATCCTGCGAGCAACATGACCAGCCTGAAATTCGTGCTCCGCGACGAATCTGCGGTCTCCGACATAGTCTCCGAGATCGTTCACAGCGGGGCGAAGATACTCGGGCTCAGGAAGACCGAGCCCACTCTCGAAGACGTCTTCATCAAGATGGTGGGAAAGGGGTTCGAGTGACGGAGACTTGGCTCATTAGGAACCTGAGAGCTATTAGAGGTCGGGCGTACCCCAGGATGATCGGTTCGACCAGGGAGCCGAGCTGGGTCCTCTTCGATGTCTTCCTGCCCCTTCTAACGGTCGCGGCCTACGCGTACATCTACAAATTCATGAAGGCACCCGAAGAGTTTGTGGGATTCGTCATCCTGGGCGGTGCGATGACGGCCTTCTGGCTGAACATACTCTGGAGCATGGCCTCGCAACTCTACTGGGAGAAGGAGATCGGCAATCTGTCCCTCTACCTGATGGCGCCGATCTCCAGGATGTCGATACTCGCGGGCATGGCCGTGGGGGGACTGTTCGAGACGACCTTGAGGGCGGTATCGACCCTCACGATAGGCATAGTGCTGTTCGGCATCGCGCTCTCGCTATCCAGTCCGGTCATGCTCATAGTCGTCTTCCTCGTCACGATGATCGCCCTCTACGGCATGGGGATGATGTTCGCGTCGCTCTACCTACTGTTCGGGCGCGAGGCGTACCACATGTCGAGCCTTATGACCGAGCCGATATACTTGGCGTCCGGATTCTACTTCCCCGTGAAGGCTCTGGGTTTCTGGGCCGCAGCGGGCGCGTCGATTATTCCGATAACGCTCGGGCTTGATGCGCTCAGGCAGTTGTTCTACCCATCGACCGAGTCGCAGTACGGCTTCCTTCCGATAGGGATGGAGACGATCATACTCAGCGTGCTTTGCATCGTGTTCGTCTTGCTCTCGAAGAGGTCACTCGATTACATGGAAAAGCTGGGCAAGACCAGCGGGAGGCTGACGCTCAGATGGCAGTGAGCAGCAACTTGCGCACCTTCAAGATCGCAGCCTGGCTGGGCTGGGAGATGGAGGCCAACTGGACGGATCCGTTTCTGTTCGCCACCTACTCGGTCGTCAAGCCTCTCGCCGGCACGCTGATACTCGTGTTCATGTACCTCGTGATCACGCATGGCGAGACCGACACGATGTTCTTCTCCTTCATGTACGTGGGGAACGCGTTCTACATGTTCGTGGCAGATGTGCTCTTCGGTGTCACATGGGTCATTCACGACGACAGGGAACATTACATGACCCTGAAACAGGTCTACATCGCCCCGATCAAGTTCCACACATACATCTTCGGCAGGGCTGCAATCAAGATTGCAATCACATCGTTCGGAGTGCTGCTGACGCTCCTCTTCGGAGTGCTCCTTCTCGGCGTCGACATCAACCTAGCCGCAGTCAACTGGCCGCTGTTCATCGTGGCCCTAGGTCTCGGCTTAGCCACTCTGGCGATCATGGGTCTCGCGCTGGGAGGCGTGACGTTCCTCACGGCCAAACATGCGATGGGCATCAACGAAGGGATCGCCGGGGTCTTCTATGTGCTCTCGGGCGTGATCTTCCCGATAACCATCCTCCCGGTCTGGGCGCAGTCGATTTCGAAGTTCCTGCCTGTCACCTACTGGATGGAGGGAGTGCGTAGAGGCCTCGAGCCGGGCGTGATGTCACAGCTCGGACCGGTTACCGGCCTCCAGAGCTTCAGCGACCTGCAGCTCTTGCTAACTCTTGTGTTGACGACGGTGGCGTTCCTATTCATCTCGCTGGGTATCTTCAGGTATGCTGACAAGGTCGCGCGTAAGAAAGGCAAGATCGACTGGACGAGCGCGTATTGACCCGTCATCTGCCATGGGAGCCTTTTTCTACCGATGTCCTCATGAAGGTGTCTGCGCGCAGGGGCCCATGCCCGAGTGGGGTAGCTTGGATATCCTAGAAGCCTGCGGAGCTTCGGACCTGGGTTCGAATCCCAGCTCGGGCGCCTGCGCGATTTCTTGGAGGAGCATCACGAGAATCTCTTGATGAACTCGGTCATTCTAGCAGACTCGTCTTTCGACACCATCAGAGCCTTCGGTCTGCTTAGCATTGCCTTGACCTCCACCTTCGCCCTTCTTAGCAGGTCGCCTCTTGCGCCTGAGTCCCCTTTCCCTGAGAACGAACTCTCCGAGTTGCCCGTTCCTGAGAGCTCTTTCTTGAACCGCGTGAGAGTGTGCCTCTTCCCGAGGAAGTTGCCGTCGAGACCCGCTTCTCGAATCGTCTCGAACGAAATCGCGACATCATCGGCTGCGAACTCGCGGGCGAACCCGCGGGCAACCTCCCAGACCCATGCATCGACCAACAGTTGCTCGAACGATGCTCCGGCCGCCTGATCGATCCCTCCCAGACCTGAGCCGAGATCCGACGGCACCAAGGCCTGCATGGCCATGTAAGGGACTCCGTCCCTTACTCTTCCAAGAAGAAGGGAACTATTCTCGAGGGAGATTCCTGCAACCATCGTAGGGAGGCCGTAGAACCTGCCCATCTGACCGGCTCCCGTTCTCATGAGTTCCCCCTCGAGCGCGCCGTAGTCTATGGAACCTGTCGCCAGATCTCCTGGGACAGAATCGCTGCTGTAGATCCACGGGGCGCCTTTCCTCGCGACCTGCGAGATGACAAGGCTGGCTAGGTTCTCGGCGTTTACCTGAGCGAGGGAACCCGCGAGGGTCACCGGGGAAGTAAGTCCGGCAACGGAAGCTACCATTGCGACCACAGGAATGCCGGCCCGAGCGAACTCCACTTGCGCCTCCGAGAGTCCGCTTTCAAATGCTAGCGGCGATATTGGACATTGGACTGAC
Source organism: uncultured Thermoplasmata archaeon (assembly GCA_963705355.1). Lineage (GTDB taxonomy): Archaea > Thermoplasmatota > Thermoplasmata > UBA10834 > UBA10834 > COMBO-56-21. Next base: position 1,628,212 of record OY970070.1, read on the forward strand.
GAGAATATTGGCCGTCTTCTGAGTTCCTCGTATCCTCCGGTGATTATTGATGCGAGCTCGATCATGTCTCTAGCTTCCTGTACGCTGGATACTCCGCCCTGGAAATGCTTGGTCGAGTGCTCAAGGCTTGTCTTGAACTCAACGATGTTCTTCAGATGCAGCGGCTGGTCAAGCGCGCCCACCATCCCCCAGCAGAAATCGACCTGAGGAAGCGCCTCCGACAACACGACGAAATTCCGATAGTCTTCCAGGGTCGAGGGTCGCGACTCGCCGGTGAGGAGGTCTTTCACATAGACCCCTTCTCCCCCGTTAGCCACCCGGATCCTGTCGCTCACTGGAATTCGGACGTCCCGTGACTTGTCCCTGGCCGCAAGGAGGATCGATTTCGGAGCGTTAGCAAGAGATGTCCTCGCGAGGCTTTCGGGGATGAGAACTCTCTTCCCGGTTTTCGATACCTCCGCTCCGGCTGTGGTTAGCATATTCGCGACGCTTTCGCTATGGACGACTACTCCCACTTCCTCAAGGACTCTAAGCGAGGTCTCGTGAACCCTCCTTATCTCCTCGTTGTCCAGAAATGCCAGCCTTCCCCTGGCCATTCCTTCACCCCTGTTCCGTGTTGGAGAAGCTCTTCGGGCGAATGTACTTTTTGATGCCCTCTGCCTGGAGGGCCAGTCGAAGCGGTCTCCCTGCCAATGGTCAAATACATTGCTTTCAATCACGGTGTGTCGTTTGGCGCTCAAGGAACTTCAGGTGATGCGTGTCATGGACACTGAGATCGCGGAGATGATCGAGGTCGCTGAGGCGTGTGTCAAGTGCAGATGCGGCTGCTGCAAGGACGAATGTCCGATGTACTCCGAGATCCTCGAAGAGACGATGTCGCCGAAGGGTAGGAACGTTCTGATCCGGGCATTGGTCACTGGTGTTCTTGAGCCAGATGAGAGAGCTGTCCGGATCGCATATTCTTGCCTGCTCTGTCGCAGGGATGAGTTTTCGTGCACGGCCCACCTCAAGAATGCGGAGGCCACCGAAGCGTTCAGGAAGTACCTCGTCGACAAAGGTCTACCACTTCTTCCCGGGCATGCGATGATGGTCAAGAGCCTGGAGAACTACGGAAATCCGTGGCAGGAACCGAAGACTGCCAGGAAGAAGTGGGCGAGGGATCTCAAAGACCGGCGAGTCGTTCCAGGAAAGACCGAGACCCTGTTTTATGTAGGTTGCACATTCGCCCTCGATAGGTCCCTTCAGGAGGGCCCTCGAGCTCTTGCTCACTTGATGGAGCTAGCTGGAGAGAGGTTCGGGCTTCTGCTTGATGATGAGGTCTGCTGCGGCTCAACCGTGAAACGCCTGGGACACGCCAAGCTGTTCGAGAAGCTTCGCAAGGAGAACGAGAAGCGGCTGAGGGGAACGGGAGTCAGACGAATAGTCACGGCGTGCTCTGGCTGCTTCAAGACTCTCAAGCAGGACTATCCAGGCCTCAACGAGGACATCGAGATCCTTCATTCGACGGAATACCTGTCCGACCTGCTGACTTCGGGGAAGCTGAAGTTGAAGAATACGCCAATCAAGGCGACCTATCACGACCCGTGCCACCTCGGAAGGCATACTGAGGTTTACGAAGCCCCACGCAGCATTCTTAGGGCGATCCCCGGGCTCAAGCTTACGGAGATGAAAAGCAATAGGGAGAAGGCCAGGTGCTGCGGCGGCGGGGCCGGCGTCAAGACTGCTTATCCGGACATCTCTGAGAAGGCCGCGATCAGGAGGGTCATCGAGGGCGAGAAGACCGAAGCCGATGTCCTCGTGACCGCATGCCCATTCTGCGTCCAGACTCTCAGGGCAGCCGCTCAAAGCATAGGCTCTCGAATCGAAGTGCTCGAGCTCTCCGTCCTTCTGGACCGCGCTGCTGTCGACAAGGTAGGTGCCAGGTAATGCTCGAGCACGAGGTCCACGAAGCAGTCAAGAAGGAGCTTATCACCGCGCTCGGCGAGTCCAAGGTGCTGTGGAAGAAATCCGACATCCTCCCGTACACAAAGGACACGTACAGGATAAGGTTCGAGGACGAATACAAGTACTTCCCGGATTTCGTTGTTCTTCCGGGGTCAACTCCCGAAGTCCAGGACATCGTCAGGATCGCTGCCTCTAGAAAGATACCGCTGATCCCCAAGGGCGGAGGTTCGAACAGGACTGGCATGCTCGTTCCGATCCATGGAGGGATCGTTGTCGACACGATCAGGATGAACAAGGTCCTCGATGTCAACGTCCCAAACTTGCACGTCACGGTCCAGCCAGGGGTCACTCTCAAGGAGTTGGAGGACAGGCTCGCAGAGCAGAAGCTCTGGCTGACCCAGGAGCAGGGGTCGCTCAAAATGGCCACGGTCGGTGGCTCGATATCGACTTCCGGCTTCAGCAGAAGGAACCAGAAGTACGGCACTATAGCCGACCGCGTGATGTCTCTCGAGGTCGTGCTTGCCGACGGGAGCGCACTTCGGACAGGACCGAAGGTCCTGTACACTTCGACTGGATACAGACTGCATCAGCTGTTCATCGCAGCCGAGGGCACGCTTGGCATAATCACCGAGGCCACTCTCCGAGTCGAGCCGCTGCCCGAGGCACGAGAAGTCGTCCTGGCCTTCTACTCGGATTTCTGGGCCGCGAACGACGCCGCTCAGAAGCTGATGGCGTCCGGAGTCGGCTTCACGGGAGGTGAGGCCTACGAGGCGCACGATATGGACGAGCTGGGCGCTCCGAAAGGTCTGAAGGCATTGCTGTACGTTATGTTGGACGGTACGAAGGGAGAAGTGGAAGCGCAAGTTGAGTGCGTGAAGAAGATCGTTGCTGATACTGCGGGAGTCCTCTCGGGTCACGATGTCGCGCTCTCCTTCCTCGAGCTGTATGCCGAGCAATGGTGTGGCGCTCGAGCTCTGACGGGATTCGAGGACGTCATAACGTGCTACATCCCCATGGAGCACATGCGCGAGTACTACGACAAGCTGTGGAATGACATCGGTCCGAAGCACGGTATCGAACCTCTTCCCGGAGAGAAGTTCTGCCTAGACGTCGGCCGCTATAGGATGGTCGGAGGACGATACCGGCTCCCAAAGGGCGAACATGCATGGGAGAAGTATCAGAAGGTCCTTCGGGAGATAGCTAGGCTCGCCACAAGGCTTGGTGGCTCGATCCAAAGCTGCCATGGGGTAGGGATCGAGCACAGAGACAATCTCGATCTGGAGTACTCGGATGTCGCCCTCGAGATCATGAGGCGGATCAAGAAGGCGCTCGATCCCAACAACATCATGAACCCAGGCAAGAAACTGCCGGAAAGGAAGGGATGATCTTGCAGGCGGAATGGAAGCAGGCCATCCAGCGGTTCATCCTCAACAACCTCGGCCAGATGGACCAGGAGGATGTCGAGGCTTGGCTAAATGACGAGCTAGACATTGCTCCACTTCTAGAGGATCCGTTAAGGGCTCAGGCCCAGCACAGAGACCAGGTTCTGCGAGAGTTGCATCAGATCTCCCCGTCGGAGATATTCGACAGGTTTCAGAAGGAGCACCCGGAGCTCGCGTTCTCTGACAAGAACAAAGCCATCGTCAAGATCGGGAAGGAGATCGAGGGCCTCAAGGCCATAGTTCGGGCCCTTTGAGAGAGGATTGATAATGGGGCCGGATCCGAGTCTACGCCTGCCTTTTTCGTTTCGCGACGACCCCAATTCGGAAATCGGATCTCTGTAACCCCAAAACCGTTATTATCGGGTACTTTCTACGCGACATTGAACCAGAATGTCAGAGAAGTCGGAGCTCTCAGCCACCAAGGCGAAGGGTGATTCGAGCGATCTGTCATATGCGTTGCCGGATTGGCAGCAGAAATACTCCGAGAAGATGAGGACCCCGGAACAGGCTATTGCCACGATCAGAAGGGGAGACAAGGTATTCATCGGGTCGGGCGCTGCGGAACCTCAGATACTGGTCAAGGCGTTGATCGAGGGCGCAGGACGCTTGGCCGATAACAGGATCATGCACATAATGACCCTCGGCGTCGCGCCGTACACCGAGGAGAAGTTCACCGACCAATTCAGGCACAACGCGTTCTTCATCGGAGCGAACACGAGGCAAGCAGTGGCACAGGGCAGGGCGGACTACACGCCGGTCTTCCTCTCCGAAATACCAGCTCTATTCAAGTCGGGACGGGCCCCGATCGACGTCGCGCTGATACAGGTCTCGCCCCCAGACAAGCACGGTTTCTGCAGCTACGGCGTCTCCACCGATGTGGTGAAATCTGCCACAGAATCGGCCAATAAGGTCATCGCGGAGATCAACCCGAGGATGCCTCGCGCGCTTGGAGACTGCTTTGTCAACATGGACGACATAGATCTGGCCATCCCAGTCGACGTTCCGTTGCTATATTCCCACAGAGAGCGGGCGGACGATGTGGCAAGGCGGATAGGGAAGAACATCGCGAATCTCATTGAGGACGGCTCCACGATGCAGATGGGCATCGGGACGATTCCAGACTCGGTCCTCCATTACCTGACCGACAAGAAGGACCTCGGGATTCACACCGAAATGTTCTCCGACGGTTTCATGGAGCTGGTTGAGAAAGGGGTCATCAACAACTCAAAGAAGACCCTTCACCAGGGCAAGACAATTGCGTCGTTCTGCATCGGCGGCCAGAGCCTGTACGACTACGTGGACAACAACCCTGCCATCGAGTTCCACCCGACCGAGTACACGAACGATCCCTTCATCGTTTGCCAGAACGACAGGATGGTCGCAATCAACTCGGCCATCGAGGTCGACCTGACCGGCCAAGTCTGCGCCGACTCCCTGGGTGCGATGTTCTACTCCGGAATAGGCGGTCAGCTGGACTTCGTCAGAGGCGCTGCGAGATCCAAGGGCGGCAAGCCCATCATCGCGATGCCCTCGACAGCGAAGAACGATACCGTCTCTAGGATATCCGTCAACCTCAAAGAGGGCGCGGGCGTAGTGACGACGAGGGGCGATGTGCACTATGTCGTGACCGAATGGGGCGTCGCGTACCTCCACGGCAAGAACATCCGCGAAAGGGCGATGGCTCTGATCGGCATCGCGCACCCGAAATTCAGGAAGAGGCTACTTGAGGGCGCAAGGAAGCTGAACTACATCTACAAAGACCAGATCCTGGGTCCGGAGGAGGCTGTCTATCCAGAGGATCTTGAAGCGATAATGGCGACGAAGGACGGGGTTGAGCTCCTCGTCAGGCCTGTCAGACCGACCGATGAGGAGATGCTCAGCGACATGTTCTACGACCTGAGCGACCAGACGATCATCAACAGGTTCTTCAGCATGCTGAAATCTATGCCCCATAGGAGGCTCCAGCAGTTCTGCTGCATCGACTACAACAAGGAGATGTCCCTCGTTGCGATCACGAAGGAAGGACCGAAGCAGAAGATCGTCGGCCTCGGCAGCTATCACCTGAACCCCGCAACGCACAAGGCCGAGATCGCATTCCTTGTGGCCGACGCGTGGCAGGGGAAGGGCATTGGGACCTACATGATGCGGGCGCTAGTCAAGATCGCAAAATCGCGGAACATCAAAGGGCTGACTGCCGAGGTCATGAGAGACAACGTTGCCATGATCGCCCTGATGCACAAAAGCGGCGTCCCGCCGAAGTCCCAGCCTGTCGATGGCTCGTACCTGTTCACCATGGACTTCTAGGATTATCTAGTCGGTTGCGGATTACGAGCGGGGAGGGCAGGCGTTGTTGCTAGGAGCCCACATATCGATCTCAGGCGGCATCGACCAAGCACCGGAACGCGGTCGCGCGCTGACATGCGATTGCATGCAGATATTCTCCAAGAACCAGATGCAGTGGAAGACCAGACCGTTGGCCCTCGACGATGCAGAGAGCTTCAAGTCGAAATCTGCGGAGTTCAAGATCGCCGAGACCGTCATCCACGATTCCTACCTCATAAACCTCGGAAGTCCTGACAAAGTCCTAATCAAGCAATCGAGAGAGGCGTTCCTCGAGGAGATGGTGAGAGCGAAGCACCTAGGTGTGCGCTGTCTCATATTTCACCCAGGCGCGCACATGGGTGCGGGTGAACAGGCGGGTCTGAAGAAGATCGCAGAGTCCATGAACTGGGCGAGGAGGGAGTTCGGGTCCAGCGATGTTGAGTTGCTGCTGGAGATAACTGCGGGCCAAGGGAGCGTCCTCGGTTACTCCTTCGAACAGCTGGCAAAGATCATCGGTTACCTGGAGGACCAGAAGAGCGTCGGAGTGTGTTTTGACACCTGCCACGCGTACGCTGCTGGCTACGATATCAAGACCAAGAAGGGATACGAAGCGACCTTCGATCTCTTTGAAGGAGTTCTCGGTCTCTCGTATCTCAAGGCAATGCATCTGAATGACTCGCGGGGAAAGCAGGGTTCACGACTTGACAGGCACGAGCAGATTGGCAAGGGATTCATCGGGATCGATGGCTTCAGAAACATCATGAATGATGAGAGATTCGAGGGGATACCCATGGTTTTGGAGACTCCAGCTGGGGACAAGAAATACAAACAGGAGTTGAAAGCGCTCAGGGCGCTGATCAAGAAATGACGAGGCCGGCTTGCTCGACGACTTCCACATCGCCTGGTGGGAGGATGCTCTGGATCTCCTCGATGGGGACCTCTAGGGCGTTCGCGAGCTGCTTTGCGAACGAGTTCTTGTCCCTCTGCCCGGGCCTGATGATCCCGAACTTATTAGAGTGAGCTTTGATCGCACCTTCGGGAGAGCACATGATCTTCCTGCTTCCTTCGAACTCGATCACGCCTATTCCCAATTTGATCTCCAGCTTGCTCGAGTAGTTGCGCTTTCCTCGGATGACGAAAGCTCCTTTTGACAAGTACTCTCCGCTTTGCGGGGTCTTGCTCACTTGTTCCGGCAGGACCCAGTATCCTGCTGCAGAGCCGATCTTAGCGTTCCATGCCTTCGATGTGGCAACTGCGAACTCGCACGCCTCGTGGAGCGTCTTCTCAGTCACGCCCTTGTTCATCTTCACCACGACGCTCGGTGCTCCGTGGATATCGGCGTGAGCGTATCGGTCTCCTGCCTCGAGATGCCTCTTCACGAGCATGTCGTTGCTCTTCGCGTCCTTTCCGCCGAGGACGAGGGCGCCCTCGCTGGAGATGAACCATCTGAAACGTTCGAACCAGAACCTCTTGGTGGGCTCGTACCTCTTCTTCTCCGCTTTTGCGTCTCGGGTCTCGTCTCTGGATTGCTCGTCGATCTCCTTCTTCGCCTTTTCAAGGGCGGTGATGACGCCTTCCAGCTTCCTCCTTGCCTTCTTGGCGTCCTCGTAGTATCTCCTCGCGTTTGACTCGACGCTCCCTTTGGCGTCGAGAACGATCTCGGCCGTCTTCAGCCTCACCTTGAGCAAGGAGTTCTTCTGGTCGAACGAGACGAAGCCGGGAATCTCCTTCCAGCCCTTGGAGTAAATCAGACAGACCTTCATGTCGGAGAGAATCCTCGATACCTCGCCGTAGTTTGCGAACACGAAATCTCCCATTATCTGAGCCTCTCGAGCGTCGTCCTGGAGCTTCATCACTGCAGCTTCCTGCTGCGCGAGCTTCCGCTTGAGCCGCTCCAGTTCGAGGATGGCCTCCTTCGGCTTCTCCTTCTGAGGCTTGGGGATCCGAGGTATGTAGCTCTCGACTGCCGAGGAGAACGAGTCGAACTCCTCGCTCGCCATCCCCTCGTAGATGCGCATCTTGAGGGGCACAACGTCCTCGACGGCGAAGTCCTTTAGAATCACGAAAGCCTTCTCAGACGATGCGATCTCCTCCTTGAACTCAGTGATGGTCCTGAGGATGAGCCCCGCTTCTTCGACTTTGAGCTCCTGGGCCATCTTCCGCTTGTCGATGCCGGTCCTAGCGCAGATCTCTTCGCTGTATCTTCCCCCAGTGTTGAGCTTTGTCGCGAGGGTTCTCACAAGGTCCGTGTCGGAAGATAGCAGTATCTTCAACATGTCCTCATCTGACAGCTGTGCAGGGTCAGGCACTGGCGGAGGGAACTCGAACTCCCTCTTAGCCCTCACATCCCTGTGCTTCCAGGTATGGCTGGTGAGAGGCTGGACGATCACTCCGTCCTTCACCAGAATCACGTTCCCGTCACCGAACATCTCGAGGACGAGATCGAACTTCTCCTCCTTCTCTAGAGATATGATGGCTATCCTGTCGAATCCTTGCTGCCTGACTGCCGTTATCCTGGCGTTCGTGATCCTCTTCCTCAGCATCATGGCGAAACCTGATGGCTGTTGGGGCATCTCCTTGCTCTTGTCCGAACGGTAAAGCCACCGGCCCACATGGAAATGAACGAAGGATTTTCCCTCCCCGGGCAGCCTCACGGCTAGCAGGAGATGGTCCAGCCTCGGATGGTAGATCTTGTCAATGTGGCCTCCGGCTAGGGCTTGAAGCTCCTTCACTGAAGCCATCACGTCGAAGCTGCTCTGTGACTCCTTCATCGGACGAACTAATCCTCTGTGCCCATAATAAATGATGCGCACGATGAACCGAGGCCTAGCCAGCGTCTGCACGCCAACAACCTTTTAATATGCAGGGCAAGATGCCTTGCGACCGCATTCGAAAACGCCACTGTGGCTTAGAGGTATAGCGACGCCTTGGTAAGGCGTAGGTCGAGGGTTCGATTCCCTCCAGTGGCTCTTTTTCATGGCACGGTCGTTAGCTCCCGCCTCTGGAAAAGGAATGAAAAAAGAGTTTGTGGAAAAGGTTTGGGCTCGCTCTCACAGCTCGTCCTTCTTGATCTCCTTCTCGAGGGCCTCGAACTCCTTCTCGACGTCCGACGGGTTTCCGGTGTCGACCTCCTCCATCGCCGGCGCCGACCCGCCTGAGCGACCACCGATCCTTCCGTTCATCACATACCAGACGATACCGACAAGTATCATTGCGATCGCGAACAGCACAAGGGTCACGTACATCAGCATGCTGGCGAAGGCGTCCGTGTCGGAAGCCTTCTCGTCTATCGTGTTGATGTCGTCCTGCGTCGTCTGGTTCAGCCCGTTGAGCTGGTCCTGCAGGTCGTTCAGGTCGTTCTGCAGCGTGGTGTTCAAGGCGGTCAAGTCGTCCCGCGTGGAGTTGATCTGGTCCTGCAGCGTTGCTAGGTCCTGGTCCAGCGAGGCGCTGAGTGCCGCTATCTGCGTCTGGAGTGCCGCTATGTCGGCGTCGAGCGCAGACCTGTTTTCCGCCAGCGCGTCGTCGAGGGTATCTATCAGAGCCTGCAGCTGTGCGACGTCCGACGCCATGGAAGCCGTTAGCGCGTCTATCTGTCCCTGGAGCTCCGTCACGTTCGCAGCGAGTGCCGCAGCCTGCTCGTCTATCTGCCCCTGCAGGTTGGAGATGTTCTCGTTCAAGGACACCTCGAGCGCGTCCACCATGGTCTGCAGAGCTGAGACGTTTTCCGCTAGTGCCGCGGTCAGGCTGTCAAGCTGATCCTGCAGCAGTGCCTGGACGGCTGCCAGCTCGTCAGGAGTCACATAGACCGGCGGGATGTATTCGAACGCTCTCGTCTCTGAGACGCTGTTCCCGAGTTCGTCCGCTGCAGTGACGGTCACCGAGTTCCAGCCTTCAAGGAGCGGTATCACTGCGCTCCAGTCGGCCGTGCCGTCGCTCGCCACTACGCCGTTGACCCAGACGGTCGCGTCTGGATCTGTCGTGCCGTATACGGTCACGCTTGGCTCGCTCGTGTTCGATAAGTCATCCGGTCCGAGGAAGACCAGCGAAGGCGGAGTCGTGTCGAGCACAACCTGAATGTCGGTATGCGCGGCGTTGCCAACTCTGTCGATTGCATCGACGCTGATCGCGTTCAGCCCCTCGACAAGTGCAACATCCGCGTAGAATGTGCCATCGGGGCCAACTGCGACAGAGTCGCCGTTCACCGTGACGGTTGCCCCGACTTCTGTCTGCCCCATGATCTCAGCGGTCGGATTCAAGGTCGGAGACATCGGCTCTTGGACCTGGAGCATGCAGTATGTGTCGGATACGATCATCTTCAGCATCGATGCGCTGACGCTACCGTTGTTCATTGTCGATACGGTCACGATGTTCAGCCCTTCTTCCAACGAGACCGTGTCTTGTTCGAAGAAGCCGCTGTCATCCGCAACGAGGTAATAAGTTGCCAAAGGAGCATCGATCGTCACATCCGCGTTCGGGTCTGTGTAGCCCCTGAGGATGACATCAGTCAGAGACACGGTCCTTCCATCTGGTATTGTGCTGCTCGTGCCAGGATCGACCCACCATGCGGTGAAAGTCTCGATCGCCGAGTTGACCCAGAACGAGGTGGTCGTCGAGACACCGTTGCCCCACATGTCCGCCGCGTAGAGGAAGAGATAGTGCAGGCCCTCACTGAGCCTCAACGGTATGGGTATGTAGACGCTGTCTCCGACGACATACGCTCCCGGGGCGGCCATATCAAACATGTAGGAATTGTCGAGCACAAGCCAGGGTGACGAAGGATCGAGGCCTGTTGAAACAGCTCCTCCAGAATCGTCAACGACGTACGACACAACGATGCTAGAGCTGCCAACAACTGCCATGTCCGCGGGCAACACGTTGTCGATGACAGGCGGCGTCAGGTCCACTGTTATGGCCACATCGATTGAGAACATGTCTGCGGCACCCATGAATCCGAAGGTCGCGGCACCGAGGTACACGCCGGTCACAGCAGGCACTGAGTAGTCTACCTCGAAGTCGTAGTAGCCAGTCGTGACCCACGTGTCAGGCATGTACGCCGTTATGTATCCAGGCACTCCTGTCAGTACTGTGAGTTCGAAGTAACCGGGATTGCCTGTGACAGTGTACCCGAGCACCTTGACCAAATACTGACCATCGGCTGGGCTGTCAAGAGTCAGCGACTCGGTCGAACCAGATATGCCGACATACCAATATGGCTCCGAAAGTTCTGCCACTCCATTCATGTTGGCGTCGTACCAGACGCCGAGGTCGATGTCAGGGGCGTCCGAGACCTCAGCGGTGGATATCTGCAGCATCGATGCTCCAGAAACCTGGATTGCTCTAGTGTAGGCCGCATTTGCCAGATCAGAATCGAAGTTGCCTGACAACGCATCCTGATATATCGGCTCCATTGGATAGAAGTCCTTCTTCAGCGGCCCAACACCGCTGCCCTTGGCCTCGACCCAGCCCGCCACAGTCATGTCATACCACGCATTCATCGAGCCTGTCAGCGGTATCCCGCTATCACTTCCGATGTCGATGGATCTCGGGCCATAGTCGTTCAAGGTCAGCCAAGTTGTGTAGCCCGAGAGAACGTCCTGCGCCTGATAGCCGTCCATCACGGCGCACCTTGTCTCGATTGCGAACGGCATCTGTCCCGTCATATTGTCAATCGCACCCATAGGAGCGGCAATCACTTCTGACGGGCCACCTGTGCTCGTTCCAACGCCAAAGATGCCGGCGCCCATGTAATGCTCATTGCTTGAGGCGACAGGCAGCTCCAGCAGGTTCGGGCCGAATGGCAAGTCATAAGCGGGGGGCCAGCCGCCGGCATCGAATGCCGCAAGGACATGGACGTTCACATCGGTCGGCAGAGCGTTCCAATTGGCCGTCACGATCAGGCTCGCGTCAGGTGAAGGTGCGGGCGATGATGGCAGGCACCAGTACATCCTCCAGTCTCCCACTTCGAACCTCCAACCCTTGTCAGCGATTCCCGTAAACTGGTTGTTGTACGGGGTATCGAAGTAGGACGGTCCGCCAAAGGCGAATTCGTAGTCCGTTGCGGGCACATTGATCACGACAGGTATGTTCTGCAGCCTCGAGCCATCGTCGACGTAGATCGCACCTGCATATGTTCCAACATAGGCATCGGGTGGGACGGTCACATTTACCTCCCAGCTCATCGAAGTCGTCGGGTCGATGGTCCCAGTGATGCTCGGCGACCATACGGTGTCTCCGACCTTCCTGAACTGGATCCAATCGAATGGCTGCAGCTGGTAGTAATCCAGCTTGAGGCTCATGTCAAGTCCTGCTGAGCCGGCAATCGACCTGACCCTGATAATCAGTCCGTCATTACTTCTGTCGATCGGATCTCTGATTGTGATCTGGTTATAGTTGCAGTCGCTTCCGTCAACAGTGTATCTGTACAGCTCCCACTGCCCGCCCGTTATGTTCATGTTGCCATCCATGTTTGTGTCAACCCAATTGTGTGCCTCGAGCCAGTACGACACATTGGAGACGTAGTCCAGCTCGGGGTCGAACTCATTCAATGGCATAAACCAGGTAACACGTAGCAAATCCGTTCCGGCTGGTATCATGGGCTTCACATCGAACCATTGATCGCCTGCATCTGATGTGGTCCAGTCAATCTGGTCGGAGCCGGTCCTGATCAGCATCTTGCTCGTGACAGTCACATCCGCAGATGTGGTCGGGTTGTAGTTGGTCGAAGTGATAACGTGACTGTCATCATACTCACCCGGCAACAGGAAGTTCGGGAAGACCTCATATCGTGCGCCTATTGACGTTCCGTTGAAGGAACCGGGATAGAGCGCAGCCTTGGTCAGAGCAGGCTCCGAAGCCCCCCATGCAACGGAGGCAACTCCATCGTATTGTCCCATGACCCTTGCGTAAGTCGTGGCGTTCAGCCAGCCAGCACCTTGCTTGAACGGGTCGTAGTGCATGTCGTCTGCGGATGCCATGAGTTTGGCCTTGGCCTCATCCATGTAAGGCCAGTCTCCTGTGAGCTCATGGTACGCTTGGAGTCCCAAAGCTGCCCCGCCCGCAATCGTCGGGGTAGCATGGCTCGTGCCGCTCCCTAGCTGGAAGTGCACAGAACCGTCTCCCCAGCCGCCGTATGCGCCCTCGTTCAGTGGCGCCGGCTCTAAGGAGTACATCCCAGACGCGACAATCTCAGAATTCAGTTTGCCGGTTCTCGATGGCCCGGAGTTCGAGAAAGGCGCTATGTCTCCGTAAGTCGTGTACTCGTAATTCTCTTCGTAGCCGAGCCAATACCTGTATTGCATGGTGGTGCTTGCGCCACACTGCACGGCGAAGAGGTCCTGAGGCGAGGTGATAGTGCCGTAGCCAGGTCCGCCGTTTCCGGTCGCCCAGCACCACAGCGTCTGGGGACCAAGGTACGAGATGAAGCTCGTGTACTGGTCGAAGATGTCGTACCCAGCGCCTATCGCCGAGTCAGACCATCCGTAGCTGTTCGTGACGATGTTCGCCTCATCGCCTGTGTTCGGAGTTCCATCAGCTCCCATCTCAGCGAACAGCCACGAGTTGACAATGTCGTTCGTGAATGGAATCGCGATGAGCTTCGCCTCTGGTGCCATACCCATCAGCATGCCACCTAATGTCGCGCCATTTGCGAGCGCCGCCGACGAAGTCATGGTTCCATGGCTTTCTCCGAGGCTGAACTCACCAACGAATGCGACTGCGTCCCCGCTCATCGGTGTAAATGTCGCACCGTAAGTCCAGTTAGTTCCGGGAAGCACGTTCGCACCATCGCTGATCCAATAGACCATGCCACCAGAGATGTCCGCATAGCCGTCACCGCCGTTCCAGCGAGACCAATCCTCGGCACCCGTCGTAGCGTTGTAGAAGTCGAAGTAGGATATCTCATCGCCCTTGATGCATGCTTTGTCGTTCGAGAAGTCCAGGTCGTCCGTCACATCCACATAGACGGTGTCATAGACTCCCGGGGTCGTCGCATCAACAACAAGTACACCGATGCTTGCCCCCCACAGGTCTGCGAGGTTGGCATCCGTGTGATATCCTATGTGGTAGACGCCGCTTTGGCTAACAACTGGGTTTCCCATCACGTCCTTCAGTCCAGCAACGTTGTAGTCGTTGCCATCGAAAGCGACATACCCGCCCACTTCCTGTGACGTGGCGGTAGTGTCCGCGACCCAGCCGCCAATCAAATCCTGTGCCCAGAGATAGGCCGCTCGGTCATCGTAAGCGATCGGCCATCCGTAATAGGGCGAAGCAGGATCCGTGTACCTCGCCTGCTGTCCCTGCAAATCGGGATGAGACATATCAAAACCAGTGTCTATGTCTGCCACCTTGACTCCATCGCCAGTGAATCCTTCCATCCATGCTCCGACGGCACCATGGAGATAGTCCACATCAAAGTCATCAGTACCAGGGGCCTTGAGGTCAATTGGCAAGTTCTCCAGCGCGCGGTCAATAGGCGTTTGGTCATAGGTAGGTTTATCGTAGGTCATGATTTTGTATACGCCCGGCAACTTCGCTAGCGCCGATATCTGGTCGGATGAGAGCTCCATCACTCTGGTCGTTGGAAGACCCTGTATCTCCGCTCCTTCAACTGTCGGCAGCCCGTTCGCGGCGAGGTACTTATTGACCGACGCTCTGTCGGTCACGAACACATACACCTTGAAAGGACCAAGTGATCCGCGCATTCTCTCCACAAGAGTAGAATCGATCTTCTTGTCCGCACTCACGCTGGACAGTTTCGTCGATCCCAAACCCACAATCTTGGACACAGTTGGTGACTGCGCTGCAGGAACGTTCCCACCGCTAGCTTTCTGCGTCGCAGACGCTGGCGAAGCCAGAACTGCGAACGAAGTGGCCAACATCACAAACATCACCAGAGCGCTCAAGCTCATCCTCTGCAATCTATTCATCTGATTCAACCTCCGACCCTAGCACAACCCCCCGAGGGTTCAAACGCAATGCGCTTAATCGAAATGTTGTGTATATAAGAATATCGTATTTGTCAAACAGTAGCACGTCCTGCCAGAAAGAGAAATATCTGGCTTAAATCATTAAGTTATAAAAAATATGTAATTATATAATTCACCATGGTTGAATGTTTGCCTGTTCAGGATGTTGCCTGATTCTGACACTATTTGCGGATTGATATTCCGACTGGATTTCTCAAGTCAGCTTTGAATTATCTGAGCTGGCGTGAGCGCATGTGCGCGCCTTGGGCCCGCGCTCGCGTGGCGCGTTGTTCTGAGTCCGCATCAGTTATATAGGAGGCGCCCGCAATATACGTATTGGGATGCACTATGCCGAACAGTCTAATCGAGAGTGCTCTAAGCGGAGCCTCTCCTCAGAATCCGAGCAAAGCCCAAGAGCCACAGCAAGGGAAGACGGCCGAAGATGTTGAAATCGAGAAGATCGCTAGCCAGCTCGACGTTTGTATCAAGCTCGTTGGATGCGGAGGAGCTGGCTGCAACACCGTCAACAGGTGCATCGAAGAGGGCCTATCTGGCCTGCAAATGCTGGCATTGAACACGGATGCAAAGCACCTTCTCACCATCAAGTCCCCCAAGAAGATACTGATCGGAAAGACTACCACCCGGGGTCTTGGCGCTGGTGCCAGGCCTGAGGTCGGCGAGAGGGCGGCCTTGGAGAACGAACCGGAAATCAAGGAATGGCTGAAGGGTTCACAGATTGTCTTCGTAACTGCCGGGATGGGCGGTGGGACCGGCACGAGCAGCTCATTCGTGACTGCGCGGCTTGCGAAAGAGGGGCGTGCCCTTACTGTCGGCGTCGTCACGCTTCCCTTCAGATCGGAAGGGGAAATGAGAATGGAGAACGCGATGGCCGGGCTTTCCAAACTCGCGAAGGTGTGCGACACGACGATAGTGATTCCGAACGACACCCTCATCGAGCTGGTACCGAACCTGCCCGTTCAAGCAGCGTTCAAGGTGGCGGACGAGCTCCTGCTACAGACGATCAAAGGGCTGACCGACATGCTCACACATGCTGGGCTAGTGAACGTCGACTACTCGGACCTTCAGACGATCCTCAACGAGGGTGGTGTGTCCCTGATAGGAGTCGGAGAAGCAGATGGCAAGCCGAAGGAAAGGATCGAGGATGCGGTCGAAGAGGCCTTGAACTCGCCCCTGCTCGGCAAGATAGACATCAAAGACGCAAGAGGCGCCTTGATCAGAGTCGTGGGCGGACCCGACATGAACATCGAAGAGGCTGCCGAGGCGGCTGAGATCATCACCGGCAAGATGAGACCCGAGGCCAGACTGATCTGGGGATGCTCGGTCGACAAGGAAATGATGGGCAAGGTCAAGATCCTCCTCATCGTCACAGGCGCGCGCTCTCAATATGTCCTCCTGAGGGACGGAACTGAGCCAATGATCTCTCGCACGAGCGAAGATTACAGGGGCAACGTCAACGTCCCTCCGCACATCCATCAGGACGAGGACCTCTCGATGTTCGTTCGGTGAGAAATCAGAGTCCAAGCACTAGATTCGCCACTGCTCCCATTGCCAGCGCGAGCGAGAATGATGCCAGCGCCACCGCTATCGTGTTTCGCGTCCCGAACTCCTTCACCATGACCGCGAATGCCGCAAGGCAGGGCATGAACACCGCCATGACCAAGGCGAACACGAACATCTGATGGTGCGTGAGAACGAGAGATATGTTGCTAGTGCCTGCGAGGACCATCAACATCTGGAGCGCCATCTCCTTTCTTAGGAGGCCGAACACAAGGGCAACGGCTGTGAACGCAGGAAGGCCGAGGACGGCAAGCATGAACGGCTCTGCGGGCTGGAGAATGTGCTGCAGGATGTCAAGGGCTAGCAATATCTCGAGTACGACGCTTCCGCCCAGCAATAGAGGGAATGCGATGGTCAAAAACTGCTTGACCCGGATGTATGTCTTCGTCGCTGTCTGCCTCGCGGACGGCCATCTCATGTCGGGGATCTCGATGCACATGCCGGTTGGTTCGTACTTGAGGAGTCTATGAAGGGCAAGGCCGAGGACCACGAGCATCCCCATCAGTATGAAGTATATCAGAAGAGCCCACAAAGCCCCTGCGAACTTGCCAACTGAGCCGATGATGATGGCAGTCTGAGCTGAGCACGGAACCGCGATCGTAATCAGCACCGCAAGGATCAGTCTCTCCCTTCTGGATCCCATTGCTCTTGTTGCCAGGATTGCCGGGACGTTGCACCCGAAGCCAACTACCATAGGGATCACGGCCCTTCCGTGCAGCCCCAGCTTGTGCATCACTCCATCCAACAGGGACACCACTCTGACGAGATATCCGCTGTCCTCAAGGATTGAGAGCATGACGTAGAAGACGAGGATGTATGGTATGACCAGAGCAAGCATCGCTTCGATGCTGAGGGACACTCCCATCGTGATGCCAGAGAGTATGGCGTTGTGGGTTTGCGCGCTCAGGTTTTCAAAGAATGTCCTTCCTGTATCGGCGTAGGCACCGACAAGGATGCTTTCGATCGCGCCGCCTAGAAATACGAGCGTGATGAAAACGAGTGCGAGAACCCCAATCAGTATCGGTATCCCCGTGACCGGTCTCAGAGTGAGATCGGTGGCCAGTCCTTTGTCCCTCTTTGGAGCTGAACCGATCCCAATGACCTCTTTCGCCATGCGTCCTGCCTCGCCGAACCGGTCCCTTTGGATGTGAACAACCAAATCCTCGCCATGGCTAGTCGCGAACTCCTGACGGAGTCTCGCGGCCATTTCCCTGATATCTGGTGTCGCCTTGCTCAGGACATTCCGGTCCCCGGAGAGCAGCCTGACGGCCACTGCCCTGAGCGGAAAGTCCCACTCAACCTCTTTCAGGTTGGTTTCAAGCTGAGCTATCATGGTTTCGATGTGCGAGTCGTATCTCACTCGGAAATCGCTTTTCCGGCGGAGCTGGATTGCTGTGTACAGAAGGGAATCGATGCCTTCGTCCTTGGTGGCAACTGTGGGGATTACTGGCATCATGAGCATGCGCTCTAGCATTTGGACGTCGATGTTCTGCTTGCTCTTCCGGACCATGTCGTACATGTTGAGAGCGACCACAACATTGTGACCAGACTCGATCAACTCGAACAGGAACACGAGATTCCGCTCGAGTCTCGTGGCGTCTAGGACGGCAATGACAGTGTCAGGTCTCCTTTCGTAGAGGAGTTTGGTCGCCACTCGCTCCTCGTCCGTGTTGCCAGCGAGCGAGTACGATCCAGGGAGGTCCACGACCGACACGGTCAATCCCATGAACTTCGCCTGTCCCTCTTCGTACTCTATCGTGGTTCCCGGATAGTTGGCGCTTACGACACCTACGCCGGTGAGCTTGCTGAAAATGATGCTCTTCCCGACATTGGGGTTCCCTGCGAGAGCAATCTCCACGGTGTCGACCTCCTTGTCAAGTCTTCATCACGTGAAGAACCTTGCCCCAGTCGCGGGCAATCGCTACCTTTGTCCCCTTCAGGCTGACGATGATCGGCCCTCCCAACGAAACCCTCTTCTCGACCTTGACCTCCGCTCCGGGCACAAAGCCCATCGAGAGCATTGAACAGAGTTCGTCCTGGTTTTTCGAAATCAGGTGTGAGACTATCACTCGCTGCCCTTCAGCAATCTCCGAGAGCGGAGTGTCGCTGCTCGTGCATTTGTCGCATGTTGTGGGGCTATCGCATTTTGGAATCTTGCGTCCATGTGGGCACTCGGCTGGATGGTGCATTATCCTGCAAAGGTTCTTCTCCGCTTCGTCCGTCAAGGCATGCTCCATCTTGCATGCTTGCTCATGCCTTGATTTCCCGGTCGCGCCCACGAAGTCTGCCAGGAACCTTTCCAGAAGCCTGTGCTTTCTAGATACCTTGCAGGCGATCCTCATCCCCTTGGACCGTAGGACGGCGCCCTTGTAGGGTTCGTGCTTGATGTATCCTTTCTTAGACAACTTATGGAGCATCTCCGTGACGCTCGCGGGCGCCACTCCCATGACTGAGGCGATCTCAGTGGTCTTTGCAGTCCCGCCGTTCTCAGTCAGGTTGTATATCACCTTCAGGTACTGCTCAAGGATCTCGGATGCCATCGGAGATGAAGTTAGGTGAACCTAAATCTTAAACATTGCCCCATACTCCATTTCTTGGTACGTCAGGCCTTCAAGCGGTCCCTCAGAATCCGTATTGCTGCGGCGGGGGCAACCGATTTCGGGCAAACTCTCACGCAGTTGTATATGAACTCACAGTCTGGAGCGCCGTTCTTGCCTGCCACCAAGGCCAATCTCGCCTCCTTGTCAGTCGTCCTCGCATCGTCCAAGAACCTCAGGGACCAAGCGAGCGCAGCGCGCAGACCCGCAAGTCTTCCCCCAACGACAAGCACATCGAATTCGTACATGCGTCCCTCTCCGGGAAGCTGAAGCATCTCACTTCTTGGAATCGAGGTACTTCTTGAACGGATATGTCTTCAGCTTCATTTTGCCCTCGCCAACACGCGGATACTCTTCCCTGTATTCCTTCTTGGCGAGTGCGAGTTCCTTCTTGCTGAGGCTCTTCGCCTTGAGATTGTACACCTGGACGAGCCACGTTTCGAAATCCCACTTCATGATGCCACCGAGGAGGAACTGGTCATCCGACGTATTAAACCTGCTCCGAAAAAACCGATCAGGCGTTTCTTCGTTCGCATTCGTTCAGCGAGCACTTGGGGTCTTCGGCGAATAAATCCCCTGTCAATGCCAATGCTCTGGCCCTGCAGCCGCCGCACATCTCTCTTTGCGAGCAAGCGTGGCAGATCCCCTTCAGGTTTCGGCGATCTCTCAAGTCCTTGAAAAGCTCAGAATCCCGCCATATCTCGGCCGGCGTAGCTTGCTTGAGATTGCCTCCGCTCATCGGCACGAACGCGCAGGGCCAGACGTCTCCGTTGGGCTTGATGTAGAACATGCCGTTTCCGCAGATGCAGCCTCTGAGGATGTCGCTTGTGCGTCCACCGTTCTTCTGGACATTATGCAGTGCCCAGTACTCGGGGAGCCCGACAGGAGCAATCACAGGATGCAGATTCTTCTGCATCGCGCCTGCCTTCAAGATCTCCTCGCGGAACTCATCAACGCTCAGCTCAAGCTCAGAGCTCTCCTGTCCCCTTCCTGAGGGGATGAACTGGTAGAGCAAGATCACATGGGCCCTGAGGTCGTCCGCAAAAGCGATTATCTCCGGGAGTTCATCTTTGTTGATCTTCGAGGCCGTGATGTTGATCTGAATGTACATGCCCTCAGCCTCCGCATTCGCGATGCCATCTTTCGCGAGCTTGAGCGCCCCTTCTTTCTTGCGGAAAGCATCGTGGACCTCGTCCTTGAGCGAGTCGATGCTTGCCGCGATTCCGAGCGTGCCAGCTTTCTTCAGCTGCTCTGCCACTGTCGGAGTTATCAGGGTCGCGTTGGTTGCGATGATCGGATAGAATCCTCGCATCTTCGCATGAGCGATGAGCTCGAAGATGTCTTCTCGGACGAGGGGTTCCCCTCCGGAAAATACCAGGCTCTTGAAGTCATCGACTTGAGCGAGCGGGTCGATTACCCTCTTCTTTCCTTCTTCCGTCGTTAACTCGTCGGGACATTCGGACTCTCCCGCGCGCGCGTGACAATGCTCGCACGTCAGATTGCACCTCGCCGTGACCTCCCAGACCGGATGCACGGGATAGCCGAAGCAGCCCACGCCCTGGCAGCCCGCGGCTATCTGGAATATCTTGTTGGCCTGCGTGGTCCACCAGGGGAGTTTGCCCCAACCGGTGAGGCGCCTTATCAGGAGAGCGCTCCTGAGTTGCTTCACGAGCAGGGAGGGCGGTTCGTAGAACGGCTTCACGAATCTATCGTTCACCTCATCTCACCACATCACTGCAACCGGAATGAACAGAAGAGAGGACAAGAGGTTTGCCAGCAGAACGCACCCCGCGATCTTGATTTGGCCGGCCGAGGTTTCGTATGCTCTCTTCAGAGCGAGAGCGGACGCCATGGCCGAGAGCGCCAGAACGGGTAGCCCGACAACAGCGACCCAGTAGCTCATGCCGACAAGCACAGTGAGGAGCATGAGCGGATAGGAGAGGGCTGTCGCTGCCCCGAAGACTTTTCCCGCGCGCTCGAGCCCCAGCCTCACGACCATGTTGCGCTTGCCGACAGCCCTGTCTGCCTCGATGTCAGGAAACTCGTTCGCCACGATCACCCCCCAGATGGTCACAGAGGCTGGGAGCGCCACGACGATCATGCGCATGTCAAGGACGCCGGAGGCGAGATAGAACCCGCTGACAACGGCGAGAATGCCGTAACAGCCACCAATTACCAGCTCGCCAATCCCTCTGTAAGCCAACTGGAAAGGCGGGTGAGAGTAGAATATCCCGCAGAATGCCCCGAAGAGCGCCAGCGGGAGGAGTAGTGGGTAGTCCGAGAAGTAGAGTAAGAGGTACGCCACAGCCATCACCACCAGCAGGAAGACCGATGCCAGCCCCGCGGTCCTCGCAACGGGTCTGCCGACCATCCTGTCAGGAAGGGCTCTGCTGCCCCCAGAGAACACTGTGAACGTACTGTTTATGAGGTCCCCCTCGTAATCGAAGTACTCGTTGAAGTAGTAGGTCGCGAGCATGATGAGGACGATCCCGCTGACTGAAAGCCAGATGAGGCCCCACGAAGGGTCGTGACCCTCTGCGATGGCGATGGAGAACCCGGTTACCAAGGACGCCACCCCGGGCGATAGGAAAGGTATCCTCGACAGGACCATAACCCCTTTTGCAGAGGACAAGAATGGCTTTTTCGTCGCACCTGCTCCTTCCATCGCCTAGCCGGATGGTGTATGTCGCTTAAACCTTATTCAGGTGTCACAGGCAAATCATTTGACTGAACATCTGCCAGGAATTCCAACACCCAAATTGCCTGTTGTGCGTCTTGCAGCGGGAGCCGGTAGTATCGATTGATATACCATCGAAGGGATTTCGTACTAGGGGAAGAATGGCGAGCAACAGGGGAGATTCTCTTTCGGGGTCAGCGCGGGCTAGGATATCCGCACTTGTGATATGCGTTCTTATGGTGCTGTCAGCAGCGCCATTCATGATCGCATTCTCGACGAGTGCTGGGAACAAGTCTCAGGTGCCGACGGTAATGCCTGTCACCGCTCCTGAGTTCATGAACTACATACATGTGAACAATTTCAGGTTCGACCCGTTGCTTCAGATGCCTGAGATTCCAGATTCACTGTCATTCGGTTCAATCTCCGCCCTTGAGCAGGCTTACTACATTGTCCAGCTCAAAGGGCCGGTCACGGAGGACATGAAGGCTGCGCTCGGCGCGACCGGCGTTTCTGTCCTCCAATACATCAACTACAATGCCTTCGTCGTGAAAGGCGACGGCACATCAATCGCCAAGGCCGAGAGCCTCTGGTGCACCAGATGGGTGGGCGTGTTCGAGCCCGCATACAAGATAAGCCCGAGGCTTTCCTCTGCCTTCGACAAGCTCCTTGAGACAATTGAGGCGAGCTCGGGCACTTCAAGCTCGTCAGCGCAGGTCACATACATGTCCGGTGGACTGTCGAACGCTGCAGGTGAACAGAGCGCACGGTTCGATTCATCCTCTTTGACAGAGAAATCCAGCGCGATGACAACTGCAACACACTCCGCGGGCCTATCCTCGGCGAACGTCAATCGTGTGGGCTCGTCTGTTGGTGGTGCTTCCCCGACGACCATCACTGTCGAGGTTCTGACGTTCGAGAAGTCAAGGGTGCTGGAAGTTGCCGACGCTCTCTCCCAGCTGGGGGCTAAGGGCATCGTGTACTCGACGGCGGGCGATGGCAAGCTGCGCGCGACTATAGATAGGGGCGCGGAGCAGGCGCTCGCTCACGAGATGGGCGTCATGTGGATTGATAGGTACGTCCAGCCTACCGTCTTCAACGATATCGCGAGATGGGTCGTGCAGAGCAACGATGACATAGGCTACTCCACCCCGGTCCACGACAATGGCATCTGGGGCACCGGCCAGACGGTGACGATTGGCGACAGTGGTCTCGACTACGACCACCCCGCCTTCGCGGATCCGGCGAACAACACGCCGGGTCCCGACCACAGGAAGGTCACGGATTACTACGTGCCTTCTGACGCCGGAGGGGACTATTCCGATGAGGACATAAACCATGGGACACACGTCTCGGGCACCGTCGCCGGTGACGATGGCACATGGCACGTTTATGACGGCGATCCGTTCGGTTCGAGTGGCTCCACCGGACCGCACGATGGTCAGGCCTTCGACGCGAAGATACAGATGCAGGACCTCTCGCCAGACGGATACTACGTTTACCCACCAACCAACATCTCGGACATGTATTCCGAGGCTGCGAGCCGTGGATCGTACATCCACACCAACAGCTGGGGAAGCTCAGGAGCCGCGTATATTCCAGAGGCGGCGGACACCGATCAGTTCATCTGGGACAACCAGGACTTCCTGGTCCTCTACGCCGCGGCTAACCCTGGCTCTGGATCCGGTTGGATCAATCCATATGCCACCGCGAAGAACGTCATCGCTGTGGGCGCCACTTTGAATGGCGCAATGCGCGACGATATGGCCGACTTCAGCGGCCGCGGGCCGGCATCCGATGGGAGAATCAAGCCCGATGTGACGGCCCCTGGAGTCAACATATGGTCGGCGCGCGGTGGTGACCCTTACAGCACCTCTGACACCTACTGGCAACTGAGCGGGACTAGTATGGCCACCCCGTGCGTGGCCGGTTCTGCCGCGCTAGTCAGGCAGTATTTCATGGACGGCTTCTACCCGACAGGATCCAGCGTGCTCGTGAACGGCTTCACCCCGTCTGCCGCGCTCATAAAGGCCGTCCTCATAAACGGTGCCGACGAAATGACCGGAACAGGCGCCTATCTGAACGGCGAGTACTTCTACCCGAACAACAACCAGGGCTGGGGCAGGATCGACCTTGACAACGCCCTGTTCTTCTCTGGCGATTCGCGCGGGCTTGTGGCCGTTGACGACAGATCTGGCCTAGACACGGGAGCGACTGTCACGTATCAGCTCGCCATAGGTTCTGGAGACCAGCCCGTGGAGATCACGTTAGTTTGGAGCGACTATCCTGGAACCGCCATGTCCGATCCCAACCTCGTGAACGACCTCGACCTCACTGTCTACGCCCCTGACGGGACAGTATACAGAGGCAACATGTACACAGGATTCAACCCGGGAGAGTCGGAGCCAAACCCCGCCTCGAACGACCACCTCAACAACGTCGAGGGTGTTCTCGCCATATCTGGCGCGCAGCCTGGCATCTGGACTGTCTCCGTGAGCGGCTTTAACATCCCCATGGGCCCGCAGCCCTTCGCACTCATCATGACTGGGGCGATTGCCACACAGACGGGAACAATCCGGATGGACAGCGCAAGGTACCAGTCATCTGCATATGTCAACATCACAGTGGTCGACACGGGCCTCAACCTTGACCCTAACGTGACGGACACCGCCACCGTAGAGATGTCGAGCAGCACCGAGACCACGCCCGAGATCGTGACTCTGACAGAGACTGCGAATTCCTCGAGCGTCTTCGTGGGTGGGATTCAGTTGGATGACAGCGCCACACCGGCGAGCGATGGCTTGCTCCAGGTGCAGAACGGCGACCAGATCACAGCTGCCTATTTCGATGCTGATGACGGCCTCGGAGGCAGTGGCTATGTCTATGACTATGCGGTCGTCGACGACAACCCGCCAATCATATACGGCGTGCAGATCACGAACGTGCGGTTCAGCAGGGCGACGGTGGAATGGGGAACTGACGAGCCCGCGGACTCTGTGGTCTATTGGGGCACGACCCCTCCGCCCATGAGCTCTGCCTGGAACGCGCGCCTAGTCTACAATCATACAATCAGTTTGACTGGTCTGGCCGAGAATACGACCTATTGTGTCGCCGTGCAGTCGACCGATGAGGCCGGCAATACTGCCTACGACGACAATGGAACGTCATACTACTGGTTCACCACGCCTGTCAGGCCCCCGATCGCTCCTCCGAGCGATGAGTGGCCAACCTACCACAACAACGAGCCGAGGCAGGGCGTGTCGCCATCGAACTTCCAGCCTCCGGTGCAGCAGATGTGGTCTGACGGCCCGCACACGATGGCCCGCTGGTCAGGCCCCGTCATGTCTGACGGCCTTCTGTACGTGACGAGCATTGACGGCTTTGTGCGTGCGCGCGAGCCGACCAGTGGCGATGTGGTATGGGAACGCCACCTCGGCGAAGCATACTACTACACGTGCTCGCCCACGGTCGCCAATGGTATCGTCTACGTCACAATGGCAACTTCCAACACTAGCACAGTTTATGCCCTCGACGGCATGACGGGTGACACGATCTGGGCCGCCGACTCGTACTATTACTCGGCCAGAGATGTCATGTCGTATGCCGATGGGCTTGTCTTCGCCGCCACATGGAACAACGAGATAGTCGCACACGATGCCTTGACTGGGACCGTTGCGTGGGTCTACAACGCTGGAACTTACCCCGTTGGCGGTGCCACGGTGACGGGCGGAGTGCTTTACCAGGCATTGCTCGACCTGTACTCGGGAGCTGGCTCTTTCGTTGCCCTGGACGAGCCATCAGGGACGCTCCTGTGGTCGCAGACATTGGACAACATCGCGGTCGGTCCTCCGCTGTATGCTCAGGGCAACGTGTACATTGGCACGTACTCTGGAACGATGTACGCGTTGGACGCCGCTGACGGGAGCGTCGTCTGGAATTACTCCAGCTACAACTACATAGACTTCGGGACGCCCGCCTATGACGGCGCCGCGATCTACTACTGTGATCTCGTGGGAAGCATGTTCGCATTGGACGCCACTGATGGGTCGCTCATTTGGAATGTGGGTGTCGGATCTGGTGCGGCCAGCGCTCCCGCCTACGCCAACGGATATCTATACATTGCGTCCTGGGACGGCAACCTGTACACTGTGGACTCCTTCGATGGGACCGTTGTGGATACTGACTACATCGGACCAGGGTCGACCTCATCCCCAGCTGTCTCGGACGGTTGGATCTGGGTAGAGGCGAACGACGGTACTGTGGCCGGGTTCCTGGGCCAGTTGCCTGTGGGTATGATCCTCAGGCCTCTCAGGCAGGCAATGGACGCGGTCCCCGACAGCCAGGTGGACTATGTCCTCAACGTGACCAATGTAGGACATCTGGGCCCTGACACCTTCGACGCGACTATCAGCCTCGGAGGGCTCGGCTGGAATACGGAGCTCTTCGCTTCGGACGGCGTGACGCCGTTGAATGATAGCGACAGCGACGGAATGCCGGACACGGGCGCTCTGAACACGTGGCAATCCGCGGATGTGATAGCGAGAGTCACAGTGCCAGCAGGGGCTCTCGCAGGCGACTCGGATGAAGCGATGATAACCTTCACCTCGAGCACAGACCCCACGGTGTTCAAGACGGCAGTCGTTACGACGACTGTTCCTCCTCCAGGAGTGGAGATCGGTCCAAGCGTCTACATGCCTGCGTCTGCCGGAGATGTCCTCCTGGGCTTCCTCAACGTGAAGAACACTGGAGGATTCCCGGACACCATGGACATAACTTCCTCAGACTCTGCCGGATGGAACTACACATTGGTGCAGTCTGATGGAGTCACGTCTCTGGCGGACACTGACAGCGACGGCATTCCGGACACTGGAGAGCTGCACGGCCTAGGCTCGGTTCTCATCGGCGTGGTCGTCGAAGTCCCAATTGGTGCGCCTGAGGGATCCGTTGAGCGGATCACTGTATGGGCTGTGTCCTCGCTGGATCCATTCCAGATCGACTCCGCCGCCGTGATCGCTGAGATAGCGCCGCCCCCGAACGTTGAGTGGCCCACGTATCACAACAACGATGCGAGGACCGGCGTGTCACCCTCGCAGTTCTCCCCGCCTCTCGTAACGCAGTGGGCCCAGAACGGTACGGGCACGGGCGCGCAGCTGGACGGCCCCGTCATGGCGGACGGCATTCTCTTCTCGACCTCCGAGGACGGCTACATAAGGGCGAGGGACCCGTACACTGGCGACGTCCTCTGGGAGCAAATGCTCGGTGGAGAATACTATTACACGGGTACGCCAGCGGTTGACGGAGGCGTAGTCTACGCCACATTCTATGGCACGTCGGGCGGATATGTTTACGCACTCGACGAACTCACCGGGAATGAGATATGGTCCGTCGGGATGTCATCGGGATTGGACTTCAACGCGCGCGTGCAGATGGCCGCCAGGGACGGGCTTGTGTATGGAGCCGCCTGGAACGGATATGTCTACGCCCTCGATGAGTCTAATGGATCGGTCGTCTGGAACTACAGCACGGGCGGCATGCCCTATGGTGGCGTTGCAATCGGTGGTGGATGGGCGTTCATAGGTAGCCTGGACGGCTACCTGTATGCCTTCGACAAGGACACTGGAGCGCTTCAGTGGTCAACCTTCCTCGAGCCAGGAGAGATCACATCGGCTCCGCTCTACGCTCAGGGCAACATCTACGTCGGCACCGGAATGGGATCGATGTTCGCAGTCGATGCGGCTTCTGGAACCATCGTCTGGCAGGCCATGATGGGTGCCCCGATCTCGTTCTCTACCCCGGCGTATGACGGCAACGCGATTTACTTCGGGACAATCGGTTCCATGTTCTATGCGCTCGACCCCATGGACGGGTCTGTCATATGGTATACTCCCGTCGCTGACTGGGTACAGTGCTCGCCCGCTTATGCGAACGGATTCGTCTACGCGACCGTCTGGGATGGCGAGTTCGTCACCTTCGATGCAGCGGACGGCACGATTGTGGACTCGCAGTTCATCGGGACCTACTCATTCACGACTAGCCCTGCAGTTTCCGATGGCTGGGTGTGGGTCAACGATTACCAAGGCAGCGTCTTCGGCATGATGGGACAGATGCCCTATGGAGCGAAGGTCGTGCCCTCGACGCAGGCGAAGGACGTCTATCCGCCTATGGCAGCGGACTTCGGGATCACAGTGACCAACATAGGGACCTTCGGACCCGATACCTTCGACGTCAGCGCGACTCTCGGCGTCCACGGATGGTTGGCGCAGCTCTACGAGGCCGACGGAGTCACCCCGCTGCAGGACACTGACGGCGATTCCGTGCCGGACACGGGCTCCCTTGCCACGGGCGCCTCCGCGACGATGGTTGTGAAAGTCGATGTGCCAGGAACCGCGGCTGTGGGTGACGTCGAGAAGACCATATTGACATTCACATCCTCGAACGATCCGATGATATCCAAGAATGCGAGGGTCATCTGCGAGGTTCCACCGCCTGGTGTGGAGATAGGCCCGAACGCGTACATTGCGGTCACGCAGGGCACGACCGCACTAGCTAACATGACCGTGACCAACACCGGAGGGTTCAATGACACCATCGATATTGTCGCTGGATCAGCACACGGCTGGATTGTCTCAATCTTCCAGGCCGATGGCGTGACTCCCTTGGTCGATACGGACGGCGATCTCGTCCCCGACACAGGACTTCTTGGAGGCGGCGTGAGCCTTCCGATTGTCATTGCGATAGAGGTTCCAGCTGATGTCCTGAGCGGAACGTTTGATCGTACCGACATATTGGCAGCCTCGTCGGCAGATCCGAGTGCGATTGACGAGGCGATGTTGCTGTGCGAGGTCTCACCGGAATCCGCTCTCGATTGGCCGCAGTTCCAGCACGACGCAGCGAGGACTGGCATAAGCCCTATCAATGTCACGCTGCCCTTCGTAGAGAAGTGGTACACGCAGCCTTTCTATAGCTACCCCAGCTGGTTCGGCCCGGTCATCCATGCGGGAACGGTGTTCTACTCGACTTACGCAGGCTACATGGTAGCCTTGGACCTCCTGACGGGCGAAGTGAAGTGGGAGACCCTGCTTGGGATGGGAGGTTACCCCCCATCCGGCCCGACAGTAGCCTACGGCAACGTCTATGTCGCCTTCACCAACAACTGGACCGGGGTGCCGACACTGTACTGCCTGGACGAGGATACTGGAATCGTCATCTGGAGCGCAGATGCATACAACTATGGGCCGTATCTGTACACCTCAGTCGTCGCGGCTCAGGGCATGGTCTTCTGGCACGATACCTGGGGCAACACGCTCTACGCCAACGATGCCTTCACGGGCGAGGTGCTCTGGACCTATGTCATGGACGGCCAGCCCTACGAGGGGCCGGCCTACTGTAGCGGGATGATCTTCCTTGCTGACAGCATGGGCAAGGTCGTGGCCATCGATGCGTTCACTGGAGTTGAAGTCTGGTCGACCTATGTCGGCTGGCCTGTCGAATCGCCGCTGTCGATATCCCATGGCGTGCTCTATTTCGGAGATTACGGCGGGAACGTCGATGCCTTAGATGCCTTGACTGGAGAAGTGATATGGACCTCCTCTCTCGGCTGGCTGATCGCGTGGGCGTCCCCTGTAGTGGCCGAGGGAATGGTCTACGTCGGATTGACTGCCGGGAGTAACGGAACGATGTACGCGCTCAACGAGTCTACGGGTGACATCGTGTGGAGCGCGTATCTCTACGGCGCGCCGATCTACTCGTCAGCTGCATACTCTAACGGGACTGTATTCTGCACTGCTGACAATGGTCATCTCTACGCATGGGACGCTCTGACGGGCGATCTCCTGCAGGAGCAGGTCGTTGCAGAGGGCTCCATGATGTCGACGGCCGCTCTGGCCAACGGATACATCGTCGTGTGTGACATGTGGGGTGGGGTGACCGCTTACGGCTTTGAGGGAGTTGGCGAGGTCGACCACATATCAGTTTCTCCAGCGTCTGCAGACATAGGGGTAATGCGGCCAGTCGTGTTCGAGGCGCACGCTTACGATCCGTATGGCAACGAGGTGGTAGGTGCTGAGCTCACGTGGAGCTCGTTGAACGAGCTTGGGTCTGTGGTCCCCGTTTCTGACTACGGCACCAGAGCGATATACTTCGCAGGGCCCGAGGCAGGGAATGACACTGTGAGGGTGGCCTCCATGGGTGTATTCGCGGACGCGGGCGTGAACATCCTGGCTGGGTCGGTGGAGGGAGTCTACGTTTCTCCCGCAAGCGCCTCTGTCGTTGTCGGCGGAACGTTCCAGTTCAGTGCCGACGCGGAGGATATGTACGGCAACACCGTGCCTGGCGCAAATATCTCCTGGGACGTCATGGGCGGAATCGGCACCGTCAACGGCACGGGCTTCTTGACTGCAGGCCTTGTCGCTGGGACAGGGACCGTCGAGGCGTCCAGCAGCGGGATTGTAGGAGTTGCGGCGGTCACCGTCCTGCCTGGTGGGCTGGACAGCATCATCGTCACACCAGACGAGTTCAGCCTTACGGTAGGTGAGATCACAGTACTGCATGCTCAGGGATACGACGCCTACGGGAACGTGATCCCCGGCCTCAGCTATGTGTGGTCATCCACGGTAGGCAGCGTGATGCCAACCTCGGCGGAGGGTGAGTACGCCGTCTTCTCAGCCGGATTGACTTCGGGAACGGGCACAGTCAGCGCTGCATCTGGAGGGTTGACCGCGTCTGCCCTAGTCGATGTCCTGCCTGGCGCAGTAAGCAGCATAGTGCTGTCTCCTGCGAGCGCATCCGTGGTCGCTGGTGCAACCCAGACATTCGTGGCGACAGCACTAGATGTCTTCGGGAACGAGGTCTCTGGCGCTGCATTGACATGGAGCGTCGATACTGAGATCGGAACGATAACGCAGGCGGGTGTGCTCACAGCAGCGACCGCCGTTGGCTCTGGCCTTGTCACGGTCACCTCCGGGTCTGTATCGGCTGCAGCCGAAGTGACAGTCGTTCCAGGACCGGTGGCTTCGATCACGGTGACACCGAGTGGTTTGAGCGTGGTCGCGGGAGACATGAAATCTGTCGAAGTGATTGCGTCGGACTCCTACGGGAACGTGGTCGAAGGTCTCGTGTACAGCTGGACCAGCACCATAGGTTCTGTCGTCTCGGCTGACTCCTCCCACGCGGTGTTCATTGCTGGGAACGAAGCCGGTTCGGGCACCGTGACTGTCACTAATGGAAGCCACTCGATGACGGTGAGCGCCACGGTCACAGCAGGTCCACTGGCCTACATCGTTGTGGAGCCGGCCGTGATAAGCGTGGATGCTGGTGCCAACGCATCTCTGACTGCGAAGGGTTATGACGCTTTCGGCAACGAGGTGTCTGGCGTGACCTTCGTGTGGACGCTCTCAAATCTGAGCCTCGGTGACATCGTGACTGTCGGGACTCACGCCGCAAACGCGACCTACAAGGCATCCGGCGGAGGAAGTGGCACGATTACGGTCAGTTCTGGCGGGGGGGTGTCTGTCCAGGTCGGCGTGTTGATCAAGGAGAAGACCGGGACGCTAGCGAAGGCGGCTCCGACACTCGCTTTGATCGCAATAGTCCTAGCGGTGGCGGTTATGCTCCTCGTGACCCTGATGCTTTGGCGCAGTCGGGGAGCCAAGCACACCTGAGATCGGCTGATCAAACCATTTTCCCCTCTTTTCTCTTTCCATTCCTTGACAGCAGCGCATGCTCCTGCGTTCACGTTGTGATGCAGAACAAGATTGTGGCAATTGAGACGGCATTATGGCTGATGCGGCGGAGGCGTACTTTGTCGGGGATGGATTCATGATCGACCTCATCCAGGAAAATGCCGATGCTTGGCATTCCGGGAATGCAGAGCGAGGTGAGACTGTCACGTTCGTGCACGAGGGTGTCCAGCGCGGGTCAATCACACCGGAGCTTAGAGATCGGCTGAGTGGGCCCAACCGGGCCCGAGCCGAACAAGAGCCAGAAGATGCTTCTGAGATTTCAATTCTCCTATGATAGCTAGAGGCCAGCCCTCAAAACCCTTTGATTTCTTTCTCCAACCCGGATATAGGCCCGGAATCTACTGGTCATTAAAGCTGGATGCTAAACTTGCCAGTACGAAAAGAGCTGATTTCACCGTTCGTTTCATTACCGATAGAAGACGGAGCCACTAGCCATCCCCTAGGGGTTCTTCTTCAGCTTAAACGTCCCGTTTGCTATCTCATGATAGACCTGAGTCAACGATACCTCCTTCTCGCCCATCTCCAGCCTTCTCTTCATTATCTCGAAGACAGGGACTTTCTGCTTCCCCACAACAACATACCAGTGGCGATAGGCCGGATTAATGTACCCAGCCCAGAGGCAGAAGAAGACAAGAATCCGACTGGGATACTTCCATTTCCCGCCCAGATTCCTGATTATCACTTCGGCAAAATAGCTTCCTGGGCCCATGAAAAAGGACCACATGGAGGGTGAGCTTTGATCCTTCCTTACGCTGATACGCCTTCTGAATTCCTCAGGCGTCTGAGCGAGGACTCTTCGGTCGAGCACTGCGAGACTCTCCACGCTGTAATCAACATTCATATATCTTTGAAGCACACCGAAGCACGTCTCTGAGTTCGACTTCAGTTGATACTTCGGAAACTTGCGGCTGAGGCGGGAGGGGATCTGTGAATCCGATTCGACACTGTCAGACATGGCAAAGTCCGCCTCCTCTACCTCGATGTACTCGCTCGCTCTAAGTTGTTTCGCACGATATCTAAGGGCAGCTTCTGGTGAAGAATACCTCCTATCAACGCGAATCAACAGCATCGTGATATCCCTCCTCCACCGTAGCCGAAATAAGGCTGTGTTTCCGCTGTGGTGGTAGACGTGCCGTATGCGCCAAATTGCGCGTGATGCTTCACACCGACCGCGCTGCCTCCCACATAAGGAGGTGAAGCGAACTCAAGATGGTTTATTATTGCCAAGGAGTCATGGTATTGCCCTCGGCTTTCGTGTTCTGCTGCCCACTCAATGGCCACAAGGAATGGGAGCTTCTCCAGAAAATGACCCAGGGTATCAGCGACCAAATTCCAATTCACCGTAGAAGACGCTCCATATGCTTCCTCAAATTGCTCTTGTGCGGTCGCCCAGAACATGTCAAAATCCTCTCCGCTCGACGCCCCAAGGTATTCTGCAAAGTAGCCAGATTCCATGCCCAGTTCGGGAGCGGCGTCAGCGGCCAATTCCCCTCCAATCAGCGTTGCGTCGACCGCCACCACCTCTGGCGTCGCCAACCCAAAAGTGAAGACGATGGCCGCCAACGACACTGTGCCCACTACTATAATGATGAGCCCAGCCTGCCAGCTTCCGGGATGCTGCGTCGCAAACTTGTGAGTAGATTGGCGGTAGTTCGTCATCAAGCCCGTCGGGTCCTTGAACCTCAGCGGGTTGTTCACGCAGTATGTGTACCTGTTCATTGACTGCGGCGACGACAGCTTCCCAAGCTCAGGATCGAGCGAGAGCCACCGCCCCAGCTCGGGATCCATCCACCTCGCGCCTATGTAGTACAGCCCGGGCGAGGCGCCCGCGTAGGAATCGCGCAGCTCCCCCGCATACTCGACCTTCTCCGAGCCCTTCAACAGGATGGGCGATCCGAAGGGCTTGTAGGTCTTGACGGCGAATGTGGTGCTCGTCTGACCCGACTTCCATGTCACCCACGTGCTCCCTAGGGCGTCGTTGAAGTGGAAGTACGTGCTCGTGCCCACGAGCTTGACCTTCAGCTGGCCGTTCGAATAGACATAGTCGGTGTAGGAAGTGCCGTTCTTCTCGCAGTACGGGTCGTGCCCGATGTAGACATACTTGGTAGTTGCGGAGCTCTCGTTGGTCTTCGCCCTCATGCCGTTCGCATCGTACCAGTACTGGCCGACCGTCGAGGGCGCATTCCATTTGCCCTGTGCGGAGTTGTAGGTCTGTTTCACAACCTGGGTCAACTGCCCCAACGCATTGAACTGATAACTGTAGTTGGTGTCTCGGGTCTTGTTCCTGAACACCTGGTTGCCGTTCTTGTCATACTTGTAGTACCATGTGGCGGAGCTGTTCGTGCTCTTGCTGAGCGTGTTGTAGCCTTGATATGTATAGGTCGTGTTGACGTTCTTCTCGTTCTTCCAGATGCGGTTGCCAACGCCATCGTATCCGTAGGTGATCTTGCCCCAGCTGCCAGTCGCGTTGGTCCATGCGCGGATGAGCCGGTTAAGCCAATCATAGCTGTAGCTCTCGTTTGCAGTCCTGTTCTGAAGGTACTTCACGTTGCCGACGGTGTCATAGGTGTAGTTCAGGGACAGTATTGTCGCGGTCCCGTTCATCGTCACGATACGACGCACCCAATCGCGCTTGAAGGCCTGGTCATAGGTGTATGTTGTCGTCTGGACCGTCCCGCCGCTCTTCTTGCCGAAGGTCTCCGTCGCCACCGTGTCATCCACGTTATAGGAAACCTTCAGCAATTGCAGGAGCAGGATTCCATTGTTGTTGGTCTTGTTCGCATACGTCAAGCGATTGAATGCGTCGTATGTGTAGTTGACATTGACGCCATCAGGATACGAAATCCATTTTCCATTCCCGGCGGCATCGTACCCAAAGGCGACTGCGAATGTGTCGCTGCCTATGAACTCCTTCAGGGAGACCATCCTGCCCCGCTTGTCGTAGCCATAAGTGATGTTGCCCAAGCCGTTCGTAACCTTGATCTTCTGCCCAGCAGCGTCATAGGAGTAGTGTATCGTGTTGCTCGGGTTGATCACCCTCACGAGGTTCCCGGCCGAATCGTAGGCAGAGCTTGTGACGTTGGTTCCGCTTCTGTCTGTCTTCGTTAGTACACGACCAGCATCGTCGTAGGTCGCAGACTCGTAGAGACTATCAGGATATGTCGTGCGCAGTGGCCTGTCGAGAGAGTCGTAGGTCATCCTCGTGCACTTGCCATTTGCGTCCTTCACAGTCAGCAAGTTCCCGACAGCATCGTATGTCATGTTGGTCGTATAGCGTGAAGTTGCGCTGTAGTACTCCCGGGTCGAGTTCAGCCGTCCAAGATAATCATATGTCCGCACGGTCTTGTGCCCAAGCTCATCGATGAACGTGGCGGTACTGTTCCGGTCATCGTATGCGGCAGTTCTGCGGCTTCTATCTGGATTTGTCACTGTGATCTGACGGCCTGAGAAGTCATAGGCATATGAAGTGACGTGGCCCATCTCATCACGGTACGCCGCGACCTGATCCTGCCAGTTGTATGTGTACATGACGAAGGAATAGTTGCTCGCTTGGCTGCCGTAACGCTCGACCTTGGTCAGCCTCCCGATCTTGTCATAGTATCTTATCGTTTTGTGATTCATCTCATCATAGACGGTCACGAGGTTGTTCGTGTCATTGTACAGCATTCTTGTATGCGTCCCGTCAGGATACTGGGTCCAAATCACCCGTCCGAGCAAATCGTACGAGCAGTTGGTCGTCCTCCCCAATGGGTCCCAGCTTGATTTCAGTTCGCCTGTCTTCATGTTGTATGAGGAACCCGAGAAGCTGGTCTTGGCAAAGTCATCATAGCCGAAATCATCATAGTAGATCTTGAGATAGTCGCTGGCTGCCCCGCGACAGTACACATAGAGTTCAAACCGCACATTCGCACACTTGCTCCAATTGATATTGAAGTCGGTTGAGGGATACAGAATCGGGTTCAGCCATACGCCCATCGTCGGCCAACCCCAGACCACCTTTGTCGTGGTGAGATCTGTAGGCGTCCTGTTGTTGTAATTGCCGGGTTCGTGGGACCAGCAAGCAAGCCAGTACGTGTAGTTCGCATAGTTGGCACCGCTCGTATCGTACAGTCGCATTCTGATTCCAGAATCCATCAAGTCCCAGGAGTTGTTGTCATGGTAGTAGGATGCAACATACATGCGCACTTGCAAAGCCTGAACGGGTGTTGAGACATCGTAGTCTTTGAATCTCTTTGCAGTGCCGTAGTCTTGCCCATCCGGCTGTGCGCCGGCAAATGCGATCTTGATCGACTGCGCTGTCGAATAGGACGACTCGGTCGTGTATGCTGCAGTCATCCAGGAACGATCTGAGGACCCTTGCCAGCTCGTGTCGAAGTCGAACGTATCGAACCTGCCCGCGTACCAGGTGGCTGTCGGATAGTAGCTGCTGTTCGTCACTGAGTACTGTGCGCAGATCCTGCGGCCTGTCGGGTCCGTGCTCCACAGCTGGTTGCCGTACTGATCATAGCCGGCTCTGGAGTAAGCCCATCCCGTACCTGATGCGGATCTTGTCTCGATAGCGTTCCCAGAATTGTCATAGCAGATGTAAGATTCTTGGGGAACTGTCTTTCCATAGTCTTGACACTGGAAAGTGCCTACAAGGGACGAATGCGTTCGATTGTTCACTTGGTTTGGATAGAACTTTGGACTGGAATATGTGTACATGTCCAAGTTGTAGATCTCGCCCACCCACGGGCTCTCGTACACAAGGCTCGTACCGTTCTTGATTCTGAACACACCAGCTACAGGGAACAATCCTCCCGAAGCAGGATACGTATCCAAGATCACTGGTGATGCCGATGCTGTTGCAGACACGGTTTGGCCATTGTCCAGCGTAAGATTAACGGTGTAGCCATTTGGTATGCCATATACGTAGAGACCGCGGCTGTAGCGAGATGCGAAATCCCAACGAGCGGTTCCGCCGAACAGAGAGTATATGACACCGAAGATAGGACCATCGATTCCAAGAGCCGAAGCACTAACTGCCAGTTGAATCCACTTGCCGGTCGTGGTAGGCATGTCGCCGACTCTTATCGTGATTATCGGAGTGAGATTAGAGTCTTTGATGCTCAAGTTGATCTCGTCAGATTGACCGCCCCACCAGGCAGCCCTCCATGTTCCTGCATAGAAATACTGAAGCTTGATTTCGTACGGGACCTTGCCCTCGGTCAGCCAAACGTACTGGAGAGTTACATTTGTCGAGGGAACGTCCATTCCAGTAAGGCTACACCTGTAGCCGTGATAATGAACTCCCGCACGATACTCGCTTTCGTGATAGCTGGATCCGCTGACAGCGTAGTCCGGGTCCGTAACCCAAGCGCCCTCAATTCCGTCGTTCGGAAGGCTGTACCAGGTGCGTGTCGAAGGATCGCCCGGCCAATTGTCATCAGCAATGTACCCTGAATACGCTCCGAAACCCGTCGTAAAGCCAGTGGTCTTCCCAATGCTCGATGCGTATGTGCCTTCTGCAAAGCTATAGACGTCGCCACCCCAGACGTCCATCATGGGAGTCGGGAAAGACGTGTACCCAGGCTTGGACATCCTGATGTAGCCCGGAGGGGAATTCGAATTCAAACCAGGAATTGTGAGAGTGCCCGACTTGCTCCTGTCGAGTAGGTTGCCCTCTGAGTCATACAGCTCTGCTACGTATCCCGATGCGCCGCTGATAGTGACAGACAAGCTCTTGTACACACGGACCTCGTCGATATACATACTAATCGTGTTGCTCGAATCGTACATCGCCTGGAAGTGCAACGTATCGATATTCCCCGAAGTGCCATACATCTTCGCCCACTGAACCTTCTTGCCGTCTATGTAGACGTCATACGAGTTGTTCGCGTACACATAGAACCCAACATCATACCAGACGTTGGGCGAACAAGGAGCGGTCGTAATTGTATGGAAAAGACCATCATTCCAAGTGAAGTAGCTATCTGCCCAGAAGTATATCCTGTAATTGGTGCCTCCGCCAGACATCCCCAAGAGGTAGGCTCTGAGGCCGTTGTTCTTCATGAACCTCGTCTGAATCACGAATGTGCCACTTTGCGCTCCGATGCTGTGATTGACAGATGCGCTGCCGGAGACCTTCCGCGTGATATTCAAGGCGGGAGCATTTGCTGGATCTGCCCTGGCATCGAGACTTGCGCTGTTGCTTCCTGTCAAAGCCTTGTTCCAGTCAGAGATGTCCCAATCATCGAAGGAATCGTAGAAAATCCTGCCAGATATCGTGCGCGTGAGTAGGTTGCCTCCCTGGAACGAGTTCTCAGTCTTTGTGTTTGCGAAGGAGTAATACTCATCATGGCCAAGCGCGTCTCGCTTGAATATGATATTTCCCCAGTCATCGTATACTGTGTACTCGCTGTAATTCAAGCTCTGCGAAGCGCCTTTGTAGGTGTCGATTCTTGCAGGCTGGCCACAAGAGTCGTACCACGTGACGGTCTTTGATAGTTGGGCTCCAAGCGGATTCTTCTTTGTCTGGCTCGTGTATTTCAGAGCTGACCGGAAGATGTATTCTGTGAACCCTTGAATCGCGTTCGTCTCGTTCTTCTGGGTGACCTTGACAAATGTCACCCTTCCGCTGCATATCCTGTAATCATAGTCTGTCTCTCGGAACAAATGACCAGGAGCGTCGGGTGCTTGGGTCTTTTGCGTGGTTACCAGGTATGACCTGACCTCAGTTCCTCCAGAATAGTCTGCCTGGTAAGAATAGACGTTCACCGCGCCCGTGGGGAAGGTAACTGCACTCAAACAATAGCTTGCAGGATTGCCCAAGGCGACATAGTCAAAACTCGTCACTCGGCTCATAGGATCACTGACTGAGCTAAGGTAGCTGTGGGAGTTGTAGGCGAACGAGAGAGTGTGGCCATCCGGACGCTTGATACTTGTGAGCCAGCCTTGGCTGTCATATGTGAATGCGATGCTTCGACCAGCAGAATCACTCACACTAGCAAGAGCGTCCGTCGCACTATTGTAGCTAAGACTTATGCAGTTTACGGCCAGCAACGGATTCGCGGGATCATAACCTTGAGAATCGCATATCTTGACAGGCTTACACAATTGCCTCGCAGGATCTGTCTTGGTGCTTATGTTGAGAATGAAGCGAAGCCCAGACGACATCACGAGTTCATAATAGATATCCGGACCGTGGGAAAACCTGCGAAGCAGGAAGTGAGCTCCATCATGGTTCTCGAATTCGGCCTCATTTCCGTTGTTCCCCCATTGTAATACAAACCTCATGCCTCCCTGGACGTGTATGAAGTCTGTATCCATCCAAGGAAGATCCAGCGACCATTCCGGACCGAGATTGCAGAACGGAAAGGTGTCCTGCATGTACGTGTACGAGTTGCCGGTGTCGTTTCGGAAGTATCTCGGTTGCTGATAGATTCTTGACAGTTGAAGGTCAAGACCATTGCGTCCCGAAACAGACACATCGGTCTGCTTCAAAGTCAGCAATCCCGAGCCCGGCGAAACGTAGTCATCGAAGGAAGACAAATACGTACCATATGACGACAGACCATCCCTGCTCCATGGATCGACAGGAGCACCAGGGGTACCATAGGGAAGAGGAATGCTGCCGAACTTGACGATTGTGTTACTCTCGGTCCAAATCATTGCACAAGATTCGATCGGTGAGATCCAGCTCGTCAGGCCTTTGATCCTCGTCCCGCCTTGTGGAGTGTAGAAGCAGCTTATTGGGGAATAGGAGGAATACGTAGGTCCGTACATCTTGATGTGACTTATGGCATAGTTGTTCAAGGGTTCGACATAGAAAATGTGGAGATCACCGAAATTGTCAAGTGAGATGCTGGGATAGGTCACAGCTGAACCCGTCAAAGGGCACTTGAAGACGGTGCCGTTAAGATACAACGCCGCGTAGGCAAGTCCGGCAAATCCACCACCAGTCTGGTTGAAAGCCATATGAATCGTGCCATCCATTGTGGCGACGGCCGAAAAAGCGGCTGACTTGGAACCGGTTGAGATTCCGACGTCGTTGACGCTCGCACCTAACCATACAGAAGCGGAGGAATAGTAGAGCCGGGAGCGAACGCAAGTGTCTTCAGAAACGCCGCTCCAGGCTTCCAGTAGTGCGATGTTGCCATTCCAGAACGGCAAAAGGACGAACCAAGTTGTGCTTGCAAGATTGTACGTGCAGTTAGATGGGGCACTCAGTGTATCCTCGAAACTCGATCCGTCGAAGGAACGCAGAACCTCGAACTTCCTTAAATTCGCAAGACTATCATACATGGTGAGTGCCGCGAGCCAAAATGTGCCGTCGGTGCCAATGGCGACGGAAACAGGTTGAGGCGTCAGCAACACGCTCCTTACTTGCACGCGAGAGGACCAGATTATCTTGGTTCCCAGGATTGTGCCATGCATGAAGCAAACCGAGTAGCTGCCCGCATTGTTCCACACCCAGGCGACCGCCACCTTTCCGTCTCTCTGTGCAACATCAAAGCCTGCGCCTTCATAGAGGCTTGAGGCATCCGTCAGAGCGAACTCACTCGACCAGGTGATCCCGTCTACGCTTCTTTTGTAGCAAATGAAGTCGCCTCTGTAGTAGAAGGCCCAATAGTATCCATCGTACTGGAAGACCTTTCTCTGACAGGAGACCTCGGTCGGGCTCGTGCTGGTCGTTGTCGCGACGACGGTGGGATCTATCTCCGATCTGCAATTGCTGAAAGTCACCTGAGCCACGGAGGCAATCTCGCCTGAAAGGAGAGGACTCCGGGCGATGCTAAGCGCTCCCTCCTTTGCATCACTCCAGTTAACGACAAGAGATGCTCCACAAGGATCTATTGCCGATGGAGATGGCACTATTCCCACAGTCAGGTTCGAGGTCGGAACTGTCACGCCGATGAGCGAGTCAACTGATGTGGAAGTACCACCGATCCCAGAACAAGCGATGCTTGCGTCCTTCAGTGGCGCTATCTGCCACACGACTCTCCAGTTGAGTATTGAGGAGTCCGTCTTGAGAACCGTCGAAGCTATCTTCGGACCAGAGGGAACAGAGAAATCCACGCTAAGCAGCATTCTGCCAACCATCCGAGGGATTTCCCCGCTGGCAATGACATCATAGGCTACGAGCAGCGAGTCGTTTCGCGCTTCAAGGATGGTTCCGTTGGTTGGAATCGAGCTGATTGTGTCCGTACGAATAAAGAAGTATGATTCACGAACCAAAAGGACGCCATCAGCAGCTGCCAGGGCGAGGGAATATGGATGCGAGGCGTTGACGATGTAAGTCCCGAAAGTAGTGCGGAAAGACAATGCGCCACTGTCAACCGACAGGCGTGGGGGCATGAACACGTCGTCGGCAAGGGAAACGGTCGGTGCCGGCGGACCGCCAAAGCTCTCGACGCCGTCTCCAACATAACTGTAAAACACTGGTGCCGCGGGCTGAGATTGGTTTGTGATCACCTCTTCAGATGCATTAGTCGAGTTTGACATCAGACCGACGTCAGGGGCTGATTCTTCTGGAGAGTCAAGCACCGAAGTCGCGGACGAATCAGCTTCAGCTGGCCTGGCAACTGTTTGAAAGGCCATCAGCAGCATGAGAAATGATACAGTATACGCAAACCCCCTTGGAAGATACCTCCTGATGCTCATCGAACCACCCTCTGGGCTAAGGGGAGAATCGACTTATGTAATACAAGAAAGTTCCTGCAATCATCGACATGCGCCGGGCCGCAATCCGAGAGGCATCGCGAATAAGGAATGAGAAGAAGTTAAGCTTGGTGCAACAATCCTCTGCCTGGAAGAACGCCAGACGCCTGAGTAGATACATGGTTCACCGTAGTCAGTGGTTACGGGATGTGAAATGAGTTGGAGGGATCTCCCCCGTTCCTCATCACCTCACTTTGATGGAGGTGAATTTGTTCAGACACTCGGCGGACTATCTGCTCTTACCTACTTCCTTGGTTTCTTCAGCTTCGCGCGCTCCTGCAATTTCGCATCTCTGATTTCTTCAAGAATGACGGTGTTGGAGTCTCAGGAATGTAGAAGTCGTTCTCTTCATCCTAGAGCCTTTCGATGACGGGATCGCCTAGTTCACAAAGTGAGCCAATGTCTCGAAACCTACTGAAATCCCAGATCCAAGCAACATCGTACGGCCCAAGAACCGCCGTCGAATTGTAGATGCCCTTCAGTTCATAGCCCAGCGGCGCGTGGTATTCTCTGAACTCAGACACTGCGAGATTCTGTCCCCTATCGTGACGTGATCATGGTTTGAACATTCATGAGCTGGAATCTTGCTCGAACGCCACGGTGCTTCGGGTTTCAGCGTCTCGTGGTAACATTGTTGATCGGGCCCGAAGGGGTTCGAACCCGAGAGAGACCAGCGATTCTTCATTGCGCTCAATGTTCGACTCTGATCTGCCTTCGCTGTGGCCTTTCTCGAGCCTGAGATTCGAATTATAGTTTGAACACGCAACAATCGGGCTTCTGGCTGAGGGTTGCAAGTAACTGGGCTCTTATATGTCAATTACCTTTCTCTCGTTGGTGGGCATTTGTAGTAGCAGCTCCATGACGTCTCTGAAAAGGGAGAAGCGCGCTCAGACACGAGATGAGAGAGAACCAACCTGCCTTCTGAGCCGAAAACGATGAGCCGGATGGATTGACATGCACGATTCGTCTATTGTGATAGAGACCAGGAACCTCACGAAGAGGTTCAAGGACGTTCTGGCTGTGGACTCCCTCAGCATGAAGGTCCGCAAGGGTGAGATATATGGATTCCTGGGACCAAACGGCGCGGGCAAGAGCACTACAATCAAGATGATCATGGGTCTATTCCATCCCACCTCCGGAGAGGCGTTCATAAACGGAAAGCTGGTGAATGGAGACGGAGTGGAGTTGCGCAGGGATGTAGGGTTCCTGCCCGAGCGCATATCATTCTATGACAATCTTACACCAATCCAAACGTTGACCTTCTTCTGCGAGTTGCGCGGTGTGGACAAATCCGTCGTGCCCTCGCTCCTCAAGGATGTGGGCTTGGAGGACGCCGCCAATAGGAAGGTGGGTACGTTCTCTAAGGGGATGGTGCAGTTGCTGGGGGTGGCGCAGGCGATGATCGGAAACCCCTCCATATACGTGCTGGACGAGCCCATGGGAGGACTCGATGCCAGGTGGGTGAAGATTGTAAGGGACAAGCTCAGGACTCTGAACGAGCAGGGCGCCACAATCATATTCTCGTCGCACATTCTCTCAGAGGTCCAGGTGCTCTGCCACAGGGTTGCGATAATAGACAAGGGCAGGCTTGTGGCTGAAGACACAATCGAGAACATCAGTGGCGGCCTCCACATTAGGCCGCGCCTGTGGATTCAGAGCTCTGGTTTGAACGAGAAGACACTATCATGGATCCGGGAAATCGAAGGTGTCGAGGACGTAGCCGCCAAGGGCGACACTATGATCATAACTTGTGACGCCAGCGTGCGGTTGAGAGTGATGACCGCGATGCAGGAGAGAGGGCTGGTCATCAAGGATTTCAGGACAATTGAACCCACCCTGGAAGAGGCGTTCGTGAAGCTACTCTCGGAGGAGGGAGAGTCGTAGATGTCACCAAACCCCAGGTCGGTCTACATCATTGCGAAGAAGGAGTTTGCCGACAACGTGAGGAATAGGTGGATTGTTGCGCTGATCGCAATCTTCCTGATACTGACGATCGCCTCATCTTTCATGGCTGGCAAGGGCAGGGTTGGCGAGATGGAGCTGACTGTAGGTGTGCTCATGAGCATCTCTAGCAATCTCGTTCCCATCATAGCGATAATGCTCGGCTACGCGACCAT
Source organism: uncultured Thermoplasmata archaeon (assembly GCA_963705355.1). Lineage (GTDB taxonomy): Archaea > Thermoplasmatota > Thermoplasmata > UBA10834 > UBA10834 > COMBO-56-21. The sequence goes on from OY970070.1 coordinate 1,671,288, forward strand.
ATCTGGAGAGGCGGAGAGCGGGGCGCTCTCGGTCGTCCTCGCCTGTCCGGTGAGACGTGCCGAGGTCCTGCTCGGCAAGTTCCTGGGACTGGGGTCGGTGATATGTTTCTCAATCCTTGTCGGTTTCGGAATCTCTGGCATAATTATCGCGGGAACAACAGGGCATGCCCAATGGGGTGGATATGTTGTCTTTATACTGTTGACCATGCTCCTTGGCCTGCTCTACGTGAGTCTGTCCATGAGCTTCTCCGCTCTGCTGAAGAGACGCGTGACCTCTCTGGGTGCAGGGGTTGTGACATTCTTCTGGGGAATGATCATCGGGATGATAGTGATGGGACTATACATGGCCACGGGCGGAAGCTGGAACTTCCTGATCTCAGGGGACACATCTTCTGTTCCGAACTGGCTCTGGTTCGAGGTGTTCCTAAGCCCCCAAGATGGGAGCCAGGTGGCTGCGATGCTGGCATTCGGCCAGACACAGATCCTAGGATTCGAGTTCGACGTGCCGTGGATTAACCTTTATTCGTTGGCCTTTGCGCAGTTGCTTTGGACCATAATACCGCTTATGCTCGCCTACAGGTGGTTCCAGAAGAGGGACGTTTGAATCTGCGCTTAACCAGTCTTATCGAATTCCAACAGGCGACAAACAGCCAGTGACAGACAAGTTCAGAGAAAATGCCCTGCCAGAAGTTTAGGTGGGCCTGAAGGGATTCGAACTCCCCTCAGGGACACCGCTGAGGATGATCATCAATGATGCTGACCCAAACACAATGGCAGCGGAGGCCGTCGTCACGGTCAGCGACGGGTACACCGTAGAAGTTCCTCTTGAGGCTCATATGCTTCCGACGAGGATGTCCCGGAATATCTTTCCGAGTTCGACACGATCTTCGGTGCTCTTTCGGGCATTTCTCATGCGCAATCTCGAGCATCTCTCGGGCATCCTTCTGTGTTTCTCAGTTGCGTATCAGAGATCCTTCTGCGCTTCCTCTGCGCATTCTCTGTACATCCTCTGCGTTCCTCAGACAAATCTCTGTCATTCTTCAGTATATCCTCAGCGCGCCCTTAGCATTCTCTCTTTACGCCCTCTGTTGCGCTCAGACATCTCTCTGTATATCTTCTGCATGACCTCTGTGATCCTCTGCGTATTCTCTGTTGTGTCTTCTGTTGTCCTCTGTCATGACCTCTGTCATCCTCTGCGTATTCTCTGTTGTGTCTTCTGTTGTCCTCTGTCATGTTTCTGCGCATCCTCTGTCGTTTCTCTGTAGTTCTTCTGCTATTTTCTCTGTTATTCAGTCTGATGCGAAAACTGCCTGGCTCTTCAGCATGCAGAGGTCCTATCACGCAGTAGTCTACTTTCTTCAGCATCGGAGCCTCATCAAGCTTGATTTCTTCACCTGTGCGAACACGGTGCTTCTTGACCACCCCCTGCTTGACAAGGTCCTCGAACATGAGCGCTAGCCCTATCTTCGCTCCGGCCAACGGCATCAACACGATTCGCTCGTAGTCTCGCCAGACGTTCTCAACCGCCTTGTCCCTCATTTGATTGACTCCGCTTCGTGGTTTTGCTGGCCACCAAGGGGAGCTCGAATCCCTTCACGCCCACGCAATAGAGAAGAAGGAACAGAAGAAGACTTTTGTTCCCAGCCTCGGAAAAGACCATACGTGGAAGAGAATAGGACTTGTGATTCTTAAGGGCGGCTGCTATTGGATTGAGCCTTTTTCAACATCTTCTTGATCTCATCGTTTTCTTTGCTAGATAGATTGGCGATGAACTTGTCCAAATTGGACTGTTCCTTCTCTGTGAGAATGCCTCGCCTGAGCAGTTCAAAGCTGTTCTCCAGTTCGGTCGCTCCAATTCTATCCAACTCTGGATAGAATTGTCTGACAGGGATGAACTCAACAGAGTCGTCTTTCCATTTGCGGTTTCTGCCGTTCAGATATATTACCTTTAGCTTACCTGTATGATTCAGGTATTTCTTAAGGGCCAAGGTTGTGCCACTTCCCCAAGAATTCAATTTTGCATCGATCCATATTCCTGAATCGAGGTCATAGAAGTCAGGGATACATGTTTCTTCGTGGAAGACAAATGGCTTGTGATACTCGATGTTGTATTTCAGCATTCCTAGCATCTTAAGTACATGTTTCTCAAAGAGCGCTCCTTTGAAAGTCTCTAGAAACCAGTTTCTACGAATCTCGTTATAGTCAAGGCCTGTTGCCTTGATGGCATTCTCCCATGTGCCAAAGTAGGTTGTAATCGCGATACCCACAAGGCGTCCATGAGTTTGCCTCATGTGGTTGAACGATAAGTCCTCTCCTTGATCGTGCAGATTCTTGATTGTCTGGATTACCTTCTCCTTACTCCATTTATTGAAAATGGCAACGTCTTCACGATTTACTCTCGCAGCCTCGAGAGCCTTATTCCATGAAGTGAAGATAATCAGCGATTCTGAATAGAGCGCCTTGTGGTTAGTTGAAATGTACCCGGCGTTCAGTGGTTCTCCCCTCATTTGGAAGTCCCTTATCGTGTCGATTATTCTAGCTGCGGTCCAATAGCCGACTGGCTTATATTTCCTGTGCTCTTTCGAAGGAATATTCAAGGCTTCAAGAGCCTTGTACCAGCTGCCATAAGAGCGGATTACGGCTCCATGGAGTCTAGAGTCCTTCTTTCTAATTGATGCACTGCTGAGGTCCTCTCCCTTCTTCTTCATTTCCATGATGGCATTCTTGACTACTTCATCCGTCCAGTAGTTGTCGGCTTTCCTTTTCCGGATTCTTTCCCTCGGTATACCAGCCGCTTCGATTGCGTCGTACCAGCTACCAAACAGACGATACGCAGCTGAATAGAGGATTGAGTGATTCTGTGCCACTGAAGAGTCGCTCAGGTCTTCCCCTTTCTCACGAAGTGCGGATATTTGTCCGACGATTGACTGCTTAGTCCAATACCCTTTTGGTTTCTGCCGCTCGTATTTCACTCGTTCGATTCCTGCTAACTCAATGGCTCTGTACCAACCTGACATCTTCTGATCTGCTGCCGAAACCAAACTCGGGAAGTTCCTGAGGGCTTCAGGTTTTGAAAGGTCATATCCTTCCTTCTCGAGTCTGGATATCTCTGAGATTATGCGAGCTTCTGTCCAGTACCTGTTGGGCCTCTTCTTGTGATACTTGGCATATTCGATGCCAGCAGCATTGATCGCATTACTCCAGCTCCCAAAGTATTCTTCGGCCTTCTTCACAAGATTCGGGTCGTCGCGGAGGACTTGTCCTATGTTGAGACTCAATTCTGCTTGTTTTCTCTCCTTTATTCGTTGCAGAGCTAGCTCCGTGCTCCAATCTCTTCTGGTCCTGATTGGACCGATCTTGTTGAGGTCCAAATCTGCCGCTTTATACATCTGCAGAGTACCTTCGAAAAGCCTTCTGCCCGCTGCATATAGTCCGCCAGCAGCTAGAAACGATACTACCTTGCAGCAGAATCAGAAGACAGGGAAGGGGGTTGCGCCTCGCCTCGGAAAGCCCATAAGGAGAAGAAAGGTCAAGTCCTTGATGGCATTATCGTGGGTGGTCGTCAACTCATTGTCGACTCTTAGAACAGCTGAGCTGGGTAATGAATCTCCAACCAGGCGACTTGATTATCCTGAACAAGAGGCACGACTAGAAAGTGAGGTATCGACCCCCAAATAAATTGAGTTCCTGAAGATGCTGATGACTCTCTGACGCTTCCTCCAGCCGCAGTGATCATATTGGTGACCCTCTGAACATCGAGTGTGCTGTTTGAGAACATTTCAATGGACACATCCATCCACGCATTCCAAGAATTCACCACACTACGTTGAACTTTGTACGCGGGTTCGTAGATCCCGATCCACTGCACGAAATATAGCTGCTTCAGCTGTCGCTCAAAAGATTGATTCATTGTGACTATGAAACCAAAGTGTGGAAGGTAATCACCCAGTACGACGCCGTAGGACGCCACCGTGTCCTTCCACTCTTCCTTGATCGGACCGACAAATTGTAGTATGAATTTGTCGTATTCTGGATGCCGAACCAGGTTCACCCGAAGTTCCCACGGAATCGACGGTTCGCCTTTCCTCGAATCGAAGACGTAGTCTCCTCTCCCGATGAGCGTCCTGTCCTCCAGAGTCTCAACGTCATAACCCTGTTGTACGAGGGATTTATGCTGCGAAGCATTCATCGCTGCAAGCACCCAGCTCTCGTACACTTCAATGACCGTGATTCCCTTCGATGCTAGCTCCTGCGAAATCGCGTCACCTTGATGGAATCTCGTGTAGTCTCTCACGATCGCCACATCTGCCGACAAGTCGTACTTCCACCAGTATGCGCCGAATTCGTCGCTCTTATCGGACGCATGATTCCTAAGGACCGTGGGAAGAATGGACACAATCAAAAGCATCACAATGACAATCACGATGATCGATGCAATCAATGACTTCTTGCTAGCGCCCTTGCGCTCCATCTCCTCTGCTCCGTGACCACGACGATTCTACATTCATCTAGACGAGCCAGGCTATATAGGTCTTTCGAGAATCTGTAATGGAATCATGGTCATAGCGACCTTATCCACTGATTGCTTTGGCGAATGTTAGGCCTTTCGGCGCCAGTTGTGAGACTCCGCCTTTGCGGCTAGTCGCACCTACACAACCTTTTCGATCGGGCTCACAGGATAGCTGATGGGAACTGTTTCGAGCCCGCCGTCCGCGCACGTCCCAGCGACGTCGGCGAGAGCAGGCGCGATCAGGGCGTCTGTGGGCTAGATCGACGAAGCCCCTAGAACCACGCAGGAACGCGTTGTCGCGCAGAGAGGCTTTGAAAGGATCTCTTCCCCGAGAAAAAGACCAAAGAGGGAGTGCGACGATGCATATATTGGGATCAGTGTGACGAACAAGGTCGACGACATAAGATCAATGAAGATCCGAGTCATGGAGGTCAACCTCAAGGCAACGAACCCGGCAGAATACGCCCGCTTTCAGAGTCTCTCAGAGAAGGACAAAGAGGAATACGTTCACGAAAACTGGGCGAAGTATCAGGTGCAGCCTTCCAAGGAGAGCCTGGAAAGAATGAACGCTCCACTCCATCCGCTACTCAAGATGTCTGTGGACAAAGGGCTAACCGATCTGATAGGAAAAGAGCTGACTTCTGGAATGGGCCGTAAGATGAAAAACATTCTCGAGTTCCATCAGCTCATGACTCGGCTAGCTGCAGCGGTGCCAGACAGGGTGCCCATGGAGACCATCCAGCTGCATCTCCCGAGCTACCTGATGCTCTTCGAGGGAGTGTTCACAGCGGAAGTCGATCTGATCGCCTTTCTGCTGGCTATGAGTGGCAAGGAGTTCTATCGAAGAAAGCGTGGGTCGAAGGTATTAGTCCCTATAAGCAGCTACAGGCAGATACAAAATATGAGGATGCGTGACAAGTTCAACTATCTTGCAGAGGGGGGCTTTGATTTCGTCATCGAGGCGGGGGACTATGACCTCAGGAATGCTATCGCTCACTCTGAATACGAATTGTCAACTGACGGTATTATCCGCTACGCTAGGCGGGGGCACGGGTCGGTGTCGATTTCATTGGAGGAAATGGATTCGAAGCACGAGGCTCTTCTCCAACATGCTGAGTGCTTCAGGAGATCGGCTCTTCAATTCTACACGGATTACGTCAAGAGCGCCCTGTCTACCTACCCTGAACCCGTTAGAAAGGAGTTACTGAAGAGTCTGGGCTTCCACTTCGACGAATTGGAGAAACCCTGACATAGAAGACAAATAGCGCCCTCTCGCGGTGTTGGATGGGACTGATAAGAAGCACATGGTTTCGGAGTGGAAGTGAGCCGATCTTGCAGCTACTGGAGCTCTGGACAGGAGTGTCGAGCATTTTCAGCCGCCCTGACGCAAGGTCAAAAGAGTCAGAAGGCCGATTAACCCCCACTGTGGAGGAACCAGAGATTGGCTCATGACACTGACATCGACAGAGTCAGGTGGAGACGGTCGGACCTGTCCTTCTTTCTAGTTCACCTGACGAAAGGGGAAGGCAATGATGCGAAGAAGAATCTGATCGAGATCCTCACTCCCGACTCTGCGGGATTGTGTGAGCTGAAAGGGAATCCGCAGGGACTATTCACCCGGGTGAGCGAAGTCGACCAGAGTCTCCTGAAGGCGGTTTCCTTCACGGAAGCTCCACTGGATCAAATCAAGCACTTCGCTCACCCAATCAAGGGAGACCCCACTCGTAAGTACTCGGAGTACGGACTGGTTTTTGATCAGCAGTTTGTCCGCAAGATGGGTGGCAATCCCTGCTTCTACGTGAACACCTACAAGGGAATTGATCTCAAGAAGGCGGTACTGGACCTCATCGGAAGCCCGGGATTCGAGAAACGCGAGTACTCAAATCTCCTTCCTTTCTTTAACATCTTCGGGCCGTCCAGCAGCGGCCGTCCATCGGATTTCTATTGGGAAAGGGAATGGCGGAAACCTGGGGACCTGTTTTTCTACCATAAGGATGTCTTTGTCGGACTCTGCAGTTCAGATGATGTTGAGGAGTTCTCCGCCCGCTTTGATCGGGTACCGTTTATCTGTCCAGATTGGAACTATGATCGGATTCTGAGAGAACTGAAAGCGCACCAGCCTTAGAATCACGTTACTGCCCCATTAGACCAAATGTGACAACGGCCAGAATCGCGAGTCAACTAGTTTCGAGCGTATATCCCCTCGAGCGTGGTCAGGGACGGAATCATATCGGCAGCCGACATGCCCGTTCCTAACCCGTTGTCAGCGCTCTGTCTAAATGTGCGCGCAGAGCAATCGTGATCAGGTGTCTCCGTGCCCCCGACCGCACTATGCCCTAGAAACGCATACAATCGAACAGGAACGAGTTGTCGCCCAGAGTGGGAAATAAAACAAAGGGTTTGGGGCGTTCTCCTCTGAAAACCCAATTACGCAGATTAGAATCTAGCCAGCAGAGCGTGTTCGAATCCCTTCAGGCCCACACATGGTAGAGGCAGTGGCGCAGAGATGAGAAGCTGGGCAACCCGCCTTCGCTGGTGGATCAGAATCCTCCGGATGAGCAGAGAGCCACCTGCGGCGAACGCATTAGATGCAGTTTGGCACACGATCTCGGACATGGTAGGACACGCCTACCTCTGCAAAGATTCACGCCGAAGACTGGCAAGAAAACAACGCTCAGGATCGCGCTCTCGGCTTCCTCAGCTTGGCTTGTCGTGTGAGCTTCTCGAGCTCCGCCCGCGCGCACTCTACGGTTTTCGGCCTATTTGAATATCGCATATACCGATTTTATATGTAGGGTTGTGCCGGGCTGTGTATCGGCACGAGCCAGCCTGCGTGTGCGTCGTATAATGGCACTTATGTGTGCCACAGGAGCAACGGATTAGTGAAGCGAGCCTACATGGAAGGCATTCAGTTTCTTCTGATGATTCTGTCGCCCTGGGTCTCGTAGTGCTTGAATAAAGGTTCGTAGTGTCCAGTGTTCTCAATGGCAATATCTCTTCCTGTGTATGTCTTGGTGTGCACGATATTTGCGGGCGGCTGTTCAAGACTGATGAGAATGTTCTCTATCTCACCGACTTGAGTTTCGCTGATCCTGGAGGTCGTCCTGCACTCGATCGCAGCAAACTTTAGCACCACAGGCATCTCTGCGTTCTTGTCAATCCATTTACCCACGGAACCCGAAAGATGTTGACGCACACGCCGATTGAGATCTTGATAATACACCTTGCCTATGTACAGAATATCGCCGTACCTCCAGTGTCGTCTGTTCTTTGTTGGCCTCTCTCCTTCGACGAACATGTACACGCCCATGGTCTCATCTGCAATGCCGAATGTCCACAATGCATTTGGATAGATAGGCCCGCGCCAATTGAGCGCATAGTGAAGCCTCATATCATCTCTCCAGAGATGCTTAGTGAATCAGCATGTTGAGTACAGATATCTTCCGTTGGTCCAGAACCATCATGCACCAGTAAGTAGCGAAACAATAGTGGTCAGTGCTGCGCTGATAACTACTGGAATAGATATCTGCATAATCTCTACCCGAAGTTGTCTCCGCTGCATGAGTCTCTCCTCCTGCCTCGAAATCAGCTCTTCGAAAAGCTTCACGGATCGCTTGTGAATGTCGGAGTATTCCTTAGCGAAGTATGATATCGTATCTTCGAGGAAGTAACTCAGCGCTAGCACCCTGTGCTCGAGAAGCCGCAAAGCTCGGCGAGAACCAAGCAGCTGTTTTGCCAATTCGTTCGTCCATAATTGAAGAAAGGCGTAGCCAATCTCGGGATGCTCGGAAGATGGGCCGCCTCCACTGAATATCTTGCTAGATTTCCATGCAAGTCTGTGGATCATTTCTGAGATGCAGATGAAGGTGAGATTAATCTGTTGTTTCAACCGAGGTATATAGACATCAGACACCGCCATGTGTCCCTGTGCGGACGAAACATATTTCAGCAGAGAATCCCGAAGACTATCCAAGCCAAACAGAAGCTCCATTGACGGGGGCATATCTCCCTGTGGCTTCAGAGATTTCCTAACACTTCTCATTGCGCGTAGGAGATCAATCCTATCCATGAAAAGGATTAGAATCCTGAGCCAAAGGAAAAGCACAATGAAGAGAATCAGTGCGTCCCCCAAGCTAATCGGCTTACTTGCAAGGATTGGGAACGCGATCAAGAAGACTCCAAAAGTCACCAGTACAATCATCGATTTCAGTTGCCAGACGAGAAACCCTTTGACCGCATCACGATCCATGTTAAACTGATTGGTCTCTGTTCCTTCGTCGTTGACGGGGCGTCTTGCTTCCTCCAACCAACCACTCCTCCCCGTTTCGGATTGCTGTAAGTAGATTTAATCTCTTTCCAGGGGTTGATGATCCTGGGCTGTGCGCAAACGGTCCAATCAGAATCTGGTGCGCGGTCTATAGCGAAGAGAGGAGCGTATAGACGAGGAGCGCCAAGCTGAGGATAATCGTTATTGCAAAGACAAAGTACCTCTTGCTCTTCCAAATTCCATAGAGCCCCCAAATGAAGAAACCTATGGAACCAGTTGCCAGTGCGATGAAACCAATGAGAAACAGCCCTGGATTACTGACAAGGTCCTTCTCAGAAAGCGCCGACACCCCCATTGCTGCCAGTCCCGATGTGAAGAGCATTACGAGATACTGTCTAATGCTGTCAGACTTGTAATGCTCTTTTGCTCCAGTCCGTATATCAGTCAGGTCAGCGTGCAATTCTTCAATCTTGTCAAGTATCTGCTTGTTTGTGACAGCTGGCGGAACACCCTCTGTCGATTGAATTCGAAACACCTTTGGATGCTTAAAGATTTTTCATCCATATAGCCCCTTCTACGGAATCCCGTGTTGGCGCCGATGTCCTATGGGACCAGAGGGGCCGGGGCGAAAAGCGATTTGTGGAAGCGGGAGGAGCACCGATTTCCATCTTGATTGAAATGGGAAAGGGTATGTCTGGCTGTGCTAAGGTGACATTCCAAGAGGGTCGACAATGATTCTTGGAAAAGCCAATAGGGGAGGAAAGGCGATTGCGGGCTGCACAACAAGGATATTATGGCGCGGAACAAAAGGGTAAGTGCGAAGTTACAGGCTAATTCCCGCTAAGAAAAGGCATTAAAGTTTGAATCTTGAGTGATGGTAATGGTGGTCCTGTGAAACCTTCAGTCGTGTTGCTCTTTGGCGCAGGAGCGAGCTTCGGGTCTGGAGGTCTCTGGAATAGGCCGCCTCTTAGCAAGGATCTCCTTAGATCGCTATCCAGTGCATACCCCGGGACTTGGGGTCAACTTCCGTCAAAGTTACGGATGTCGTTTGAGGACCCTGATCGAGGAATAGACTTCGAAAGGGGGATGGGCAGGCTATATGAATGTCAGGTCAAGGGAGAAATCACCAACCTGGCTGAACTGCTAAAGGATATGGGCAGATTTTTCAGTCACTTCAGCATCGTTCGATACAATAATAACCAATACTTCAAGATCCTGACCACATTCAAAGACAGTATACTGGCAGGCAAGATAATCCTGGCGACACTCAACTATGACTGCCTTGTTGAATTTGCTGCCTCCAAAGCTGGAATGGTCGTAGTCTATTGGGGCGATTCGCCTGGAGCTCGGCTGCTCAAACTACACGGTTCGTGCAATTTCATTCTTCCTGGAGTCGCTGGAATGGGAAGGTTTATTCTTGGCTCTGGAACAATAAGTGGACCACTTGTCGCAATAGACCCAAAGTTCGTTGAAGCAGAGTTGGATAGTCGCCCCGTTCCACCTGCAATGAGTCTATTCAACATCGAGAAGACCGATCTGATATGTCCAGACAAGCTGCTAGACTTGAGAAAGGAGTATGAGGATAGCGTGAGAAGTGCCGAGCTCGCAATCGTTGTCGGAGTATACCCAAGACTAGCTGGCGATATTCATGTTTGGAATCCTTTGAAGTCAATGAATGGCATGCTCGGCATCGTCGACAAGAGCGATTTGGTTGCCAGATGGAGAAATGTCCACAGAAGCAACCGGGACGACCCAGTTCTGCCTGAGGAGTTTATTGACGCCTATCCCGACATCTGTTCCCTCATAAAGTCTGTCCTGTAGACAGGGCTCCGATAAGTTACGGGTCAGAAGGAGAGGGGGCTCCTCCATCTCGGTCTCCCGCTAGCTGATGATTGATCGCGCCTTGCTGGCCTGAGATTGTGGTCAACCCCACGGAGACCACCAGGAATCTCGAAAAAGCCGAAGGGGAGGTAGGTAGGCGAGGGACATAAATAGGCTGAGAAAGAAAATGACTGTAGAATCAGGACACAATCAGAATTAAGTGCTACAGACTCTCTCTTCCTTGCCGAGCTGTGTATGGGGGTAGGAATTTGGCAAGCTTGTCCAAGCAGCCGATAGACAGTTTTCATCAGAACCTCAGGAAATCCAAGAGCTTAATCCGCCTTCAGTTCACAATTGATGATCTGTTGGAGACAGGAGGAGAGCGGACAATCAAGAGATTCGTGGACTTTCTGAACAATGTAATCTATAAGCAGATTCTTGGCGTGTCCTTTGAGGAAATAACGAAATCAATGGAGCCGCCAATAGAAGATGCGATTCAGAAGAGAGTAGAGTCAATTCCTAAAGAGGAGATGGAAGAGAAAGCCAAAGAAGTCGCTCGATTGCTGGAGCCATTCTTGGATGAGGTGAAACTCCTCCTTGAGGATGTCGACCTGCTTAGGAAGAAAGTTCTAGTCGAACAAGCCGTTGTCTCAGCTGTCACTGCGCTGGAGGTATATTGCAGTGATGCTGTGTCATCCGCGGTTGAATTGAATGAGTTTGTGGAAAAGAGGTTCCACCCAGAGCTGAGTGAGAAGTTCGGTTATGAGCACCTGGCAGCTGAAGGATATGAGGGAAGGAAAGCATTGGGTTCCGTGGCAGCGTCTTTGTATAAGTTCTCTGACGTCGAGTCCCTCTCCAATCAATTCAAGAGACTTCTGGGGAAGGATCTCCTGCCGTACAATAGCCCACAAAGACTGGGGCTGAAGCTCATGATTGACTATCGTAACCTCATTGTTCATCAGTCTGGCATTGTCGATGAGGAATTCGTGTCTAAGACTGGCTACAAGGGCAAGAAGGGTGAAACGGTTGTTTTGACACGCGAGATGGTCGAAGAATGGATGAGACTGGTCAACGATCTGGCCGAGGGAATCGATATGGATATCCGTTCTCTGCAGGAGTCCGCTGCGTGCTGAGGAGTCTGACCTCAAGAATTAGATTAGGATTGAAACAGAAGAAGACTTGTGTCCTTCATCTGGCCAACATAAGCCCACGAAAGTGGACTTCATGTTCAGCCTGTGCACCGAGGAAGGATGTAGACTGCCTCGTGAGTCGGTCTTGCGACAGACGAATGCTTCGGGAGACTTGATTCCTCAGTAGTTCTTCGGAGAAGCCTCGTGCGACTGATCAGCTGCCCGTGTTGTCTGACTCAGACACAGGAGTTGTTGTATCATGGTACCTTCGGCAAGTGTATTGTATCGAGTGACGGTCCAAAGTTGGTTGATTCCTATCATGAGGATTGGGATGCCAATGACAAACGCCGCCATCGCCATCTCGCCGTAGTTCCTCAGCCACACAATTCCGGCCGGGTAAGTGTCCGAATTCAGGTCTGATTGAACGTCATCATAAGTTTGAACCCAGGTCCTGTACTCCCACACCCCGAATCCCACGACCACCATTCCAATAATCGTCAGTGCAAGCCCAATCCGATATCTTCTCCTCTCGAAGGATGTTCTTTGAGAGAACATGCCATGCCTCCAACACCAAAGCACCATACTTCCCCATTTATTTTTTCTACCTCCACGCTAGAACAAGACTTATGTTCGTCACCTCGGAAAAGCCCATAGGCGAGGAAAGGCGACGCCATTTTCCACCGGCAAGAAAATAGAGTCCAGAGCCCGCCCATTTCGTATCGGCAGTTATAGCATCCACCTTTAATCACCGGCAGATTCCAGGCCAATATCCCGGTAGGACCACTTCATCACAACATCCATAGGGAAGAAAAAGCGATTCTATTCTGACCGAGGAACCTGTGTGGATTACCGAAAAGCGAAGATGCTATTCTTGATGGTGCCCTTTCTTGTGCTCACCATAGCCGGAGCTATTGCCGTGCTGCTAGCCTCGACGACCGTGATGGTAGCAGGAAAGGGCATGATCTTCTATGACCCGCTAGGTGTCCCTGGTATCATAGCGATAATCGTTGGATTGGCAGGACTTCTGTTATTGAGGATAACCAAATAGAAGAATCAAGAGGTTTAGCTCCGGCCTCAATCGCTGCTGATTGATTCCGAGTTTCGACCTACCACCTCCTCGGGGGTGCTCGGGACCAGGATCATGTCGGCTGCCGACATGCCCGTTTCCTGCCCATTGTCAGCGCACGTCCCCCACGACGTCGGCAAGAGCAGGCGCAATCAGGTATCTCCGTGCCCCCTGACGGCAATGCCCCGTAGGAACGCCCCACAATCGAACAGGAACGCGTTGCCGTGCAGAGTGGGAAAGAAAAACAAAGGGTTTGGGGCGTTCTACCCTGAAAACCCAATAACACAGATTAGAAAATAGCCAGCTGAGCGAGTTCGAATCCCTTCACGCCCGCTTTTGCCTTGCTGACGAACTATCTTCATGTCCGTGAAGCAAATTCATTCTCGAGGGGAAGATATCTTAATGCCCATAGCCAATACAATCTTGGTGCCGATTGAATCTCGATGATGTTGTTGTCAACTCCATAATGGTTATTCTGGGTTTCGCGCTAGGGCTATTAGGTGTCCCGGTTGTCGAGTACTTCAGGAATCTGTACCGGAGAAAGAAGCTAGCAAGGGTGTTGTCGGCTGAGATCAGACATATTCACTCTCAGGCGATTCGAAGGATTTCAATTCATGAAGACACCTTGAACAATCCGGAGAAGTCGACAGAGCAACCGGGGTTAGCTCAGAATGTGGCTTCAATTCATGGCATGGCGATAGCTGACCCGGATTTCCCAACCGAACTCTACCACACGTTCTTGAGTGACATTGGTTTGCTGGACGCTGACACAATAAGCTGCATCTCCGACCTATATGTCTGGATTGAAAGTGCCAAGAACTTCAAGATCGAGAACAACAGGACTGTCTCTGATTTAACGTCGTTCGTCGCATCAACATCCGGAAGGACTTTGAGTGATTTCGAGGTAAGCTCACTTCAAATCAACGGTCAAGCTTCTATCCATTATGTCAAGGCATACGTGAAATGCCTGCAGACAATCGTGCAGCTATCGGATGAGGCATTGAAGGATCTCGGGAAGATTGCCAAAATTGAACCCAACAGAAAATCCGTTGAGGATTTTGATGAGCCCATGAGGGCGACGTTCGGAACGCCCTAGATCGGCTGGTGTCTTCAAAAAGAGAATGAAAGGGGTTAGACCCGAGCTCAATCCCTGCTGATTGACGGTACGAACCCGACCTACTGGCTGTGCACTTCAGGTTATCCTTACAGATAGAGATAGGTCACCGTGCAAGGCGCTCTGCATACACAGGTGAGCCAGGCGGTTCTTGCATGACAAGAAAACAACAAGAGAAATAACAAGAGAAACGACAAGAGAATAACAAGGGAATGTAGCATGGTAGGCGACCATGTCAGGATTCGTATTGACGATGCGTTCTCGCAGATACTGGGTATCTCTGGTCTTGCGAATCTCAGGCAGTTGTTGTCACAGGAACCGATGATATCGTCAGTTCTTCCTACCTTGGGCGGGTCAGAATAGCCTACCACTTAGGTCGTCCGTTTTCTTCTTGCTACAATTACTTTCTTTTCCTGCTTTTCCGGCATGGGGCCGTCAAGCCTGCGCCCCTCGCGGGAACCTTCTTTCCTTTTGATTTCGATCACGAGTCTGAAATCTACCAAAGCCTTCACTAGCTTGCTCGCAACTGGATACTCTATCCCTATCCATTTCCTTCTTCCGGATTCTTTCCTGTTCTCGACAATCCTCGGAAACTCACGGGCGACATCTCTTCTTGTCAGCAACTTCACAGAAACATCTGCATCATGTTGTTCTGCTCGTCTCCGAATCATTCTGTAGGCTGTTCTAAGCGGCCTACTGAGCTCGTTTTCTTGGATGCCCCTTCCCAGAGAATCACCCGTTCCTTATGTGTCCTTTGTCATTTCGCAATGCGAGACTCAGGTTATAGACATATCGAATCCTGGCCAGTGTTCCATTGCCGAAGAACAAGGTTATGTTTCTCGGAGGTCGCATACTAGTGTAACGACTTATCCAATTGAGAGCAATGGGCGGACGTGTAAGGAAAGGGACATCAATCGTGAGCGGCGTCGTGCCCGATTGGGTAAAGGACTCGCTCGACGCGATGAAGCCATCCCTGTATCTCGATTCCAGGTCGAAAGTGATCGGTTTCATTCTCACGCAATACGTCAGCTCGTCGACACGGGAGGAGTCGAGGAATGGCCGCTTGTAAGCACGCTCCGCGTTCGAACGACTCAAGTATCTCGTCGGGGAGGAAAGCGCGCTTAGAAGCTGCTTATAAGCATCCAGGATGTCCTTCCTGCAAGGCAAGTGCCTTGAGGGAGGAGCGCCATTCGGTCCTTCCGAGGCGATCTCTTGCACCATGCGAAGTTCGCAGGACTTCGCGCAGGCAGGAGACCGACTCCGTCGAACAGGACGAGCGGGAGGGGCTGACCCACATGGGTCGGTATCCTTTCGTGTGTGCCTACAGGAGGTATCTGAAGGGGGCTCGTGCGAGGCTGATGGACTCGACAATAGCGGAGCGGGAGAGGAAGCTGCATCTGCTTGCCAAAATCATCCAAGAGCTTCACGCAGCCGAGACCATAAGCAACTCGAACCCTCACAAGCTCACGGAAAGCGACGTCGTCGAGATATTTCTCGCGCTCAGAAGCAGGGGCATATCGAATGAGACGCTGAGGAAATATCTCACGATGCTGAAGTTCGTGACCAGGGAGTGCAGGAACCCTGTGGTGGACGAGATGCTGGCGAAGGGGAAGATAGTGCTGAGGACAGACAGGAAGGAGCCGACATCGCTTGATGCGAGCGAAGTCGAGGTTCTCCTCGAAGCCGCGAAGGACATCGGATGCTGGAAAGGAGCGGTCTGCCGCTTCTCGATAGCCATGATGACCTTCTTGAGATTGAGGCCGGGAGAGCTGGTGAAGGCTTCCATCCGCGACGTGGACACAAGGAAGTGGACCTTCCACATCGCCAACCCGAAGGGCAAAGGGCTCTACGGCAGGGAAGCGACGATGCCCATACCCGATGTCCTGAGGCCCTATGTCCTTGAGTACCTCGTCGAGCGGGAGAAGATGCTGAGGTCGAAGAGGATTGATGAAGCAAGTGCCCTCATTCCGGCAGTGACCGCGAGAGGCGCGGGGTTCTACACTCAGCAGGCTTTTGGCAGGCTGAGGAAGGCAGCTGCTGCGAGGGCGAGAATCCCCTTCAAGTGGAAGGACTTCAGACCTTCAGGAGGACAGATCGCACTCGACAACGGAGTGCTCATAGATCAGGTATCTCGGAGCATGAGGCACGAATCAGTAGTGACGACGGAGCGGTACTACTGCCGCGCAAGGGCTGACCTTGCATTCGCCCGTGTCAATGAGGCATACAACAAGGCCTTCCGACACGAGCCAGCTATCAGCGGCGAAACCGTTTGAATTGGAATCCGGAGATAATTGTCTGGCCGGAACGAGGAGTGGGCCCAACCGGATTTGAACCGGTGACCTACGCCGTGTAAGGGCGTTGTCATAACCGCTAGACCATGGGCCCGTCGAAGCCAATACCCTTCGCCGTCTTAAAACATTCTCAGAGGCCGATCTGCCTGGAAACCGTCTCGAAGCCGCTGGCGAATGCCTTCAGATTCTCGGGCACCCAGCGCGGAATGTTCATCTCGATCGCCTTCTCGAAGTGTCTTCTGTCGAGCCCAGTGATACCGGTGCCGGCCAACGCTCCGACCATCGCAACGTTCGATGACATCGGCACACCAGCCTCCTCAGCAATCTTTCTCGCGTCGATGGACAAGAATCTCTTGGCGCTCTTCTCGACGATCGTCCTGACTTCGTCGATCGTGGGGTACTTCAGCTTCTGTGTCGAGACGCTCAATGGAACGATTCTCTCCGTCGATGTGACGACAGTCGCATTCCTGCTCGCCTTGCAGAGGGCTCGAAGGACCTCGAGAAGCTCGAATGACAGAATCATATCAGCTCGGCCGTCGGGGATCAGTGGGCTTCGCATGTCCCCTATGCGCGCAGTGCACACCACCGAACCCCCCCTCTGGGCCATGCCGTGTGTCTCGCTGAGGAGGACGTTCTCACCTGCAAGTATCGCCGCGTCTCCTATGATCTTCGAAGCGGTGATGATGCCTTGTCCGCCAACGCCTACAAGGTATATGTCGACCATCACTTCGCCTCCTTGATGGCCTTGTGCGGGCAGATTTGGGCGCACACCGCACATCCGGCGCACAACGTTTCGTCAATCCTCTGGACTTTGTCGATGCTCGAAATGGCCGGGCACTGGAACTTGTCAACGCAGGTTCTACACTTCTTGCACGTTTCCTGGTCGATGAACTGTTTGGTCTTGATCGCGCCTTCCTGGTCTCGCTTTGCGATGAGCGCGCAATCCCTTCTCGCAATGATGACCGAGACGCCGGTCTCGGTCAACGCTTCCTTGAGTGTATTGGTCATCGTCTCGATCTCGTACGGATCGACAACCTTGAGCCACTTGACTCCGCAGCCCTTGACGACTTCTTCGATCGAGACCGATGTGATGTCGCAACATGAAGGCCCTTTATCACTGCCAGGATGAGGCTGGTGTCCGGTCATCGCCGTCGTGCGGTTGTCGAGGATCATCAGCAGGAACTTGTGGCCATGATGCACGGCGTTAATCAGACCCGGAATTCCAGCGTGGAAGAAAGTTGAGTCTCCGATGAATGCGATCACAGGCTGGTTGTTGACTTTCGCAAGGCCTCCAGCGGTTCCAACGCTTGAGCCCATGCAAACGAGGAGGTCTGCGGCGTTGTACGGTGGCGAGACGCCCAACGTGTAGCAGCCGATGTCGGATGCGAAGATCGCATTGCGGTTGGTTGCCTTGTTCACTGCGAAGTATGTAGCGCTGTGTGGGCAGCCAGCGCAGAGCACGGGCGGTCTGACGGGTAGGTCGCCGCCTGTCTCGAAAGCTTCGAGAGCTGCCTTCCCTTTGAGGCCGAAGGCCTTCACCAGTCCCGACGCCACGATTGCCTGATCGAATTCGTAAGCCCGAGGGAGTACGCCATCGGCCTTGCCGATGATCCTTGTCCTCAGGCGTTCGTGCTGCGCGACAGCTCTGACCGAGGTCTCCAGGATCGGCTCCAGTTCCTCGACGACCGCCACAGAATCGTGCTTCCGGACGAAATCTATCACGAGGCTCGTCGGAAGAGGGTGCGAGAAGCCGAGCTTGAGGACATCGGCTGACATCCCCAGCATCTTGCCCGCATCCATGACATAGTTGAAAGCGGCCGATGATGTGATTATCCCGAGCTTACCGCCAGTCCCAATCTTGTACACTCTGTTCAGCGGGGATTCCTCTGCAAGCCTTCCCGCATCTCTGAGCCTGTCCAGCAGGACCAGGTGCCTTGCCTTCGCAATGGCTGGAACGGTCACGAATCGCTTCGGATCCTTCACAAATTCCTTCCTTCCAGCTCCTTGGACGATCTTCCCGACCACGACGGGCCCGCGGACGTGCGATATTCTGGTCGTGGTTCTCACGATGACTGGAAGCTCCAGCTTCTCTGAGAGCGTGAACGCTTCCTTTGTCATCTCATAGCATTCCTGTGGCGAGGAGGGCTCAAGCAGAGGGATACCTCCGAGCAGGGCGTAGTACCTGTTGTCCTGTTCGTTCTGGCTCGAATGACACGAAGGGTCGTCAGCCGTCACCAGGACGAAGCCGCCGCGCGTGCCCGTGTATGCAAAAGTCAAGAGCGCATCTGCAGCCACGTTCAGCCCTACATGCTTCATGCTCACGAGCGCTCTCACGCCTGATGCGGCAGCCCCGATTGCAAACTCCGTCGCGACCATCTCGTTGGACGAGTATTCGAAGTAGATGCCCGCATCCTTGGCAACGCGCGCGAGCGCGTCTCCTATCTCGGACGCGGGCGTGCCCGGGTACGTGGTGGCTACTGCGATGCCCGCTTCAAGGGCTCCCCTGGCGATCGCCTCGTTTCCGAGGAGCAGTATCTTCGAGCCCTGAGCGGCGTCGAGGACTCTATCCATGGTGGCGAAGTGATTGGGTACTTAGTGGAAATACCTTTTCCAGCTATCGCGAAGTTACGCTCCTTTCGGGTGTTGACCAATAATGCTGTACCCTCCGCCTGGCTTCTGTGCTCGTCATTTTGAAATATCCACATCTGGTTGGTGTCATCGTGGCGAGCAGGACGTTTGCAGAGAAGGTTCTTGGAAGAGCCTCAGGAAATCCGAAGGCCGAAGCAGGAGATGTCGTCGAGGCCTCACCGGATCTGGTGATGTCGCACGAGAACACATACCTCGTGAACAAGTCCTTCTCTGAGTTCGGGCTCGACCGTCCATGGGATCCGAGTAGGATCGTTGTCGTCCTCGACCACCGAACACCGGCGAATACGGTTCAGACAGCTTCCGTCCATGCGCAAATCAGACAGCTCGTCAAGGATTACCTCATTAAGAGGTTCTTCGACGCGGGCGAAGGGATATGCCATCAACTGCTAATCGAGGAGCGGCTGATCAGGCCAGGGCAGCTGGTGCTCGGCACCGATTCCCACACGACCACCGCAGGAGCCGTGGGGGCTTTTGCTACTGGCATCGGCGCGACCGAAATGGCTGGCGTGTGGGCGACTGGCAGCTTGTGGCTGAAGGTGCCAGAGACCATCAAGGTCGAGCTGTCCGGGCACCTCCCGAAAGGGGTCTACGCAAAAGATGTGGCCCTTCGGCTAGTCGCCATTGTCGGACCGAGCGGTGCAGACTACAGGTGCATCGAGTTTGACGGCTCTCTCGTGCAGGATCTGCCGATGGCGGGCAGGATGGTGCTCTGTAACATGAGCATGGAGATGGGCGCGAAGGCCGCGATTGTCGTTCCGGATTCGGTGACCAAAGAATGGTTCAGAGGATGCGTTCCTCCCGTCACAGCGGTCGTGAGATCCGACCCCGACGTTGATTGCGAGCGGAGGATCGAGGTCGATGTCACGAGGCTGTCTCCAGTAGTGGCCGGCCCTCACAGGGTGGAGGATTCCAAGAGCGTAGACAAGTTCAAGGATGTTCGAATAGACCAGGCGTTCATAGGCACCTGCACGAACGGGCGCCTGGAGGACCTGATCGCCGCCGCCCAAGTGCTCAAGGGCAGGAAGGTGTCGGCAGAGTGCAGACTCATCGTGACTCCCGCTTCCAGGAAGGTGTTGGTGGATGGCATCGACATGGGTGTGGTCCAGACAATAGTTGCAGCCGGTGGGACGCTGCTTCCGCCGGGCTGCGGGCCCTGCCTCGGCTCTCACGCGGGGGTCTTGGGCCCTGGAGAGGTGTGCATCTCTTCCAGCAACAGGAACTTCAAGGGGCGGATGGGTTCCGAAGACGCAGACATATACTTGGCAAGCCCGGCGACTGTTGCAGCGAGCGCCGTGGAGGGCCAGATAGCCGATCCAAGGAGGTACCTAGCTTGAGCGGCAAGGCTCGAATCTGGCTGTTCGGAGACGATGTCAATACGGACCTCATAATACCGGGGAGGCATCTGGATAGCTACGATCCAGCTCATCTCGCCGCGCATGCGATGGAGGGCGTTAACAAGGACTTCGCAAAGGAGATCTCAAAAGGTGACATCATCGTTGCCGGAAAGAACTTCGGGTGTGGATCCAGCAGGGAACAGGCGGTTATCGCGCTCAAGCATGCCGGTGTC
Source organism: uncultured Thermoplasmata archaeon (assembly GCA_963705355.1). Taxonomy (GTDB): domain Archaea; phylum Thermoplasmatota; class Thermoplasmata; order UBA10834; family UBA10834; genus COMBO-56-21. Next base: position 1,691,703 of record OY970070.1, read on the forward strand.
GAGGCTGTTGTCGCCAAGTCGTTCGCCCGTATCTTCTACAGAAACGCGATCAACCTGGGTCTTCCAGTCATTGTGTCTAGTACTGCTGGCATGGTGTTCCAGGACGGCGATTCCGCCATCCTTGATTTGGACTCTTGCACATTGGTGTCCCGGGACGGAGCAAAGGTGGCGGCCGTTGAGAAGATCCCGGCCCATGCCAAGAAAATCGTTGACGCGGGCGGCCTCGTGCCCTACATCAAGAGGAGACTCGGGAAGAGCTGATTCGACCTATGCCTATTCGGAGCGGAGACAGCTCCCAAGATTGATATGGCCGGCGCGCGAACGTTGACGCCCTCGCCAAAGGATATTATAGGCCAGCCCAATCACTACTCCGGGCCCGTGGGGTAGTTCGGATATCCTTTTGGCCTTCGAAGCCGACGACGTGGGTTCAAATCCCACCGGGCCCGCACGTATGCATAGCCTGCAGTGTGCTCTTGCCAACCGATCAACGGGGGATTTGAGAAAGGCCCATGGGAAAGCAAGCAGATTCTCTCCCTGGGCAAGTGGCAATCTCATCACATGTAGGTCTTCGTGGATATCTCCGCATTTGTGAGCAAGAGCATGGGGGTTCAGATCCAGCTTGTTGTTTTCTTCCAAAGACACTGGGAATGACGCCAACTGCAACGTTATCAATCGAACTAGTCTTCTACACGGGTTGGCCTAGAATACGACTCTTGTCGCGCCAGCTCTATCTCTTCCTCAGCTTCGGGTTGAAGATTTCGTCGAGGGCGTACCCTACGAAGGTGAATGCGAGGACGACGAACACGATGCACAGGCCGGGTATCACAATCCACAGGTACAGCCCGTTGGTTATCGCGTTCCTCGAATATGCGTCGTAGAGGATGATCCCCCAGGTCACGACCTTGTTCGGCGGTGGGCCCAGGGCGATGAAGCTCAACGTGCTCTCAGATAGGATAGAAAGGGCAACTGTCAAGATCGAGTCAGCGAACACGAGTGGGAAGACATTGGGAAATATGTGCCTCCAGACGATATGCCAGTCCTCGCCACCGATAGCCTTCGCCCGCTCGATGAACGCCCTTTCCTTGATCGAGAGCACTTGGGCCCGCACGATTCGGGCCGTGCTCGACCACCCTGTTATCCCGATGACGAATATCACCTTCATGATGCTTGGCCCGCCAGGAAGTAAGGTTGCGAGTATGATCATGAAGACGAGCCAAGGCAGCACCAGGAACACGTCCGTAATCCTCATCAACACCTCATCTCTCCACCCGCCCCAGTAGCCGCTCATGAGCCCGATTACGGTTCCAAACACCATCGAAACCAGGGTTGCGAAGAAGCCGATCTCGAGTGAGATGCGCGATCCATAGATTGTCCTCGCAAATATGTCCCAGCCTCTCTGATCCGTCCCCATCCAGTGTTGCGAAGAGGGCGACAACATCACTCCGTCACCAGGATTGAGAAAGGGTGTGTACGCAAAATGCCAGCCTGCGAGTGCCGCGATAATCTGCATGATCTGGGCGGCAAAGACTGCCATGAGGATGAAGAAGACGAGCATCGTGATTCCCGTCATGCCCAGCCAGTTACCTCGGAATATCTTCCAAATCTCCCTGACCTTCTTGTCGGCCAGCATGAGCTTCTCGCGGGTGGGCTCGGGAACAGGGAGAACCCTCATCATCCTAGTGCTGATCTTATCGCGCTCTGCTGGCTGTGGGGGTGTCGAATCAGAACTGCCAGGCATGTTCCATTTGTCACCCCATCTTCACGCGCGGGTCGAGATATATGAGAAGGAGATCCGCCGTTAGGTTGGCGAATATCACTGCGATTGCGATAATGAGGAACGCCGCCTGAAGAAAAGGGTAATCCTTTTGATAAGTTGCCTGTACCGTCGCCCAGCCTATGCCCTTATAGTTGAACACAATCTCGGTCTGGAAAGCCCCACCAACCACGAAGGCCAGGTCCATGGCTATGAGAGTCACCATCGGGAGCATGGCGTTCGGGACAGCGTGGTCCTTCAGCACCTGCCCCTCTCTGAGCCCCTTCGCCCTCGCAGTGGTGATGTACTCCTCCGTCATGACATCGATGAGAGAGCCGCGCATAATCACAGAGAATGCTGCGATTGAGCCGATTGTCAAGCTTGCGGCCGGCAGAACGAGGTGATCAAGGAGGTCCATGAGCTTGTCGAAAGTGAAGGGAGAGATTTTCTCGCCTATGGAAAGCTGGCCGCTCGCAGGGAACCATCCAAGCTGGAGGCAGAAGATGACCACCAGCATCATGCTGAACCAGAATGTTGGCATGGCGTAGAAGAACAGGGAGAACGCGAGCGAACCCGTGTCAAAGGCGCCCCCGTGCTTCCACGCCGCGACGATGCCGATGGCCATGCCGACGACGATCATTAGGATGGACGAGATGCCCACGAGGATTAGCGTCCACACTAGTTCGTCGCCTATGACCTTCATGACTGGCATCTTGTAGTGGAACGAGTCCCCGAACTGGAGAGTGAAGGTGTCCCAGACATACCTGAAGAACTGGACGTAGAGTGGCTTGTCAAGCCCAAACTTCGCGATCTGCTGGTGGATGTACTCAGGGCTGATGCTCGGGTCCTGAGGCACGAGCATCCTAATCGGGTTTCCTGGCATTACCCGGAACATCAGGAAGTTGAGAACCAGTATGATAAACAGAGTGATGAGGGCGTTGACGAGCCGCCTCCCCATGATGCCCCTGGTACTACGCACTCAGCGCCCCCCTCCTGCACGTTGAGTCATGCACTCGCCGCCCCTGTCCCGGAAAGGCCGCACCGCTAGATAAACTGATTCCCCCTGGCTCAGGGGAAACACAGCAATGGAGCAAATCGAAAAGGTCGGAGCGCCTAGGGCTTAGGCGGCTCCGGCACCTTCGGCGGCTGTCCCTCCGCCGGCTCCTTCTTCCGCCTCATGAGCATCAACACAACCACAGCAACAGCAACTATCACGATGATTGCCGCGATTGCCGTGAGCATCACTGTGCTCACGCCACCGCCAGTCTTCAGAGGTTCGAGACGGGCGTCGAGGATCTTCTCGAGCCCGACCTGGATGACCACAGAAGTCATGTTTGTCTCGTAGCCCGCCTTCGTCACATTGACGCTGTAGGTGCCAGCCTCCAGCATATCAATGTTGTAGGCTCCGGACGCATCAGTCAAGTAGAGTTTGTTGATGTCGCCCTTGCGCACCGAAACCACCACGCCCTCGAGAGGCTTGGTCGTGTCCTTGTAGTAGACATGACCTCTTAGTGATCCCGAGTTGTTCGTGAGCGCGAAGTCCAGAGCCGTCGTCTGGTTGAGGACTACAGTTGTGGTCTCCAACCCTGTCAGGTACCCTTCTCTCGACGCAGTCACGTCATGCGAACCGGGAGCGAGGGTCATATTATAGTATCCTGTCAGGTCCGTCGTTGCCGAACTCAGTTCTGCGGTGACGTCGGCCGCCGCTATCGCATGTCCCTGGTTGTCATTGACATACCCTGCGAGCCATCCAGCCTGAGCGAGCTCGACAACGGTCGCGACTATCTGGTCCCGGTCGTCAAGCGACGGGTCCCCACTATCCCCAACCGTCAGCGTGATGAGCACCGTTCCCTCGATGTCGAACGTGTAGCTAATGGTCCTACCGGTCAGCTCGTGGAAGACATCGCCGGGCTCCGAGATGTTCCAAGTCCATGTCAGGTTTGCTGGGTCCTCGTCTTCCGCGTAACCGGTGAAGCTCCTCGTCTCGCCGAGCGCCAATGCCGTGTCCGGTCCTGCGTCGACGTTCCGTGGTGGCAGGTTGCCAGAGTACGGCAAGATCTCATAGTACAGCCAGGGGCCGCCAGTGAACCCTGAGAGAGGCGTCATTCCCGGGTGCGCCGTAATGTCCGGCCAGTTCGTGAATCGGTCCTCTCTGTATGCGTACAACCCGAACGCGTTGTAGAGGATAACATAGGGCGAGTCCCTGTAAATGATCCGCTGCATCTCATAGAGGATTGCCTGGCGAGCTGCTACGTCGATCGTATTCTGCTGCTGGACGAACAGGCTGTCGTAATATGGATTCGAGTAGAAGCAATCCGACCACGCTGCGTAGCCGGTCTCCGCAGTCGGGATTTGGCCCGTGGTGAAGACCGAGGCTATGAAGGATGGGTCGGCGTCACCTCCCCAGCCCCAGATGAACATGTCGTACTTCATTCCATACCAGTAGTCAGTCAAGGTGGATTCCGAGATGCCTTGGGGGTCCGCCTTTATTCCTATCTGCTCCAACCAACCTTGTATGAGATACGCGTCAGCCTCGTTTTCTGGGCTGTCCACTATGAAGTTGAACTGGAAGTTGAGCGCCACTCCGCTTGTGCTATTCTCTCTGATACCATCCCTGTTGGAGTCGTTGTATCCAGCGGCATCCAGCAGAGCATTGGCTGCTGCAATGTCGAATTTGTATTTCTCGGATTGCGTCAGATTATAGTGCCATCTAACGCTCGCCGGTGGGATGAAGACGTCGCCGGGCTCTGCGAGCCCGAAGATAACGTCCCTGACCATCTGGGTCTTGTTGACGGCCATTGCAATCGCCTTTCTGACGGACAGATTCAGCGTCTCATAGTTCGTGCTAGCACCATCAGGCCTCAGCGACGGCGGGCACGTGTTTATGCCCAGCTCCGTAAGCGCCAACTCGTGCACCGCCTGTCCGCGGATGCCAGGCTTGCTGAGCGTCTTCTCCCAGGAGTCAGAGGGAACCCCGCCAGCAATGTCTATCGAGCCAGAGTATAATGCGTTGAGAATCGCGCTCGAACTCGTGAAGTATTTGAAGGTCAGCTCGTCAAAGTGGACCTTCGGGCCCCAGTAGTCGTCATATCTCTGGAATTTCCAGAAGTCGTCGGTCGCTGCTGACACAAGCTTGAACGGGCCTGATCCGACTGGGCCGTCTGGGAAGTAGGTTGTGTCGAATACATCAGCATCTGCGACCTCCTCCGGAGGGATGGCCCCCCAGAGGTGTTCGGGCACGATTGATATGATGATGCTCTGCATCGTAGCCTTTGGAACCTCAGTCGTTATCTGCAGGGTGTAGTCATCAAGCGCTCTAACGTCTGTGACGTTCTTCAGATAGTCGATATTGAGGGCGCCAGCGGTTGGGCTTGTCAATATCAGGTTGTAAGTGAAGTTGACGTCATTCGCGGTCACGGGCACGCCATCATGCCACGTCATCCCGTGCCTGATGTGATATGTCCAGACCGTTCCGTCCACGTTGTGTTCCCACGACTCGGCGATCTGCGGAACGGGATTGAGGTCTTTGTCGACACCCACCAGCATCTCGTACATCAGCACGTAAACCTCGTACGCCATGGTCAGGGTACCCGAAAATGGGTTGAGGCTGTCGACGGTCTGCCCCACACCGACCGTGAGAGTAATCGGTGTTGTCGATGCGGCCTCGGCGTTCCGCGAAGCCCTTGGGATAGTCATGAAGGCTCCCGCGACCATTAGTCCGCATACACACACTGCAAGTATCTTGACCACACCATTTTTCACGAATCATCCCTCCTAGTTATCCCCCGATACCTGTTCTCAGTCTAGCCATCTTAGAGATGACTAACCCCCCAAAGCAGCATTTGAAACACGGCGAAACTATATGAGCGTATTGGCAATCCAGTGCCAGTCGACTCGTGTTCCACTGGAAGTCTCGATGGGGTTTATGGGAAGCGGAGGTCAGTTTCAAGAATCACGGCGTCAATGCACTCGGCTCGATGAAGTGGATTGAGTGCTTCCGGTCCTTGGCTACCTCCTTCGCTTGGGAAACTCTTGGACCAGGCCCACGTAGTTATCCCAAATCCAAAGGTCGTTCCTTATGTGGGCATCATCCTCGATTTCTTCGTCTTCGCCCATTCTCCCCGGACCTCCTAGCTTTGCCACATATATCCCAGAACTCAGAGACAATGAAGCTCTTTCAGGTGTTCCTGAAGGAATGTCCTGCTTCGGTCTCGTTCAAGAACGGTCACCACATTCGGATTGAGATTCGGTGATAGGTTCATATTCAGCTGTTGTTTCACGATTAACACGGTTATAGAGCATCGGTGGTGTATCAGGTATGAAACTGGAGAAGCTTGCGAAAGAACAGTACGTTTGGGTCGGATTGAGATTGGTCCTTGGCTGGACATTGTTCTGGGCATTTCTTGATAAACTGTTCGGACTTGGCTATTCAACTCCATCCAATAGTTCGTGGCTGAACGGTGGATCCCCGACTGCTGGGTACCTCAAGTTCGCGTCTTCAGGTCCCTTGAGTGGCTTCTGGAACAGTCTGTCGGGAAACACCGTCGTGGATGCGCTCTTCATGTTGGCGCTCTTGGCCATAGGCTTGGCCGTCATACTGGGCATCGGAACGAAGATCTCTGGGATCTCGGGGGCTCTCCTCATGCTCATGCTGTGGTCGACAAACCTGCCGCCTGCGAACAACCCGATCGTTGATGAACACATCGTCTTCCTTTTGGTCTTCCTCGGGATGGTCCTGGTGAAGCCCGGCAGATGGTGGGGCCTGGGCAAGTGGTGGGCCAACACGGCGCTGGTCAAGCGATACCCGATCCTCGAGTGACGGACTCGGGATGGACAGCGCCGGCCTCGCGCTGATCATACGACCTGCAAACCCTTTCACGGTTTCTTAGTAATCGACACTACGATGACTCGGGATTCTGAAGAGATCCGGAGAGATGGGGTCGAAGTCTTCCAAAGGAATCGGGATCAGCCGAACGGCGGTTTGGAGCTGTCCCCGGTCTTGTCTTTCTTCGTTGCCTCATTCAGAGGCTGCTCATACGGTTCTTCATCCTTGCGCCCCTCTTCATCGTCTTCCGTCCCAGGATAGAGCTTCGCGCCACACTTGCCACACCTTTTCTGGTCTGCCCTGTTGAGCTCGTCGCACTGAGGACATCTCGTCGTGCCCGTCATCGAACGCCTTAAGGCCGCGAGCTTCTCAGGGTCCAATCTGTACATCGTTGCCAAGGACCAGTCGTGGTACGCTGGATGCTTGTCGTTTTCATCTGCCATGCTTCACCGTATCTGGTGGAGAGTACGTCTTCGTTGTCAGATAAAAGGGCCGGTGGGGATCACTAGCATTGCCAGGGATCCGAGAAATGAGGGAAATGGTTTGTTGTTCAGTCCGCCCTGTTCTTGTTGATGTACTTGATGCAATCCTCGAGTATCTCGAGGCCCGTGTTCAGTTGCTCCTCCGGGATGTTCAGCGGCGGGATGTACCTGATGTTCGACTTGCCGCATGGCAGAAGCATCAAACCCTTCTTGAAGGCCATGTCCGAGATCTTGTCCCTGCTCTTCGCTGCGTTCTTCTTGGACTTCCTATCCTGGACGAACTCGTGCGCGAGCATCATGCCCAGGCCGCGGGTGTCGCCGATGATCTCGTACTTCTCCTGCATCTCCACCAAGCGCTTCTTGGTCTCCCTTCCCATCTTGGTCGCGCGGTCCAGGAGCTTCTCGTCCTCGATGACATCGAGCGTAGCGAGTGCAGACGCGTGCGCGAGCGAGGCGCCTCCGAACGTGTTGGAGTGCCTCCCGTATCTGTCGAAGTTCAGTTTGGCGTCGACGATCGTGGCGGCAATCGGCAGGCCGCCGCCAAGGGACTTCGCGCTGCAGATGATGTCTGGAATGACGTCGAAGTGCTCGACTGCCCACATCTTGCCGGTCCTGCCTATGCCGGACTGGACCTCGTCGTCTATGAACAGGCACTTGTACTTCCTCGTGAGGTCGAAAACCATCTTGACGAACTCCTTCGGCGGCACGACGTATCCTCCCTCTCCCTGGACGACCTCCATGCAGATTGCAGCGAGGTCGTTCGGGGGGATCAGTTGCTCGAAGTACACGTCCTCTATGACCTTCGCGCAATGCATGCCGCAGCTCGGATAATCCAGCTTGTAGATGCATCGGTAGCAGTACGCGTACGGAACATGAAACACACCAGGCATCAGTGTGGCCGTATAACCTTCCCTCTGCACCCACTTGCTGGCCGTCAGTGTCATGGCCCCAGCCGTTCTTCCGTGGAACGCGCCGAGGAAGTCGAGAATGACCTGCTTGCCCGTACCCCTCTTGGCGATCTTGACCGCGGACTCGACGGACTCGGCTCCGGTGTTCGAGAAGAAGACCATCTTCTTGTTCTTGCCCGGTGCAGTCTTGGCGAGCCTCTCAGCGAGCCTTGACTGCAATCCGCAGTAGAAGTCCGTACCCGCGACGTGCGTGTACTTATCCACTTGGTCCTTGATCGCAGCGACGACCTTCGGGTGCCTCGCCCCGACGTTCAGGACGCCGACTCCCGCGTAGAAGTCTATGTACGTGTTGCCGTCGACGTCTTCGATCACTGAGCCCTCCGCCTTCTTGAACACAAGCGGCGCGGTCTTCGTCGCCTTCACGATGTACTCATCATCCTTCGCGACGATCTTCTTGGCCTCCGGGCCTGGAGGCTCGACTTTGATGTTCGGGACCTTCGGCATTTTGATTCCCCTGCTGTGGTGCGGTAAGCAATCTACTGATTAATGAGTTGCGGAAATACGGAACTTTCCGAGGTGAAAATGAGGCGGATTCGAACATCTTGATACGATAATCGGAAGGTTTTCCTGGCTTGAGCGGTCCGTGAGGACGTTCGAAGACCAGAATTACAATTCACGTCTAATTATAATTTAATCAAAATTCTCTTCGGCCCGAATGACCTCACATTCCGCCATCGTAGTGGTAGATACTCAACGGACAAGAGATTGCGCGACGTGGGCGACCCCAAACGTATATAAAGGGGCCACATTTTAGGGGATACCTCCACAGCGAGGCTAAAAGCTTGAAGTACACCAGATTCGAGAGGGCCAGGATCATAGGTGCAAGGGCACTTCAGATAAGCCTGGGAGCCCCGATACTTGTCGATATCGCCGATGAGACGATCGATCCCATCGAGATCGCCATCAAGGAGTTCGAGAAGAGCGTCATCCCGATGACCGTCAAGAGGGAAACCTGAGGAATCCAGATGGACGAGGTATCAGACACACAACCCCAGACCGACACCGGCACCCACCTTCTGATCCCCGAGGATGTCTACCTCACGTCTGGAGTCCACATCGGCACTCAGCAGAAGAGCGCCGACATGAGGGAGTTCATCTTCAAGGTCAGGACGGACGGCCTTTATGTCCTGGACGTCAAGAAAACGGACGAGCGCATCAGGGTCGCAGCGAAATTCATGGCAAGGTTCGATCCTGCGAGAATCCTGATAGTGTCGGCGAGGCAGTACGGTCAGAAGCCGGCGAAAGTCTTCGGAAAGGCCATAGGCGCGATGATCGTGGCCGGCAGGTTCGTACCCGGCTCCTTGACAAACCCGATCCTTCCCAAATTCGTGGAGCCCGAGATGCTTTTCGTGACCGACCCAGCAGCTGACGAGCAGGCTCTGAGGGAGGGGCTCAATGTCGGCATTCCTATCATCGGGATATGCGACGCCAACAACGAGACGAAGTACGTCGACCTGGTCATCCCGTCGAACAACAAGGGAAGGCGCGCACTCGCGACCGTGTATTGGCTCCTGACGCGAGAGGTCTTGAAGGCCAGAGGGCAACTTGCAAGCAATGACGATTTCAAGATGACCGTCGAGGAGTTCGAAGCGTCTCTCTAGACAAAACTGTCTTCTTGTTCTCCGACAAGTAGTTGCGAAAGTCTATTGGTGAGCCTCGACTATCCTCTCTAGAGGGTGAGGAGGGAAATGAGGCGTCCCACTGTTGCGGGGACTTTCTACGCCGGCGATGAGCTGTCGTTAAGGCACCAGATCGAATCGTGTTTCCTTGGACCGCTGGGTCCTGGCAAGCTTCCGAAAGCGGGATCGGGAAGGAGGCAAATCCTTGGCGGGGTCGCGCCTCACGCAGGATACGTCTTCTCGGGCATGGTGGCCGCGCACCTCTACTCCAGGATAGCTGAGGACGGGATCCCGAAGACGTTTGTCATCCTGGGACCCAATCATACAGGACGCGGATCTGGCCTAGCTGTTACTACCGAGGACTTCGAGACTCCGCTGGGAATCGCCAAGGTCGATCGAGAGTTGGCGAAGGCCATCAGGAAGGACCTCGTGGACGAGGATGCTGAGGCCCACAGGGGAGAGCACTCGATCGAAGTTCAACTGCCATTTCTCCAGTACTTGTCTCCGAATGTGAGTTTCGTCCCAATCTGCATGGGGTTCCAGGACTACGAAGCGGCCACCTCGGTCGGAAAGACGATCAGGGACGCCGCCAAGGACAAGGATGTCGTCGTCATCGCCTCGACGGACATGTCCCACTACGTCAGCAAGGAGACGGCCAAGAGAAAGGACGGGATGGCCCTGGAGGCCATCAAGGCGATGGACCCGAAGAGACTGTACGAAGTTGTCCGCGACGAGGACATGTCCATGTGCGGCTACGGGCCGGTCATGGCCACTCTCACCGCGTGTGCTGGAGGGAAGGCCACGCTCTTGAAGTACGCCACATCCGGCGACGTCCAGCCTATGAGGGACGTGGTCGGTTATGCCTCGGTCGTAATTCAAAAGTAAGATTAAGGGGACTTGTGCTAGCTGTGTCGATGCGGCTGCCGAAGATCACTTCTCGAGTTGTTCTGGCATTGCTAATTCTTGCCTCCGTTTGGTTCGCGCTTGTGGTGCTGTCTCCCCTCATGGTTCACCCGAACACCTTGCGGGATCTCTCTGGGGTGGTCGGTGGCCACGAGAATGAATATCAGTTCAAGAACCTCAGTCCATTGCCACACGCGATCTACTGGCTGGGGGACGCCGAGTGCCACCAGCTTGCCAATCGAAGCTACTTCCTAAACGGCAACCAGATGCCATTCTGCGCCAGAGACGTCGGCCTATTCCTAGGCCTGGTCCTGGGGTTCGCCTTTGCCACCCTCGTTAGATGGAAGATACATCCTGTCCTGGTGCTGGTCGGGCTCGTTCCAATAGCAATCGACGGCGGTCTTCAGCTCGTGACCTCCTATGAGTCCACCAATCCGCTACGGCTTGCGACGGGCACCGTCGCCGGGCTTGTCCTTGCGTTGCTCTTCGCTCACTTCCTGTTCGTGATCGAGGAAGACAGGGCCAAGCCGAAGCCGGTGCCTGCGGAGCCACAGAGTCCTCATGAGAAAGAGGTTCCTCAGGAAGCTGGCTAGGGAATCCTTGAGCCCGGATTCTAGAAGAAAACGAAGGTACTCCTCAGTAATCATTTAATAGCATGCTGGCTCATCCACGCGTTTGAGGTGCGGGACTAGCACCCGCGCTTCAGAGATGGAGGGCGAATGATAATGGCATCAGGCTCGTCAGGAACTAGGAATTGCGTTGGCTGTGGCAGAGCCATAGCGTGGGATGCGAACGTGTGTCCGTACTGCGGACACGACTACAGGGTTCAGATGTCCCCTCAGTATGCTCAACCTCAGATCAGCGAGGGAATGAAGATACTGTTCTACATCCTGTCGTTCCTGATTTTCATCGTGGGGATAATCATAGGAGTCATCTATTACACTAAGCCGGACCCCGAGAGTAAGCACGTGGGCAAAATGTGCATCATTCTCGCTGTGGCCGGTATATTGGTCGGCGTAATTTGCTGGGTCGCTGTGGTTGGCGCGATGTGGTTTGGCTCGCTCTGATTACCTGCCATCAGGCAAACCCCTTACCTTTTTCACTTTTGGCTGTTGCTCAAGGTTCCTCGCCGGTCAAAACCGTCGGAATGAGAATCATTAATGGCGCCTTTGGGCATCTGGATTTCTGATGGTCACTTTCGAATCTATCCTGATGCTCCTTGGCTCAACGGTCTGCCATCAGTTGCCCGTGAGGTCCTACTTCTTCGATGGCCATCAGATGTCTTTGTGCGCGCGGTGCACCGGCATTTACTTCGGTTTCATCCTTTCGACGCTGTTCTTTCTGACAGGATCGAGACGGTTCTCCTCCGGCCTGCCGGGCATCAAGCAGATGATTGCGCTCGGGGCTATCATGTCCTTCTTCCTAATCGACGCTGGTCTCTCTTATTCCGGTGTCAGCAGTTCGGACAACCTCCGCAGGACGCTGAGCGGGCTCGCGCTCGGCATACCATTCCCCTTCGTGCTCTATCCGTTGCTGAACAGAATCCTATTTCCGAAGCTGGACCCGAGGGTCTTACTTCAGAGACCTGCTGATTGGGGATGGCTTGCAGGTCTCTATGGGCTGGGCGCGATCTTGATCGTCTACGCTTCCAGCTTCGGCCCTCTCTTCTACTCGATTTCTGTGATAGGCGTTGTCGGTGTGTTCGTCTTCTTCACCGTCCTTCTGTCCGTAGTCCTAGCCCTGCTTCTGGAGAAAAAGCCCTTTTCAAACTCCTACAAGATCACGGGAGCCGCGGTGCTCGCTCTCGCGGTTCTGATGGTTCTCGCAGTCGTCCATGACACACTCTTTCCGAACATCTGAGGCAGCTCTTTGGTCCACGACCCCATAATCTGTCTGAATACGGCAATCTTCTCGTCTTTCGATGCCAAGACATATATTCTCATCCGCCTATCTTTGGTATGGCAAAGCACCGGAAGATGGCTGTTTTCAGGTGCTTTTCGGCGAGGAGGGCTAAAGGATGGAGGCCTCGGGTCAAGGTAAAACAAGAAACTGCGTTTCTTGCGGAAGGGCGATAGCGTGGGATGCGAACGTGTGCCAGTACTGTGGTCATGACTACAGACAGGCGGCGCCGGGCGCTGTGGTGAAGGAGAAAGGTGTCATGCCAATCGTGGGCGGCATTCTCATAATTCTGCCTGCCCTCGGTTATCTCTGGATGGGCGCGGTCCTGGCGACAGGTGGTTCTGCTCTTTTTGACGTCACCCTTGGCATGAGCGGCATACTGACGCTCTGCGGGGCGATACTGCTCATCCTGGGGATCATCGCATTGCTCGGCGGGATCTTCGCAATAATGCGCAAGTACTGGGGTCTGGCATTGCTCGGCGGGATATTCGTGATACCGTCGATCCTGGGCCTCATAGGCATGATCTTGGTCGCCGTTTCGCACAAGGACTTCGACTAGGCGGATGCGACAAACCCTTTCCAGATTTTTGCTTCTATATCCTTTTCATCATCCCGAGCTCAGGCTCGTAAATCTCGCCCTTGTCCAGCAGACTGGCGATGATCTCCTCCAGCCGGACTTTGTCGATCTTCTTCGCCTTCGCGGCATCGACGATCTTGTCCCAGTGCGCTCCCCTCGCGCCCGCCTCAAGCGACTCGATGATCTTGAGAACGATATCCTCCTCGTCCGTCCCGACGCCCACCTCGTGCAGCTCGTCCTCTTTCGTCTCAGGCTCGCCCTTCTTCTGTGCCTGCTTCGCCTTCGTCGGCGCGGTTTCCTCGACCTTCTTGCGTGGCCGCTCCCCGGCCTCCGGGAGGATGGATTTCAGGGCGTCTCTGACGGTGTTTCTGAACCTGTTGATGTCGATATCCTTGTAATAGTCGATGGCGCGCACGACCCCGTCCGCGAGGTTCTCCGAGTACCCGAGCTTCATCAGCTCGGCGACCGTGGGCTGGCTCATCTTGAGCCCGTCCTCGACGGCCTCTATCCTGAGCATCGTGCTCTTCGCGGCCTCGACGACCCAGTAGTCCCTCGTCTCGGCGTCAACCTCGCGGATCCTCTCCGGCCTGATGCTGAGATACTTCACGCCCTCCTCGGGCGAGTATGCCCTGCTCTTGCCCACGACCGCTGCGAACGCGGGCGGGGACATCTTGGACAGCGACATCGCAGCCGCTGGCTGGTACTCGCCGGCTGAGATGTAGAAAGTTCCTGTAGGGTCCGTGATCCTCGCCCGGTACCTCTGCTTGCCCTCATCGCCTATGTCCTCTATGTCGGTCACGACGCCGACTACAAGCATGCGGTTAACCTTCGCGCCGAGAGGGGTGATCACATAGGAGACGGGCTTGTCGCCCTCTCCAGAGTGTTCCAGAACCGAAGAGTTGAACTCCTCTGCGAACACGCGCCAGGCCACCTCCCGGACATTCATTCCGTCCCCTCCAGCTCGACCAGGAGCTTCTCGGCCTCCTGCTTCACATCCTGCGTGCTGAGCTGCACCTCCTTCGCGATCATCGAGAGGCCGTATTGGTCCGCGATGATCGGGCCCGATACGGTGACGACCTTGAGCGTCAGAAGCTCGTCCATCTCGTCCTTCACGATGTCGGAGCTCATCTTCTCCTTGGCCTTCTGCATCGACTCGTCGAGGGTGATGTCGAGAAGCTTCTCCGTGAGCTCCCTGCTCATCACGACCCCGACGGCGCCGCTCCCGTCATCGAGGATAGCCTTCACCCTGAGATCTGGATAGCCTTCGACCCTTCCGTGCAGTTTGCATATCCCCTTCTGGAGCGCGCGCTTGCACTCGGGGCAGCGCATGATGAGGCCAGATCCTTCCCTGATCTCGATCAGGACGCCTCGGACGGTCGCGTCGACCGCGCCGCCCCTTGCGGCGACCTCCGCGATCATCTGCACGCCCGTTTTCTGCAGCTCCTCCACGGACGGGAACTTCTCCTTCACCTTGATGACCTCCGCGCGGTCATCGAAGCTCAGCTGAGGGATGCCTCTCCAGGCCTTCACCGTACCCCTGGATATCTTGACGACCTCGCCCTGCTTCAGCTTGAAGTCAGACCACGCGGTGAACTGGACCTTGCCTGTCTCGTCCGCCAGCACGCCGGAGAATATCCTCTTGGCCTCGCCCTGGACGGTCACCTCGCGCGGCTCGAGTGACAGTATCCTTCCTTTGACTTCGACGTACCCCATGGCCTCTCTGAGCTCACCTATGCCCACGACTTTAGGCGGTCCTTGAGCGATCTGGATATCGCCAATGGTGGACTGGTCCTCCTTCTTGATCGAGACCCTGTTGCCGAAGTTGATCTGAACCCTGCCCTGATACTCCCGCGTGTACGCACCCTTGACTGAGATGACGTCGCCCTTGCTCAGCTCGAGGTCCTCGACCTCCCAAGCTGTGTAGGGCAGCGTCGTGGTGTCGTCGCCCAGGAAGCCAAAGATGATCTGCTTCTTCTCCCCTTTCGCTGTGATCTCCTTCGCGTTCGCGGAGAGCACCTTGGCCACGAAATCCACGTTCGGCTCGTTCGGCCTGAGCTCCGCGAGCTTTCTCTGGAAGCCGGGCGAGAACCCTGTCATGTCCCCTCCGTACTTCTTGACGATGGTCCTCTTGGCCATCGGTATGCTGAGCCTGTAGATGTCCACGTACTTCTGCAGCTCCTCAGCAATCTGTTCCTCTGACAACTTGTCCCCGAGCGCCCTGGCAATCTCTTCGATATGGGGCGCTAGCTTCTCTATTTCCACTATAAAGCCCCCCTGTGAGCAGCCGTGTTCCTTCTGTGCTGCTGTTTTCAAAACATCCAACGCGAATATAAAGTGATGCACTACGGGCAGGCGAAAGTGTGCTTCTCATCGCATGGCTGGGTCGGGGCCAGTGGCGAACTCCCAGATCTTCTCGATGCCCCAGACCAGCAGTGAGATCTTCTCCTTTCCCACTATTTGCTGGACGCCTTCGTACTTCTCCCTGAGCGCCTGAATCGCCTGTTGATGGATTTCCTCTGGGACCATCCATTGGCTGGAGTAGGTTCTGTTCTCGAAGTCGTCTATCATGCCCTGAGCGTTGATCGGGTGCTCGTGGATGGAGATCACGGTGGTCGAGTCCGACGAGAGCAGGTCTGGCAGCTCTCGTTCTCTGAGGCCTGGGTGACGGACCGTGTATCCCAACTCAGCACAGACCTCGTCGTAGAACCGCCGCAGCTCCTCCGCTGGCGATTCCTCCTTGTTGAATGCGATCGAGATGAAATTGTCCGTTGTTACGCGGCCGACCTCTGCCAATGCGCATCTCCACTTGGAGATCAGATGGAGCACGTGGATGCTGAGGGTGGTCCCGAAGACGTGGTCCCTGAAAGGCAGAGAGCACATGTCACCTCTGAACAGGTCCGAGGTGCTTTTCGCCCTCGCCTTAGCCAACATTCTGTTCGAGATGTCCAGGCCGACGATGTCGAAGCCTCTAACCTGGAGAGGCCTTGCGAATCTCCCAGTGCCAACGCCTGCGTCCAGGATCATCTTCTCTCTATCCAGAACTTTCACGAGAGCATTTATCATGTCCTCCATGACCTGGTCTGGGTATCCTCTGGTGGTGTCGTACTTGTCTGCGATCCTATCGAACGAGAGGCTCAACGTCTTTCTCCTGATTTCGTAGTTGGCCTTGTGATGCGGTCTCTCGGATAATTCAGTTACGCCGTCCTTATGGCGCATTGTCAATTCGGGGGCCGGAACCCATTGCTCATGGTCCTTCCAGTATGGAGGTCAAAGGCCTAGGTGGCTTTGCCCAAGATTCGGCCATCGTCGTAGTCGCACGGCGTTCAGGATAAATACCAAGGGCCGCGATGGAGGGTCTCAAGCCTTCGGGAGGAGAAATCATGGCTACTGAGTTCGAGATGTCTTTCACCGGGTCGAGCAAGAACCTTCTGGACGCAATCGCGGTGCTGTCTGAGCACAACATCAACTTGAACACGATAGCTACCGCCAAGGTCGAAGACAGGTTCGTGATCAAGTTCCTGTCTGGGTCCGAGGAGGAGGTCCGGAGGATGCTGATGAAGGCGGACCTTCAGTACAAGGACAGACCGGTGCTCGTGGTCTCCATGTTCAACAAGCCTGGGCAATGGCTGAAGGTCGCGAGGGCGCTTGTTGATGCGGGAATGGAGATCTCCGCCTCGTATCTGCTGGGCCAGAAAGGGGACACTCAGAGTTTCGTGTTCGCCGTGAGCGATTACGAGAAAGCGAAGAAGATCTGCACGCGTATTGCTGAGTGCTCGGTCGACTGATCAGAGGGCTTGCGCCATTCTCTTGAACATGGCACCGACGGCCAGGGCGCTCACTGCGTGAAAGTCTCGCCCTTCTCGTACTTCTCCCTGACGTGCTTCAGGACGATCTCCCTGTCGCGCCTCAGGTGCGACTCGTACCAGTTCTTGATGACGTCTCCGAGGACATCGTGATACTTCTTCTCGTCGAACTTACTGACGGGGAGGTCGAACAACACGTACTGGCTGAAAATCCTCTTCCAGCCGGCGTATTTGTAGTAGTGCTCTCCCTCGCAGTACTCGAAGACAATTCGTAGGTGCGTCTGGCTGTCGACGCTATAGTACCATATCTTGAGAGAATCGCCGACTCTCGTCTGCGTGCGGTCCGTGAGAGAGATGTTGTCCACGCCTGCGAAGTCGAAATCAGGTCTGAAGCTCCACTGCTCCGGGTACACTACAAAGGTCGCGAACGTGGTCGGTCCTTGCGGGTCGGGGGCCAAGCTGAAGTGCACGTTAATCTTGTTGAACCTTATCCAAATCCGGAAGAGGTCCTCGAGCAGCGTCTTGTTGATGATCTGTTTCTGGTTGTTCTGCTCGACGAAGTTGTCGGTTATCTGGGTGGTCTTCTTCTCCAGCTCTTCGTCAAGCTGGGCGAACCAATCCTCTTCCTTCCCTTCGGGCTTAGCCATCGTACATCCCAAAACAGGTGATGAGATTACACGAATATAAGCCTTTGGTATTTATTCGTATCGTCTTCTAATTTTCTGGCTCCCCCCACTTTTTGCCTTTCCGCGCGTGCGCGCATAATGGCCTTCCGTGGCAACCTAGAAGTAAGGACAATCGCCTGCGGTGAGTCACATGTCAGGAATCCTGCAGCAGCTGATGGACTACCTGATGAGCCATCAGGCCGACCCTGCCACGTACCTCCTGATATTCTTCCTGTTCTGCATCGCCGCCGCGGTCATACTGCCGATTCCAATAGAGATTGCTCTCATCTGGAACCCCGGCATATTCTTCCCGATCAAGGCCCTCGTGCTGGGTCTCGGGAAAGGAGCAGGCGCGATAGCTGTGTTCTACATCGGCGCCCAGGTCGAGGGCGCGGTGATGAGGTTCTCGCGGTGGGGTTGGTTCAAATGGCTTCTCGTCAAGAGCGAGGCCTTCGTGAATATGTATGGCATCTTCGCCATGTACATCATCATGTCGATCCCAGGGATGGTCGACACGATACCGTTGTACCTCTTTTCGATATTCAACAAGAAAGGGACGATCATCAGGCTGAGGGATTTCGCCCTGGCGAACTTCCTGGCGGGGGTCAACAGGGCGTTCCTGATCTACGCCATCCTCGAGCTCCTTGGTGTGAGACTGTTCGGCTGAGATTGCTCTGTTGCCCTGCATCTTTCGGAAAGGTTTATGGTGGGCCGTGGTCATTGTAAGTAATGCCAGAGGTCTGTAGATGGACGTGACGGCTCCGGAGGCTGGTCTCCCGATCGACCGCGACTTGATCCTGGTGACGACATTGCACAGGATTCTAGTGGGGAACCACAAGGCGAAGCCGATAAGACTCAAGTTCGTCGTCGATTCTCAACGCGTCAGCGGCGTGGATGGCCACTACGAGGCTGAGTACGAGCTCTCGAACGGAATCGTCTTGAAGCTCTTCTGCAAGCAGCTCAGTGACGACATGATGTTCAAGGTCACCAGGGGCAGAAGCCAGCTGAACTATTCTGTCAAGCTTGCAAAGTACGTCAACGAGGACCTGATGGCCATCAACATGAGGGATTGCGAGGACCTCGTGTCCCATTGGCTGAACGACTAGACTCACACTATCTTCTGGATCGTCTTCAAGGAGAGCATTGCGTTCTCGGTGTCGAGCTCGTGCATCTTGTGGGGCACATCCGTCCTGCGCATCTTCTGGATGTTGAGATAGTACCTGACGCTCTCCACGCCCCTTTCCTCCCTGATCTCGATGATGCCGTCGAAGTCGTGTGCCATGACGCTGAAAAGCTCCTCCCTGATCCCCACAGGGAATGTGTGCAGCGTGATTGTCTCGAAGGCTCTGAGGTCCCCGAAGGCCTTCCTCCCCCACCTCATGATCTCGACTGCCGATTTCGTTGTAAGGGTCCCGGGAACGCTCTCGCAGACGGCTCTCAGCCCTTTCAGGCTGGGTATCCTCTCGACCGCGCTCGCGAGTCCGTCTTGGAGCATGCGCTCGTCGTCGACCTCCGTCACCGAGATGATCTTCTTCTGGATCGCCTGCTCCACGCCCATGGTCGATGCGCTCTTGTGCATCGAGTAGCAGTCGAGGAACACGAGCTGATCGTTCGCGACCTGCTCGAGAACGTCGAACCCTTGGTGCTTCAGGCTCCGGATCACGCTCGCAGCGGGCCTTGAAAGACAACAGTAGATGGCGGGGAAACCGTGCTTCAGCCCCTCGGCGATGAACTGCTGCTCGAAATACTCTGCCGGATTTGACGGTTCTGCCCGCAGTGCCAGCGTGGAATTGGTCGGGAAGCCCCCTTGCAGGAGGGCATCGAGACCGGGTATTCCGCTCGGCACTCGGGCGATTATCATGTTGTCGGTGGTGATTGCTCAGGTCGATATATGCTCTTTACTGCCGGATCCCATTCTTCAAGGTCAGCCTCAGCAGGACCACTCCGCAAAAAACGAGCGCAACGCCGAGCGCTTGCAGGGCGTTGATCGCCTGCGTGAGAATGACGAACGCAATGAAGACTGCTGCGACGGGCTCGATGCTGGCTACTATGCTCGCCTTGCTTGCCTCGATGTGCTTCAAGGCCAACATCGAGACGACAAAGCCCACAGTTCCAGGGAAGACCCCGAGAGCGAATATGTAGAGCCACGCAGTGGCGGACAGGGATGTCCTTGCGAGCTCGATCGGATTCCCGAGAATGATCAACCCCGGGATCGAGAGCACGGTCATGTAGAGGATCACCGTGTTAGACGAGTACTTCTCGAGGAACTTCTTGCCCCAGAGGTAGTATGCAGCGCCGCCTATGGCTGCATATATGCCGAGGCCGATTCCGACGATGTCGAAGGAGAAGCCCTTGTTGGCTTCCTGGGCGGCCGCGACAAGGACGCAACCTATGAAGGTAAGAGGAAGTGCAAGGGCCTTCTGAGGCGTCAGCTTCTCGCCGAGAACGAATATCGAAGTGACGGTCACGATGCTGGGGTAGAGGTAGAGCAGGATCACCGCTGTCGCCACAGAGGTCAGGTCAACGCACCAGTACCAGGCGAGCGAGAAGAACGTGCCCGTCACGAGGCTGAAGCCGAGCAATGGTAAGAAGTCCTCGCTCTTTATCCTCAGCGACTTGGGGTCTAGGGCTCCAATCAAAGGCAGTAGGATGATAGCGGACACTATGACCGAGAAGACTGTGAGCTCCATCACATTGGCTCCCTCGCCGAGCGCCAGTACGGTGAAAGTCCCTGAAGTCGCCCACATGACGGCTGCGAGTCCCATGAGACCGTAGGCTAGATTCTTCGAGATCTTCGTGTAGGCCAGACCTCCTGAAGATTGCATCGATATCTGCAACCTCCCCAAGAATCTATGCACCAGCGGCTTCTCGCACTGGTATTCTGCTAATCCTCTTCGCCGCAGGCCTAGTTGCCAGGGGCGTGCTCGAGTTCGAGGAGGCCGGGATCGTCACTTCGGTGGTCGAGCATGTCTACAACATCAATTGGCTGATTAGTGACCAGAGTAGCGCCGGGAAGCTTCTGACCGCCCTTCTCGGATACGATGCCAGCCCATCCTTGGCAGAGATATTCGGATATGTCGGTTACTGGGTCCTGATCGCGTTCTGGATGTACCGCGATGCCATGGCGAGTCTCTTCAAGAAAGTCGCAGGGTCCGTCAGGCCTGCTTGACTCTAATCCGTCTCTCTTCCACGATTATCAGCAACAGGACAAGAGCCGTGAGGGCCATGACGACTCCGTAGGCGAAGGTCGCCCACGGTGCGACATTGTCCCACAAGAGGCCGGCGATGATTCCGCCGGGCAGCATCACGACCCCAACCGACGTGTGGAAGGTGCCGAGGGCGGTCCCGCGAAGGTTCTTCGGCGCAAAGTCGGTCACGAATGCTTTGAAGACGCCCTCGGACGACCCCTTGTACACGCCAAACAGGCCGAACCCCAAGCCGAGGATCAGCCAATCGCCGGCATTCGTCATCACGAGGCAAGACAGGGCGAATATGATGAAGGAGAAGGCGATGACTGGCATTCTCCCAAGCTTGTCAGAGAGGACTCCTGCGGGGATCGCCGTCAGAACGAAGACCACATTGAATAAGATGTACAGGACGGTCACATCTACGATACCGAACCCGTGCTTGTAACCCTGGAGTATGAAGAACGCGTAGCTGATCTCGCCGATGTAGAATGTCATGACCACTGCCAACAAGAGATAGAACGGTCTTCCGAGCTGCCTCATCTCCTTGAAGAATCGTCCTACCTTTCCTGTCTCCTCCGCCTCTTTGTCCCGAACGAAAAGCAGGATCACCAGAACCGCAAGCAGAGCGGGTATGGCGGATAGGAGGAAGATGAATCTGTATGTCCCGACCGTCACCGTGCTCGCCGCAAGGAGGACTGGTATGATCAGGATGGGGCCGATCACAGCGCCCGTCGAATCCATCGCCTTGTGAAACCCGAACGCCCTTCCTCGGTACTGCGGTTCGGTGGAGTCCGCGATGAGGGCGTCCCTTGGGGCGGTTCTCACGCCCTTTCCAACGCGTTCCATCACCCTGAGGCCGAGGACCTGCCATGGATGCGTCGCCAGATAGAAGACCGGCTTCACGAGCGAGCTGGCGCCGTATCCGCCCGTTATGAACGGCTTGCGCCTCTTGTATCTGTCCGAGTACCAGCCAGAGACCACCTTTATCAAAGACGCCGTGGTCTCCGAGGCCCCTTCTATCAGCCCGATCAGCAGACCAGTTGCGCCTATCGCTGTCAAGAAGAAAGGCATGATCGGATAGATCATCTCGCTGCTGGAGTCCGTGAGCAGACTCACTATGCCAAGTATGAGGACGTTGGCGGTGATGCCAGTCAGGATAGCCTTCTTCCTTCGCGATTTCTTGTCGGGCTGACCTGATATTGAAGCCATTGGCCTGGACCTCATAGTGGAATGATGCCGGAGTGGTTTCGACCATATAATTCCTACTCGCCGAATCGTCAGAGCGTCCCGAGTCAAGCGAGTTCATTTCGCTTAATCCCAATTTTGATTGAGACATTAAGCCGATTCTCCTCGCCATGGGAACAGTCGATTTGTTCGGAGTCTCGGTGCCGTCTCAAGTCGCCATCGTAATGATAGGCGAAATCGTGATCGCCGCTCTTTTCGTGACGGCCGTTTTGATGGCGGCTTTTCACAAAGGGTGGTATCATCACTATCTGGTGCTCAGCGGATTCCTTCTAGATGAGCTGGTCATGAAGCCGCTGATGTACTCGAGGCTGTCCCTCGGAGTGTTCGGGTCGTTCCCGTACAAGGGCACGTCTGCGATGCCTCATCTCGTTCTTGCGGCTGCCGCGACAGTGCTCGGCATAGCTGCCATCTACCTCGCGTTCAGGTATCGGACCAAGAAGGATCACAAGATGTTCATGCCGCCCAAGGGGAAGATTCACAAGTACATCGGTGCCCTGTATCTCCTTGCCTGGCTCGCGACTCTCATCGGAGGTCTCCGGATATTCGGCACGTTCTACCTCCATTGAAACGCCAGCTTGAACTAGGCCGACAACCTTAGGCCTTCGAGGATGACGAAACGATGAACAGGGGACAGAAGGAACTCCGCGACAGACTGCTCAACGCGTGCAGGCGCAGGGGAGCGGCTGCGTTCGGCATCGCCTCAGCCGACGAGGCTGATGCCCTCGAACGAATCAAGATCGGATCCACTGTGAATCGATGGTCCGAGACGATTCGGGACAAGATGCCGCAGGCCAGGAGCGTCGTCGTGTTTGGCGTGAAGTCGCAGGATGATGCTGACGAGCTCGCGATCATGCGCGGCGGGAACAACTGGTCTTACCCAGGATACCACATGCTGACCCACATGAGAAGGGACGCTCTCCAGATTCTGCGCGAGGAGGGGTATAAGGCCATGCCGATCCCGGCACTGGCGTCGATGAAACGGCTCGCAATCCTCGCGGGCATCGGCGCCTATGGCAAGAACTCGATGGTGCTCTCGCCTAGGCATGGTCTGTGGCTGAGGTTAGAGGGGGTTATGACAGATGCGGAGTTGCCCTTGGATCGTCCTTTCGACAGGAACCTCTGCGGCTCATGCAACAAGTGCGTCAAAGCGTGCCCGACGAAGGCACTCAAGCCGTACGTCCTGGACGCTAACAGATGCTTGGTGGACGTGAGCCTGAGAAAGAACCCGCCGAGGAATCTTGAGAAGACCCGGCGAAGGGTCGAGCACCAGATCACCCCCAGGACTCATGTGATGTGTACCGTCTGTCAAAGGGCATGCCCCTACACATCGGCCGAACGCAGGAAGAACCGGATAACGGCTCCCCGCGAGCCGGTCCGGATCTGAGGGCGTTTCCCGAGTTTGGCACATTGCCAGCATGCCGTTCTTGGCACCGACAATCCGAAAAACACGACGACAATGTTTAAATCAGACAATCGAATATGTGCGTTAATGGTCTCAAGAGACAGGATCAACCGCATCATCGAAGGCTACGACAAGAACAACCTCGTCATCGCCACGGCATGCTCGCACACGTCGCTCCAGATATTCGACGGCGCGCGCAAAGAGGGGTTCAAGACCCTGGGGATCTCCGTCGGCCAGAAGACCAAGTTCTATGACGCCTTCCCGCGGGGGAAGCCGGACGATTTCCTCTATGTGGATTCCTACACGCAGTTGTTGGACCTTGCCGACGAGCTGATTGCGAAGAACGTGATACTCGTTCCCCACGGCTCGTTCGTCGAGTACATGACCCCGAAGAACTTCGTGGAGCTCGAGGTCCCAACCTTCGGCAACAGGCATGTCCTGGACTGGGAGAGCGACAGAGACAAGGAGAGGACCTGGCTGACCAGCGCGGGTCTTGAGATGCCCCACAAGATAGACGACCCGAAGCAGATCGACAGGCCCGTGCTCGTGAAGTACGACGGCGCGAAGGGCGGCCGGGGATTCTTCATCGCCAAGGACTACCCTGACTTCAAACTGGGGATCGACCATTCGCAGAAGTTCTCGATCCAGGAGTACATCCTCGGCACGAGGTACTACATACACTACTTCTATTCCCCCCTGAAGAGCGAGGGGTACAAGCTGAGCAAGGGGACCCTTGAGCTGCTCAGCATAGACCGGCGGGACGAGTCGAACATCGATGAGATATACAAGCTAGGTGCGACCGAGGAGCTCAAGAAGCTCGGCCACTACCCGACCTTCGTCGTCACTGGGAACGTGCCTGTCGTCGTCAGGGAGTCTCTGCTTCCGAAGCTGTTGGACATGGGCGAGCGGGCCGTCGAGAAATCGCTAGAGCTGTTCGGCGGCATGATCGGGCCGTTCTGCCTGGAATGCATTGTGACAGACAATCTCACTGTAAAGGTCTTCGAGGTCTCATCCAGGATAGTGGCTGGGACCAACCCGTTCATCTCGGGCTCGCCGTATTCCGACCTCCTTGAGCCTGGTGTGTCCACCGGGAGACGCATAGCTCAGGAGATCAGGCTGGCCAGGGACCAAGACCGACTGGGAGAGATTCTGACTTGACGCAATACTTCTTCATACTGGCCGATTCGGAACTCGAGTTGGTGCCGAAAGAGATCGTGAACGAGCGGTGTGTTTTGAACAACGCGCGCGCACGTGGAAAGGCCCCCGAGAAGATGCTGCTCGACGCGTCTCATCACCATCCAGCATTTGACAAGCTTCCCGAGTCTGAGCGCAGGGGAAGGCCGGACATCGTTCACTTCTTCCTCATGCTTTGCATCGACGCTGACCTCGCGGCCGAGGGGAAGCTTAGGGCGTTCGTGCACACCAGGAACAACGATGTCATCGCGGTGAACCCTGAGACGAGGCTCCCACCGAACTACCCTCGCTTTGTCGGGTTGATAGAATCCCTGTATTCGCAACGGGTCGTGCCATCAAGAGAGAACGTGTTGCTCGAGCTCAGGAACGATGTGCCCCTCGATGTGCTCGTCAACGCCCTGAAACCCGACGAGGTCATCGTGCTGACTCCGACCGGGGAGCAGCTTCCCCTGCCGGAGAAGTTCGCCTCCGTCGTTGGCGAGCGCGTGGTCGTGATCATTGGCGGGTTCCCCAAGGGCGATTTCAGATCCGATCTCAGCAAGATCAAGCATGTCAAGGTGTCCCTGGGGCCAAGACTTCAGAAGGTGTGGACCGTGACATCCAAGGCCCTGTGCGCGATCCAATTCTCATCCAGAATCGGGGAAGTCAAAGCTCCAAAACCTTCAAAATCTCGTCGCGCTCCGAAAAAGAAAGAGGAGTAATCCCATCGCCAGAAATCATCCTCGATTTGCCCGGACCCTTCAGTATTTTGCCGACCACTGAAGCATCCATTCCCAACCGATGAACCTCTGCGACGAACCTGTCCGAGTCGGAGGGTTTGAATGTCGCCAGCAAGGCTCCAGAGCCGAGCAGACCGAGCGGATTGAGCTCATACTTCGCGCAGATCCTCGCAGTCTCCTTCCTGACGATTATCTCGTCGGTCCAGAGTTCCACGGATTTGCCCGACGCCTCGGCCAGCTCCTGCACGCCCATCGCGACTCCTCCCTCGGTCGGGTCGTGCATCGCGCTGACACCGTACTTCAATGCGACCTTCGCCTCCGGGACGATGGAAAGGCCTGGGTTGAAAAGGAACTTCGCTGCCCTGTTCACGAACGATTCGTCGAAGACCTTCAGCAGGTCGGATCTTTTCTCGCGCGCAATGACAGCAGTGCCCTCGATGCCAGCCCCCTTCGTAAGCACGAGAACATCGCCTGCTCTCGCGCCCGCCGCCCGCACGATGTCCTTGCCTTCCACGACGCCATGCATGTCGCCGACGACGATGGGATGGTCGATCCCAGGGGTCACCTCGGTGTGTCCTCCGGTCACCGCGATCCCGAGATCCTTCGCGGCGGATGAGATCTGCTTGAAGATGCTCTCTGCGAGGGCTTCATCGGATCCTGGCGGGAGAAGGATGACGGCCTGGAACCATGCCGGCACTGCGCCTTTGGTGACGATGTCGTTGGCGTTGACGTTCACCGCGTACCAGCCGATCATGTCGGATGCATATGTGACGGGATCCGACTTCAGCACGAGCAGCTGCTTGCCGAGCCTAACGACTGCAGCGTCCTCGCCGAAGGTGGGCCCCAGCAGCACTCGCCTGTCCTTCGCCCCTGTGTTCTTGAGCAGCCTCTTGAGCAGCTCTGGAGGGAGCTTGCCCGTCCTTAGCGCCATCGTCTTTTCGAACACCGTCTGAGGATAATATCGTTTTCCTGGGTCCGAGCTCGGTCCGGCAATATGACAAAAGTTGGACACCAATGCTTTATATTGGCCGTGTGCTTGACGGTCGGGGCGATTTGGCTGATCTCGGAACGCGTGAAGCGCATTCAAGAATCTGGCACGATGAAAATGAAGGAACTGGCCGGACAGAAGAAGAAGGAGGGGAAGAAGATCATCTCCTTCACGGTTGGGGAGCCCGATTTCGACACGCCCAAGCACATCGTCGAGGCCGCGAAGAAGGCGCTCGACGAGGGCAAGACGAGATACCTCGATGCGCCTGGACTTCCGGAGCTGAGAGAGGCCATCGCTCAGAGGGCCAAGGCGGAGAATGGGATACCCTGCGATTCATCCAATGTGCTCATCACCCCGACGAAGCAGGCCATATTCGAGACCATCTTGGCGACGATAAACGAGGGCGACGAGGTCCTGATGCCCAATCCGTCCTGGGTCACCTATGAGCCCTGCGTCCAGTTGGCCGGTGGCAACGCGGTCCCCGTCACCACAACGGACGGGAACCAGTTCAGATTCATCCCTGAAGACGTGGCAGAGCTCATCACGCCCAAGACGAAGATGATCCTGTTCAACTCGCCGTCCAACCCGTGCGGGGCCGTCGAGACGCACGAGGACATAAAGGGCCTTGCGGACCTCGCCAAGGACCACAACCTGCTCGTGCTGTCCGATGAGGTCTACGAGAAGATCATCTTCGACGGCATGAAGCACTATTCCATCGCTGCCGAGCCAAACATGATGGACCGGACCATCACCATAAGTGGCTTCTCCAAGACCTATGCGATGACCGGCTGGCGCATGGGCTGGCTCATCGCTCCGAAGCCCATCTTCAAGGGCGTCAACAAGATACAGCAGCACTCGATAACGCATGCCGTCTCGTTCGCCCAATACGGAGGCCTTGCGGCGATCACGGGCCCGCAGGAGCCCGTGAAGATGATGGTCAAGGAGTTCGAGGAGCGCAGAGACCTGATCATGAAACTGATGAAGGAGATACCCTCGTTCAGCTGTGACACCCCGAAGGGCGCGTTCTACGTGTTCCCGGGGTACGAGGGCAAAATGAACTCCGAGGAGATGGCCCTGCACCTCATGGACCATGCGGAGGTCGCGTTGACCGGAGGCTCTTCCTTCGGCTCCGCGGGTGAGAAACACTTGAGGATCTCCTACGCCACCAACAAGAAGAACATACAGGATGGCATGGAACGCATCAAGAAGGTCCTCGCCTAGGCGCGGGTTCTCTGCAACCCCCTTCTCTTCTTGACCTTCTTCTGGCGCACGATCTTGCGCACGCGTTTCGGGAGAGCCCGCTCCTCATCGAGCCTCGTGAGGTCGAGCCTCTTGTGGATCATGTAGGGCTCGAATCCCATCTGCCGCCAAACCGCCCTAGCCTCGAAGTTGTCGTACGCAACGCCCAGCTGGATCGACTTCACCTTGTTCTTCTTGAACCACTTCACCGCCACATTGAGCATGCTCTTGGCGACGCCTTTCCTGCGACGTTCCTCGAGCACGTAGACGTCGGATATGACTCCGACCTTCCTCTCCTTGAACACGGGAGTGTTCGGCGATAGGAGGCAGAGCATGAACCCGACTATCTTGCCGTTTTCCTCCGCAACGACCAGCTTCGTGCTGATCTCGGAAAACTTCTGCTCGAGATAGTTGGCCCACCTCCTCTTCCCGTCCCAGGCCAGCGCGAACTGGTCAGAAATCTCCTCGTGATGCTGCGCCAGCATTCCCCATAGTTCCACGACTTCGTCGATATCGTCACTCGTGGCGTCCCGTATGACTATGAGTATGCGTGCGATGTGCCCAGCTCCGTGTCCCCTACTTGCCTGGTACCGAATCAACTTTGTTGCTTAGAGCCTGATTGCGATCGCAGATTGCAGGTCCTTGATCTGCCGGACCTTTCTCAAGACTTCGGTCGGGAGCTCCTCGTCGAGCTCGAGTATCATCATAGCAGGGCCCCTAACCTGCGCCCTCGCGACCTCCATGCTCGCGATGTTGACATCGCCGTCACCGAGGACCGTGCCGACCTTTCCTATCATGCCCGGCTTGTCCGTGTGGGCGATCAAGAGGAAGTATCCCTCAGGTACTATGTCCACTGGGCTGCCGTTGACTTCCACTATCCTCGCACCCCTGTCTGGAGTAAGAGTGCCTGCAGTCGAGACGCAATCGCCGTTCGTCTGGAGCGAGACCTTGATGAGGTTCGCGAACCTTCCAGCCTCATCAGATGTGGAGGACACGATGTCGACGCCTCTTGCCTTTGCCATCGCGAAGGCGTTGATGTAGTTGACGTTGAACTCCTCTGAGAGCGGTTTCAGAAGGCCCGTGATGACGGACGCCGCTATTATCCTGATGTCCTTCTTCGCCAGCTCCCCCATGCACATTATCTCGACCTTGCCCGCGCTGCATTTTCCGAGCTGGGAGGTGAATGTTCCCAGCTTCTCGGCCAATGGCATGTAGGGCATCAGCTCCGGGTCGAGTCTCGCGGGCAGGTTCACAGCGTTCTTCAGCACGCTGTCCTTCAGGTATGCGATGACCTGCTCTGCGATCTCGGAGCCCACCTCCTCCTGGGCCTCGTTCGTGGTCGCTCCCATATGTGGCGTCAGGATGATACTCGGCAGCGCGAGTAGCTTCGATCCTGTCGGTGGCTCGTTGACGAAGACGTCCAGAGCCGCCCCAGCGATCTTGTTCTGCGCCAGCGCCTCCGCCAGAGCGTCCTCGTTGACAACGCCGCCTCGGGCGCAGTTGATCAGCATCGCGGTCTTCTTCATCTGCGCGAGTTCGTTCTTGCCTATCATGTCCTTCGTCTGCGGAGTGAGCGGGGTGTGCAATGTGACGAAATCCGAGTCCTTGAGCAGCCTGTCGAGCGTGACCAGACGGACATGTAGCTTCGCGCCGACCTCGGGCGACACGAGGGGATCGTAAGCGATGACCGTCATCCCTAATGCGATCGCCTTCTTGGCGACCTCGGCGCCCACCCTTCCCAGGCCGACTATCCCGAGCATCTTTCCCTGGACCTGAACGCCCCTCATCTCCTTGCGCTTCCACTCGCCCTTCTTCATCGACGCATCTGCCTGAGGGATCCTCCTGGCAAGCGCGAATATGCAGCCGATCGTGAGCTCCGCGGTAGAGACCACGTTCCCCGACGGGGCGTTCATGACGAGCACGCCGCGCTCGGTCGCCGCATCGACATCGATGTTGTCGACGCCGATCCCGGCCCTGCCGATGACCTTGAGCTTTGAGGCCTCGATGATCTTCCTCGTGGCTTTTGTGGCGCTTCTCACGAGCAGGACGTCGTAGTCCTTGATTATCTTGACCAGCTCGTCCTCCTTCAGGCCCGTCCTGATGTCCACCGCGTAGCCTTGGGCCTTGAGCATGTCCACGCCGCTCTTTGAGATCTCGTCTGCGACGAGCACCTTCATCCAGCTCACCTGTATCCGGTCAATCGGGCCGGCTCAACTTGAACAGAGCAACATGCATATCAATCTGTTGCACGCGCTGCCTGGCAACGTACTTTTCTGTGCTACGAGCAGCTAGGAGGCTGGCCCGGGCTTCGTTCGAACGAATTACTAAATACGATTCACCTCGTACACGTCCGCTGTACCCGATGCCCATCTACAAGCACAGCCACCCCATCGCCTGCACTATCGAGGACGCGTTCGAATACGTGGCTGACTGGAGCAACCTGAAGAATTTCATGCCGATGTTCGTCGATGTCAAGCCAGTGAGCCTTGTTAGCTACGGTCCTGGCACGGCGCTCGAGACGGTCATGGTGCTGGGAAAGATTGAGATTGTGACAACCTTGGATCTAGTGGAGTTCCTGAAGAACAAGAGGATATTGTATAAAGCGACGAGGGGGATCAAATCGAAGATCAGCTGGGACTTCGCTGCACTCGGGGACAAGACTCTGATCTCATTCTCGCTAGAGTGCGAGATTCCACCTGCTCTCGTGAACAGGGATGTCGAGCGAGAGGCTATCGAGGAGGCGCTCCAAGGGCATGCCATCCAGAGCATGGAATTGCTGAAGTGGCTTCTTGAATCACAAGGTTCCGGCAGAAAGGAGTAGATTGGCTACTTCTCCGGCGGGAGCATGTTCGGGATGCCGTCCTCGATCGGATAGTCGACATTGCATTTCGGGCACCTGATCGCGCCCTCTAGGACCTCCTTGTCGTCCTCCCTCTTGACGGTCAGCTCCAACGGATGGTACTTGCATACGGGGCATGCCAGGATGTCCATGAGCTTTCTCTTCACGGGAACACCGGACACTGATAGCCCCGCCTGATAATAAGCCTTTCACGCTCGTGTGCCGACCGAACAATTATTACGGCTAATGGGCATTTCAAATAACATGCGTGTCGGAGTCATCGGCGTTGGATCGATGGGCCAGAACCATGCGAGGATACTCTCAGAGAAAGGGGTCCTTGCGAGCGTGTCCGACATCGCCCCCGAGGTCTCGAAGGCCGTCGGCGAGAAGTACTCCGTGAAACACCACATCGATTTCAGGGAGATGCTCAAGAGCGATGTCGACGCCGTCGTTATTGTCACTCCCACGAGCACGCACGAGAAGATCGCCTCTGAGGCGATACGCGCCGGCAAACATGTGCTCCTCGAGAAGCCGATGACCGGCAACTCCAGGAGTCTCAAAGGCCTCGTGGAACTCGCGAGGAAGGCGGATGTCGTCCTGGCAGGCGGATTCACGGAAAGGTACAATCCGGTTGTCTCCTTCGCCAAGCAGAGCTTGCAGGGCGGAGTGTACGGCGAGCTGATCACCGCCGCCACGAGGCGCGTGTCCTCGATGCCTTCCAGGGTCCGCGATGTGGGCGTGATAATGGACCTCGGAGTCCATGACATAGACGTCGTGCAATACGTCGTCGGAAAGCCCGCGATATCGGTCTACGCACTCGCAGGTCAAGGCAAGGGAATGAAGTACGAGGACCACGCGAACATGCTCATCGATTTCGAGGGTGGAACGACCGGCTTCATCGAGGTCAACTGGCTAACCCCGATGAAGGTGAGGAAACTCGCGCTGACCTGCAGCAAGAACTTCGTCGAGGTGGACTATATGGACCAGGCCGCCCTCGTGTGCTCTTCCACGTTCAAGCCTGTCGAGGGCGGGAACCTGTACAATGTCCCACTCGAGTTCGATGTGCGCAGGGTCGCTCTGAAGAAGGAGGAGCCTCTGAAGCGCGAACTGGCCGACTTCATGTCGTCCGCGGCGGGAGGCAAGGAACCGCTCGTGTCCGGCGAGAACGCCATCCAAACGCTCAGAATCGCTGAGGCTGCCCTGGAGTCGGTGAGGTCCGGAAAGAAGGTGAAGGTGGAGTAGCCTTGGCAAAGGTCCTAGTGACGGGCAGCTCCGGCCAGCTCGGGTCGTTCGCGTGCGAGCTATTGGTCAAAAGCAACGATGTCGTGGGTCTGGACATACGGCCTCAACCCTATGAGCAGCTCAAAGAGATCTCTGTTCTTGGCGACATAACGAAGCCGGCCGATGTCAGAAAGGCGGTCAAGGGAGTTGGCGCGGTCGTCCACTGCGCAGCGCAGGTGAGCGTGGAGAAGTCTATCCTGGATCCTCTCTCGGACTCCAAGACCAATGTGCTCGGGACAGTCAATCTGCTGCATGAGAGCGCCCATGCCGGCATCAAGAGGTTCATCTATGTCAGCAGCGCGGCTGTCTTCGGGCCCCCGGAGTGTATACCCATCGACGAGGACCATCCCACTCAGCCGATGAGCAACTACGGCGCGAGCAAGCTCGCGGGCGAGAAGTACACGCTCGCATACGCGAAGACTAGCGCGATGGAGGTCGTCTCGGTGAGGCCGTTCAATTTCTATTCCACCAGGGCTGACCCCGAAAGCCCCTACTCCGGCGTGATAACGAAGTTCGTCAGCCGGTTGAAGGCAGGGAGGCCGCCAGTCATCGAAGGGGACGGCAAGCAGACAAGGGATTTCATACACGCGCGCGACATCGTGGAGATGCTGGTCCTGGTCCTCAACAAGAAGGGTGTGAACGGCGAGGTCTTCAACTGCGGGAGCGGCGTCTCGACGAGCATCCTCGAGCTGGCGAACAAGGCAATCGCGGTATCCGGCCACAGGCTCAGACCGGAGTTCACATCGCCCAGGGTCGGGGACATAAAGGACAGTCTCTCGAACAACACGAAGGCATTGAAGCTCTTAGGGTTCAGGCCGAAGATCTCGCTCGATGACGGTCTCGCAGAACTGTTCAGATGAGCTTCTTGCCGACGCCTCTGTAGATCACGCCGGCTCTGCGCATCTTCCCAGCGTCGAACAGGTTCCTGCCATCAACGACGATCGGCGACCGCATGAGCTTCTTGAGAGCCCCGGGCGTCATGCTCTCGTAGTCCTTGTGGGCGACCATGAATATGGCGAGGTCGGCACCTGCAAGCACTTTCTTCGCATCCTTCAGAGTCCTCACGCCCGCGATCTCCTCGAGATAGGGGTCGTGGACTCTCAGTTCCTGAGCGCACTTGAGTGATTCCACGACGGGTATGGATGGCGAGTTACGAGGGTCGCCAGTGTCCTGCAGGAAGGACGCGCCCATGACCGCTATGACCGAGTCCTCGACGCTCTTGCCCGCGACACACAGCGCATCGACTGCCAGATCGAGCACGTGGAACGGCATCGAATCGTTGACCGCCCTGGCGATCGGGATGAGCCTCGGGTTGGACTCCTTTCCGCTCTGCACGAGCAGCCATGGATCCTTGGGAAGGCAATGGCCTCCCACGCCCGCTCCGGGCACATGCATGTCCCTGAAAGGACATGTGTTGACCAGCCTTCTGACCTCGTAAGCGTCCGCACCCAGCTTCTCGGAGATCAGGGCGACCTCGTTCGCGAACGCTATCTGGACATCCCTGTAGGCGTTCTCCGCCGTCTTGACGATCTCGGCAGTTGTCAGGTCAGTGACGTGGAGCTTCCCCTTGGTGAGCTTCGAGTAAATGGCCATCGCCCTCGACGCTGTTTGCCTGTCCAGGACTCCTATGACTCTGTCATATGCAGTGATGTTGTAGAGCAGCCTGCCAGGCATCACCCGCTCTGGGCAGTGGGCGAGCCTGAAATCCTTGCCAAGCCTCAGCCCGCTCTCCTCCTCTAGGGTCTTCGCAACGACACTGCGCATCGTGCCAGGCGCAAGGGTCGATTCCACGATCACCATCGCTCCCTTCCTCATGTTCTTGCCGATGCCTCTCAATGCTTCCCTGAGCCTGGCATGGTCGGGTCTCTTCTCGGAGTCTATGGGCGTGTCAACGCAGACGAATATGACCGTCCTGTCCCTGCAGGACGTGTAAGATGTCGTCGCTCTGAGCCTGCCCTTCTTGACGACCTTGGACAGCATCTCACTGAGGCCAGGCTCATGGCCTTTGAGCGGCAGCTTCCCGCGGTTTATCTCGGCGACTCTGTCCTCCAGAAGGTCTATGCCAACCACGTCGTAGCCCCTGCTGGCAAGAAGGGCCGAGAGCGGTATGCCGACATATCCAAGGCCTATGACAGCGGCCTTTTCCTGAGCCATCGACCGCCGATTGGATGTGAAGAGTATAAGGCTTTGCCACGACTGGAAAAACAATGAAAAAGGAAATTGTGGGAAAGGGTTTCGTCCGTTCTGAGTGCCGCTCTATGGCGTGGGTGGCGGAGGCTCTACCTTCACGGGCTCCGGGGTCTTCGGAGCGCCCATCCTGCCCCTCAGGAAGGGCATGACGATGAGCAGCAGGATCATGATGATCAACAACACCAGTATTGTGAAGTTGATCGCGCTCATGCCCGCTACGCTCCTGTCCCAACCAGTCAGCTGGGTGCTCACCGTTATGGCGGTGCTGTCGCTGGAAAGCGCTGGGCCCGGGGTCGCCGGGTCATACAGGTAGGCGTAGATTCCAAACGGAGCAGATGGTGCGTCGCTCGGTATCGCGAACTCGATGTATCCAGTCGTGTCAGTCACTATGTAGTACGTTCCGACCGCGTTGTAACTGCTATAGACATACAGTCTGTAGGTCTCCAGCGGCGCCATCGTGTACTCTCCTATGGAGTAGTGCAACTTGACCGTCTCGCCTGGCTTGTACATCCCATTGGAATACTTCGACTTGTCGACCCAGATCTTGAGCTCATGGTTGGCCATCATGCTGACAGTCAGTGAAGCCTGTGCGAAACCACCTGTCTCGGTCGTCATCCACATATGAGCGGTGTAAGACGACGGCGGGCTGACCAATGGCACATCTTGCGAGAACGTGCCAGTTGTCGAGTATGTCGGCGCCTCACTCTTCACCTTCACTCCGTTGCTGTCGACTATCTCGTACTGCAGGTTGCCAGTCGCCACTCCAGTGGTGATCTTCCAGTCGAAGACCACCGTCTCTCCCGGTCTGTATCGGTCGTTCTGCACCGTCAGGGCGATGTCCGCCAAGTGTACAGTCGCACTGTCGAAGCCGGATATCATGCGTCCGTTGTAGTATGCCGACACGCCGAGACCAACGTCCCCGTAGTAGTCCGTGGGTATCACGGCGGTTATAGTGGTCTGAGATGTGTTGCCCCGGACCAGCAAGCCGGTGTCCAGCGAGAAGCTGTAGCCTAGATTGTCCACACTAACGACCTTCCCGTCCCAGATCGGCGTGATCGTCGCCGTCATGGTGTCACCGCCGTAGTAGTAGCTTTTGTCCAGCAAGACCGAGATCGAGCCGCCTACTGTGACACTGAACATGCCGATCACAGTTGTCGAGAAGCCCACCTTGCTGATCTCCGCGCTCACAACGTAGGTCCCCCTCGCGGCCGCGTCAACGAGCTTGAATGTGTGCGTGACTTCGCCTTGCAGATTGGTCGTCAGATTCGTCGAACCGTAGGCCTCGATCGCCGTTCCGTTCACTAGGACCGAGATGTCAACCGCTGCGCCTGGCAACGCATCCATGTCTAGGTTGGCGGACACCGTCACAACGACCGTGTCACCAGGTACGTAGGACGCGAGTGCGACTGCCACTTGCCCGTCAATCATCGCGAAGTAGAGCGTGATGCTAGCCCATGCGCTCCTTCCGGTTTCGTTGGCCCAGTAGGTAATATCGACATTCTGCCACATCGCAACGTCAGTTGGAATCAGGAATTGCTGAGTGCCAGAGGCTCCTGCGAGCGTCGCGTTCTGCCATGTCGCGTTCCCAGACGAGTTGTACCACATCGCACTGTAGGTTATTGTCACTCCCAGCTCTTCCGTGAAGGTCGCCACGTTCGTGGTCATGTACTGTATCATGGCGGTCTCTCCGGGCAGGTAGACGTATCTGCTTGTTGACACTTCGAAAACGTACTTCTGGACGTCGAACGTCTGCTGGTACCAGATGTCGTTCGTAGTCGAATCCCTCACCCGCATTCTGTATGTGCCGTCAGGGAAGTTAGATGCTAATGTGAACGAATGCTCCCACCAGCCGTCTGGGGCGATGAGTGCCGTCCAGTTCATGTTCGGCATCGTGACGTCAGTTTCGTTGACCGTCTCCACGTAGAACATTTCAGTGGTGTATGTCGTGACGAGCTTCGCAGTCACGGTCTGGCTGGGGTAGTAACTGACCCCCACGTTCGTAGGATCCAGTGTGAGACCGGCCTTCCTCAGGATTATCGTGGTCCTGGCAATCTCCTCGCCTGCGCCACCATTGTGGTAAACCACGACGTACAGAGATGTAAGATCATTGCTTATCGTGGCTCCAGCGGTGTTAAGGGTCAGAGGCCCCACGGCCGTCGTGCTGTTGTACCAGCCCACAGCTGGGTCGTTGGAGTTGGTTGTGAATGCCCCGCCCGGTACTGGATTGCCGGCTGAGGTTTCCAACCGCACCCTTATAGGTACATCCGACCAAACACCTTGGTACTTGACCTCGACGGTCACGTTGATTCGTTCTCCTTGGACGAATGAGTCCTTCGGGCTCCCCGAACTGTCTGTCGTTTGCACACTGCCCGTATAGCTCACTTGTGCGCTCGTAGGGAGCGCCGCAAAAACCATTGCGAGCAGGCTAAGCGCCAGCGCTATACTTACAATCCTATTTTTCATACGCTATCCCATCCCGTTCCATTAATGAGCTAGTATATATATAGCTTTTTGTACATTATTCACTGGCTTTGTACAACTGGTGCGAAGTTATTTATGGTCGTAGGACACGCGCGCGGCTCATCGCGCGCGTGCGAGAATTCGGGAAACACCGATAGGGACTTCACTCCTCGATATGGTGATGATCTTCCTTCTCCCTGTGCCCCGCGGTCGATCTCATCTCCGCCAGGTTCGCGGGGCTGAACGGGGACATCGCCCTCAGCTTCTTTATGATGCCCGGGAAGACCCCGAGAACGTAGTCTATCTCATCTTCTGTGTTCGATCTGCCGAGGGTGAACTGGACCGCGCTCTGAGCCTCCTCAGTGGGGATTTCGCATGCGAGGAGGACGTGGGACGGCAGGAGGCTCTTGGATGTGCATGGCGAACTTGAGGAGACCGATATCCCCGCCATGTCGAGGTTCAGCAGCATCGACTCGCCCTCCACATACCTGAACCTGAAGTTCGCGTTGTTCGGCAAGCGCTTGATCGGATGACCGTTGAGATAGGAGTCCTCGATGCCATCGAGGACGCCTCTGATGAGCTTGTCCCTGAGTCCTTTCAGGCGTTCTCCCTCAGCTGGCAACTCGTTCTTCGCGATCTCAGCAGCAGTTCCGAAACCGACTATTGCTGGGATGTCCTCCGAACCGGATCTCAGCCCTCGCTCCTGTCCTCCCCCTTGGTTCACGGCCTCTATCCGGGTCCCGTCCTTGACGTAGAGGGCGCCCGCACCCTTGGGCCCGCCTAAGTCGTTTGACGAAACGGAAAGAAGGTCGATCTTGGACTTCTGGACATCTATCGGCACCTTCCCCGCAGCGGCGACGGCGTCGACGTGGAAGAATATGTCCTTTTCTTCGAGCAGCTTGCCGATGTCGTCTATCGGCTGCATCGTGCCGATCTCGTTGTTAGCGTACATGATCGATACGAGCACCGTGTCTTTCTTGATGGCCTGCTCGAGCTTCTGGAGGTCCACGAAACCGTCCCCCGTGGGCGGGATGAAAGTTATCTCGAATCCGTTCTTCTCGAGATACTTCATGATGTTCAGGACCGAGATGTGCTCGATCGCGGAGGTGATGATGTGCCTCCCATCGCCCTTCATCCGCATCGCGACGCCCTTGATGCCGATGTTGTTCGATTCAGTGCCATTCGATGTGAATATGATCTCCTCTTTCCGCTTTGCGTTGAACAGGCTCGCGACCTTGGACCTGGCTTCCTCCATGGCCTTCCTCGGCTCTCTGCCAGCGGTGTGGAGTGAAGACGGGTTGCCGAACTTCTCGGTATAGTACGGCATCATGGCAGCGAGCACGCGCTCATCAACCGGCGTTGCCGCTGAGTAATCCATGTAGATCCTTCTCTTCGCTCCGCTCGCCTGATATGACATGTCCTATCCTCCTGTGCGGAGACCAATGCCCGCGGGTTCCTAAAAGCTTAGCACCGCATCTGCCTCGAGCAACAGGTCGTTGAGCGTCGCCGCCCCCACGACCTTCGCCGGGTCCTCAAACTCCTCGGGAGCGCCCTTCAGGCCGAGCATCTGGCAGCTCTGGCCGCAGATCAGCATCTTGACGCCCTCCTTGGCAGCCTGGTCCATGACCTGCTTGACCGTCGGGAAGGTTCCGAGCTTTATCTTCGCCGCGTTTCCTTTCATGACGGCGGTTACACCCTTCCCCAGGAAGTAGACAGTCGCATCGATGCCCATCGCTCTCGCCGTCGTCGCCAGTATGAACGGCGCATACAATCTCTCCGGGGTGTCCGTCCCCGATGTCTGAACATACAGTATCTTCTTTGCCATTGTTCTCTCTCCTATGTCGTTCTCTTTACTAGGAACCTGAAGTGGCCGGCGACCCTCTCAACCGAGAGCAGTTCCTGCCCCGCGTGTTTCGCCCAGCTCCTGATGTCAGATTCAGAAGCTGGGTCGTCTGCCAGGACCTCCAGGATCTGTCCTATCGGGATCGAGGAAATCTCCTCGCGGGTTCGGTACACCGGCTCGGGACAATATAGGCCGATGCAATCCAAGGTTTTGGCGGGTTGGGGGAATCGGTCGCCTTTTTCAACCAAGTTCAGACTCTCCTGAAGTCGTCCCAGCAGACGGCAATCTCATCGTTAACGTTGTTACCGAGTGTCCCTGCCCGCATATAACTTGTGCCTTTTGGATGAGGTCTGTTCAAACACGAAGCAGCGTGGTCCTTCCGAGCCTTCCCGCGAAGCGTCTGGTGCCAAATCCAACACTCTTCTTGGAGAACTCATGTGGCGGTTCGGCCTGCCTCCGAGAAAGCGCTTTGACAGTTGCGATTCCAGTGGGGGTCGCCCTCTCGCCAGGTGACCCGCCAGGTTCGTGCCTGAGTCCCCTCAGCAGGATGGTGGATGCCGGGGCCGGGATTCGTATCGCACCGTGGCTCACGACTGTCACCCCCATGCCCGTGGCGATAGTGGAACAGACGAACTCGTCATCACCGCCTTTCGAGAGCCTGGTAGAGACGAGGCCAATGCCTGCTATGTTGATCAAGGCCTGTGTCCTTCCAATCTCGTGGAGGTGGACGTCTGCGACGGGCATGGCATGCGCCTCAGCCTCCGCTTCGAAGATGTTGTCAAGGGTCTTTTTGCCGATTGGAGAGCTAGAGCCGATCTCACTTTCAATCAAATCGAGCCGAGCGTAGCACTCGTCGCGCGACGCGCCGTACGATGCCGGCTCCGGCTGGACATATGCGATGCCAAAACCCTTCTGATCGTCCTCCTCCATCTCCATGAATCGGAACTCGATCCCGCGCTTCGCAGACGAATTGGTCAGAAGACTCACGGAGCTCGCCCTCCCAGATTCGTCGAGAAGGCCGAGCATCGCAGCCAGCAGCATGTCCCCCGAAAGGCCTTCGCCCGCGTCTATGAATATCATCGCATACAAGAAGAGTCGGCCCGGAGATAATCCTCTCGGTGACGCCCTCACCCGTTCTTGGGTTTCGCCTTCAGCTTTCTCGTTCTGGGCTTACTCGGTTTTAGGGCGGTCTCGCCTGACGCGGCCTTCTCCCGTTCGTCGGCCGGCGTCCCAGCTCCAACATCGAATCCACCCTCAGGTGTGGCCTCCGCCTGTGCTGCCAGTTCTTCTTTCGATGGTTCCGGCAACGGCGTTGGCACAGGTTCAGGTTTCACCTCGAGAACGGGTTCAGATTCAGGCCCCGGCTCTTGCGGCTTCGGTTCCTGCCTGACTGCTGTGGCGATCCTTTCGAATATTGATGAGACTTTCTCGGTGACTGGTCGATCTTCCTCGGCCGTCGGCTCGTCCTCCGTGGCCTTGGTCTCCTTCTCTGCGTGGGTGAGGATCTCGTCGAGGGCGCTCGACGCCTCTTCGTGCTCGGACGCCCTCTTCTGCTCAGTCTCAGCCTCCTCGGCGAACAGCGTCCCGCATTCGGGGCACTTGTCGGCCTCGGAGTGGATCATCAAGCCACAAACAGGGCACTGGTAGCTTACGTCCTCCATGAAGCTCCTGCCGCACTTCGGGCACTTCTCCTCAGAGCCATCGATCAGCCAGGAGCAATTTGGACAGCTGAGCTTCTTGTCCTCTCTCTTGACGGATGCGGCCTCGAGCCTTATTATCTCCGTGAGGAGGGAGTCGATAGAATCGTCCCCACCACGGGCCTCGGCTCTCTCTCTGAAGTCAGAGTAGTCGACATGGCAGACCGGGCACGACTTCGCCCCGCGTTCCACCAGCTCACCGCAGAAAGGGCATTCGAACTTCGTGTCCT
The DNA here is from genome assembly GCA_963705355.1 of uncultured Thermoplasmata archaeon. Taxonomy (GTDB): domain Archaea; phylum Thermoplasmatota; class Thermoplasmata; order UBA10834; family UBA10834; genus COMBO-56-21. Next base: position 1,731,712 of record OY970070.1, read on the forward strand.
GGGTGAACCTATTGCCGCACCTGGAACACGTCTCATCCGTGGGGGCGACTCTGAACCCGCAGACAGGACACCCGAACATCTTGGCCGCATCGCTATCGATCGATTCCATGCCCGCCTCGTCTACGACATAGAGCCAACTAAGACAACCCTTATATGAATTACTCCCCAAAAGAATAGTGCTGTTGGTGGAAATTGGAAAATGATATATCAGGCCAGGCCCATCCACACAGCTACAGCTCCAGGAAGGGGGCTCGCTCCGGCGACGACGCCCTTGCCTTCTGCCTGAATCGATTTGGAGGGGATTGAACCATGCACAGGCTCCTTCGGGCGTGCACGCTATCGGCATTATCATTGCTCATGATGTCCTCAAGCGCCATCATCCTGTTGACGCACGCTGATGCTGCTCCGAGCATCAAAGCTTCCTCGCTTCAAGCTCCTGGAGAACCGGTGGCGGTGATCAACTGGCTCCCTGACGAGGTCTCGAACGGCACTTGGTGGAATCTGGACGCCAGCCACTCCTACGATCCAGACGGCATCATCACGAACTACACCTGGAGCATATCGATCAGCAACGTGACCTCGTACCTGTATGGCCAGGGGGAGAGCTTCAAGTTCAAAACCCTTGGCCTGTACAAGATAAAGCTGACCGTGCGTGACACTGACGGTAACAACGGCACCGCCTTCACTGCGGTGTACTCGATCGTCGATCTCGACAAGGACGACCTGCCGGACTGGTGGGAGATGAAGTACTTCTACTCCATAACTGAGCAATCTGGAAGCGACGACTTCGACCACGACGGTTACACGAACCTGCAGGAGTTCGCGGCAGGCACAGATCCCACAGTGAAAAACCCGCAGCAGACCCTAATTCAGAACCTCAAGGACAACTGGATGTATCTCGCGATCATCGCCGCAATCATAATCGCGATCGTGCTGGCTCTTTGGCCGGTGATGAAGAAGAGGCGAAAGCAAGAGGAGAAGATGAAGATCGAGGCGGCGATCGAGATCGAGAAGGCGCTCGAAAGCGAGAAGTGATTCTCCTCACAGCGTGAGGATCGCCACCGCCGCCCCGATGACCGCGCAGTAGACGCTGAAGACCCAGAGCTTTCCGGACCTCACTGCCTTCAGGAGGTACTCTATCGAGACTAGTCCCACGAGGAATGCCGCTCCAAAGCCGACGAGCGAAGACGCCAAGTCCGTGTCGAACTTGTTCAAGGTCAGGAAACCGTAGACGAAAGCACCAACGAGCGTGGGGACAGAGAGCAGGAACGCGAATACCGCGGCGGTCTCTTTTTCCAGTCCTCTGACCATTCCTCCACCCAGCGTCGAACCGCTCCTCGATATCCCAGGGATTATCGCGACCGCCTGGAACAGGCCTATCAAGATTGCATCCAGAAGCTTGGCATCTCTTCTGGTGCCCTTAGCCCAGAATCGTTCGAACGAGAACAGCATGATCGCGTTCACGATCAGGGCGAGGCCCACATACCTTATGTCGAACACCTTCTCGATCGAGTCCTTGAACAGCACTCCCGCCACCGCGGCTGGTATGGTGCCGATGAGGAGTAGCGCTCCCAAGAACCTGAGCTTCTCCTCCTGCGAGCCTTTCGCGGGATGAGGCTTTACGATCGACAGCACGATCCTTCCCAGCTCCGACCGGAAGAACACGACAACAGCAAGCAGGGTGCCCAGATGGAGGATGAGATCGAAAACTAGGTTCTTTTCCGCAGGTAGCCCGAGCGCCTCCTCGGCTATGACAAGGTGGCCCGAACTCGAGATCGGAAGCCACTCCGTCAGGCCCTGAACAATCCCCAGGACCAGCGCGTCTAGGATGTGCATTGGCCGCCTGACATGTTTTGGACTTATTCAACTTTCCCTGCGTCTGCGCTGGCGGAGGCCGGTCCAAAGGATATCAAAACAGATAATGCAGGGACAACGTATTTATCGCATAGAAAAGTTAGAGAGCCAACAGAACCGGACGGAGTTTGATGCATACTCTGTCCCGACATCAAGAAGGTACTTCATGCGTTCACTCGTCCTTATGTCAGTGCTCCTGACGGTAGCCGTGATGGCCGCCGGCATCCCTCAGGCCATGGTGGCGGGCGCGGGACCGGCCTCCGGAGCCCTATCCGCTTCGGTCAGCATCTCCGACAGGGCCGCCGATGTTGTCGTGGAAGTCAAGGATCAGGCGGCATTTCAACGGGTCTATGACGTGGCTACAGCGCGCGGAATTGCCGTCCCGTTCGCAAGCGACCAGACGGGTATTCTGACTCTCAGCGCTTCGAAAGCCAGCGATGAGACGCTTCAAGAGATCGCATCAATTCCGGGAGTGACCCGCCTTTCATCCGAGCACAGAGTCCGCGCGCTCTTCACGCCCAACGATTCTTCCGCGACCCTCCAGTGGGGTCTGGACACGATCCACGCCTACGAGGCATGGGACATCTCCAGGGGGACGCACGATATCGTTGTGGCCGTCTTGGATACTGGTATCGACTGGAACCACCCGGACCTGGCTGCCAACATATGGAACGACTCCAGCGGATATCACGGATACAACTTCATCTCGAATAATCACCTGCCCATGGACGACAACACCAACAGCTATGACGATGCCGGAGGCTGGATCCCCAACACCTACACATACCACGGCACCCACGTGGCGGGCGTCGTGGGCGCGGTGATCAACAACAACATAGGAGTCGCAGGCATGGCCCAGGTCCGCATGATGGCCGTGAAGGTCATGAACGATTCCGGAGAGGGCACGGATGCGACCGTGGCCAGCGGCGTCAGATGGGCAGTGGATCACGGGGCGAACATCGTGACGATGAGCCTGGGTGTGGATGGCGCATCGATCGCCTTGGAGAGCGCGATCGTCTATGCCTCTCAGCACGGGGTTGTCACGGTCGCCGCATCTGGCAACAGCGGCTCGAGCTATGTGAGCTATCCGGCAGCCTATCCGAGTGTCATCGCTGTCGGCGCGATAGACAGCACGCTCAGGCGCGCTTCGTTCAGCAACTTCGGGGGCGGTCTGGACGTTATGGCTCCTGGGGTCATGATATACTCGACCCAGGGAGGCGGCGGATATCAGTATCTCTCTGGAACATCTACTGCCGCTCCGTATGTCGCTGGAATCGTTGCGCTCATGCTGTCCGTCAATCCGGCGCTCACTCCGGTCGTGATCGGCAGCGTCATCAACACAACGGCCACGGACATCTCGCGTGTAGGGTACGACACCTCCACCGGATGGGGCATAGTCGACGCGTTCAAGGCCGTAAACCAGATAGCAAGCCCGACCGTCACGATCACTAAGTATCCGTCGTATGCCGGGTTGAACTCGACAATATCGATATCATGGCTGGTGAGTGGAGGAAGTCCGGGCACCATCCAGAGGACCTACGTCAAGTGGGGAGAATCCGCGACCGCATTGACGCACTCTAGCGCGGAGTTCACCGGGAACACCTGGGCCAGATTCACGGTCGACAACGTTCAGGCACCTGACCACAATTCCACTCTTTACATCCAGGCGGTTGCGGTCGTCGACGGGACCCAGTATCAATCAGACCTCCTCCAGCTACCGGTGCACGAGGCTCCGGCGAACGGACTGTTCTCTCAGTTCCTGAAGGACGTTCACGACTTCGTATTCAATCGGCTCGGCATCTACAACTTCCTTCTTGTGGTCGCAATCTTGATCGCGATCCCTGCCTTTGCCATCGCCCTCAGGCCGAGGAGAAGGCGGGCGCCTATGGGAGCAGCTGCCCAGCCAACGGTGCATCATTACGAAGCCCTGCAACCCACTCATTACCTCCCGCCTCCTCCCCCTCCGCCGCCCAGGTTCGAGGCCTACATAGACATCCTCGGCCAAGACGTCATGCCGGCCGTGATGAAGGTCGTCGAGGGCACGAAAGTAGTCTGGGTGAACCGCCAATGGGCTCCGCCCCCTGGCATCGCCATACGAAGCGGGGAGCTGGATCAGACGGGCGAGCACCCAGATGGTATGTTCCAGAGCGGCCTGATGATCGCGCCAGGGGATTACTGGAGCGCGACCTTTCACAAGGCGGGCACCTACGAGTACTACCTCACGGGCCTCTGGAAGACGGCCAAGGTAATTGTCGAGCCATACAGGCCCGCGGAATCGTACAATCCCGCGGCCTCGTAGGCTGTCTGGCACTTCTCGGCTGCAATTCCGTCTGGATCCCTCGTTGGAAACTCGAAGAGGAAATCGCTTTGGTTCTGCTGCTACGGACACGTCTTGAATATCGGCGGAAGGGGCGTTCCTCCCAGGCAGGTCACCACTGAGGCGTACCCGTCGTAGATTGCGAGAGCGTGTTCCCGCGAGATGTAATCGCTCTTCGCGAGTGACCTCAACTTGTTGTAGAACGCGTTCATGATTTTGAGGCATTCTTTGATGTCCCCTTGGTCGTACCGGTCCTGAGCTGCTTGCAGCTTCGCAATCAACCCTCTCTCGGAATGGCATGGAAGATCGTCGGCCGCGGCCAGCACAAGCGGAACCAGGTCGATGGGCTTGCAGCACTTCGGCTTCTTCTCAACTATTGGGGCAAACACCTCAACCGATGCTGTGAATGAATCTTCGCTCTTCCCGCTGATGACGAAAGTCTCATCACTGCTCGATTTGACGGCGTATCCTTGGGCTCCTCGCGAGACATTCATCGACCGTGCGACTGCCCATGTCGAGTTCGATGGATAGAACAACTCGCTCGACTGCGTTGTGCCGGTCGTGCTGTAGGATCCTGCCGCCAGAAGTGCGCCTGACCCGAGGGGCGTCAACGAGAAGCTCGCTCTCGCAGTGGTCATGTTCCCTATGCTTTTCCACGAGTTCGTCGCGGGGTCATAGACCTCGGATGACTTGATCGTAGCTCCATCAACGATCCCACCGGCTGCCAGAATCTTGCCATCAGCAAGAATCGCAACGCCCGCGAAGTATCGCTTCGCATTCATGCTAGCGACGTCGGACCAAGTGTTCCTCGCAGGATCGTATATCTCACTCGTGGCATCCGCATTTCCGCCGATGGCGAGGATGGAACCGCTTGCGAGCGTTTGCAGCGACAATGATACCCTTGGAGCGCTCATACCTCCAGCCGGTGACCACGTTCTTTGAGCCGGGTCGTATGTCTCTGCCTGGAACCAGATCCCCTTCACCCAGTCAGTGCCACCAGTGACCAACACCTTCCCACTGCCGAGCAGAACTGCAGCATGTCCAGATCTCTTGAAACTCATGCTCGTGGGTATGGCCAGGGATGTGGAGGATGTCGTGTTCAGGATCTCTGCGCTCGCCGTCGCGCCTCTCCCCGTGTCGCCCCCGGCAATCAGCACCGTCCCATCCTTGAGAAGAGTCGCGGTGTGCCCCACCCTCTTCTCGTTCATCCTGGGCCCGAACTTCCATGTCTCAGACGCCAAATCGAATATCTCCGTGCTGTCGGCTGGTCCGGCCGCCGTTAGACCACCAGTCACAAGGATGTTTCCGTCGGCTAGAACAACGACCGCAGGAGCGGATCTCGCGATCAGAAGAGATGGTGCGTCTTTCCATTCGTATTTCTTTGCGTCACACGAATTATGGCACAGCTGTGACGCCAACTCGGACTCGATGGCTGCGAAGCTCCCGCCACAAAGGATTGCCGCTGAAGCGATAATGGCTGTTGCTGCTGCGAAGTACTTCCACGCGCCTCTGCTGACCGCCAGCATCCGTCCCCCCGAGGGAGAGTCTTACTAGCGTCCCCACTCATCGTACGCTGCCAAATTGCCTCATTGTAAGCGAACGCCCTACATCCCCCGATGGGCGAAGAGCGCACCCTGGCCAAGTCCGCTGGCCTTCCCTCGGTGTCCCGAATCACTTACGATGATTTAGACTTTCGTCAAGGAACTTGGCCCTGCTCGCCTAGGCCTCGAGCTCCTCTGCCAGCTTGTCACTCTTCACTTCGGCAGCTTCCGCGGGCTCGACGATCCTACCAGAGCGCTCGAGCAGGGCGAGCTCGCGCGTGCTCAGGACCCTCGGGTCGATGACGATGATGACAGCGCAATCATGCGCGAGGACGAAGTCGTGCAGATGGTTCACGAACCTGAGGACGCTTTCGAAGTCGTTCTGAGTGATTATGTATTCGATCCCTTCCAGCAGGACCACCGATTTCCGGGAGCCATCGACGAATTTGGTGATCTCGAGGCTTAGCAGACTCAATTCGGTGGGGTCGATATGGTCAACGCCCACTCTGCGAGTCAGCCATAGGATCTTCGAAGCGTTGAAGGAGTGTATCTGCCTCAGCCTGTTCGGATGCTCTCTCACCACCAGCATGCCGTTCGCGCCGTGGCTCACGGCCTCGTTGAACACTGCGAATGCGATGTTCGGCCTCTTCTCTTTCACGAGGTAGATGAACCCCCTCTCGATGGGGAAGTGTTCCCCGGGGACTGCACGGATGACCGGGTATGTCGTGCTGCTCGGCACCTCCGCCACACCCATGGCCTCATCGGGATTCGCTGCAGGCGACCTGCTAGCCAGCATGTGGTCCGACCTCCTGTGATACATGAACGCGCCGATCGAGCCCACTGCAAGGATGAGGATCGCGGCGACCAGATACGGGACGAGATCCACTTCATTGATCTTCTTGGCGACGACGAAATCGTTGTAGGTCACAGAGGGCCACTCATGGTCCTTCAATCCCGAAGCGCTCAGCCATTGGTATTCGACCTTGAGCACGTAGCTGTAGGTTTTCGCTGTCGCGTTTGCGGGTACCATTAGGCTCAGTTCATATGTCCCCGACTTATCAGGATAGAGCCAAGTCGATTCGTTCATGACGCTCTTCTTGGTCCACTCTCCAGGCGTCATCCAAGTGAATTGCGCCGAGAGGTTCGTGACCCTTATCTTGTTCGATGCGCCCGTCCCGTTCGACAGTATGTTCTTCACGGTGAATGTGATGTTGAAGCTCTCGTTCGGAGCGTACGAGGCTTTCGCAGGGACGAAGCCGAAGGTCACCTCCACCTCGTCCGCCGGCAAGTATTCAGCCACGACGAAGTCATGGAAGGTCACCGATGTCCATTCGATGTGGTCGATGACGCCCCACGCGCTCAGCCATTGGTACTCGACCTTGAGGATATAGCTGTAGGTCTGCGTCGCCGCGTCGGCGGGCACACTGAGGTTCAACCTGTATGTCCCGAACTCGTCCGGAAAGAGCCAGACCGATTCGCCACTCACGTTCTTCTTGGTCCACTCCCCAGGCGCCATCCAAGTGAACTGCGCCGAAAGGTTGGTGACCTTGATTTCGTTCGGTGCCCCCGTTCCGTTGAGAAGGACGTTCCTGACGGTGAATGATATGTTGAAACTCTCGTTGGGAGCGTACGAGGCCTTCGCCGGCGCGAAGTCGAAGATCACTTCCACCTCGTCCGCGAGCGAGCGGGCTGGTGAGGCGCATATTGCGAAAGACGCAATCAGCATTATGACGGGCAGCCCCGCAACCGCGAGCCCCCTTACCATGCGCATTGTCCCTCCCCCGACGCTCCTGCCAGAGCGTGTCAGAGAGGTTATCGAGAGCCCTCTACATATATTCTACATATATCGCCCTGCACACTTGCCCGAAAACATCCGGCGTCAGAGTAGGACGCGCTTCTCGTCCTTGGTGATGTTGAGCACCACCTGCGTGTAGGTCCTGTCGACATTCTCGTGGTCGAGCACCTTCTTCACGAAAGTGTTCAGCTCACCCCTGTTGTGGAACCTGGCCATGACGATCGCGTCCCACTCTCCGGTCGAGTCGAAAACCGCGAAGACACCCTCCTCCTTGGCCAAATCGCGCTCCGTCTCGACGATCTTGCCGTGGATGACCTTGATGCCTATGACGACCATGATGTCGTAGCCGAGCTTGGTCGCGTCGACCACGGGCATGTAGCCTTGTATGATGCTGTTCTTCTCCATCGCCTTGACCCTGTTCGAGACAGTAGTGAGGGAGACGTGTAGTTCCTTCGCGATATTGCGGAAGCTCTTGCGCGCATTCTCGTTCAGGCTCCTTAAAATGTCAATGTCCAAGTCGTCGAGCTTGAGGGTGCCAGCTTCGTCATGGCGGGCCGTCATCGCATGCTCGAACGTCTTTTGATTTATAAATACCTTGCATTAAAGGGCACGAACTCTGGTCAATAGTATCGCAAGTATAGCGACATGTGGTCAAATGAACATCAATCGGCAAAGAAACTTGATATATGGTCGCCGAGATATGGTCTACTGGAGGAGGCCAGTTCATCATGCCCGGGGACGACGGCTGCTTAGATGACAGGATCAGGAACTGGGACGAGGAATGGGTGTCCCAACTTCTCGAGGAAGCCCTGAGGCTGAAGGAGCAGTTCGGTGAGCGGAAGCCGAAGCCTTCTGCGCGAAAGGCCCGCAAAGGTGCGCACGCCTAGGCGTGGCGTTTCATTCTGCAGCGTTTTTCTCTGTTGGGGCGCGCTCGTTCTCTTTCACGCCCTTGAAGTACGCGAAGAAGATCAGTGAGGCGACGATGTAGAAGGCGACAGCGTAGAAGAACGGCTCGACCTTCGAGTAGTTGTTCGCCCAGAGGTATCCTGCAATCGCGTACGATCCAGCAAAGGCTACCTGCCATGCGAGCTGGCTCAGGGAGAGAAACGATGCCCTGATCTCCTCGGAGCAGATGTTCATCATATATGCGTTGAGGACCGGCGACGGCACCAGCATGAGGAATGATCTCGAGGTGTAAAGCAGTGCGACGATCAGAAGCGCGGGCGAGTAGGGGATCAGGATCATGGGAACGCACGAGGCGATCTGGCAGACCGCAATGAGCGTGACGCTGCCCTTCAGATCGGCGAACTTCGGAACGACGAACCATCCGACGGCGATGACCGCGTTCGATAGCGTGATTATGCTCGCGACCCAGTAGTCCGATGCTCCCAAACCTTGCTTGAATATGACCGGGAACCAGGGGATGACAAGGCCCGCACCCGCTCCGATCAGCGCGTTCTGTAAGCAGTACATGAGGAGGATTCGCCTCATGCGCCTGTCGAAGTGAAGGCTGAGCTTTTCCGATTTCTTCTTGGTCTCAGTGACCTTGTAGACGAACAGGATTGGGACGAAGGCGAATATCGCGGTCGCGAGAAAAACATAGACGAAACCCGTGCTGAGCGCTGTGCCGTAAGTCCTCTCAAGGAACGGCGGCCCAAAGATGCCGAGGAAGGTGGCGATGGTCAGGCCGATTTGGTTGACGAACCCCTGGATCCCGTACAGGTACTTCATGTTGGCAGATGATGTTTTGGCTGCCAACAGAGTTGTGAGTGAAGGCCACTGGAGCGAGCCCCCGAGGCTCGTCAGGCCGTATGCGACAGTGAAAATGGTAATGTTCTTCTCAGTCAGGAATAGCAGCAGGCCTGTTGCCGTGCTTATTATCCCCACGAGGAACAGCTTCTTTCTGCCGAGGACGTCTGCTAGATACCCGCCGAAAAGATAAGTGATCACGCCGACCGACGACCCGACACCACCCATGAGGCCGATTTCCTGGGAGCTGAATCCGCGCGCGGCCCAGTAGTAGATGAGGACATACCACAGAACACCGCCCGTGATGCCCGTGAAGAACGACGCCTTGATGAGGTTCCTCTCCTCCTTGCCGCTGGTGGCGTAGTACTTCGCAGTCGCGCGAGCACCGTCTTGACCCGCTCGCGCGAAGCCCGTCAATATTCCGCCGGATTTCTCGTTCAGAGGGATACCCTCGGTGAGCTCCCGAACACGTGGTCTTTTATTAACATGGTGCAAGAACAACATCGGTTCAAGGCTATCTTTATCCAGTAGGATTTGCTACCGCCTTCTGATGGCACTGAGCTGGGAAGGATTGATCAAAGGGTTCAATGGCGTCTTCCCCGAAGGAACGCCTCGCAGGAAGCTGTTGACGATCATTTCGATAATCCTGCTATTCGAGGGGGTATCGGTCCTCATACTATTCTCCAAGGCAGGCTTGCCTGCAGGGCTGTTCTCCTTGGCGCTGGGAGCATTCCTGCTCCTCATGCTGTTTCCTGGTCCCAGAGGAGCGCCGAAACCGGCGCGGGCTGTCGCGGAAGAAGGTCCATTAGAGGACCCTCCGGGCATCAAACTGGTCGACGCGATTATGGAGCGGGTAAGGAACGACTATGTGGTCGTGATTGCGGGTGCTGCGATTATTGCTCTAGTACTGTTTTACAACTACACAATCTCTGTAAGGCCCGAGATCGGCGACCTCGATACACTGACTATGATTTTCGGCGGCATGATTATGGCGTATCCCTTTCTTGCCAGGAAATTCAAGACCGAGGCCGCGTTCTCGCTGCTATTTCTGGGGCTCGTCGTCCTGTTCCTGGTGGTCCCGCAGGCGGTTACTTCCTATCGTCGCGAAGCTGGTTCGTCAATCGGGGGCTGGTATGTGCATTACATGCTTGCCGCTCCCTTCGCCAGCATCCTGAACTTGATAGGCATACCTTCTAGCTCCTCAGGGAGCATCGTCGTCGTTCAATTCCATGATGGCACTCACCAGGCGCTTAACATATCTGCATATTGTGCCGGACTCTACTCATTCTCTATATTCCTTGCCGCATTCTTCTCATTCGTGCTGGTTTTCGAGCGCCTTCCTGCAAAGATACTGTCGATCGTTCTTGGCCTTGGCCTCCTAGTAGCCTATCTTGGTAACCTGTTCAGGATGGTCGTGATCGGAGTGGTCGGGTATTATCGCGGTCTCGATGCGCTGCTGTGGGCGCACGAGAACGTTGGCTGGATTATCTTTCTATCCTGGTCGGCGGTCTTCTGGTATCTGCTACTTGGTTTCGTATCCGAGCGTTCCGCCATCAACTCAATCAAGACGGAAGGCAAATGATATCATCAGCAATATCGAATCACGGTAGGAGAATGCGGGACAGAGGGGCGGTTCAATGGCACCGGTCGTTTCTAGAAAGACTGTTCTGATTCTGCTCGTTGCGCTTGTCCTATTGTCCATAGCTTTTCGCTATCCATTGGTTGAGCACGAGAGATTCCAGACAGACTCTTACACAATACACCTCTTCGCGAAATCGATAATGGACAACGGACAGGCGAAATGGACTTTTAATCTGCTTTCGTACATTGGATACTATCCGATCTCCTATCCATCAGGTTCGCCGTTTCTGCTGGCCGAGGTATCGGACGCAACGGGTATGAGACTTGAATCTTCGATACTTCTGATGAACTTCCTATTGTCAGCAGTATTTTGCCTCGGAGCCTTCCTCCTCGCCCGTCAGTTCGTCAGGAGATCGGATTATGCTCTTCTCGCGACATTCTTCGCTGTGACTGGAGCGAGGTTTGTCGACACAACTTACTGGAACGCTAGTGCGCGCGGCCCGATAATCGTGTTCATTACGCTGACTATTTTCGTATTGTTCCGGGCAGCTGCAACTGGCCAGACCAAATTTCTCCTCTTGGCGCTGTTGGTCGGGATCGGTTGTTTCGTTACACACCACATGGCCGTGGTGCTTACTCTGTTCGGTGCAGGCTATGCCTTGGCAGCTTTCCAAGTCGGGTATCTGTTACCGAGGATTCGTACTCACAAACGCAGAGTTGTTGTCGCCTTGAATGGCGCAGTCGCGGCCCTCGTTATTGCGATATCCTTTGGTTTTTTCGGATACTTCTACAACCTGGCCTTAATGAATCTGCGGGAGAGCGCGCTTTTCAACCTCAATCCGCCTGCACTATCGATTGTACTCAACCTGGCTGTGTCCTACACAAATCAGATAGGATTCATTATTGTGTTTGCCTTCCTTGGAATTCCGATTGTGTTCAGGGACAAGGACGGGCGCCTATCAATTGAAACACTCTTCCCGCTCGCGGTCGTCATCGCATTCATCCCGCTGCTGGGCAACACGCTCTACGTTTCTATGGTCTTGGCGCCTTTCGTATCGATTCTCGGCGTTATCTGCATTGCCAGGATTCTAAGGTCTGCTAAGAGGAAGAGAGTTGTATTTGTTGTTGTATTGTTCCTTATGGCATCTGCAATCTTCCTTCCGTTCTGGTCCAGTGGAAGGTGGAATGAGGGCGGTGATTACTTGAGCGGTCAGACGGTTGAGGTGGATAGCCGAATCTACAGCGACGCCACCTACCTTGAGTTCGAATACCCAGACACCTTCGGAATATCGAACGTGAATACATTCTGGATTCAGCTTGGCGTTTCCAGCGATACAAGGTTTTTGACCTCTGGCGTCCCGCTAGCGATAAATGGCGACATCAAAGAGTCTGACATGGAAGCGAACGTTAGCTGGTCTTCGGCCTCGTTCCCAACCAATCTGTATGTCTGGTTTGAGTACAAACAGGAACCTAACGTAGACGGTTACGTTGAGGTGCTCGTCACGTATGGTGTGGGTTATATTCGTGGTTCATTCAGTGGGACTGAGAGGGCGAGATACTTCTCCGACCACCCTAAGCTCGTTGTGGCAATCGACAACGATCACCCAGAATCATATGCCGGAACTTACAATCAGAGGAACTCTACTCTGCCTTCCGAACTGAAACAGGCGTCCTGGGTTGACAGCTATATGGTTTACCAGAGCAGTAGACTGACCCTCTTCGCTGTCGATCTGAATTCATGAGCAAATGCCCGTCTATAAGGTCATGAGACTCTTGAATTGCGCCATATTCGTACGAGCAAGACTTATCTATCAATACATTATCCAGAGGCACTACAACTTGACAGGGCATGCTCTATGACAAGGACACGGGCCAAACGCAGAATTTTCACACTGACTACTGCCTCCTTGTTGATTCTGGTTTTCGCAGCATTCATGACCAGAGTCATGCCTTTGTCGATTAGCCAATACCCTTTCAACAACGATTCGATATCCGAGTCTTTGTTGGCGACTCAGATTCTCGACACCGGCAGCCTGGTCTCCCTTCACCATCCCCCCTGGCAGGGGACTCACACTGCATTGATGCCCGTCCTGAACATCCTGCTCGCATTTCTTGCGGGTCTTCTGGGAACTACGACGAGTGGTTGTGCTCAGGTTTTCGGTGCAGTTGTGGCTGTGGCGACTATCGGCGGGATGTTCCTCCTGGGTCGGCTCGTGTCGGGGAGCGTGAGGGGAGCGACTACTGCTGCCTTCGCTGCGGTCATGTTTGGCACGTTTGTGTTCACGACTGGATCGATATGGAAGGAGATGCTGGGCCTGTGCTTGTTAGTCTTCGTTCTTCTGGCCTATATGCGCAGGGGCTCCTTGGAGTTCAGAATCTTGGCTTTCATCATCCTTATGATCATTCCGTTAGTGCATCATCTTGTGGCTGCAGTGACTTTTCTCGTGTTCATCCTTCTGCTAGTGTGGAGCTTTTACTATGCAATTTCCAGAGGGGTCATGAGAAGGACGAACCTGTATGATTTGGCAACGGTAGCAATACCCGGAGCATTTGCGGTGAGTTACTATTCGGCAGTCGGCTTCGGCAGTGTTGTCCAGATATCATCAGCCATGAATATCCTTCTTGTCATTGGAGGATTCATCGTGATTAGCATCATCAGCGTATTGATTCTATCTCTCAGGAGACATGCTAAGAGGTCATTCGCACCCTTTGTCGGAATTGTCCTCGCTGTACTGATCCTTCTCGACTACTCCGGATACGTTTTCCCATACTCTCCTTCAGCGTCAAGCGCCTACGCGTTGTTGGCCCTTGGGTCCGCCTTTCTTGCGTCTCTTGCATGGTTCGGGTCCGAAGTCATCCTCGAGACTCGCCCAAGATACCGCGCGGTTCAGCTCTCACTCTTGCTGTCTCCTTTGACTATCCTCGGGTTTGGAATTGTTCAAGGAATAACGGTTGCGGGGCAAAAGGTCCTCTATCGTTCTTTCGATTTCCTAGACCTGTTCATCTTTCTGGGACTTGCAGTTGCAGTTGTAGAGATACACTCTCGGCGCAGGAGACTGTATCCTATCGTCGGAGCATTTGTTATAGTTTCCTTGGCCGTGTCGTTTCCTTTCGCTTATGCAACCCAGCCGCTACTCGGTGTGAGGCATGATACTCAGGGCTATGAGCTTGATGCCCTCATGTGGATGGGAACTCAGCGGCAGGCCAGCTCGATTGTCTCCGATGAACGTTTAGCTTACCTCGCGCACAGCGTTTTGGATGTCGCTAAAGATTCTTCCCTACCTCAGTACATCGCAACGAGGACCCCGTTCCCCTCGTACATGTGGTTCTATATCATAGAGGATAGCTGGACCACAATCGGGGTCAACTATTATCCCAACGGTGAGCTCGTGGTGAATTCGTCTTACTACGAGAAGATTCTAGGGGCAGCCGACATCTACTACATTGGCGGACCCGCGAACGACAATATTGTGATTTTCCTTGCCTCGCCAATTGGCAGCAACACGGTCTATGGTCATTCTGGTTGATCGGTCATTTCTGCTGGGAGCTGGTCCTCATCGCAGACATCGCCTCTTTGTAGAGCTTTACGGTCTCTTCTGCACACCTTTCCGAGGTAAATCTCTCCTCTATTGTCCTCCTCGCTCTCATTCCAACCGCGCTACAAAGGGCAGGATCTGATAGCAACCGATTGATTATCATCGCAAGTTGGTCTCGATTGTCTCTTTCGAACAGGAATCCGTTCGCACCATCCTGAATCATATCGGCATGCGCCTCAGTGTTCGTGCACACCATCGGCCTTCCGCAAGCCAACTGACCCATTGTGTCGTATGAATGGTTTGTATTGATGTCTGCCTTCACGCATACAGAAGCATTCCTGTATAGGTTGACCAAGTCGTCCCATGAATTGATAAATCCCTTGAATACGAGAGAATCCTGCAGGCTCTTGGGAACCGCATCTTTAACTATCTCACGCACGCTCTCTCCGGACTCCGTCATGGTATCTGCACCAGCGAAGACGATCTTGACATCAGGATGTTCCTTCAATATCCCAGGTGCTGCGGCAGAGAGCACCTGAGGCCCCTTCGCCAGAGTCAGTCTTCCTGCGAAGAGAACGTATGGACCTATGACGTCGACTGGGACCTCCTTCACTTGGTCTATGCGGCCTAAGTCTATCCCCAAAGGGCAGATGCGCAGCTTGCCGCTTTCCAGCCTCCAGGTTCGAAGGATGTCTTCTGCCCATCCCCTCGCATCACCCAGGATCATGTCTGAGAAGTTCGCGTTCTCTCTCTCAAGCCAGTCTACCGAGCGTATACGCCTCTTCTGGTTCATTCTGTGCAGTAAGAAGTGAGGAGTGATCAATCGGGTGACGACTGGGCAGGTCTTGTGAATGGCGTTGATCAAAAGGGGTTCGGCCTGCAGCTCTGGGCTCTCGACTATGTCGAATGGGCCGTTAATTCTCTCCACCCGCTTGTAGTGGTATAGCACACGTAGGGATCTCGTGATGCAGGCCAAGGGTCTAGGTCTCAGCCTCCTATATCCGAACTGGATGTCAGTGAATCCGCGATCGGCTTCGATACTCAGGCCGTATCTGTCGTTCCCAGAGAGGACCGTGACCTCATGCCCAAGTCTAGTCAATGCCACTGACAAATCCGTGTAGAGAGCCGCTGCTCCACCGAACCCCGTCTTCGGAAGGAATTCGTAGGAGATCAGGCAGATCCGCACATCTGCCTGATACGGATAGTTCCTATTTATCCTGTGTGATGGGCGCCTGCCCTGTCCTCACAGTCCAAACGATCTCCATCGTCACACCTGCAGCACTCAATAGCTGAACGGATTTTAGCACTCTCCGGGGGGTCTCCGAACAACGGTTTCCGGAATCACGAGAGCGATTACCATATATGTCCAGTTACACCTATCCCCGATTCAAGAGGACTCGCGGTCAAGAAGGGGTCTCTGGTGTCCGCTGAGTCCTTCGCGTATGCCCAGGGAAACGATTCCTCGACCTTGACAGAGGTCCTGCTTTGGAATCTCGTTGAGAATCGGTGAACTATGATGAGTCATCACAGGGTCGCTATCATAGGAGCTAGAGGGATAGCCAACTATGGTGGCTTTGAGACCTTCGTTGCCGAACTCGCCCCGCGACTTCGTGACATGGGATACGAAGTCTATTGCAGTCACAGACTCAAGGAAGAAGGAGAGAAACATGGCAAATTCAAAGGCGTCAACGTAATCTACTTTCCGCTGCGTTTTCCTCGTGGCAACTTCTTCGCCCGGGTATTCGACGTTTTCTATGATTGGTACTTCACTTTCAATTGTGTATTTTTGCTCCGATGTGATGTAGTGTACTGTCTCGGATTAGGGGCGGGGCTTTCTCTTCCGTTCGCGAGGCTCTCAAAGTCGAGGATTGTGGTGAATGTCGACGGCCTTGAGTGGACGCGCAGGAAGTTCAGCTTCGTGGAAAGGGGGTACCTCCGACTATCATTCCTTGCGTCATGCGTTTGGTCGAACAAGATAATCATAGACAACACACGCCTGATCGATTTCGTGCATCTGAAGTATAAATCCAAGGCGATTCACATCCCGTACGGTGTCGCTTCGATTGATTGCCCGAGATGGAGCCCTGACACTGTAGGCACTCTTGCGAGAAGGGAAGGTTGCGAATTTGCTCCGAACGATTACCTGCTCGTGGTCGCTCGACTGGAGCCAGAGAACAATGTCCGAATGATTGTGGAGGCTTACTCCAGAAGCCGCACTACAAAGCATCTTGTGATTGTCGGTAGCTTCGCATCCCGCAGCTATGAGTCCTCTGTTAGGAGTGTAATAGATGGGCTTCCGAAGGGGAAATCCGTTCTCATCCTCGGTTCGCTCTATGATCGCGAGGCGCTTAGCATGTTGCGGTGCCATTGCTGGGCGTACGTTCACGGTCATTCTGTCGGAGGTACGAATCCTTCGCTCCTCGAGGCTATGGCGTCCGGCAATGCAGTGCTGGCACACGATAACGTGTTCAACAGAGAGGTCTGTGGTGACTACGCCCTCTACTTTAGGGGCGCGGATGACCTTGTGAAGGCATTGGATCAGTTAGACCTGGGGCAGATTGACGATTCATATCTTCGGAAAGGAGCCCTCGCCATTGTAAAGGACCGGTATCGTTGGGATATTGTCGCAACTGCCTACGATAAGTTCTTTCAAAGCCTCTAAGATGAATCTCGAGTTCTTCCTAGCTCCCCGACAATCCTCAAGTATTCCGTCACATGGATTTCGGGTCTGAACCTCGTTTCGTATGCTTTCCTCGCTTTTCGTCTCTGCTCCGTCATCCGGTCTTTTTCGTCCCACAGAGTGACTAGAATCTCTGCCAGTTGCTCGACATCTCCTGGTCTGAAGATCATCGACCCAGAGTCTGGACCGATTATTTCCGGGAGTCCGCCGATGTTCGATCCCACCACGGGTATGCCCAGCGAGAACGCCTCGAGGGCGGTTGAGGGGGCATTCTCATACCATGTCGAGGGAACAATCTGCGCCACTGAACTCCTTCGTATCTCTTCTACCTCCTGCCTTGGCAGGTAGCCTGGTATGACCACTCTGTCCGCCACCCTGCCCTCTGCTGCCCGCGCTATCAGTCTCCCCTTCAGGGTTCCCTCCCCTATCATGTGGAGTCTGAATTCTTGCTTATCCCTGCTTCTTATGAAAGCGTCCAAAAGAGTCTCGACACCCTTGTGCTTCTCCAGGAGGCCAAGGTAGACTAATGAGTCCTTTGGAGACTCTGTTATCGGGTAATTCTGTGAGAAATCGGGGACGAATCCTCTCAGAACGCGATAGACCTCGACCCCCTCCTTGCGTAATCTTCTCGCAACGAATTCACTTGGCGAGATGACCTTGAGTTCGGGAGAGTACCTGAGCACCCTTCGGTTGCCGATCCTCCAAAGCTGCGGCGGCTTTCGCCACTTCAAACAGCATATCGCGCATAATCTGGGATTCTCGCATGCCTTCAGGTTCGGGAGGAGTAACATAGATCTTGGACATACGGGAGTGTAGTCGTGAGTCGTATACAATGAAATCGTGTCCTTGATTGGGAACGGTTTGCCAATGAAACCTCTGGTATTGTGCCAGTGCACGACATCCGGTTTGATCTCTTTCTCAAGGTCTCTCAGCACTCTCTCCGCACGCACCCACCTGCCCAGAAACAAAGCCATGACAGGATCCACCCGCCCGGTCCTCGAGGAATACACATGTCTTGAAGGACCACCTTGAGGTTCCTTAGAGGCACCAGAGTTCTTCGATTTCCTCAGGAGCTCGTAGGCTGCCGGGTTGTGCAGGACATGCACCTCGTGCCCTCTCTTGATAAGCTCCCGCGAGAGATAGTCGACGAACATGGCATCCCCGCCGAGATGCTGCGGCGGGAAATGCGTCGAAACCATCAGGAACCGAAGAGTCTCCATCGACCGATCACTGCCTGATTGAATGGAGTGCCAGCGTTTATGTCTTTTTGCCTGCCACTTGGCAACACGAGTTTGCCATTCCCTTGTGCTGGTCGATGCATTCTCTGATTAGCACCATACAAAACATTAATAGCGGGATCATCTCAGTTCCTGAGGCAGATTGCATGAGCGTTACTCCGTCTGGGCAGAGGGAACCGACTGAGAGAGCCCAGAAGCTCGATGGTGCGCTCACAATCGATCTAGAAGACTGGCGTTGCGCACTCCATCCTAAGCCTGGAATGGATCACCGCAACCGCCCTCCGATTGACGAATCCTATCTAAGGCAAGCTACACACAAGATGCTGAGTCAGCTTGAGGAGCGAGGAGTAAGGGCGACATTCTTTGTGCTGGGGGAAGTGGCATCCGCTGTTCCGGATCTAGTTCAGAAGATAGCCCAGATGGGTCACGAAATCGCGAGTCACTCACCTGTACATCTTCCGCCGCGAACCTTTCCTAAGGAGGAACTTGCATCCATGATTCGTCGAGACGTATCATTCTTGGAGGATCTTGCAGGGAAGAGGCCCATCGGCTTTAGGGCACCATATTTCGCACTCAGAAGGGACGAGGGCTGGCTTCTCAAGATTCTGGCAGATTGTGGATTCTGGTACGACTCGAGCATAGTGCCAACTTGGACTCCGTATTGGGGCATTCCATCTGCCCCGAAATTCCCCTATTACCCAGATTTCTCGGATCTGGCCAGGGCGACTCCGAACGGACCTATCATGGAGCTTCCGGTGACCGTCTGGCCTTTGTGGAAGCTTTTCATGGGTCTTCCCATAGGTGGGGGCTTCTACATGCGCGCGTGGCCCACGGAGATGCTCATTCGAGTCCTTAGGAGAAATGTGGCTAAGGGCTACCCGCTTGTGCTCTACATTCACCCTGGGAACCTCGAATCAGAGAAGGAGGAGATTGCGTCTCCGACCATACGAGACAGGATATCTCAATACACCGCTACGAGTCGGGGAGCAACTAGCTTCCGTCGAATACTACGAGAGTTCAGGTTCGGCACAATGAGTGCGGTTTTCTCAGAAGAATTAAGCCGAATGGACCGAGAAACGAAACCGACGAACCAGAGGTCCTGAGAGATGATGATCCCACGTTAGGCGGAGACTCGGTAGAATGTCTCCACCTTCTGTCGATCCATGGCGTAGCTGAAGAGTGCAAGCACGGCACCAATCGTGGGCAGCGGATCCTCGAAGGATTCGACGTCGAAGCAACGACACGCGAGAGCGTTCCTGCCGATTTCTAGGAGTCGCCTGAAGCCGTTTGGGCCAAGGATCGAAGCCACTCCAAGTGGAAGGAGATTGACGCATCTGACGCCTGTCTTGTATGATTCCACTGACGGGACGTCTCCACTCTCGTGCATGTCGCAGAGCAACCTAGGGAAATCGACTCCACACACGAGTGCCAATGGAAGAGACCCCCAGAACCTCGGGTTGATCTCCATGAGCGTCGGTTTCCCGGTTCTCGAATCAATCTTGAATTCGACCATTGCCACGCCGTGCCAATTCATTTTCTCGAGCAGCAGACGGCCAGCTTCCTCGGCCTCAAGATGTCTTATCGATTCTCTCACAATGCTTGGTCCGCCCGACTCGGGATACTCGAGGAGCCGTCTGTAAGCGAATACCGCTCGTGTCCTTCCACGGTTCAGGAGATAGGATACTCCTATTGCTCCTCCATGTGGAATGAACTCTTGTGCGACAAGTGGTCCGTATGCTGATATCAGATTCGGAATGCTGCGTAGCGAGGACGAATTCTCTATCAACTGAAAGCCTCTGGATCCAGAACTTCTCAAGGGCTTAACGATTGCGGGAAGGCCAGTAACCCCAGGAATCTCGGAAGCGGAGGTCGCATCCTTGACAACGAGTGATTTGGGGACATGTATGCCCAATTCCTCGGCGCGTTGGATCGTCAGATACTTGTCTCGGGCCGTCAGATATGAATCGGGAGGAGGAAGGGCCACTTTGCATCGTAATCTGGATGCGTTCTCCTTTTCTGAAAGGAGGTCGCATTCCGGATCGTCCATGGGTATTAGGAGGTCGATTTTCTCAGAATCCACCGTTCTTTCCAAGAACTTCAAGTAAAGCCCAGGATCGGATTTCGGAGACGGGGACAACGAAAACCTTGTGCAGAACTTGGAGAACGATGAAAGAGGGCGTTTCCGCGAATCTGCGACAACGACGTCTCTCCCCGACTGGCCTATTGATCGTACCACTGAGAGAGTTTTTGAATGTCTTCCATAAGTGACTAGAACTCTCATCGAGACGCCCTCATCCAGATAATACCAGCAAACTCCGAGTAACTACTTCAAAGTTGGGCAATGCCATACACCGAACCACGCAGCTTTCAGAGAATAAGGTCGACAGAAACCACGATGGCGCACATGGCCACCTCGATGCCCCAAATGAATGTGACAAGCTCCTGTTCGGTCATCTTCATGTGTTTCATGACGACATGAGTGAGTGATTCGATTTTGCCATGATACTCTAAGAACCCGTTGCCAGCGTCTGAGCAGTAGTTCTCCGCTTTGAAATGACCTATCATCTTCAAGAAGAACTCGACAATCATGGGTATGAAGATGAAGGCCGTTTGGACCTGCAGGTTCGAGAGTATCCCTGCAATGGCCAGCGTTGCCCCCATGAACAACGTCAATGTGTCCCCTGGGAAAATCTGCGATGGATACTTGTTGAACCAAAGGAACGCGACCAGCGAACCGAGGAGCGGGACTAGGAGGTACACTCCATCCATCCGGTTGTGGACCACTCCCAGAATGACCAGCGTGAGGCTCATTATGATTCCCAAGCCAGCTCCAAGGCCGTTGAACCCTTCCAGCATATTCGCAGCATTTGCCGCGCATGTGACAGCGAATGCCGCGACAAGAAGCATCCATGGACCGAAATTGATTTCGACAACATGAGGTATCACAACATGAGGGTCTGCTGCTGCGGCGAACGGAAGGGCGATTACGAAAGGCAGGAATGCCTTGTGTCTCTGCCTGAGGTCGAACAGGTCATCCATCATACCGACAAACGCCGCGCCAAGGGCAGCGGAGAGGGAGACGTTCAGCAGTTCTATGTTCTCGATGCCGTCCAGCGAGACGAGCACGCTCACTCCAGCGAAGAAGCCGACCACGACTGCGATTCCGCCCATCTCCGCAACTTCTGGTTTCGAAGGCTTGTTGAGATCCTTGCCGACAATGCCCCTGGCCTTCAACCTTGGAATAAGCCATGGGATTATGACGAAGGTCATCGCCATCGCCACGAAGAAACCGGCAATGAACTCGATGCCGTTGGGCGTGAGGAATTCCCCCAGCGTGCATCGAGGAGGGTTATTATTAGCTTTGCAGGGGGAATGTTCACTTATGTACAACGTTTGAGTCTGGAGTGTTGAGCATCGACTGCCTGCCCGCGAGGTCGGTCTCGTCAGTCCCCGACTGCTGCCTTGGCGTTTTCCAGGGTGATCCTTGCAGTCGCGTGGTTCGCGAGCTCTTTGTCATGCGTTGCGAGTACTATCGTCGTGCCGAAGTCCCTCCTAGCCAATCCGAACATCTCCATCACATTTGCTGTGTTCTCAGCGTCCAAGTTGCCGGTTGGCTCGTCCGCGAGGATAATCCTCGGCTCGTTCATCAGCGCCCTCGCAATCGCAGCCCTCTGAGCTTCCCCCCCACTGATTTTGTTGGCTGTCTCGTTCGCTATGTGTTCGATGTCGAACTCCTGAAGCATTGCCTTGACCCGACCTCCGTCCTTCTTCCTTGAGAATCTGAGAGGGAGTGCTATGTTCTCTCTCACCGTCAGGTCCATGAGCAGGTTGAAATCCTGGAAGACGAACCCGATTTTCTCAAGTCGCATCTTCGCGAGCTCATCCTCTGAAAGACTCGCTATGCTCTCTCCGTCGACGGCGACGAACCCAGAGGTCGGCCTGTCCAGACCGCCTAGTATGTTGAGTAGAGTCGTCTTTCCGCATCCCGATTTGCCGTAGACCATGACGAACTCCCCTTCGTCGACTGAAAAAGAAACTCCGTCAAGGACTGCGCTTCTGCCATTGTACTTCTTGACTAGGTCTCTGACCTCTATGACGTGCTCGGCCATTGCGTTCAACCCAACCGAGTGGAATGCTATTAATCGTTTTCGATTGGAATCGTCAAGACGAAATCTTTTGCCCCTGAGGCGATACGGACAAGCGGGAGTCATGAAGTGATGAAGCTCGGTTACATGGTTAGTCTACGGGACATCAAAAGCCTCTCCATTGACGGTGCGGACTTCACAGAACTGCTGCTATTTGGCCGGGATTCTGAGCACGTCAATCCGGATCTCCTGATGGAGACGCTTCGTCGCGCAATCCCTCCTATTGAGTTCGTTCACGCGCCTGAGTTCATTTCCGACCGAAGAGGCGAATCTCTTCTGGATCTCTCTTCGGAGAACGAGAGTTTGCGAAAGGCAAGTTTGCGCGCCGTCAAAGTTGCGCGGGACATCGCGGCGACGGTCGGTGACGCCAAGGTCGTTGTGCATCCGGGCGGGATTCGCGGCTCCGTCGGAGATCGCGAGAAGTTGCTATCCAACTTGGAGATGTCCCTATCAAAGCTCGGGCCATCGAGGCTTCTGCTTGAGAACATGCCTTGGTATTACTGGCACAGGAGATTCGGACGGATGGTGGCCAACATATGCATCACGGTCGAAGACATGGAACGGGTCAGACCTTTGGTCGAAGGGTTCGCGCTCGATTTGTGCCACGGCTATCTCTCACGGCCGGAAGGAGACTCCACATATGGTGAGGAGTTCTGTTCTGCGTTTGGAAATGAGGTTCGTCATATCCACGCGTCGGATGCAAGAGCACCCGACCAGGAGGGCTTGCAGATCGGGGAAGGAGAGATCGATTTCTCCATCCTGAAGAGGATCGACGTGCCGATCCTCGTGGAGATTTGGAAAGGCCACGAGCACAACGGCAAGGGGTTCAGGCTGGGCATCGAGCGGCTGAGGGCTTTGGAGAAAGACCACTGATTGGCGCGATTCTCACGGAGGACTTGCCGCGGTCTCAAGTGCGACTCGGCACATTCCACGCTATCATGCTTTCGATGGAACACATGGTCCTACTGAACTTACGTGTGGAAGCGTCCAACAGTCTGATCCGAAGCCGAAAGCCACAAATGGTCAAGCGTTCTTTCAGTGGCAGAGGGGATTGAAGCGCGGCTGTCGGAGAAGATCGGCTTGGCAATGCTGATTTGGGTGGCTTTCGCGCTCCTCCTTGCGGGTAATGCAGGCCTTGCGGTCTTCCCGACATTCATTCTGATAGGCGTGCTCGTCATACGCGAGCTCACTGACTCTTACACGCCCGTCCACATCAAGGAGCGCGTGGACTTCTTCATCTACGCCTTCCTCATCGTGTTCGCCATCATCGTTGTAAGAAGGGTCCGGGAGATCCTGGGGTGATATTGACTTGATTGAAGGAAGCGGATGCTACAGAAGACCACCGAGCACCTCACTGAAGGTGGGAGGACTGGAGGTCGGGATTTCCGGCCTGCCCGAGATAATCGAGAAAGGGCTGGAGCAGATCGACTCCTCGGATGACAAGCAGAAGGAGGTCTTGTTCGCAGAGCTCAAGGCCAGGAACTATGTTCCCAGCTCCGTACAGGGAGAGTATCTTCGGGCCGTCTGGAACGAGTACAAGAAGTTCCGGCAGCACAGGAGAGAGGAGCGCGAGGAGAGCTACATGGGTGTGCCGAGGGAAGAGATACAGTGGTTCCCGAATCTGGATCCCGGCAAGTGCTCCGGATGCAGTTCGTGTGTAGAGTTCTGCGCCCAGGGGGTTTTCTATTTCGCTGAGGGCAGGTCGCATGTCGTGAGGCCTTTCAATTGCATCGTTGGCCGGTCCAGCTGTCGCAGCTTCTGTCCCGAACAGGCGATTTCCTTCCCACCTCACGCCGAGTTGAAGCAAAGTCTGAAGAGCCTCCGAGAGAAGTATCGGCCTAGAGAGTGAAACCCCGTCGGTGCATTCCATGTGCGGTCCTTGCTGTCCCGGAAAGCCGAGCACGAAGCGCCTCAAGATAGGCGGCCAGGAGGTCGGGATTGCAGGCTTCGACGAGATCATGGCCAAGGGTCTCGAGCACATCGATGATACGGACGCTGACCAGCGAGAGGTCATTCTTCGGGAGCTGAAGGTCCACAACTATGTGCCCGAGTCCGTCGAGAGAGATTATCTGAATGCCGTCTGGGCGGAGTTCAAGCAGGTGAGGGCGAAGAGACTCGGACAGCTGGAAGAGAAATATCATGGTATACCGCGCGAGGAGATCCCCTGGTACCCGAGGATCGACTACGAGCGCTGTACGGGCTGCGGCGTCTGCGTCAAGTTCTGTCAGAAGGGCGTGTACACGTTCGACGAGAAGCCTCACGTCACTAACCCGTACCGATGTGTGGTCAGCTGCACGGGATGCAAGGGCCAGTGTCCGGAGGACGTGATTTCCTTTCCATCACTGGTCGAGCTGAGAGATATCATGAAGAGCCTACGGAAGAAATACGGCTTGCTCACAGAATGATACCATGCCTTCCGATTGCACGAGTCCGCAGCCATGCGATTCGCCAAAGAAGAGGCTCTCGTTCCTCGACGAGTTCCTCACTCTTTGGATATTCCTGGCAATGGCCGCGGGCCTCGGACTCGGTTATGCCTTCCCCCAACTTGCAGATATCCTGGACTCGGTGAAGGTCTTCAACGTCTCGCTGCCGATAGCAATTGGCCTGCTCGTCATGATGTACCCGCCCTTGGCGAAGGTGCATTATGATGAACTGGGGAAGCTGCGCCAGGCGAAGAAGATGCTCAGCACTTCCCTCGTCCTGAACTGGGCCATTGGCCCGGTCTTGATGTTCGTTCTCGCATGGCTCGCATTCCCCGGGACAGATGATGTTTCGACCTCTTTCAGGAACGGACTGATACTCATCGGTCTCGCGCGATGCATAGCGATGGTCCTTGTTTGGAATATGCTCGCCGAGGGCGACTGCGAGTACTGCGCGGTCCTCGTTGCGCTGAACTCGGTGTTCCAGATATTCATGTACTCGATCCTCGCGTACTTCTTCATCACGGTCATGACGCCCGTCATCGTTCCATCGGCGGAAGCGGCGGTCGTCAACATCACGATGGCCGACATCGCAAAGAACGTTCTCATCTTCTTGGGGATCCCGTTCGCGGCTGGAGTCGCGAGCTGGTTCTTCCTCGCACGAAGGAAGGGAAGAGAGTGGTACGACCGCGTCTTCGTCACAAGGATAAGCCCTTTCGCCTTGATAGGTCTCCTGTTCACAATAGTAATCATGTTCGCGTTGCAGGGGGAGGAGATAATCAGCCGTCCCCTTGAGGTCATCCGCGTCGCACTACCTCTCCTCGCCTATTTTCTGCTGATGTTCTTCATGAGCTTCGGTCTATCGCACCGTCTCGGATTCACTTACGGGCAAGCCGCTACCCAATCGTTCACCGCTGCTAGCAACAACTTCGAGCTTGCTATCGCGGTCGCAGTTGCGACATTCACAATCTCATCGATAGAGGCGTTCACCGCAGTCATCGGGCCCCTGATGGAGGTGCCGGTCCTCATCAGCCTTGTGAACGTCGCGCTTTGGATCAAGATGAGGTACTACGGACCGAACGGCTTGCCAATCCGCCGAGAATCCTGAAATCCCCAAGGGCAATCTATTTGGTCATTGACATTGATTAGCACGTCGGGGCTGGCCGAAATGAAGCAATTCAATGTTTTTGTTGACGACAAGATCGGTGAGCTGGCACGTGTGACAGAGGCGCTGGCGGCGAACGCAATCAACATCAGGGGGCTCGCGACTGATACGCTGGGTCTGAGACCCGCTGTCAAGGTGGTGACGGACGATGAACTGTCCACCAGGAAGGCGCTTTCGCGGGCCGGTCTCGAATTCGAGGAAAGCGAAGTGGTGATCGTGGGCCTCATCGATAGGCCAGGCGAAGTCGCAAAGATCGCACGGCGGGCAGCGAAAGCTGGCATCAACATAAGTTCGGTTTTTCTTATTGGGAGGAAGGACACGCCCGCGGCACTCGCTTTGGTGGCAGACGACCCCAAGAAGGCGAAGAAGGCGCTCGAGTAGTTCATTCCTTCCGCTGAGATCCCAACTCGGTCGACCTCTTGGCTGCAATCTCGACGGCATCAATCAGAAGAGCCTTCAGCCCGTTCCTTTCCAGCGAGTGCAGTGCGCTGATTGCAGTCCCGCCTGGAGAGGTCACCAGATCCTTGAGTTTAGCGGGATGCTCCTTAGTGTCCTTGATCAGCTTCGATGATCCGATCAGAGTCTGGACGGCCAACACGTTGGCCATGTCCCTAGAAAGCCCGACCTTGACCCCGGCGTCCGAAAGTCCTTCGAGTATCTGGAAAACGTACATCGGGCCCGTTCCGCTCAGCCCGGTGACAGCGTCCATGAGGTCCTCCTCGACGTCGACCACGATGCCGACCGACTCGAAGATGTGCCTGGCGATCCTGAGATGCTCCTCGTTCGAGTACTTGCCCGGGCAGATGGCTGTCGCGGCCTCTCTCACGACTGCCGCGATGTTCGGCATCGCTCGTATGACGGGGACCTTACCCCCGAGTTTCTCCTCGATGAAGCCTGTCGTGACCCCGGCGGCCACTGATATGACGAGCTTTGCGTCCTTCATGACCGGCTTCATCTCTTCGAGGATATGTGCCATGATTTGTGGCTTCACGGACAGCAGGACGACATCGGCCCAGTTCGCAGCATCGACGTTCGAGTGCGAGGTCTTGATGCCGCGGGCCATCCCCTTTGCCTTGTCGATCCTCTCCTTCAACGGCTCGGCAATCATCATTCGTTCCGGGTCCGCCCACTTCGTCTGCAAGATCCCGCTCGCGAGGGCCATCCCCATGTTCCCTCCGCCGATGATCGCAATCTTCTTGCTTTTCATGACAGTCCAGCCTCGGACGCTTCTATCGCCACATTGAGCGAGGTATTTAACCCAGAGTGTACAAAGATGAACGTTCGAATCATGGCGTTCCGTGCCAGACTCGTTCGCAAGAAGGGTTATCCATTGTGGCGCGAATGACATTGTCGCAGGCGCTCGTCGAGTGAATCCTGATGATGAAGCAGATGAAGTTGGAGTCCACGGTTCAGTGTCCTAAGTGCGGCTTCAGAAGCACCGAACAGATGCCGACGGACTACTGTCTGGTGCAGTATGAGTGCAAGAACTGTGGCCACATCATGACGCCAAGGAAGGGCACGTGCTGCATATTCTGCTCCTTTGGCGATGTGAAGTGCCCTTCGATTCAGCTCTCGGAATCGCGTGAGACCTGAACACTCCTGAATCCGCTAGCTCATGTTCTCAAGTCACGTTCAGCCAGAGGTGGACTTCTCGGTATGCGTTCTGCGTTATCGGTTGCCCCTCGATGTAGAGCAGAAGCTGGAGCTTCCAAGTGCCGGCTGCTGTCACATTGAAGTCGAAGGTCTGGTTGTAATATTCCAGGTGTTTCAGTGTGAAATTCTGCGCGATCGCCAGGTGAGGCAAGAGCGCATGAGACTGACCCCAGTCGATAGAATACTGCGAGACGGACGAGCTGTTGTCCGTCTGGTTCGTGAGCACAATCGCGATCGTATAGTTGACCTGCCTGTGCTCAAAGGATTTGATCGTTAGCAGAATCCTCGCATCTTGGCCTAGAGTGAGGTTTCTGGGGTAGTCCGTGGCCATTCCGCCAGGCCCGAGTATGGCCAGCTGTGTGAACCTCTCCCCGACCCGAGGGGTCGTGATTGCCCATGCAAGCACGACGACAGATGCCACTAGCATCACGACAATCCCCACTGTCAGGATCTTGTCGACCAGAGGCATCCCCCGGAAGTCCATTTCGAAGTTGACTATTATCGCGAACCGCTCGTCGACGGGGAGCCTCATCCTGCGGTACCATCCCACGAGGGAGACGCCGATGATGAACGCGGAGACAGAGGCGAGAATCGGGTCGAGCCTTATGCCCCAAGGCGTGAAGTTGAGCGCCAGACCTATCAGGGGAACGATGGCGATGCTGAGCCCGAAGCTGAGCGCAACCCTCTCGATGCCGTCGATCTGGTCGTTTTCCGGAAACAGTGCCGCCGTAGCAGCATAGCCCGGCAGAAAGAGAACGAAGATCAGACCTAGTATCTGCCTGACAGCGTTGTGTGGCGCGAGGTAAACCAGAGCAATGAGGACGAGCGCCAGCACAGTGCACGCAAGTAGATCGTACGGAGTATCGCGAACTTCAAGGTGGAATCTCCAAGGACGCCCTTCACCCTCTGCCATCACAGTTCCACTCCGAAACATACTACTGTATATGAAATCTAGCGCATTCAAAGGGAGGATATTATAGAGCTCTCCTGCATTTCAAGTATCTGAGGAGGACCTGGAAGGTCCTGAATCTCTCGACAGGTGTGCACTTTGCTGGTATCATACAAGATCTTCATCAGTATGCTAGTGTGGACTGTCATTTCTGTACTGATATCGTTGTCTGCTGGCATCGAGGTCCTTGCCACGCTAGTACTCATCGGTCTCCTAGTGATAAGAGAACTCACGGACGGCTTCCTCACGAACGAACTCCGGCAGCGGATGGACTTCTTCATCTATGCGGGTCTCGTGTTGTTCGTCGCTGTAGTCCTGAGACGCGTATGGCTCGTCCTCTCCTGATCATTTCTGCTCGAGCGTCTTGCCGTGTCGTTCTCGCTCACGCAGCAGATACCTCACGAGTCCGGTTTTCCATTCCGGATGCTCCTGTGCGATTCTTTCAACGAGCTCCTCCTTGCCCATAGCCGTCTGTGGAGTTGGAGCTTTCCTTCTGAAGAAGCTGAGCCCGAGGGCCTCCACAATCTTGCTGATCACTAGCCTCGTTCTCCGCGCTATCCATGACCCAGTCCTGTCGACAACGTCGGTGAAGATCCAAAGCGTCAGGATCAAAGTGAGGGAGACGATAGCAGCCTTCGCGTTGTTCGACACTTGGCCCGTGAACTGCATCGTGACTGCAACAGGATCGAAGAAGGTGCGATGGCTTTCATCGAAATAGACTGCGGTCCTCCCATTGCAGACCTCGTCGATCAGGTTCGCGCCGAAGACGCTGTTGTCCATGTGGCTTGCCATCCCGTTGATCAGGACGCTCGGATCCGACAGTAGAAGTATCGTGCCCGTCCCCAAGTGTTCTCGAGCTACGATCGGGAAAGGCCCCCTTGGTTCTCCCCATTCCTGCAGTCTGTCTCCGTTGGTGTCCAGCCAGCTTGCAATGCTCGAGAACGCAACGACTTCGGTGCTCGCATTGGTTGTCAAAGAGGACGGATAGTTAAGCAGCAAGGTGCTCACATTCTTCGTGAGCGAATCGGGTCTTAGATCGTAGACGACACTGAACTCGGGCTGCTTTTCGAAAGACAAGTCCATCACCAATCGGTTCGAGAATCGCGAAGTCGCACCCATCTTCTGTAGGAGGCTATTGCCAGTCCCGAAATCGTCCGCAAGCAGGAGCTCACCACCGTTTCTCACGAACTCTCCCACGATTGTTCCCTCTGCTGAGGTGAAAGTCTTTCCTGGGCCGATGACAATCAGCGCACT
This sequence comes from uncultured Thermoplasmata archaeon, assembly GCA_963705355.1. GTDB lineage: Archaea > Thermoplasmatota > Thermoplasmata > UBA10834 > UBA10834 > COMBO-56-21. Next base: position 1,761,589 of record OY970070.1, read on the forward strand.
CGTTTTCGGGTCGAGATTGATTTGGTCCAGACCCAACTGGGCGATCGATATCTCGGTCCCTGAGGACTTGACCACGAAGTCTGGAGCGAACTTGCCCGCTTTGTATGTAAGGATTGCGAGCTTGCTAGTTCCATTCCATCCTGAGTTGAATATGGAGAAATCAGCCGTAGTGGAGACTACAGGTGCGGTCATGCTTATGATCAGCAACACGACTGCAACGGCGACCGCTCCGACAGCCGCGAATCCTCTTCGGAGCCTAACCCGCATGAGAGACCTCCGGTTTCTGGACTCTTACGAGATCCGTGAGCGCGGTGCTCATCATGACGGCGTCTTCGTCTGAGAGCAACTCACCGGAATAGAGCGCCTCCTCGAAGAGGACGGTCGCCCTCTCCACTGGCCTGACTGGGAATCCGAGCGCCTTCAGGATCCTGGCCACTTCCCAGTGGGTCATGCTGGCTCTGATGGCGATGTTCGCCTTTGCGGTTAGGAATGCCAGCAACCGATGATAGTACCAGATCACTCTCTCGTTTGGATTGGTCGGCCCTGCTTCGCCCGTCAACATTTCTTTCGCAAGCAGTGACATTGCCACTGCGGAAACTGGCCCAGGTTCAATTGCCTTCTCCAAGGACTCGAGGACTTCCGCGCTGCTCGGCTGAAGGCGCTTCCTCTTGTCGCCCATCTGGAGGGCTCTGACTGCGGTGGCAACAACCATAAGCACGAGCAGCCAGAATATGTACGCATACTGTCCGACGAAGAGATACGGGATCGTGTCCCCCGGTCCGAAGGACCATTTCGGAATGATAGGCCAGAACGGATACTTGCCGACCTTCAGGCCGTAGACTGTGAAGCTTTTGACGTCCTGGGAGTACCTCCATATGCTCTCGTGGTGCAGGAATGCTGCCGTTATCGTGTGGCCGCCTGTTGTCATTGATTCCGTGGATATGGAGAAAGCGAATGTGCCCTCAGGCCCCGTCGTCAGGTTGTCGACCACAACTCCGTCCACTGAAAGAGTGATCTCCCGATCCGGCATCGGCGTTGTTCCGTTCGCGACAAGAGTGCCATTGCCAACGACGTAGTATCCGAGGAAATAACGCGTCGCGAAGAGGTTCAGTTTGACAGTAGTCGGGATGTCGATGACTATCGTTGAAACGTTTGAGTAACTCGGCTCGTATGGCAGCTCGCCCTCGTAGAATGCCTGGATCGTGTGTGTGCCGAAGCCAAGATAAGAGGCCTGCCAAGAGCCTTCAAAGCTGCCGAGTGCATCCGTTCGGAATGCCATGTTCTGGCCGTCGAGAAGGAAATGGCAAGGAGCATTCGCCAAAGGTCTGCCACGCAAGTCCTTCACGTGTGCATCAGCAACCATTTGTTCTTCGAACGACAACTGAGCGCTGTTGACCTGCAAGGAGATGGCTGTCGGTATCAGCAGTATCCTGATTGTGACGCTGTTCGACTCCAAGACACCGATTGGTGTCAACGAAGTTGCTTGGAGTACATGGCTTCCAAGCCAGCTCGCGTTCAGCGGAATAGAATACGCGAAGTTGAACCTGCCCACTGACGATGTGATTGCAGATGTCAGATTCCGGCCGTCCATCTTGATGGTGACTTGATGGTCTCCTGCAAATGATCCATTGAAGTAGAGATAGCCTCCGCCAGCGATCTGCTCTCCCAGATAGTAGTTCCCGGCTGAAAGCCACAGAAGCAAAAATGGCTGCGTTCTACCCCACGGGACTCCCTCGCGCGTGATCAGGTCTATCTCGGCGTCGATTCTGTTGAGCAAGTCCCGCAGCTGTTCGATGAGCGGAATCAGACGGTTGTCCGTGAAAGGCTGGTTGCCATCGACGACGAGGTCGATTATGCCATTCGCTGAGACGAGCATGTCATCTATCGTGCTGTTCATCTGAAGAATCAACGAGTTGAATCTTCGGATGGAATCAAGCGCCCTCAGCATCTCGTCCCCAGTGAGGTTCGCAATGCGAGATGCAGAGACCACCTCGCCTCTCGAGCCGAGGAGGGTCACCTCCATGGACGAGAAGGAATCCATCTGGGCTGAGAGGCTTATGAACGGCGGCAGCAGCCTGCTGAGGTTTTCATAGCTGTCCGCGACATTTCTGATCTTGTCCAGAATACGCTCTGCTGGCGTGAGCAGACCCCTCACTATCGTGAGGTTTTGCTCAACTTGGTCCATGCTCTCGTTGTACATCCTCTGGAGGGCGTTTTCGGAATATAGAATCGAAGACCTTAGCAGTGAGATGACCACGTCGAGATTCGATTTGACGAGATCGTAGTTCTCGTGCGGAATCTCATCCGCTCTCGAGTTGACGGCTAGAGCGGACACGAGCATCGTGACCGCAGCAAAGGCCGCGAAGCAGAACCTCGTGGTTCTCAAAGCTGGTCTGGGGAGAGGTCTCATAGATCCGCGAACACATTGCTTCCTCGCTAAAAAACCTTATCCACTGGAATTTGTCAGCAGTCCGCTCCGACTGACTGGGACCAATTCTCTTTCCTCACCATTCTTTCAAGCTCAGTGTGAACTCAACCGAGTCCTTGCTGTTGTCAACCGCTTCGACGCTTACGATTTTGCCTGTGGCACGTGTCGCCGCAGTGAGCAGACAAGCGCAGCCAAAACACTGAAGCTGCCGACAAGTGTCCGGCTTCTCCTTTCGGACGGTCCTGCACGCATCTAGAAGGCCGCTGTATTCGACGCGAAGGATGGTATTCCCGTCCCTCTCCTTGAAGTGGAAGTCCCTCATGATGCCGAAACCGTGCTTGAGGATCTGGAGGGTGCCTTCCGTGGACTCAACTCCCGCATTCTCGACCGAGGTCTCGAGCTCGACTTCAATCGTGTCAAGCAACCGAAGCCCGAAAGGCTCCACGATTATCCCTGGAGAAGAGCCGTCTTTGCCGGGGGACAGGACCAGATCGTCAGATAGTGCGGATGGGGGCACAGAAGCGGCTTTCGCAGTCGGGACGAACACTCGCTCCTTCGTGAGTCCGTGTTTTGCAGGCAAGTATGAAGAGTTGCCAGCAAGAGATAAGCCCGCCAAGATTCCATTTGCCATTCTCGCGGCAGCAATCATCTGATCGCGCGTGACAAGTGACGGACTGCTTGGTTCTGCTAGCATGGCGATGGCGAAGAATCCCATGAACAGAACACCTATTCCCGTCACGACGGAGAGATCTCGCTGACTCTCGAATCTGGAAATCCGATCTTTGAGCAAAGGGTCGTTGGTGGCACCGATCTTGTCGATTCTCGATTGCAGGTTGTAGGCGAGAACAAGGACCAAAATCCCAATCACGACAAACGCCAGCCCGATCAATTGTGCCCTCGAAAGGCGCAAGCGTTGACGCATAGGTTTCGATTCCGTCTCGCTCATCGTTCCTCGATGAACGACAAACTACCATTTCTAAATGCCGGGGACAACCATGAAGATCTATTGAATCATCGAATCTTCTCTTGCCAGGTGCCGATGTTCCATTCGCTTGCTGATGGATCGTAGTGTCTTCACATGCCCGCCCCGCGCGATCTCAGCCAGAGGACGAACAACGGATCGGCCACTTCCCCATCCTCCAGTATTCCTCTGGCCTCGAGCTGCTTCTCGATTCTCTGGACATGCGACCTCGATCTCAGTCCGTATCTGCGCACAAAACCTGCTCCGTGCGAAACCCGAGGCTCCATTGCAGTGGCAGTGAGGTATCTCCTGTGGAGCGGGCTTCTTATCGATTCCCAGATGAATGAGTATGCATGGGACTGCTGCTCGACGACGAGCCTGACGGCTTTGTCCACGTCTTCCAGTGACGGAATCTTTGAGATGTGAAATAGCTCGTGGGCAAGCTGTTGCGCGTAGAATGGATATCCATCGCTGAGGCTCGCAATCCTGTGTGCCGCTCGTTTGCTCAGCTCCCCGCCCCCTGCTCTGAATCTGCCAATCAGGAACCCTTCCAGGGTAGGTTCATCTATGGGATCCAGCTCGATCGTACGAGCGAATTTGAAGAAAGCGCCATCTCTATTCTCGAAGATACTTCGCAGAAGACTTGATTCGCTACCGGCGAAGATGTAGCTGACGTCACTGTGCGTCTCGAACCTCGATCTCATCGTCTTCAGAATGGATCCGCCATCTATTGGTGCGACCTCCTGGAATTCGTCGAACATCACTACCACTCGCTTACCATTGTGTTCAGCTACTCTTTGGGGGAGGTCGAGGACTTCGATCATGTCTGCTGGGGTGAAATCCCCAGTAAGTATGTTCTTGCGTTGGATGAGCGGATAGGCCTTGCAGGAATCGCAGTAGAACTCAGAGTATTTGGCAACGAACCTTGTTTCTTCGCCACATATAGGACATAGGTCGTCCAATCCGGCTTGTTGGATGAAGTCACGAAGCTTGCTCTTTCTCTGCTTCGGCTTGTATTTCTTGCAGGTGTAGCAGTAGTGCCTCGCGTACTGCTCCACCCATTTGAGAGGTTTTCCGCAAGCTGAACACATCCTGATTTCGATTGACTTGCTCGTGCCGTGCCTATCTTTTGCGTTGTCGCCCTCTTTCTGAAGTGGAGAAAAATCGGTTTCACCGTTTACCATTGAAGCCCTATGACGCTCGTTTTCGAGTACGGCTAGCTTCAGCCTGGTACTCCCCAGGAGGTTCAAGATGGACGGTTCAATGGAACTTCCTCTTCTGGAGCTTGATCGTACGATCTCCCTTGTCATCAGGTCAAGGAGTTGCCACTCACTCGTGGTTCCATAAAGATCGAGATAGACAAACACGAAGTCTCTTGAGTGCCTTCTTGCCAGTTCTATCAGAAGGGAGGACTTACCCATTCTTCTTCTCGAATGAATCACAACACTCTGCCTGGCTTTGATCTGAGCTTGAATCTCGGACAAGCTCGTTTCCCTGCCGACGAAATTCTCGCCCTTTACAGCCGTGCCGTACCGAAACGGATTGTCCGTGGTCGTGACTGGCTCGTAGAGCAGATTCGACACTGCCTCGTCTTCCCCTTCCTCCCGTAGCAGTATCGCTAATAATACATTTTCGTATAGTTCGTGAGATACATTCAAGTATATCGAAGTTAGACTGGAAGCTGCCGAAGGAAATGATTCTGCTTTTCTTGCGCTCGGCTTTCTCTTTGCTCTCTGAATCCTCTGTTGTGTTTGTTGAGCATTTCTCATCGACAGAAAAGGCGCCTTTTTTGCCGAGTCAGTATGCAAGTCAGTAAGACGAAGCTTTATCAATTAGTTAGGAGATTACTGCGCTCGCTCTTTGCCCGCAAGCCGGTATGCACCGGGGGGGAACCGGTCGGCTTCGGGGGAAAGGCGGGCGAAAATCGTGTCAAATAGGGGGGAGAAGAGAGTGAAATCTACACATGGTGCTGCCGCGAGCGGAGCAGCAACTGAGAAGCTGAGATTGAGCAGGACATACATGGCGTTCTTGATCGTCTTTGTGTTCATCGGGAGCGCGTTTTTCACGGCGGTCGTGGCTGAGGCGACAGCGCCTCGGGTGTGGACTGCGGTTAGTGACTACGATCCGGGAGATGCGGTCGAGATATTCGGTAGTGGATTTCTCGCTGGCGGTCCCTCGGTGAAGCTAATCATCACTCAGGATGGGGTCAATTATCTGGATGACAGTTGTGCGGCTGATGCAAATGGCGCTTTCGACTATGTTAGCTTTTCAATTCCTCTAGAGAGTGAATTGCCAGCCTCCTTCAATTCATCGATTCCGTTCGTGGTTATGGCCTATCAAGATGCCGACCACTCGGGATCGTGTACATTCTTCGACTGCAGACCTCACTTCCATCATGAAATAGATATCTGCAAGACGGTTAGTCCAACCTGCGCTGCGTACGGCTTCGAGGACCACGTCACGTTCACTATCACTATAACGAACCCGAACACTGACACCGCTTTGACTCTGGTGAAGGTCAAGGACGATATGAAGGGAGATATCCTTTCTCACTTCGCCCATATACTGAATCCAGGTCATCATACAACATGGTCGTACGATGTCCCAGTCACTGATTTGGCTGCAACCCCCGGCCTCCCTGAGATCACTAACATGGTTGGAGTCTGGGCCACGGACTCGCGATGCCAAACAGTGCAGAATACCGCCTGTGCCTTCGTGGACATTCTGCATCCTGCCATCGAAGTCCAGAAGACGGCAAGTCCAACCTGCGCTGCGTACGGTTTCGAGGACCACGTCACCTTCACTATCACGATAACGAACCCGAGCACTGACACTGTGATGACTCTGACGAAGGTCGAGGATGATATCATGGGAAACATCCTTTCACACTTCGACCAGACGCTCTCGCCTGGTCATCACACAACGTGGTCGTATGATGTCTCGGTCACGGATCTGCCTGCGACCCCGGGTCTCCCTGAGATCACCAACATGGTGGGCGTGTGGGCGAAGGATAAGCAGAACCATCCAGTGCAGGACACCTCCTGTGCCTATGTCGACATATTGCATCCAATGATCAGCGTCCTGAAGGAGGCAGACAAGTCGTGTGCCGCTGTTGGTGAGTATGTAACATATGAGATAACGGTAACCAACCCGAGCAACGACACGCACATGACGTTTGATGTGTATGATTCGTTGCTAGGAAGCCCGACAAGCACACCGATTGGATTCCTCTATCACGGAGACTTGTATCCACTGCAGTCAGTAATTCTCACAGGCGATCATCACAAATTGAACGTTGGTGGATATGTGTATCTCCCAGCCTTGTGTTACAGAGTCACGGGGCATGAGCCATCTGATCCTTTCACGAACCGGGCCAATGTGGACGCTTGGGATGACCAGAATCACCATGTCCCGGCCAGCAGTACTGGGACGTGGTCTGAGTGGACCGTGGACATCAGGCACATCGATGTCCAGGTCACCAAGTCCGCAGACAAGACATGCGCGGCTGTGGGCGAGGACGTCATCTACGAGATAACGGTCACGAACCCGACCGACACATGGCTGAACTTCACGCTGTGGGACTCGCAGTTCGGATACCTCTGGGGTCCTGGCTCGTTTGACAAGTGGGGAACCCCGTACTGGCCACTCGCACCCGGTGAGAGTGTCACATTCGGTGGCAACAACGCATCTGACGTTGTTCCTGACAACGGCTACGTCTACTTGCCCGTGCTGGATCACACCGTCACTGCGAACGATTCAGACCCGCTGGTCAACCATGCAACCGTCACCGTCTGCGACGACCAGTACTGGACATCTTGTCAGTGGTGGTTGCACATCAAGACCAACTACAGTGCATCGTGGACCGTGGACATCAGGCACATCGATGTCCAGGTCACCAAGTCCGCAGACAAGACATGCGCGGCTGTGGGCGAGGACGTCATCTACGAGATAACGGTCACGAACCCGACCGACACATGGCTGAACTTCACGCTGTGGGACTCGCAGTTCGGATACCTCTGGGGTCCCGGCTCGTTTGACAAGTGGGGAACCCCGTACTGGCCACTCGCACCCGGTGAGAGCGTCACATTCGGTGGCGACAACGCATCTGACGTTGTTCCTGACAACGGCTACGTCTACTTGCCCGTGCTGGATCACACCGTCACCGCAAACGATTCAGACCCGCTGGACAACTACGCATATGCGTGGGTCTGGGACGACCAGTACTGGACATCCAGTCAGGACTGGTTACACGAAAAGTGCAACGCCAGTGCGCCGTGGACCGTGGACATCAGGAACCCGGCTATCTCTGTCGACAAGTACGCCGACAAGACCTGTGCGGCTGTGGGCGAGAACGTCATCTATACTATCTACATAGAGAACACCGGCGACTGCTGGCTCAACTTCACAGTCACGGACCCGCTCTTCGGTGGAGTGATATGGGGTCCAGGCTTCTTCGGCGACAAGTGGACCGACCCGTACTGGGCACTCGCACCAGGACAGCACCTCTGGCTGACTGGTGACAGCTCGTTGGATACGGATCCGGACGTCACAGTGGTCTACCTCTCTGTGCTGAAGTACACGATTACGGGCATTGAGGGCGACCCGCTGGTGAACACTGTCACTGTGTTCGCATGGGACGACCAGTATGTCCCAGGCGGCGAGTACGCGGGCCTCCACTCTGTCACGCAGACAGACTCGTGGAGCGTGGACATCAGGAACCCGGCTATCTCCGTCGACAAGTTCGCTGACAAGACATGCGCAGCTGTGGGCGAGACGGTCATCTACTCCATCCTGATAACCAACACCGGCGACTGCTGGCTGAACTTCACAGTCTCAGACCCGCTCTTCGGTGGAGTGATCTGGGGCTACGGCACAGGAATCACCGGCGACAACTTTGACGACCCGTACTGGGCACTCGCACCGGGACAGTGGATCAAGCTGACTGGCGACTCGTCCCAGGATACCGAGCCGGACGTCTCAGTGGTCTATCTCTCTGTGCTGAAGTACACGATCACCGGCACTGAGGACCTGAATGGAGACGGTTTCCCAGACGACCCGCTCGTGAACACTGTCACTGTGTTCGCATGGGACGACCAGTATGTCCCAGGCGGCGAATACGCGAGCCTCCACTCTGTCACGCAGACAGACTCGTGGACCGTGGACATCAGGCACATCGATGTCATTGTCACGAAGTGGGCGGACAAGACATGCGCGGCTGTGGGCGAGGACGTCATCTACGAGATAACGGTCACGAACCCGACCGACACAGTGCTGGACTTCGAGCTCTTTGACTCGCAGTTCGGATACCTCTGGGGTCCTGGCTCGTTTGACAAGTGGGGAACCCCGTACTGGCCACTCGCACCTGGTCAGAGCGTCACATTCGGTGGCAACAACGCATCTGATGTTGTTCCTGACAACGGCTACGTCTACTTGCCCGTGCTGGATCACACCGTCACCGCGAACGATTCAGACCCGCTGGTCAACTACGCATATGTGTGGGTCTGGGACGACCAGTACTGGACATCCAGTCAGTACTGGTTACACGTAAAGTACAACGCCAGTGCGCCGTGGACCGTGGACATCAGGCACATCGATGTCATTGTCACGAAGTGGGCGGACAAGACATGCGCGGCTGTGGGCGAGGACGTCATCTACGAGATAACGGTCACGAACCCGACCGACACATGGCTGAACTTCACGCTGTGGGACTCGCAGTTCGGATACCTCTGGGGTCCGGATTCCTTCGACAAGTGGGGAACCCCGTACTGGCCACTCGCACCTGGCGAGAGCGTCACATTCGGTGGCGACAACGCATCTGACGTTGTTCCTGACAACGGCTACGTCTACTTGCCTGTGCTGGATCACACCGTCACCGCAAGCGATTCAGACCCATTGATCAACTACGCGTATGTCACCGTCTGGGACGATCAGTACTGGACATCCAGTCAGGACTGGTTACATGTAGCGACCAACTACAGTGCATCGTGGACCGTGGACATCAGGCACCCAGGCATACTCCTCGACAAGTATGCTGACAAGTCGTGCGCGGTTGTGGACGAGGACGTCACATACTACTTCTACATCGAGAACACCGGCGACACGAACCTGTCCTATGAGTTGTACGACGACCTCTTCGGAGGACTCGGATACGCGGGCACGCTGACTCCCGGCCAGCATATCCTTCTGTACTACGTCCACACTGTAACAGGCACTGAGGATGTCGACGGCAACGGCTTGCCAGACGACCCGCTGATCAACACGGCATGGGTGAATGCTTGGGACGACCAGTATGTCGAAGGCGGTCAGTGGGCGGGCCTCCACTTTGTCACGCAGAGAGACTCGTGGACCGTGGACATACTGCACCCCATGATTGAGGTCGAGAAGACTGCGGAGAAGACTGTAGTGATGGTCGGCGACTATATCAACTACGAGATCACAGTCTGGAACCCGAGCTGGGACACGTGGATGAACTTCACGCTCTCGGATTCGAAGCTCGGATACCTCTGGGGTCCCGGCTCCTTCGACATGTGGGGAACCCCGTACTGGCCACTCGCACCTGGTCAGAGCGTCACATTCGGTGGCAACATCTCCAGGGACACTGCACCGGACAGCACCTACGTCTATCTCCCTGCGCTTCACTACAAGACCAATCAGACTGATGTCCCGCACACAACCAACACGGTAACTGTGCTCGCGTGGGATCACCAGGACCACTACGTGTCAGACGCGGACTCCATAACTGTGACTGTGCACTTGTATGCGATGGTCACGGGCTTCGTCTATCAGGACAACGATGTGAGCGGCGGACTGATGGGGGCGGGCGACACTGGGTTGTTCACCTGGAAGGTCACGCTCTCCGGCACCGACATGTTCGGACACGCAGTGGACCGCTTCACATTCAGTGGCACTGACGGTTCATACAACTTCACAGATGTCGTGCCTGGCGACAACTACACCGTGATGGAGGAGCTACAACCTGGCTGGACAAACACGACTCTGACCTCTTATGACTTCAGCATCGCAAGTGGCGAGACGAAGAGGTTCGACTTCGGCAACATACAGTTCGGTAGGATCACTGGCGTGAAGTGGCTCGATGACCACATGAATGGATACCAGGACCTCGCTCCGTGGCCGGAGCCGGGTCTGGGAGGCTGGGTCATTCACTGCGATGGCGTTACGGTCAGCGGTGACCCGGTTCACAACACGACCACGACGGGACCTGACGGAAGCTACGCGTTCGACAACCTCCCGCCGGGAACGTACGATGTCTGGGAGGAACTACCCGCTGGCTGGGTCGCGATTACGCCATGGATATACTATGGCGTCGAGGTCCAGGGCGGACAGGAGGTCACCTGCTGCAAGTTCGGCAACGTGAAGCTGGAGTCAATCTCGGGCTGGAAGTTCTACGACTGGAACATGAACAGGGTGAAGGACGGCGAGCCCGGAGTCTGCGGCTGGAATATAACCTTGACCGGCTGGCTCAACGATGGCACCTTCCCGTTCTGGCCGATCAATGCGACACCAGTAGGACCAATCACGATCCAGTCCGGTCCTGATGGTTCGTGGAGCTTCGACAACCTGCTGCCCGGAGTGTACATCGTGACAGAAGAGAGCCGCGACGGCTGGTACCACACCACGCCCTCGTCTATCACCTTCTGGATTGCGTCTTACCACGGTGTGAGCCAGGTCAAGTTCGGCAATGTCCCGCTGACCACGATCTATGGCTTCAAGTTCTTCGACAAAGACCTGGATGGAGTTATGGATGCTGGCGAGCCCGGTCTGTCCGACTGGACAATCATGCTCGAGAAGGAGACCTCGCCTGGAGTCTGGACGTTGTGGGGATCCACCACGACTGATTTGCTGGGCATGTATGCGTTCGGAAACCTGTTGCCTGGCAACTACAGAGTGGACGAGGTTCTGCAGAACGGGTGGACGAACACTTCGCTGTTGCCCATCGTCGTGACCATTCCCGCCTATAGTGTGAGCCATCAACTGGAGCCTCAGTGCATAGCGGTCAATATTGGCAACATCAGGTACGCCAGCATAGAGGGCTACAAGTTCCTTGACGAATTCGGACCTGGCGGTTCATGGCCGAACGGAACCAGAGATCCTGGCGAATCAGGATTGGGCGACTGGCATATCGTCCTTGAAGGCAGAACTGTCAATGGAGACTACGTCTGGATGGACGCCTGGACAGATAACTCAGGCTCTCTCTCGGAGATCGGGTACTATTGTTTCGGCCAGTTGCTGCCCGGCAAGTATTGGGTGAACGAGACGGTCCTCCCAGGATGGGTCCCGACCAAGACCTCTGTCAACCTAATCGTGATCCCAGCGTATCCGTACGGTCCGCCGGTGAAGATCGTCGTTGACTTCGCCAACATACTGCCTGGGGACGATCCGGCGATGAGCTTCGTGCTCAAGAGCGGCTGGAACCTCTGGTCGTCACCACTGGATGTGCCTGGGTTGACCGCCAAGAGCTTGCTCAGCGCGATTGGCCCGACGGCAACCGTCGTCAGCCAGCTGAACAAGACATCTGGCAGGTATGAATCGTACGTTGTGGGGGCTCCGGCGAGATACGACTTCAAGATAGTGCATGGCCAGGGCTACTATGTCGCGGTGAAATCTGATGCTGTGTTCACTCTGCAGGGATGGTATGTGCCCGCGAGCGGGTCGTCAGTCAAGGCTGGATGGAACATCATAGGTTACAATGGCGTGGAAGCAATCAAGGCTAGCGCATTGTTGGCTAGCGTCCAGGGCTGCAGCGGCACGGTCTTGACGTACCTCGACTCTGCGACAGGAATATACCACTCCTACATCAAGGGTGCTCCAGACAGGTACGATTTCGCCGTGACACCCGGAGTCGCATACTTCATCTGGGTTGACGGGACGGGGACCGTTTAGGACTGAGAGAACCGGCATGAAAAACCTATCAATATGCGGGCGTGATTTTGGTCGCCCGCAGAAAACCTATTTTTATCCATGTAACTTGTGTTCGCTGCTCGATCGGCAGCCAAAAGGCTTTGAGACAGGCCGCCATTCGGACATATCACCTACATTGCGGAGAGGAGCGAGTCGCATGAAGCTCTGTGGATTTTTGTCAAGGCCTGCCTTCGCGATTTTGATAGTGTTCATCGTCGCCGCCGCAATAGTGACATCTAAAGCGGACTTGGGTCGACCCAATACAAGCGTTATGGCAGGTCTGGGTCCCAAAGTTGTTCAAGGCTATGTGAACGACACGGTAGGAAATCCTCTTGAAGGAGCGCTAGTCACAGTCGAAATAGTCGCCCAGGGCACTGGCACCATCAGAGATACCCAGACAGACACGACAGGTTCTGATGGCTATTATATGGTCACGTTCGGCGATGTGAGCAAATGGGACATCGGGGACACAATTCTTGTCACAGCGACATATGATTCGAATCAGCAGTCAAACCAGACCGTTGCCAATGGTGATGCTTCCCAGCAGGTGAACGTGAACTTTGGATTTGCGATTCCGGAGTTCAGCAGTCCGCTTGGATTGGTCGCGGCGCTTGCAGCTGTTGTTTGTGTGGCAAATTTGCGCATCAGGCATGGACATTGAGCCCAGGATGGGAAAGTCTATTAATCATGGGTCGCTATACACGATTTGCTTTCAAACTACGATGCATGCAAGACAAGTGTGCGAATCAGAGTTGAGATTAGTGGTTCACTCAAGTAGAGGAGTAGCTGTATACGGGCTGTCATCATTCTCTGTACTCTCAATTCTTGCAGTAGCGCTGCTCGGCAGCATGTCCGCAATGGCGGGTATTGGTGTCAAGCCTGTTATGGGCACCGTGTATGACAATGCAGGGAACGTGCTCGGGGGAGCCACTGTCACGGTCGTGATCATCGACAAGAACACTCTCGTGGTCAGGGACACTCAGACAGACACGACAGGTTCTGATGGCATTTATATGGTCACATTCCCCGCGGACAAATGGGACACCGGTGACACGATAAGGGCGAGGGCCACATATGGCTCTGTCCAATCCGAAGCAAATGAGACGATTGCGAATGAGAGCGCGAGTCAGAACCTCGACATACACTTCACAACAGCCATACCTCAATTTGGCAGTGTCCTGGGATTCGGTGTGGCGGTTACTCTTGTGTGCGCAGTCGGCCTCGCATTTGTGTCCCGCCGAAGAAAGCACTAGTCGTTCCGATCTCTCACGTGTTCTTCAGGTCAACCGATTTCTTCCGAGGCCTCAGGCAGATTGGAGCCGAGCCGACATTCTCAATCTTGAGAATAATGATTTATAGTCGGCCAGTATACTGGTTCGATGACGGGGATGGGAGCACTCTGTATACTCGTGCGCACATTGCGAGCAAGCATCGGTCGGATCCGTCTGAACTGCTGGCACATTTCAGCAGGCATTGCGACCAGAGTTCTCAGACTGATAACGAGGCGCTACCCCTTATATATCCACGTTCCGAACTAGAAACACGGAGTTGAGCCCCTCTGCATCGAAGAGCATTGATCGAGCTGGGGAGTCAAAGAAAGGGATCGATTCCCTCTGAGTGGAAATGCTTTGAGATCGGACCTCTAGCCGTCGCTTTGCTCGTTGTTTTGATTCTCGTGAGTTCGTCTTTCTTGATTCTTGCGTACGTCGGTCAAACCCCGACGGTTTCCAATGTCAGTGTTGATGATTCATCCATTTACGGGAACGTCGGTTCCAGTCAAGGCTCGGGAGGCGTTGCGAACGAGCAGGATTGGGCTGCACTGGCTGACGAATCTGGCTTCGTAGATGTAGTTGTGATACTGAAGGACAAGAATGTCGGGCAAGACCCAGTGCTGTCGGTTGTCCACAAGGTTACCGAGCAAACCAAGGGCAAGGATAGCAAGGTTCTGTCGGAGGATTCGAAACTACTCGACGAAATCGGCAGCGGAGCCAAGAAAAGATTCCTTCATAGTCTTTCAGGCTTCTCGGCTCACTTGACAGTGGAATCCATCCGCACTCTGAGCGCACTTGATTCGTCCATTGAGATCTATCCAGATGTTGAGGTTCATGCGTTCATTTCGTACAATGTCCGCCAAGTCGGCGCGGACCAGATGTGGGCTCGTACGGACTCAAATGGTTCGGCGGTCACAGGCAAGGGTATTGTCGTAGCGGTAATCGATACAGGCGTTGACTACGACCACCCTGATCTTGGAGGCGGGTTTGGCCCGTCGTACAAGGTCATCGGTGGCTATGATTTCTATAACAACGACTCAGACCCAATTGATGACAATGGCCACGGTACCCATGTCGCTGGGATAATTGCAGGCAATGGCACGACTTTCAAAGGCGTCGCGCCTGATGCTAGGTTGCTCGCGTACAAAGTCCTCGGCTCAGATGGCTATGGCAAGACGAGCGACATAATTGAGGCCGTTGACAGAGCTATGGATCCGAACAACGACGGAGATACCTCTGATCATGCCGATGTGATAAGTTTGAGCCTTGGCGGCACTGGGTCAGAAGTCGATCCAATGTCTCTTGCCGTCGATGCAGCTGTCGATATGGGCGTTGTTGTAGTTGTTGCGGCCGGCAATGATGGCCCTTCCTTCGGCACAGTCGCCTCCCCGGGTTGCGCCCCAGAAGTGATAACGGTTGGAGCGATTGACGCCTACGGAAATCTCGCCAGCTTCAGCTCGAGGGGGACAGGTTCGAGCCTAAGAATCAAGCCCGAAATCTGTGCTCCTGGCGTGTACATCAATTCCACTGTTCCGTTTTCAAACGCACAGTACAGCTCGCCAACCGGATACCGAATGCTGAGCGGTACATCGATGGCTACCCCCCATGTCAGTGGTGCAGCTGCATTGTTGCTTCAACTACATCCGGATTGGACGCCCGGTCAAGTGAAATCAGCGTTACTTACTGGAGCAAGTTCCTCTGGTTCGTCAGTCTGGTATTCAGGGGCAGGAGACCTCTGGATTCCCTCTTCTGCAGATGCCGATCTGTTTGTGTCCGAACCATTGGCATCTTATACATTGGCAGGTAGTGCGGCAGTGAATCTCTCGATGAGGAATTCTGGACCTGGAGCCACTTTCTCTCTCAGCTCAACTGATTGGTACTCGCTCTTGCCCAACGGAACGGCTGCTGGGAGTGTGTGGTCCAACCTCTCTTATTTGCAGCCCCCTTCATCTTACATATCCTCAGGCGGGACATCAACCGTTCAGTTTGTCGTGGGCATCCCGACATCTGATGCTGCGCAAGGGTACTATGAAGGCGAGATACATCTGATTGCTGGTAGCCTTGATGTTCGCGTCGCCTTCGGCTATGCACTCCTTTCGCGCTTGAACGTGCATGTATTGGACACAGCTGGAAAGGAGGTCTTTGATCAGAATGGCTGGGTTGCTGTTTACAGTATCCCGGACGCCGACATGTCGATGACGGTCCAAGGTGGCGTGAGGCCGTCACCTCCAGCCGGTCTGCTGCTCCCGGCAGGGACCTATGCCGTGCATGCTGCTGGACACCAGATGATTTACAGATTCGATGATCCGTACCTCCTCTCAGCTGAGGTGACTCTTGGACGACTGGAAAGCAAAGACCTGTACCTTTCGATGTCTTCTGCGAGGCAGTTCAAACTCGACTTGCAGACCAATGAGAGCGTTCCGATATACGCCAAGGACTACAGACTGTACTGCAAGTACTCGGGCAAGAACAACTTCTCTATCGACCTCAAAGCCTCTGATTATTCAGTGAACGCTGCAGACCTGCTCTACCTGCCGAAGTCGAAGGTCATCTATGTCTCCGACACGAACGCGACCGTGGGCATCTCGATTGTTGGATATTCATACTCGGCGAGCATGTGGGATTTCATGTTGAGAAACTGGGCTCACTGGTATCAATTCACTCAGAGCACAGGAACCAACTTCTACATCGAGTCCACAGCTGATCTGCAGTACTTCCTAGCGTGGGAGTTCAACTCCATAAGTTCCTCAACGCCTCTGACACTAACCATCATACCTGGTGAGGTTTCAACCTACCAAACGAAGTACGACATCCCAGGCACATTGGGAAGCGTGACTGGAAACTGGGGATCCACGGTCTCATCCGGTGGTCTCGCGACTTTCTATGTTCGTCGGGATACCGATACCCCGATCAATCCGTTCTTCTCCGGAATGACCAGAACGGCGATAGTCCAGGGCGTCTTCACGGAGGTATACCTTCCAGGAGATCTCTACGATGAGTCGTTCGAGCGCGAATTGTACGCGCCCGACTACAATCACGTGCTCGATGTGATGCCTTCCAAGGGAATCTATCTTCCGGAGCGGGATTTCCTCACTTCGATCTCTGGAGTGTCTGAGACAGAGCGTATCGGAGCCGGGCCAGTTTATCCCGCCGTTCGCACGTCTAACACGAACACTTCGATGGTGCTTTACCAACCTCTGCTGAGAGATCAAAGTGATGCGAAGGTCGTCGAGGCTGTCTTCCCGAGCATGACGATCTATCGCGACGGACTGTTCGTGAGCTCAGAGGATGTCTTGGAGTTCATGGCCCGTCCTGATGCCTTCAGAATTGTCAGTTTGCCAGCAGCCGGCTTTTACACAGTTGATTTTAAAGCCTCAGCCACACCGCAAATATGCAACAATGCAGAGATTGTGTTAGGTTTCAGAGTGCCCGGAATCGACATCAATCCACCGCAGATGACTGGGTTGAAAATGTCTCAGCGGTTCACGCCAGGCCAGTCCGTGGGGGTTGAGCTGACAGTCAAAGACGACATCTCAGTGAGCAATGTGGAGGTCAGCTGGCGTTCAGATGAAGGAGCCCCATGGCAGAATCTGGTTGTGAGCAGTCTTGGTGCGGGCAAGTATGGGGCAGTAATCCAGACGTCCGCAACGGACATAGCGATTCACCTTCGAACCAAGATCACTGATTCGTCCGGAAACTACGTTGAGTTCTTCGCGTCAAACGCATCTCTGAAACAAGTCCCTGTTCTTTTCGATCTCTCGACCGATGTACATGACATCGAATACAAGAATGCCGACGTTGTCGTGGGCATCAGTGGTCATTTGACGAACGTTGATGGCACTCCTTTGAGTGCTGGTTGCTCCGTGCCACTGGACTTAATGCTTGGCGGAAGGAAGGTGGCTATGATTCTGGATGATAGTGTGTCTCCGGGTTCTCGAATTCACAACGGGACCATCCGGTATGCATGGCATTTGAACCCAGTCTCGCTCTTCTCTGGTCCGAACGAGACTGCAAACATAGAAGTTGATTTCGACCTCGGAACGTACCAGCCCGTGACAGCAACGATCACCCTGCACTCCATCGAATCCAAGAACAAGCCGCCGACGATCACTCTGCTATCCCCTTCCAATGGAAGCCTGATTGCTGCGGGGCAGGTCATAAGTCTGGACATCAAGGACGATGGTAGCTTTTCAGCGAGTGCATATCTTGACGGAAACTTCCTTGCGTATATCAACTCACCCTGGCAGATACCTACAGCTTCCTGGAGCGATGGAAATCATGTCCTTCAGGTTGTGGCTACGGATGATCAGCAGTCGGTATCTCGTGCCTCGTACCAATTCGAGATCGATGCATTGGCACCCTCCGTGACAATAATCAGCCCGAAAGATGGCTCAAGGATCCCAGCAGGCTCAACTCTAACTGCCGATGTTTGCGATGCGCATCTTTCGGGCGCCACCTATTCAGTTGATGGCGGTCCTCAACAGCCGTTCAATGCGCCTTACATTCTCGATATGACAGGCTGGACGCCTGGACGGCACACTGTCACAGTCACAGGCGTGGACGCAGTTGGGCATTCGGCGTCGAAGGGAGTAACGTTTGATATCGCTGTGGGCACGATAGCAGTGCAATTGCTGAGCCCGGCCGATGGGGCTGTAGTCCGTTCCGGAACGAGCATCGAATTCGTCGCATCTGGAAACGGCACCATCACATACCGCTGGTGCGAGCTTGGAGTCTGGCATGACCTCGGCGCTCAGTCCAGCATATCGACCGTCGGTTGGTCACAGGGTCTCCACACCCTGTTGATCAACGCAACGAGCGATTTGGGTGGCTGGGATGAGATTCAGTATTCTATAATCATAGACGACATCACGCCCGTGATCCAGCTGCTGGCTCCTTCCAATAACTCGTACGTGAGTCCGTCGGATTCGGTGAGAATAGGGGTCCAGGACGCAAACCTCAAGACGGTTAGCTGGACACTGTTTGGAATGATGGGCTCGACGTCCTCATCCGACATCGTTATTTCTCTAGCTGCCTACTTAGTGGACGGTCCTTTCTTCGTCTCGGTTCTGGCAGTAGACAAGGCAGGCAACTTGGTAACAGCGCAGTTCGCGTTTGTTCTCGATTCTGCCCCACCTGTGGTCTCTGTAGGCAATCTCGTATCTGGCTCGGCCATCAACCCAGGCTTCGTTCTGAATTTCTCGGCGTCGGATGCGCATCTCATTTCTGTCCAGTGGTCTTTGGATAATGGTGCACCTGAGACCCTAACGGCACCATTCAGAATTGACACTAGTCAGTTTTCATTGGGATGGCACTCCATCAATGTGACAGCGAATGATGCCAGCGGGAAGAGCACGAGCTATCAGCTGACGTTCTACCTTGACGGCGCTGCCCCAAACGTGAGTGTTACCTCGGGTGTTACGTACAATCGAGGCGTGGATTTCGAAGTGCAGGCTAATGTCACCGACGACTATGGTGTGGCTTCTGTGACTCTATTCTATGAGTTGCGGGATGGCACATTCGCAAGCAAAGCAATGACGATCAACGGCAGCGAATACGTCTCCGCTATTCCATCGACTGCGCTCAGGGATGGCATGACGGTCTACATCGTCGCGTCTGACTCCGTCGGCAACTCTGTCGAGTCATCTCGTGTCATTCTCAATGCCGCAGCAGGGGGACCCACGAACAATCCCGACAACAACAGAACAGCCGGGTGGTCCTTCTTCGGACTGCCTGGAAGCATGTTGCTTATCATCTGCGCGATTGTCATCTCATCCGGTGCAATAGTATATGTTTCCAGAAATCGCGGGTGGAACGAGAAGTCATCGGTGAAGGCGTCTCCGCCAGCCAGGAGTCAGGGAAAGGCAGCCACTAAAGCTCATGTAGCTCTCTCGTCGTCCCCTAGCTTCACAGGATCGCAAGTGCCGGAGGCAAAAACTGGACTCATGGGGAAGGTCAGCCGGCAACCGGTTAGGACGCAGCTCGTGCCTGCTGCAGCATCTCTGGGGAAGAATGAACGCAAGCCAAAGCCGACACTAATAGAGGCTATACCAGAAGTGATTCTGAAGTGTCCTGCATCGAAGCAGGATAAGGATTCCGAGATCGACTATGGCGCTCTTATCCAGCGCGAGCTCATCACACCATTACTCAAGAATTCGGTCTTCAGAGACTCCATCAAGGACTTCAATGCGGAGATCGAGCTGAAGCTTGAGGAGCTCAGAGCTATGTGCAGGGAGAAACCTGAGAAGAGGCTGGGCTGATCGGTTCCCGGCGATCAAGCCATCTCACTATCAGCGTCCAGAAAACTGTGAGAAAGATTATGAACGCGACGATGCCGAAGTAGCTGTGGAAAGTGACCAGAGCTGGATGGCCATAGATGGAGCCGACAAGGATCGTTATGACCATCCTGAATACGTTCGAGAACCAGGTCAGCACGAAGCCCAAGCCAAGTGCTGCAAGGATGTAGCGGTCGACCTTCTTGTATCGCACGAGCACGAACGCGAGAAACGCAGAGAAGAACAGTCCGGCAGAGTAGAGCCCGCTGCATCCCTCGCCTATCCCCAGATAGATGTTCCTTCCGTGGTATTCATATATTATCGTGTTAGAGATCCCGTGGCTGCTGGCATCCAGTTCAGAGCTCGCTCCAACTCCGAACAGTCGGACAAGGAACACGGTGGGAATGGTAATGAAGTAGTGCTCAGAGTATGCATTGATCCCGTAGTACGATTCCCCGCTCAAAATCGTGTAGGTCTTCCATATCACGGCGAACACGATCGTGAGGAACATGAGATATAGAACAGCGAAATCCTTCTGCATGACGTACTTGGACGGACCTACGTCGTAGAGCACGAGAGAGAGTCCGAACAGGGTCACAATGAAATCTTCCATGCGCAAGTCGGCTTGGCCAGTGACGAACAACTTCCACGCAGACCAGAGCAGTATCAAGAGGAAGCCTGCCAAAGGGATCAGAATTGCGCTCCGTTCTTTGGCCATCACTCTGGATAGCAATTCGACGAGGATGCCGCTCTCCGACTCCCTCGTTCCGCTGCCAATGGTCATGAGAGAGTAGAGGGCGAGGATTGCGCCTACCACGATTAAGACAATCTCCACAAAATAAGCCGAGTGCCCCATGTAGTGATTGTAGAGAGCGCCCACTATCAGGAGGGAGCCGAGGAGAAGAGGCCATTCCCTGGGAAGTCTCACGGGAGTCATTCAGGTTTTTACCCATATATAATCGTTGAGCAGTCTTCTTGTCAGGTATACCAATCGGTCTGATTCGCTCTGGCTCAGAGAAAGCCTGTATCCCTCATCGTTCCGGCTCTGTTGTCTCCTGTGCCACTGCGGCGGCTGGCATATACCGAGTCAGCAGGACGCCTCCGACTATTGTGGTAATCATCATGATGGCAATCTCAGTCGTTGATGTTGTCCGTGCGGAAACTGTCGGCCGAAGCAGGCCCACGAACAGGATCACAAGCGGAGCGGACCAGAGGCACATCAGAGCATAGGTCAGCGCGATCGTCGCCGGCCGCATCAACAGGATGACGTCTTTCGACTCTCCTTCCTCTGCCGATAGTGCGATCCAGGTGAGTATGAATGCGGGGATTGCGAGGGACAAGATACCAGTGATGACCTGGCCGACCTCAAGGAGGCTCGGAAGATTAATAGCAGCTGCTGACGCAGTCGCGGCGATCAGCAATCCCGCAACTGAAGAGGGTCTGTAGGCGTAAAGCATCCCGAGGAGTATCAGGGCGGCGCCGATAATCTGAGCCAGGATGACAAGCAGGCTGTGTTGGGAGAAGACTATGAGGTCCGCGACAGCTGCAATTGCCAGGGCCAGTCTTACGCGTCTGGAGAAGATTATCACGTTCTGCCCCTCCTGATCGCCCTGACGATCCTGGATGCGGTGTCAGCAGGTCCTATCCTGATGTAGGTGGTTCCCAGGCCTCTGAACATGGCTTCCAGCTTCAGAGCATCCGATAGGTCGCCATAGAGCCGCTCTACCTCCGGCATCTCGGGCACACCAGTAGCGTTCCTATACCAGTCGTCATACGTGTGAATCACTAGCATCTTGTTGCCCGTGCTTTGGCAGAGCTTCGCCCCTGCAATCACAGCGTCTCGTGTCGAAATAAGATCGGAAATGACTATGTACAGTTGCTGCTGACCCCTGTTGCGAGCGATTATCTGCTTGATGCCTCCTTCGAGGCCGATTCCCAGCGCTGGGCGCATCCCCTTCGCTGCCATTCTGTCCAGAGCGGACAAGAACTCCTTTCCTTCGGTCGTCGGCTTGGGTTCTGTTTTCTTCGGTTCGGAGCTCTTGATGATTTCTCCTTCCGATTGGACAGGCGCGGTCTCGGTCTCCTGCATTGAAGAAGGCGCCTCTCTCAGGACCTTGACGACCTTCTCGAACTGGTGTCTTCCGAGCGCTGGCAGGGCCTTCTTCAGGACATTCATCTCGTCGAAGATCGCGAGGCCCGCGGGGTGGAAGCTGCTGAGCAAAACGTTCGAAAGCTGCATCGACAGGTCAACTGCGTGGTCTATTTTTGCGACCTTGCTCCTCTTCAGCCTCATGCTTCTGCTGCAGTCCACAAACACCATCGTCTGAAGCGCGCCTTCTTTCCTGTAAGTCTTGGTCATGAGCTTGTTCAGTTTCGGGAGCAGCTTCCAGTGGATGTCCCTTGCGCGGTCACCCGGGACGTATTCTCTTATGCCGTCGAACTCGAGTTCTCTCAGCACGACCGCCGGGTTCCTCCCCATCCCAGAGAACTCCAGATGCTCTTTGCCAGCCATCTTGCGCGCAGCGTCAAAGCTTCCCTTCTCGGTGTGGACATTGATCGTCGTGGGGTGCTCGATGATCTGCTCTTCGTCGAAGAGTCCCAACGAATCAGTACGTGCGATTTTCATCCCCGGTATGAGGAGAGGGCCACGTTTCTTGGGCACCACGGAATACGACAGTCTGAGGATCGTCCTCGGAGGCAGCGCCTTGGTCGATTTGTTCATTCCCGCTGAGAGCTCGCAATCCTCTGGTAGGATGTCTTCGAAGGTCCCCCTTACCGTTATGGGATCCTTGTTCATGATCTCCACCGTGATGCTGGCAGGCTCTTGCGCAAATGGCATATCGTCGAGGACATTCCTGTCAATCTTCAGGTTCGTCCGCCGCAGCTCCGTGGCGAATCTGAGACTCGCGTAGACATAGGCGCTGGCAAATGCCACGCTGAGAACGACCCAGGACAAGTTCGAGAAGAGTATGCCTGCGAAGGCGAAGACAATGGAGAACGACAGAATAGCGGTACCTAGCGAAGTAGAGCGCAAACCACTCACTCTTTCCTTTCTTCACCGCTCCCGAACTCGCCCTTGGGAACCGCGACTGAGGTCAGTATCGAGTCGGTTATGCCTGAGCGAGTCATGCCGCCGAGTTCTGCCTCCGGAGAAAGAATAAGCCTGTGGTCTATGACTTTGTGGGCCATTCCCTTCACATCGTCAGGGATGACGTAGGTGCGCCCGTGAAGGTACGCATGCGCCTTCGATGTCTGGAGCAGGTGAATGGCCCCTCTCGGGCTGAGGCCGAGGTCGAGATCATCCACGGCCCGCGTCGCTCTCGCGAGGCTTTCTATGTACTCGAGTATGCTAGTGTGAGCGTGGATCTCCATGACTTCGTCTCTCATGGAGATGACCGCGTCCCTGGCGAGGGCGATCTGGGGAGCGGTCTCGGGTGCGTTCTTCAGGTGAAGAATGTCCACCTCCTGTTTCTGGTCCAGGTAGTCCATCGTGCTCTTGATCATAAATCGGTCTATCTGAGCTTCGGGCAGAGGATAGACGCCCTCGGTTTCGATCGGGTTCAGGGTGGCAAGGACCATGAATGGGTTCGGTAGTTCGAATGTGGTTCCCTCAATAGTCACCTGTCTCTCCTGCATGGCTTCGAGAAGTGCTGACTGTGTCTTTGGCGGAGCTCTGTTGATTTCGTCTGCCAAGACCAGGTCGGCGAACAGTGGTCCTTTCCTCACCTCGAACTCTGTTGTTCGCTGGTTGTAGAAATAGTGTCCTGTAATATCCGCTGGCAGCAGATCCTGCGTGAACTGAATTCTCTTGTACGAAAGGCCACAGACAGAGGCGAATGCCTTTGCAAGAGTTGTCTTCGCCACTCCGGGCACTCCTTCAATGAGCAGGTGTCCGTTTGTCAACAGGCAGACCAGGAAATCCTCGATTTTCTCATTGTAGCCTATCACCGACTTGCCGATCTCCGCGGTGACAGCCCTGACAGTGGCTTCAATTTCCGCAGGGGCCCTAATTCCTGTTCTGGGCATTTCATCACGACTCCTTGCAGCTTGATGGATGGAATTCTGTTCGAGAATCCCCTCATCAATAATAAGCCTATGCTTTCCGGGCCAGCATGCCAAATACTCGCAATCATCCGTACATGCTGTCTATTAGTGCATGATCGGAGTCCCTGAGCTTGTCGAAGAACTCCACGTCCGTGATGGCGCCCGTGATGTCCAGGTTGTCGTTGAGTATGATCTTGGGGACGCCCATCACGGAATGCCTGGTTGCGAGGTCGGGAAACATCTGCGAGTCGATTATCTCTGCCGTGACCCTCGGTGATTCTATCGCCCCTCTGTAGGCGTGCCTCGCGACGGTCGGGCAGAACTGGCATGTCGTCAGGATGAAGATCTTGATGTTCGCCTTCCGCCTGACAGTTGCCAAGGCGTTCCTGGCCTTTGGAGACAGTGTGGTTCGCATGCTCGAGAGCTCCACGATGGCATCGACTAGCGAAGGTATCTCATATCCTGCAGGGATGCCGTAGTATCTGATTCGTGTGAAATCGCCCTTGACAAGAACGAGGCATGGCCAGTGCTCGATGTGCAACTCCCTCATCCTCTGGTTCTTCCCGTCCTCCGCCTTCTGGACGTCAACCTTGATCTTGGGATTCGTCTGAGCGAGCGTGTTGGCGAAGTCTGTTAGCTCCTTTTCCATCGCAGAGCCTTCGTCGACGAACAGCAAGAGCGTGACATCGTCTTTCATTCCCTGCGCTCCAGTGATGCTCTGTCTCCGTCCGATAGCATCATCTTGGCCACCGTTCCTCCGGTCTCGCGAGCCTGGCTACATCGATTCGAGGACTATGTCCCCATATGCCTGAATGAAGAACTCCTTCGCCTTCTCGAGTCCTTCTCTGCCAGCAGGAGTGAGCTTGTACGTCTTAACATTGCCTTCCTTCAAGCCTTCAACGAGCCCCTTTCTCTCCAGGCTCCTCAGCGTTGGATAGAGCGTGCCGGGGTTGGGTTTATCCGCCTTTCTCTTCGCGATCTCCGCCGCTATTTCCAGGCCGTACATCTTCTTCTTGGAAAGAAGATGCAGTATCAGGAAGCTCAGGAGCCCGCGCATGTCGCAACACGCCGGGGCCCTGCAGCATTGGACCTGAGTCTCCACCTGGTTTTTCCTTGCTGGCATCCGTTGGAGATATCGTTCCCCTGATACTTAACCTATTGTTCATGCAATATTGTACGCCCAATATACTTATATACTGGGGCGACCAATATCTCTATTGGGCATACAATAGTGTTGCCCAAGAGGAGATAAGAACAAAATGACAGGACAGATGGTAAGGGCGTTTCAAGCCGAGAGGATAGCCAAGTACGAGCAGATGCGCTGCCCGAAGAACTACTGCGTCCACAGAGAAGCGCTCAAGAGGGAGAAGAGGTATTAGAGACTCACAAGTTCTGCGAAGGATGAGAAGATGGCGAGAAAGACAAAACGATCCATTGAGCAGAATACTGGGTCCACAGGAAGCCCTATCAACGAGGATGCCGTGAGGAAGGCTGTGAGAGAGAGGTATGGCGCGCTGGCGCTCACGCCCTCATCTTGTTGCGGGCCGAAGCCAGAAACCATGTGCAACTGCGGCGATATCTATCCGAAGGCGGAGATCGTCTTACTGCCATCAGAGGCGGTGGCCGTAAGCGCAGGCTGCGGCAATCCGACTGCAATAGCTAGCCTTAAACCGGGGATGACTGTGGTGGACCTAGGCAGCGGAGGGGGGATAGACTGCTTTTTGTCGGCAAAGAAGGTCGGCGCCAAGGGCAAGGTCTACGGAATAGACGCAACCCCCGAGATGATCCATCGCGCCCGCAAGACGGCTAGAGAGAACGGCTACGATAATGTGGAGTTCAGGCTCGGCGAGATAGAACACATGCCGCTCGAAGCTGGCGTCGCAGACGTCGTCATCAGCAACTGTGTAATCAACCTCTCCCCGGACAAGCAGCAGGTTTTCAATGAGGCCTTCAGAGTCCTGAAGCCCGGTGGAAAGCTGGCTGTATCTGACATAGTCCTGCTCAAGGACCTGCCCGAGAATATCAGGAAGGATATGCGGGCATGGTCGGAGTGCGTCTCCGGCGCAGTCTCCGAGAAGGAATATACAGGTGCCATGAGCAAGGCCGGCTTTGAGAAGATCAAGGTGGAAGAGCGCGTCATATACACCCACGAACAGCTCTCCGACTATCTCAAGGACACCGACCTGGGCGAGCCCTCGAAGACGGCGAAGATTGATCTTTCCGACCTCGTCGCGAGCTACAAGATAAGCGCTCTCAAGCCGAAGAAGTAGCCACGGCGCGAAAGTATTTCGTCTTTACTTCATTTGAGCAGGGTCGTTGAGGCACGGACGGTTGTTGCGTTACCCTCATGGCCTGCTTTATTCTTGTCCGCATGCGGAAATAGGCTCAACCTTTTCTCATCAGAGTCTTCTCGGCGTCCTTCACGACCTTCGAGAGTTCCCTCTCCACGTCCTTGTCGAGCGGTGTGGGTCGGTGCTCCTTGAGGATCTTCTTCACTGTGTCCCTTGCGACTTCTTGGAGCGGTCTCACGCCCTCCTTCCTCGCCTTCTCGGCCGTGCGCTTGTCGTAGAGGGCGGAGTTTCTGATCTCGCCCTTCTTCAGATACTTCATCGTGTGTTGCTGTGCCAGGAAGTTGCCCATGTGACCGACCCTGTCGATGACGTCCACGGCCAAGGTGTCGGCGTCGACATCGAATCCCCTGGCCGCTCTGAACACATCGGCGTAGACCTCGTTGTCCACCACGAGCATCTCGTAGCTCGCGGCGTTCTCCCATGCGCCGCCCATCCCGGAGAGGTTGTCAGCGCCTGCGAGCGCTGGAAGAAGTGCCGCCTGCATGCGTTCGATGCCCGCCTGCATGTCGAACATGTTCCCGTCCATGGCGACACCATAGACATCTGCTATCATCCTGTACTTGTGAGCGATCTGCACCGTGGCCGCGGATGCGAGAGCCATCTCGGGCATTCCCCAGACGTTCTTTCCCGTGCGCAGGTCCATGATGCTGAGCCTGCCAGAGTACTGAATCGGGATCTTGTTCGTGACCGTGTGCACGAGCACGATGCCCGCTAGCAACTCGGCGTTCTGCTGGGCGAGGCCCCCTGCGATTGTTATCGGCGCGGTACCGCCGGCGATCGGGCAGGGGACGAGGTCGACGGGGACTCCGTACTCCGCTCCTCTGACCATCACATCGGCCGCGTGGGCGTCGTACGTGAGCGGGCTGCTGGGCGAGCCGTAGACGTCCAGCAGAGGCCTCTTCCTGAGCTCTTCGAGGCCGCCCGTTACGCACGCCCACATCTTGGCGAGTATGTCCATGGACTCGACGTTCAGCGCGTAGCCCGAGATGCACTTGCTTGAGTTCTTCATCATCGCCTCTTGCGTCTTGATCACGAGCATCTCGGGAGGCACGTCGGTCGCCACGACGAGATTCGAGATCGAGTGGCAGTACTCTAGTGCATCCATTATCCTCGTCACCTTCTCCACATCCTCGACCGTGGACATCCTCGACTCGCCGGTCTCGAGATCCAGTATGGAAGGATTGCCGCCCAGAGCGTGCGCGTACATCGTCTCCCCGTCGTACCTCATGTTGTTCTTAGGATCTCTCGCGCAGTATGTCCCGTAAGGCATGATGTGCTTGATCGTCTCCTTGACAAGGCTCCTCGGGAATGTGACGACATCCTTCCTGGTCGGGTGCGCGACTGCACCTGCCTTCAGAAGCCTCTTCCGGGCGTCGGGGCTGTCGAACCTGACGCCCGTTTTCTCGAGTATCTTGAAAGACGCCTCCTCGATCGCGTCGACTTGGTCGTCCGTAAGCACCTTCAGTTTGTACCTTACCTTCTGGCCCTGCATCTTGCTCGCCTCATCGGCCTCCGCCAAACCCTCTCGGAGGAACCGATTGTTTGGAGCTATAGCGAACTCTTACTAATACGTGTTGATTGCGAGCCCAGGTCGTCTGGCGTCCTTGTCAGGTCTTGAGCTTCGCGGCGAGGCGTGCGATCTTCTTCCCCAGCTCCCTGCAGTACTCGACCTCATCCTTACCCGGAGCTTCTACAGCCGTGGGTCCGTAGTGCTTGTCGTCGTGCCTGCCCTGGACGACCATGCCATGGATTAGCATCGCATGAAGTATCGCGAGGTTCGTTGTCTCCGCGCCGCATGCGGTGCCACCAGAGCTTGTGAACGCCCCGCCGACCTTTCCCACGAGCTTCCCGTGTATCTTGTTGGTCTTGTCGATGAACTCCTTCAGCTTGCCGGACATGTCTCCGTAGTAAGTTGGCGAGCCCATGATGATCCCATCCGCTTCCAGCAGATCCTTCAGAGACGCCCTGTCGACGTTCTTGAGAACGACCTCGGTCTCCGGAACCTCCTTGGCCCCCTCTGCAACCGCTTCCGCCATCTTCTCCGTGTTTCCCGTTCTCGAATCGTAGATCACAATTATCTGGGTCACTCGCGCCACCTATTCAGCCCCCCCTTCTGATACGCAAGCCGGTATATGGGCATTACACCTCGGAGGCGCTCTGTAACGCCGTCAAGTTCATATTCAACCTCTCAATGAACTCGCCCGTAAGCGTGCTGTTTTGGTTCGCTTGGTGATGTCGTGAACAGCAACGGTGGAAACAACGGGAAGAGCAGACACTATGCCACATTCGTCCTGCTGTTGCTCGCCTCCATCGCCATCATGGTCATGTACGTGGAGGCGATGGCCTTCCCCTCGCTCCCGAAGGTGATGCTCGACTTCGGCCTCACACCCACAGACTACGCGCTCGCCTCCTGGGTCGTCACGATATACCTGGTTGTCGGATGCGTCGCGATTCCCGTCTTCGGCAAGCTCGGGGACATCTACGGCAAGAAGAAGATGCTCCTGATCGCCATGCTGATCTACAGCTGCATGGTGACGCTCACTGGCTTCTCTAGAGACTTCTCCAGCTCGATATATGTGATGATATTGCTTCGAGGGTTCCAGGGGCTGGCCATGTGCATGTTCCCGCTGGCATTCTCGATAATCAGAGACGAGTTCCCGAGGGACAGGATAGCCGTCGCCCAAGGCGTCATTTCCGCGATGTTCGGGGTCGGGACCGCAGTTGGCTTCGTCGTTGGCGGCACGGTGACCGACAGGCTCGGGTGGCAATGGACGTATCACACCGTCGCGCCGTTCGCGTTCCTCGCGACTGGAGTAGTCGCGTGGAAGGTCAGGGAATCGCCCGTGCGCATGAAGGCCAAGCCGGACTATGTAGGCGCAGCTCTGCTGGGCGCCGGCCTCGTTTCATTCCTAGTCGGCGTCACCGAGGCGCGAAACCGCGGTTGGACTGACCCTTTGATTGTCGCACTTCTCGTGGCTGCAGCCAGCCTGATGGTGGTGTTCGCTTTCTGGCTTGGGCGTGCCCGCGACCCCCTCATAAGGCCTGCCCTGCTCAAGGAGAGGAACATTGCCCTCACCAGCATCATCGCGTTCATAATCGGATTTGCGTTGTTCACAGCCTATCAGACGATAGCGTCTTTGGCGGGCTTCAACTTCAACCTCGACGCGACTCAGATTGGCATTCTGATGTTGCCCACCTCTGCCGTCACGCTCGTATTGGGCCCGACGGTCGGGCTGATGGTGAAAAGGCATGGCCCCAAATGGCCGATGGCCATAGGCATGGTCATCTCGATCGTGGGCTTCATAATGCTGGCCATGCACCATTATACGAAACTGGACATCATGACGTGGGTCACCGTGACAGGTGCGGGGAACAGCTTTGCCATGGTCGGTTCCATAAACATGATCATCATCTCGACGCCTGTCGTGGAGACGGCGATATCTACAGCCATGAACACCGTTCTCCGGACGAGCGGGTCTGTCGTGGGGCCTGCAATCGCAGCTGTCGTGATCTCTCAGAATTCGCACCCGGTCATGCAGCCAGGCGGAATCCCGACCGTGCTCCCGGACGACATCGCGTACAAGATGATCTTTCTCTCTTCTGCCGTCGTGATGTTCCTTGGCGTCCTCGTGTCGCTCCTTCTGACGAACAGAAAGGCGCACGGCGAGGGCGAGAAGTGAAAGATGTCGGAACGGCCGTGAGAATCCGGGAAGGCAGAATGGCTCTACTGCTTCTGAACTGATAACCAGCTCTGCTGACCCTTCTTCAGGTATTCCTTGACCACGATCTTCGCGGCCTCCCTGACCGCTTCCTCGCTGGTGTGCTTTGGCTTCCACCCGAGCTTGGCCATCTTCCTGTTGTCGAGCAGGAATCGCGGGACATCCCCCTTCCAGCCGCTCTCCCCGCCAGTGTATTTGACCTTGACATTCTTAAGGCGCGTCTCCTCCAAGAGGATCTCGACGATCCTCTTGACCGTGATCTGGTCCGAGGCTCCGAGGTTGAAGTAGTTCAGCTTGTCCTTGCCGTGCTTGAAACCGTAGATCATGCCGTCGACGCACTCCTCGGCCAACAGGTAGGACTTCTTCTGCCTGCCGTCTCCGAGCACTTCGAGGGCCTTCCTGCTCTTGTTGAGCTTCTCGACCAGGTCGAATAGGATCCCATGCGTGCTCCTGTGACCGACGATGTTCGCGAACCTGAAGATCCAGCTCTTGATGCCGTAGAGCTCGGCGTATGCGGAGACCAGACCCTCGCATGCCAGCTTCGAGGCGCCATACAGGGAGATCGGTAGGCATGGGCCGTAGTCCTCAGGCGTCGGGAAGACCTTGGCTCGGCCGTAGATCGTTGAGGTCGAGGAGAAGACGAAAGTATCGATGTCGGTTCGCCTGGCGCACTCCAGCGTGTTGTAGGTCGCTATTGTGTTCTGCTCGAGGTCCACCATCGTCGACTCCGTGCCCTTCCTGATGTCAGGGTTCGCAGCGATGTGCCAGACGCTCTGGTGACCCCGCATCTCCTTCGATAGGGTGCCGACATCGAGCAGGTCGGCCTTGACGAACCTGAAGAACTTGTTTCCCAGGTGCTCCGAGATGAACTCCTCCTTTCCGCTGCTGAGGTTATCGTAAACCGTGACGCCGCTCCTCTTGGCGAGCCTGTCGACTATGTGGCTTCCGATGAATCCCGCTCCACCCGTGACGAAGTAGGTCATGTTCCGAATCCCCATTTGTGAACTGCCTGAACGCTAGACCCCATCGGGTGATGTGCAGAAAAAACTTCGTGAGGAAAGGGTCACTCGTCTGGCGTGCGAGCGTCAAGCGAATTCGAAAACGTGGACGCGCTCCGACGAAAAAGCTTCTCTTGCCTACGGCACCGTGAATTCCAGGATGCCCGCGCCCTACGTCCAAGCCCATGCGTAGGCCCCAGGGTCTGACTGGCCTCAGTCTCCTGTGTTTATCTTCTCTCATGCCGAGGAATAGGTTGATCTGCGTCCATCGAGCGGTCGGAGGTCACAATACGGTTATCTTGCAGTACCTGCATCCGTCCTTATGATGCAGGTTTCCGTAGTCGTTGGGACCCGCCCTGAGATCATCAAGATGGCGCCTCTCTACTTCGCGCTCAAGAAGACCAAGCTAGTGCCAAGGCTTGTGCATTCGGGGCAGCACTACGACTACAAGATGTCCAAGGTATTCTTCGAGGAGCTCGAGCTGCCGGAGCCTGAGGCGTTCCTCAGCGTCGGCTCGGGCTCGCCCGGACAGCAGACGGGCGATGCGATAATCAAGTTCGAGAAGGAGTTCGATGTCACGCGCCCGACATGCGTGCTGGTCGAGGGCGACACGAACACTGTGTTGGCGGGCGCGATCGGGGCAATGAAGAAGCATATCAGAGTCGGTCATGTGGAGGCCGGTCTGCGAAGCTACGACCTGAGGATGCCCGAGGAGCTGAACCGGAGGCTGACGGACCACGCCTCCAACTACCTGTTCGCCCCAACGGAGGATTCCGTCAAGATACTCAAGGGCGAAGGAGTCTGGGGGAAGATCTTCAAGACTGGTAACACCGTCATCGACGCCACGATGATCTACACTCCGAAGGCGTTGAAGAACCCAAAGGTCATGTGGGATGTGCCATGGGGCAACTACGCTCTGGCGACCTTGCACAGGGCAGAGAATGTCGACAACCCTGAGACTCTGGAACATATCGTGAGGGTCGCCACTGGATCGCCCTTGCCCGTAGTCCTTCCGCTTCATCCGAGGACCGACCTGAGGCTCAGGGAATACAACCTCAAGGACAAGCTGGAGAAGTCCACCAATGTGAAGCTGCTGCCCCCGGCCGGCTACCTCGACATGCTCGTGCTCATGAAGAACTCAAAGTTCATCATAACGGACTCCGGCGGCATACAGGAGGAGGCCTCGTCCCCGGTCATGAAGAAGAGGGTATTCGTCATGAGGAAGAGCACCGAAAGACCGGAGGCCGTGCGCGCGGGATACTGCAAAGTCGTGGGCACCGACTCGGTGAGAGTACTGCGGGAGCTCAGGAAGTTCGTGGAGGACCCGAAGGTGCAGTTCAGACCCTGCCCTTACGGAAAGGGCGACGCTGGCGACAGGATAGCCTCAATCCTGAAGAAGGAGCTTCAAGGCCGCTAAAGGTTCCAGCAATTCTCATATAGTGTTGATGTGGTTGGCCTCTCGATCGTTAGGAGCCGTGTGCGTTTGCCGAACAAGTTCAAGAAATGGTTCATGCTGCAGTTCTGGCGGATACAGCAGGTAGCGCAGATCCTGACCCTCGTACTGCTTGGCGTCACAGACTCCATACTCCTCTGGGGCAAGATCCAGTGGCGGGGCGGGATAATCTCGAACCCCTATGTCGGCCCCATGATAATCCTGCTGTCCATAGCCCTGGTGATTTGGTTTTTCGCCATCTTCTGGGACCTTCGGCTCAAGATGTGGCGCGAGCAGACCTCGGTTCTGATCGAGAAGAACCCCTACATGAAGGAG
This sequence comes from uncultured Thermoplasmata archaeon, assembly GCA_963705355.1. Classification (GTDB taxonomy): domain Archaea; phylum Thermoplasmatota; class Thermoplasmata; order UBA10834; family UBA10834; genus COMBO-56-21. The sequence goes on from OY970070.1 coordinate 1,794,320, forward strand.
AGGATGGCCCCGAAGGAGATCGCGATCTACGCAATGACGTGGATACCGGTCATGGAGCACCTTGGCAAGGACGACCCGGTCTTGAAAGTGTATGCCGACGAGCTCAAAGATTGGCTGAAGAGGGAGATGAAGGAGGACAAGCTCGCGCCCAGGGACCTGGAAGACATCCTCCGTCACATGGGCAGCGAAAGGAAGGACCTGTTCGGCCTCCATGACAAGCAAGCCTAACTGAGGTCGCTGAGGATCCTCCGTGCGCGTTGCTCGAAGGTGTGTACGCGCACCTTTGAATGGCCTGCGTCCGCTGTTTTCGCCGACCGTTGTTCGTTCTCGAGCGCGTCCCTCAGCCCGTCGATCAGCTCCGATTCACTGGAATAGTGGATGTAGCCCTCGCCCCTCTCGAACCCCTCGATATCGTCGAGTCTTCGGTCGGTCAGGAGCAGGCCTCCGCTGCCGAGTATCTCGAAGGTCCTCGGGTTGACGGCCTTCTTCGACTGCAAATGATGGACATTGAGGCAGACCTTTGATCGGTTGTAAATGTCGTTTATCTCCCCGTGCTCCAGCGTTCTGCGATTGAGCTGCATGTTTCGCCGGGCACCTGCTAGCAGGAAGTCCCCGACGCGCCGATGAGAGTACCAGTGAACGGAGTCGGCCCAAATCGCGATGGTCCTGTCCTTGAACCTGCGCGCAATATGGGCGATCAGCTTCCTCCTCTCGGGGTAGCGGTCGATTGCGCCGATGAAGCAGACATCGATGTCCTTCTCGCCTCGTTCGTCGTGACGGAAGTACAACTTCGGATCGTAGGCCATCGGGAGGAAGCGCGGCGTGCAATTCCTCGAGAGGATCTCCAAATCCCCAGGCTCATATGTGTAGACAAGGTCGTATTGGGGTGCGGCGCGCGATATGATTGGGAACTCCGTGGCGCTGTCATAGGCCCAGAGGACAACCTTGGTGCCGGCACTCTTGCAGTACTCTCTCGTCTTCTCTGTGAGCTCGACGGCCTTCATCACGAGGATGTAGTCCGGATGTCTTTCCTTGACGGCTTTCTCCAGCGCAAGTGCGTTCGCCTTGTCCTGCGTGTCGGCGAGTCTTAGGCGGTAACTGCTAGATGAGTAGAACATGATCTCTTGGGTCAAGCTTCGTTTCGGATACCTCCACTCGAGGAGCGATGGCTCTACCCCGCACGCCTCGAACCCCGCTGCGATCATGTCTAGGTAGCCTCTGAACGGAGGGCCCGTGATGAGCATGCTGCGGAGCGTTTTTTTCGAAGTATCTTGAGCAAGTCCCAAGTCGGTCACCTCGTCGTGTCGGTCGGCCGTCCTTTGGTTTCGGCTCGGGTCCGTCTGAGTCGCCTCCTCACGGCATACAGTTGTAGGCTGAGAGGCCATCGCGTGCTCCAGGAGCCCATGGACGTGTGTATCCTGGGGAAATCCTTCTTGTGCTTTCGCAGGAGTCTGCCCAATGTTTCGTGATATTTCTCCGGCATGCCCGTGAGAGAATTAGTGTACGGATACCGCCCGGCCGGATAGTGGTGCACATTCAGGGGCAGGACGTAGACCTCGAGGCCCCGCTTCAGCGCGCTCAGCGAGTAGTCAGCCGCATACAGGTGCCAGCTGTCGCATGCTTCCTCGTCGAACTTCAGCCACTCGAAGACCGTTCTTGGGACCATCACGACGCATTCGTCCACCGTCTGGACCTTCTCCGGTTTCTCGATTCTTATGGTCCCCGCAGGAGTCGGCGGATTCCCGTGCGTGATCTTGCTCATGACCCCCGAGTCGTCCGCCTTTCCCGCAACGCCCGCGACGCCCGCGTTTGGCAGGGAGTCCATCATGCGCTCGGCCTCCCGGAGGACGTCGTCCGATAGAAGCGTGATGTCCTGGTGCACGAACATCAGGTACTTGCCATTGGCGTTCTTGCCCCCGTGATTCAGGGCCTTTGCCGCCGAGCTGAATCTGCCGTCTCGGTTGTCCACATTGATGTACTCATACGGAACGTCCTGTTTCGGCAAGGTTGCGAGCAAGCAGGTCCTGAGGACCTTTTCGTCGTTGGATACGCAGATTACTGAGATCATATCCTCGTTCCCAGACCGCAATCCCAAATGGTGTCGGGGCTATTAATCCAGCGGGGCGGGTATTTGGATGCACGTTCAAATAGCAAAAAGGAGCTTTTGTCGCTGTCGGTCGTGAAGCCTTTCAACGACGGGCCTGACTTCAAATCGAACGGCAATGGGCACGACCGGGATGTGCAGTCGACATGGAAACGGGTAGAAAACGCGTGCTGCTCTTCAATGCCAAGCGCGAGAAATGCGAGGCCATCTCTCCTCATTTGGGCCTCGCTATGCTGGCGGGGGTGCTGAAAAGCAAGGGGCACGATGTCCTTGTGGTCGATTACCAGCTGACGCACGCGGCGCCATCCCCGGCGGAGTTCGTGAAGAGCTTTCGGCCAGACGTCGTGGGCGTGACTCTCTACACGGCGACTATGAAGGAGGCGAACGAGGTCATCGACGAGGTCTCGAAGTTCGGCCTGCCGATCATGGTCGGCGGGCCTCATGCGACGTTGTACCACGAAGAGCTGGCCGGGGACACAAGGCTGGACTACATAGTGACAGGTGAGGCGGAGAACGTGATCGCGGAGGTCGTTGAGAAGGCCAAGCCTCTCGAGAGACCCCAGATAGTGAGGGCGGTCCCGCCTGATCCGAGGCTGCTACCATACCCCGATTTCGCATTTCACGGCCGCGAGGGTATTACGATCTATCCCATGCAGACGAGCAGGGGTTGCCCGAACGCATGCTCCTTCTGCGCAGTCTATCTCGTGTCCACCCGGAAATGGCGACCTAGGGACCCAGAGATCTGTGTCGCCGAGCTAGTGAAGGCCAAGGAGGAGCTGCCGAGTCTCAAGTCCGTGATAATCTTCGACGACAATCCGACCGTGAAGAAGGACCACATAAGGCGGTTCCTCGACTCCTACGTCAAGGAGAACATCAACCTCGCTCTCACGGTGATCAACACAAGAGCGGACGGTCTGGACGAGGAGATCATCGCCCTGCTGAAAAAGGCGAAGTGTCCCTCGATAGGACTCGGTGTGGAGTCTGGATGTCCAGAGGTCTTCGAGAAGATCGGCAAGGGCGAGACCCTTGAAGAGATCAAGACCACTGCTAAGTTGATAAAGAAGCACGGGATGCCTCTCAGCCTGTGCTTCGTGATCGGGCTCGAGGGCGATTCGCTTGAGAAGACGAAGGCGTCCATCAACCTGGCGAAGGAGCTGAAGCCGGACCACATATTCTGGAACATGATCACGCCTTTCAAGGGCACGAAGATCCGCGAGTGGTACGACGAGAACGGGCGGGTCTTCGATGTCATCAACCACTCGTCCTACGTGGACGGGGACTTCGGGTGCGACGAGCCCTGTGCAGAGTCGCCCGAGTTCAGTGTCGAGGACCGCAAGAAGGCGTACATGGTGGCGATCCTCGAGACCAACGACAACAAGCTCCTCCTCAGGCACATCCCCCGTCTGCTCCCGTCCGTCAGGAGGTACCACCTGTACGGGGAGTTCCTCCGGTGGATACCGCGCCAGGTCGGCAAGGACTTCCGATATCTCGGCTCCCTCGTCCGAAGGGCAGTGAGGGTCTTCAGGGAGGAGGGTTCCAGAGAGGCTGCCAGGAGAATCCTTCAATACATGCGCCCGAAGGAGAGCGCGGGCGACTAATCCGGCCGAGGTGCCTTATGAGGGAGCTTCTTTCCAGAGTCCGGAAAGCAACGAGAGAGAAAGGTGTTGGGCATGTCGTACGCTCCGGGATCGACATAGTGTCTCATCGGGTGAAGCTCAATTCAGGATACTGGTGCTCTAGACTGCTCCGGTCGTCCAGGACCTTTGCATTTCAGGGAAACAGTTACCACTACTTCTTCCACAGGCACAATACGACTTGGAGAAACGAACGCTGCGTTGAAATCCCAATCGTCTGGAAGATAGTTGGAGAGCATCAGGGGAAGGAGATTCTAGAAGTAGGGAACGTGTTGTCGCATTACTACCCCGTCAAGCACGATATCGTCGACAAATACGAAATCTTCGACCGGGTAATCAATCAGGATGTCGTGGATTTCCGACCTTCGAAGAAGTATGATCTGATAGTGAGCATCTCCACCATGGAGCATGTTGGCTGGGACGAGGACCCGCGCGACCAGTCGAAGATTCTTGGGGAGCCTGTCAAGATTCTTCGAGCCCTCGACAACCTCCAGGAGTGCCTGGCCCCTGGCGGATCGATAGTCATAACCTTCCCCGCGGGCTACAACCCTCAGCTGGACAAGTCGCTCGCGGACGGGAGGATCAAGTTCACGAAGCGGCTCTGCATGAGGCGAGTCTCCAAGAACAAATGGGTCGAGGCCGATTGGAAGGCCTGCCGAGATGCGAGATATGAGATGCCGTACACGGCCGCGAATGCTCTTGTCGTCCTATTCATATCGAAGATGTGAGGTTTCATCATGATGAAAGGCGTGAAGGTCCATACGGCTCCGGTCGCGAGTCGCGAACTCCGGAAGGATGACGCATGAAGATCGCGGTCTTCCACAACCTCCCGACAGGCGGGGCAAAGAGGGTGCTTCACGGGTTCGTGAGGCAACTCACAAGATCCGGGCACTCGGTCGAAGTCTTCGTACCTTCCACCGCGAGGGAGGACTTCCTTCCTCTGAAGGGCGCTGGCGCCAATGTGACCGTTTTCCCCGTCAAGAAGACGCTGTCCGGCTCCCTGTACTCGTTCCTTCGATACATCCCGCCTGCGGAGATCTCCTTGAGGGACCTCGAGTGGGTCCAGAAGGAGATCGCCGAGACGATCAACAAGGGGGAGTACGACGTAGTGCTCTGCGAGCAGGACCGTTGGACGATGTCCCCGTTCTTCCTGAAGTTCGTCACGAAGCCCACGGTCTATTTCTGCCAGCAGCCCTCGAGGTTCAACGAAGAGGTCCTGCGGAACGTCTCGAGGAAGGCTGGATACAAGGACAACCTAAGCCCCTTGCGCAGGAGGATCCGAAGGCAGTTTGCCAAAAGGCTCCCGAGAATCGACAAGGAGAACGCCTCCCATGCGAAGTACGTCCTCGTGAACTCCAACTTCTCCAGGGAGTCCGTGCTCAGGAGCTACGGGCTGAACTCGTATGTCTCCTATCTCGGAGTGGACACGGACCTGTTCAAGCCCTCGGGCGTCACCAGAGAGAGCTTCGTCTTGTCGGTCGGCGAGTGCGCCCCTAAGAAAGGGTTCGATTTCATAATCCGGTCTCTTGCGCTGATGGCTTCGAAAGTCCGACCCAAACTCGTGCTCGTCTGCAACAGTTTCGACCCCGGTTGGAAGAACTATCTCGAACAGCTCGCGAAGAAAGTGGATGTCAACCTGGAGATCAAGGCGCTTGTTCAGGACGACGAGATCGTTTCGTTGTACCAAAAGGCGTGTCTTGTGCTCTTCGCCCCATACCTCGAACCATTCGGGCTTGTGCCTCTTGAGGCGATGGCGTGTGGGACCCCGGTCGTCGCTGTCAGGGAGGGGGGAGTGAGAGAGAGCGTCGTCCACAACGAGACTGGGATACTCACTGAGCGAGATGAGAGGATGTTCTCGGAGGCCGTTTCTGGTCTTCTGGCGGATGCGAGACGAAGGGATGCTATGGGCAAGAAGGCCATTGAAGTAGTGCGCGGCTTCTGGACTCAGGATCATGCAGCACAGAGACTGCTGAACCATCTTGAGCGTGCGAAGAAGGTCTGAACCGATGTCGTCAGATGTGGCTGTTGATAAGGATACGAAAATCCTATTCGTTCATCCTGCCGAGGCCGCGTTCATTCAGGCAGACCTGGACCTCCTCAGGAAGCACTACAATGTGAGGGTTCTTGACATCGGCTCGAGGAAGAGAAACCTGCGCGGCGTCCTCGGCGCGGTGTGCGGCATGGCTAGAGGCGTGCTTTGGGCGGACCTCACGTTCTGCTGGTTCGCGGAGAGGCATGCAGAGTGGATGGTCCGAATCTCGAGGATGCTAGGCAGGCCTTCGATCGTGGTGGTCGGAGGCTACGAGGTCGCGAAGGTCCCTGAGATCGGGCACGGCTCGCTGTTCGACCCGAAGAAGGCCAAGATGGTGAAATACATCCTGCGGAGGGCGACGAAGGTTTTGCCCGTCGACGAGTCCCTCAAAGACGATGCGATGAAGAATCTCGGGATCGATGGCAAGAACTTCCAGACGGTGCACACAGGCCACGATTCCGAGAAGTTCAAGCCGGCCGGACGCAAGGAGAACATGGTGTTGACTGTCGGTTTCGTCGACAAAGTCACAATCAGACGGAAAGGATTGGATGTGTTCGTCAAAGCTGCCGGATATCTGAAAGATGTGAAGTTCGTCCTCGTCGGGAACTCGAGCGACAACACGATGGACGCTCTGAGGGCGATGGCCCCCTCTAACGTAGAGTTCGCCGGGTTCGTACCTCACGATCAATTGGCCGGTTACTACCAACGCGCGAAGGTGTACTGCCAGCTATCGATGTATGAGGGCCTTCCAAACGCGCTTTGCGAGGCGATGTTGTGCGAGTGCGTGCCTGTCGGCACGAAGGTCTCCGGCATCCCGACTGCGATCGGCGACACGGGATTCTACGCGCCTGTCGGGGACCCGAAGGGCGCCGCCGATGCGATCAAGCAGGCCCTGGTCTCAAACAAGGGCAAGGATGCCAGGGCGAGGATCGTTTCCGAGTTCTCCGTGGGGAAGAGGGAGAAGGCGATAGTCGACATCGTGCGCAGGCTGCTCGGCTAGACGATAGTGAACGGCTCGCCCGCTCGGATCCACTTCCATGTGAGTGCGATCCCTTCCTGGAGACCGACCTTCGCCTCCCAACCGAACTCCCTCTTCGCCTTGCTGGAATCGAGGGCAATCGCCCTGACCGCGTCTGAGGGCCTTTGCATCACGTTCATCACAGTGGGCTTGCGATTGGTTGCCTCTTCAATGATAAGCAGGATTCTGTTGAGCGAGGTCGCGGTCCCGGAGCCGATGTTGTAGATCCCGCGTGCATTCCCGCCTACCAGCGCCAGGGTGATCGCAGCGACTGCGTCGGAGACATAGAAGAAGTCCCTCGCGCTCTCCCCATCGCCGAAGACAATGATTGGCTTGCTGTCTCTAACCGCCGCAAGCCAGGCCGCGATGACGCCTGTTCCTTTCGTCGGGTATTGGTTGGGGCCGTAGGGATTCCCGAATCTCAGGATTATTGGGACCGTATCCGTGCCATCGGCCAGATCGAGCAGCTCTGACTCTATTGCCAACTTCGTCTTCGTGTACGGTATCACTGGGCGGGTGCCGACGGTCTCGTTCACAGGGCCGATTCCCGTATCTCCATAGACCGTTCCGCCTGAGGACGAGAACAGGACCTTTCTCACTCCTGCGTCTATCGCGTTCTGAAAGATGAGACTGCTAGCGGTCAGGTTGGCGGCTTCCTTGTGAGGTTCCAACATCGATTCCTTCGGGCTCGTCGTGCTGGCTAAGTGTATCAGCCAATCGACGCCTTTGAGCGGTATCTCGAGCGTCTTCGGATTCAGGAAGTCCCCTTCGACGACCTCGATTCCACGATCTCTCAGGATTCTCGACCTATCGCTCTTCGGGCAGAACGCGACGACCTTCACTTTTCTTTTCAGGAGTTCCGAGACCGTGTTCGATCCGAGGAAACCGGTCGCTCCGAGTACCACTGCTCTCACAGGTGCAGCCCCTTCACTGGGAATCTCGTACAATCTCCGGTGATTTTCAATGCTGCGGCTCTGCTGGGGTCGTCCTTCATCGCACGCGCCTCGCTCGCGCCTCTTCCTCTGCCACCTTCAGGTCCGCCTCGACCATTATCCTAACCAGCTCTTTGAACTTGATCCTCGGAGTCCACCCAAGCTTCTTCTTCGCCTTCGTTGCATCTCCTGTGAGGTGCACGAAGTCCGCCGGCCTGATGAGCTGCTTGTCTATCCTGATCTTGCTCTTCGGGTCGTCTATGCCCGCTACCTTACACGCTTCTTCCAAGAACTCGCGTACGGAATGCAGCTCCCCAGTGGCTATGATGAAATCCTCGGGCCGTTCATGCTGCAATATCCTCCAGGCAGCGTCGACGTATTCGGGAGCGTAACCCCAGTCCCGCCTTGCCTCCAGGTTGCCCAGCTCGATGGTCTTCTGAAGACCATTTGATATCCTCGCGACTCCGAGCGATATCTTCCTCGTCACGAACTCAGGCGGCCTTCGCGGCGACTCATGGTTGTAGAATATGCCGCCCCCCACGAACATCCCAAAACTGTCTCGATAGTAGGTGGACGACATGGATGCGAAAACCTTCGCGATCCCGTAGGGCGTCTTGGGACTGAAGGGCGTCTGCTCGTTCTGAGGGGATGCGCTCGCGCCACCGAACATCTCGCTCGTGAGCGCCTGGAATATCCTCGCCTTCGGGGCCTTCAGCCTCGCCGCCTCCATGACCCTCAGCGCCCCCAACCCGCCCACCTCGCTCGTCGTGACAGGATTGGTGAAGGATGACGCGACGGAGGACGGTGCCGCGAGGTTGTAGATCTCGTCGGGCTGCGATGACTTCACGGCGCATTCGAGGGACGCCTGATCCAAGAGGTCCCCCTCGATGAGGTTCAGGTCGTCCTTGTTGGCAAGCCTCTCAACGCCTGCAGTATCGCATTTGAGCACGAGCCCGTGGACTTCGTATCCTTTGGCCAGCAAGAACTCGGAGAGATAGGGCCCATCCTGTCCTGTGATGCCAGTGATGAGTGCGGTCTTTGCCATCGTTTCGGTTGGGGAACATTCCGCGTCCTCATAAACCCTTTTCCCACAACTGGCCCCCTCAAGCATCGTTTCGACAGCTATATATGAAGAACTTGATGATACTGGCCATCTCGGGAGAGACGATGAAGAAGGCTCTGATCACGGGAATAACCGGTCAGGACGGTTCTTACCTGGCAGAACTGCTGCTGTCCAAGGGGTACGAGGTGCATGGTCTCAGGCGGCAGACGAGCACGTTCAACACCTGGCGGATCGACCACATCTACAGGGACCTTCACGAGGCCGGCGGGAGGCTCTTCCTTCACTACGGTGACTTGACGGACTCCGAGGAGATATCCAACATCATATACAACGTGAAGCCAGACGAAGTGTATCACCTCGGCGCCCAGAGCCAGGTAAGGATAAGCTTCGACACGCCGACGTACACGAGCGATGTCACCGGGCTGGGCACGACGCGTCTGCTGGAAGCCATCCGGAGTAGCGGGCTGCCGATAAGGTTCTACCAGGCATCGAGCTCTGAGATGTTCGGGGATGTCAAGCCGCCCTTGAACGAGTCCTCTCTCTTCAGCCCGAGGAGCCCGTATGCTTGCGCGAAGGTGTACGCCTACTCGATGGTGAAGAACTACAGGGACGGCTATGGCCTGTTCGCCTCGAACGGCATCCTGTTCAACCACGAGAGCCCGCGCAGGGGCGAGACCTTCGTGACGAGGAAGGTCACGAGAGGCATCGCCAGCATACTGGCCAAGAAGCAGGACGTCCTGTACATGGGCAATCTCGATGCGGGCAGGGACTGGGGCTATGCCCCGGAGTATGTCGAGGTCATGTGGAGGATGCTGCAGCAGAAGTCTCCAGGGGACTACGTCATCGGCACGGGCGAGGCACATTCGGTGCGCGAGTTCGTCCAGTCCGCCTTCTCGTATGCCGGACTCGATCACGAGAAGCACATCAAGATCGACAAGCGGTTCTACAGGCCGACCGAGGTGGAGTCTCTCATCGCCGACGCGTCGAAGGCGAAGAAAGAACTCGGGCTCGACCTCAAGGTGAAGTTCGGCGACCTCGTGAAGATCATGGTCGATGCTGACATGCGTGCTGCAGGCCTCAAGCCGATAGGCGAGGGCGATAAGCTGCTGGCGAAGAAGTTCCCTGTTCGATGGTGGAAGGCGGTCTGAAGCCCCGTCATTTCGAGTCGCTGAGATAGTAGTCGATGATCTTCGCTATCCGCGTGCTGGCTCCCGGCGGGCCGAATATCTTCGGCCTGTATTTCGGGGGCGAGAAGTTCTTGATTGCATCCTGGATCTTCTCGGGATCGGCCCCCACGAGGACGTTCCATTTCGCGTTGACCGTCTCAACCCATTCTGTCGTGTCCCTCAGCGTTATGCACTGCACTCCCAGCAGGTACGCTTCCTTCTGAACGCCGCCGGAATCTGTGATCACGCGGGCAGCGTTGGACTGAAGCCATATCGTGTCCATGTGGACCAAAGGCTTCGTGACCATGATGTTCTTGGGCAGGTTGCCTTCAAGGCCGTGCTCCTTCAGGGCATTGATCGTCCGAGGATGAGCAGGGAATACGGTGACGATGCCGGAGGCCCCGATCGCGCTGATGATGTTCTCGAGATTCTTCTTGATGTCGGTGTTGGCAGGGCGATGGACTGTCAGCAGCTGGAACTCGTTCTTCTTCAGGTTCATCTGCTGCATTATACTGGAGTGTTTCTCAGCTGCCTTCTTGCTCTCTTCCAGAGCATCGACCATCACGTCCCCCACGACATGGACTCCTTCAGTGATCCCTTCTCGTTTCAGATTCTCCCTCGAAGTCTCGGTCGGACAGAAAAGAAGCTTCGCGAGGTGATCCGTGAGGACGCGGTTCAGCTCTTCAGGCATCGTCGTGTCGTAGCTCCTGAGACCTGCTTCGACGTGCGCAACTGGAATGTTGAGCTTGGCAGCGGCAAGAGCCCCTGCCAGAGTGCTGTTCGTGTCTCCGAAGACTATTGCCAGATGCGGCAGCTCGGCAATCAGAACCTTCTCGAGCGATATGAGCATCCGACCCGTCTGCTCGCCATGGTCCGCAGAGCCGATCCCAAGAGAATGGTCCGGCTTGGGGATCTTGAACTCAGAGAAGAAATTCCCTGCCATCTCCTGATCGTAATGCTGCCCCGTGTCGATCAGAACCTCTCGGTGCTTCTTTCTCAGCTCCCGTGAAAGCGGAGCGAGCTTGATGAATTGAGGACGCGCACCCACGATCGAGGCTATCTTCATGACATTGACCTCTTGTGGCCATCTGCGGGTAGCAGCCCTAGCGGATATAGCGGTTTCGTCAGAACACGGCTGGATGGCCAGGTAGCAGATGTTGATTCCTGATTAAACCAGAGGCTTCCACCATGCCGGGTTGGCCAGGTACCAGTCGACGGTCCTCTTGATCCCTTCCTCGAACCTCATCTTGGGCTTCCAGCCCAGCTTCCTTATGCGGTCCCAGTTCAGAGAGTATCTGAAGTCGTGGCCGGGCCTGTCCTGAACGTACTTGATGAGGCTTTCGGGCTTGCTCATGTGCTTCAGCACTAGCTTCGCGACCTCGATGTTCGGGACCTCGTTGCCAGAGCCGATGTTGATGATCTCTCCCGGCTCGGACCTCCGCATTACGAGGTCGATCGCCCGGCAGTTGTCCTCGACGTGGAGCCAGTCCCTCACGTTCGTGCCCTTGCCGTAGATGGGCAGCGGCTGGTCCCTGAGCGCCTTGATGATGAGGACCGGTATGAGCTTCTCGGGGTACTGGAAAGGTCCGTAGTTGTTTGACGAGCGTGTTACGACGACGTCGAGACCGTAGGTCCGTACATATGACCTCGCCAGAAGTTCCCCTCCTGCCTTGCTCGCGGAGTACGGCGATGACGGATCCAAAATGTCGGCCTCAGAGAACGATCCAGAGACTGTTGAGCCGTACACCTCATCCGTCGAGATCTGTATGAACTTCTTGATGTTGATCCTGCGCGCCTCCTCGAGAAGAGTGAACACGCCCAGGACATCGGTCCGCACGAAATCCTCTGGAGACGCGATGCTCCTGTCGACATGGCTCTCAGCGGCGAAGTTGACGACGTAGTCGCAGCCCGCCATCGTCTTCTTGACCGCCTCCTTGTCGCAGATGTCGCCTTTGACGAAAGTGATCTTGTCCCTGATCTCTTCGAGGTTCTCGAGCCTGCCGGCGTAGGTGAGCTTGTCCAGAACGACAATCTGGTCGTTCGGGTGCTCCTTGAGCATGTGCCTCACGAAGTTGCATCCGATGAATCCGGCGCCGCCTGTCACGAGCGTTCTCAGAATCTACACCTTCCTGCGCCACATGTAACCTATGGAGGGGTCGTCCCATTCGAGCCTGTACTCGTCCGGTTTCTTGTAGTTGTACAGTTCTGTGGGCGTGTTCACGACCCAGATGTCGTTGTCGTCGAGCGGCGTGAAGCCGTGGTAGACATACGGCGGGATCGCGATCAACTTCGGCTCCCTCTCAAAGGCTTCGACCTCTTGAACGATGCCTTTCGTCTTGGACTTCTCTCTGGAATCGTACAGACCGATTAGAGCGTTTCCTTTCAACGGGACGAAATGGTCCCATTGGAGCTTGTGATAGTGCCAGCCCTTGACGACTCCCGGCTTGCATGTGGTGATGTAGGTCTGCCCGAACTTCCTGAACTCGGGCCAGTCGCTCCTGAAGATCTCCATGAGCCATCCGCGCTCGTCAACGACCCGTTTTAGACTCCTGACGGTGACGCCGTCAACGGTTCCGAGTCTCATTGTCATTGTATCAACCAAGAAAAGACTCACGTCATATTAACTTGTCTCTGAGCCTTTATGCTGTCCCTCCCGCTGCGTAGACGGCCTCAGTCCTTCGCGTCCAAATAAGCTAGGCCTGCATCGAAGTCCCAATAGAGTTCGATACGATTTCTCTTCATGAATCCCCTTCCCAATAGGCTCAGGACGTGGGCTGTTCCCTGCCGCCTATGCCCCCAATCGTCAGTCTCGACCTCGGAAACTCATTCAATCGCGCTCCGAGGGCCCTCGCATTGTCTTCCGATATTGTGATGTCCCAGGCGCCTGTGTCCACGAGGAAGTCGACTCTGTCTTTTGTGCCCTTCCTCAGCCAGTATGCTTGTGCTGTCACGAAAGGGGGCTCCTCCTCGGTGACGCACAAGGGGATTCTCAGCGGCATTCAGCGTGACCTCTAGTAGATCACGACGATGTCTTCCGGGCGCACAAAAAGAACATGGGTGCCAGAGAGTCCGATTCCGCCTGATTCAAGACGCTCAATAAGCTCGTCGTGGTCACTGTCGGAGTCGACGACTTGCTTATTCCTGACTGCTACCCACTTATTGATGTGCGTCCTGCGAAGGTCGTCAAGGTTGTCGTAAAACCAGAGTCGGTCGTTCGCGTAGTCCTCTATGCCTTTCTGGAACTCCTCGAATGTCATTCCCCATTTCTTGTCGTCCCAATTTGAAGAGCTCATCTCATCCACCATGTCATCAGAGGACGTGCCAGGCTAATCACGCTGCGCACTACATGTAACTGGAGCTTTGTCTATTTCAGCCTTTGCGGGTATTTCACGAAAAGGCTCTTAACCCTCGAAGCGCTCCCTTGCCTTGTTCAAATCGAGGGTTCCAGTGTTCGAAAAGAAGAAGCTCCTGGTCATAGGCGCATCCGGCCTGCTGGGCAGCAAGCTCATGGTCCAAGCGGCGACCAAGTACGCGGTGTCCGGCAGCTACAACCCTGAAGTGGACGGCAAGAGTTCTTGGAGGCTCGAGCCGCTCGACATCGGCTCAAAGGAAGAGGTCGAGAGGCTATTCGACAAGGCTAGGCCGGACGTCGCCATCCTATGCGCCGCAATGACGAATGTCGATGCATGCGAGACCAAGCCCTTGATGGCCAACAGGGTCAACGCCACGGGTCCCGAGCTCGTGGCAAGATCGTGCAAGAAGTTGGGTGTCAGGCTGATTCACATCTCCACGGACTATGTGTTCGACGGCGCCAAGATGAGGAGGTATACCGAGGATGACATCCCGAGGCCCATATCCGTCTACGGCTCGAGCAAGCTCGCAGGGGAGAGGGCAGTTCTCGCGACGCTCCCCAATGCCGTCGTCGCAAGGCCAGCAGTACTCTACGGCTGGAACCCGCTGGAGGACAAGGACAACTTCGTCACGTGGGTGATCAAGAAGATGAGGAAGGGTGAGAAGACCACCCTATTCGAAGATCAGTGGATTTCACCAACCTTCGCCGACGACTTATCGAAGACTCTTCTGGAATTGGCCGAGAGGGATTTGAAGGGCATCTGGCATGTCTCGGGTCCGGATTGTCTGGACAGACCAACCTGCGGCAGGATGATTGCCAAGGCGTTTGGTCTTGACGAGGGTCTCGTCGTGCCTGCGCCGTCGGCCAGCGTTTCGTTGCCTGCAAAGAGGCCAAAGTACTCCTGCCTCGACGTCACCAAGGTTGAGAAGCTGCTCGGCAGGAAGACGATGTCCTTCGAGGACGGGCTGAAGTCGATGAAGATCCAGGAGTCGAAGAGATGATCATCCCAAGCGCGTATCCACGCTATCTGCTTGTTTCGGCTTTCTAGGGCATTCGATCCGAGAACAGCTTTCCGCCTTCGGCCCAGTTGTTTTTCGGGACCTCGTACATGATTATGGAGACGGCGTCGCGAGGGATGCCCTCTTTCTCGAAGACCTTCGTTATTCCGTCGGCGATCCTTCGCTTGAAGTCGTCGTCCCTGCCAGGCCATATGTTCACCGTTACGAGCGGCATTTGTCTATACCCCCTTCATCCGGCAATCCTCTGACGACGATAAGGTTCTTTCTGACTTCTCCCTCGTTGGGTCCTTGGGAAATTGAATCAAAGCGGCTGGTCCTCGTCTGGACTGGAAAGGTCGAAAGTAGATGTACTGATTCGGCCGATTGCTTCTGCGAGGAGATCGAGAGGATGAAGACAAGGACGATTCGGCAGACCGTGTTCTTCAAGGTGACGCCGCATGATGTGTACGAGGCGCTCATGGACCCACGCAAGCATGCGGAGTTCACGGGCGGCAAGGCAGTCATAAGCAGAAAGATCGGCGGGAGGATCAACATCTACGACGGCTACATCACGGGTGAGAACGTCGAGCTCGTGCCGGACAAGAAGATCGTGCAGCTGTGGAAGCCCGATGGAGAGGATTGCTGGCCCTCGGACCACTATTCCAAAGCGACATTCGCATTGAAGGCAGAGGAGGGAGGTACCCGACTGGCCTTCACTCAGACTGGCGTCCCCGTTGACTGCGGGGACAGGTTCGACACTGGATGGAAGGAAAACTACTGGGTGCCGATGAAGGACATGCTTGAGTCCAGGACGAACCGCGTCCGAAAGTAGACCCATCATCCTTCTTGACGAGACTTGCTCTTCCATCTGACCAGAACGACGGCAATTGTCATGAATCCCACAATCGGGACAAGCAAGCCGGGGAACTCGGGGACAGCAGGGAAGGTATCTATGAGGAATATGTCATTCGTGTCGTTCAGTACTTTATCCAGCGGCAACCAGTAAGGGTCGAACGTGCCTCCCGGTCCCTGGGTCGCATTCATGGGCAGGATGCCGGCGTCGTTGTACTCAGGCCACGGGTCGTAAATGAGGCACATGTCATCGCTGGTGTCCAAGGGCGTGTCGCTGTCGTTCCATCCCGCTATGACCTTCGCGTGGCCCATGTCAGCCTTGTATGTCAGGCTTGGATACGATGCAGATTGGTTCGCTGGCCAGCCGTCGCGATCTAGCCAAAGGACAGGATAGCCAAGCGCGATGTATTGTGCAAGTACTGGCACTGTCAGGGGGTTGGTCGAGTTGTGCTCTATGTAGCCGACAATTCCCAAAGACCACTGGAAAGAAGTCTGAACCTCCTTGGCCCAGCCTCCGGTGCCGTCAAACATGCCGACGCCATGGGTTTGGAGGATGCCGTCTCCGAGAGTCTCCCCGAGGGTCGACTTCCCGTTGTCGTAGATCTGGTCCTGGACTATGAAATTGCCGGCTTGGCCTCTGTAGACTGCGATCATAGATATGCAGGCTGGAACGCAGTAACATGAACAGTGTGGGCAGTCATCCGCTGTGCCGTAGATTCCGTCTGCGCCTTTTGCGTCGTTCCACGCATGAGGTCCCGGGATGCAGACTGGTCCGGGTGCGACACATTGCATGATGGAGTCCTTGTGCTGGCAATTCAGCACTAGAGGCCAAGTGAGCGTTGATTCAATCCTGCTGGGCGTGGACACTCTCCCGTGCTCGGGAACATAGCTGGCAAGGGCGAATGCGATTCCAGAGGTGACGAGCAGGACGACCAATGCGATTGCAAGGAGCCTCAGATTCTGCCCGCGCCCCGCCTCCCGATTGTGAGATTTCGTTCTACTTCGCTCGCTTCCGGTAAGCCCGAATCTATCTTCGCTCATCTATTGCCACCCAGCTCGAAAAAGCGCATGGATGTGCGCAATACTTAAGACTGACGAGATTGAAAGCCAGCAGTTTCAATTGTCATCGGCGGCATCTTAGTACCAGAATGACCACCAAGAAAACGATCATAGTCGCTGGGAGCAGTTCGAATTCCGGCACCTGGGCATTGGCAACGGGCTGATACACAGCCAGACAGAATCTCGCGCCAGATATCGTGACGTTATTCGGATGCTCTATCAGAATGCCATCGTTCGGGGTCCAGCTCCCGTTCCTCCAGTCCTGCACCATCAGATCTGTCCCGCTGTAGACGGAATGATTGCCACAGTTGATGTATGTCGTCGTCTGGCCGTTGAGAACCACCAGTCGTTGGCCGTGATAGAAAACATTGCTTATGAGTTTCCCGTTTCCTTCTTTGAGCGTGATCGATGCGTTCGATCCGCTGGCATTCAGAAGGATGCCGGAACCTGCGTAGTAGATCAAGCGATACTGAGTGTCGCCTCTGAAGTCGCCAAATTTGATGCTGGCAAAGTTGACGGGCAGCTGGGTTAAATCGAAAAAGAAGACGGTCCCGTTGGCGCTCGGAATCACGGAGGTGTGTGTGAGCGAGTAGACTCTGAACTCGTAGCTGTTGTTTGCTGGAGATGGCGCTATGGTCTCCCTGCTTGTGTCGTTTCCCTTGCTCGGAACGGGATGGAACAGCAAGACGAGTGAAAATGCTAAGGCGAGAACTGATACTGCAATCAGAGCGCGATTCTTGTGTTTAGGGGCTGTCCTAGATAATGGCGAATAGAGGTCGGCAATGAAGCCGCGGTTCGACGATATGCTATGGACCACATGGTCTCACTCTGCGGTCCGACTACAAAGGTGATAATGACGTGGTTATCAGCCTATCATTATCGATATAAGAAAAGGCAAGCGTCCGACCGCGAGAAGCCCTTAAATAGCCCCATGGTGCCTTTCGAGCACGGATTCAAAAGGGATAGCCCATGAAGGGACTGGTTCTCTCAGGCGGTTATGGCACTCGCCTCCGCCCCCTGACGCACACGGGCCCGAAGCAGCTGATACCCATCGCGAACAAGCCGAACATACTGTACTGCATCGAGGACCTTCGTGATGCGGGGATAACCGATATCGGGATCATCCTTGGCACCGTTATGCCGGAGAAGGTCCAGGAGTTCCTCGGGGACGGGTCCAAGTACGGCGTGAAGCTGACATACATAATCCAAGGGGAGCCGAAGGGGATAGCCCATGCGGTGAACTGCGCCAAGGAGTTCATGGGCGATTCTGAATTTGTCGTTTATTTGGGAGATAACCTGCTCAAGAACGGGATCAAGGCGATCCCGAAGAAGATGAAGGATGAGAAGGCCGACTGCGTCATCTCTCTGATGCCCGTGAAGGAGCCGCAACGGTATGGGATCGCGGAGCTGAGTCCAGACGGAAAGAAGGTCCTCAGGACGGTTGAGAAGCCGAAGGAGCCGAGGTCGAACCTGGCGGTCATCGGAGTCTACGCGTTCAATCCGACGTTCTTCAAGGTGTATCCGAAGCTGAAGCCGTCCTGGAGGGACGAGATGGAAATAACCGATGCCATCTCGCTGTTGATTGATTTGGGGTACAAGGTCGTGCCGCACCATGTTGAGGGCTGGTGGAAGGACACGGGGAAGCCTGAGGATATCCTCGAGGCGAATCACCTGATACTCGATGGAATTGATTCTGAGAACCTTGGGAAGGTCGAGGATGGGGCGACGATCGTCGGAAGAGTGAAGATAGGGCGGGGGACGGTCATCTTCGGGAAATCGGTCGTCAGGGGACCGGCAGTAATCGGGGAGAACTGCAAAATCGGGCCGAGTGCTTATGTCGGTCCTTACACCGCGATAGGCGATCGCTGTACGCTCACGATGGCTGAAGTGGACGATTCGATCGTCATGGATGACACTGTGATAGATGTCGAGAGGAAGCTTGTTAGGAGCATGGTGGGGAAGGGCACAAAGATCTTGAACTCGAACGGGCTCCTGCCGAAAGGTCAGAGGCTCGTGGTCGGCGAGAACACGACGATTTACCTTTAGTCAGATGGAGACCATCTTCTTCTCGTTTCTCTCCGTCTGGCGCCAAAGCAGTTTTATATCGAAACGCTTCTTTTGTATTTCAGCAGAGCAGGTCAGAATGAAAGTCGTGATTCTAGCAGGAGGTTTAGGTTCAAGGATCAGCGAGGAAAGTGTGGTCCGACCCAAACCCATGATCGAGATCGGTGGCAAGCCCATTCTGTGGCACATAATGAAAATCTATTCACACTTCGGGTTCACGGACTTCGTCATCTGCCTTGGTTACAAAGGCTACATGATTAGTGAGTATTTCGCGCATTATAATTTGTACATGTCCGATTTGACTGTGAACTTGAGGAACAATGACCTTGAGATACACCGTAGCTCCTCGGAGCCCTGGAAGGTGACGTTGATCGACACCGGTGAGAACACTATGACCGGGGGACGAATCAAGCGCATCCAGCCCTACGTGGGGAACGAGACTTTCATGCTCACGTATGGCGACGGCTTGGCAGATATCGATCTCAGAATGCTGCTAGAATTCCACCGCTCTCACGGCAAAACGGTTACGCTGACGGCGGTCAAACCCCCAGGACGATTCGGGTTGTTGAACCTGGAAGGACAAGACCGGGTGCGCACCTTTACCGAGAAGCCGGCAGGGGACGGTGGTTATATGAACGGTGGTTTCTTCGTCTGCGAACCGAAGGTGTTTGATTATCTGGCCGGAGACGCAACCATCTGGGAGAGAGATCCGCTGGAGAGACTGGCCAAGGACGGCGAGTTGATGGCTTACAAGCACGACTCCTTCTGGGCCGCTCTTGATACGCTGAGAGACAAGAATCAACTGGAATCACTTTGGAACAGCGGCAAAGCCCCTTGGAGGGTATGGGGTTGAATGGGAAGGATTTGGGAAAGGCCATCGATCTTCTCAAAGGCAGGAAAGTACTGGTCACTGGCAACACTGGCTTCATGGGTAGTTGGCTCTCTGCTTGGCTTCTCTCTTTAAAAGCCAAGGTGACGGGATATGCGTTGGATCCACCCACCGACCCTTCTATGTTCGAAGTCATCGGTCTGAAGGAGCGAATGACATGGGAGCGGGGGGACATAAACGACCTGGAGCATCTGAAAGATGCGATGCAGCGGTCTGGCGCAGAGGTGGTGTTTCACCTGGCAGCGCAACCGCTGGTCAGGAGATCCTATTCGGAGCCGATCCTCACTTTTGACACCAATGTCGTGGGCACGGCAAAGGTGCTCGAGTCGGTCCGGCGAACGCCCTCGGTCAAGGCCTGTGTCTGCATCACCAGTGACAAGTGCTATGAGAACCGGGAATGGGTTCATGGATATAGAGAGAATGATCCCATGGGAGGGAGGGACCCCTATAGTGCCAGCAAAGGGGCTGCGGAGCTCATAATCGCCTCATACCGAGATTCTTTCTTCAGCCCAGGAAGCGATGGCAAGCGCCCTGTAGGAGTAGCTTCGGCGCGGGCAGGGAATGTTATTGGAGGAGGAGATTGGGCAGAGGATAGAATAGTGCCGGATTGCATGCGTGCCCTGGGTGCTGGGAGTTCGATTCAAGTAAGAAATCCCGCTGCCGTCCGTCCTTGGCAGCACGTCCTAGAACCATTGGCCGGCTATCTACTGCTAGCTTCCAGACTGCTCACGGATCCTGATCATCATTCATCTGCCTGGAACTTCGGGCCAAGAGCGGAGGATCATGTGCCTGTGATGCAGCTGGTACAACTCATTCTGAACCAGTGGGGAGAAGGAAAGACGGAGATTCTGTCAAGCACGAATCAACCACACGAGGCTGGCACCCTGCGGTTGGATTGCACCAAGGCGCAAACCGATTTGGGCTGGTACTCTGTGTTGACCTTAAAAGAGAGCGTCAGGATGACTGTGGAATGGTATAAGGAGTACCAGAAAGAACCGTCCGGATTGTGGGACACAACGCTAAGACAGATCGATGAGTACCTGCGGAAGGCTCAACGCTCAGACTCCGGGGGATGAAGACATACCGAGGAAAAAAAAGCTTACCAGCGTAGCTGGTGGTATGTTAAAGAATCCGGGTCTCGACGACACGAAATCGGAAGATATGAGGAATCGTATCCTTGGGCTAGTGGCAGAGTATGCTGCCGCTGCTCACGCCCCGAAGGAATTCATACCAGGACAATCCGATGTTCCAGTTTCCGGCAAGGTCTTCGACGCTTCTGACTTGTGTCACCTGGTGGCGGCCTCTCTCGATTTCTGGCTGACTACCGGCCGATTCAACGACGCCTTCGAGTCCCGCCTGGCCGATTTCCTAACGGTCAAGCACGTCCTTACTGTCAATTCGGGTTCATCGGCCAATCTGCTAGCGATTTCGGCCCTCACATCTCAGCAATTGGGACGGGATGCACTCAGACCGGGGGATGAGGTCATCACAGTCGCGGCAGGCTTCCCCACCACTGTGAATCCCATCATCCAGAACGGGCTGATGCCGGTCTTCGTGGACGTGGATATTCCCACTTACGGAATCTCCGCATCGCAGGTCAAGATAGCAATCACACCCCGGACCAAGGCCATTGTGGCGGCGCATACTCTCGGAAACCCGTTCGATATCGAGGGCATTTGCCGCATCGCGGATGACAATGACCTGTATCTCATCGAGGATTGTTGCGATGCGCTTGGCTCAACTTATCATGGCAGAAAGGTGGGCGCGTTCGGGGACGTCTCCACCTTCAGCTTCTACCCTGCCCATCACATCACTACTGGTGAAGGGGGCGCCGTTGTCACGAACGACGAGACCCTGGCCAGGATCATGGAATCGATGCGCGATTGGGGTCGAGACTGCCACTGCCCCACGGGAAAGGACAACACCTGCGGGCGGAGGTTCAGCATGAAGCTGGGAGATCTACCCTATGGCTACGACCACAAGTACACCTACTCCAATCTAGGATACAACCTCAAGATGACAGATATGCAGGCGGCGGTTGGCCTGGCACAAACCGAACACCTGGATGAGTTCATCCGGATTAGGAAAAGCAATTTCCGTTATCTGCGCGAAGGACTGAGTGGACTCGAGGATAAGATGATTCTGCCGGAAGCAACTCCGGGTTCGGACCCGTCCTGGTTCGGGTTCCCCATCACATTGAAATCATCCTGCAAGGTTGGCCGGAACGAACTCCTTCGAAAACTGGACCATAAGAAAATCGGCTCCAGGCTGCTCTTTGGCGGTAACCTGCTGCGCCAGCCATACTTCAAAGGCCTGCCCCATAGGGCGGCTGGGAAATTGAGGAACACCGACATCATTATGAACAACACGTTCTGGATTGGGGTGTTCCCGGGCCTCACGGAAGAAATGCTGGATTACATGATTGCCAACCTGACGAAGTACTCCGACGATGGGTTGAGCTGATATCCGCTTAGGATCGAGCAATCTCAGAAACGATGGTATCAGAGTTCAGCAACAAAGCCCATTATCCAAGCTTGATGCCCCAATCATAGGGGATCGAATCTGTCCCCGGGTCAAGTCTTATGATTTCATTCGGATCGTGAGGGACTGTAGCACAATTCGCAACTATCGTGTATTCTGAACCTATGCATTTGAACCCATTCCATACGCCGGGTGGAATCGTCACGAGCTGATAATTGCTGTCGCCAATGAATAGTTCCTGAAGTTTCCCCTCTGTTGGAGATCCCTTCCTTCCATCAAATACAACCAGCTTGATCATTCCTTTTATCACTGCATAATTGAGTGTCATTGTCTTATGCATGTGCCAAGCCTTGACAACCCCGGGGTATGCCGTGGAGAAGTATATCTCTCCAAACCGTTCGAAGTCCTTGTCATCACACCTTAACATATGGAAGATGCATCCCCTTTCATCTGGAATCTTGCTCAGTTGCCTGATCTTCATACCCTGAATCTTCGGCTTGATCGACACGGTTACACCCCTCTTTCTTCACGCAACGCCTTTATGGTGGTCTCAAGACCTCCTCCGATCATTGCAGTAGCTGGAATCCATCCAAGCCAGTCTTTGAGCGCACGATTGTTGCAGCACAGGTACTCTATTTCATTCTTCCTCTTGGGGGCCGATCCCCATGCTGGCTCTCCGCTTTTCCCAGTCAGTTCGTATATCCTACTTACAATCTCCCTGATCTCAACCACCTTCCCAGTCCCAACGTTGAGTGTCTTGAAGCCCACGCCCTCAGAGTTTTCAATCTTCAACAAGGACCTGTTGAAACATTCTACGATATCTCCTATGAACACGAAATCCCACTTCTGAGTGCCGCCAGATAGGATCGGTTCTCTGCCATCCATTATCGCCTCAAATGTATGTTGGATGAGTTTTTTGGGATTATCTCCTGGGCCGTATGGTGGGAAGAATCGTAGATTCAGTATGTTGATTCCATAATTGTCAGAGTAGAATTCACATGCCTCCTCAGCACTAATTTTGGTCAATGCATATAGGTTCTGAGGATTGAGTTGGCCTTGCTCATCAATCGCCGTCTTCGAAGGTCCATACACATAACATGTGCTCGCGTTTATCAGAGTCGTGTTTGGTCTGCTACGCAGTGATTCGAGAATATTGTATATGCCCCTGATGTTCGTATTGACCATTTCACAAATGTCGTTCGATTCATGAGAAATAGCATATCTCGTCGCTAAATGAATCACAATTTCCGGTCGGGTCTTGTTGAGAATCCCGCTGACATCTCCAATGTCGGAAACATCACCGTAGGCGATTTCGTGCCTAGATCCCATGCCAGATGCTCCCGATTCCGCTTTTGCTCCCCTTACCATGGAGATCACTTCGTGGTCAGTCTTGCTGTCAAGGAATCTGACCAAATGGGATCCAAAGAATCCATTTGCGCCTGTAATGAGTACTCTCATTTGCTCCTTCCTGCAATCAACGGAATTCTGACTTAATAGACTTTCCACATCATTGCTCTTTGGTAACTCTCTGTGAAACGATATTCTGGAAATGTGGGAACGTGGGCTCAGCGTAAGCGCAGAGGTTTCTCCGGAATGGCATCTAGCTGCTTTTCCAGCTGCTATCCTCGACCAATTGCATGCTTGATGTACCTGAGGGTCTGGAGAAGGTCATTCCTTGCGGCGAGATACATCAAGGCCAAGTAAGCTGATGCGACAGCAAGGACTGCAGCCACATCCGAGAATGTTCCAGAGGTGAAGAATAGAATGGCCGTGCCAATTCCGAGTGCGACAAGTGCCGCAATCAGCGGGCGAGCGATTGCAGCAATCATAGCCTTTGGATTTTGTCCGAAAATGCGGAAGACGATGAACCATAGGATGCATATGTGGATGAGGTAGACTGCTGTCAGAAGTGTTGCGCATCCCTGTGCACCATAGCTTCCTGCAACGGGCACGACGAAGACTGATATCAGACAGAGGTTCAGAACATTCGTCAAGAGAATCACGCCTGGACGCTGGAGAGAGAGGATCAGGCTGCCAGCAGGCTCTAGCAATGTTCGGCCCAGACCGAATATCAGGAGAATCAAAAGAATAGGAATCGCAGGATCCCATTTTGAGCTATAAAGTGTCTTTATCAGAATCGGGGACGCGACGAAAAGAAACGCAAAGGCTCCAAAGGCAGCCACGAACAGGAACTTCAGGGTCTGCATGTAACTGGCGAAGACTGCTCTGCCACTCCTTATGAGGGCAGAATACGTTGGCAGCATAACCTTGTTAAGGGTTATGGCGGAAATGTCAGCCGGGGCCCCCGCCCAGAGAAACGCAAGTCCATATAAGCCGAGTGCGTCGATATTGATCTTTCCCAGAACAAACACGTTCATGTTGAACCAGAGATAAACGACGGCTGAAATGGATACCAGCTTGGCGCCGAATAATATCAACTCTCGGTTGGCGAAGGCCATCGTCGCATACTTGATCTTGGGCGGGTAGAAGAGCAACAGTATTCCAGTCTTGGTCGCTGAAGAGACGACGAGTCCGATAAAGAGCGCAAACATCGGGTACCCGAGCATGCTGGCGACTACAACTGTGCCGGCCATCACGACTGAGGCCGTGATGTCCACCTGTGCCAGCCTCTTGAATTCGAGGTTCCTGTTGAGCAGCGCGTATGAAAGAAATCCGAGAGCCTCAACGAAGACTGCCGCTCCGACGAGTAGCATCATCTCTCTCAACTCGGGAATATCGAATAAAGTTGGGAGTACGCGCGAGGAGAGCACGCATATGGCAAGAAGTGCTCCTGAGACAATGATGCGAAGAGAATTCGCACTTGACATGAATTCGTTAGTGATGTTGGGTTTAGAAATCAACGCAGTGGTCAGTCCGAAATCCTTGAAAAGCCCAAAGACTCCATAGAATGCCAGCCCCAGTGTTATCGCGCCCATCCGGGCAGGATCCATAAGCGTGACAATCCAAAGATATGCGAGAGTGGAAATGCCTTTTATGGAAATAGATGCGAGTCCAGAAACGCTGATCCCTTTGAGAGTCTTGCTGGCATCTGTCAACTGATCCGACCTTACAACTTCAACAAGCTTAAATCAATCTATCGGTCGTATGGTCCTGAGAAATGGTCATGTGTGGAAGGAGGTAGCGGCATTGATTTCCGAGCGCTTATTTGTGTGCATCAGTCAGAAACAGCCTGGCACGACTATTCTCTGATATGGATGGCCGACGGTACCTCTCAACTCTCTTCAATCGGTGTCTCACGACTAGCTAGTCGGTCATGTTCAGAATGCGAACAAGCATGCTGTTTGCCAGTTTGGATGGATATACGGATGCTAGAGCTGCGCGTGTTCCCAGGTAACTCACTATGAAGGGAATTGCCAGTCTCAAATCGAGGATTCTCCTGCGGTTCTTGGAGACTTCGTCGACTATGCTCTTCCTCATTTCTCTGGAGTTTCTAGAACTCAACCGCACCCCCATCACTCTCATGACATACTCCGACTTCAGGGTTGATGCGTCAAATGCCCTAGGATGAAGAGAAGGCACTCTCGCGAGGTCAGAAGCGATACTGTCGATTGTCTTGAAGCCCTCATGGATTATTCGGTTGGATTTCATCAGAGTCTTAGTGAGATTACTCTCATGAAAACGATAGCAAGCTAGAGACTGAGACACGTATCCCACGTCGTAGTGAAGCGATATGCGAGCAGACATCTCCCAGTCCGGAGCATACTCTAGCTTCTCATCGAAACAACCCAACTCTTCAAAGCAAGTTCGACGGAACATCGTCCCAGAAATCACCAAAAAGTTACCATGGATGATTCTCTCGAAAAAGGCCAGGCCACTCTCGATTGTGTCAAGCTCTTGCATCCTGTACGCTCCGATAACTTCGCCCTTTTCATTGATGCTTTTGTACGCGCAATGAACAAATCCGAGGTTCGGATGCATCTCCAGCATCGACAATGTCCGTTCCACGAATGTTGGCAAATACATGTCATCGGCACAAAGCAGGCATATGAACTCACCGGAGGCCATTGATATGCATTTGTTCCAGTTGCGCGTCATGCCGATATTCACGCTGTTCTTCGAGAACTTGACTCTCTCATCACTGAGACTCCGCACTACTCTTTCGGAATCGTCAGCTGAATCGTTATCGACCACGATGACTTCAATATCACTATATGTCTGGCCAAGCGCACTTCTGATTGCGTAGCCAATAAGGTCACTGTTGTTATAGCTCGGAATACAGACGCTCACCTTTGGTCGTGGATGGTTTTCGCGGTTCATTCCATCTCGAATCGTCGATGCCATATTTCATTCCTCATTCGACGGCGTCTTCTCTTGACAATCACTTGAAGAACGACCATATGTTTTTCTCCAGATTTCGCGACGGCTGCATGGACATGGTACCTGAATCAGACGAGGAAGATGCACGCACCCAAGCAGATTTCTCGATTCCTCTGAGTTCTTCAGAGTCGATATTCGGCTCCTCCAATCGCTGGCTATTCCACCGTTCCGACTCTGTTCATGAGGGCGTCATGTGAGGATACTCTGCTCGTCGGTTCCTAGGCCTGACTCCAGGCATCCTCCGAGTCTGTTCGAATGAATAGCAGACCCCATCTTTATATCTTGGCAAGATTCAGCAAGCAGGTACTCTATGTTTCGTTCACACAAGGGAGCATGACAGGGAAGGGCCCAAAGATTCTCCGTGCCAATGGCATGCTGCCAAAGGGCGGTTGGTTGGTGGTCGACGAGAACGCGACGATGCTTCTCCGATTGACACATGCCTGACTTAGTCAATTCCCTTCTTCTATTCTGGCAAGTACATAGTCCACCGCTTCGAGAAAGTTCTTGGCGATGAAGTCTGGTTTCTCCTTTGACTCCCCGATCTCCTTCGCGACATTGTACTGATCCCCGGGCTCAGGCACTAGGATACCAGCAGCACCCACCGCATGGGCCATCTCGACATCCATCATCCTGTCGCCCACCACGAAGGACTTCCTCAGGTCGATGCCGTGCTTTTCGCTCGCTCGCCGCAGCAGACCCGTCGCGGGCTTTCTACAGGCACATCCCGAGCCTGGTAGGTGTGGGCAGTAGAAGATGTCCTGGATTTCCGCACCCGTCGCCTTCAGAGTCCTCTTCATGTGCTCGTGTATCTTCTTCAGCGTCTCATCGGTGAAGTATCCCCTGGCGATGCCCGACTGGTTTGTCACCACAATGACGGGGATGCCCGCGTCGTCCAGCTTCTTTATTCCCTTGGCGACGGTCGGTATCAGCTCAAAACCCTGTGGGTCAGCGAGGTAGTGCTTGTCGAAGCAGATGGTCCCATCCCTATCCACGAAGACGGCGATCTTGGTTTTCCGAGGCATCCGGTTCTCAACGCTCCTTCTTGCCCCTGCAGTCTGGGGAATCGCGGAGTATGAGCGAAAGCATGTGCTCCATGAGAAGGTGTATGTCCTCGATCTGCTGCATGCAGTTGTTCGGCACGGTGTAGCATATCTTCGCGATCTGGGCGAGCTTGCCCCCGTCGAATCCGGTGAAACCGATCGTCATCGCACCATTGTCGTTCGCATAGTGCATGGCCTTGAGCACGTTAGGCGAGTTGCCGGAGCCGCTTATGCCTATGACGATGTCGCCCTTCTCGAGGTGGTTCCTGAGCTGCTCGACGAAGATGTCATCGTAGGAGGCGTCGTTGGCCCAGGCGAGCATCGTGGGTATGTTATCCGTGAGAGCGATGGCCTTGAAGCGCGGTGCGTCCTTCCTATTCGCCCCCTTGTTCAGGTCCGAGGCCATGTGGGATGCGGTGGACGCGCTCCCGCCGTTCCCGCAGATGTAGATGCGTCTGCCGGAATCCCTGGCCTTCACCAAGGCTGCGACGATCTCCTCCGCCTTGAACGGGAGGTCCTTTTCCATGTGTTCGAGGGTCTTGGCCACTTCGTCCAGGTACTTGACAGATCGAGAGTTCACATCGCCCATCAGAAATCATCTCCGACATAGATTATCTTGGAGCCCTGAGGCTCTATCTTGAACTCGAGGTCCTTGAGGCCCGTGAGCGCGTTCCTGACGGACCAGTGGCTCTCCGGAGGAACGAATAGTGCGAGGAATCCTCCTCCGCCGGCACCCGTGATCTTTCCGCCGATTGCCCCAGCCTTGAGGGCCTTCTCGTAGAGCGTGTCGATCTCGTGGTCGGAGATACCGCGTGCGAGGGACTTCTTGAGCTCCCAACCCTTCTTGAGCGCCTCGCCCAGCTTGTCGACCTGGAGCGATGTGAGGTCTTGAAAGAGCTGCTCCGCCTGGTCCCTAATCTTGTCCAATACCTCCTTGTTCGTCTTGAGGTTGCTCTTCTGCCTGGACAGGATATCGGAGGCCTTGCGGGTCTTACCCGTGTAGAATAGCATCAGGTGGCTCTCGATGTCGCGCTTGGTCTTCGGCGGACAGATGACCGGGTCCAGGATGACGGAATCATCTGCGTTGAACTTGATGTGCTGGATGCCTCCGTATGCGGCGATGTACTGGTCCTGCTTGCCTATGGGCTCGCCGAGCTTCTCGATCTCGATCTCGCAGGCTTCCTCTGCGAGCTTCTTCGGACTTGCTCGGTAGCCTTTGAAGGCGTAGAGTGCGTTCAGGAGGCCGACTGCGATGGCGGATGACGAGCCGAGGCCGGTGCCTCTCGAGGGTATGTCTGCGATGGTAGTGATCTCGATGCCGTTCCTTATGCCGACCTTTCGGAGGGCTTCCCGGACGAGTCCGTGCTCTATTCTGTCGACGGAGTCGACTATCTCCGTTTTGGAGTAGCTCACGCGGATATCGTCGTCGAACCGCTTGTTGACCGTGACATAGACATATTTCCTGATGGCGGAGCTGACAACCGCCCCGTACCCGGTCCTGTAGTAGTCGGCTATGTCGGTGCCTCCACCAGCGAAGCTGACTCTGAGGGGCGTCTTGGATATTATCATTGGAATTTCGACCCTTAATGCGCGATGGCACAATAATAGATGTCGCTACCATCGACTGGGCGGTATTGACCAATCTGGGCATGTTGCCAAATGGCTTTCTTGCCTCTCCATCGTGATGCAGATCCCCACTGTGAGCATCGAGCGGAGGTTCGTCAGGAGCATGATAGGGAAGGGTTCAAAGACTCTCAGTGCCAATGGCATGCTGCCAAAGGGCGATAGGCTAGTCGTCGGTGAGAACAACATGGTCTATCTCTGAAGACGGAATCACTTCTTGATCGCGAGCCTCGCCATATCCAGCATCTCCTTCTTCGTGTCGTGGTCGGCCAGAACCATTACCAGACCGGCATAGATGAAGACGCCTAGACCGACAAGGACGGCGAGGTTGGTCACGGTCGACGCCAAGAACGTCGAAACAACATACACGACCAGGCCCATGACCGACGCGCTCAATGCTGGCACCCAGAGACTTTTCGCGATGGCCCCGAGGCTTGTGCTCGCGAGGCTTGAAGCCATGATCCACACCCAGATCAGCGCGAAGATTGCGATGGCCAGCATAAGGAGGGAAACGCCTGCGAGCTCTCCGAAGACGACTGCAGGCACGAGGAGTATGATGTACGGCACGAAGCAAACCCAGGTCTGGAGCCACATCCTGTCCGGTCTTGCCTTCGCGAGGAACACGTTCCCTGCGGGGGAGGTCAAGGAAGAGCAGAGGCCGGCGAACGAGAATATCGCCAGGGGCAGAGTCGCATCGTGCCACTGCGGTCCGAGAACCCCCGTGACGAAGACAGCGGAGACTGCCGCGAGACCGAAGCTGATGGGGAAGGAGACGTACCCGAGGTATGTCAGCGTGCGTAGGTAGGCGTGAGACAATAACGAGTCGTCGTGCACGATGTGCGTGTAGGTTGGGAACATGACCGTGTTCACGATGTTCGTGAATATGTTCGGGACTATCGTGCCCCAAGTGTACGCCAGGAAATAGGCTCCGAGCAGTTCGGGCCCGAGCCACTTGCCGACGACGACCTTGTCCAGATTGAAGAAGAGAAACACTATGATAGCCGTGGCGGTGGGGAACTTGCCGAATGCTAGGAGGTTCTTGGCGGTCGGCTTGCTCACGCCGAGTTTGATCTTGTATGGGGAGTAGTAGAGCAGGACCGCGACTCCTGTGACGCTGCCTACCATGAAGGCGAACACGAGCGACCAGTAGGACATCCCGGCCAAGGCCGCAGCGAGCGCCACGACGAACCAGACGGAGGCGTTCGCGGCCTTCGAAATCGACAGTTCGGGGAACCTCAGGGCGCGCGTGAGGGTGACGGTTGATGCGAAGCCGAGCGAGACTATGAGCAGGGTGAGGGAGAACACCCTTAGCGGTTCCGTGATCTCCGGCCTTCCGTAAAAGTCCGCTATCAGCGGGGCGATTATGAGTATGACGCCTATGCTGAGCGCCATGCCTATCAGCCTTATCGTCATGCTCGTCCGCAGGACCTCTTTCAGATCCTCCTTGCTCTGAATTGCGGCGGAGTCGAGTCCCAGTGTCGAGACAACCAGCGCGAGGTTGTAGACCACGAGGATGATTGCGTAGAGCCCTATGTCCGTCGGGTTCAGGAACTGGGTCAGTATCAGGAGTCCGACCTGCGACAGGCCCAGAGAGAAGATTTGGGCGAGCCCGACCATCCGCAGGTTCCTGACCGTGCGCGTCTTCAGCGACATAACACCAATCTCTGCGCTATCCTGCGCTTGCGAGTTCTGCCCCGTGCTCTTTCACGAAGGCGAGCGCGTGGGCAGCAATGGCATCCATGTTTAGGTATTCGAACTCAGCGAACCTGCCGCAGGTTAGGATACCTTTTTCGGCAAGATATCCTCTTATTCTCGATACGTTCGTGGCCCTATTTAGGTCATCGATGACATAGGCATATCTCTGACGGGAGACGAGCGAGACGTCGAGCTTGTCGGACTTGAGCACACCAAGCGAGACCAGGTCCTTCACGGTCCTCGCTATGAGAATATCATCTTTCGTGTTCCATGTCTCATCGTTGTACTGACAGGTGATGTCCGCTATGAGCGAGGTCTTGCCAGGCGGCGCGACCTTGTCGCTTGAGGCCGAGATGTAGCTCACCCTATGGGTCAGGGCTTTCATGTCAGGGATGTAGAGCCACGTCAGGTCTCCGAGAACGGGTTCGACGCCACCTAGAAGGACGCAGACGACGGAGTTGACGTGCAAGGATTTGACAGCAGACTCGATTTCCTCGGGGAGATCGATTGCAGCTGCGAGGGTTGGGAGGGGCAGCGTTGAGACGAGGGCATCATACGCTTTCGTTCTCTTTCCGTCCGAGACAATCCATTTCCCATTCTTCTTGGTGACGGACTTCACCTCGAATCCGGTCACGATCCTGTTCCTGAACTTGCGCGTCAGCCCCTCGATGACCGACTGGATGCCCCCGACCGAGGGATAGCTGAAGTTCAGCTGATGGGTGTAGCCTTCGGTCTCGATTCCCAGGGACGATTTGAAGACATCCTTCCAGGGCGGGCTCGGAATGCGCTCGACCCAGCCCGTGGAGATTTCTTTGAGCGGGAACTTCCAGATCTTCTCGTTGTACGGCAGGAGATACCTTTTCGATATGCCCTTGCCCAGTGTCCGGACACACCAGTCTTGGAGGTTTTCGGCCTTCATGCTCTTCCTGAGCTTTCTCCTGATCGTGGCAGAAGAAAACCCTGCGAGACATGCTAGGTTGTCTACCAGAGGAAGCCCTGAGAGGCCGTTCTCGAAAGGGTACTTGACATACCTGCCCTTGAAGAGGATCTTCGTGTTCCGTCGCCTCTCGGTGATGTTGCCATTGATGGATGCAAGGAGGAGTTCGAGCCCCTCTTTGTTCTTGTTCGTGAAAAGGATGTGTGGACCGCCGACATCGAACGTGTACTCGCCCATTTTCGTGGACCTCATGAGGCCCCCAGGCGTGTCCTGGGCTTCGAGTATCTCGAACGACCAGCCCTCGTCGAAGAAGAGTCTCCCCAATGTGCAACCCGCGAGCCCTCCGCCGAGTATGCCGATCGTCATCACGCCTCACCGCGGAATATCCTCTCGAAACCGTCAGCGGTCTTGTCCCAATTGAATTCCTTGGCTTTCTTCGGACCGGCCTTTCGAAGCCTCTCTGAGAGGCTCTCGTCCATCAGGAGCCTTAGGATGGCGTTCGCCATCTTCTCAGGATCTTTGGGCGGGACCACGAGGGAGTTTTCCTCGTCTATCGCGTAGTCTTCGGTTCCATATCTTGTCGTCACGACAGGTGCGCCGCACGCCATTGCTTCGAGCGGAGGAAGCGGGAAACTCTCATACCAAGAGGGACAGGCGACGACATCCGCAGATGAGTACAGCTTGGCGAGTTCTTCGTCAGAAATCCCTTGGAGGAACTTGTACGGCACGCCCGCTCGGGTGTGCGTGATCGGGCTGGCTCCGTAGAGCGTCAGATCGACGTCGTTTCTCTTTGTCATGACGATATGCATGGCTTCTAGGAGGTCGGGGACTCCTTTCCACAAGGTTTGCCTCCCATATGCGACGACGGCTTTCCTGTTCTTCTCTGTCGATATCTCTTTCGGGTTGAAAATGTCGTGGTCAATGCCGTGGAGGACGAGGTGCGGTGTGACGCCGACTTTCTCCTTAACTGTGTTCCTGAGCCATGTCGAGTTGGCTATCTTCGTTAGCGGGAGCAGATAAGTCTCCTCTGCAAGTCTCTTGAGTCTTGGTTTGTCGAACATCAGAGGTTCGTAATGCTGCATGTGAAAGAACGGCTTGCCCTTGCCTGATTTGTGAACAGGGAAGGTGGTCATGCAGAAGGTGGCGACATTGATGTCGCAGTCAGGGATGGCTTTCTCGAGCCCGAAGTTGAGGGTCCTCGCCGCAAGTCCTGGCGACAAAAGCTTGTCTATGACGCGGAGTGAGAGCCTTCTGGGTCCGGCGAAGGAAGGGAATCGAGTCTCGACTTGCCATGTGAAGGCTTTCTCAGGTCTGGCTGGCAGGGTGATGGAGACATGATGTCCCTTCGCGGCGAGCCTCTTTGTGATCTCTGCGAAGGTTCTGATTCCTCCGACTAGGTTGCTGGCAGGCAGGACATAGTTGATTCTCATTCAGACCCTCGTTTGGATTGATGTCCTCGAAGCAGGAAGCCTTTGCGCTTGTATGCCGCAAGCCCCCTAAAAAAGTTCCTTAATGTCTGTGGCTGGGAGATGGGGGAAGATGGAGCGACTGGCTCTGCAGACGAGTGAAAGACAAGTCATCATCGCTTCGAGATGGCTGCAGGATACGGCTCGCAGGAGGGGCGGTCCCAAGCCGACACTACTCTCGCTGGGCAGGGATCATGGGAATCGCCATTCACAAGACCACTCGTGGCTCCGAGTGACAATTGTCTCCCGATTTCCTAATTCCGTCTGTTTATCACGTTGCTTATGACAGGACCAAATGTACCCTTGAATCCCTTCCTCTTGATTGAATTCGCGAATTCGGGGAGTGCGCTTGCGAATCCCAGACTATGTGAGATGAATCCGTTTGTGTCCAGTATCCTAACAAACTCCTCATCTTCGAACCATCTCTTGTGGAGGTTGGCGTAGTTGATCGCGCTCTTTTTGGCGAAGTTCGCGAACTCCTTCTGCGTTGTCGATTCATGATGGATTGCAGTGTTGGGGCAGTAGAGGGTCGTGCATCCATTGGCCAAAGCTCGGAAATTGAAGTCGACATCCTCATATTGCAGCCCCTCAGCGTAACTCTCATCAATCCCCCCTAAGGTGTCGACTACGCTCCTTTTTATGTAGACCAATCCGAAGGTCACAAAGGGTACGGCAATCGTTTTGTTGAACTGACCGCGATCCTTCTGCCAGTATCCTCGATGACCGATGGAAAAAGATGGAGACGATACTATCGCCTTGAGCAGGTTTTGGATTAGCATTCCGCCAGCATGCTGGATTCGGCCGTTTGGGAACAGCAACTTGAATCCGATCAAGTCAGCATGGTTCACGAGCTTGTCTAGCCCGTTGTCCCAACCGGGGAGAACCTCCACGTCATCGTCCATAATGACTATGTCGTTTGTGCATTCCTTGAAACCGATGTTGACTGCTTCCGACCATCTTCTTCCTTCGGTGACCAAATGCAGTCTGAAAGGAACTCTAGTGTTCTCCTCGAGCGCTTTTGTGCTTCTCCTATGGTGAGGTTTCAGAAGAGTGGGCATCACTATGTCGATCATTCCTTGTTCCGACCTCGCGCGACATCCAAATACTAGAACTAAAGGCTTGCTGGTGCTCCAGATTTCACAGACCGTCTGTGCTGACCCAATCCTTCTTCTACACGAAGAACTGATTTGATTCCGATCATGTTCGACCCTGTGGATATGGCGAGAGCGACTGAGAAGATCGTCTGCGCTGACGAGAGGAGATCGTATCACCGGTTCAGGTCAGCCAGGTTCTACGGCGGAATCTCAACCGCGGACTGCGTCGGCTGCTGCCTCAGGTGCGTGTTTTGCTGGTCGTGGAGGGAGTTGGAGTGGCCTCAGACGCACGGTTCTCTGTATGGCCCTGAGGAGGTTGCGCGGCAGCTCGTGTCCATCGCAGAGCGCAAGGGTTATCGTCAGATCAGGATAAGCGGGAACGAGCCCACTATCGGTAAGGAGCATCTGATCAGGGTGCTCGAGCTGATCCCTCGGGAATTCGTGTTCATCCTCGAGACGAACGGGATTCTCATAGGTCACGATGAGACATACGCTGCGGAGCTCGCGCGTTTTCCCAACCTGCATGTGAGGGTGAGCCTTAAGGGCGCGTGCGAGGAGGACTTCTCGAGGCTAACGGGTGCCAGGCCGGAGGGGTTTGGGCTGCAGCTGAGTGCGCTGGAGAATCTTCTAAGGCATGGCGTCAGGGCGCATCCGGCGTGCATGGTCAGCTTCAGCTCCGAGGAGAGCATCAGGGAGCTGAGGGAAAGGCTCAGGGCAATCGGGATCGGAGATTTCGAAGTCGAGGAGTTGATCCTGTATCCTGCGGTGGAGGCGAGGCTGAAGAGGCTCGGTGTTCAGTACGGAGTGTCTCACGAACCGAGTTGCGTACCACCAGATCAGGTTTGAGACGATTCCCTGAACTTAGCGACGTTGGAATCGATGATACTCCTGCTTGCATGTCGGTGTCTTCTGAAGTGGAGCACTGCTAAGAACCCTCCATAGGAAGTGTCTTTTCTGTCGACTCGATGGGCCCAAGGCTCGGCTTCGTCTCTCCTTGGACAGACAATTCAGTACCTCATGACGACAATATGGCAGCTCGTGCACCTGAACGCAGGAATGTTCGTATTGCCTGTGAAGAGGCTTCCTCTCTGGAGAGGCTCGCCTGCGTATGGCCAGAACAGCGCCTCAGTGTCCGACCACCTGATCCCGCGGACGTAGCCCTCGTTCGGGGCTATCAGGAACCCGCGCTCCATCGGCTTGCCGCAGGAAGGGCATGGAGTCGATTCAGGCATGGGCGGCGCCGCCTCTTGAGAACTCTCCTTCACTGGGAGGGGCGTGTCGCAATCTCGGCAGAAGCGGTCTGACTTGAGGTTCCTGCGCCCGCAGTTCGTGCAATAGACGAACGGCGATAGGATCGGCTTGTGGCATGATTGGCATTCGGTGGAGGTCTCGGCGTTCTCGGTGTCGCAGAACGGGCAGGCGAACACGACGGATTCGTCCTTTCTCGCTGCTTTCAGGTCGGCCCCGCACGTGACGCAGTAGAGCTCGTCATTCCTGTTCTTCGAACCACATTTTGGGCATTTCATGGTCTTAGCACAGCAAGGTGAAACGAGCGTGTTGTCTGTTTACGTTTCGATGATCGCCCCGGCACGGGCATGAGGACGACTTGCCTCGGGGCAGGATACCCCTCAGGGAAAGCAGGTGCTGGTCCTTGCTCGGGATGAGAGATGGAGAGGTCTTCCTTGATATCGGCAAGTCAGAAGACTTGAGAATCGATAGTTTTCCCTGATCATCGCAGCCTCTCAAGGACCCAGTCGGCCGATTCCAAGAAGCTCTCTGATCTGAAATCCGTTTTGTCCATCGATTCTCGGATCTCCTTATCGACGTCGCACTGGTCGCCTGGCCAGGGATCTTGGTACGGCATCTAGGACATTTCTTCGGCATCGTCGTCCTAGATGCCATCAGAAGCGGTCGATGTATCTCTTTCCCCGGAGTCCCGTCTTTCCTCCCCTATGAGATTTTCAGGGAATCACGGTGGACCCTGTGGGGTTCGTTACATAATCTTGCCAGTTAGCTCAGGAGAAATCGTCAATTCGGGGGTTTTGGCACAGGAACCAAACCCTTTCCTTTTCATTTTCGTGCTAATTGCATTCGACCAGTAACAACAGGTGGTCCATGAAGAACTTCGAGTTCAATCTGGGCGAGACCGAACACAGGAGCAGAGGAGCAAGGAATGTCAGTGTCTGTTTTGTATTCATTCTCCTGGTCGACGAGTGTTTTCGAATGTAGCTCCAGATATCTGAGAATTGTTGGTGGACTATCCGACCGCAATGAGTGCGAATCTCTTCTTGAAGTCTCTCCTCGCTGTAGAAGTTGCAATGGCCATCATTCTTAAGACTATTTCTCCATGCCAAGTTGTCGAAAACGAGATTTACCAGTCTATCGAATGCACAGTCCTCCAAGGGTACTTTGAAAATGACAAAACGCGATATTCTTCTCAATTCCTCAAGAGCCTCTTCTGGGTTAGGGATGTGCTCCAAAACATCTATCATCAGGGCGAGGTCCACTTGTTTCCATGCGAGCGAGGTTCGCCGAACGTCCTCGTTCAATGCCTTCAGACAGTCTGCATTCGCCTCAGTCTGAACCTTGAGTGCCCCTGGACTAAGGTCGAGAAGGATCTTGTCGACCTTGATTCTGTACTCGTCCCTGAGGTAGTCGCATACCAGCGCAACAATCCTGCCTGCACCGCCTCCGACATCAAGAACGACCAATTTGTCCTTTGTCTGTCTTTGCATGAATTCGTCTACAAGAGGAACTATCTTGGAGAATTTCCATTTGGAGTCCTCTTCGTAAAGCGTTGGATGTGCCCTCAGATAGTCGTCGTCTGCGTAGACCCAAGCCTTAGTATTCGTCTTTTCCCCGTACCCCAATCGCGCTATCTCTCTTATGGGCTTTTCCGAGGCTCAAACCCCTTCCGTATTTCGGTCTTTCCGTGCAATCTTCTATGGTTGTGCCTTGGCAACGAGGAATATGCCTTCATCTTCATTATCAGGATTATTCTCAGCTTCTCTCAGTCGGTGGTACACGCCAATCAATCGAAGGATGTTCCAACCGCCAAAGCTCTTGGGAGGGTCTCCTTCCACGAAATTCCTTTTCGCGTAAGCACTCCTGAGAATCGGATGGATATCGGAGCAAAGGAAGCCAGCATCTCTGAGAGCCGAGGCCAATGACGGGGTATCGAAGAAATTGATGAAATCCCAGCGATTCTCAACGACCGCCCCATATTTGACTTGCGTGAGGCTGTCAACAGAGATTATCAAGACCCCTTGCGGGGTAAGCCACCCATGGACCTTCTTCAACACTTCTCGCCATTCGGGAATATGCTCCAATACACAGATACTCACGATCTTACTGAAACTACCGTTGGGGAAGTCTGCGTCGAGTATGTTTCCCCGCACGAAACTGACCCTTCCGGAAAGGCCAGAGACTCGTGCCAAATCATTCGCCGTCTCAATTCCCTGGTCAGAGATATCAATGCCTGTGATCCGTCTGCATTTTTGACCAAGCAAGAGGGTCTGCTCACCTTCACCGCAGCCAATGTCAAGCACAGTGTCGTTCAGGTTCAGGTCTGCCATCCGAACAATCTCGTCGTACTCTATCAGCTTTTGAGGTCCGATTATCAAAAGCATCAGTCTGTTCGGGAAGAGCCGTGCTATGCTCAGGAGTCGAGCCGTCATCAAGACTGCTCTTTTCATTAGTCGATTCATCGAATATTGCGCGCTCCTTTCTGCGAAGCACCTTACCATCCTTATGGTCTTTTCCGAGAATCATGGTGGACCCTGTGGGGTCCGTGATTGAATCAGGCCAGTATCTCAGAAGAGATCGTCAATGCGAGGGCTTTGGCACAGGAACCAAACCTTTTCCCCATTTTTCTATCAC
Organism: uncultured Thermoplasmata archaeon; assembly: GCA_963705355.1. GTDB lineage: Archaea > Thermoplasmatota > Thermoplasmata > UBA10834 > UBA10834 > COMBO-56-21. The sequence continues at coordinate 1,832,036 of OY970070.1, forward strand.
ATCTTTCGTACAATCACAGACCCCCCCACTCGTCTGGAATTTCGATCACCTTCTCAGGCTTGTCCTTGAAAAAGGAGTCGGTGGCTCTAGACACGGCCCATTTGGACTCGGGGTTGTTGTAGTCATGCAGGATCATGAATCCACCTGGGGTCATTCGAGGATAGAAGAAATTGAGTCCTGCAATAGTTGGAGAAAAAAGATCCAGGTCAGACAATACGAATGCGAATCTCTCTGTTTCGAGTCCCGTTGTCGTATCTGGAAAATAGCCTCTTTGGATGCGAACGTTTTGCAGATCACCTACGTTCCTAATGAAGATGTCCAGGCTCGTGTCTTTGAACTTGTCGTCGTTCTTTTCATCTTCATCTAAGTCTTGTGTAGGAAACCCTTCAAAAGTATCGAAAACATAGAAGGTCCTGTCCGGGGCAAGCTTGTGGATGAAGCCGCTCGCCTCTCCTCCATATGCTCCAATCTCTGCGAAACTGCCTTCGATGCCTTCTGTGCATATTCTCCTAATAACTAGTCCAATTGCCCCATATCTGACTGAGTCCGCGGTCCCTATGAAAAGCATTCTCTGGTCTTCGGGAAGAGACACAAGGAAGTATCTCTCCTTGAGTCCCGAACCCAGTAACTTGTCATCTACAACCTGAATCAGGAGCCCGGCCATGTCCAGGAGTCTCACGGAACTTCCCCCGACGGCATCGCCCTTCCTTGTCTGAATGGTTTGCCCTCGATGATTCGTGCTTGCTGGCACGAGTGAAATGGGTTGCACGGGACGACTTGAGTGGCCATGGCTTGCGGTGGGTGAGCCTCGATGTGAGTTCACAGCCGATACCTTTTTCAAGCAAGAATTCTCATGGGGCTAGACTAGGAAGAAGCCGATCAAATGAAAGGCAGAAGAATCGTCGTTACTGGCGGTGCGGGCTTCATAGGTTCGAACCTGGCATGGTCTCTTTGCGATGAGAACGAAGTTGTTGTTATCGACAATCTATCCACAGGAAGAATCGAGAACATCGCTCCGATCATTGACTCCAGGAAGATGCAGTTCATCAAAGGTAGTGTTACTGACCTTCAACTCATGAAGAGAGTGCTTGCTGGAGTGGATATTGTCTGCCACGAGGCTGCTATACCCTCCGTTCCGCGTTCAATCGCCGACCCAATTTCAACAAATGAGGCAGGAGTGACCGGAACCCTGACCACACTCTTAGCCGCAAGGGATGGTGGCGTGAAGAGATTCATCAATGCCTCCTCATCATCGGTCTACGGCGATGCGCCTACGCTCCCCAAACTCGAGGAAATGCCCACGAATCCGATTTCTCCTTATGCCGCCACTAAGGTTGCGGGCGAGACCTATTGCAGACTGTTCAACGAGCTCTATGGCCTTGGCGCAGTTTCACTTAGATACTTCAACGTGTTCGGACCACATCAAGATCCAACCTCCCAGTACGCGGCCGTTATTCCGCGTTTCATTTCCAAAGCCTTGTTAGGCGAGGACTTGGTGGTTTATGGAGACGGTCTCCAATCTAGGGACTTCACGTATGTCCAAGATGCAGTCAGAGCGAATATTCTGGCGGCCGAGAGCGCCCCTCCTGGGAACTACAATATAGCGTCGGGCAAGCAGATAACAATACGAGATCTAGCTTCCACTATTCTTGGCATTACCGAGAGCAAGGGTAAGGTTGAATACGAGACACCTCGTTCAGGAGACATAAGGCATTCCCTGGCGGACATCACTAAAGCTAAGAAAGCGTTTGGCTACGCGCCATCATACACGATACAACAGGGACTGAAGGAAACAGTGGTTTGGTTCTCGAAAGGGAACCGCTGAACCAGAGAATGATGAAGCATGCACCGCGTACTTGCAGACAAAATCAAAACCAAAAAGGCCAAGTTGTGTGTTGTTGGCCTTGGCTACGTGGGTCTGCCCACAGCTACGTTCTTTGCAGAGAAAGGATTCACTGTTATCGGTTGCGATATCAAGGAGGATGTTGTCAAGCTCGTCAGTGCTGGGAAGAGCCCATTGAAGGACCTCAATATTGATGGCAGGGTGAACGGAGCAGTCAAGAATGGGAAACTGACTGCGTCCATACATGTTTCTGAGGCGGTTCGAAAGAGCGATGTCGTACTCATCACCGTGCCGACTCCAACCGGGCGAGGATTCGAACCAGATCTTCAGTATGTTGTATCAGCTGGCGAGTCTGTTAGAATGGGCTTGAAGCGCGGTCAGTTGGTCATCCTTGAGTCCACGGTATATCCGGGCGTGACGGAAGAGATAGTAAAGCCTATCCTTGAGAAATCGGGTCTGAAAGTTGACAAAGATTTTGGTCTTGCCTACTGCCCTGAGAGATACAACCCTGGTGATTCGACCCACACGATAGACAAGGTGGTACGCGTTATCGGAGCTACAAGCGGTGATTGGGCGAAGGTGGCAGCGAATCTATACGAGCAGGTCACACGAGTCGTCGTCATTGTCAAGGACATCAAAACGGCTGAAATGGCCAAGATAATTGAGAACACCCAGCGTGATTTGAATATCGCGCTCATGAACGAAATTGCGCTCATATGCGAACGAATTGGCATAGACATAATGGACGTTATTGATGCCGCCGCAACGAAATGGAATTTCAACGTCTACTATCCAGGAGCAGGTGTGGGCGGGCATTGCTTGCCTAAGGATCCATGGTATCTGGTCAAAGCTGCTGAAAGACTGGGTTATCACGCTCAGGTCATAACGGCAGGAAGAAGAGTGAATGACTATATGCCGCATCACATGTTTGAACTGCTCCTGAAGGCAATGAATGAAACAAACCAGTCCGTCAAGGGTTCCATAATCGTTGTACTCGGCTTATCATACAAAGAGGGTGTTGGAGACACAAGAAACTCGCCTGCTCTAGGATTGATTCGTGACATAAAGGAGATGGGCGGAATTGTGAGGACTGTTGATCCATATGTTGACGAGAAGACTGCGAAAAGGGAGTTTGGTGTGGACGAGCATATTCGAAAGATTGATAGTGCCGCCAATAAAGCTGACGCAATCGTAATTGTCACAGCACACAAGGAATTTAGATCGCTGGATCTAGCGAAGTTGCGGAAACAAATGCGTACTCCAATCATAATAGATGGCAGACGCGCCGTTGACAAGAAGAAGGCAATTCGACTCGGTTTCACCTACAAAAACATTGGGTCGGTCTAGTGTTGGAATTGCGAACCACTTTTAACGATATACCATTCAACAGATCTCTTCAGGCAGTCATTCATGCGGGCTCACGGTTTCCAGCCGACTCGCCCCGCCGGGCATTGACCATGGGCATCATTATCCGCGAAGCAGGATACCCCATCAGGAAAAGCAAGTGCTGGTCCTTGCTCGGGATTAGCTTTGGAGAGGTCTTTCTTGATGCGATGGGGTCCGTGAAAGCGCGCGGGGTGAATGGCTTCAAGATCATCGTTGCGATGGCTCGTGAAGACGGTTCAAGACTTCCTGTCCCGTCAAATGCGTTCGTCCTTCGATGAGCTCGCGAGGCTGTGCTCTTCCGTATGACGAGTTCGCGCTGCCGACCTTGCGAGAGGGCTTGTTGCCCATGAGTGATTGACCCCTCATTGGGTAGGACTCAACAATCACCCTTCCCCTGTGTCATAACCAGTGCAATGGCTCCTCCGCAGAAAGGGCTATTAATGCTAAGGCTTATCAGACTCTGACATGATTGTTAGGTCTATTGCCCCTCTCAGGATTAGCTTCGCGGGAGGAGGCACTGATATCGCCGAGTACTCTCGGGAATACGGAGGGGCAGTCATCAACTCAACAATCAACTGGTATGCCCACGCGCATTTAGCTCCGGCCAAGGAAGGTATCAGACTGATATCTCTCGATTTCGGGACAGATGAGAAGCTAGAGCATATGGCCTATGACGGTAAGAATGATCTCGTGAAGGCAACCTTGAGCAAGATTGCAGGAACCAAGTTGAGCGGAGGAGCGGAGCTGTTTCTGCATACAGACGCGCCTCCGGGGAGTGGTTTGGGTTCGTCATCCGCCGTCGTCGTATCCCTGATAGGAGCTTTGAACAACTGGCTTGACAAATTCATGGGGGAGTATGAGGTGGCCGAGCTCGCGTACGAGATCGAACGAAATGAGCTTGGAATCAAGGGAGGGTATCAGGATCAATTTGCTTCGGTTTTTGGGGGGTTCAACTACATTGAGTTCTTGAAGGATGGAAAGGTCATCGTGAACCCTCTGCGGATAGGCCAGGACAACATAAAGGAGCTCGAGTGCCATCTGCTTCTATGCTACACTGGCGGAACGAGACTTTCGGCCAACATCATAGAGCGCCAGGTTGAGGATTTCAAAGAGGGCAGGAATGTTGAGGTCTTGCACGAGCAAAAGAAGATGGCTCTTGATATGAAGAATTGCCTTCTGAAAGGCGATTTCGACGATTTCGGCAAGATGCTGGATACCGCTTGGCAGACAAAGAAGATGATGGCTAGCGGGATCACAAATCAGCGCATAGATGATCTGTACGAAATGGCAAGGTCGAATGGTGCTGTGGGTGGTAAGATCCTTGGTGCTGGAGGAGGCGGATATCTCCTCCTCTACTGTAACTACATGACCAAACATGAGGTCGAGAAAGCTATGCGCTCGATGGGCGCCGAGCCGAAGCCATTTTCGTTTGCAAAAGAAGGATTGACAGTGTGGAGGTCCAAGAATGAGCTCTAAGAAAGATGTTGATTTGATAGGGCGTTCTCTCAAGGAGAGTGTCGGAGCCATCAATGGAATTGAACCTGAACGGCTTCAGGAGATCGCCGACACGATCGTGGGATGCTTCAGGAATGGAGGCAAGGTGATGCTCTGCGGTAATGGTGGAAGCGCTTCTCAAGCTCAACATCTCGCCGCTGAGCTAGTGTGCAGTTTCAGGCGGGGCAGAGCACCATTTTCTGCAATAGCGCTTACCACTGATGCATCCATTCTCACGGCTCAGGCGAATGATGTTGGTTATGAGACAGTCTTCGAGCGCCAAGTGGAAGCGCACGGCAGGAAGGGAGATGTCTTGATCGCCCTCAGTACGAGTGGTAATTCACTCAACGTGGCTAGAGCGCTGAAGGCTGCAAATCGGAAATCAATTACCACCATTGCGTTCGCGGGGAAGAATCGGCATTGCAGAGTATCTGGTATAGCAGACTTGGTTCTGTTCATTGAATCGGATGACACACCGAGAATTCAGGAGTCGCATCTTGTTGCGGGTCACGTGATTTGTGACATCGTCGAGAGAGAATTGAGCACGAGGGAAGAGTTGCGGACCCCGAAAAAGAAATGTGTAGTGAGGCTGAAGCCTTCGAGATGAAGGTTTTGAAACTGGCAAGAGTAGGTTGGAGGGTCTCAAATCACATCTCCAGATTGCCATGAGGACCCAGCAATGCATTCCTCTATTTTGCCTCAGGAGTCCAACAAAACAAACTACGGATTGAGTCTTGCAAGCGGCAGTCTGCTGATGATTGTATCCACTGCCGCAGCAGGAGTGCTTTCACTCATTCTATCGACCCTGGTCGCACGTTCGGTGAGCGTTGAGGATTTCGGGGTATATTCCATCCTGATGAGTCTTCAGAGCTTCGTTGCGGTCTTCTCTGGATTTGCTTTGGGCTACGCGGTAACCAAATATGTGTCTCAGTTCTTGGCTCAGAACCGCGAAACGGCAGTCGACTATGCGAAGACCGCATTCCTTGTCGATTGTATTTTCATCGGAGCATCGTGTGGTGCCTATGTTCTCCTTGCCGATTTGATAGGCAACAATTTGTACCATAGTCCCGAAGTAGTGGAGTTGATTCCGTACTCTGCATTGGTGGTTGCTTCTACTACGATCCTTGCTATGTCTATGGGAATTGCGCAAGGATGCCAGCGAATGAAGCTTGTAGCTGTGGTTCGGATCCTCGCGGCGGCAGCAAGTGTTGTTGCTGCGTATGCATTGATACGCACACAGGGACTCAGGGGAGTTCTGATTGGATTGTTTCTGGCGCAATTGGCTGTTGCAGTTGTTCTGATTAAAGATCTAAACAGAAAAGGGTTCCCGTTTGCATCGCTACCAATCCGACTTGATAGAGAAAGGATCAGAACACTACTCGCGTATGCTGTGCCAGCGACTCTCTCTGCCCTTGTTGTAGCTCCCATTGTATGGCTTTCCAACACCGAACTCACGCTTCAGTCAGGATTTCAAGGAATGGGTCATTTCTCGGTTTCTCTTGTCTTTTTCAATGGGCTGGCTAGCATCCCTCTGTCCATATCTGTCATCCTCATGCCAAAGATATCTCAAATGTCAGCTCTAGCACCGAACAAAATGAGCGTGTTGCTCTCGGACACCATAGACTCTCTCTCGGGTCTGATTTTTCCGTTATTCTTGGGGATTGGCCTTTTTTCGCATGAAATCATTCGCATTGTATTTGGCAACGCATACTATCCATCAGATCTTCCCACCTATCTAATGGTCGTCGCTAGCTATCCGTTTGCAATTTACTCGATTTTTGCGACGTTGCTGTATGGGACAGGCAAGATGTGGTACGGATTTGCGCTCAGTGCGATTTGGTCCGTTGTCTTTCTAACTCTCACATTTGCATTTGTCCCAATCCTCGGACCTAGTGGGCTTGCGGCTTCCTACGCAATGTCTTATTCCATTCAAGTCGTCGTATTCCTTTCTATGTCTCCTGGGAAGTTTAACATAAGTCTCCGAAGGCAATATCCAGCATTCGTTTTCTCGGCTTTGTTCTTCGCAATTGGTTTGGCGGCAGTCGGGCCGGATGGCTGGTCTTGGTGGCAAAGACTGCTGATTCTTGTCCTCGGAGCACTGCTCTATTCGCGCGTTCAGGAACCACATCGTGGTCTGGTAATTGCTCGTCACTTCTCTGATACGATTCATCGGTTGATTAAAAGGTGAAGGATCACCTGGGTCCCAGTTCACGTAGTCGGCACTTGCTAGAAGCGTGCCCCTTCACATTAGGTTCAAGCGCTGTTGCACCGTGTGTGACTCCAATCGTAGCCTCATTGTCATTACTGAATACGGCGCATACTCTCGAAGGAGCACACAAATAAAACCTGTGATTCCCTTAACAGTGAAGGCGGTAGACTTAATTCCAGAACAAGAATGTCGGTTTCAAGCTGAACGAGGGTCATGCGACCGGGTAGAAATCAGGAGCTGGTTAATGAATGAGAGTGGTTCTTTTCGGAGGCTTCGTTGAGTATCAAATACAGTTGGCCAATGCTCTCTGTTCAAGAGCATCAATCCTTCTCGTCCTCAGCAAGACTCGAGTGCCTAAGGAAGTGCTGAGAACAATCGATGGGAGAGTATCGACAATTATTGTTGGAGGTATGAACTCCCCATATCACCCGATGAATCTGCTTTCTTTCATCAAGGCCATGGGAGCAGTTCGGGCATTCCGACCAGATGTCGTTCACGTCCAAATTGCGGGTTCTGGAGCGGAACTGGTCTCATTGTTGCTGTTGCCAAAGCAGAACCTCATCACGACTTTTCACGATGTGATTCTGCATTCTGGGGAGAAGTCCTCCTGGCAGGATTTTGTTAGGGGTTTTGCTAGGCGAATATCAAAGAGAATCATTGTCCATGGTCAAAGCTTGGTTGAGCAGATGACTAGTGAATATGGTGTCTCCCCAGAGATAGTCAGATCAATACCGCTGGGCTGTCCCGAACTTGCCGCCTTCAAGCTCTTCGAGAGACCCGAAGCAAAGGAGGTTGGGAATTTGGTTCTTTTCTTCGGTAGAATTCGCGATTACAAAGGCCTTAAGTATTTGGTCGAGGCGATGCCGAGGGTGGTTGCTAGAGTTCCAGACGTGAAGGTCGTAATCGCGGGTGAGGGTAACGACTCTGCTGACAGTGTCGGTGTTGCTCGATCTAGAAAAGACAATTTCATATTGCTTAATCATCACATTTCGTATGAAGAGGGAGCAAATCTGTTCCAAACGTGTAGCGTTGTTGTTTTACCCTATACAGATGCGTCCCAGAGCGGCATAGTACCTGTGGCATATGGTTTCATGAAGGCGGTTATTGTTACGAACGTAGGGAGCATGCCCGAGGTCGTCGATCACGGAAAGACTGGCATCATAATCCCTCCGAGAGATGTGACCGCATTGGCTGATGCAATCGTAGCTTTGTTGGTGAATCGAGACTTGAGAAAGGACATGGGAGTTAATGGTCTCAAGAAGCTTGAGAAGGATTTGTCTCCGGAGCGAATAGCAGATTTGACGATGGATCTATATGTGGAGTCAATTGTGGGTCAGCGGCACTAGCATAGCCTTTCGTGGTCTATCATCACAACGTTGAAAAGAGAGTTTTCATATCAGAATCTCCATTTCAGGCATCAAATCTATGCAGACAGGAAACATAGAGCGCAGGGAGAGCACAGATTTCAAGAGGATTGCTAGACTAGCACTCTTTGTTAGTCTGTCCCTCACGGCAGTTTGCTCTGTGGTAGTCGCAGTGACACCCAGAGCGTCCGGGTACGAGATATCGGTCTACGCAGCATTCCCAGCCTACTTCTGGTATCTTCTTTGTGCGGCCATCATTGTCGGACTGTGTGTTTTGGTGAGGGGACACATCATTGCCAACGGCCAGGGATTTGATAGATACCAAGCTATGAGCATCGTTGCGATACTGATACCGACCTCCGTGATTCTTCTGATGCCCATCATTAGAGGATACCCGATGTATGGTCGGTGGGATGTACTTTCTCACATCGGATGGACCAAGGATATTCTGGTCAATCACTTCATCAGCAAGGATGACCTGTATCCTACAGAGCATATCCTGGCCGCAACGGCATGTATGTTGTCTCAAATGCCAACCCCCACCTTGACTGAGACATTTCCCCAACTATTTTGGATGCTCTTTGTCATGTTCTTTTATGTTCTGGCAAGAGGGCTCCTTCTTCGCAGGCTAGAGTTAGGGGTCGCTTTGGCGCTATCATTGGTGCCGGTCTTCAATGTCTCCAATTCTCAGGTGATTTCTCCCGTGCTTCTTGCACCAAATGCGCAGTCGTTCTTTCTAATGCCACTTGTCATTTTTTCCTATTTTAGATCAATTGGCTCCGGATGTAGAAAGCGCTTCGCCATCAGCTTAGTCATTTTGCTTTTGTGTATTGCTTTCTTTCACCCTCTTACGGTCATCCTGCTGATTGTTGTCTTCGGGGTGACTCAGCTGTCGATTGCGCGAGGCAGATCAACCGGGCGGCGCGGGGAACCATTGGTCCTTAACCGCTCCAGTACTGGAATCCTGATTGCGTTGGTCGTTTTCTTCGCTTGGCAGTCTTATTCGATACTTTTGACCAGGAGTCTGGTTTCGGTCTATAATTCAGTTCTTGACCGAGGGTTGGGTTCGGGACTAAGCCTGTACTCCGCTCTGGTCAATACAACGCATCCATCTCTCTCTGATCTTCTTGATTTCGTTGTTCGCGTATACGGATCTTTCATATTGCTGGGTCTGCTGTCGCTCGCCACCGTATTGTTCCTGGTCAGAGCCAGAAAAGTTGACTCCATTCGTCTCACATTATCGTTATCGTTCCTCTTGCTCTCAATATTGTCTCTGGTTGTCCTATCGGTCTCATTTCCGATGCCGTTTGGTAGAGTGTTCGCATTTGTCACATTCTTCTCATTCCTACTGATCCCAAACCTATTTGCCGAAGAAACCCGAATTGCCTGGCTTAGGAACGTGAAGGGGACGAAGCTCCTTCGAGTTGCATCAATCTATGCTCTTGTTGCGATTCTAGTACTCATCTCGATATTTGGTCTGTATCCCTCTCCTCGCGTTAGGAGTGCAAATGATCAGGTTACATCTGCCGAGCTTTCCGGCATGTCGTCATTCTTTGATGTGCGCGATGGCAACCTGCGGATAGTCGAACTAGGTCTTTCTCAATTGACGTTCTATGATGAAATCTACGGAATGAGCTCTTCGCGGAAGAATCTTGACTATGGTTCTGCAGTGCAGCCTCCTGACCATTTCTCGTATAACGTTAGTAGCTCCTTCGGCAAGTCCTATGCGACGCCTCGATACCTACTGACCTCTGAGTCAGGAAGAAGTTACTATCCTCTTGTGTACCCGGAATATGAAGGCAATTGGAGATTTTCCCCTTCGGATATTGCAAAGCTCAGATTAGATTCGAGCGTAAACGAATTCCTCGATAATGGTAACCTCGAACTGTACATTGTCTATCCCACTGCATCGAAATAACCCTCGATGCCTTGCAATTTATCGAACAGCCTCATTTATTGGAAGACTCTTCGTATTCTTATCGTACCTTGAGCTCTCGCGAGGGGCCTCCCAAACTACGCGCAACGTTGCAGAGAAAGGAGTTAGAAACAAGCGTTTCATTTGAGAATTGCATCAAGAACAACGCTCCAGTCTTCAACCTTTTTCTGGAAGTTGTATTCTCGAACGATTGTGCCATGGGCGTTATCAATGATTTCAGAAATTCTTGGATAGGCTAGCGCCCGCTTGATGCTGTCGGCTAAGCCTGCAGGGGACGTGTCTTTCATGAGGAATCCAGTCTCGCAATCCTTTATGACATCTGGCACTCCACCCACAGGCGTCGCTAGAACCGGTGTGCCACAAGCCATTCCTTCCAACATCGCATTTGGCAAACCTTCAGTGTGCGAAGGCAAGACGAGCAGTCTCATTCTGTTTAGGAAAAGAGGTACGAAGCTGTGAGGTTGCCATCCCAGTATTTCTACGCATTCTTCAAGATCGTTATCCTTGATATAGCAATTGAGAACCGGACGCAAAGGACCATCTCCTATTACCAGAAGCCTCACACAGAGTCCATTCGCTTGCAATCGCTTCACTGCTTGAACGAGATCGAGGATGCCCTTCTCTTCACTGAGCCTTCCAAGATAGCCGATGATGTCATCTCTGTCTACGAAATCTGTTAGTATCTTGAATGCGGTCAAGTCTTGACAATGAGAATTGGCAAGAAGGATTTTGCTCTCGAATCTCTGTAGACCGAAATACTCTATGCAAGCTGGGGTATACGCGATTATTCTGTTCGAGATCATAAAACTGATCTTCTCCAACGCAGCAATCAGGGCCATCACGAAGGTGTTCTTCTGTTTCGTTTTCAAGCTCTTCGACGCGGAGCCAGTAGTAATCAATACCGTTCTTATGCCAATGAGTCTGGATATCCCGATCGGGATTATCAAATCAGTCCCTATGTGAAAAAGCGCAACATCAATTCTCTTTGAGTTCGCCATTATCATCTTTGTCACTCGCACTTGTGAACGAACGTACTTAGCAACTCTGGTGAGAAATGATTCCAATCCTCCGACTCGAGACTCCGACTGTAGATCTGGTTGCTCGACGCGGAGATCATTGAACGAGGTATCTGTGACTAAATAGAGTTCAGAGGCAATTGCCTTCAATATTGGAATTAGTTGTGTGCTGACTCCGATGTCCTCCGTTCGAGGTATTCGAGCAATAATCGCTATCCTCATCTAATCCTCCAAATGTAAGAGAGCATATCTAATCGCAGCTCTTGGTCTGACGTTCCAGTAGTAGTTCCTGATTTCTTCATCTCCGATCTTCTCGCTTCTCTCCATGAAGGATTTCACGTACCCGAGGAAGAAAGCCAGACCTCTGTAGTGAGGTTCTTGTACGGTGAAATGGATCATGTTCATTAGGACTAGAACAGGGTGTGCATTCATGTAATACCAAGATCTCCCTTTCTTCTCATACCCCGCCCACAATCCTCCTGCGCTAGACGTGGCTCTCATTTGAACTGCAACTATTGATCGGAATTGCCTTACTTCATATCCTCGGACTATGGCTTTTGCGTTTGAGACTGCATCTGGCGGAGCAGAACAAAGCATGTAACCTCCGGTCTCAAAGAAGCATTCCTTGCTCCATAGTCGACCGGTCCCCCGAGGGGACGTATTGTCTGTAACCTCGGGAACAAGCTGTCCGTTCTTCTCGTAGTGCAAGCTGCCACTTGCAATGCCGAGTCTTTTGTTATTTCGGAATCTGCCTATGAGCTCCTCGAAATACCGTGGTTCAACGACCGTGTCTGCATCTACTAATCCAATAAAACCGTAGTTGATGTTGCTCTTCTGAGAATAGCCGACTGCGAAGTCAAAGCCCTTCTTACATACAGTGGCGTAGTGAAGATTAATATCTCTTGGGTGTTCAGGTAATCTGATGCTCATGATCCAATTCTGTTGATTCCTGAGATATTCAATCACTTCGGGTGTCTTGTCTTTGCTTCCGTCGTCTACGATAACCCACAATCTTGGTGTTATCGTTTGGTTGAGTATCCCTCTTGCCACGCCGAGTATGCTCTGTTCTTCATCTTTGGCGGGTGTTACCAGGATATAGCCTTCATGAGCTATTTGATGGCTCATTTTCGTTGCCCCTTGTCGTGCTGTTGAAGAGCCATTGGTGTCCTTTTGCGAGTCATTAGGTATTGCAGCTTCATAGTTCTATTTGTTCCGTTCATGCAAAACAATAGCATCATCCTATTCAGAAGTTGCAGTCTGTCGTGCATTGAAGCCGCAATCATTTGCAGAGCTGCAGGCAGGTTCAATCATCGTTTTCGATTTGGAACATTCTGCTTTCCAGGACTCTAGCATTTGGCATTGAACGTTTCAGATAGAGGAGTATGATTACATACTCCAAACGAATAATGCTCTTGAGAGGGGGTGTCGATTTCCTTGTTGGTTCTAGAGTCTCCTATACACTATATGGAGTTCAGACTTGGGCGTACAATGTCTAGTATTCTGGTAAATAAGGTGGCATCCAGAGCCATGAGTTTGCAGCACGACAGGTTTCCCTGTCCCTCTCGCTAACTTCGTCGCAAGTTCATTCTGGTGGGGTCTCAGACCATGTAGATGAATCAAATCATAATCGTTGATGTTGTTCTTCAGCCATGGTTTCATCGAAGGCGAAACAAGGTACAGTCTGGCGTTCGCAATACAGTGAAAGGAGACGACTTCAACTCCTTTGCTTCGGATATTCCTCGCATAGTCGTCGCCTAAATGAGAGTCTGTTGTCAGGATGGCAACGGTGTGGCCTCTAGACGATTTCTTGTGAGAACACGTATGGGAATGTGGAGGCCCTCCTCGTCGTGGTGTAAGAAACATCACTACGTGGAGTATTTTCAATCAGACTTCATCTCCTGGCTTCACAATCTTTCTCCTATGTGTCCGTCTTGTAAGTCTATAGATGGGTTTCGTTGCGGATGAATCGAACACGATTTTCGAAAGCAATCTACTCTTGAAGGTAAGTGCACCAAGCCTGTCCACTATTGTAGGTTCTATGCGGAACTTCTGCTGGAAGACTGAGAGATCTTCAAGGACATGGATGTCGCCTATGTTGCATGGACCAAGGCCCTCATTTGCTGCAATCATAATGTGTTTGATTCTTGCCGGGTCGAATCCCATTAGTCTGCAGGCCGTTGCATCTGTCGCTACAGGATTATCGCCTAGCATAATGACTCCAACTTTCACAGGGGCTCCGTCCATTGGTCCGTGTATGTTGAGTCCGTATATCCCATCAATTAGGGCAAACCTCAGGTGTATTGATTTTGCTATCAGTGTGAGTTTCTCCCCGAGATTCTTGTGATCTAGTAGCCTTAGCGTGTCCGGATTGCATCCCCATAGATTCTTGATTGACAGAGAGACCTTTGTCACTGCATGGACCTTCAGAACAGGGAGGGAGATGGATTCATCTGCATTGAGGAGTTCCTTTCCTATAGTGACTGTGATTGTTTTCCCGTTGATTCTTTCTGTCACTCTGGACCTTTCCATCTGCGAAATATTGACCATGGTCGTTCCGGTACGTCTGCAGATGTCCGGTATGCCATGGTTTGTCAGAGCATATTCAGCAGTATAGGACCCGTAGCCTCCATCTGCTTCTCCTATCAGGACCTCAGAAGCCCGATCCTTCAGTACTGCGAGGGTGGCTTCGATGACACTCCCGTGTGTCGTTACTCCAGGTTTGAAGAAGGGCAGTGTAAAATTTGGCTTGACAAAGACTCTCGAATCGCTCTTGATGTAGTCTCTCCACTGCAACCTCTCAAATGCGGCTCTTATGTCTGCTTCGAGAGTTTCCTGCTGGTGCTTGAATGCTGTTACTGTTGCTTTTCTCGCCAAGATACACCTCAATGGTTCTCAACGCATCTGCTCGATTAGGTGAATCAACTTTTCCTCAAAATCGCTCACCACAATATCCCAGCTGCTAGGCTCAACGAACTTCCTCGCCTTTATTCCTTCGCTCTGAATCCTGTTGCTCTCTTCCAGTTCCTCCGCTAGCTTCAACACTCCTTCTGGCTTGTCAACGTACAGGACACCGTTGTCCTCCCCGAATTCCCTGACAAGGCCTGGAAGTCTGGTGGCAATAACCGGTCTCCCTGCAGCCATGTACTCGTACATCTTGATTGGGACTATGTTCGCCATGATGTCGTGGCGAAGGGCGGGAAGTATGCATATGTCTGAAGCCAGGACGTATCTCGGCAGATCGGAGTAGTCTCTCCAGCCCTCCAACACAACGATGCTTTCCATGCCGTTCTGGGAGACCATTTCGCGAACTTCATTCGATATTTCCCCCTCGCCAACAATCAGCAATTTGATGTTGGAATTCTTCCAGCGAGGTTTGGAGAGTTCTGCCACGATCTCTCTCAATCCCGAGAAGGAGTACAACCATCCCATGAAGAAAAGGACAACATCACGCTCGGAGAAACCGTGCACGGCTCTAACCGATTGTGGAACGTCCTGAGGAACCGCGTCATAGCAGTCCAGGTCAACGCCAGCCCTTATGACTTCCGTCCTGGTTCTTCTTGCTCCCATAGCAATCGTGTAGTCTCTTAGTCCTTCGTTGATGGAAACGACTTTGTCGGATCCTTTCATGTTCAGACTCTCAACCGTTTTTGCCAAATTCTGCAGAAACTCAATTGGCACTAGTCTGTGAAGCTCATCTATTACATAATACAGAAATGGTATGTTTCTTTCCCTTGCCAGCCTTCTTGCTATGAACGCATTCAAGATGCCGAACCCCACAATCACATCAGGTTTGAATTCGTCGAGTTGACGTCTGATTTCTATCGTGTGTGTGAAGAGTAAAGAGAAATAATCCATCAATACGACTCTTATGATTGGAGGTCTGATTACCGTCACTTCTCCGTTGTCGGTCGCCTTCCTTACATGCTCGAACACAGTTCTCGTTGAGATTCCAAAAGAGCGTCCTTTCTGTCTCCATTGGATCTCAAAATCAATGACTCGGATCTCGTGTCCTCTTACGGAAAGCCTTTCCATCAAATGGTGGCTCTGATGCGGCCCCTTCTCCAGCCAATCCGATTCCTGGACGACTAGTATTCGCATAGCGCTTTCCTAGAACTCCGCACTACGCTTTATGTCTTCCCAGTTCTGCCTGAACCAGGCGTGAGTCTGTTTCAGTCCATCCTTGAACTCCATGTTGGGTTCGTACTTCAAAATCGTCCTCGCCTTCTCTATCGACGACACTAACCTATTCTTCTTGTCCCAGTTCCTTTTCTCCTTGAAGACCGTCTTGGTCTTGTTCCCTGAAATCTCATTGACCCACTTGGCCAAGTCCTTTATTCTGATCTCCCGGCCAGTTCCGAGGTTGATGGCCTCACCGACAGCTTCGTCATAGTGCACCATCGCCAACAGGCCATTTACGATATCCCCCACATAGGTGAAATCCCTCGTCTCCTCGCCAGTGCCCGTGATCGGAAGAGGCTTCTTATTCATCGCCCAGAAGAGGAAGTTGGGGATGACGTTCCTGTACTTCCCCGGCACCTCCCCTGGCCCGTATGAGTTGAAGAACCTCGCGTTTACAATGGGTAAGTCGTACAGGTTGTGGAAGTAGTTCGTGTACAGCTCACCTAGCATCTTCGTGACCTGATATGGCGTGTAGAGCATCATCGACACAGTCTCTTCCCGGAATGGGATCTGGCAACCTGCACCGTAGATGCCGCATCCAGAGGAAGCATAGACGAACCGCTCCACACCGACCAAATGCGCGTGCTCGAGGACCTTCAGAGTGCCCATGCCGTTGACCATCAGGTCAGTCTCGGGGTTGTCCACGGAGTTCTGGTTCGCGAAGTGCGCTGCTAGATGGTAGACAATCTCGGGCCTACCTTTGAACGCCCACTTCAGCTTCTCCTCGTCTAGAATATCTCCTTTGATGAATTGTATCTTCGGCCCTCTTGGTACGTTCCACTCGTACGAGGAGGAGAGGTCATCGAGTATCACGATCTTCTTCGTGTCCAGCTCGTCTAGTTTCCTGACAAGGTTGCCACCGATCGCCCCGGCCCCTCCTGTGACGAGAACCGTCTTCCCCTTAAACGACTTGTTGACCTCTTCCACCAGATCACCGCAGTCTGTAATACCACCGCATCCACTCGACGGTCTTCTTGATGCCTTCTTCGGGCGGAACTTTCGGGTCGTGTTTCAGGTCTTTGATGGCTTTCGAAAAGTCCATGCGCTTTACCTTGGTCGTATGTGGCTCGGCCTTCTTGTAGGTCACGAGGGAATCGTCAACTCCAACCGCCTTCAGAACAAGGTCTGAATACTCCTTGATGTCCCTCTCCCACTCCGGCCTTCCGCCGACATTATAGACCTCTCCAGGCTTGAAGTTGTCAAGAATGTTGGCCCATGTCCTGCACGAGTCCTCGACGTAGTCGATAATCCTCTTGTGGCCCTTGTAGACAACGAACGGCTTCTTGTGGAGTGCGTGGTAGATGAATTTAGGTATGAATCCTCTGTAGGGGGTGTACTCCTCATGTGGGCCGTAGCTGTTAACGGGCCTGGTTCTTACAGTCTCTGTGCCGAACATCTTTGCCGAGTTGAGGCACATCAGTTCGCCGGCCCATTTCGAGATTGCATAGTCGTTCATCTGGTATGAGTCCTTAATCGGGTTCGTCTCCATGACGGACTCGACCATCTTTCCTTCATAGTCGCCGTAGACCTCCGCAGACGAGAAGAATACCATTCGGAACTTCAGCTCTTCCTGGAGCCGAAGCATATGCTTCGTGCCAATCACATTCGTTGCCCAGAGGTTCTCATAGTAGTCCTCGCCATTCCATCTGCCATACTCAGCTGCCAGATGATAAACGTAATCGAATTTCCGACCATCGAAAACCTTCCTTAACTGTCTATAGTTTCTAACATCCGCACGCATGTATCGATCTCTGTCCGTGTGGTAGAGGTCGATCGCTAGGACGTCGTGGCCGCGCTTCTCCAATTCCTCCACGAGATTGGTTCCGATGAACCCCGCACCGCCCGTAACGAGCACTTTTTGCGTCTGCATCCGACTCAACCTGTTGATTGGTGATTATCGACACTGCTCATATCGTTTTTGAAACATCATGCCTCATTCACTGGCTCAAGGAGAGAGATTACCGACCATTTGTTCTGAGATTCTCCCTGTCCACAACCATCTGGCCTATCGCGTTGAGTATCAGCCCGACAAGGATGAACAGGATCCCAAGAGCTGTCAGCATCACCGCCAGTAGGCTTGGGCCGAATGGAAGTGCCTTCACGCTGATGTACTGCTCAATGGAGTATAGCCCGAAAACGACTCCAAAGATCGTCATGATGAACCCGCTGACTCCGAAGTACAGCAGCGGGTGCTCCGATCTAATTTCCCTTATTATTGACCCTAGAACCGACATTCCATGGGTTCCAGGCTTCAGTGTGGAGGTGTCGAGACCTTCGTATTTAGCGGTAATTGGGACCTCCTCGATCCTCAGTCCACTCTTGACCGCGCTCCTCACCATCTCTGACTCTATTCCCATGCCAGTTTGGACGTAATCGAAGGACATCAGCGCGTCCTTCTTGAATGCCCTGTATCCGCTCTGGGAGTCGGTAATCCTCACTGGGTTCCCCAGATTGGTCGCATACGTCAGCACGCCTTGACCCATTCGCCGGTATGCAGGTATCAGCTCCTTCGAATGCGCATCCAGGAATCTCGACCCGATCACCATGTCCGCCCTTCCGTCAATGATCGGTCTCACGATCTTCGGGATGTCATCAGGATCGTGCTGACCGTCCGAATCCAGACAGACGACCACATCGCTCCCGTTCAGGGCCGCGGTCGTCAGCCCGATGGACAGCGCGTTCCCCTTGCCCTGGTTCCTGGGGATCCGAATGACCCTGGCGCCAGCATTCATCGCTTGCAGCGTGGTGCCGTCCTCGCTCCCGTCATCGATTACAAGAACCTCAGCGACATGCTTCCTCGCGCCCTCAACGACCTTCGCTATCGTCTTCTCCTCGTTGTAAGCGGGGATCACAGCCGTTATCATCGGCCGCTTTTGGGGTGCCTCGGTCATCTCTCTAATCAACCTTCGTTAGGATTCTCTCGGAGGAAGGGGCATCAAGCTCCTTCCATGCCGGTCGAAAACGACCGGCTGACTCCCCCGGGGAATTATCTAATCTGCATTTCATCCTTTAACCTTTTCCCATGTGGATAGCAAATGATACCAGACCGTCTTACTGACTCAATGAAAAGATAACCTTCCATCTGGACCTCGTCAGTAGTCAAGTCGACGTCCTTCTGAAGCAATCTCGGTCCGCCAACCTTTTTACGCCAGTAAACGGCTACGACGCCTCACTGCACATGACCTCCAACCCCTCTCCCAAAAACCATCACCGCCTCCTTCTCTTGGCAATGCCAACAATCCTCCTCACCGCCTTCCTTGCGCGCTCCCTCTCCCTCCAATGGAGCCCTCTCCCCTACAACATCGACGGACTCAGCGAGCTCAGGGTCAGCCAAGACATCCTCTCCTCGCACCACCTCGACTTCCCCGCTCTCACCAACGTAGCCGAGAGCTACGTCTCCGACATGCCCATCCTCGGGCTCCTCTCTGCCTTCTTCTGTTCGACTCTCGGGATCAATCCAGTCGACTCCTTCCAGCTCCTGGCTGCTATCCTCGGCGCCGTCACCGTTTCCATCTTCTTCCTCATCTTCAGACAGCACTGGCCCCTCACTATGAAAGGCTCCGTCGCCTCCGCCCTCTCACTCGCGCTCATCGGCTCCTTCGTCTTCTCCTCCGGCTGCACATGGAAGGAGACCATGGGCTTCGTCCTCCTCGGCCTCGTGCTCTACGCCTTCCCCCTGAGGCGCTTCCCATCCTACCGCGTCCTGATGACCTCCTCCCTTCTTCTCTTCGTGTTCACTCATCATCTCGTCACAATAGCGGGCTATGTGATCGTGACCTTCGCCGTCATATTCGACCTGGCGAACAAGAGGACCATCACTAATCAGCCCGTACTCCCTCTGACCCGCGACGGTCACTTCGATATCATCACGATCATCACCGCGTGGGGACTCGCGATCCTCTACTACCGCGACATCTCCCTCCCGTACCTGGACTTCCTTACCCCCTCGACTGACCTCTACCTTTACCTCGCAGTCGCGTTCCTTCTCGTCCTCGTGGGCGTCAGGATGTGTCGCAGGGACCGCCCCATGACCAGGGTGCCGATAGGACTCGTCGTGCCGGCTGCGGGCGCCCTCCTCATGACCTACAACTATGTGCATCCGATATTCCCAGGCATCCCAGCCCCCTCGGCGCTCATAGCCGTCCCATTCCTGGCGTACCTGATCCTGGTGGCGCCAGCGTGGACCGGTGCTCAATTCGCGCTCTCCAAGCGCGGGCAGACCAAGAACCTCCTCCTCGCGATGCTCCTGGGGCCGTTGTCGCTGATCCTGTTCGCCTTCCTTCGCTCGAGCGACGCCACCTCCCAGCTCATAGTCTACCGCACGTTCGACTTCGTGATGCCCGCGTTCGCCCTCCTGATAGGCGTGGGATTCGCGATGATCGTCAAGGGGAGGCTCCGGCTCGGAATGGTCGCCGGGGCGTCGCTCGTGATCGTATGCGCCTCCACGCTTCCCATAGCGTACAGCAGCCAACAGCTGTTCGGCGTGGAGAACCAGACCTACTGGTTCGAGTACGATGCCGTCCAATGGTTCTCGGAACACGGCGTGCAGGGGGACGCCTCCGACCAGAGGCTGTCCGAGACGGGGGCGAGGCTGTTCGATCTGAACGGATCTAGGGACTTGCCGTACGATCTCCGGGAGGGCGTCGCCCTGAATGGCTCGAGCTTCTATGTGTTCGAGACTGACTGGAACACATCCGGGGCCCAGGAATTCCCGTTTGGAGTTGTCCTTGTTGACTCAGCCAAGACAGCAGGGGCCCTCAACGAGTCGAGCGTGTTCTACGTTGGCGGACCAATGGAGAACCAAATCGTCGGATTCAGAACGAGATGATTTGGGCCGCCTCCCGGTTGTCAGAGGGAAGGATTTTAGTATCATATGCGTTATTTAGCAACTGTTAAAAACATGAATACTATCGAAAAAGCTCCATCGAACGAACGCGAGACTCTCCACCGGCTCGTCTCAGAGTTGCCGCGACTGCTTGAGGGTCTGGAGATCGTGAAAGCTGAGGTTCAGCCGAGGGCAAGAGGAGGAGTTCAGTCCGACCTGTTCATTGATGTTCGACTCGGAAGGCAGTCAAAGAAGCTTGTGGTGGAAGTGAAGACCCTGGGCGAACCTCGCTTCGCAGCGCAAGCCATCGCGCAGCTCAGCCAGTCCGTGCAGTCGGTCAGCAACGGTTATCCCGTTTTCGCCGCGAGATATGTCGGCGAAACCACCCGGCAACTCTGCAGAGCAGCGGGCGTGGGTTACTTTGACCTCCTTGGCAACATCTATCTCAGGTTCGGGGGCGTCCTAATCGATCGCTTGGCGCAAGGGTCGTTCGAGGCCGAACGGCGAGGGCTGAAGCAGTTGTTTGCCCCCAAGGCCACTCGCGTCAGCCGCACACTGCTCCTCGACCCGAAGCGGCCCGCGCGAATCACCGATCTCGCCAGAGAATGTTCGATGAGCCCCGCTGGAGTGTTTTGGGTGGTGCGGCTCCTTGAGGACATGGGATTCGTCGAGCGCGACTCATCCAAGCGAGTGGTGTTCGTCAAGCCGAAGGAGCTCCTGGACGCGTGGGCGTCGTCATGGAGCATGGACAAGAACGCTACTACCAGCTACTTCTCGTTCGAGAGGACGCCTGAGGCTCTCATGAAGAAGGTGGTGTCAGTTTCGAAGCGGAAGAACCTGTCCTATGCGTTCACCCTCATGGCGGGGGCGTCATTCGTCGCGCCCTTTGTCCGTTTCCAGGATGTCTGGCTGTATTTCGATGGAGAAGAGGACGCCTGGACCGAGGCGTTGGACCTGAAGCCCGTGGACGGGGGTGGGAACATCGTCCTCGTGAGACCGTATGACGAGGGAGTGTTCACGGGATTGCAGGTAGTCGAAGGTGTTAATGTCGTGAGCAATGTCCAGCTCTACGTGGACCTCTACAATTTTCCTGCGCGCGGGAGAGAGCAGGCGGAGTTCCTGAGAGAGCGGAAGATAGGGTTCTAGGAGAGTTCGATGAAGCGAGTCGAAAGTAGCTATTCGCGTCCGATCGTCGAGGCATCTCGGTCCGCTCTTCTGGAGCTCTCCATAGGCCTGCGATCCTATGCAGATGCGCTGGTTCTCGTGGGCGGTTGGGTTCCCTACTTCCTGTTGCGCGACCACAAAGCATCCGACAGCGAATTCGAACATGTCGGCTCGATCGACATTGATCTCGTGGTCGACCCTGACAAAATCGGCGCGGACGAGTATGCGACCATCGTTGAAACGATTACAGACATGGGATGGAAGCCTTTTGAGTCGCGCCAATTCAGTTTCACCAGACAGGTGATCTCGTCGGTTGATGGAAGGTTGTATGCCATCTCGGTGGACTTTCTCGCGGCAGACCCAGATAGACTCACTGGTCGAGGCCGCCACAGGAAGGTCCAGCAGGATCTCAATGCCAGGATCATGCGGGGCGCGCCCCTTGCCCTTGCACATCAGTGCGGGACATCGATCGACGCACGATTGCCGAACGGCGGAAGGGCCGAAGCTGAAATACATATGGCTGATGTCGTCGGGTGCATCGCGATGAAGGGACTTGCCCTGGGAGGGCGCCTGGTCGAGAGGGATGCCTACGATATCTGTGCGGTGCTGGACAATATTGAGGGGGGCCCTGCCAACGTAGCATCTGCGTTTAGGCCTTTCGTGAGAGACCCGCTTGTGGGCGAGTCAATCGAGAACATCAGAAAGATGTTCCTCGGCTCCGAGTCTGCAGGTGCGCTCCTCGTCGCTGGTTTCTTCTCGGGGGAGAGGGGCTCTGCGCGCGATCGCCGCGCACTCCGAGCAAGCAGGCTTGTTGCCGCCTTCATTGAGGCCCTGGGATAGCTGCGTCGCAATCTCTCTGCGTCGTCCCTAGGCGTACGCCCTCCATGCTCTCCATAGCGTACAGAAGCCGAGAGCTCTTCGGCGTGGAGAACCAGACCTACTGGTTCGAGTACGACGCCGTCCAATGGTTCTCGGAGCACGGCGTCGAGAGCTACGCCTCCGACCAGAGGCTGTCCGAGACGGGCGCGAGACTGTTCGATCTGAACGGGAGCAGGGGGCTTCCGTACGACCTCAGGGAGGGGATTGATTTGAACTCATCATCCATCTTTGTCCTGGAGACCAACTGGAACTCGACCGGCGCACAGGAGTTCCCGTTTGGAGTTGTCCTTGTTGGCTCAGCCAAGATAGTGGGGGCTCTCAACGAGTCGAGCGTGTTTTACATCGGCGGACCAGTAGAAAACCAAATCGTAGGATTCCGGACGAGATGATTTCGGAAGACTGATTCCGCGCGAAAGTCTTATTAGAGCGCGCGTGGATTGATTCGCCGCAGGTAAGTCCTGGCCGGTAGATATGTGCCCTGAGGCGCATTGGCCAAGAATCCGACCAGGGTCTGCACATTTCTCACTGCACTAGAAGACGAGCACCTTCTCTTGCACCATGAGGGGGACGATGATACTTCGGTAGCTCTCATCCCCGCGTTCATGGCTCCTTTGAATCGCTCCCGCGATGAAATCCGCGACCTGCAGCCCTCCTGAGTTCCGCGAATCCAACCTGGACACTCGGATTTCAGGTGGTATGCATCTCATCGCGTCGTATTCTCTCTTGATCTGAGCGACCATCCGCGAGTCGGGCGAGTGACCGGTAACCTTGGTCATGGGCCGCGAGTCAAACACCACAGACAAGTCCCCAGCGGCCCTCCCAAGATGCGCAATCTCAATTGCCAGCTGCGCGCACACCTGATCGTAGAAGTCCGCTTGCCCTCCTCTGCGCCCCCTGGATGTCGCCGTCTTCTTCACAACGATGCTGACCGCTCGCACTCTTCCTGAATGGCTCACCATTTCAAGAAAGGCTCTTCTTACCCTCGGGCTGGAAGCATGGAACTTCAGCTCAGGAACCTGGCGTTGTCTTTTCATGAGAAGGGTTCTCCGGACCTTCTTGGGAATTCGTTCCAGGACCAGAGGCGCTTCCGTCGCCACTGCCACTAGCGTCAGATGCTTCGAAGACCGGTCGCTGAATCCCACGTCTCCCGATTCATCCACGAACACAGTGAGTTTGCGCACAGCCAGGAGTCCGGGCCAATGGCAAAATCAGTTGTCACTACATGTATGCTCACATTGCACGATATTACCTCTGAAGATGTGCTCCGGTCCATCGAAGAGACGGGCGCGAGGCTGTTCGATTTGAACGGGAGCAGAGGACTGCCGTACGACCTCAGAGAGGGGATCGCGCTGAACAAGTCGAGCTTCTTCGTGCTGGAGCGTTGCTGGAGCATGGACGGAGCGCAGGAGTTCCCGTTCGGCGTGGTCGTCGTTTCAAACGAGACGATATCGCGAGAACTGAACTCGTTAAGCGTCGTCTACATCGGCGGGCCTGTCGACTGCCAATTGGCGCTTTTCTGGACCATGCCATGAGCACTACATGCAGCCAGAAGCGTGAAGGGACATTTCGAACATCCTCATCTTGTTGTACGACAATGTCGATGTCTTCCTTGACGAGAGCGGAGACTTGGGCTTCTCCCTCCCCAGTTCGAGGCATTTCGTCGTCGTTGCCCTCGCCAGCCCAGAGCCAAAGGAGTTGTCGCGTGTCCTGAAGAGGGCTCGTCGCCGGCTGTATTCGTCCGGCAAGATGACTCCGGAGTTCAAGTTCAAGAGCAGCCCAGAGCACGTGAGAAGGCTGATCCTGAGGGGCGTGGCGGGAACCAGCACTCGAGTGGCGTGGAGCGGAATCGCAAAACATAACGTCTTGGCTGAGCTGGGAGAAGACAAGGACGAGCTTTATCTGCGCGTCTGCTCAAACGCTCTTGCCGGGCTTATGAGTCGAACACATGCGAAGCGAGTTCACATCGTCCTTGACAAGCGGTCTGGTAGACGTTCACTGCGAAGGCATTTCGAGGAGCATCTGCTAGATGTCGTGGGCAGCTATCACGGTGGCTACTTCGCCCCATCTACCTCAGTCAGCCATATGGATTCGGTGAATTCAGCTGGGGTCCAAGTGGCGGATATCGTAGCGGGTGCAGTCTTCCGGAGCTTAGAACACTCTGACAATTCCTACCTCAACCTCATCACGGGCAACGTTGTGTACGGCAGACTGCACAGGTGAGAAAGCTGCGGCCCCCAGGGGGATTTTTGGCCGGGTCCGCCAAACGGCAAACCATCTACCCCCCGGGACTTACCCGCGACAAGTCATACTCGCGCGTCAGACATAAAGGTTGCGTGTGGATGTAGCGCAGAAGTTACTGCTCGGGTGGTTGAGGTGGACACGAGCAAGATAGCGTCCGCACTCATCGAATCGAGCGTGTTCTATGTCGGCGGACCGTTGGGCAATCAATTCGTTGGATTCAGGACGGAATGATCTCGGGAAACTACTTCCACACGAAAGTCTTATTAGAAACCGGGAGGATAGGTTGATTGCAGGTAAGTCCTGGCTGGTCAGGGTGCGCCCTGAGGCGCATGAGTAATAATCCGGCCAGGGTCTGCACTTCTCTTTCAGCTGAAGACGAGCCGTTTCTTCTGTATAGCAGAAAAGGATGAACGCGAAGTGTCTCTGGTGGGCCTTCTTCGGTAGCTGCCTATTACTTGCCCTTTTCCTGCTCCGTCATCGCCTCGCGCCTGTCGACTTTCTCCTGGGTGATGGCGTTGACCGTGACCTTCTTGGGATTCAAATTCGGCCTGCCCAGTCTCGTCTTCCAGATGCCCTCGCCTCTCCCGGCCTTGTGGTGCCTGCTGTTCTCCTTGACGAAGGCCTGTATCAGGACCTCGACTCCTGCGAAGTCGGTCTCGATGTCGCCCGTCCAGTTCGCCAGCTTCTTCCTGTAGACCCGCTCGACCGTGTCGATGAACTCCTTCATGGGCCTGTCGATCTCGTCAGGCATGTCGCCCTCGTACACAACAGCCGCGAACACCTTCCGCCCTCTGCTCACGACCACCTTGTACTCCTTGAACCCGAAGGTCTTCAGCGACTCCGCCCCAGTGCCCATCGAGTCCTCGACGAAGTTCAGGACCGCGGTGAGCATCCCGCTCAGGATGTCCTGGTCGATCTCGCCCTCGCCGTGGTGCGCCAGCCTGCTGATCAGGAAGCCGTCGTTGTGTATCAGCATCATGTCCCGGACGACGAACGGTTTCTTCCTCCTTCTGAGTGCGACCATGAACAGGCCGAAAGTCGTCCCTCCCATGGCGATAATGCCAACATAGAGCCATGGGTTCTCTGCGACCTTCTCCTTCGGAGCCTTCACGACCGTTATCGTGAGAACGTCGCTGTCCTGCAGCCCGCTCGGGTCCGTGACCCTTATCGTCACGTTGAAAGTCCTGGATTTCTCCGCGCTGCCTAGGAAATCCTTGAACTCGAGGACAAGCACGCTCCCTGTCATCTTGATGTAGGAGGGCACGTACTCGCTGATCGCCTGGAACACGAATTGCGTGTCCTCGATATCCGGGTCGGTCACGTTCCCCGAAAGGTCGATGGCAATCTGCGTGCCCTCGTAGACCGTGCGGTTCTTCGGCAGTATCTTCAGCCTGGGCGCGTCGGGAACGGGAATGACCTTCAGGCTGATAGTGCATTCGGCGATCCCGCCGTCGGGGTCCATCGCCCTTATCGTGAGATTGGAATTGCCGTTGTAGTCCTGGTCGGCGTCGAATGTGATCGACCAGCTGGCTGGAGCTATCTGGACTGCGGTCGCCATCACGTTCGGTGACGATGTGAACGCGTAGAATGTCAAAACGTCTGAACCCGCGTTGTCCCCGAAAAAGTCCTCGAGCGATGCGAGCACAGGGTAAGGCGTCTCGGCGTCCTCGAGGAACGAGTGGTCGGGTGGGCTGTTCGGTGGGGGTCTCACGTACGGCGGGTAATCTCCGCAGACCGTGACGTGAATGGTCAATGAGTCAGTCAACGCGCCGTCGCTCACAGTTATCATGACAGACATCCTCGAACCGTTCATGGATTGGGGATAGAACAGCGATATCGTCGCGCCCATCACTGCGATGTGCGTGTCATTAGTTGTTATCGAGAGCGTGTCGATCGGGTTGTCTGGGTCCGAGACATACGGCGCGAGGTCGAAATCGTACCTCGCCTCGTACCTCACCTTCAGGTCGGGCACGCCGGAGATCGTCGGGGGCTGGTTGACATGCAGGACGGTCACGCTCATCGCCTCTTCGGCCCTCGCTCCGAGCGGGTCCGTCGCTATGAAGATCACGTACTCCTCTCCCCACCAGTTCCGTGGGGCGTAGAAATCGACCGTGTGGTTGGATTGGATTACAACCCTCACATGCTGATTGCCGGTCGCATAGTAGAGGACGTCCCCGTCCTTGTCTGTGAAGTACTTGTCCAGATCGAAATAGCCGAGCCTGGACTCGCCCTGGTTCAGGGTGAGGTCCGGGAGCCTCTGGGATTCGGGCACGTTATCGTCAGTGACAGTCACTATGACTACTGTCGAGGCCGAGAGCTCTCCGTCACTCACGGTCACAATGACATACTGGGTCGTGCCGTTCAGTGCGAGCGGATAGTTGAAAACTATTGTGAGCCATCTTACGATGGTATACGACGCGCTCGCCTCATCGACCCGGAGGCTCAGATTCTCATAGGGCGTGTCGACATCGTGCACATAGTACCTGAAGTCATAGGCATAGTCCACATCGTGTTTCACAACGAGCGGCGAGATGCGGTCTATCGTCGGGGCGTCGTTGATCGGGTTGATGATGATAGTTATCGTGGTGGAGGCTGTCATTCCGTCGGAGTCGACAACGACAAGCTGGAGCACATCCGTTCCCCACAGGTCCTTCTTCGTTGCGAGATCGATCTCCATGTTGCCGGTCCTGTTCTCGCCCACGACGCTGATCAGGGACTCGTTCGTGGTGTACCATCTCATCTCGGTCCAGTTGTCCTCGACATCCGAGACGAAGGTCGAGATGTTGAGAGTCCACGTTCCGAAGTCCTCGTCCTTGACCTGGTCCGGGATGCTATTTGTGAACACAGGCGGGTACATCGGAGGGACGACCCTGATCAAGAGCACACCAGATATCGAGCTATTCGTCGCAGTCAGGAAACCCTCGTGTCTGCCGACCCCGGTGGCCAGATTGACGTAAGTGCCCGTGGTAGTGTTGAGAGTGCCTATGTCAGGGCTTGCTGTCCAATCACAGATCAGGTCCAGGATCGGGTTCCAGTAGACGTCGTAACCAATCGCCATGTAATGCTGGTTTGAGAACTCCGGAACTGTCGTCACAGAAGGCGTGATGTTGACCGCGGCCAGTGCAGCCGAAAGGACCACTATCGGCTCGCTCAAACCGTAGACGCCGTCCGCGCTGGCCATGATCCGGATCGTCTCCGCCACCGTGTAAATCTCGTTTGTCACTATGACGCTGCCCATGAAGCTGATCCAAGCGGACTTGATTGCGAGATCGGAAGTCGCTGGGCTGGCTCCAGACTCGTCCATCGCGCGCAGGTCGACGTTGCCCGTCCAGTGCTGGATGGTGTTGTTCGACTCGTCCTTCGATTCGAGCGTGAAACTGAATTGCTCACCAGCAACAACTGAAGCAGGAGTGACCATGTAGAAGGAGCTCGGGGCAACGGCGTATTGCGCCACGATCTTGTCGACCTTGGGGGACGAGAGCGTGTCAGGCGTGTGAATCGCTGCCCTGACCATCATGAATGGCGCTGTGTCAGTTATGCTGTTCGAGCCAGGAAGAATAGGAGTCCAGGTCACGCCGTGATCGACCGAGTACGAGTAGCCGATGGTCCCGCCAAGAAGCTGCTCGGTCGTTGTTATCGTAAGCCATCTCTTCAGGTGAGATACGGCCTGGTCCTGCGTGAAGATCGCGCCGTCACTGGAGTATCTCTCGTAGTGGCACTGGAAACCCGAGAACTGAGGCGAGACCCAGTCCACAACGGTCGACAGCGCAACTCTGTACTGGATGTACATGGCGGTCCTCCCGAGCACTGAGCTCATGTTCAACGGAAGAGGTGCGCCCCAGGCCTCCCAGGATGGGTCGGTGAGAGATGTCGAGTTGCCCAGCCTTGCCGAGACCTGCATGCTCACAGGGTTTCCGACTGGCAAAACACGGAAGAAGTCGAAATCTGCCACGGGATTGGCCGGACTATTGCCCGAACACACGCACACGCCCAGCATCATCCTCTTGCTGAATGGAAGGGGCGGCGTGTACGAGGTCAAGAGATTCCATGTGACGCCGTCGTTGCTGTAGTTGAACCAAATCGTGTTGTTGACTCTGTCGAGGCCAAGATAAGCATCTGTGTCATTGGACCACGCGAGCGAGGCTATCGTAGTTGTGACGCCAAACTCTGTCACCCGTACGATGAGTGTCGCGTTTGCTCTTGTCCCATTCAGGCAGAAGCTGGCCCAGTTCATGTTGTCGTCGACAAGTAAGATTCCCGCGCCCATCGTGTTGGCAGAGAATGATGTGTTGACCATCGTCCGCGACCGGAACGAGCCAGTCACATTCTCGTAGAGGTAGTTTGCACCGATAGCCGTGGAACTGAGGTTCCGATTGCCCTCGCCCGTGATATGGAGCCAGCCGGAACGGGTCACGCCAACGTCATAGCCGGCTCCGCCCGCGACTGGCTTGTTGTTCCAAGACCAATCCGGCAAAAGCGAGCTGCCGTTGAATTCATCTGTTAGGCTGGAGTAGGTGGTGTTCCACCAGCTGGCAAGCGTGAAAAGCGAGTTTGTGCCAGGGCCGATCGCCCTCGATTCATACGTGCCTACAGGGCTCGGGCGAGTGTAGTTGACGACCAGCTTAGGCCTCTCTGTTACGAAAATCAGCTCGTCTGAGCTGACGAAATTCTTCAAGCAGTTCGTGTTGTCGCCGTTGTCAGGGACGAGTATCATGCCGTAATTGTGCAAGCTCCCGCCCAGCCACAGGTCCACCAGCCTGGTTATGTCGATGGGGTGCCAGCCAACGCTATTATCCATCACGCCCCGGTAGAAGCTGAAAGAGTTGTAACTCCCGCCCAGAGTCCACGGGTTTCCAGTTGACGCGACTGACCAGGTCGCCTGAGTCTCGACCCACGAAGTGTTTAGCGCGTAGATGTTGAATTGGAAATTGTTACCCCTGCCGTTCGTCAGCGATAGGAAGAGCGTGGCATTCCTGAGTACTGCGTCCGCCGGTATCGTGGACAGATCGAACTCGAGAACGGGTCTCTGCTGCCTCGTGTTCCGGCAGTCAAAATTGATTGTCAGCGAATTTCCGTAGTTGGTGTTTGCCTGGTCCTGTCGCAGGTAGGTGTCCATGCCAGTGCCAAACCCAGGCTGAATCGTGACTGAATACACCGTCCGGGTGCTCTGGTTGAGAATCACAGAATCTCGGACCGTGCTTATGTCCACATTGTCCCATCTCACCCCCTGCGCGTAAGCCGCCTGAGTGTTCTCCAGAACGGTCTCGTTATTGTACTGGAGCTTTCCGCACCCGCCAGAAACGAGAGCGTTGCTTGTCAAGTAGTTGGCAGGGTTGCTGAAGTTCCAACTGAGCGTCCTTGTCATGTCGGGGTTGGTGCCGGGAAAGGGATCTGCAATCGCGGCTGGGATGAGGGCGACGAGGGGGGAGGAAACGAGAATGACGCACACTGTCACAGCAAGCAACCTTTTGAGCGTGACAGCAGATGCTGGAGGCCGATCTAACCCGTGCGCATGATCGAGAGGCATGAGGTCGATACCTTCTTCTGAGACGTGCTGGAAGAAACTACGGTCCCCCTGAGTATAAATAGCCAGAAGACTTCGTTCTCGAATTTGAGAATGTTGCTGGCTCGAAAAAAGAGGGTTCATCCAGCATTATCTGAGAATCTGATTTCTGCGAAAGCAAGACAAGATATAAATAAAGCCGAAAGAAGGCGTTCGAACCAACAAGCTGGTCGAAAGCCACCATTCGTCCCTGGTGCCTCAGGGTCGTCGTCGTGAGCTTCGGCAGACGCGTACTGATTCTAGGTTCGAAGTCGGGAGAGAAAGCCCTTCAGGATCAGCCAAGCCCGGGCGAGGGTGTTCTTCGCCTCCTTTCTGAAGATGACCGCGACGAGCACGGCCAAGAAGATCATCGCGAAGCCCGTCTCTGACAGGAAGTCGGTCGTGGTCATCTCGACATACGGTTTGACGCCGTAGTGCAGGTGGAACACGAAGTTGATCCCGCCCTGCATGTTGAACGTGACCTCGGGGTCGAAGTAGAACATGTCCGTCGTGAAAGGCCAGGCGAACGCGATCCCACCGAGATCCAGCACGACGTGCGATGATAGGTAGAACAGCACCAGGAGCGAACTCAGCATCCACTCGGGCCTCTTCATCTTGGAGTAGAGTATCAGGCCGACTGGCAGGATGACGACTGGTATGAAGCTGTGGAACACCGCCCTGTGTAGATTGAAGGCCGCATCGAAGTCGGGCAGGATCGTCAGGGGCGCTAGCAGTAACACCTTCTTCGCATCAATCCTCAACGCGAGGAGGAACAGCACTGGAAGCAGAATGTGCATCAGCGGGTCCATGGTCAAGGGACGAAAGCTCTCGAGGATTATGAAAGGATGCCTTTTCAGAGCACATCGGCAAAAACTCTTTATCAGTCCGCCACTTTGCAACATCTGGAGTTTTCCAAGAGAGGAGATAGAATGCGCACAATGACAGACAAGAATCTGCACGATGCGTTTGCCGGAGAGAGCATGGCTCACATGAAGTACATGATCTACGCTGAGAAGGCCGAGACCGAGGGGAAGCCCCAGGTCGCGAGGCTCTTCAAGGCCATCGCGGCAGCGGAGAAGGTCCACGCCACGAACCACTGGAGGACACTCGCGAACATCAAGGCCTCCAAGGACAACCTGCAGAACTGCATCGAGGGCGAGCACTACGAGATAAACGAGATGTATCCCGCCTTCAAGGCCGTCGCCGAGATCCAGGACGAGAAGGGCGCCGTGAGGTCCACATACTGGGCTCTGGAGACGGAGAAGATCCACGAGAAGATGTACGAGAAGGCGAAGGCGGCGGTCGAAGCCGGAAAGGACGCTGAGGCCGGAGACATCTACATCTGTCCCGTCTGCGGCTACACGATGGAGGGCTCCGCGCCTGATGTGTGTCCAATCTGCAACGCGAAGAAGAGCACGTTCAAGAAGTTCTGAGCGCTCACAGATAAGACTCCTGTACGAGGAGCCGGCGCGTTCCTCACCATTTTGATTTCCCTTCCCAACCAGCAGGCCTGGAGGGGACCTGATTTTAGCTAGGCAATAGAATGGTGGCTTTCCACTCCTGTCGTCCCGCAGTACGTCAAAATCTACATAAGGCCGCAGCATGTCTTTGGCGACACACGGAGGGAAAACGTGGAGGAAGTAAAGACTTTCAGTCTTCCGAAGTTGGCGTATGGATTCGCGGATCTCAAGCCGTACATATCTGAGGAACAGCTGAAGATACACTACGAGAAGCACCACCAGGGCTATGTCAACGGCGCGAACAACATTCTTGCCAAGATCGACAAGGCCAGGGCGGACGGCGCGGACTACGATGTGAAATCGACGCTGAAAGAGCTGTCATGGAACATCGGTGGCCACGTCCTGCACACGTTGTTCTGGGGCAACCTCGCTCCGAAGGGCAAGGGCGGGGACAAGCCTGGCGGAAAGCTCGCTGACTGGCTGGTGAAGGAGTTCGGCACTCTCGACCGGTTCAAGAAGGAGTTCACAACTGCTGCGAACAGCGTAGAGGGCTCGGGCTGGGCTGCATTGGCTCTAGGAGCTCAGACCAGCAGGCCGTACATTATGCAGATTGAGAAGCACAACGTGAACGTGATGCCGACCTACACGATCCTAATGGTCGTGGATGTCTTCGAGCACGCGTACTACATCGACTACAAGAACGACCGCGCGAAGTTCGTGGATGCCTTCTGGAACATCGTGAACTGGGATGCGGTGGGCAAGAGGCTGGAAGCGCACACTTAGTCGTCGATCCAAACTCCTTTTCTCCTCATTCTTTCATAGTTCTCTACCACAACCATTTTAGACATGCTTTCCATCCCCAGTTCGCTTAGATAAAGCGGGAGGAGTCTCAGATGGCGGTTGCGCGTTTGAAGTTCTTCGACAAGGACGAGGAAGAGCTAGTGCACGAACAGAGCCTCAGATGCCTTGAGAGGATCGGCGTTATGGTGAAGAGCGAATCAGTCCTCAAGATGCTGGAGCGCGCAGGCGCTACGGTGGATCTCAAGAGGCAAGTTGCGAAGCTCCCCGAGAGCATGGTCATGGAGGCCGTCAAGAAGGCTCCGAAGAGGATCAAGCTCGGCGCAAGGGATCCGAAACACGATAAGGAGATCCCGGTCGAGACGTACCCGCTCATGGCAACGACCGGGCTCGCGGTCTACACGCACGACCTCGAGACCGGGAGGCCGAGACCGACGACGAACAAGGATCTCGCTAGCTTCTCACGCGTCGCTGACGCGATGAATGGCGTGGACATCTGCTGGACCACGGTCACGGCGCACGATGTCCTTCAGGAGGCGCTCGCCCTCAACTCTCTCTGGACCGTCCTGCAGAACAACACAAAGCACATCCATGTCATCCCGGCAACTCACGGGGCGACGGACGCAAAGAAACAGGTAGAACTGGCCTCTCTCGTCGTGGGAGGCGCGGACCAGTTGAAGAAGAAGCCGATCTTCTCCGTCGTCAGCTGCTCCATCGCTCCGCTCTGTTTCGAGAAGGCCGAGATCGAGGCGCAGGCGGAGTTCGCGAAGGCCGGAGTCCCCATCATATCCATGTCGATGTCCATATCGGGCCTGTCGTCCCCCGTCACGATGGCAGGGACTCTCGAGAACATCAACGCTGAGAACCTGGCGAGCCTGGTGATATCGCAAACGGCATCCCCCGGAGCGCCCTTTGTCTACAGCTCCGAATCGGCTCCAATGGACATGAAGACAGGCGTCATGGACTACAACGCCTACCATCTTCCGCTGATCTCCGCTGGTGCGGCCCAGATGGCCTCTCGCTACGGCCTGCCCCGGCACACAGCCAGCTGGGGCTTCGAGACCATCGAGCCTGGCATTCAATCCTCCATCAGCGAGGCCTTCGGCGTCCTGCTGAACACTTTCTCAGGCTCCGACATGATGTCCGGTGCCGGCAGCCTCGACCACGCGAAGGGTGCCGGCCTCGAGCAGGTTGTGCTCGATTCTTACATCTGGGAGGACCTCAGGAACTACATGCACAAGTTCCTCGTGAGCAAGGAGACGATCGCCCTCGATGTAGTCGAAGCGGTCGGCCACGCTGGCACGTTCCTGAAGCACTCGCATACGATCAAGAACTTCAGGGGAGAGATGCTCCCGCGCGACCTGAGCAAGAGACATTGGCAGGCGACGCTCTCTACTTCGATGACGAAGGAGACCAGGGAGATCGCGAAGCAGATCCTGAGGGAGCACAGGGTTGAGCCGTTGCCCGCGGACGTGCTGAAGAAGGGGAACGCCCTGGTCAAGGAGTACGAGCGGCAGGTCGCCAGGTGAGGGCGCCTGCGGGGTAAACCCTATAATAGGCGTGAAGCGTAACCTCTTCTTCGTTAAGTCGTTGGCGCGTGCGAATGATGAATGCCGAAACTGATGTGGCGCGATATTCGCGAAGGATGGGACCCAACGGTTCGGGGGAAGTGTCGGGGCCCGCCATCTACCCTCATTGCGATCTGCCGAAATCGAACATCCGATGGCTCGCATTTCCGTTCGCCTCCGTTTCCGTTCTCGTGATTCTCGTGACGTTGTTCCTGATGTCGATGGAGCGTGGCGGATGGACCTGGTCCAGCTGGACGTATGCGTTCTCCTTCGTCATCATGATCCCGCTTGTCGCGATCGAGATCAAGCGCAAGGCAATCATCACGGGCGGCGCGGTCGTCCTCCTGTTCTTCATGGTGTTGATCGACGCAGGCATGCCCGGATACTTCGGTTACAGCCCATCGGACCTCAATTGGTACGACAACGTGGCCCACTACCTTGGCGGTCTCGCACTCACCATTTTCCTCTGGTCGTTCATCTGCTGGACTGTGAGTCCTTCGGGTCCGCCGAGGACGAATGGTAGGAGAAAGTTCCTTCTGGCAATCATAACGATGGTCATCATCTCGTTCCTCTTCGAGTTCACCGAGTTCTTCACAGATGCCATCTTCGGATGGTCCAACTTCCACCCTGGTGTTGACACGGCGGGCGATCTCATATTCGATTTCGCCGGAATCTTCACGGCAGCCATGGTCATCGCCAGGCACAGGGTGAGCGCCCTGAAGAGACCCTTCTGGCACGCAGAGCCTTCTACCGTCTGATCTTGTTCAGAATGTCCCTCGTTCTACCTTCTCGATGGCCTCAAGGACATTGGCAGGCTTCATCTTCTCTGGCATGTTCTTGCTGTTCGGGTCCTTCTCGGCAGCGTACTCCGCGGCCATCTTCAGAGCTGGTTTCGTCGGCTCTCCGAAGTATCTCAGCTTCGTCGGAAGTCCGACCTTTTCGCACCATAAGACAAGCTGTCTCACCTCGTCTTTCGGTCTGTTCTCAAAG
Source organism: uncultured Thermoplasmata archaeon (assembly GCA_963705355.1). Classification (GTDB taxonomy): domain Archaea; phylum Thermoplasmatota; class Thermoplasmata; order UBA10834; family UBA10834; genus COMBO-56-21. The sequence continues at coordinate 1,866,930 of OY970070.1, forward strand.
ACGGCCTGGACAATCGTGGCATATGCAACGATCTCTCCGTGCTCTCCCTTGATCTGTCCGGTCCTTGTGAGGCCGTTGTGGAACGCATGTGCGAGGGTACACCCAGTGTTCTCGATCGCCATTGCCGATGAGAGCTTGACGGCCTCGATCACCTCATCGACCTCGTGTGAGTGGATGCCGTTCTTAAGGTCGGTCACTGCCTTCAAGCCGTGTTCCATCAAGCTGCGGTAGCATGCATCGGCGAGAGCCAGCGCAGCGGTCGTGGGGATCTCTCCGTCTCTCTTCCTCTCCCTCGCCTTCGCGTAAGCCTCGGCCTCGAACTTCGTCGACAGGGCATCGCCCATGCCCCAGACCATCAGCTTGACAGGAGCTTTCGTGATTATCTCCGTATCCTCAATCACCAGGACCGGATTCCTCGGGAGTTCCATCACTTCGAGGAACTTGTGGTCTTCCGTGTAGACGACAGACTCAGCACTCGCGTCCGCATTCGTCGCGCACTGCGTCCCCACGGACATCGCGGGGACCTTCATCTTCCACGCGACGGCCTTCGCGGTGTCGATCGCCCTTCCGCCTCCGACGCCTATGACGAAGTGCGCCTTGCTATGTCTACCCCCTTCCGCCAGTTTGTTAATCGTTGCATGAGTGCAGTCCTTGACCGAGTCCGTCCAGCCCACGACCTCGATGCCGCTTGATACGAGGGATTTCTTGATTCTATCGCCCGCAACAGCAAGCGCAGTCGACCCGCCGACAACGTACGCCTTGTCCCCGAAAATGAAGGCCTTCTGGCCGAGGTAGTAGATGGCTCCTTTGCCCTGTAAGTAGAGCGACGGAGTGACCATCCTGCGTACCGTGATTCTATCAAGCTTATCCATGAAAAGCCCTGTCCCCTTTTCACTTCTAGAATACTGCAGTAGTGCAACCGTTGAGGGGTAGTTTAAAGTAACTACAAATCCGTTGTTCGCGTTGTCATATCCGGATCAGAGGGAATCGGATTGGAGAAGAAACCTGCGTGCTCGTGCTCGAGCCTGACATCTCTCAAGGAGAAGACCAGGGCGAAGTACGACGACCAGTGGAAGGACCAGGACGAGAAGGCTGCTTCCGACAGAAGGAAGTCGCTCTCCATGGTTGCCGATCCGTTGCTCTGCATGGTCCACCCCCTGACCGACAAGGTCGTTGTGGATCTCGGGATAGGCACCGGCAGCCTCGCGTTCAGAGCGATGGAGCTCTGCCCGCCCAAGGTCATGATAGGTGTCGACTTCTCCTCGCCCGGCCTTTGCGTTGCCCGCAGGATATCGAAGCATTCGAGATTCAAGGGCATGGATATCGAGCTGGTGAGAGCGGATCTGGAGCGCGTTCCGATATCGAACAGGTCGGTGGATGTCGTCCTGAGCCAGGCGACTATCAACCTGTTGCCGGATAAGGTCACAGCGCTGCGCGAGATCGCCCGTATCTGCAAGCCAGGTGCCAGGATAGCTATCTCGGACGCCTTCAGGACGACCAATGCTTGTGGCGATGAGTCTTGGGAGCAGTGCATCGGAGGAACGGTGACCGTGGGCGAGTTCTCAGCACTTGCATCGAGCGCTGGACTGATCATAACAGGCCAGATAGACCTCACTCAGCAGGTGAAGATGCTCGTGTCCTCCAAGAAATGGGACTGGCCAGAATTTCTCGAGCATAACTTGGACTACCGCGGATTCATGCTTCTGAGAGGTTGAGGGACCAAGGTGGCGCAGAACCAGGCACTACACCTACGCGGGGCCCGAGTTCAGGCTGTACTGTTCCAGTGCGTAGCTGCTCCTGGGTTTGTTGTTCGACCGGAGTGCACGCTGGATATACTGCCCGCAGTTGCTGCCGATCCTGTTCTCCTCCAGCTCCCCGATGCTGAGTATCACGTCGAAGCCCTCACGCCTGAATCCTTCGACGAGTTCTTCAGAAGAACTCGCATCGTGCGGATTGATGGCGGAAGCGAGAGACTCCTCGACCGAGCTGACAGTTGGGTTCAGAGGCGTGAGCTTTATGAGGAATCTCGATGGCTCGAAATGCTCCCGTACGACTGCTGGGTCGATGGGGTACCCCACTGCTGGGGCGAAGTTCAGAGTGATCTTCTTGTCTCCGTCATCCAGTCTGGCAAAGGCTCTGCCGTATTCCGCGATTTTCTGCATCGACCACTTCTTAACAGGGATCAGTTCGTCGCGCTTCGATGGGTCTGTTGTATGAATGGAGAACTGCAGCTGGAACCTTCCGTTGGGGTAGTATCTGTCCTTCAGTGCAACTAGCCTCTCGAAAAAGGCCTGCGCTACTGGTGTGCTCGGGGCGACGGTGGAGAGCGAAACCTGCAATCCGGGAGCATCGTACATCTCGGGAAGTTGTCTCATCGCATCCAGGACCGCATGGTTGAGTGTCGGTTCGCCCATCCTTGCGAACTGGATCTTGAATTTCGGGATCGGAATCTCGCCCTCAGGAAACCTCTTGCGGACCATGTGATCGATCTGAGCCAAAATCTCGTCCGATGTGAGCCGCCCGCGGAAGCCTCCTCCGGCGTCGCACATCTTGCACTTGATCGGGCAGCCGAACATCGACGAAACGATCAGGACCCACTTCTTCTCACGCGGAAGCGGGGGCTGGACGGATTCTACAAATTCAACAAGGAGGTCGTCCGAGGAGCCAACCTCTTCGTCGCGCATGCGCGCCACGTAAACCTTTGCGATTTCCTCGTTGCCGTATTCCGCGACGACTTTCATATCCTTCGCCTCGTGTCCATAACGTATCGCTCCAGGAGCATTGCAGCCATGATACCGTCGCCCACGGCGATGCCCGTCTGGCGATGCTTTCCTCGGACAACGTCTCCGGCTAGGTAGAGCCCCGGCACGCTCGTCCCAGGAGGATTCTCAGGATTCCTGACGCGTCGGAGCAGCGAGCGGTCCAGCATCTCGAGCTCAGGCGCTCGTCCATGCGCGATAATAACCGCATCTCCATAGATTTTCTCACGCCTTGCCCCTGTGCGGCATCTCGCGGCGACCCCCTTCGCGGTCTCCTCCAATTGCTCGACCACGACTCCTTGTCTGACGACTATCCCATTCTCGGCCGCCCTCTCACGAAGCAGGGGCAGGCATCGTGGTTTGGAACGCGAAACGATGGTGACCCTGTGTCCGCGCCCGGTGAGATTGAGGGCGTAGTCGAACGCGGCGTCACCCCCTCCGAGGACGATTATGTGATAGTCTTCATTTTCGTCAAAATGCATTGAAACCACTTCGAAAAACACCTTTTTTCCGCTAAGATGTCTGATCCCTGGGATCTCCGGGATTCTCGGTCGGGTTCCTGAGGCGACAATCACCGCTCGAGACGAATCCTCACGGACATCGGTCTCGATCCGGAAGGCGCCGCCTGCCAACTTCACAGTCTTCACTGCTTCCTTCCTCACTTCGATGCTAAGACTCCCCACCTGTTGTGCGAACCGCGCAACAAGCTCTTCGCCTCGTATACCGCCCGCGAACCCAGGATAGTTCTCCACAAGGTTTGCGTTCCTGAGCAGACCTCCCAGTGCCTCCTTCTCAAGGACCACAGGGGCCAGGCCAGCGCGCTGAAGGTATATCGCAGCTGCCATCCCCGCAGGGCCTGCACCGATGATCGCCGCATTCCTCATCTCATCCATCGGAGCACCTCCTCTGTCGTCACGGGAATCGCGAAGCCATCCGCGAGGGTCATCAGCGCGGCGACGTGAAGATCCTCCGTCTTCGATGCAGTTCCATCGATGACAATGAAGACATCGAAGTCGCGCATGAACGCGTCTCGGGCTGTGGTCTCGCAGCACAGATGAGTCATCACGCCAGTGATCAGAATCTGGCTCACGCCGTGCCGCAACAGCCTTTCCTCGAGGTCGGTCCCTGCGAAAGCGCTGTATTTCGACTTGCGCAGCACTGTCTCGCCGTGCAGCGGCTCCAGCTCGGGGGCAATCTGCGACAGCGGGTCGCCTTCCCGGATGTTGTCCGCCCACCATCTGCCCATTGCTCCCGGATTCTCTTCTGGGAGCAGTGCGTGCCTAGTGAAGACGATTGGAGAGGATTTTCTGCGATACTCGGCGACTAGATTCTGGACGTTCCCGACAATTGCCCTTGATGAAGGGATGTGGGCGTGCGAGTCACTGTCGAGGAAATACCGTTGCATGTCGATGACGAGCAGCGCGGACTCCTTCGGCGAGAACCTGTGCGCACTGTTTCTGTGCTCGCTGAGATACGGACGAACGAGATCCTTCCACTCCCTCGCCTTCTCCGTCAGTCCGCTCGACAACACAATTCCAGCCGCCTCTGTCCCGTTTCCTGGATTGGGAGGCTGGAAACGCGAAAACAATGCCCTTGTTCCTGGCAAACGGAGATGTCCTAGATGAATCTTTCCTGCGGGGCCGATTCAATCGGCATAACAATTATATTTCCTCAGTATGTGGATGTCAGTCAGACCGAGGAGATTGAATGCCGGAACCTCGTCTTCCTGCCGAAGTCGAACGGGACATACACGCTTGCCTTCAGTGCGGATACTGCAACTTCGTTTGCCCCATCCAGCTCAACCCCGATCGGGGCTTCGAGTCCTGGCGCGTGCGGGGCAAGATGTACCATATGAAGAGGTACGCTCACCCGGGCACATTTGACCGGCTGACAAGGCGCGGCGCGAAGATCACGCCTGAGTTCGTCGAGAGGGTCTACAACTGCACCGCGTGTGGCTATTGCGAACACGTCTGTCATGCGGGCATCAAGTTCAACGACCGGTGGGAGCAGGTCAAGGAGTGGTTCGTTAAGAACGGCGTCGGTCCATTGGACAGACATAAGGCGCTGAGGACGCGAGTGATTTCGAAGCACAACCCATACGACGAGCCGCACGAGAACAGGGAGAACTGGATCCCAAGAACTGCGAAGCGGTCCAAGAATCCGGATGTTCTATATTTCGCGGGCTGCACGGCCAGTTACCGCCAACAGAAGATTGCACAGGATGCCACTCGAGTGCTTGACGCTGCAGGCATCGAGTACGATGTCCTGGGAAGGGACGAATGGTGTTGCGGTTCTCCCCTGATTCGGACGGGACAGACTGACATCGTCACCGACGAGAAGGACGGTCTCGTGAAGCACAACCTCAGAGAGTTCGAGAAGAGGAATGTCAGCACGGTCGTCACGGCGTGTGCGGGCTGCTTCATGACGCTGAAGCACAACTATCCGATATATGCTGGAAAGCTGGATTTCAAGCTCTTCCACTTGACTCAGTTCATCGACAAGCTCATTGCAGACAAGGAGCTGGTATTGAAGAAGCCATTGCCCAAGAAGATCACCTACCACGACCCGTGCCATATTGGCCGCCATCACGGGATCTTCGAGGAGCCCAGAAGGATCCTCAAGGCATTCCCGAGCTCGACCTTCCTCGAGCTCCCGCACAACAGGTACAACTCGCAGTGCTGTGGCGCTGGTGGGGGCTACAAGATCCAGTTCAACGACCGCGCAGAATACATCGCATCGATCAGGGTCAGGGAAGCCTATGACATCGGCGCCGAGATGCTCGTGTCATCGTGTCCGTTCTGCGTGACGAACCTCACTGGAGGGGTCAAGGTCGCGGGGGTCGATATGGAAATCGCTGAGCTCGTTTCCCTCGTCGCCGATTCAGTCAGCTGACTGAGCTAGTCAGCGAACCTATATATCGTGTGGCACGCCATTTTCCGGCGGTCACAGATGCGTTCTCTCCCACTGTTCAGATTCGGGTCGCGCGCGAGGTCTACCAGCCTGGGCATTGCACTGTGCACCATGTTCATAGTCGCAAGCTTCTCCATTGTCGGCGGCCTGAGGACCTCGATGGATGCTTTGCAGAACAACTTCACGTCGGACTACTATCTCGCCACGAAGTCCGGCCCTTCAGGTCTTGAGTTCTTCACTGAGTCCTCCGTCATCGAGATCGCTGATCGGTCCGCATTTGGCGTCTTCGCCGAAGCTCACACCGTGCCTGATGGAACCTTGGCGGGCATGTTCGCGATCGACGACGAGCGCCTCGTTCTTCCAGAGAAGCATTTCGCTTCTGGGAGCGAAGTACTGAAGGGTCAGGATTGTCCACTTTCGGGTCAGATCGTCCTCGAGGCCCAGGGCGTTGTGAACGCGACGGTGACCGGGGTCTTCTCTTCATCCATATTCCCGTCTAGCTGGGCGTTTGGCAGCCTCGAGCTTCTTGATAATCTCACACAACATCCTGGTGGATTCAATTTCATCGTCGCCAAGGACCTCACGCCAGCCGGAACAGCTTACCTGGAATCCACAGGGTTCTCTCTTCAGGCACTTGTCGGCATCATCGAGTTCCTCGACTCAGGGGTGAAAGAGATTGAAGACGACGCCAACTGGGCTCTGATCCCGTCGGCCTTCGTCATAGCAGTCCTGGCATTCAGCTTCATAGGGACTGAGACCGCTGACCGGAGGCACGACATCGGCATCATCAAAACCGTGGGCGCGGGGAGATGGCGGATCATGTTCTACCTCCTAGCCAGCGCTCTTATCATAAGCGCGTGGGGAGGTCTGCTAGGACTGGCGCTCGGCATAGTCCTGTCCTACGGGATCTCGACCATGGCGTCTTCCATGTTCACCTCGGTGTTCTTCATCAAGGCGAGCGAGTCCCTTCTTTTCCTCTCGTTCCTCGTGACCGTGGGCGCGGGAGTTGCTGGCGCGCTCATTCCCACGGTGAGGATGACATTCTCCTCACCTGTCGAGGACCTCAGGGAGGTGACGCCATTATCCTGATCCGGCCGAGAGTGATAGTGGTGATCGCTCTCTCCATCATGATTTTCACAGCGACCACCTCAGTTCTATCCGGCCTGCAGTCCGCCCCCGCGTCCTTCGCGGCGGGAGAGGGTTTCGTCATCTCCGAGGCGAACGCCCCGACGATATTCTCAAGCCACGTCAGCATGGATATGCTGCCGTCTCTCGAAGCGATGGAGAACATCACTGGTGTCAGCCCCGAGATATTTGCGTTCTCTTCATGGAACGGCCATTCATTCGTGCTGAGAGGCGTCGACTTGGAGAGACTGAACAAGACCGGGCCTGCCTTCTCCAAATTCGAATTGGCTGCCGGAGGAGACCCAGGCGCCATCGACAGTGCTCTCGTTGGCGAGCGCTTGCTGGGGCGTCTCGGGGTACATCTTCCTTACACGATACCCGTGGTCGGCAGCTACAGCTCCAAGATTCACTTCCTAAGAATCGTCGGCTCGTTCGAGAGCAGCTCTCCACTTGACGACGAGCTTCTGATCACGCTCGGCGCAGCGAGATTCCTCGCAGGCATGCCCGAGGGAGAAGTATCGGTCATCAGAGTCTCGACCTCTCAGCCTGAATGGCTCTCGGACCTCTTGTCGCCCCACGCTGCGAGGTTTGCTTTGTTCGACCTACAGACGTCGAAGGCTCAAGTCGGCAAGGGGGAGCCTTTGACCGTCAGCGTCGGCGTTCGGAACTGGGGCTCCGAAACAGGAAGGGCAACAATCACATACACTGAGCAGGGCCAGGTGCTTGCCGAAGTGGCCGTTGAGCTGAACGCCTCTGCATCAGAGACGGTCCATCACGCCTTCGTTTCTGAAGCAGTCGGATCGCACAGCATCCAAGTGACTGTGTCAGGCGAGCTCCCTGTCAAGCTCTGGGCCAACTACTCTGTCGTCGAGCCGTATCTCGATGTCGCGGCTCCTTCGCGCGTCATGCTTGGACAGACATTCAATGTCACAGTCACGGAATACACCGGACAGCCAGCCTCTCAATCAATCGTAAGGTTCAATTTCCAGACTGTAACCGCAGACAGCGAAGGAAAGGCGATGTTCACAGCGAACGCCACGGGTGACTTTGGGATCACTGCGACTCTCTCCGGATTCTCAGAGGGCGCAACCTCTGCACGCGTCGTGAATCCTTCTCAGTTCCCGCACGCATTTGTCCCGGTGATAGCATCCTTTTCGATTTCGCCGACGACAATCAAGTCCTCTGAGGCCGTGACTGGCGTCGTCACCGTGGAGAACGACGGAACTGAGGCCGGTTCGTTCGATGTGGTCGTGTATGTCGACAATCTCCAGATTATCACAAGGACCGTCAACCTTTCCGGCATTTCGTCTGAGACATTCGACTTCACACTGGTCGACCTCGACACTGGCACTAGGACTCTGCAGGTCGGCCCATTCGCCAGGCAGTTGGTGGTCGAGCCGTGGTTCGCCGAAAACCCCGACCTCGTCCAGTTCGTGATCAGGTTCAGCAGCTCGAGCTCTCTGTCTGCGTCAGCCTCGATACCAATCTACCAGGCCGCGAAGATATCACAGGGCAATGTCGCGGTGGCGCTCTTCGCTGTGGGCACAATTTCTGCCCTGCTTGCACTTCTTGCCGTGACCTCGGTATTCTCCAAGGAGATTCGAGAGAGCCGAAGGCGGCTCGGAGTCCTCAAGACTATCGGGGCGTCAAAATCAGCCGTAAGGAACTTGGTCTTCCCACAGGCTCTGGAGAACGCGCTTGCGGGCGCAGCGATAGGGATCGCTCTCGGCATCATCGTTGCGGACCAGCTTTCGCGTTCCGGCCTGTTTTTCCTTTTCGGGCACGAGTTCGCGCTCGATTTCAATACAGGACTCCTGGTGTTGGTCCTGCTTGGGACAGTGGCAATAAGCGTCGTGAGCGCGCTCGCATCAACGACTGTCGCTGTCCGCGAGACCGCGATCCGATCGATCAAAGGACTTGAGGAGGAGGTTGCCGAGCAGCCCCGGAGCGATGCCCTGAGGGATGACTGACGTCAAGGCGCTAAGACTCTGATCCAGATGTGCAGGTTCCCGTAGTGATAAGGAGGCTCCTGCCCGTCCTGGATGTACAGGTCGAAGTCCAGTCGCGAATATCCTGCCTGGGTCAGGTTGAAAGAAACAGTTTGATTCCACACCTCGTTCTTCTGAAGGACACGGTTGAAGGTTTGGGTGGTGTAGAAGCCTGAGCTAACGCCATAGGCGAGCATCGTGAAGTTCCTTGGGCCATTCTCCCCGTTCTTCATGTGGACTAATAGCGTGAGATTGGTCCCCTCCGTCCAGGTCGCATTCGTTATGACTTGGCCATCTTCGTCCGTCACCGCGAAGTAAGTTCTCGACGGATACTTCGCAGTAACGATCAACCCGAGCGAGATCGCTGAGACGACGAGCGCGGTGGCGAGCATCGCCACAACTACCTTGTCGACGCGCTCAGGCTTCGAAACCCTCGTGGGTACTTGCTTCTTCGCTTCTCCTCTGTCGGCATTGAGCCAGAAGGTCTCGATCGCAACGGCGGCCAGGGCGAACACGACCAGCGAAGCCCTCGTCGTGTTCGAGTCCAGGCCTATCGGTGTGAGCACGAGCAGAAGGCCGAGCAAGATAACGACCAGTATGCTGATGCCCATGCTGAGCACGAATCTTGCCTCTGGGCTTGTTTCTTTCCAGAAGAAGAGCCTGACTACTGCGAAGCCCGGGATGAAGAACATGAACGGGATTCCGAAAACATAGGCAAGCATGCCTCCGGGGAACGCCAACAGGACTAGGGTCGCGACGACTGAGAACACGGATATGCCGACCCTCTGGCCGTTGTCCGTCTCGAGGAAGTTGATGAACCTGTCCAGTGAGCCAGGTTCTGACTCCAAGGGCTTAGTCATCCGTCGGTAGAAACAATTCAGGGGTATATGTGTTTGTGGAGTGTTCATTGCGCGAGTCAGTATGATTTTTCGTGCGCCTGGCTTGATGGTCTTTTCGCTGCTGGAGCCCGGCATTCAGCCATGCTCAGTAGCAATGTTTTTAAAGAGCCAATCCAATGTTCAATCCCAAGTCCTGAATTGTCGCGATTTCCGCTGTGCATTTGGGTAGGTGCTGAGATGGCCAAGAAGAAGAATGTCGTCGAGGAGGAAGAGGAAGAAGTCACGTGTCCGGTGTGCGGCAAGCCCGTCGGCCTGGATGTCACCTCGTGTCCTCACTGTGGTGCGGAGTTCGAAGAGGAGGAATTGGAGGAAGAGGCCGCACCCGCGGAAAGAGCCGTCGAGAAGGAGGAGACCGCTGAGTGCCCCATCTGTGGCAAGTCGGTCAGCATCGACGTCGCCTCGTGCCCGTACTGCGGCGCCGAGTTCGAGGAAGAGGAGGTCGAGGAGGTCATCGAGGTCGAGGAGAAGCAAGTCCCCGTCAAGTCCAGGCCCGCGAGAGCGGCTGAGGTCGAGGAGGCCCCGGAGGCTACTGCGGAGGAGAGGGCCCTCGCGGAGATGGAAGCCCCCACGAACATCACGGATCTCAGGGTCATCGGGGTCGCACTGATCATACTCGGCATCCTGGGTTCTCAGGTCGCATTCATGATCGACTGGTATTGGTCTTGGGTCCCGCCGATTAAGGACAACCTGGGAATGTTCGTTGCGATTCCCGCTGTCATCATCGTCGCCGGCCTGCTCGTGTTCATGCTGCTCAAGAAGGCCCTTGGCGGCGGAAGGAAGCTTCCGCGCATGCTCCCTGGGATGTCGCTGTCGATATTCCTGTTCGGAATAATTGCGCTCGTGCTCATCATGCTCTGGAACCCAATCAATAGTGCCCTGCAAGACTCGAGCGTCGGCGTTGGAGGCGCGTTCGTCGGGATACTGATCGTCGGGGTTCTGCTCATGTTCATGGGCCAGAAGATGATGGCGAGAAACGTAGCCGCCTGAAGTGACCAAACCTCTCTCAAACCAATTCCTTCTGTTCTGTTCCTAGTATGTTTGAAATATCATGCGCGCGATTACGCTTTCCGAGCGTCATCGGCCGAGACCATGTTGTTCGGTGTGGTGGGGGAGACGGCCTGGAGACGCTTCGGGGTCTGATGGGAACCCCTTGATCATTTCTCTGAAATGCGCGGGCGGACCTTTTCCAAGTCTACGACTTGGAAGGGATTCCGACTGCAAACTCGCCAGTCCGTTTCGAATTGACTGACCAAATAATTATATACTCAAACCCCGATATATTGAGAGCGAAAGCCGAAGGGATGGGTCAGCTATTGCAGTGCGTTCTTCGCACGGGCAGATTCACCTCTTCTGCAGACGTCAACACAATGAAAAGGAGTGAAGCAGGATGGAGAAAAAGATCGTCGCGATAATGGTCTCGTTAGTGGTCGTCGCCGCTCTCGTGGTGGCGTTCGTCATGGTGGCCGCGGGCGGGGGCCTGCGGCGGGCAGGCGGCTTCACCGCTCTGTTCGACAAGCTCGACTACACTGGAGATGCGAATCACGACCAGCGGCTGCAGCTGCCCGGTAGCTGGCACTCAGGCGACAAGAAGACAGTCAGCGACTCGATCGTGGACATGATCTACTACAAGAGGACGATAAGCCAGACCTCCGTCTACATAACGACGCTGTGGTTCGTGTACATGGGTGACAAGTGGAGCAATCCGTACGAGGGCGCGGGCACATCGTTCTATGTTCCCATCACGGGCGATTCCAACTGGCTCCATGTCGACCACGGCATGTTCTCGATAACGGTCTCGTCTGCGACGAACCTGTCCGCGCACTACCAGATAGGCGATGTCATCTCGCTCGAGTCCATGCTCGAAACCAACGGCAACGCGATGCTGGCATTCGGCGACTGGGCCGTCACGAACGTCATCTAGGCGCAGGTCCGGCCAAACCTGAGAAACCCATTCCTTTTCGCATTTGTCGCCCCGCTAGGCCGGCCCATGTGCGGAGAGCGGTCCTGATTCATGGGTACTTGGGTTCTCCTGCTCTTTTAATATATAGACCTTGGCCAGGCCTCATTTCGCGTTTTGACGTGATTGGAGAAAGGATATTATAGCCGACGCCGCAAATGCTATTTATATAAACGAATGAGCATGCGTTAGTTGGGCTACCGTGCTTTTGAGGGCGGTCCTTGTACGATAGGGCTGGATAGCGCTAGAGGGGGGAAAGCCTCCCCAAGAGCGGTGCCAAGCGCCATGCGAGCAGAGAGGAAGGATCGTGCCCGAGAGCAGATATCCCGAGAGGGACAGAGCAGATGCTGTCCTAGACCAGAAGGGTTCCACCAACGGCCTTCACTTCTCAAGTCCTGATTCTGGCAAAGGCAAGGTCAACGGGCTCGGGAGGACCGCGAGCCGTCTCTTCCAGGGCATGACCAACGGCCGCACAAATGGTCGGACGAACGGCAGGACAAATGGCCGAACTAACGGACGAATCAATGGTCGGACGAATGGACGCACCAACGGGCGTACCAATGGCAGGACCAACGGACGCACGAACGGGATCTTGTACGGCTTCATCAACGGAATCACGCAAGGCCTTACCAACGGTGGTTCAAAGACCAAGGGCAAAACGAATGGTTTCGTCAACGGTTCCGGTGCGGTCAATGGCTTCAGATTGTCGTACCAGCAGAGGCGCATAGCTAGGACGAGAGTCGATATCGTAAAGAAGCTCGTGGTGATCGTCATTCTCGTGGCCATCGTCGTCTCGATCCCCTACGCGCTTGTATACGCCTTCCCGAGGGCCACGATCCAGATAGATGGCTACTTCACGGATTGGCTCAAGGCTCAGATTTACAAAGAGGTGCCAGACTCCACCAACCCGGACATCGCCCTGACCGCATATGCCATGAAGTACGACAGCCGAGGCAGCTTCTTCTACATAGCGACCGAAGGCAAGATCCTCGAAGGAAGGGACAACGGTGCGGACGGGTTCTACATCTTCATCGACAGGGACAACAACCCGATGAGTGGCTATTCGGTCCGCGCGCTCGGAGCAGACGCACTCGTGACGGTGGTCGGCTGGAACAAGAGCGTGATCGCAGCAGACTCCTACGCGTTCGATCCCACGGCGACCCGGCTTGATTTCTCGGGTTTCAAGTTCGTTTCGGCTGCGAATGCCGCGCTGTATGGTGGCGAGATAGAGATTGGCAGCTCGATAATCGTAGGCGAGAACTCTAGAGTGGCCATCTGCGCGAGGCACACGAACATCTCGAACGACTGGTCCGACGTGAACTTCCGCACTAAGGGCTCTGCCCTCGAGGCCACAGAGGACTTCAACATGCCTTCGGTTCTCTCTATCGCCCCGGATCAGCGTGTTCTCACAATCAACATCACTGCGAAGGGTCCCCAAGCCTCGGTCCAGGGCTTCAATTTCGAGTTCCTGGGCAATACCACTCCGGTTTCGATTTCGGCAGTCGAGGGGAACAAGGTTCTTGGGACGTCGGACCATGAATCCCTGCAGTTCGACACGCCGCTCCTGGTTGGCGACAAGAACCGCAGCATCGACATCGTTGCGACCCTGTCGACATCATCTTCTGAAGAATCCTTCGGCATTCAACTGAACGAAACCGACGCGATCAAGGTGGACAGAAATGTCACATGGGTGGTTCATTCCGTTCAGACAGGCTCCAAAGTCGCATACATAGGAGACTCTCCGAGTAAGATAGCAATCGACGGAGCGTTCGGTGATTGGATTCCGAGGATACCCATACTGGACAGGCTCAATGACGCATACTCGAGCAGGACCAAGGACAACACGAGCGGCGATGTGGACATCTCCGTCGTCAAAGTCGCATCCTCTCTCGATACAGTTTCGTTCTACATGTCTGTGAACGGCACGATGCTCGGTGGCTCGAGTGTTCCTGCCAGCATGGTCAGGTTCGTCGTGCCAGGTCCTCCTGCTCAGAACGTCACCAACATCACTGAGCACATGTTCGGAGCGGATTTTGCCTTCGTATTCATAGACTCCGATCACAACCCGAGCACTGGCTACTACGTAGGCGGCTCGGAGATCTCGATTGCCGTTATCGGCAAGGGCAACTCGATCCTATCGAGCATGGCCTACAGATATGTACGTGGCGGCTGGGCCGAGATCGGGCTCGTCCAAGCAGCAATCGATTCGTACCAATTGGAGCTCAGCTCGACATATGCGACGCTCGGTCTCGTTCCTAACGACACCTATGCGATTACCATGCTCGCCCAGGATTGGAGTAATCGCCAGGACCAGATTGCGTTCCCGCTTTCCGCGAGACTGGCAGCTATGAGGGCGTTCGGCGGCATTGTTATCAATGAGATCTACAGCGACCGGGGCCGCGTTGACTGGCTCGAGTTGTACAATACTGGCCCGGCTCCGATCAACATCGGGGGGTGGAGGCTGTATCTCGGTGGTCCGCCGCCGCCAGGAGGCAATGGGCGGCTCGCTTACACCTTCCCCTCGGTAACTGTGCAACCAGGGGGATTCTACGTTCTGACCGGCATGGGCTTCGGGCGGGATACTCAGTATTGGCTAACGGACGCCTCAGGAAACTGGGTGGACAATGTGACGACCCCTGCCTGGAGGCAGGTGTCATATGGAAGAGTCGGCAATGCTCCGTACTCGAGCTGGGCGACAATGACCCCGACGCCAGGCGCCATCAATCAGAACCAGAAGCCGATACCTGAGTTCGAGCATCTGGTGTTGCCGATAGCGATAGTACCATTACTGTTGATTGCCATTCGGAGGGTGAGGCGCCCTGGGGAATCGAGGGATGGATAAAGGGGACGTACGACATGGCTCCAGCGAAGGAATCCGATTCAAGTACTCCCTCGGCAAACGGCATCTCGATTTCCAACATGCTGAGGGCCTTCGGCGAGCAGTCAGAAGCTGAGAAACCGTTCGTTCCGCTGGTAGGTGGCCCGAGGCTCTTCGTGCTTCTCCTGTACGGTTCTGTCCTAATCGCAGCGTCGATCGAGTTCTTTGCGAGCCAGAGAATATGGTACGGCAATTGGGATGTCTACAACGCCTACGTCTTCATCGTGAGCGGCGTGTTCATATTCTTCGGCATGGTGATGCTGCTCTCGTCCAATAGAAACGGTCCAGTGGAATTCAGCCTCCCCATTCCAAGGCCGGTCCTCGGCGTTGTCGGATTTGTGGCTTTTTGTTTTAGCGGCCTCGCACTGGCCTACTGGAACAAGTCGCTCGGGGGCTGGGCAATCCCCCTCAGCATATCGCTCCTGTACGGTTTCCTCCTCATGCTCCTCGGAGGCCGCGGATTCGACATGCATGAGAGCTTCAGGCTGATGCTCTACGGCACGGGCATCGTGATCATGATCATGGTCCCTGTCCATGAGGCCTTCGGGTATGCAAGGAGTCCGCCTGGCGAATATCCATTCACATTCCTCAATCTCGTTCTTCTGGTGCCTGGCATGTTCTTGTCCCTTTTGTCGATGCAGTACATGGAGACCAGGGACGGGTTCCTCGGCGCGTGGCTCATCGGGGCCATGGCCATTTTCCTTCTCGCATTCCACGAGCAGGTGGGAATACTCGCCTCGGGGAACTACTCGCCTTACGATAGGGCGCTCGCGCTCATAGGAATGACATTCTCGTTCCTTCCTCTCATGATGTATGTCTGGCGCGAGCGCGTCTATATCTTTCTTTGGCGCAGGCTGAGAACTGCTAACAACCTCATCGAGCAGGGAGACTATGCAGGTGCCTTGAAGCAGTCCGAGACAGCCATAAGGCAGTGCTCCAGAGTCGGAATCGAGGACAGGTTCGCTCTTCCGTGGAGCCTGAAGGCAGATGCTTTGTATCGGATGAAAGACTATCAGAAGGCGATGGTTCATTACGACACTTCCCTGAAGATAGACCCGAAGGACAGCACGTCCTGGTGCCACCTCGGCAATATGCTCGCCTTCGAGGGGAAGCAGGAGGCAGCCCTGGAGGCTTTCGACAAGGCCCTGAAGGTCGACGCGACGAACGGCTACGCCTGGAACAACAAGGGCGCTGTCTACCAAACGCTCAAGATGTATGAGGACGCCCTCATCTGCTTCGACAAGGCCATAGGCTACCTGCCGGACCCGTTCGATGCGCACGTCAACGCCGCGCGTTTGTTCTCTAAGCTCGGGCACAGCAGCGACGCCCTTCATCACTATCAGGCGGCCCTTGGGCTCAGGCCGAAGAGCGAGCAGGCTAACGAGGGAATCCACAAGGAGTTCTTCAGGAGCATGTGCATGGACCAGATCGCTGGCTGGGAGCAGTTCGGGCTCGACACCGGCTACCTGAGGCAGCTCCTCGACCAGGACCCCACCAACTTCGTGAGGAGGTCAAAGGAGTTTCTCAAGAACATCGTGGAGCAGAGGACGGAACTCCAGGTGCTCCCTGGCAAGGAACATATCGATATCAACGCCGTCATCCAATCGATTCTGAAAGCAACCGAAGAGCCCGATGGCGCGTCCCTCGACACGCTCAAGGAAGTGACCGGTCTCAGGGAGCGGGACCTCATCCTGCCCTTGGCTCTGCTCATGGAGACGGATCACGTCCATTTCAAGACCGTTGGCAAGAAGCAGATCTACGTATCCAGAGGAAAGGCCCCCGAGAAGATGCCTGAGCCGCCAAAGCCGCCGCCGGTCGATATGGCAAGGGCCAAGCAGAAGAAAGAACATCCGCACGTTTCGGGGGCCGCGAAGCCACAGAAGGTCCAGATCAAATGCCCTGGATGCGGCCATCCGCTGGCCGGCACCGAGACGAAGTGTCCGCAATGCGACCTTCCGTTCGAGACCGCCTCGTTCGACTGCCCGATATGCGGCGAGGACGTTCAATTCTCCGCGGAGACATGTCCGAAGTGCGGAGCAGTTTTCAGAGGTCCCCCGGAAGAGGCTGAGGAAGCAGAACCGAAGGGGAGAGGCAGACTCTGGACGCGAAGAAAGCCGAGGGCGCGGTCGAAACCGAAGAAGCCGAAGGAGCCCGTGGAGGAAAAGACTCTCCCGGGCAAGCGCGCCGTCGTCACGGTCGAGCCGACCGCATCCATCCTGGTGTTCAGGCGCAGGCCAAAGAAGTAGAATCTAACGGATCTCGATCTTCCCTTTCTTGAGGAGCATCTGGAGCGCCTCGTCTGCGGCCTTGTCCTTCTTCGAGACGTCATCCAACGCCTTCTTGACCGCGAGGTTCACGTCCCTGATGGCCTTCAGCTCCTCCATCTTCTCCATGCGCTTCTCCTTCCTGATCTCGATGATCTTCTCGCGCATCTCTGAGGCCTTTTGGTGGGCGGCATCCGCCTCTTCTCTGAGCTTCATGAATTCCTGATGTTTCTTGTTTGCGGACGCAGTCAATGCCGCGACGTCCTTCAAGAAGCTCGAAGCCTGTTCGTGTGCTCTGTGCTGAAGGTCAGATAGCCGCACTACTTCGGCGTGCTCCTTGTCTGCCTGCTTGAAGAGCGCATCTATGCTGCGGTCGATATCGTGGATATCCTTCGTGATCTTCTCCTGCTCCACGAGCACCTTCTTCAGCTTCTCTATCTCCGCGAGCTTGGTCCTGAGTCCGTCCAGGAGTTTTCTTTCTTGAGGGATCGTCAAAGGAACCGTCTGCTGGCGCAGTTCCATGCCCTTCGCTTCCGCCTCCATGCCCCTGATCTCTTCCCTGAGACTGCCTGTCTGTTTGCCCCTCATCTTCTTCTTGAACTCAATGAGCTCCTTTGCCTTCTCTTGCAGCCCGTCCCGCTTCTGCTTGTGCACTCTCATCTCGGCCACGAACGCGTCTCGCTTGTCCCTCGCAGCGTTCATCTGGTCCTGAAGCCCTTTCTTCTGTTCGTGCAGGCTGTCTCTCTCTGATCTCAAAACTGCAGCCTGCTCGTTGATATCGTCCCGCTTGTTCAGCAATGCCCTGAACCTCAGCTCAGCGCTCTGAAGCTCGCTTATCTTTTTCGGCATCTAGGTCCGCCGGTCTGCAGTGCTGGCATGGCATGAGACGATTGATATAAGAACTCTGTGTTCGCGCTTGATAATCATCCGTCCAAAGGAGTCGTGATGCCCAATCCCGGTTTTTTCGGGGCGACAAGATGGCCGTCCTCGAATAACAGTCCCGAGGACGGGTCGTCAACTATGTTGAAGTGGGAATCGAGATCGGCCATGAGCACGTTTTCCGAGCTGAGTGCGAAATGCAGGCCCGCAGCGATCGAGACCTGTATCTCGCCCATGCAGCCGACCATCGTGCCCACATCGGCCGCCTCTGCTAGTCTGTTGATCAAGACCGCATCGTTGATACCCGCGCTCTTCATCAGCTTGATGTTGATCATGTCAGCGATGCTCTCTCTGGCGACCTTTCGCGCATCTAGAACGGATTTGACGCACTCGTCAGCCATTATCGGCAGATTGCTGGACTGAGACACCCTCCTCAGGCCCTCGTAGTCTTCGGCCTTCACGGGCTGCTCTACGACGGCCACACCGAGGGTCTCCATGGCCTCGCAGAACTTGATGGCCTGGTCGACGGTGTATCCCTGATTTGCATCCACCCGCAGCTGGATCTTGGCGCCGACCGCGTCTCGCACCGCGGAAACCCGCTTGATGTCCTCGTCGAATTCAAGCCCGACCTTGATTTTGAGCGCCCTGAACCCCGATCGTGTGTGCATGAGGGCCTTCTGAACGGTGATCTCCAGCGGCTCGATCCCGATGGTCATGTCGGTGATCATCTTGTCCCGTTTTCCTCCCAGGTATTCGTGCAGGGGCTTTTTCTCTCGCTTGCTGAGCAGGTCAAAGAGCGCGATATCCACTGCAGCCTTTGCCGCTGTGTTCCCAATCGCGATGGCATCCAGTCTCTGATGGAGCTTATCTGGATAGTTCTCGTCGGTGCCCACGATCTTCCTTGACGCCATGCCCAGAAATGACTCCATCGAAGCGAGGGTCTCTTGAGTGATATCAGTCGGGTTGGCGCTACCAACGCCGAAGTCGTCGCCGGAGACAAGTTTCACGATCACATTCTCCTCGGTGTCCGAGGACCCCGTGGCAATCCTGAATGTGCTGGTCCTCTTGTTGATGAATGTCCTGGACTCCATCGAGTCGATCATCTGCGATATCTCCTGCTGAACAGCTTTACCGCGTTTATGTCCTTCTTGAGGCCCATGGCGTTTGCGACAGGTGAGCATTTCGTTCTCAGCAGGTATGCCACCGGGGCGAGATCCGTCTCCGAGATCGATTCGAAGTTGGCCATGCCCTTTGCGATGATCAAGTCCGCTTTCCTCATGGTTTTTCCGAACTTTCCATTGAGCGAGTCGAGGTCGATTCCAACGGCGAAGCCAGGAGCCTCGACGATTCTGTCGACGATACACTCTATCCCGAGCGCGGAAATGTCCTTTTTTGTCGCATCAGCGAGAATCGGTTCTTCCTTGATTACGAGTGTCAGGTCGATGTCGAACTTCTTCAGTTCCTCAAGTGCCAACCGATCCAGCACTATCTCTCCACAGTTGTCGCCGAGGTACACCACATTCTCGGACTTCTTCAGCAGGGTCTTGATGCGCGGGGTGTCGTCGTGGCCAAGTCCCTCTTTCAGAAGATTCTTGAACTCCTTTTTCAGTCTTGCCGGATCGTCATATCCAGCCCCTATTCCGAAATCGAGCACGTTCCCCACGATCGAGCACAGAAAGGCCGCCCTCAGCGGGTCCTTTGATGATCTCACGAACTTCTCAGCAGAAGGATAGATCTCAAGCGCAACGTCGTTGCTCTTCTTCTTCAGGACGCTGTAGGGGTCTTTCGTGCCGAGCAACTTGTAGGTCTCTCTGTGCACCTGCGTCGCGACAGTCGCCGAGCAAACGTCTTCTCCAAAGAGTTCGCCGAGCATCTGAGATGCCTTCTTGACAGCTCGAACGCCAAAGGAATCATCGACCTCTTCAGCCTCGAACAGAACCCTTCGAATGAGGCACGAAACGCACTCTGGAGTCATTCGCATGGCGTCGCGGGAATCTTAATTCTGGGATTTAATCTATCTCGCGCTACAGAGGGGGACTCCAACATTGATATGCTCGCAGCTCCTATCATGATGCCAGACTGGCGGGGTCCACGGTAGATTCATATGGCGGTCGTTGTCAGAAAGATGAAGGTCGAAGATCTGGTCGATGCGAAGGGAGTGGACCTGCTCTGCTGGAACGACCTCATGGAGAAATCCTACGGAATCAAGGGGAAGCTCTCGACGAGGACAGATGAGGACATACTCTCGTTCCTGCACTCGGATCCGGAGGGCGCATTCGTCGCTTCGGATGAGTATGCTGGCGTGATAGGATCGTGTTTCTCACATGTCTGGGGATCGACAGGTTGGGTGGGGCCGCTGTCGGTTCTGCCATCCTACCAGGCAAGAGGCTTGGGGAAGGAGTTGCTGAAGCACTCCCTCCGATACATCGAAGATCAGGGATGTGTCGACATAGGCCTCGAGGCGATGTCCGATAACGCAACGAATCTGGGGATGTACCTGAAGGCGGGCCTGAAACCAGAGGCTCTTGTGCTGGTCCTGTCGAAAAAGATTACGCCGGACGAGATCGAGGAAGAGCCGTCTGGAAAGATTTCGGTGGAGCGGTTCTCGGAGTCTGGTGTCAAAGCCCATCTTATGACCCAGATGAAAAGGGTGTCCGATTCTCTCAGGCCCGGCTTGGACTGTGCAAAGGAAATAGAGCTGACACAGGAGTTTTCGTTCGGCGACACGCTCGTGGCGACGGCCAAGGGAAAGGTCCTCGGCTATTCCATCGTCCATACGGTATGCAGGCGGGTCAACATGCCTGGGTCAGTGGTGAAGGTTCTTCACGTAGACGCTGACGCCAAAGAAGATGTCCTCGAGGCGCTCGTGTCCTCCGGTGAACTCATGGCAGCTGATGCGGGATCTCCGGAGATCTCCCTTGCGGTGCCCGCGCAGACCAGGCACGCGCTCGACCTTGCATTCTCCCGGGGCTACTTCATCGTTCAGTCATATGAACGGTTGATGTGGATGGGCAGCTCGGGCCTGAGCGACAAGAAGTGCAATCTCTGTTCGTGGTCCGGCTGATCTCTCACTTCATTATTCCGATCTCGGACAGCTTCTCGGGAAGATACGTGTCCGTGACGTAATCGAGCCCATATTTCGCGAGGGCCTGCTGCTCCGCCTTCTTGCCGATCTCGAGCATGAGGTCGATCTCGTGCTTCCAGAACTCGTCGTTGAACCTGGGGTCCGTCTTCTCCGCGTTCAGCGCCTGGATGTCCTTGTCATTGAGCTTGTCCGTTGGGAGCTCGTAGTTCAGGATGTCGGATGCGGTGATGCCCACGAACTCAGCAGTCGGAGTCGCGAGGTACTCGGACAGGTGAGCAGTCTTGATGGCGCCGTACGCAAGCGATGCATGGATCCTGAAGCTCCATGGGTCGCCGTCGACGAAGGTGCATACCGGGAGCTTCATCTCCTCGTTGACCCTCTTGATGAACCTCCTCGTGCTCCTTGCCGGCTGACCTTTGAGGTGCACGAGGATCGCGTGCGCATCCTCGTCAAACTTGTTCTCGACAAGCCTGTCGAACATACCGCCAGTCTCGATGGCTATGATGAAGTCGGCGTCGCAGTCGATGAAGTTGATCTTCTCCTTCTCGACGTTGTAGGGAATGCCATATCCAGAGTCCCCTACATCGTCCCTGCAGTTGATCCTCTTCTTCTTGCCCTTCCTGTCGATCTCCTGGATCGTGATGTTGCCGATTACTCTCGCGCCGTCCTCCTCGGGCCTGAGCTTGAAGTCTTCTCTCATGCAGGTAGTTATGATCTCGAGGTCCTCGGCCAGCATGTTGGACTCGTCCTGGGCGTTGAACTTGCCCTTCGCCCAGCCCTCCGAGATGTAGTACATCTCTCTCAAGGTCGAGCTCTTCTCCTCCTTGATCATGTCCTCGATGAACTCGAGCATGTACATTGTGCGCAACAGCATCTGGGCTCCCGTCAGCTTCTTCGCGGATCTGGCTCCCATTGCCTTTCCGTACTTCCAGACAGCAGACTTCGAGTCGAACCTGATGTTGCTCTTGGTCCTCAGCGGGATCATCATCTTGGGGATCTTGCCGTCGTCGATCTGGTCGTAGACGCTTCCAGCGATTTCGGTCAGTTTCTCAACCGCTCTTTGGTGGCGCTCCTCATTCTTCATTATTCATTGCCTCCGCGCCCTCATCGTAGTCGACCTCGCCCTCCTCTCCCTCTTCGCCTGCTTCCGCTTCGCCTTCTTCCGTGATCCTCAGATGCTCCAAATCCCAGTCGCCTGGTAGAACCTCGGCACCGATTATCGATGCTGCGTCTATTCCGCTCACGTAGATCTCGTTGTCATCGTACTGTCCCTGCGGAACGCCGTGGAGGTCGAACGCCAGCTCGAAGATCTCCGTCGATGCGATTCGCTTGATGTCCCAAGTCAGCTTATTCGTCTCGCGGATCTCGATGGGCTTCTCCCTCAACGTCCTTTGGTCGATCTTGTCGTATGGCACGAGCATGTGCAGGTGGAAGCTCTGGGATTTGGGCGTGTAGTTGTAGACCCTGACCGATATGTGGTGTCTGTTCTTCTCGGACTTGACATCGTCCTCGATCCAGACGACGTTCATGATTTTCGTGATGGTCCCGGCCAGTTTCGGGACGGGCTTTCCCACGATCTTCGCGCTCTTCTCCGCTATCATCGGGATTATGTCCTGGACGATCTCGAACTTGACCTTGGTCTTGCTCCTTTTCGCGGCCTTATTGAGATGGGTCTTCAGCCTTCTTGCGCATGCTTTCAAAGCGAGCTCGATCTCTTCCCTGATTTCCGGGATGTTCGCGACTGCTTCCTTGGATTCTGATGTGAACGGTATTTTCGTTGAGGCGACATGCACGAGTATGATCGCGGGGCCGAAAGGAATCCCTTGGCCTCCGCGCTGTTCTAGCCCATATCTTCTCCAATCGACGGCTTCGACAGCTTGCGTTGTCGCGCATGCGCCTTGTTGGTACATCAGCGGCACTCGGTTGGCGAACCTGAGTATCTGGACGGGCTCTTCCCTATTCAGCTGGCCGCCGTATACAATGCCGACTTCAACAATGAACGGGTTGCCAGCGTACACCTTCGGCTCCCTGGTGATCGGTGGCGCGTAGAACTCGGCCTTCAGCACGCCCAGGACGTTCTTCAGTCCCTTCCTGATGAGCGTCTCCCCAATTGGTGAGAGGCAGTCCGTCTCCGGAGCCATTATCTTGACTTTCTTGATCGCTTCGAGTATCGCGCCTGCCTGCTCGAGCGTGAGGCGATCTGGTCTCTGTTCGGGGGGCACATGCGCGAGTTCGCAGATCTCGCGAGCCACGCGATACGATATCCTCGAGAACTCCGTGTTGAGAAAGCTCGTCATCTTGAGCGACTCCGTATACTTCGCCATGCTCAGGAGCTCGCCCAGCTCGACGCCCTCCGGGTGCGGTTTGACCTCTTTGGTGGGTGGTGGGACTGTCTCAGATGCGCGCTCGAAGACGATGGTGTTCCCCTCGGGCGGAATGAATGTGATCTTCGCATGCGGGTTGACGATGGCGACGCCCTTCAGATACTCGAATATGGACTGCTTGCCACCGATGTACTTGCCCTTCACATAGGCCTGGAAGCTCGTGCCGTGCTCTCTGTCCCAGATGACGAAATCCTCTTTGATTATGTCCGGCCTGTTCTTCTTAGTGTCGAGTATGAGCTCGCACTCGTAGGCAACATCCTCGTCTGAGATCTTCGACCTCACCTTGGTGGCCTTTCCAGTCGTGAGCTGGCCGTACATGACGACAGCGGAGACCCCGATGCCCTGCTGGCCTCTCTTCTGCGACCTTGTGTGGAACCTCGACCCGTAGAGCAACCGAGCGAATACGTTTGGCACCTGCTTCTTGACTATGCCGGGGCCATTGTCCTCGACCGTCACCCTGTACTCGTTGTTGTCGATCTTCTCAACGCGGACCAGGATCTCCGGGAGGACTGCAGCCTCCTCGCAGGCGTCGAGGCTGTTGTCCACGGGCTCCTTGACCGACGTTATGAGGGCGCGTGTCAGGGAGTCGAAGCCTAGGATCTGTTTGTTCTTCTCGAAGAACTCTGAGACCGAGATCTCCTTCTGCTTCTTTGCCAGTTCGTGTGCTATGGATGACAAATGGCCGCGCCTCCGAAAGGAACACAAAAGCGCTTCGTTCTCTGGTGCATCCCAGATGGTCGAAATGAATTACCTAGATAAATATGTGTTGCGTGGTCTGGGGCAACTGGCCTAATCGAACTTCTCCCCGCACTTGGGGCAGACCTTCGCTTCAGCGGGCACATCGGCGCCGCACTCGGAGCACACGAACCCCTCTTCCTTCTCAAGCCCCATTGCCTTCGCGAGGCTGGGAACCTTTGCCTCTTCCTTAGGGACGTTCTTGGTCTCCTTTTCTTTCTCCGATGTCACTCTCTCGTACGCTTCGACTCTCATCCTTCGGGCTCTTCTGGTCCACCAGATCATCACGAGCAGGAGAGCGTAGATCGGGAAGAAACTCGTGACCACCTGGAGCAGTCCTAACGGAATCAACGGCAACAGAACAGCGAATGAGTCCTTGTACACTGGGCCGAACAGGATGTATTCCACTCCAGCTTTGTGGTCGGTCGCGACGATCCAGCTGTAGTTCACCTTCCAGCTGGGGCTCAACTTCCAGCTGTCGCTCACGTTGGCATAAAATACGAACCGGTTTACTGGATTCGATACAGTGTTGCTGTAGTAGTAGAGAGCGGTCTTGTTGTTCGCCGAAGAGGCCTGAAGCATCGTGTGGTTGTTAGAGACCGAGGGAAAGGCGACGCTCTCAATTGCCACGTTGACTTCCTTTATTGTGGATGTGCCATTGTCAGGCAGATTAAAGCTGACCGTGAAGTTGTAGACTGTCGAGCTCGTCCCGAAGAGCGGGTCGACAGTGCCGTTCACCATGAGCGGTACCGTCTGGCCGTTGGAGACGGCGGTCTCGGTGCTGGTCGCATACCTCTGGTCAATATGCTGATAATAGTCCACAGAATACCACACCGTAACGCCGGTGAACACCAGGCAGGAAACAGCCCCTATGATCAGGAGCTTCTTAACGCCCTTGACACCGAACTGCCACATGATGCCGAGCAGGACCAGAGGTGTGATGAGCCCTCCCAGGCAGAACGTGCCCGCGTACAACAGAACCAAAGCGTAGACAACAGCCGCAATTGCAATCCCAGCGGGGATCGCATAGGGCGTCTTCACGAACTTGTCGAAGAGCCCTTTCACGTACTTTTGTAGTCGCTGAGCTGGCGTTTCCATCTCGTGAGGCAACTTGCTCTTCGGATAAATACCTATTTCCTCTCGCTCTGGTGTCGCAACAGCAGTTATATACCCGGTTTCCCCATCGATGCCCCTTCTCTCAGGGGGTTCCAGCGTTGAAGACCGCGGTCATTGCGATTGGAGGCAACGCCATCCTGCGCTCCGGGGAAAAGCCTACCCAGGAAAACCAGATGCGGAACGTCGCTGTGACCTGTAAAGGACTTGCGGACCTTATCCAGAAAGGCTACGATATCGTCATAACGCACGGGAATGGCCCCCAAGTGGGAGACATACTTCTCAGGAACGAGATCGCGAAGGGCGAGATCCCCCCGATGGGCATGGACGTTTGCGACGCCGAGAGCCAAGGTCAGATAGGTTACATGCTCCAGCAGGCGCTGTCATCGGAGTTCGTCGAGAGGGGCATGGACAAGGTCGCGGTCTCTCTCATAACTCAGGTAGTAGTCTCAGACGACGATCCCGCTTTCAAGAACCCGACCAAGCCGATCGGAAAGTACTACACCGTTGCTGAGGCCAAGCAGCTGCAGAAAGAGAAGGGCTGGACTATGGTCCTCGACAGGAAGAGGGGAGGCAGCAGGAGGGTCGTGCCGTCTCCGGATCCGATCGGCATAGTCGAGAGCAAGCCCGTCAAGCGTCTGGTCTTCGGCGGGGAACACCAGGCCGAGGTAGTCATTGCATGCGGAGGCGGTGGCATCCCTGTCGTGAGGCGCGGCAACAGATACGTTGGCGTCGAGGCTGTCGTCGACAAGGACCTCGCAGCTGCTATGCTGGCCACGAGCATCAAGGAGCGGCTCTTCGTCATCGCGACAGATGTCGAACATGTGTTCCTCGACTTCGGGACGATCAACCAGCGGCCATTCATGCGCTCAACGCTCTCAGAGGTGAAGAGGCTGTACGACTCGGGGCAGTTCCCGCCCGGCAGCATGGGCCCGAAGATACTTTCCGCCATCAGGTTTTTGCAGGGCGGCGGCGAAGAGGTCGTGATATGCGCCACGGTGAAGCTCGTTCAGGCGCTCGAGGAAGGCGCTGGAACTCATATCTACAGAGACGACATTAAGGCTTGAGCCCATGGCCACCATCGAGGAGCAGATCAAGGAGGTAGAGGACGAGCTGGGGCGCACGCAGTACAACAAGAAAACCCAGCACCACATCGGCAAGCTGAAGGCCAAGATGGCTCGGCTCAAGGACGATCTGGAATTGAGGCGGTCGAAGGGCCCGAAGACCGCCGGATATGCCGTCCGCAAGTCCGGTCATGCTACAGTTGCGATTGTCGGCTTTCCTAGTGTTGGCAAGTCGACGCTTCTCAACAAGATAACTAATGCGCAGAGCGCGGTCGCTGCATACAAGTTCACGACTCTGACGGTCGTCCCTGGGGTGATGGAGTACAGAGGCGCGAAGATCCAGATCCTCGATCTGCCGGGTCTGATCAAGGACGCATCGAAGGGCAAAGGTCGAGGGCGCGAAGTGCTCTCAGTCGTTCGATCGGCCGACCTGATCATTCTGATGATCGACGTCTTCGAGACCAACATCCAGGTGCTCGTCGATGAGCTGAAGACCGCCAACCTGCGGCTCAATCAAAGGCCTCCGGACATAGTGATCTCCAAGAAGAACAGAGGCGGCATCACGGTCAACTTCACGACCAAGCAGTCAACGCTGGACGAGGACCTCGTTCGCGAGATGATGAATGAGTACGGATTCATAAACGCGGACATCGTCATCCGCGAGGACATCGTCGAGGACGAGCTGATAGACTACATCTCGGGCAACAGGCTGTTCGTTCCGGCGATTGCGATCATCAACAAGACAGATCTTGTCAACGAGGCCTATCTGAAGCAGGTCCAGAAGAGGTTGAAGAATTGGAAGATCGTGCCCATAGCCGCCGAGAAGGGGGCCGGGCTTGAAGTCCTCAAGGAAGAGCTCTACCATGCGCTCAAGTTCATCCGTATCTACATGAAGCCCCAGGGCAAGGAGGCCGACATGGTCGAGCCACTCGTCATCAAAGACGGCTCCGATGTCGGCATGATCTGCGACTCGATTCACCGCGATTTCAGGAAGAACTTCAGGTACGCTCAGATATGGGGCACGAGCGCTCGGTTTCCCGGACAGATCGTCGGCCTTGACCACAGGGTCGCGGATCAGGACATTGTCACGATCGTCGTGAAGCGTTGAAAACTAGACGTTAAGGGGTTTAAGCGATGAAGAAGACACTGGCTTTTCGTCGCCTAGGTCTTCTTCATCAGCTTCATGAAACCGCCGCCCTCGTGGATCTCCAGACCCTTAGAGGCGACGATCTGCTCGAACTCGGGCCAGTCGATTATCTCGACCCTTGGGCTTCCGCCCCGGGTGAACTCGACCTCGGAAGTCCCCCTCACCTTGCCGGGCTTGAGGTTCTTCTCGGTCGCGATCTCCTTTGCCCTGTCGAGAGATATTGGCTTCATTGGCACGTGCATCCCTCCGTGTTGCCGGATTCCTTCCGACAGTCAGTACATGTCCGTCGGACATATATAAACCTTTACTGGCCTAGTGGAAATCATATGCTGGCCAGCTGTCAGACGACTGTCTGGCCGCGCTAGAACAGCCACATGAGCATTATGGTCGAGACGAACAGGGTCGCCATCGCTATCGGGAACCCCACCAGGGTGAACTTCCAGAAGTTGACTTCGACCCCCATCCCCTCCGCCTTCTCCGCGACGATGACATTCGCTGCCGCGCCGAGTATAGTCGCGTTCCCTGCGAGCGTCGAGCTGGAGGCGAGTGCCAACCAAAGGTCGGTGTGAGATATCGGGATCATCTCGCTCAGCAGCATGACGGCAGGGACGTTGCTCACGAGGTTCGACAGGAAAGCGCTCAGGCCAGTCAACCAGCCAAGGCTCGGTATTCCTCCGTCCTGGAACCCGGGAAATGCGTTCTTGATCTCGTCCAGGAGGGTGGAATCCTTGACCCCTTCGATCACGATGAACAGGCCCACGAAGAACAGGATGATGGACCAGTCAACCCCTGCGAGCATGTCCCTCGCTTTGACATCGGTCACGAGCGGAACGACGAACAGTGCTGCTACTCCGCCCAGGAATGCGACGAGGGCTATCGGGGTGCCAAGCACGTGGCTGAGGATGAATGCCAGGAATGTCAGCGCGGTGATGCCGATGAGCGCATAGAGCCCGGTCTTTCTCTCTTTGAGCTTCCGGATCCCGGATGTCGTCGCAGCGTCTCCCTTCACGAGCTCATCCTCGAATGCCTTCCAGCCGTCCTTCAGGATCCTTCTCCTGAACTCCTGGGCCGACCCCTTCTCGATGTCCTTCCTGTAGAACAGGTACAGTATCGCGATCGCCACGAGCATGCAGACGATCGAGACAGGAACGAGCCTGATGGAGAAGTCCACGAACGAGATGCCAGCCTTCGTGGCGATAAAGGCGTTCTGGGGATTGCCGACGACGGTGGCGACGCTCCCGATGTTGGCCGCAAGCGCCTCGGCGACGAGAAACGGCACCGGATTCGATTTCAATAGCCTGCATGTCCTGATTATGATGGGGGTGAAGAGCAACACGACGGTGTCGTTGAGCACGAGCGCTGACAGGCCGCCCGTCACTAGCATCGTCAGCACGAGGAATGTGAACTGGTCTTTCGAGTACTTGATCATCCTGAGCGAGACCCATTCGAAGAACCCGCACAGCTCGAGGCCGGCGACCAGTGTCATCATGCCAACAAGGAGGATTATTATGTCCAGATTGATCGCGTCTATCGCATGCGACGGTTTGACCACGCCAAGAATGATCATGAGAGCGGCGCCCACGAGAGCGGCTGCAGGTCTGTCGATCTTGATCTTGGGGAATCTCCTGATGGATATCAACGCGTATGTGACCAGGAAGACCGCGAAGGCGATTAGAAGAGTCCCCATCGATACGCAGGAATCCCCAGCCCGAATATGAATGTGAGCATGGAGGCCTATCCAAAAGCATTAAGAAACGGTTGGCCGTTCAAGCGGACGATGATTCAGAGGCCAAGGGGAACGAGGGATTTCGGTCCCGCTGAGATGGCCAAGCGCAGGAAGGTCGAGATGGCCATGCGCGAGACCTGTGCTCGCTTCGGTTTCGGAGAGGTCGTCACACCGACCTTCGAGCACGCTGAGCTGTTCATATTGAGGTCGGGGCAGGGAATCATAGACGAGATGTACGTGTTCAAAGACAAGGGCGACAG
The DNA here is from genome assembly GCA_963705355.1 of uncultured Thermoplasmata archaeon. Classification (GTDB taxonomy): domain Archaea; phylum Thermoplasmatota; class Thermoplasmata; order UBA10834; family UBA10834; genus COMBO-56-21. The sequence goes on from OY970070.1 coordinate 1,896,103, forward strand.
GGAGATGGCGCTTCGCCCTGAGATCACCGCCTCTGTCATCAGATTCTTCGTCAACGAGCTCTCGACCCTGCCGAAGCCTCTCAAGCTCTACTATGTCGGCAACTGCTTCCGGTACGAGAACCCCCAGAGCGGCAGGTTCAGGGAGTTCTTTCAGCTAGGAGCTGAATTGATAGGCGCCAAGAACCCGGAGACGGACGCTGAGGTCATTGCGCTCGCAGTCAACTGCATTCGAGCTGCTGGTCTCGAGAACTTCGTCGTCAGGATCGGCCACATCGGGATACTCAAGTCGCTCGTGCACGACGATATCAAGGACCCGAAGGTCGCAGCTGAGGTCCTCAGGATGGTCGACAAAGAGGATTTCGACGCGCTCGGCGACATGTTCGACGCCAAAGCACTTCCGAGAAAGCTTTTCGACAGGATAACCGCGCTCGCGGAAATCAAGGGAGAGATCGAACTCCTGAACAACCTTGAGCCATCCGAGGCCGTGGATTACCTGAGAGAGGTCTTCTCGGTCCTGAAGCTACTCGGAATCGACGACTGCCAGGTGGACCTGGGAATCGTCCGAGGACTTGACTATTACTCGGGAATGGTCTTTGAAATCGATGCCCCTAGGCTCGGCGCGGAGAAGCAGATACTTGGTGGGGGCTCCTATACGCTTTCGGAGCTGTTCGGCGGGGAGCCCGTGTTCAGCACGGGCTTCGCGATAGGCATCGACAGGGTCGTGCTCGCAGTCGAGGCCGAGAGGGAGATCAGTGTGGCGCCTGCTCTTGATGCCTACGTCATCTCCGCGAATGACGACATGCGGAAGTATGCCTTTGGCATCGTCACGAGGCTGAGGTCACAGGGCCTCAAGGCAGATGTGGACCTTATGCGGCGGACCATGAGCAAGAACCTGAAGTACGCATCCTCCGCGGGGGCCAGATACGCAGTCATCGTTGGAGAGAAGGAGATGTCAAAGCGGTCTGTCACCTTAAGGGACATGAAATCCGGCGAACAGAAAGTGGTTCTTGCCGATGAGCTTGGCGTGCAGATCAAGAAGGCGGAGGCGTCAAAGATAGTGGGTCATTGACCTATTCTGAAAGAAGGAAAAATGATAGTATGATCCACCCGGAGCATCGCCCCGGATGGGTTGGAGTTTGATCGCGCCTACGGGTAGAAGCCTCGGAGTCTCGTCGCGTCTGCGACTCTCTTCACTGCAACGAGGTACGCTGCGTCCCTCATGGTGCACTTGTGCTTCTCGTGCATGTTCCAGACCTCATGGAACGCCGCAGTGATCTTCGTGTCGAGGCGTTTGTTGACCTCTTCCTCGGTCCAGTAGTAGTTGTAGTTGTTCTGGACCCACTCGAAGTAGCTCACCGTGACACCGCCGGAGTTTGCAAGGATGTCGGGTAGGACGAGCACACCATTCTTCCACAGGATCGCATCAGCCTCGAAGGTCGTTGGGCCGTTCGCACCCTCACCGGAGATCTTGGCATTGATCTTGCCAGCATTGTCCTTGGTGATCACGTTCTCGAGAGCGCAAGGCAATAACACATCGACCTTGAGGTTGAGGATATCTTCGTTGCTGATGGGCTTCGAGCCCGGAAATCCCTTTACCTGGCCGGTTTTCTGCTTGTGCGCCCAGACCTCGTCGTATTTCAGACCCTTCTCGTTGACGATGCCGCCCTGGGAGTCGCTGACCGCGATGACCATGCAGCCGAAGTCGCGCTCGATGAGCTTGTGGGCGAATGCACCTACGTTACCATAGCCCTGGATGGCCACGGTCGCGCCCTTTAGGTTCAGACCTATCTTCTTCGCTGCTTCCCTCACGCAGAACACGAGTCCCCTTGATGTCGCCTCAGGCCTGCCGAGCGAGCCTCCGAGCTCCCTTGGCTTGCCTGTGATGACGCCAGGGACTGGATATCCCTTTTGCATGCTGTACGTATCCATGATCCAGGCCATCTCTCGGCCGCCCGTGTTCACATCCGGAGCAGGAATGTCCTTCTCCGGGCCGATGATGATCGAGATCTCGGACGCGTACCTGCGCGTCATCCGCTCGATCTCGCCTACTGACATCTTCTTCGGGTCGCAGATGATGCCTCCCTTCGCACCGCCGTAGGGGATGTCAACAGTCGCAGTCTTCCAGGTCATCCAGGACGAAAGGGCTCTGACCTCGTCGATATCCACCTGTGGGTGGTACCTGATGCCGCCCTTGTACGGGCCACGGGCCTCATTGTGCTGGACCCTGTATCCGGTGAAAACCTTGATAGAGCCGTCATCCATCTTGACCGGGAAGTGTACATGGAGCTCCCTCTTCGGGCTCTTCAGGACCTCGATCATGCCCGGATCAAGAGTCAGAGTCTTCCCTGCCTTGTCGACCATCTTCTTCATTTCCTCGAACGGATTTGCTTTGCCTGCCATTCTAACACCATTGGCCTAATCCATCCCCGCGCGAGAAGACTTCCCACACGGGATGATTGTGAAAGCGCATGCCAAGATTGAATTTAAAGGTTGCCTCTTAACTAGGCTTTCCCGCTGGAAATGGTGCGATTTTCAGGCAGGTGTTTTTAAAGGTTCTTCGAACGGCTGGCCTCGCGATTGGAATGTGTGTCCGATTCTCATGCATGGATTGAAAAGCCACGATTCCGCAAATGCCCCTTTCGACACGCATGTCCGAAAACCATCAGCTGCCCCGATAATCGCGCTATGCGCTAGCAGAGATCGAAGCCGATCAGTATCGACGCGAGCCTTGGGTCGTCCTTCAACCCAGCGCTGCTCCTGATGAAGAGGTCGCCGACCGTCGAAGGACTTGAGGAGACGACGCGCGACGTTCCGTCAATTCGCTCGACCTCCTTGAACGGCACTGGCGGCAGAATGAACCGCGCACCATGGCTCGAACCCTCCTCGTAGAATATGACGAAGTCCTTGCCCAGGAAGATCGCCCTGCTCTTTGGGGTGCTCTTCACCTTCTCCCCTGGCAGAATCTCCCTTCCTATGATCTTGCCCTTCTCGTTGACCAGGACCACGGTCGGATGAGGAGGCCCTCGGAAGGTCTTGTCCTTGACGATGCACGCGACATGCTGGCGCCTGAGACACTCGCGCACACCGTCGTTCCGAACGGTGAGCGGCCCAAGGGACGGGTAGTGTCTCTCCATCTTGCCCAAGCGGATCCGCATCTCCTTGGTCAGGTAGAACGCATGCTTCACTCCCTTGAGGGCGGACAGGACCTCGCGTACTTCGTCCAACTTCCTCTTCGCCGGTCCAGCTGGGTTCATGTCACACCCTTCTATTCGATCGCTCATCGCGGCTGCAGCGGCTCCACGTGCGAGAGCGCGTGCATCACGTGCATCACGAACAGATCTTCTGGCACCGCCCCGTTGAACTCGAACTTGTCGTTGATCACGATCTTCGGCACATTGGTCACGGCGAACTTCTGCGCCAATGGGACGAATTCCGTCGACTCTACCATGTCCGCCCAGATCATGTCGCTCTCTATCGCGAGCTTGTGGGCAAGCCTGACAGCTGCCGGGCAGAACGGGCATGTGGGCGTTACGAATACCTGGATGTGGACTGAGTTGTCGATCAGCTTCAGAACATCCTTGGTCTTCTGGGACAGGCCGCTCTCTCCCCTGGAGACGTCCAGGATCGCGCCGACGAAGGACGTGAACTCATAGCCTGACGGTATCCCGTAGAACCTCACGCCATAGTCCTTCTTTCCGATCACTGCAACGGCAGGGATCTTGTCGATCCTGAATTCCTTCGCCTTCACCATGTCCTTGACGAAGTCGTACTTCTCTACCTTAATCTTCGGAGAGATCTCGGCCAGTTCGGTCGCGACCTGCTCCGTCTCCTTGCAGAACATGCACGGCGTTTCCTGAGTGAACACCACGAGCCTAACCTCGTTCACAAGCTTCTCGTTGAACTGCTTGGTCAGTATCTCCCTGTCTTTCTCCGGTATCAGCGCCATCTAAAACACCTCTCGTTCCTGTACTCACTCCGAGACGCCCACGTCGATCTTGATGCCTTCCCTCACGCTCGCCGTGACTATGCAGAAATCCTCGAATATACCCTTGCATCGTTCGAGCTTTTCTTTGTCAACCTTGTCTGCAGTGGTCTTCAGGTTTACCTTAATTTCTGCAATTCTCCACCTGCCCTTCTCGTTGCGTGCCAAGGAGGTCTCAACCTCCGTCTCCAGGTCCTTCAGCTTCCCTCTCGACTTCTCCATGCAGAACAGAAGGCTTGAGCCGAGGCAGTGCCCGATAGCCGATGAGAGCATCATGGCGGCACTCGGAGCCTCAGAGCCTCCGACGGGCGCGGGTTCGTCCGTGTAGACCTTGGCGCCCTCCAACTCGTCGAAAGTTATCGAGAACTTGTAGCCCTTCTCGCGTTTCATGTGCGCGTGGATCTTCTCGTTCATGATTCTTGCCTCGGTCGCTCATTATGCAGACACTGGTCTAAGTCTTTTCGACGTCTGAGGAATATACCGGAGATTTCGCCCGTGGCGGGACAACTTACAAATACAGTCCATCAAAATGCTGACTCGTTTCTGCAATGCGGGGATCGCGAAGATGAAGATGAGGATCGAGAAGGATTCTCTCGGCGAGAGGGAGGTGCCCGAGGACGCATACTACGGCATTCAGACTCTGAGGGCGACGGAGAACTTCCCTGTTAGCGGGATCATGGCCAGGCCGGAGTTCATCAACGCGTATGCGATGGTGAAGAAGGCGGCTGCTCTGGCGAACATGGATGTGGGCTGGCTTGAGCCGCCAGTCGCAAAGGCGATAGTCTCCGCATGCGACGAGATACTTTCTGGAAAGCTGCACGATCAGTTCGTCGTGGACGATTTCCAAGCTGGCGCCGGGACCTCTTTCAACATGAATCTCAACGAGGTCCTCGCGAACCGCGCGCTCGAGCTGATCGGTCATAAGAAGGGCGAATACCAGCTGATCCATCCTAACGACCACGTGAACATGGCGCAGTCTACCAACGACACTTATCCGACTGCGATGCGACTTTGCATTCTCATTATCGCTCAGGACCTGCTCGACCACCTGGAGAAGCTGAGGCGGGCTTTCGTCAAGAAGGGAATGGAGTTCGAGCGCGTCCTGAAGTCAGGTCGGACACATTTGATGGACGCTCTGCCGGTCACCCTCGGCCAGGAGTTCATGGCCTATTCTGTCGCCACCAGGAAAGCAAGAGACCAGCTCAAGGAGAAACTGAAGCTTCTGGAGGAAGTTCCGCTAGGTGCAACCGCCGTTGGCACAGGAGCGAACACTCATCCCGACTACGAAACGCAGGTCGTCAAGCATCTGAGGGCGATTACTGGCCTGAACTTGATTGAGGCCGAGGACAAAAGAGAGGCGCTTCAGAGCAGGCTTGACTTCGCCATGGTCTCTGGCGGACTCAAAGCCCTCGCACTTGAACTGATCAGGATATCAAACGACCTTCGCCTGATGAACTCTGGTCCAACGACTGGCTGGGCCGAGATCAGGTTGCCGGCGACACAGCCCGGGTCTTCCATCATGCCGGGCAAGGTCAACCCCGTCATGGCAGAGTGCATGGACATGATATGCTTCCAGATCATGGGCAACGATCTGTCGGTGTCGATGGCTGTCCAGGCGGGGCAAATGGAGCTGAACGTCATGAACCCCGTAATGATCCACAACATCCTCGAGTCGATGGTCCTGCTCAACAACTACATCCCGGTCTTCATCGACAAGTGCATTTCGGGAATTGAGGCGAACGAGGACAAGTGCAGGGGTTATCTCGAGAAGAACCCGTCAATAGCCACCTTCTTGGACCCGCACATCGGCTACATGAAGTCTGCAGAGATTGCCAAGGAAGCGCTGAGGCGGAACATGTCCGTCAAGGAACTTGTCATCGAGAAAGGGATACTCACGCCTGAGCAAGTCGAGCGAATTTTCGACATCGAGTTCCTGGTCGGCAGGAAGAAGTCGGACAAGAAGTGATCCGGCTCTTGGGGCACAGTCTCGCTGGCGGCATACCTATAAATATCGTGCTCCCTTTTTCAACCGAAAGCTTCCAAGGGCTCTCGCTCTCGGGAGGTGTTGCCTTATGGACTGGGGTTTGCAGAACAGGATTTCGAGAATAATCATGCCGGACACCGGACGATCGGTCATGCTCGCCGTCGACCATGGGTATTTTCTTGGGCCGACCTCAAGACTGGAAGTTCCAAGGAAGACCATCATGCCTTTGGCTCCTTATGCTGATTCGATCATGCTCACCAGGGGCGTGCTGAGATCATCAATAGATCCCGGCATATGCAACTCCGTGGTCCTTCGGGTCTCTGGCGGGACCAGCATCATCGGCGAGGACTTGTCCAATGAAGGAATAATCACGAGTGTCGATGACGCTTTGAGGCTCAATGCTTCCGGTGTTGCGATCTCTGTATTCGTCGGTAGCAAGCACGAGAGACAGACTCTGCTCGCTCTCTCGGAGCTTGTTAACGAAGGCCAGAAGCACGGGATGCCAGTCCTTGCGGTCACAGCAGTCGGCAAGGAGCTCGGAAAGAGAGATGCGCGATATCTTTCGCTCGCAAGCAGGATCGCTGCGGAGATCGGCGCGCACATCGTCAAGACTTACTACTGCGACGGCTTCGAGAAGGTCGTCGAGAGCTGCCCAGTTCCTATCGTAGTTGCCGGCGGGCCGAAACTGCCCGAGAAGGAGGCTCTCGAGCTCACATTCAACTCGATCAAAGCGGGCGCGACAGGAGTCGACATGGGCAGGAACATCTGGCAGTCGGACCACCCGATACCGATGATCAAGGCAGTCAGAAAGATCGTCCACGAAGACGCTTCAGCAAAGCAGGCCTACGATCTCTACAAGAAGCTCTCGAAGGAGAAGTAGTTTGCACTTGGGAGAAAGGACCAAATGCGCGTCGCGATGTATTACAGGAACAGTGATGTCCGCCTTCAGGAGATGCCGAAGCCTGAGATAGGACCTGACGAGCTCCTGGTCAAGGTCATCTCGAGTGGCATTTGTGGCAGCGACGTCATGGAATGGTACAGGATCAAGCGCGCTCCACTTGTTCTCGGACATGAGATCGCTGGAGACATTGTCGAAGTCGGCAAGAACGTCAAGAAATACAAAGTCGGCCAGCGCGTCTTCGTTTCTCATCATGTTCCTTGCATGAAGTGCAGGTACTGTCTGGCCGGTCATACGTCGACATGCGACACTCTGCGGACGACGAACTTCTACCCCGGTGGATTCGCCGAGTATGTCCGCGTGCCCGAGATCAATCTCGAGCATGGAATATTCGTTCTGCCGAAGGAGCTCACATACGACGACGGCGCATTCATCGAGCCCTTGGCATGCGTGGTGCGAGGTTTCAAGCTCGGGCGATTCAGGCCGGGTTTCACAGTGCTTGTGCTTGGCAGTGGCATCGCGGGGCTCCTCAACATCAAGCTCGCAAAGGCCCACGACGCGGAGAGGATCATCGCAACGGACATCTCGAAGTACAGACTGGATGCGGCGGAGAGGTTCGGGGCGGATAATATCATCGACGCGACCGGAGACGTTCCCAAGCTTGTGCGCGAGGCGAACGGTGGGAGACTCGCAGACTTCGTCATAGTCTGTGTTGGCTCAACCAGCGCGATCGATCAGGCGTTCAAGTCCATCGACCGAGGGGGGACCATTCTCTTGTTTGCGCCTCCCATGCCCGGGACCCAGGTTCCTGTTCCATTTGGAGACCTGTGGAAGGACGAGATCACGATCACAATGACCTACGCCGGAAGTCCGGATGACATCAAGAATGCGATTGAACTCATCCGGCGCAAGAAGATCGTCGTGAGCGACATGATCACCCACAGGTTCGGCCTCGCGGACACCGGCAAGGGGTTCGAGCTGGTGGCAAAGGCCGGTGAGTCCATCAAGGTCATCATCGAGCCTCAGAAGTGAAACCAAAGACGGGAGTTTGGGAAGGAGTTTCAGTTGGCAACGACAGACACAAGGCCTACTTTATCGCGGCCTTGATCTTCGTGAGCATGTCCGGCGAGATCTCCTTCATGTTGTGAACATCGGCAGCATGCTGCGAGATTTTCTTCATTAGGCCGCCCTGCGTCCACGCCTTCGCCTCGAACGGGCAGTCCATGCCCAGATCTTTGCACTTGAATTCTGGCATTTCTGCACCTCCACGTTGTTTATGACTGGCTAGTCGAGACATACACTTACTCCAGAACAGGCTCACGAATGCCCAAATGCCGGTGTTCAAGAGAGGCGCTTGGCAGCCCATCTCGCGTGATCTCTCAGCAGTTCGTCCTCGGAGGTCTCGAATCTTTTGGCAATCTTCAGGAGCTCCTTCTCGCCGCTGTTCCCGACCGCGATCAGTGCGTTCCTCTTCATGAACCGAGTGGTGGGCTCGAACCAGTCCATGTGCGCGTAGTTCGCTTCCATCTCTCTATCCGTAACCTCAAAGCATCGCTCCAACTTTGGATAGGGGACGAGGTCAGGATCGAGCTCCCTTGCTGTCAGAGGCCTCGGGGCGCGTTTCGCCACGGAGTTTATCGGGCACACCTCCTGGCATTTGTCGCACCCGTTTATCCTGTTTCCAGCCGCCGCCCTAGCGAAATCTGGCATGGGCCCTTTCTGTTCGAGGATGTAGTTGAGGCACCTGTTGACGTCCAGGACGTAAGGCTCGACCAGGGCTTTCGTCGGGCAGGCGTCCATGCATTTCCTGCATTTCTCCGGACAACTCTTGTTGATTCTAGGAGCAGGCTCCATGACCGCGTCAGTCACGATGGAATAGTACAGGGCCCACGAACCGTAGGTCGGGTTGATCGCCAGCGCATTCCTTCCTATCCAGGCGAGTCCTGTGAGCTTTGCCGCCTCCCGTGGGTGCACCTTCCCCTTTTCCGCTTCGAAGCCTGCCGCTCTCAGGTGCTTCATCATCACGTCCCGCTTCGCGACGAGATCGGTGTAGGTATCTCTCCAGTAATGTCGGCCTATGGCGCCTCTCACGGACATGTCGCTCGGTGGACGCCTATCTTCCAGATATGACTGGCCGAGGCATATGAGGGTCTTGGCACCCTGAAGGGACTGGGCTGGATCCGCGAATATCTCAGGTGTGCGGAAGCACTCCGTGGTCGAAATCATCTCTTCAGGTATCAGGCCCTTGGCGATTCTTGCGCGAACGATCTCCGCATACGATGTCTTCTCGATTGCAGAGAACCCTAGCAGATGGATCTTCAGCTCCTTCGCCTTCTTTCGGAGCTCCTCCTCGACTTTCATCAACAAGCAGAGTCCCTGATGAACACATAACGGTTTCTTCTGTTTCGGCGAAATACCCTCTCGGAATCCTTTTCTACCCGGCGCCAGATTCCCGTCCAGCGCAGAGGACTGCCCGAGGCTATGGCATTATCCGTGTGGGTCAATGTTCTTTGATACTGCCGAAAGTGGTGCTGGGCTTTACCAAGTGGTCCTTCTAGAACATGCGAGGTATTGCGACATGGCAGCACAGGCAAGTTGCGAGAAGGAGTATGTGGCTAGGACGAGGAAATCAAAAGCCCACTGGGACAAAGCAAGGAGGCTGATCCCATCAGGGGTCGATAGCAACGTGCGGTTCTTCGAACCCTATCCGTTCTATGTTAGGCGTGCAAAGGGTGCGTACCTCTGGGACATCGATGGGAACAAGCTGATCGACTACGCCCTAGGTTATGGCCCGATGATCCTTGGGCACAACCATCCAGCAGTCGTCAAGGCGGTCAAAGAGCAGGTCGACAAGGGCACGATGTTTGGCGCCTCCGCCGAGATGGCCTTCGAATACGTCAACATGGTCAGGAAGGCTATGCCGTCCATCGAGATGTTCAGGTTCGCGAACTCGGGGACAGAGGCAACGATGCATCCGCTCAGGGTCGCGAGGGCCTACACGGGCAAGGAGAAGATCGCGAAGGCCGAGGGTTCGTACCATGGTGGCCATGATTACGCTCTGCAGTCCGTGGACATTCCTCCGGACAAACTGAAGGACAAGAGATGCCAACCGGCGGTCCCCTTCGGCAAAGGGATTCCGAAGAGCATCTCGGACCTGCTCGTGATCTATCCGTTCAACGACTGGGACGCGACCGAGGAGGTCCTGACGAAGAATGCCGACGATCTCGCAGCCGTCATCATAGAACCTGTCCAGGCAGGCGGTGGATGCTTTGCACCCAGGGACAATTACCTCAAGAAGGTGAGGAAGCTCACGAAGGATCTCGGGATCGTTCTGATCTTCGACGAAGTCCTCACGGGATTCAGAGTCGCATTCGGCGGAGCTCAGGAAAGATACGATGTCAAGCCGGACATCACCTCCATCGCGAAGATCGCGGGCGGCGGCTACCAGCTCGCTGGCTTCGGAGGAAAGAAGGAGATCATGGAGGAGATCATTCCCAAGGAGGGCGGAAATGTGTATCACGGCGGAACTTACAACGCACATCCCGTGTCTGTGACCGCGGGCCTCACCACGCTCAAATTGCTGTCCAAGCCAGGCACTTACTCGAAGATCGACAAGATAGGCGACTCACTGTTCCGCGGGCTAAGGGATGTTGCTGAGGATAGAGGGGTCGATGTGTGGGTCGAATCCGTGGGCTCTCTGGGCCAGATGTACTTCACCGACCACGAGATAAGGACTTGGCGAGACGCGTTCAATGTCGACCCCGAGAAGTGGAGGCACTGGTTCATGCACTCCCTCGGCAAGGGCGTCTTCTTCGGAGTCCCGCATGCAGACGAGCATTTCTTCACCTCCTTGGCACACTCGAAGGAGGACATCGAGAGCTCACTGGAGATATCCGACCAGGCCTTCCGGCAGATGGCGAAGGAATGACTCTCTTTTCCGAACTCCTTTTCTGATTTCCCATTTGGGTCCCTTGGCGGTCCGTGAAAACCACTAAAGGTGTGAAGAGTCATCCACGGAGCTTGATGCCAAGCGATTCCTCTATAGATGCGCCGGTCGAGGGAGAGGGCATCGATGCCAGAATGCTCCTCACCAGCGAAGAGAGGGCCAAGATGCTCGCCCGCATCCACTCGCTTGTCTACTGGGTCGGGATGTTGATTCCGGAGCGCGAGATCCTCGACGATTCAGAAATCGATCTTCGGGAAGTCGTGTACAATCTAACCAGCAAGGAGAAGCTCACGCCGGATGACATCGCCCAGGTCAACGAGCTGATCAGGGTTCTCAAAGCGAAGGAGCGTGGCCTCGAGAAGAGCCTCGCTCACGATCCCATGACATTGGACGGCGCGAAGGGTCTTCTGGAGGAGATATGCGGTCTCCTCCGTGCCATCGACGAACTACGCTCTGTCGAGACGCCCGAGAAGGCGGAGTTCAGAAAGAGGGATGTCCTGAGCAGGATCGAGGACGCGAAGAGGTGGCAGAAGTTCGTCGAGTCGATCAAGCCAACGAAGTGAACGATCGTCCGCTCTTCAGTCCTCATACTTTTCCAAGATGCAGTTAATCTGCTTCTGGGTCTGCTTGTCCACCTGTTCCGGGATATGCGACGAAATGATCTTCTTCGCTCTGTCTTTCGCCCTCTCGACCATGTCCTTCCTGGACTTGTCCAGACGATAGAATGCGAGATTGTCAGTCTTGTCCTGACTCTGAATGAAGAGTTCCTTCCTCATGTTCCTCGCGGTGTGCATCTCCTTCAGGAAGCTGCCTCCGGGACCGACCTTCCTCACAAGATCGACTGCGAAATGCTCGTCATCAAAGGCAACATCTCTTCGCAATTCCCGAACGTTTTCCCAGAGGTCGCAATCGATTATGATCTGCTCCAGCGACGCGCCCAACGCCTGATCGAGCCCGCCGATTCCCGATGCGAAATCTGTCAGAGCCAGAGACGTGAGGCTCGTGAACAAGAGTTCCGCCGGATCGAAATACACTCCTGGCGATTCTCCGCCGAGCCCGACCCCGAAACCGCCGACCATCGTGGAAGCGCCGTAGTACTTTGCCATCTGTGCGGCCGCGCTCGCGATCAAAGCCTCTTCGACAGCACCGTAGTGTATCTCTCCCGTCCTCATGTTCGGCGAGGTCGATTCCGAGCTGTATACGACGGGCGCTCCAGCCTTTGTTATCTGGGATATTGCGAAGCTAGCGAGATTCTCCGCATTCACGATCGCTATTGTGGAAGCTAGGGTGACGGGAGATGTGAGCCCTGTCAGAGCCATCGACATCGAGACGACTGGTATCCCAGCGCTCGCGAATTCCATCAGGGCTTCGACCGAGCCCTTCTCGAACTCCAGCGGGCAAATGGGACACTGGACCACCGAGAACAAAGGCCTCTTGGCAAGCGCATCCTCTCCGCCGGCGATTGCTGCGGCAACCTCGACTTCCGCTCTCGCCTCCTCCGCAGACATAGCCTCTCCTTGGACATGCTTGGTCGTGTTCAGAAGGGAAATCGTGAGTTCGCTCAAGGCATGGGTTCTGTCCGGAGCGTCATGCGCAGTAACGATCGGCCAGACATAATCGAGCGGATCCATCGCGTCGCAGAGTACCATGAAATCCTTGAGATCCTTGCCCAGCGTGGTGTGCTTCTCCCCGGTCTCGAGATCGGTCATGTAGACGGCGGTGCCGTTCGTCGCCATATATGGTGGTCCAGTCTTCGGAGCTAGCATGTCTTGTTTCGGATTCCTCGCGCAAAGATTCACGGTCTTCGGAAGCTTTTTCACAGTCTCCTTGACCAAGCTTTCTGGAATGCTAGCATGCATGCCCTTTCTGTCTATCTTTGCCCCGCCGCTCTCAAGCATCTTGAGCGCTCTCTCGCTTCGAACCATCACGCCTGGGTTCTCCAATATGCGCAGCGTCTTTTTGTGAACAAGTTCTATGTCACTCTTCGACAGAATGCTTATCTGGGCTACCGCCATTCTCCCGCTCCGAGAACCGAGATTGAGAGTGAGGTAATTAATCCATTGGCCCCCAGTGGATGACTATCTCAACGATCTCTTCGGACCAAGTGGACAAATGGTGTTCGAGACTCTCAGGGCATATCCCAGGGCTTTCAAGGTGCTCGTGGCGAGCGCACTGATCGAGAACATGGCTTTTGGCCTCATAATTCCGTATTTGACGATTTATATGACTGCTGATATCAAAATCTCGGATGCGGCCGCGGGTGTCGTGCTAATGGGCTATACTCTTTCGGGCATACCCGCTGCGATATTCGGCGGCATGCTCGCCGACAAGATCGGAAGGAGGACCGTCCTTCTCATCAGCCTGGGTTTGATGGCGATCACGATATTCATGTATTGGTTCGCCTTCGATTTCGTCTCCTTGCTCGCGATCGCCCTTGCGGACTCCTTTGTTGGCTCGCTTTACATGCCCGCTGCGAACGCGATGATAGCTGATGTGATTCCGTCGGAGAAGAGGCCTCAAGCCTACAGCACGCAGAGGATCGCTTGGAATGTCGGCTTGATATTCGGCCCCGCGGCGGGTGCAGCCATCGTCGCAAGCAGCTCCATACAGCATCTGTTCGCATTCGGCTCCGTGATCCTTGCGGTGGCCTTCACGATGAACTTCTTCTTCATCCCGGAGACAAAGCCAGACAAGACCGGTGAAGAGGTGACCTTCAGGAAAGTGGCTGAGGTCCGTAAGAACAGGCCGTTCCTCCTCCTGTGCGCGATGAGCGGCATATTTTGGTTCGGTTCGACCCAGTTCATGTCTGCATTCCCAGTGTACGTCACCAGGGAACTCGCTCTTCCCAATACTGACCCTGGGGTTCTGTGGGCGATAAATGGTGCGATGATCGTCCTGCTCCAGCTCTGGGTCACATCGAAGGCTGTGAAGCTCAGAAGATCCGTCGTCCTAACGGCCGGACAAATCGTTAGTTCGGTCGGATTGGGCCTACTGTTCTTCGCAGCCGGTCTACCTGAGTTGATCGCGTTCATCGTCGTCATGACAATAGGTGAACTCATCTACATGTCAATCCTCTCTGCGGTCATCGCTGACATGTCGCCTGAGGACAAGCGCGGCATCTACATGGGCTTCGCTGGATTCATGCAGACCCTCGGCATGGGCGCGGGCATGCTCGTCGGCATGTGGCTCCTGGGGGCCCTCGCATCCCAGAGCGCCTATCTCTGGGCGTTCTTTGGAGTCGTGGGCGTATCGACGAGCCTCGCATACTTGGTCTTCGGCCGGATGGTCGGACCTGAGAAGGATCATCCATCGAAGTTCGGAGTCCCCGCTCCTTCAATGCAGTTGCACTGAGAACAAGAGAAATCCAAAAGGTGAAGGGGTTTTCCAGCCCATCCTCTTGGGATGAACTGATTCAGCAATGCGAAGCGATCCTAGAATCGTCTTCGGCCCTTGTTCATGTAGCTGGGCCTGTCGCTGCTATCTCTGTCTCCGCCTCTGTCGCCATAGCCGCCGCGCCTCTCGCGACCGCCACCATAGCCACCGCGGCTTCCGCCTCCGCCGAAGCTCCTGCGCTCCTGTTCGTACTCCTTGTCGCTCATGTTCAGCGCGGTGCTTGAGCCGTCAAGCGGCTTCTCGCTCTTTGTGAGCTGGCCGTACTTGCCGACGTTCAGGCGCATGTGTCCCCTGACCAGCGAGACGTAACCGTTCTTGATCGCCATCACATCGTCCTTGACAATGCTTCCGATCTGGTTGTCCCACAGGGAGAGGATGATCGCACCCGTCTCGTCCGCTACAGTCGCCTCTGCGACCTTTCTGGAGTTCCCGAACTTTCCGGGGATGTCCTTTGGCTCGCTGACCTCAAGGCACTTGGCCAATACGTCCACTCTCTTCGATTGTGGCGTGAGGTCCTTTATCTTCGTCTCTACGCTTGCTTGCTCTTCCGAGCTTTGTCCAACGCTCTCTTCCATGTCTATTCTTCCTTTGTGCACAATTGTCTCCGGCTAGCACGCGAGTCAAACTATCGGCTTCAAAACATCAGCGATGTTCGGCTTGTCGTATCACTCGGCACAACTAGTGCTGGTTTAACGACTGTGCATGACACTATTAATAATCTTGCCCGATACTAGGCCAACGTGCGGCCGTCATTGTGCCGATTTGCGCAATCCCAGCTTCAGTCAGCGCGTTCAACTAGACGGCTCTGCTCTGAGAAACAGCTATATATACTCCTGTGCGTACGGCGTTACCTGTTTGAGGAGCATAGCGCCGTTGAGACCTGCAAGGACACTCCGCACGGAGGTCTGCTCCCCGCCGGAGCAGTGGGTTCATGATGCTCGCGATCGATTCACGGAAGGGACTTTGAGGACCGCATGTCCCTGAGGGGGGATGCACATGGTTGACGACGGTGTAGGCCGGGCTATTTACCCTGGTGCGGCACCCTCTCCCGCCCCCCCTACCGAGTTCTCGCCAAAACCTGAACGGCATGAGGGCGGGATCGCAGCCGAAATCGCTGCTCTTGGGATAGAAAATCTGCGCGTTGCGGTTGCTTCCGGCGAGCGGCTCCTGTACTCACGCGACCAATCTGAGATCCCGCGCTTCCTCAGAGAGATCATGTTCAACTCGGTCCCCGAGGCAGTTGTTCTGGCGAAATCGGCTGAGGCGGTCTCGGCCGTTGTTCGATTCGCCTCTTCGAATGGCATCACTGTCATACCCAGAGGTTCAGGCTCGTCGCCCTTCGGCGGTTCGGTCCCTGTCTCCGGAGGCATCGTGATCGATGTCTCGGGCATGGACAGGATCATCAACATCGATGTTCCAGGCAAGACGGCGAGTGTCGAGGCGGGAGCGAGATGGGCAGACCTGGATCATGAGCTGGAGAAGCACGGCCTATGCCTGAACACGAGTCCGTCGAGCAAGTTCTCGACCGTCGCGGGATGGGTCGCGACGGGCGGGATGGGATTGAACAGCTTCTCGAAGGGTCATCTGAGTTCGAGTGTTCTGTCGGTCGATGTCGTGACTCCAGACGGGCTGAAGAGGACGGTCCAGAGCGGCGACCCGATGTTCCCCGCGATCTTCGGAAGTGAAGGGCAGCTCGGGGTGATCACGGCAGTGACTCTTGGCGTCCGCAAGATCCCGAAGAGATTCAAGCCGCATTTGATATTCTTCAAAGACCCGAAGAGCGCCTTGAACTTCACACGCTCTCTGGCAGAGAGTGGAGTCCACCCTGCTCACATCTTGTACGAGAGCGCCGCGAAGTTCTCTCTCATCAACAGGATGCTAGGCCAGAGCCGCTTCAGCGCCGCTGACGCCATCATCGTGAGCATCGAGGGCGAGGAGTCGGAGCAGCTTTACCAGAGCTTCACGAAGGCCGCGGGTCTCAAGGAGGAGAAGGAGTACCTCGCGCGGTACATGTGGAACGAGAGGTACTTCCCCATGAAGGTTCGCAAGTTCGGACCGGGGATGCTTGGATCCGAGGTTATGGTGCCTCAGAGACTTCTTCCAGATGTTCTCACGAAGGCTGCCGACCTGTGCCAAGAGCTCGGGCTCGAGCCCCTCTTTGAGATACACTTCACCAATGAAGGCCATGGTCTGCTCCTGTGTTACTACGTGACGGACCAGGGCAACACGATAGGCTACACCCTGGACGCGCTCAAGTCCATGCTTCTCACATCGATGCTGATTGAGAGCGGCGCAAAGCCATACTCTGTCGGCATTTGGAACCATCCGTTCTCGAACGCCGAAGAGCGACCACGCGTCGATCGCCTGCGACAAGCGAAGGCTACAATGGATCCAAAGGGCGTCATGAACTCTGGAAAGTACTTCTCGCTCTCTGGAAGATTCGGCGGACTCGCCGCGATGGCCTTCAATCCCAGATTGATGAGGCCAGTGCTGAAGACGATGCGGGTCTTCTCCCCGATCACCATGCGATTCATGCGGATGGGATATGGTTTCGCTGCCAGGAGGCTGAAGCCGAAGTCAAGGAGCGAACTTCTTCGGATTGCAGACGAGTGCGCCATGTGCGGAGCTTGTGTGAGCGTCTGCCCGGCTTACCTCGTCGTGGGCGATGAGAGGGTCACCGGAAGAGGGAAGCTGTTGACTGTCAAGGCGATGGCGCGCGGCGCCAAGATATCGAAGGAGCACTCGGACAGGATCTTCCTGTGCATGAAGTGCAAGGCGTGCGAGCAGGTCTGTCAATCGAAGCTCGAGCTCGTCAAAGCCTACGAAGCACTTGAGAAGGAACTTGAGCAGATTCACGGCAAGGACGCTCAGGAGATCGAGAAGTTCATCCGGTACGTGGAGAACACCTCCGAGTACGATGAGCTTGTCGAGCGCGGTCTCGTAATAGGTGCTCCGAAGCACGGGATGGGAGGTGGTGCGGCTGACGTTTGAGCGATACCACATACCCCTCAATACGGTTCAGGGAAGAGCGACACCAGTCCCGAAGTTCGTGATAACGCGCACGGATAACTGCATCAACTGCGGCAAGTGCGAGAAGGCCTGCATCTATGGCGTGCACAAGAGGAGCGAGCAAGACCTGCGCAAGATGGCCGACCCCATCAATCAGCTCTGCAAGAACTGCTTCAGATGCATAGAGGATTGCCCTCAGAGATCATTGTCAATGGCCCCTGGCACGGAATACAAGTCCTTGGGGCGCGGGACCTGGACCCCGCTGAGGATAACGACGATCTGGGGCGAGGCGGAGACAGGCAAGATTCCCGTTCTTGGCGCTGGCTACCGCGGCATGTTCGCTGGACCTGGCTACGACGGCATGTGGACGGACATGTCCGAGATAGTCAGGCCCACGCGTGACGGTATCCACGGCAGAGAATTCATCTCAACGAGCGTCGACATCGGCAGAAAGCCCGCTTGGCTTGAGTTCGGGAAGAACGGCAATGTCCTCACCGAGATCCCGCCTATCATCGAGTTGCCCATACCTGTGATAGTGGACGTAACGAGGCTGAGGTCGGTGAGCGATGATATGATGACTGGCTTCGCCCGCGCGGCAAAGCATCTGAACACTCTCATCCTGGCCTCTCCGGGTTCTCCGCTTTCTCAGGCGTCCGCGGAGCTCAACAGCCATTACGTCCCGGTGTTCCCGGAAGGCGCGGATGTTCGCACCATCGAGATACCCAAAGGGGTCCAGATGGTCGAACTGCAATACGGATCTGGATGGAGAGGGGACGCGAATCTGTTCAGGTCGAGGTTTCCCGGTGTTGTCCTCTCCTTCAGGATGGAGTCCGGCAGAGGCATCGAGCAAAAGATCCTCGAGCTTGTCCAGGCCAAGGTCGACGCCGCCCATGTCCTCTATGACGAGGAGAGCGCGGAGCTCGACAGGAACGATTTCAGGCACGCTAAGGACAGCCTGCGTGCTATCCACAGAGCGCTGGTCGCAAGGGCGATTCGCGACCAGATCACTCTAATCGCTGGAGGAGGGATCGCCGCTGCGGAGCATGTTCCGAAGAGCATCATCTGCGGTGCGGACATCGTCGCGCTCGAGAAGGCGCTGGTCATAGCGCTCGAGTGCAGAGATTGTATCAGTTGCTCGAAGGGCTCGTGCCCCATAAACCTGCACAGCGCGCCCCTAGATTGGGTCGAAGGGCGCGTGACCAACATGATTGGCGCTTGGAGAGACCAGCTTCTCGAGGTTCTCGGAGCCATGGGCCTCAGGGAAGTCCGAAGGCTGAGGGGAGAGTTTGGCAGGGCGATCTTCTATGAGGACGTCGAGCGAGAAGCGTTCTCGGAGATAGAAGGAGGCGAGACGAATGGCTGAGGCCGAGAAGGTCTGCCCTAAGGATATCCCGGAGGCAGCCCTCATCCCCTCCGAGCATCTCAAGTTCGTCAACCGATTCACGGTGAAGAGGGCAGACACCTGCATCTCGTGCGGCACTTGCGCGAGTCTGTGCCCCTACGGAGTTCACAAGAGGATCGAGGGCCACGCAAAGATCCTCCCGCCAGACGATAGGAAGTGCATTGGACCGTCCTGCGAGGTTAACTACTTCTTCTGCGTCGCGAACTGCCCAACGAACTCGCTTTCAGTGAGCACAAGCGAGACCTTCTTCAGCCTCGGCGACCCGCGTTGGACCTCTGAGATGATACTCGCCACTTGGGCCATGGCTGAGACCGGGAGGCCACTTCCGCTCGATCATCCCGGAAACGTCGGAGCTTCTGAGGGCGGGTTTGACAGACTGCAGTTCAAGCTCCCCGAACCGAAGGGGGGGTTCGAACCAGCGGAGATATGCACGGCTATCGACCTCAACAGGCGTGATTCTGGGGCGATGATCAGGATACCCATTCCGATCTACGGCGGGGGAATGTCATTCGGCTCTGTGAGCGTCTACACGATGGTCGCTAGGGCGAAGGCTGCCAAGAAGTGGAGCACATTCACCTGCACGGGAGAGGGAGGCTATCCAGACGCGCTGATCCCGTACAAGGACCATGTCATCACACAGATCGCCACTGGCCTGTTCGGCGTCCGCGAGGAGACCATCCAGCGCACTAGGATCGTCGAGTTCAAGTACGCTCAGGGGGCGAAGCCTGGCCTCGGGGGCCACCTGCTCCACGACAAGAACACGCCTGAAGTCGCGAGGATGCGAGAGGCCGTGCCGTATACGAGCCTGTTCTCACCGTTCCCGTTCCACAGTGTCTACTCGGTCGAGGACCACAAGAAGCATCTGGACTGGGCGCATGCGATCAATCCGACTGCACTTCTCGCGGTGAAGGTGTCGACGCCGAACGATGTCGAGATGGTGTCGGTCGGAAGCTACTACGCTGGAGCGCACATCGTCCATCTCGACGGCGGCTACGGAGGGACAGGCGCTGCGCCCGAGATCGCTAAGAAGAACATCGCGATGCCGATAGAGTATGCCATCCCGAAGGTCCATAAATTCCTCGTCAACGAGGGTATCCGAGACCAGATCACGCTGCTGGCCAGCGGAGGCCTCAGGACCGCGCTGGACGTCGCCAAGGCGATCGCCCTGGGAGCTGATGGTGCGGTCATCGGGACCGCGGACCTCGTTGCCCTCGGGTGCGTCAGATGCGGCAACTGCGAGAGCGGCCGAGGCTGTCCTCGTGGCATCGCGACTACAGACCCCATCCTGGACAAGCTGACAGATGCCGACTGGGGCGCCGAAAGGATCTCCAATCTCTACAGCGCCTGGAGGCTGCAGTGGTGCGAACTCCTTTCTAGGTTCGAGATGTCCGATATCGCGGAGCTGCGCGGCCGGACGGACTTGCTGAGGAACTCAGGCAACCCGGCGAAGGAGGTGGGCAGGTGACCGAAGATACCAAGGCCTTGCTCGAATCACGGGAATGGATGACCTCGTTGAGGACCAACACATCGGCCCACTCTCAAGAGGCTGAGGGCGGCTGCGGTGTTGTCGGGATAGCCAGTTCCGTCCCTCTCGCGGGGAAGCACATCCTCGGTCCGCTGGTGCAGATGCACAACAGAGGGAACGGGAAGGGCGGAGGCATCGCAGCGGTCGGCCTCTCACCAGAGCAGATGGGCGTGCCGAAGAGGGTTCTTGAAGAGGACTACCTTGTCCAGGTCGCCTATCTCAAGCCTGCGATACGCGAAGCCCTTGAGGAGGAGTTCATCAAGCCGAACTACAGGATAGAGAGGAAGTACAAGGTCGAGATTAGCACCGACAAGGCGCTCATTTCATCACTGGAAATCACTCCGCCTGAAGTCTGGAGGTACTTCTGCAGGGCGAAGAAGGAGGCTCTCGACAACTTCGTCAGGAGGCATAAGCTCGAAAGGCTCGAGCCGCGCAAGGCGGAGGACGAGCTCGTCTATCAGACAAGCTTCAGCATCAACAAGAAGTACTACGCGACATCCGACATGTCCGCCTTCGTCATGTCCCACGGAAGGAACATGATTGTGATGAAGATCGTCGGATATGCCGAGGACGTCATCAGGTACTACAAGCTCGAGGATTTGAAAGCGTATGTGTGGATCGGGCACCAGAGATACCCGACCAAGGGAAGGGTCTGGCATCCTGGAGGGGCGCACCCGTTCGTGGGCCTTGACGAGGCCCTTGTGCACAACGGCGACTTCGCCAACTACTACTCAGTTTCCGAGTACCTCGCGCAGAGAAACGTCGTCCCCCTGTTCCTCACGGACACGGAGGTCTCGGTCCTCCTATTCGATGTCCTGAACAGGGCATACGGCTACCCGCTCGAGTACATCATAGAAGCTTTTGCCCCGACGACCGAGCGCGACTTCACGCTGCTGCCGGAGGAGAAGCAGAAGGTCTACAGGGCGATCCAGGCGACGCACATCCATGGTTCCCCAGACGGCCCGTGGTTCTTCATAATCGGCAGGAACTGTTTCTACGAGAACAAGTTCCAGCTGATGGGCATCACGGACACATCGATGTTGAGACCACAGGTCTTCGCCCTGGTCGATGGTGGCATTCAGCTCGGCCTCATCGCATCTGAGAAACAGGCGATCGATGCCGCTCTCAAGAGCGTCTCCTCAGAATTCCCGTCCGTGCCTGGATATGCCGACATGTACTGGAACGCGAGAGGCGGCAGCCACACGGACGGCGGAGCGTTCATCTTCAGCCTGTACCCCGAGAAGGGCACTGCGGATGGCATGCGGCTCATATGCACGAACAAGTTCGGAACGCCGGTCACGAGCCCGTCGATGGATTGGAGCAGGGAGGACGACCTAGCGCTCGCCGAGCCGTTGCCAAGCAGGCCAAAGGTGAGCGACCTGGCGAAGGAGCTGATGGCGAAGAAGAACCCAAGAAGCGCGCTGGATCTCCTCGTCAGCAAGTTCGGTGAGCTCTCGGGCTCGGAACTCAACGACATCTTCTCCTTCATCGTCCAGCACGCAGCGAAGAGTGATTCGACCATGGACGACGGCGTCGAGCTGCTCACCGCGATCATAGACCGCAGGTACTCGTCCGGCAAGTTCAGGCGGAGCAGGATCAACAGGAAGGCGAACGAGGCTGTCGAGAAGATCCTGAGATCGGCCAGGAGGATCGAGAAGAGCGGCCACTCACTCTATTCTCTAATCGACCTCAAGAACATGGAGAAGCTCGGTGAAGCTATCTCGCCATACGACAAGCTCGTCATTGACTGCGCTGGTTTCCCCATGGAAGGCGATGGCGGAGTCTCCTTCGCGATCAAGAGGGCAAGGGACCTCGGATGGAACCGCGTGGTCGTCGTCGGCGTTCACGGGCAGAGATTCATCGGTGCTGGTCTCGGGCCGAGGACCAGAGGATTCAAAGTAGATGTGTTTGGCAGCCCAGGCGATTATCTCGGTTCAGGACTGGACGGAGCAGAGGTCGTCGTTCATGCGAACGGACAGGACCAGCTGGGACAGATTCTCAGCGAGGGCAAGCTGGTCGTCCACGGGGACGTCGGACAGACTTTCCTGTACGGCGCGAAAGGCGGCGAGGCATACGTTCTCGGCAACGCCGCTGGCAGGCCTTTGATCAACGCTGTCGGAAAGCCCAAGGTCGTGATAAACGGAACATGCCTCGATTACCTGGCAGAATCGTTCATGGCGGGCAACCCGCTCTACGGCGGAGGGTTCGTCGTCCTGAACGGAATGACATTCGATGGCAGAGGAAAGCCGATGGATCTCCCGGCTCCATATCCGGGCGGCAATTTGTTCTCGCTTGCCTCTGGAGGCGCTATCTATGTTCGAGACCCGAAGAAGCTGGTCGGGGAGGAACAATTGAACGGCGGCAGGATCTCCAGACTTACGAGAGCCGATTGGAACCTGATCCTGCCGCACCTGGAAGAGAACGAGCGACTCTTCGGAATCTCGGTTGAGGATTTCCTGCTGAAGGTCGACGGCGCGAGCAGACCGCCAGAAGAGATCTACAGGAAGATCGAGGCAGTGCCGCTGGTCACTCTTGCAGGCACAGCTCAGATGCAGGAGACAGGCGACTAGCGCGACAATTGTGCCTATTCAAATCGGCTCATTTCCAAACGGCATCGGCGTTTTTAGAAATGTTTCCGAAATCGAACCTGAAACGTCCCTCTCCATCGGAAGAAACTGCTCCAGACAACTGTGTTCGCGGCAAGCTTAAATACGGACGTTTTAATCACGCGACCGATAGACATCACGGCCTCGTTCCAAGCCCTCGGGCCGCGCTTCCTGGCCGAGGGCGGGAAGAGTGTTCAAATGTACGAGATAGTGAAGTCGGAGAAGCTCACTCCGGATGTCATAAGACTGGAGATACGCGCGCCTCAAATCGCGAAGAAGGCGAAAGCGGGACAGTTCGTCATGGTGACACCGACTGAGCACGGGGAAAGGATCCCGCTCACCATGGCGGACTTCTCACCGGACGATGGAACGGTCACGATAGCAGCGCTGGAGGTCGGCAAGACCACCAAGGAGCTCGGCAAGATGAAGGCCGGGGACAAGGTCTTCAGCCTGGTCGGCCCGCTCGGACTCCCGACTCACCTGAAGCAATATGGGAACGTCGTCAGCATCGGCGGCGGCATAGGCCTCGCTCTGATGTACCCGGTCGTGCGCGCTTTCAAACAGTCCGGCAACCACACAATCAACATCGTCGGCGCAAGGAACGAGAAGCTGCTGATGTACGAGAAGGAGATCCAGTCCGTCAGCAACGAATTCTTCGTCTGCACCGACGACGGCTCCAAGGGCCACCATGGGTTCGTGAGCGACATCCTGAAGAAGCTGATTGCCGAGAACAAGAAGATCGACCTCGTCTACGCTGTCGGTCCGATCATCATGATGAAGGTCATCGCTAACATAACGAAGCCATACAACATCCCGACAGTCGTCAGCCTCAACCCGATCATGGTCGACGGGACCGGCATGTGCGGCTCGTGCAGGGTGATCATCGCGGGCGAGACCAAGTTCGGCTGCGTAGACGGGCCCGAGTTCGATGGCCACAAGGTCGACTTCGACAACCTCACGGCCAGGAACAAGAGGTACATCCCCGAGGAGCAGATCTCGCTGAGGAGATTCCAGGAGACGAAGTAGATGGCCGAGGAAGAGAAGAAGCCCAAGAAACTCGTCCCCAAGAAGTACCCGATGCCCGAGCAGGACCCGAAGGAGCGCGTGCACAACTTCAACGAGGTGCCGCTTGGTCAGGACGCTCAGGTGGCGATAGCAGAGGCGCAAAGGTGCCTCCAATGCAAGCGCGGGCCGAACAGGAAGGTCTGCATGGACGGCTGCCCGGTCGAGATCGACATCCCGGTCTTCATCAAAAGGGTCCAAGAGGGGAACTTCGAAGAAGCCATAAGGATCATCAGAGAGAAGCAGAACTTGCCAGCGGTCTGCGGCAGGGTTTGCCCGTACGAGAACCAGTGCGAGGGCGTCTGCATCGTCGGCAAGAAGAACGAGCCCGTCGGGATCGGCAGGCTTGAGAGATACCTTGCGGACTGGGAGAGGAAGCAGGGCAAGACGGGCAAGATCGAGGTTCCTCCGCCGACAGGGAAGAAGATCGCAGTTGTGGGCGGCGGTCCAGCGGGTCTCACGGTCGCGGGCGACCTCGCCAGACTGGGCCACAAGGTGACCATCTTCGAGGCGCTGCAGTACTGCGGCGGCGTGCTGATCTACGGCATCCCAGAGTTCAGGCTTCCGAAGGAGATCGTGAGAGCAGAGGTCGACTACATCAGGAGGATGGGAGTCGAGATTTTCAACGACTTCGTCGTCGGCAAGCTCGAGACCGTCGATGAGATGCTGGAGGACTACGACGTTGTCTTCGTGGGAACCGGCGCTGGTCTTCCCGACTGGACCGGCCTTCAGGGGGAGAACCTGAACGGCATCATGTCCGCCAACGAGTTCCTGACAAGGGTCAATCTGATGAAGGGCTACAAGTTCCCGGAGTACGACACCCCAATACGCGTGGGCGAGCGCGTGGTCACCATCGGCGGAGGCAACGTCGCAATGGACTGCGCGAGGACTTCGCTCAGGCTGGGCTGCAAGGAATCGGTCATCCTCTACAGGAGATCGGACGCAGAGCTGCCGGCCAGACGCGAGGAGATACACCACGCCAAGGAGGAGGGCGTCAGGTTCGAGCTGCTCGCAGCTCCGCTCGAGTTCATCGGAGACGAGTGCGGCAACGTGAAGCAGGTCAAGGCCATCCGCATGCAGCTCGGTGAGCCGGACGCGTCGGGAAGGAAGAGGCCGATCAAGATCCCCGGCTCGGAGTTCCTGATCGATGCTCAGACAGTCCTGATCGCCATTGGCCAGAGCCCGAATCCGCTGGTCCCGATGACAACGCCCGACCTCAAGACGACCAAGGAGGGCACGATAGCTGTCGACCCCGAGGGCAGGACCTCGAAGAAAGGAGTTTTCGCAGGCGGAGACATAGCGTCAGGCGCTGCGACCGTCATCCTTGCAATGGGGGACGGAAAGCGCGCCGCGAAGGCCATGCACAAGTACCTCACTGAGGACCCGTCTTGGCCGTCACCCGAAGTGTTCGAGAAGCTATCTTGCGAGATCTAGGACGGCATTCTCGGACCATATCAAACCTCTTGATCATCTGATTTCCATCATTGGATAAAAGTGCAGTTCATGCAACATCTAGAACCAATTTGAACAATTTACGCGGGCTTCTGTTTCAGGGGCAGAGCCATGTGGAATGTGCTCCCGACTCCCTTCTTGCTCTCGAACCACATCTCCCCGCCATGCCTCTTGACGATCTCCCTGCTCGTGTAGAGGCCTATGCCCACTCTTCCGTCCGCCCTTACCAGGCCAGCGTCCGCGAGGAAGAACCTGTCGAACAGTTTGTCGCGGTCCTCTTCGGCAATGCCTATCCCAGTGTCCCTCACCCAGATGTGCACCTTCCCGCCCAGGATGTCCGCTCCGATCGTTATCTTGCCGCCCGGGTCAGTGTACTTCACCGCGTTGCTGACGAGGTTCTCGATGACGTCGTGGATCCTGAGCCGGTCGGCCCGAACGACCGGCAGCTCGGTCCCGAAGAGCACGTTGACCGCATGATTCTTGCCCTTGACCTCGCGGTCCAGGTCAGCGACTACCTCCTTCGTGACCATCGCGAGGTTGACCGACTCGAAGTCCAGTGCCAGGGTCTTGTTCTGCAGCCTGGACATCTCAAGCATCGCCGAGATCAGTGAGTTAATCCTGTTGACCTGCTCGAGAATGCTATTGAACTTGTCCTTCATCTTCGGGCTGATGTCACCGTACATCCCGGCTGAGGCCATCTCTAGATACCCGAGGATGGTGGTCAGGGGAGTCCTCAGCTCGTGCGATATGGTGTCGACCAGGCTGTCCTTCATCTTGTCCAGGTCCTTCATCTCCTCCAACGCCCGCTGGACCTGCTCGAAGTTCTGCTGCAGCTCCTCCCTAAGCCTCGCGTTCTCAAGGGCGATTGCAGCGTGGGCGGCGAAAGGCTCCGCGACGGCGTACTCGACCCCCGTGAACTTCCTGCTCTTGTCCCTGTAGAGCTCAAGTACTCCCTCTACGCCATGCTGTCCCTTCAGCGGAATCGCCATGATGGTTTGGCGGACCTCGATGTCCTCGATTCCGGGGATGTCTTCCACTCTGGAATCGTCCATGGAGTCCTCGACGATGTCGACCTTGCCAGTCTGGGCGACCTCTCCAGCGAGACCTGAAATAGGACCTACGTCGGCCATGACCTCGTCTGCATAGGGGCCGGTCGCGTGAACGGGAACAAGCAGTCCCTTGTTCCAATCGACGAGATAGACGCTCACCTCGTCAAAAGGCACGAGATCGTTCAGCCTCTCGGCTATGACCTTCAAGGTCTCCTTGAGGTCGACTGGCTGTTGCATCGCAACTGTCGTGTCGAGCAGAGCTCTGAACAACTTCACCGTTCTGTTCAGCGCCCCGACGAGCCTGGCGTTCGTGATGGCAATCGATGCCAGCCTGGCGAACACCTCCATCTGGACGACGAACTGCGCAGATGGTATCTTCCGGTTTCTGGGGCCGTCGGGCTCAAGCCAGCCGACCATGTTCCCGTCGGCATCCTCGAAGACCACATAGAGCACATCGAGCTCGTGCCAATCGTCTGGATTCTCTCTCGGCAGCTTCACCCTGTCAGGGTGGAGCACGCTGTAGTAGTCGCTGGAGTTCGCTCCCGCCTCTGATTTCATGAAGTAGGTGAGCTTTCCGATCCTCTGCGCGTTCGCCAGGTCGCTTTTGATGGTTTGGCGAGACTTGGTCAATCCCTCGATCTTCTTTGACACTTCTATGGGGAATCCCTTGCTCGTCTTGAGCACGAAGTTGTCGTGCTCCTCGTCGTACAGGAAGGCGTCACAGGCCTCGAAGCCGAATTCGTCCGTGATGTCGTCGATGATCAACTTCAGGATCGTGTCGACATCCCGGGTGTTCATAATTGCTGTGGCAAGTTCGAGGGTCTTGCCCAGCATGTCCTCTTGCACAGACTCGTTCATGCGGTGTAGTATATTTCCTTTTTTTGCACAGACAATTCAGTCATGAGGACGTCTGCTGAGAATGGTGATTATGGAGGTTTAGTCAGGTCCTAGAGGCTCCGTCTTCACATGAAAGCCGTTCAGACCTTCTTCCAGAACAGCCCGCAGTAGCATTTGCCGTGCCGTTCCACGTCCCCGCCCCTGGTCGGCTTGCAGGGACACTGGTATTCCGGAACGTGTTCCATCCTGCACGGGCAGTAGAAGTCGCCGAATCTCTTGTTCTTCCCGAGGAGGCCCTCGATCAATTCCTCCTTCATGTCGTTGAACAGGTATCCGTGGAGTCTGGCGTACTCGTCGACCCTTTCTCGGATCTCCTTCTCGGCTCCCTTTTCGGGTCTTTCGCCGACCCATCCCTCGGGGGAACGCTTCAGCCTCAGCTTCTGCCCGCAGATCGGGCATATGACTATGCTGCCTTCCTTCCAGCCATCGACGAACTTGAACCTCGCGAGACACACGGGGCAGTATATCCTCTCTGGCTGTTTCCCATTCATACCTTCAGAGCCTTCCTCAGCTTGTCCTCGTCGTGCCCAACGATGATCTCTTTTCCGATTATGACCACTGGGAACGATCTCTTACCTGTGAGCTTCTCTATCTCCTCCAGAACCTCGTCCTGCTTCGCATCGTCCAGGAGGTCCACATCAGTGCAGTCGTAGGCGATCTTGTGCTCATCCAAGAACCGTTTCGTCCTCTTGCAGTAGGGACAGGTGCTCAACGCATAGACTTTTGGCTTCTCTTTCATCATCATCACTCACTCCGAACAGCATCTCAGCGATCTCGATGCTTTGTTGTCGGTGAAAGGATAGGAGTAGGATAAATCGTTTGTCCAGAACATGCGCTCATTTGAGACCTAGCCTGCAGTCTTGCCCAGTATCCTGCGGCATAGCTCCAGCTGCCTCGACACGGTCGGATGCTTCTCCTCATTAACGAACTTAACCTTCACATTCTCACCCATGTAGTCGGAGCTGCTCTTGCCTCCCCACTCTCCGTACACCAGTATCTCCTCGTTGTCAAGCGAGACCAATCCGAAAGTGACCGCGAGGTCGTAGATCAGGTCTGAGGTCTTCCACGGGTCTATCCTCGCATGTTCGGGGACGGCGAATGGCAGCTCTAGCTGCATGGTCATGAGCTCGCTGGTTCTGGCGTGATTCACCATGTCCTCGTCTGCTGTGAGCAGGAACACGTCGTAGTCTCCGCCCCTCGCCCAGTACTTGTACGACTGCGCGATCTCAATGTCGTTCCTCTCCTTGCCCTTGGCCGCAGTTCCCTTGACCCTCAGCGCTCTGAGATCCGTGAGCAGATAGTTCATCTCGTTGAAGGCCAGCTTCGCGATCCTTGTGCGTCTTCCGCTTCCGTTCGAGAACTCCTTCAGCAGCTCGGGATGCGCAAGGACCTGCCCCAGAGCTTGGATCTCATCTCTGGAGTACTTGTGTGTGATCTTCGAATCGAGCTCCATCTGGACGACCTCGCTCAGAACATATCTGAAATCCGTCGCCTCGATTGTTCGCCCGGAGAAATCATCCTTCAGTGGCAGGTGCCTGGATAGGAATCGGTCGTAGAGGATGTTCGTGTCCACCGCGACGAACACTGGTCGTGGCCGCTTGTTCGGATCCCTCGCCTCGTCCCTTAGCTCGATGAGCTTCTTGGTGATCTCTGTTTCGTTCTTGTAGTTGAGGAAACCGGAGGAGAGCAGACAGTTCCTGAGATCCGTATAGCTCGGCAGCTCGTCCGCGCTCACAGCTCTGTCAAGTGGCTTCTTGGTCGTCCTCATCCAGTCAAATGCGTCCGGCCTCACTATCTTCGTGAGCTCTGGTTTTTCGATATCCAGCGTGAAAAGCTCGACTTCATAGAACGGATACGAGACATGGACATACCTCTTGTCTCCGCGGTAGATTGCGTTGGTGAGTATCTGGAGCTCGTTCCTGGACATCACGAGCTCCTTCACTTCCACACCTCCTCTTTGAGGTCCACGAAGTGCTGGAGATGGAAGGGTATCATCGGGTAGGGGTTGGTGGCGTTCCTCATGTCCTCGAGGTAGAGATAGTAGACGTGGTCCACCTGCTTCTGCCAGGCGGAAAGAAGTGCCGACGAGATAATGGCCTTCCTTCCTGGCGTGATGTCTATCGCCACCTCGTTCCCCGCAGCTCTCTCCTCCTCCATGACTGCCGTGATCTTCTTCCCCGACGACGTGAAGTCGCCCTCGTCTATCGTCCTAAGCACAGGCTCGATCCTCTTGCCGTAGGATTCCGTCAGGGTCCTTATCCATTCTGAGAGAGCGCGAGCATCATTTTCCCTGCCAAGTGTGACGAAAAGATAGATCTTGTCAGGCAGGTAGCCCTTGCAGCAGATCGCCGCCCAGAGGCTGTTGAGAACAGGCCACTTGCTGATGCCTGTCATCGTGATGTAGATCTTCTGAGCCATTCCCGTCAAGATAACGGCTATGTCCATGATAAAATCCTTGCCGACAATAAGGGCCGCGGAGACGATTGGCGTCTTTCTGCGTGATTGTTGAGTCGAGGATTGGTGTCGAAACCTTTCTTCCAGAGCGCCGGAGCTCGGCTTTGTTTCCGCCAGAAGGTTCCGGAATCTCGAATCGAGAATCGACCACTGCACAACTTTGGTCGTTCAACGTTTGTGTTGCTTGCGGATAGGCCCATAGAACACTACAAATAGATGCATGCTATTTCTTGACTCGGGGGTGAAAGCCTGAGGAGAATTTGGATAGTCGTAGCCGGAGTGCTAGCATTGGGGGTAACTGTCGCACTCGCTGTTGTCGGTGTCGCTCCTGACGGAGGACACACATGGTTGCATGCAATCCATACTGCAGTGAGCTCTGTTGCCGACAAGGTTAGCGCAACTGGCGGCCACACATGGCTCACCTGAGTGTGAAAACCGAAATGGGCGACGTTTCAGTAGACGTCCCCATCCTAAACCAATAATCTTGCCAGGTTCGACGGGAGAGTGTTACTCAGCATCCTGCGAGAGTGGCCTCTGCCTTCCTGGCAAGGGCAACGTTGCCTATCTCTCTGTAGACGACGGAAGACTTCTTCAGTAGCTTCTTTGCCAACTTGGGATCGATTGCCGATTTCAATAGTGCCATTCCGTATTCGTAACAGCAAGCTGCGAAAGTATCCTCCACGCCAGAGGATCTCGCAGCTCTTACGCTCTTCTCAAACCATTCGAACCCCATCTGCAAGTTCGAGTTGTGGAATTCTACATACCCGTAGTTCCTGTAAGCAAGGGCAAGCATGTTCAGGTTGTTTGGTTCTTTGAAAACCGTAACCGCCTCGTCGGTGTATCTCAGTGAAGTGTCAATATCCCCAGCGCGTGCGCAGCAGTACCCAGCGTTCACAAGCGCAGCACCCAGAACCTCCATATTCCTGGTTGTCCTGCATGCAGAGATGGTCTTCTCGAAATACTCGGCAGCGTCTGTGAATCTCTCCCTCGACATGTTCAACACGCCGAGGTTGTTTGATATCCTGCACGAGTATTGCATATCCCCAATCTCAAGGAAATACTTCAAGCAGTTCTTGCTTGCATTCTCCGATTCTTCGGTTCTGCCCTCCAGGTCGTAGATGATTGCTAGGTTACCAAGAGCTTTTGCCTCTGCGTGTTTGTCTCCGATGGCCTTTGCCATAGATAGGCTGCTTTCGAAGCATCGGATTGCCGAAGCGTGGTCTCCCTTGTTGCCATACACGATTCCCATAGCTCCGTTCGTGAGACATACGCCTCTCCGGTCGCCCGCTTCCATGTATTTCTCGATCGCGTTCAGGTATGACTCCAGTGCCTCATCCCAGCGGTTCTGCGCGACCTCTACTCTGCCCTGATAGAACAATGCGAATGCGAAGCTCTCGACATCCTTTGTCCTCTCTGCAAGTCTCTTCAGCTCAAAACAGTTGAGCAATGCGCTATCCCAGTTGCTCGTATCACACTGTAGCGCCACGAGTTTCTTCAGGGCTTCCTTCCTCGTTCCATTGGATCCTCCATCGACGTCTCTTAAGGCGGCGACGTGTTCCTGAAGACTCCTATCAAGAGCCTTGATCTCTGGATGATTAGCAACAATTCCTCTGCCTTCCTTCGTCAGCGAGTAGCTTTCCTCATAATCCGCAAGGCCACCGTGGCCGATCCAACCTAGATCCTGCAAGCCCCTGAGCGCAGTCACACGGGCTTCTTTGGGAACTCCGTCAAGGCCGGATTTGATCAGCAATTGCCTGTTGTTCTCGCCGAGAACATAGAAGATGAGACTCTCTATCTCGTTTCTAGTGGCCATGCTCTCTCCGGGAAGGGAATTACGTTATCAGCTTATGGAATAGATATAGCTTTTCCATGAGAAACCATGGTTCACATGTGGCTGTTCCCAGAATACTGACGACCTCTGCTTCCTGTGGAGCATCGTTCCCCAGATTGCAGCATCGCATGACTGGGGCAGGAAGGCGGAATCAATATGCCTCCGCATCCCGAATCGGTGCCTGATGAACCGAAAGAAGTCCTCTTCCGAGAGTCGTCATGGTATCAGTGAGGGCCACCGCTTTTCTGCCGAAGGCGACTTCATCGAGCGCCTAGAAGGCTCGGAGCGCAGGGAGAGCATACCTATCGAGCGCATTCTGCCAAACCTGGGTCTCAGAAGGGAAGATGTCGTGGCAGACTTGGGCTCGGGGATCGGCTACTTCTCGCTCCCCGTTGCAGAGCACGTCCGAGAGGTTATTTCGATCGACCAAGAGCCGAAGATGCTCAGAGTGCTCTCGGAGCGACTGCATGAGGGAGACTTGCGGAATGTCAGCCTTGTCCGAGGAGAGATTACCGGTCTACCGGTTGCGGATTCGTCGATAGACCACGTTCTTGCGGCGTTTGTCTATCACGAAGTCCCCAGCCAAGAGGGGCTTATTCGCGAATGCGCTCGGATACTCAGAGAGGACGGGTTCCTGACCGTGATCGACTTCCAGAAACGAAGCACGTCTTTTGGCCCGCCCGTCAAAGAAAGGAAGAAGCCCGAGCACGTCCTGAGAACCTCGAGAGAATGGTTCAGATTGGCCTCACGACATGAGACCGAGGTCTACTATCAGCTGCTCCTGACGCGCATCTGAAGAAGGTGGCGCCCCGGTCGGGATTCGGACCCGAGTCCCGAGCTCGACAGGCTCGGATGATAGGCCGCTACACTACCGGGGCTTGTGGACAAGCGCTGGAATAGCGGCTTACAAAGCGTCGTCTTGAGGCAAAAGCGAACTGCGTATATAAGCGTTGGCGGGTTGCAGAAATGCTGGCTTCAGTGCGATCTGAGCGTGCGCTCAGACCTTCTTCTCCTCCGGCTTGGCCGGAGTCGCAGGTGCCGGCTTCGGCTCGTCCTTGAACTCCTCGACAGGCCTTGTCGTGTACACGCCGCACTTCATGCAGTAGAATGTGACGAAATCGTCGTCCTTGTCGTCGGCGATGAGTTCCTTGCCGCACATCCTGCATTTGGTCTTCATGTCTATCAGTTTCATGTGCACCAACCTGTGAGCGGCCTCTGAATGACAGCTTGTTCTTTAAGCTTTGTGGAATCCAGCAGGAGCCTACTTCCAGTTCACCAGGATTTCCTCTCTGTTGAAGACCTTGAGGCTCAGGAGGACCACTCCAGCATCGACCGCGATGACTGCAAGCGAGAAGACGATCATCGGCAGCAGCGCCGTCGACAGAACGCCTGCCAAGCTGAAGAAGAAGAACAGCAGGACGGGAAGGATGAGCACACCACCGATTTGCTGCGACACCCTCACGTCATTCACCCTCGAGGAGATAATCACGTTCGCCAGTATGCTCATGAGACACATCCCCGGTGCGAGCAGCAGTATGCC
This sequence comes from uncultured Thermoplasmata archaeon, assembly GCA_963705355.1. Classification (GTDB taxonomy): domain Archaea; phylum Thermoplasmatota; class Thermoplasmata; order UBA10834; family UBA10834; genus COMBO-56-21. The sequence goes on from OY970070.1 coordinate 1,929,133, forward strand.
AACGATCCAGTACGCGTTGGGCAGCGGATAGTATCCAAGGAACGGCTTGGTGAGAACATCGACCATGACCACCGCGACTATGAACGAGATCCAAGTCGCTCCCATGCTCACTGCGAATATCGAACCAGACTTCCCCGCAAGCAGTTCTAGGTCGGTTGTGGGAGTCGCCAAGAGCGGTTCAAGGCTCCTGTTGACCTTCTCGCCCACGAAGCTGTATGACGCAGTGACGGTCGGTATTGTGACCGGTGTCATTATGAGGAGGATCAGCAGCACGTTGAACATGAGTGCCTTGAGCTGCTCGAGCTCGTGGCTTCCACCGGCATATTGCGATGAGCGGACCGTGTTGCCGACATCGCTTGAGAGATTGACCAGGTAGCACTGGTCGAGCATGCTGCTTCGGACGGACGAATAGGCTATGCGCGACTCGTTCAGGTTGGAATTGACTATCGTGCAGTTCTCAACTATGCTATTCCTGATGACGCTGTTCGTTATGTTCACGTACTGCAGCCTCGCGTTGACCACCGTAGCGTCCGTCAGTGTTGCGTTGTCCAGGATGTAGCTGATGTCGAACTTCAGATCTAATTGGGCCTGGCTTTGCCGGCTTAACTGGTTGATCGGGACAACATACACGACCGGCAGGATCACGGATGCGAAGAGAGGCATGAGCACGATCGTCAGCATGATGTACCTGTTCTTGCGGAACTCAGACAGATCCTTCTTGGCGACGATTATCGCTCGATCCATCCTCATCGGCTTCCGCCTCCGATGAGCTTCATGTAGACATCCTCGAGCGACCTCTTGAGCTCTGTAACGTACTCTATCTTCGCCCCCGCCCGCGCGAGCCTCTCAACGATGACCGGATTCCTAGTCTCCGGATCATCCAGATCCACGAGGATCCGGCCATCTTCAACCCGAACGTTCGAAGCGAATTCGAGACCGCGGACGATGTCGACGTACGAAGTATCTGGGGAAGCCAGCTCTATCACAGTCGTCCTGCCCCAGTACCTCCTCGCGAGTTCCTTGGGCGAGCCTATGGCAAGTGCTGTTCTGTTCATCACAGCGATCCTGTCGCAGAGTCTCTCCACCTCGTCGAGGTGGTGGCTGTTGATGAACACCGTTCTCCCCTCTTTCTTCAGGGCTACGAGGAACTCCCGAACTGTCAGTGAGGCCTGAGGGTCGAGGCCAGCTGTCGGCTCATCCAGGAAAACCACCTGTGGATCGTGAACGAAAGCGCGGGCGATCGCAATCTTCTGCTTCATGCCCTTGGAGTAGGTCGCTATCGGCTCTTCCCTGCGGTCCCAGAGATCGAGCATCTTCAGGAGCTCCTCGATCCTCTTTTCCCTGCGGTCCTTCGGAACGCCGTAAAGCTGCGCGAAGAAGTCGAGATTCTTGTTTGCGCTCAGGGACTCATACAACCCTGGCGACTCGGGAAGGACGCCCACAATCCCTCGGATCTTCTGCGATTCGACCTCCTTGTTGATCTCGAAGCCGTTGACAAAAGCCGTTCCAGAAGTCTGCTTGATCAAACACGCGAGCATCCTGATTGTGGTGGTCTTGCCCGCGCCGTTCGGCCCGAGCAGTCCGAAAACCTCTCCCTGCTCGACCTTCAGGTTCAGGTCCTCGACTGCAACCTTTCCGTCGAAGGTTCGGCCGAGGCCAACAGTCTCAATCATCGCGATGTCACTCCGTCAGCTTGCCGTGCTGACACAGACGCTTGCATCTGATAAAGAATACGGTGGGACTATCATTTTGCGCCTTACATGCGAGAGGACATGATCTTCAATATCGCCTCTGCGGGAGCACCGTCTGTCTCCTGAAGGGCCTTCCTGGCTTCGGCCGGCGTGCAGCCAGTCTGTGATACCACCAACTTGATGTCGTCCTCTGGAATGCCGCCCTCCTTGCCCTCTTCCCGCTTGCGCTCTCTCTCCTGCGGCGTGCCCACAATCTGGTAGGTCTTCTGTCCCTGGACGGTGACGGCGGTGACCGCAGCGTCCTTGAAAACGAGCTCCTTAGTCCTGGTCTTGATGACGACCTCTTCGACCTCAGGCATTTCCTCTTGGTCGATCCCCATCCGCTTCATCATCGCTTTCATCTGCTTGGGGTTCATCCTTCCGCCGGGCATCATTCTGGGCACCTCTCGCGGCTCGCATCCTCTGCAACAGGCAATCTTCATAAAAGGGTTTTGGGCCATTTCCATTTATTCTACGAAGTAAGTACTGTTCCGGAGTTGTCGGACATGTCGGAAGAGATCGCGGATCCTCGAAGTGCGAAGCGGCTGAGGCTCTGGTATTTGGTGATAGTCATTGCCGTCGCCGCGATACTCGGGTTCTCGATGTTGTCGGTGCTCCTATATCGCCAAATGCAGGACTATCATGATGCCAAGTACAGGTCCCAGTATGTCATCGTCGGCGATATCAGCACCTACGCCCAGTTGGTCGATTCGCACGTCGCCACAATGACAAATACCAGCATCACTCTGAATGACAGAGCGATTGCAGGCACTTCTGCGGTCAATGACCTGAGATATCTCTCATCTCTGGTCCGCGCAATTCGAGAAATGTACCTTGCTGATTCGGAGAAGAACGATACGCTCTACATTCTTGGACAGGCGGTCGATACTCTGGGCATGAACGCCGAGACGGTGTATGACAACTTGCTGAGGAATCTCACCGATGGCGTCCCCATGCTCGAGCATCCGGCTCTGAATGCCAAGCTTGAGACGGCCGCCGCTCTGATCGGCAGCCTGTCCCCGGTCCTGGACGCCGGATTCAAAGAGGGCGTGGATTTCGAGAAGCATCCGTATTCCATCGTGAACAATCTGGATCTGGCATCGATTCGGAGCATTTCCGTCTCGGTCATCAATGCATTCTGATCGATGCCATAAGGACATTCTACGATCCTTCACGATTCCTTCGAGGAAACGTTTTATACGCCCCTCGAACATTGATGATGCACTCTCGCGAATGTCAAGGTCGATGGATATGGCCGGTATCGAGAAGGACTTGATGGATGCGCAGGACGCGATGGCGAGCGGCGACTTCGACGGTGCCATCTCGAAGTACAATAAGGTCCTCAAGGCGGACCCGAAACGCGCAGATGCATATTTCGGAAAGGCCGAGGCGTCTGTAGGAGTTCCGAAGATGACGCCCGAAGAGGTCATGGAGCTCTACAAGAAAGCCGTCGAACTGGACCCCAAGAACCCGATCTATCAGTCCTCATATGCCGCGTACCTCATCGAGATTGGGAGGTTCAACGAAGCCGAGGCGGCGTATCTGAAAGCCGCTGAGCTGGATCCGGACAACGCAAGATACTACTTCTCAGAATTCGGAGTCGAGTACATTCAGCGAGCTCCAGTGGTGATGGAGAAGTTCCTTGACGACAAGACCAAGGAGATGATCCTCAAGAAGGGTCTGAAGTACCTCCTGAAAGCAGCAGGCATCACAGAGGAAGAGGCGAAGAAGCTCCTCTGATAGTGCTCAGGTCAGTCGTTTTACCCTCTTCTGTCCTCCAGCGCAAGTCCTGCAAACATGCGTGACCGGATCGGAATCCTGAGGGCAGACAAGCCTTCCGCAGAGAGGGCAGGTCGTCGCAGCGGGCCGGCCGCATATGCTGCAAATACCGATCATCGACATGGCGGACTGTGAAGCGATTCGCAGCGAGATAAAACCTTCCGAATCTAGCGCTCTGTGAGCCCGAGCCACACGAGACCTTCGATAACGCCTTTTCCGTCCGATCCCTTGGCGACGAATGATGCTACCCGCTTCGTGCCCTCGAACGCATTCCCTACTGCTATCCCGTACCCGCACTCACGGATCATCATCTCGTCATTGTCAGAGTCGCCTATTGCGGCGACATCCTTGACCGATATCCCGAGAAGCTCGCATCCCTTCTGGATCCCGCGGAACTTGTTCATCCCCTTCTCCATTATGTGCACTGCCCAGCCGGTCGTCTGCACATCCACGGGCCAGTCCTTCAGAATCTCCTTGACCTTCTCGAGGCTCACGTCTCGTTTCAGCCCGATCTCGGTCTCGCGCCATTTGTCGGTGAAAAGCCTCTCGGCGTCCATCTTGGTCCTGAGGAAGTCGTATGCCTTTCGCGGGCCTTCCAGAGCTCCAAGGGTCCATGTCTTCTGCTGGTAGGACACGATCCCGCCGTTCTCGGCAATGATAGGGCCCTTGAACCCCAGATAGTTGGACAGGGCATAGGCGATGGGGAGGACATTCCCGCTCGCCAACATGATTGGCATTCCAGAATCTTGTACGTCGCGGAGTGCTGCCACCGCCTCGAGGTCAACCCTCCTGGAATCGTCCGCGAGCGTGCCGTCAACATCCACCGCGAGAGCCTTGATCTCCTCTGGGTTCGGCCTACGCTTCCTTCTGCCAGCGCTCACTTGCTCCTCAGCTCGCCAAGGGTAGTGACTCTCTCCGCAAAAGCGTTGTGTTTGTGTATGGATTCCTCGCTCTCGCTGCGGACCGTCACATGTACGGAATCGTCCAGGTGCTTGTACTTCTTCAGCAGCTTGCCCAGAATGTCCCTGACGACATCCTCGACGAACTTCGGGTTCTCGTGCGCCTTCAGGACAACATTCGCCTCATCTTTGCGCTTCAGAATGCCGTATGTGGGGCTGCTGAGCGAACTCTCCACGATCTCGACCAGGTCGTCGGCCTCGACCTCGACATGCTCGGGCACCTCGATCATCAGCGAAGTCCTGTTGCGCTGGTTGTGCGATATCATCGGGACATCGGAAGGCACCCGCTTCAGTTCAGGATGCTTCGCCGTCAGCTGGTGCCTGACGGTTTCCATGGCGCATGGACAAGCGGTCATGCCCTGAACCTCGACCCCGACCAACTTCATGAGGCCGTTGCCTCGCATCGCAGTGGCCTTCGCCATCAGCTTGAACGGCTCGAGCGACGCCTTCCCACCGTCCGGCCTTCGCTCGAGAAAATAGTCCGCGGACATCTGGACCTCGGCGAAGCTCGCGTAGTCGTGCCTCACGAGCAGCTTCTTGCACAGGTTCGCCGCTAACTGCTCGAGGCTCGCCACCTTTGTCCTCACGCTCTCCTCGAGCATCTCGGTGATCACCTCGACGTTCCGGGACATGTGCGACCCTCTCTGTGTCGATGGGAGGTCGACGAAAGCATCGATGACCGCGGTGAGGTGGTTGTCCTTGCCGTCCCTGTGGACCACTATCGGCTTGCGGACTCCAGTGATCCCCACCCGCGTCAGCTTGAAACTGTTCTCAAGCCTCTTGGCCTGACAATCCAGCCTGTCCTTTTGCGTCAACGCGCGGGCATAACCTGGCCTGAATAATAAATAGTGGTGAATTTACTATTCGAACGGTAGCTCAGCCTTGCTTTTTATTCACTCGTACCGCTGGCAACGGTAGCAGAAGTATCTGTTGTACTCGGGGATGTATTTCAGCGATCCGCCGCATCTCGGGCAGGTCCTGCCAGGCATCGGCGGAGCCACAGGAGGCGTGACAGCGGTGGCAGCGACGGCCGAGCTCGAGCCCACATGCTGCACCATGCGCCTGCGTTCGGCCTCATCCTTCAGAGCTATCATCTGAAACGCTCCTCCGAAAACCATGACGGCCAAGATGCTCAACACGACCAACATCATCTGCTGATCTGTCAGCAACAGCCCAAACCCGACGAGCAGCCCGCCCACGACGGCCGTCACGATGCCGATCGCCGCCTCGATGTAGACGAATGTGACGGCAAACGCGATCACGCCGATCACGAGCGCGACGAGGGTGTTCGTCACGAGGAGGTCAGCTACCACGAAACCGAGCACGCCTGCAACGATGCCGATCCCGAGCCTCGCCAGGAAGATGAACAGCGCGCTCCCGACGATCGAAGCGAGAACCCCGACGATGAATCCCACGAGTATCCCGCCTATCGCAGTCCCGATGGCGAACCCGATCAGGCCCCCGATGATGGCGCCGATGAACGACATGACGCGCTTCCATATCCTACGGCCTGAGAATGCGAGGAACAGCCCGACTATCACCAGCAATACCGCGACAATCAGCAACAGCTCCTTGTTCGTGCTCAGGTCCAGCCCCAATATGTCCTGTTGCGCCCTAGCGATCATCCTCGACAATATCGCCCAGAAGGACAATAAGCCTTTCCGGGCAGAACTCAAAACCTCTATCTACGCTCTGCCCCATGCGAGGAAGGATGATATGCGGGGTCGATGAGGCGGGCAGAGGGCCGGTGATCGGCCCGATGGTGGTCTGCGCGATCGCGGTCGACTCAGACGCCTCCCTCATCCGCCTCGGCGTCAAAGACTCAAAGAAGCTCGCGCCACATAAACGCGAAGAGCTCGCACCCAAGATACGCAAGCTGGCCCAGGTCGAACTCATCGAGGTGTCCGCGGAGGAGATCGACCTGAGAGGCTGCTCCCTGAACGAGCTCGAAGCGGATGTCTTTGCGAAGCTCATCGAACGGATCTCTCCGGACGTGGCATACGTCGATGCGGCAGATGTGAGCGAGGAGCAGTTCGCGAAAATGATCCAAACGAAGATGAAATGCAAACCGAGGATCGTCTCAGAGCACAAAGCGGACGACACCTACCCCGTCGTCATGGCGGCCTCGATCATCGCCAAAGTCACTAGGGACGCCCGCGTGAGAGAGATAGAGAAGGAACTCGGCGAGCCCATTGGCTCGGGCTACGCGCATGACGAGATCACCATAGCATTCCTTGAACGGTTCATAGCAGACCACAAGTGCTGCCCCCCGTACACCCGCAAGTCCTGGGAGACAGCCAAAAACCTAATGATGTTGAACTCTTTGCGGAAGCTCGATACATTCAAGTGATCAAATGGTCGAAGAGCTCCTGAAAGAGACCATCGCGAGGTTCAACAAGAAGGCGGCCGAGGACCCCAACTTGCGGGCGGAACTCCAGAACATCAAGAAGACGATTCAGATAGAGGTCACTGACGGGCAGCTGTACCACTTCGTCCTCGAGAACGCGCACGTGGGCGAGCTGAACAAAGGTCCGGCGCAGAATCCGGACATCAGGATCATCGCGAGCAAGGAGACGATTCATCAGCTGAGGAGCGGGGAACTGAGAGTCATGAAAGCCTATGCAACCAGAAGACTCCAGGTGAAGGGTTCGATAGAGGATTTGCTCAGGCTCAGGAAGTTCTTTTGAAACGATTCACCGCTCTGTCACACGGATACTTTTAACTACACAATCATCGTTAGTCGGAAACAGCGGGGTGGGGTAGCTTGGAAATCCCATCAGGCTCATAACCTGAAGATCGCTAGTTCAAATCTAGCCCCCGCTAATTAGAGCTTTTATATAATAATGTCCGAATTATATATTGCCAGATTGCAGAATGAGTCTCTTTCTTTCTTGGATCACCAGCGCCAATCCAACCAGTCTTCTTGCATCATGAGAACAGAATCTCAACTCCCAAATGCAACTCCAGAATCCGTCATTCTTCAGGGCAAGTCTGGAGACTCCGCAATTCGGTGCCATTCCGAGTCTTGTGAACAGAAGCCTGACGTCATCCAGGATTTCACTCCTGCAGGACGAGGCACAGTAGTCATGGACTGACACTCCGAAGACCGTCGAGTCCCTGAGGGTGCCTTTCGATATGCGCCTTGGATCTTTCTCGGTTGGAGGGGAGGGCAGGATTCCAAGATCAAGGTGTGTGTGTCTGGACTGGGCGATCACGAATGATTTGTTTCCTGTCGAGTGCAATCCGCTGGCGCTCCCTTCGCCATCGCACCAGGGCTGGAGCGCAGCGATCCATGTCAGCCTATCGTTGGATTTCATGACCCAGGTTGGCAGATGAAGCTCCCTTGCGGACTTGTCGCCGGGCAAGACTCCGTTCTCAATGAGCCATTCGGCAACGAACCTTGAATAGATGAATCCTCTGATTGCGGCTGCCCCATTCCCCGGCTTCTGTGGGGGCCCAATGTCATGAAGGAAGACGTCCCTGCACAGCGACCTAAAGTGATCATATAAATCAGTCTCGTGCGCGGCGAATGTGACATTGACCGCGCATTCTCCCCATTTCTGCTTCTGGAGCCACACAGACCCTTCGGCCAAGACGTATGAGACGATAGCCGCTGCCTTCCTTCTGAGGTCGTCATCTTTCTCCAGCTCATCTTTGGTCGGCAGCCTCAACTTGTCCCGGCACATCTCACGAAAAACGCTGATTGCATGCTCGTTCGCCCAGGTCCTATCCTTGGTTATCCCTTTGCCCGTGATTCTCTCCCCAAGGTCTTTGTCTCCTGCAATCTGGAGCATCTGGTTGAGTATGGAAATCGGCATCGTGAGTCTCCCGATTCGATAGTAGTATACGGACGATTTCGGCATGTTCAGGTGCTTGGCCAGCTCTTGGCAGTTGCCGAATTTCGCTGCGGCCTTTTCGACCAGTTCCTTCTGCAGTTCCTGTGGCAGTGCGATTCTGTCCTCTTTTCTGTACGCGCCTCTGGTGCCTCGTGTTGTCATGGTATCCAGAGGGTTGATTCTCACATAGCCAGATAGTAGCCAGCACTACCTGCAGGCTACATCCAGATGTTTGGAAAACAGGCTCCGCTCGGGCCCATCAATAGAAATTCTGATATAGCGGATAAGACACATACGAGGCCCGTGACTTTTCACCAGACATGCAAGGATGTCAAGAAGGTGCGGCAGCTGTGTCCTGTCTGTCTATTTTGGGATCCGCGTCCCGAGGAGGGGTCTGGCCCGGGTTTCGGGTACTGCGAGAAGAAGGACTTGATGACTCGGATCAGGTGCGAGTGCGATGTGTTTGAGGAGGCCACGCAGATGAAGGTCGAGGCCCGCAACAGGAAGATCTATGGTCAGATCAACGAGGAAGGCGAAGAGGAGGATTGATTGCTGGCCTGTGGTGCGCAACCATTAAGTGGCGGCACTCATGTAGGTTTTTGTCCGGTGGGTTTCTGATGAAGGCGGTAGTGCTGGCTGCGGGGGAAGGCATGAGGCTTCGGCCGCTGACGGTGTCTGAGCCGAAGGTCATGATCCCGATTGCCAACCGGCCGATATTGGAGTACGTTGTCGATTCTCTCGTGAAGAACGATGTTCACGAGATCATCATGGTCGTGGGCTATCGCAAGGAGCGGATAATGTCCCACTTCGAGGACGGGAAGAAGTTCGGTGCGAAGATCGAGTATGTCGTGCAGGAGAAGCAGCTGGGGAACGGGCATGCGCTTTCCTGCGCGAAGGACCGGCTGTCCGGGGAGTTTCTCGTGCTTCCAGGGGACAATGTGATTGACAGGCGCGCGGTCAGCGACCTTCTTAGGGCTAGAGCATGTCCAAGCGCGCTCGTTGTCGAGAGCGAGAACCCGTCGAAGTACGGCGTTGTGACGCTCGAGAAGGGCGCGATCAAGGGGGTTTACGAGAAGCCGACCGAGATGATATCCAACATCATCCTCACGGGCATGTACTGCCTGAGCGACAGGATATTCCAGTTCGTCGACCAGTGCATTTCCATGGGCGAATATGGCCTCAGCAACGCGGTCCAGGCCAGCTTGGGGTACGATCCTCTGACACCTGTGTTCTCGGACGGTCTGTGGATTGACGCGGTGTATCCTTGGGATTTGCTAGAGCTGAACGCGGCCGCGCTCGAGAACCTGCCCGTGCGCACCGCCGGCAAGATAGAGTCTCAGGTCGTGATCCAGGGACCCGTCGGCATCGGCGAGGAGACGGTGATCAGGGCGGGCACGACGATCTACGGGCCTGTGCTCATAGGCGACGGTTGCGACATCGGGCCCAATGTGACGATCTTTCCGTCCACTAGCATCGGGAACAGCGTCACGGTCGAGCCTTACACGGTCGTCAAGAACAGCATACTGATGAGCAACTGCAGCATCGGAGCGCACTCGTACCTGTCTCACTGCGTGCTCGGATATGGCGTGAAGTCGCAGTCTCACCTGATGGGCGCTGGCGCCGAGGCCTACGTCAATATCGGGGACGAGTTCTTCAAGGTCCCCCACATAGGATCGATAATGGGCGAGGACACTGCATTCGGCACGGGCGTCTCCGTCGAGCCTGGGACGATCGTCGGTGCTGGATGCAAGATATCGAGCGGGTCGAAGATCATCAGGAACCTGCCGAACAGGTCGCTCGTCACCTAGAGGTCATTTCGAATGTGTGGCATAGTTGGTTACGCGGGGTGGCGCGATGCGCAGCCCATACTCTTGGATTGCCTGAAGCGGCTGGAGTACAGAGGGTACGATTCGGCTGGGCTGGCGGTCGTTGGAGACCAGCTCCAGCTGTTCAAGAGCAAGGGCGAGATCGCGGTGCTCGAGGCCGAGATGCCCGTGATGAAGGGCGTCGTGGGGATCGCGCACACGAGGTGGGCCACGCAGGGTAAACCGACCACGGAGAACGCGCACCCCCTCGCCGACTGCTCGAACAGGCTGGCCGTCGCTCATAACGGCATCATCAGCAACTTCATGGATGTGCGTGAGGAGCTGCAGAAGAGCGGCCACAACTTCACATCGGACACCGACACCGAGGTGTTCGCGCACTTGGTGGAGTCGGAGTTCAAGGATGACCTCGTGAAGGCCGTGCGGAAAGCGCTCGAAAAGGTCGACGGGACGTATGCTTTCGCAGTCGTCTGCGCGGGGTGTGACCAAGTCGTCGCAACGAGGCGCGAGAGCCCGCTCGTGGTCGGGCTGGGCGAGGGCGAGAACTTCATCGCCAGCGATGTCACCGCTCTGCTGAAGTACACCAACCGGATGATCTACATCCACGACGGCGAGGTCGTCAGCATCACGAAAGATTCGGTGAGAATAATAGATAGTCAAGGCAACGAGGTCCAAAGGGAGCCAGAGAAGATCACCTGGAGCCTCGAGGACGCCGAGAAGGGCGGATACCCGCACTTCATGCTCAAGGAGATCTTCGAGCAGCCCGATGCGATCCATGATTCGCTGCTTGGCAGGATCGAGTCGGTCGAGCCGGAGCCGTTCTTGCAGGGCGACCACTTCTCGAGCGTGAAGATAGTCGCGTGCGGAACATCCTATCATGCTGGCCTCGTCGGCAAGTACATCATCGAGGAGCTTGCGCGGATCCCGACGACTGTCCAGATATCTTCCGAGTACAGGTATTCGTCCGTTTCGAGGGAGAATCCGCTTGTCGTGTTGATCACTCAGAGCGGTGAGACCGCAGACACCCTCGGGGCGGCGAGGGAGGCCAAGAAGCGCGGCAACAAGACGCTTGGCATCGCGAATGTGGTCGGGTCTGCGATCACCAGGGAGGTGGACCGTACCATTTACACTCGAGCTGGGCCCGAGATCGGCGTCGCGGCGACCAAGACCTTCGTGACCCAGCTCGTTGCGCTGTATCTTCTGGCCATGGAGCTCGGGATCGAGAACAGGTCATTGACCGCGCAGGCGAGGAGGTCCATGATTGGGATACTGAGGAACCTGCCCAGGTCGGTGCAGGACGTGCTGAACCAGGCCTCGGAGATCGAGGCGCTGGCAAACAAGTACGCCTCGGCCCGAGACATGTTCTTCATCGGCAGGAGCATAAACTATCCGACAGCCCTCGAGGGCGCTCTAAAGACAAAGGAGATCTCGTATATCCACGGAGAGGGGTTCCCCGCGGGCGAGCTGAAGCATGGACCGCTGGCTCTGATCTCGAAGGACTCCCCAGTGGTGGCTGTCGCCATCAGGGACCACACGTACGAGAAGATGCTTGGGAACATTAGCGAGGTCTCCGCTAGGGGAAGTCCCGTTATTGCGATAGGTTTCGAGGGAGACACGGAGCTCCCGAGGTACGTGGACGACGCCATCTGGATAAGGGAGATTCCGCCCGTGTTCTCGCCCGTGCCTGTGATCGTCGTGTTGCAGCTATGGGCATATTACTTAGCCAAGGCGCGTGGGTGCCCGATCGACAAGCCAAGGAACATCGCTAAGACGGTGACGGTGGAGTAGCAGCTCACGCGAGCCTTTCCGGGCACGCTTCTCTTCGGGAGCAGTTCCTGCACTTGCCCGGCCTCTCATGGTTCCTGTGCGCGTTCCCAGTCTCCATGGTCTTCCGCATCTCACCCAGCTTCTCCAGGAGCACTTTCTTGAGATCCTCATTGAACTCGATCTCGTGCTCGTGCTCCGGATACCTGATGATTCCGTAAGGCGGAGCCTTGCCCGTGCTCTCCTCGATAAGCAGAGAGTACGCCGCGACCTGAAGGATGTGCGAGAACAACGGCCCTCGCGGAGTCCTGCCGGTCTTAACCTCGACAGGGATCAGGTTCTGGTTTGCCTTGATCACGTAGTCCGGTCTTCCCGATAGACCGTACTTCTCGGACTTGAAGACCTTCGATTCGCCCATGTCGATATACTCTATCTTCCCTCGGACACTGTATTCTTTCTTCAGGGACTCGACGATGCCGGTAGATCTCAGAGTCCTGTACATGAAAAACGACGCCCCCACCAGCCATATGATCGCAGTCGCCTCCAGCGCCTCAGCAAGCCTGACATCTGTTATCAGGAACGCGACGGCGTTGACGGCGATGAGCACTGCTATGATCGCGAAAGTGAGAATGAGTTTCTCGTAGTTCACAACGCTGCTGTGAATTGTCGACTTCGTTGCCCTGTACAAGAAGTAAGTTGCTGCGAGCATCCAGATTAGCGCAACCACACCGAGCACTTGACTGAGGGTCAGCGAGTTCTTCGTGGGAAGAACATCCAGCCCGACAATGGAGATGAGGGTGGCCACGACTGCCCACCAGAAAACAAGCCTCTCCGACTCCCGGGCGGTCTTCTCGCCCGAGTCGATCTTCCAAAGGGATTTGCCGAGCTTTTCGTGACCCTTGATTCCCTCCGCGAGCTCCTGGGTCTCCCCTTCGAAATCCTGGCTCAGCCACCAGCTCAGGGGGCAATAGCTGTACTTCTCGAGATCCCCGGCCGAGATGAACTTGCTCGGGCCACGCGCCATGCGTGAAATTACAATTGTCAAGAGTTAATAATGTTTGCCAGGCACGTGGTCCCGTTTGCGGTCGTCGAAGAATGTGCCTGGTAGGAGCATGACGCCTTCGGGTGGCTCTATCCCTTCGACGAACCCGAACCAGTACACGACGGCTCCCGTGCCGAACATCTCCGTGTAGGGCTTCAGCTGCCTGCGAACATTCTTGCGCAGCTCTATGTCGTCCCCGAACGAGGCCTTCGACTCGATCCAATGAATCTTCATCCCATCGATCTGGATTGGCTTGTCCAGGAGGCAGTCCGGAGTTTTCTTGTGGGTGTTCCTGAGGTCGATCTCGGTCCTGTACTTCAGCTGTCTCGCGTCCAACCAGTCTTGGAGCTTCTTCTCACCCCAGACGCCTCTCTCGGTCTGGATCTGAGCCCCTCTGGGGGAGTAGATCATGTCCTCCTCGGCGATCTGTATTAGCTCCTTTCTTAAACGCCTGTCATGGCACGAGTCCGGGTCTCTGATGTACTTCCAGAACTGCTTCCTGGGGAGCCCGATTTCCGAGCCCAACATAAGCCCGAGGAGCACCGGAGGGAAGTTGATCATCCTGGCAATCTTGGCCATCGAGGTGTCTCTTCGCCATTCTCTCGCGATCTTCTTGATGTCCTTCTTGACGATGTAGAACCTTCGCGTCGCATCCCTGACGGTCCTTTGAGTGTAGAGGACCAGGAGGAATTCGCGGTCCACGCCTAGCTTCTGCGCGAGATGATCTATGTCAGAGGGTTTCTTCAGCTGAGAATATATGTTCTTGTAGTCTTCGTACTTCATCAGTTCACAGTCCAGCAAGCTGCTGAACGAAATGTTCAATATGCTTGATTCTGAGGCTGCGTTATAGTCTCACTCTACTTATGCCTTTGCGGAATACCATTATATTCTCCCAGTTCTCAAGCACCGCAAGCCTGCCTGCACAACCTTGAAATGGACATAAGTCATGGGCGTTGATGCGACGCGAGGTTTTTGAGGGGTGTTTGATTGCCAGAAAGTGGCACCAGGAAGATGATCCTGCCGGCGAAGTACGTCCAGGGCCCGGGCGTGCTCAACCAGTTGGGCGCGCACGTCAAGCAGTACGGAGAGAGGCCGTTCGTCGTGAGCGGCCGGACGAGCTTCTCGAAGGTCAAGGCCCGAGTGCAGGCTAGCCTTTTGTCGGCGGGGATTCCGTTGGTCGGCTTCGACGATGGCGTCTCAGAATGCACTCGCGCCAAGATCAACGAGGTCTCGGAAAAGGCCCAGGAGCTTGATGCGGACGTCGTCATCGGCTGCGGTGGCGGGAAGGCCGTCGATACCGCGAAGGCTGTCGCGGAGAAGCTCCACGTTCCTTCGATATCGGTTCCAACTCAATGCGCGACCAACGCGGACGGGATGGCAGATGCTGTGATCTTCACGGAGGATCACAACTTCCTTGAGGACTTCTACCTGAGCAGAGCTCCTGTCCTCGTGCTCGTCGATACTGAGGTGGTGGGGAGAGCGCCTCCTCAGTACATCGTTCAGGGCATGGGGGACGCGCTGGCATGCGCCTTCGAGAAGCCGGCCTACGCCGAGTCTCAGAGAGCGAAGAGGGCGAGCGATCAGGCGACGACCGCCGCTCTTGAGGTCAACCTCAGTTGTTTTCAGACGCTGATGGCCCACGGACTGCAGGCCAAGAAGGATGTCGAATCCGGCAAGATCACCGAAGCTGTCGAAGCAGTGGTCGAGGCCATCAAGCTCAAGAGCGGATTCGGATTCGGAGGCGGAGGCTGCGCTGCTGCTCATGCTGTCCACAACGGTCTAACGGTAGTGCCTGGAATCGCCAGGAAGCACGGCGAGATCGTGGCCTTCGGCACCCTTGTCCAGATGATCCTGGAGAGGCGCCCGTTGGGCGAGATAGAGAGAGTCATGCGGTGGTGCAAATCAATAGGCCTCCCCGTACGACTTCAGGACCTCGGAAAGCTCGACAGGAGTCACTTGTCGCTTGCGGCTGAGAAGGCGTGCGATCCGAAGGATTCGATGGCTAGCATGCCATTCCTCGTGACGCCCAAGATGGTCCTCGACGCGATCGACGAAATCGATAGGTTGGGAAATGCACTGTCATAGGCCCGGGCCGATGTCCAGGGTCAGGTTGCTGGCCGATGTTAGATAAGCCTATATATGGCCATCACGATTCTTGAGTGAAGTCGTCTTCGGACGGCGTAAGAAGGGATGAGTTAGAGGAGGCATTCGAAAATGAACAGTCCAATGGGCACGATTTTCGCTCACGGAACCACACCACCGTGGCTTCCGCGAGAGGTTGCTGAAGGCCGCAAGTTTGCATGGTGGGCACAGATAATGTTCTTCTTGATGGCAGCTGTATGGTTCATCTTGGCCATTGCATCCATCACAATCTACGTCGCCGACGGCGGTCGCGGTGTGCTCATCGTTGGTGTCTTCGGGTTCTTCGGTATGCTCATCTGCTTCCTGGCTGGCGTGTTCATGAAGAAGACGGTCATCGACGCGATAGACCAGGGCAGGTTCCATGACGCGAAGAACGACAGCCTCGTTTGGATCATATTCGGGCTTGTCGGATTCGTCATACCCGCGCTCTTCCTGATACTCACATACGCGAAGCTCGGGGACGCCCTGGCAACGCAGGCGCCTGTAGGCTACCAGCCATATTCGCCTGGGACTGTGGCAGTCCAGCAGCCGGCTCCTTACGCTCCGCCGCCTGCGCCGATCCAGTCGCCTGCACCGGTCCAGCCAGCCGCGCAGGGCCCACCGCAGTACCATGCGCACCAGACCCCGATGGTCAGGTGCAAGAACTGCAATGTGCAGTACCCTGTGTTCATGCACTCCTGTCCGAACTGTGGCGCGCCAAAAGAGTAAAACTATTTCCCTTTCCATCCTTTTCTGCTTTTCACGGGTTAGTGTGAATCATGACCGATATGCTCTACATGAAGGATGTGGAATCGAACTACATCAAGGAGTTCGATGCCAAGGTCATCGAACGCGGCTTCGACTATGTGGTTCTTGATCGCACTGCATTCTATCCCCTCGGCGGCGGCCAACCTTCGGATACTGGTCAGCTTGTATGGCTAGGCGGGAAGGCCGAGGTCAAAGAGGTCACCAAGAAGGAAGGCGTTAGGCATCATCTCGTTCAGAACCCAGACTTGGTTCCAGAGGCTGTTCACGGAGTGCTCAACTGGGAGCGGAGGTACGCGCACATGAGGATGCACACGGCGCAGCACATTCTCTCCGGAGTCGTGTACGATCTATACAAGGCCCGGACTGTCGGGAACCAGCTCTACCACGATCGCTCTCGGATCGACTTCGCTCCCGTGAAGTTCACGGACGAGATGGTCGCCGAGGTCGAGAGACGCACGAACGAGATCTTGGCTACGGGAGCCAAGGTTGAGATATGCACCGAGTCTCGGACCGAGATCGAGAAGAACGTCGACGTCCAGAGGGCCAACCTGGACCTTCTTCCGAAGTCCGTTCAGGAGCTGAGAGTGGTCAAGGTGGAGCAGTACGATGTATGTCCTTGCGCCGGAACTCATGTCCGTTCCCTCTCCGAGGTCGGCAGCATGAAGGTGACGAAGCGGGAGAACAAGGGCAAGGACCGGGAACGCATCACCTACGAGCTCGTCCGTCCCTAGGTTTCTGGGCAATCCAGCTAAACCCTTAAGTACACAGCCGTGAAATATTCGCCCCAGGGGTCAAATGGTCGAAGTGCAAACCACAAACGAAGTATCAAGAATGTCGGTCTGGTTCAGCGCGGTCTTCGCCGTGATAGGCGTAGGGCTGCTCTATCTGGCTATCGCCATTTCCGGCGCGTCCGAGACAGTGAAGGTGCTTTGGGCGAGCGGTCTTTCGCTGACGGTGGCTTTCACGTTCCTGATCATATGGACAATGGCCAGGGATGCGATGAGGGTTCACGAGCGCGAATCCAGGCGAAGAATCGTTCCGTGAGCCTGTTCAAACCCTAACCTGCTTTCTTGTTCTGTCCATTGTTCTTCTCGATATCCTGAGCAGCGTCCAGCAGAAGCTCCATCAGATCGACGACTTTGGTTCCCGGAATCGTTCTGAGCTGAGTCTCGCAGAATGGGCACGAGGTCACGAGCGTCGTCGCGCCGGTCGACCTCGCCTCTGCGATCCTCTTGGATGCCAGGTCTTTCGAGAGTTTCGGGAATGCCGTCTGCAGACCAGCTCCTGCTCCACAGCACCTTGATTCGTACCTGTTGTTCGGCATCTCGACGAGAGTAGCAACTGAACTGACGATGACCCTTGGCTCCTCGAAAATGCCGCCCAGTCTTCCGAGGTGGCAGGGGTCATGGTATGTCACCCGCTCGGTCGACTTCCTCACCTTGATCTTCCCATCTTTGACCAACTGCGCGATATCCTGTGCAGCATGCGTCACCTTGATGTTTGATCCCGCCTTCTCAAGCGACTTCTTGAGCGTCGTGTAGCACCCAGGACATGTGGTGACGATCTTCTTCACGCCGAGTGATTCGAACTTCTTTATGTTCTCCTTCGAGAGCTCGTCGAACGCCTCTGTCTGCCCGACCCTTTGCAACGTGGAGCCGCAACACGGTTCGTCTTGTCCCATCGTCGCGAACTTCAGTCCCGCCTTCTGAAGAAGCTTCGCGCTCGCCACCAGGCTGCGGTTCAGCGGCTTTGTGACCGCGGAAGTGCATCCTGCGAAGAATAGCACTTCATGAGACCCAGGCGTGGCCTTTGGGATATTCAGCCCCTTCGACCATCTGTTTCTCGCGCTCCTCGGCTGGAACCACGGGTTGCCGTAGTTCTTGAGGCTCAGCGCGAGCGATGAGTGCTCCTTCATCGGCTCCACGCCGTGCTTGAGGAGGTATTCCCTGAATGCCTGCGTGTGCTCGGTGTTCTTGAGGGAGCACCACCTGTCGCAGTTTCCGCAGAGCGTGCACTCGAACGCTGCTTGGACGACCGCAGGCGTGATCTCGAACTTGCCCTGGAGGAGGCCGAGCATGGTTCTGTTCCTTCCCCTCATGCAAAGGGTCTTGACTTTGAGGTCCTGGTAGACTGGACAGCCCCTCTCGCAGAAACCGCAAGAGGTCCCGAAGCATGTCTCGAGCTCTTCCTTGAACTCCTCTAGGCCACTCATTTTCGGCCGCCTTCTCTGAGGAATTTCTTGCCTGGATTGAGGATGCCCTTCGGGTCGAAGATTCTCTTCACCTCTCTCATGTACCTGAGAGACGCCCCGTGCTCCAACTCGAGGTACGGGGCCTTCTGGTAGGTGTCGCTCATGAATGTGCTCATGGTCCCTTCGAACGCGACGGCCAACTTGCTGAGCTCATCGTGGAACTCCCTGAATCTCCCCACCTCCTCAGCGCTTCTGTAGTCCACGAAAACGGCGCACGAAAGGGAGAAGCCGATGCTATTTGGATGCTCGAGATACGCATTCATGCCGATGATCTCGAGTTTGTGTTTCTCGGCGATCTCGACGAACTTATGATAGAACTCCTCGAGCCTCCCCACTGGCACGCCTGGATCCGCAGCTCCGAACTTCTTCTGCTTCTGGGAGTCCGGCCATTTCTGTTTGAAGGGTTCGAAGTCGAGCGTGTACTTGGAAGCCCACCACGCCTCAACGATCTCACGTTCTTCGACCAATTGCCCTTCGAAGTCCTTCGCGATCCTGAGCGCATAGCTTCTCTGCATATCCACAACTTCGGAATCGCCTGCGAATGCGATTGCCAGAAGAGCCTCCGCCCACGCCGGAATCTCCGGGTCTTTTCCGTACTTCTGCCTGTAGCTGTGTGTGTAGAACTTCAGTCTCCTCTTGCAGTTGATGTGAGCAGCCTCTATGCACAGGCCGGCCTTCAACAGCCTGCTCAGATAATCCACAGCCGCTCCCATTCTTGGAAAGACAAGCATGTCCACCTTGCGTGATGCGGGGATCGGCTCGAGCTTGAGCGTAGCTTCGGTGATGACGCCAAGAGTGCCCTCGCTTCCGGCTAGAAGGTCTTTGAGCTTGTACCCGGACGATGTGAAGTGGGCCTTCCTGTGGCCCAGCTCTAGGACCTCGCCTGTCCCTGTGACTATCTCCGCGCTCAGAAGGCAGTTGAGTATCTTACCGTACCTGACGCCGAATGTGGAATCGTTGTCGCAGGCTATCGCCGAGCCGACCGTGCTGACCCATTTCGACTCGGGTTGGTGTGGAAGCCACAGGTCGTATGGCTGGATGGCGTCATTGACTTCCTGGAGGGTCGCCCCGGCCTGGACTCTCACAGTCTGGTTCTTAGCGTCGATCTCGATGACTGAGTTCAGCGTCGTGGTATCGATGTATATGCCTCCGTAGATTGGCACAGCGCCGCCCAGCATTCCAGTGAGCCCGCCCCCTGCGGTCACCGGGATCTCATGGGCATATGCGATCTTGACTATCCTTTGAACATCTCTCGTAGTCCTCGGCAGAACGACGACATCTGGCGGGACGAATTCGTCGGGAGTCCTGGGGCTCCAGTCAGCGCCATAAACGAACTTCTCCGAAGGGTCCGTGAGGACTTTCTCCTTCCCCAGAGCCGTTACGAGCTCGTCGATGTAGGACATATCCGCTTGCTTGTCAGCGGAGTGCCCATACAAAAGCTTGATTGATGTACAGTACTGTGCTTTCGATTCCGCAATTCTGAACGGGCAAGGATTCAATACCCTACCTCCGCATTCGAGGCATCGGGAAAAAGCTGGTGCGATGCTATGTCTGAACAGGATTTGGGAAGCGGCTTGCTGTACGGCCTGAAGATGCCTTCTTCCTATACCGCGCTGGAAGAGAAATCGATCAAGACGATCAACGAGGGTCTCGAGAGGCATCCTAACGCGCTCAGGGTGTTCAATATGCTCCAGAGCGACGAGGAAACGAACACATATCTGAGCCTCGCGAACTACATAGCCGTTCGGAAGCTGGGCTACAACGACCATGGCCCGCTCCACGCTCGGATCGTCACCGCAAACGGCGTCAGGCTGCTCAGGATCATTTTGGACAGCAAGCAACTGCAGGTCGATTCGATCAGCGGCCTGGGGATGTCGGAGGATGACGCCTATGTCATCATTGTTGCTGGCTGCATGTTGCACGACATCGGAAATGCGGTTCACCGGGAGGAGCACGAGATCTTCAGTGTCATTCTCGCGAAGGGGATTCTCGAGAGGCTGCTCCCTGCGATATATCCGGACCTGCCAAAGAGAACTGCCGTGATAGAGCAGATTCTCCATGCGCTCTATGCTCACGATGTCGGCGAGAATGCGCTCACAATCGAGAGTGCGATCGTTGTCATCGCAGACGGGTGCGACATAACGAAAGGCAGAGGTAGGTTGTCTTTCGACCTGGGCAAACACGATATCCACTCTATCTCTGCTCTTTCGATCGAGTCTGTAGACATCCACAAGGGCAAGACGAAGTTGGTCGAGATAGAGGTCAACATGTCCAACTCGGCTGGGATTTACCAAGTCCAGGAGACTCTTGCGAACAAGGTCGCGAAGAGCGTCCTGAGAGACTATGTCGAGATCGTTGCGGAACTCACTCCGTCGAAGACGCCGCCTGAACTCAGGATCCTGGACAGAATTGTCTTCTCTGACGGCAAGTACAAGAACGTCTAGAGCGAGAAGAGCGGTACTGAGATGAAGAGCATCGCAAGCGCGATGATCTGTCTCAGGTTCAGCTGTTCTCTCAATCTCACCTTGGCAGCAGCGATCGTGACCAGAGGATATAGGTTCGTTATCGGAGACACGATAGAGACATTGCCGTTCTGGATTGCAAGGTACAGCGTGATGCCGCCGCCAGCGAGGCACAGAAAGGAGAGTTCGAGCAACCATACATTCGATTTTGGCCTCTCGAACTTCGCCTTTTCGCGGGCGAGCCAATAGGCGACCCAGATCGATGGACAGACGAGGGCATAGACTCCGATGAAGTTGGTATCACCGATGTCGGATATCACGCCCTTGGCCATCGCGGCAGATGTCCCCCAGAAGAAGAGCGAGGCAATTGCAAACGCGATCCCCAATAGTTCGGTCTTCTTCTTGTCATTGCTCCCGTTCCCAGTGGCGTATGTGAATACCAGCATGCTGGTGACGACGAGAACGACGCCGGCTCCCTCACTGAGGCTCATGGTCTCCCCAAGGAATACAAGCGCAAGCAGGACTGTCCAGGGCGCATAGGCCCCGGCGATCGTACCGACGATGCTGACCTTCCCATGCTTGAGCGATTCATAGTATGTCACAAATGCCGCTCCAGAGAGCGCAGCAGCTCCAGCCGCCCGAAGCCATGTTTCAGCAGGGAATGATCCGGGCTCTCTGAACAGAAGCCAATAGGCGAGCCAGATCACGAAGATGTTGCCACCCAGCAGCAGCAGGATATTGGCCGATGAGACGTTGGTCCTTGTCTCCTTGGCAAGCACCTGGCCAAAGCCATACATGATTATAGTTGCGATTGAAAAGGGCAGCCAGAGGAGCTCCATGATGCGCTCGCATGTGCAAGGCCTAGATATATCTTTTCAGTCATGTGAGTTCTTTGGCTCTTGCATTCTTCTCGAAGAGGGTCCTCCCTCTGTAGTCTATTCTTAGGATGCGGTGATACGGAATAGTCGCTTCATCCGTTTCGAAGAAGGCTCTTCCGAGCGAATTGATGTTGGCTCCCGTGATCTTCTTCGCATCCCCTGGTGCGCCTCTGTGGATATACCAGATCACCGCTTCTTCCAGGGACGCGCCCTCAGTCCAACGGAGCCGGTTGAGCACGTCTCTCGGGTAGACCATCGTGGAAGTGAGGTGCGACAAGAAGATATCATGATTTCGACGCGAGAGCGAAGTGAAATGAAAATAAAATTGAAGGAAAGAGATTTCTCGATCGCCCTAGAGCTGCTTCAACTTCTCTTCGATCTTGTTAGCCAAGTCCGCAACTTTGTCGAACTCGGCTTGCTTTGGCGGACCCTTGACTTCGACTACTCCGAGCACTTCCAGCTTCGAGCCCTCAAGCAATGCCTGGATCTGCTTCACGGCGCCGCCAGACCATCCGAACGAGGTGAGGACGGCACCGTACTTCGTGGGCGCCCTCAATGTCTTCACTAACAGAGTCGCGTAGGCCGCGACTGGGTGAACGCCTCCCAGGACGGTTGGGCCTCCGACCACGACAACCGGGGTGTCAACCAATTCCTTGGCGACGTGCCCGATCTCTGTGTTTGTGAGGTCGAACACGTTGACCGAGATCCCCTTCTTGACAAGCGCCTCATTGAGTGCCTTCACCATCTTCTCGGTGCTGCCCCACATGCTCACGTAGGCAATCATCACTTTCTTTTCCATCTTCTCGGAGGTCCACTTTATGTATTCGTCCAGTATGACCTTTGGATCCCTCCAGATGACTCCGTGCGAAGGGGCGATCATCTTCGGACCGAGCTTGTTGACCTTCTCTATTGCGTTCTGGCCGGGCTTCCTGAACGGCATCATGATCTCGGCGAAGTACAGCTTCGCCATGTCCAGCGATTCCGCATCCCCGTACTCGTCTGCGAAGAACGCTCCGACTGCGAGGTGCGAGCCGAAGAAGTCACAGGGGAAGAGGATCTTGTCTTCCTCGAGATATGTGAATATCGTCTCCGGCCAGTGAAGCCACGGAGCATCGACAAACCTCAGGGTCTTCCCGCCCAGATCGATCCGCGAATTCTCATCCACAACCTCGATCCTGGCGGCATCGATGTCAAAGTACATCATCGCCGCCTCTTTTCCCTTCGCGCCCGCGACGAGCTTCGCGTTCTTCGCGATGCTCAGCATATGTTTCGCCGCATTCGCGTGGTCTGGCTCAGCGTGATTCATTATGACATAGTCGATCTTGGTCGGATCCACATGCTGAGCGATCTTGTCGACGAGTTCCTGCTCGAAGCCAGGATTGACCGTGTCGATGAGGGCTATCTTGCTTTTTCCGACGATCAAATAGGCGTTGTAGCTCGTCCCGTGCGGTAGCGGGATCAATCCGTCGAAAAGCCTCCTGTTGTAGTGCTTGACCCCCACCCAATAGACGTCGGGGGCAATGGCTATTGTTCCCATTGTCTTGGCCATGATTTTAGCCTCCTGGGTCCGCGAATGTTTCAGGGGTTATTAGACTTGGCGACGTCTGCGTTTGAATAGCATCTCAGCTGTCTGGAATTCCCTCTCGTCTTCCTTCGCTCATGAGGGCCCAACAATCGAGATGGTCAAGAAGGTTATTTATTCTGAAAGTAGTTGGCGAGGTCAGAGTGGAAGAGCCTTGGACGCGGCCATCTGCTGAAGGGCCTTCTCGCGCAAGGTGATAGCATCATGGATCTGAAGACAAAGATCAGGTGGATTCCTGAGCACAAGGGAGTTGTCTTCTGGGACATCACGCCGTTGCTGAAGGACAGGCACGCGTTCAGAGAATGCGTCAGAGGATTGGCCGATCACTACAGGGACGCGCGCATCGATGTCGTGGTCTCCAACGAGGCCAGAGGTTTCATCATCGGAGCACCTGTTGCCCATGAACTCGGCGTCGGGTTCGTGCCCATCAGGAAGAAAGGCAAACTGCCGCACAAGGTCGCGAGTCTGAGCTACATCAAGGAATATGAGTCAGACGTGATCGAAATTCACGAAGACGCGATAAAGCCCGGCGACAGGGTTCTTCTCATAGACGACTTGTTGGCGACTGGAGGGACCATCAAAGCGAATGCCGACTTGGTGGAGAAGCTGGGCGGCAAGGTTGTGGGGATGGGCTTCCTCGTCGAGCTGGAGTACCTGCGCCCGAGAGAGTACTTGGGCGGGAAGTACGACGTCTTCTCTCTCATCAGCTGCAAGACGACCACCGAGCAGGGCTGAGAGGTCTGCTTCCAGGGATCCAGCGACTCCGCTGTTCAACATGACTTCAAGTTTGTGGATGCTCCAAGTTCGTCCGAGCACAGCCGAGAAAGAAGGTTTAATATCTGGTCCGTGATTGCACAATCCATGGCTCTTGAAGCGCTGAAATCGTCACTTCTTGATTCTCCTGTCGTGAAGCGCGGCGACTATGACTATGACTATCTGGTGCACCCGATAACGGATGGCATACCATCCATCGACCCTGCGATCCTGAAGGAGGTCACGGATGCGATCATGGAAATCGGCAATTTCGACTGCGACATGATCACAACGATCGAGGCCCTCGGCATACCGCTCGCAACGTGCCTTTCATTGAGGACTGGCAAGCCTTTCAACATCGTCAGGAAGAAGATGTACGGACTCCCTGGCGAGGTCAGCATAACCCAGGTCACGGGCTACTCGAAATCCGCACTCTTCATCAACGGACTGAAGGCGGGGGATAGTGTAGTGATCGTTGACGACGTTGTCAGCACTGGCGGGACGCTTTGGGCGCTCGTTGAGGCTCTCAAGTCCATGCAGGTCAAGATCGTCGACATCATCGTGGTGATCGAGAAGACGGACAAGAAAGCAGAGCTCGAGAGGAAGATCGGCATGCCTATCAAGACCCTGGTCAAGGTCGATATCGTCAACGGCAAGGTTCGTGTGCTTTGATTCTTGATGGCTAATTTTGGTTCATTATCCTAAGGAACCGCTCTCATGTTGGACAATAAATGAACACTATCCGCAAGCCTCGCGAATACTTACTGCAGTGCGCGCGCGCATCAACGATTCCACTAATCTGTGACGCGTGTCTGGGCTAGGCCTGCTTCTATCACTTGGGCTTTCGACCGTTGCGGGATTCTCGGTGGGCTTCCTTGCGGGGCTCGTGCCGGGGCTTCATATGAACAACATCGCTGCCGCCCTGACTGCCTATGGGGGCGCGTCTGTCATGGCCTTCGGGGCACTTGGCGCTGCATTAGGAGAATGCGAAAACGCTCTTCTGATCTCCTGTTTCATTTCCGCAGCACTGATTGCTCATCTGTTTGCAGAGTCGATTACCTCGACGTATGTCGGGATTCCATCGGAGGACGTGGTCTCTGTCCTTCCCGCGCACAGACTAGCTATGGCCGGTCTGGGGCCAACCGCTGTCAGGTCCTCAGCCGATGGCGCTTTGGCAGGAGTCATTGTTTCGGCAGTACTTCTGTTCCCCATCTGCATCGTGATGGGACCGCCACTGGGGATCTACGAGGTTCTGAGGAAGATCATGGCTTTCATCATCATCTTCTTCTCAGCCGTGCTTCTTCTCTCCGAGGGTTTTTCAGGCCTCCGATGCAGACCTAGAGATCGGCGTCCACTTCGCAAAACCATGAATGCCTGCGTGATCTTCCTGTTGGCTGGCATTCTGGGTACGATAGTCTTTAGGACGAACTACTGCGCGTGTCACATTCCCGATATGCCATGGTTGCCTGGTGATTTCGTGCCGAGATCATCGTTGCTTCTCCCGATGTTCGCCGGCCTCTTTGGGATCCCCGGCCTTTTATTGAGTTTCGGGTCTAGGGCGGTCTTCGACATCGACCGCAACTCCGTCGGCTCGATTGTGCATCAGGCGCGATCCGGCGATTTCATCCTGTCCTCAGTCGGCGGCATCATTGTCGGATGGCTCCCGGGAATGACATCAGGGTCCGCCGCGACGCTTTGCGTTCCGACAGCAGGAGAAGTCAACCAGAATGACGAGGTGGGAAGCTCTCTTCGATTCATCTGGCTCTACTCATCCATCTCGGCTGCGGGAGCGGTATTTGCTGTCGGCGCGCTGTTCGTCATAGGGCGCGCAAGAAGCGGGTCTATGGATGCAGTCGCCTTCTTCCTGGGCGACGATGCCATGACGAGCTCCATGACTTCCAACATCCTCCCAATCCTCTCTATCCTGCTTGCGATGATCCTTTCCGCCTTGGTTTCTCACAGCGTCCTCGTCAGATTTCAGTCCGGGCTCTCGAACCTGCGCAGATTCCTTTGCTCGAAGGAGCTCGCCCTCGCCTCGCTGTTGTTCGTTGCTTCCCTGTCGATCGTTTTGACTGGGACTCGGGGTGCTCTCCTGATGGCAACCTCAGCCATCCTCGGCCTTATCCCACCTTTGACCGGCGTCCGCAGAATACAGTTGATGGGATGCCTGCTGGTGCCTATAGCGACCCTCTTGCTGTCCATGCTGTGATCTGATGGTCGTTGATTGGAAACGGAGCAGATGTTATCAGAGGAAGGGGCCGCCTTACTCCCCCCGAATTTGCAGTACCCGGCTTGGGAGCTCTTTCCTCGGCCTTGTTAGTCGCCCTTACCGGACGGAGGTCGAGGAACAATATGAGCCCCGTTGGGCATCCTGCCCAAGGCGGTCTCCCTTCCTCCTTTATCGTCAGTTGAGATCCGAGGAGTTCATCAGAGCCAGGGCAACTTATGAAGTCGCGAACACCAGTACCGCTGTCGGTATTGCTAGCATTGCGCACTTCGACCCCAGCAAATCAGTCTCCCCCTTTTGTGTGCTCATCACCCGTTTCGACGCTATGCTATATAGGCTTGTCGGCGAGTCAGTGCGTTTCTTGGCGCAAAACGCGAATTTGCCTTTTTTCTGGGGTTCTTGGAGCTGAAAAGCTCGGAGAGCTTCTCTATATTGTATCCGAAAGGAAGGAGCATGCCCTCTGCTCCTCGCAGAAGTAGATCGACATAAGCATCCATATCGTACGCCTCATCTCCCGAGATGAACGAATCGACCTTCACTCGCTTGCGCGGGTCCTTGCTCTTGCAGTCGCATATCAAGAACCTCACGGCCTCTCCCGGGTTCACGTCAAAACCCTCGTCGTCCAGCTGCATGAGGGCTGCGACGCGGTCGTTGAACTGCTGATAGGCCCCGAGTCCCTGTGACACCCGCTTGGTCATCAGCAGCTTGCTCAGCGGAACCGCTTGAGACCTGACGGTCTCGACATAATCGTTCACGATGTCCAGCGCGGACGGTATGAGTTCTATGAACTGCTGCGAATCGTCCGCCTTTGAGAAGTTCGCGAGCAGCTCGTTCTGCATGTCCTTCACCAGCTCCGTCGTGTCGTGCTTCCTGAGCTCGATCCCGCGCAGTTTCAACT
This sequence comes from uncultured Thermoplasmata archaeon, assembly GCA_963705355.1. Taxonomy (GTDB): domain Archaea; phylum Thermoplasmatota; class Thermoplasmata; order UBA10834; family UBA10834; genus COMBO-56-21. The sequence goes on from OY970070.1 coordinate 1,956,006, forward strand.
TCCCGTCCTCGAACATACCATAGTATCTGTTCAGAACGCCGACGCCGTTCGACCTGTGCGGCAGAAACACTATCCACTTGTATATCCCCTCCGGCTCGAGCGGGATGCCTATGTGGCCAGACACATGCTCGCAGAACTTCTCTGGATCGCCGTTCCCTTTCAGCCAGAGCGAATCCACGATTCCGTGGAGTATCTCGAACCCGTGCGCCTCTGCCATCTCGGACGCCTGCAGCATTATCTCCCTTCCGTACGCGTTGATGGCCTCGTGGCATTCTATTCTCCCGAACCTCGCGTTCCTGTAGCCCGTGTATCCGAAGCAGTTGTGCGTGAGCACCCCGTTGGCGAGCGCGAACCCGTGCAGCGGTTCGTCCACTCCGAGACAGTAGACATGGTCTCCAGACGGCCTGATTCTGCGCACGGACATCACGCGCATGTGGGTTATCGAGTTGCCGGAGCTGGATGCGCTGCTGTAGAGAGGCATGAGCGCTGGGAGCAGGCTTCCCTCTGTAACCCTGTCAGCTCTCTTCAGCACGAGCCGGTCCCCGTTCATGACATAGCACGGATGGTCTGGTGTCAGTCTGATCCTGCTCTCTGCGAGGTTCAGCTCGATCATGTGCTCAGGTGCCGGGAACTTGAAGACCTTCGAGACGGTCTTCAGCGAAGGCTCCAGATTCCGGTCCAGCCCGAACGCCTCGAGCTTGTCATTGACCGTGCACTCGTCAGAATCTCCGCGAACATACCTCTCAACGATCTCGCCGACGGTGCGGACATCGAACCTTCCGCGCCTTCTGAACGGTATTTCGGTGTCAGAGTCCAGGCAGGTCACGAGCAACCATTTCAGAATGTCTACCCTCTCCTTGTAGAGCTTCGTATCCCCTATCCCGGCCTTCACCATCCTCTTGAGTCTCGTCCTGCGCTCCACCACGGGTTTGAGCACGCGCGGTATCAGTCCCAGTCGTTTGTCACATATGCCATATCCAAGAACAGGCACCCGTCTGGTGGGCTCGGGACAACAAGAGCATGTGACCGTCTCAGGCGAGATGTTGAACCTCACCATGATGTTCGGATACAGCGATGTGAAATCCACTTCCAGAACGCGGTCGTGTATCCCGACCGCGGGCTCGTAGATGAAACCTCCGCGGTCTGATATGACGAGCTCCTCCGCGGTCTTGAACTTCTCCGGGAGGTTCTTCTTCCACATTATGACGCAGCCATCTTTGAGCGCGAGATTGGCCTGCATCGCGCTGATCGCGCTCCCAGGAGAGAGCCTCGCAAGTTCCTGGACGGGCACGCCAGATATGCGAGAGAGATCGGTCAGGCCGCCCAGGCCGCTCTCCATGAACATGAATGAGCTTGAGCGATCGATGTGGATCCTCCCGCGGAACTTGTACGATGGGGGCTTGTACTTGATCTGCCCGTATGTGAAGTATGATTTGCCCTTCCGGTCGGTCCTCTGGTCGTCGACGTCCCTACCCAACATGATCCCCTTGAGGCCGACATGCCTCGCCCGCTGGTACAGGTACGGGATGAGGAAGGCGTCTCCGTTGTCTGTGTAGATCACATCTGGATCCCCAGCTTTGACGATCTCTTGGATCCCTTCGAGGATAGTCTCCTCGTCACCGTCTACAACTTCGTCCCCTACTTTGGCAGAGATCAGCTTGTCATCGAAAGTCGGTATTCCCTTCTTGGCTTCCGGCACAGCGCTTAGCTCAATTCCAGAGAGCGGAGGCATCTCGTAATCGATTTCGTACGGATCGTCTATCATCCGCGGCCTCGGTCTGAACTCCAGCAGGCCCATGGGAAAGATGCTCTTCTCGCAGAAGTACCGCTGGCTGAATCTCAGATCGACAGTTGAACAACGTGTAATCTTTGTACCTTCCGCGATTGTCGATAGTATGCGCAACGTCCTCGACTTTCGCGTAGTCTCTTATCGTGATCCCGAGCACTTCGCGTTCGTCATCTCCGAGCCATGTCCGTTTCATCTCCCGCCCGGTCGCGCTCACTTCGTCTAGAATCGGAAGCGCTCTCTCGAGATCGTCGAGGTTTTCGGGAGTGGAGTGCACGAATATCTTCGGGCGGAACGCCCGATCTACGATCTTGTTCGCGCCCTTTCGGGTTCTTACCCAGTATACGATGGAGTTTGTCTCGTACTCTGGGTAAATGTCGAGGAGCCAGCCTCTCATCTTTTGGACTCACTGCTCCCGATTCCCCCATCCTGGATTCCGTTGCTTTCATTCTCTTCTTTGAGATTCTTTTTCAGAGCTAGTATCTCCTTCTCGTGTTCCAGGAGCATCGAGAGAAGGGCCGACTCTGTTGGGTCGAGGCTTATCGCGTATGTCGATGCGGAAGCGTGCATGCGCGCCCTGGTCACCAGAGAATCGAATGCTTCCCGGTCTCCACTCCTGAGCGCTCTCCGAAAATCGTTCCACTGCTGGGTCATCGCCTCAAGGGCCAAGCGGTATGTAGGCACCGTTCTTCCCGTCGGAATCCCCCCTGAACTCGTCTAGCGTTGCTTGGTTCCAAGGCACGGGCGAGAACACGATCTCCCGCTCCGCCCTCGGCAGCCGGAAGAGCAAGCCATCTCTTCTGGTGCGCATCTGAACGATCTGGTCCGAGTGTTCGTACAGCAATGCTGCCAGTTTCGGGCTTGGACGGACCTGCTGATGAGTGTTGTTCGTGAGCATGGAGATAGTCTCGTGCTCCTTCGTCACCCTGGATATGTCCTCTAGACACCTCCTCAGGAGCTGGTGTGATTCCATCCACTTCATGTCCTTGTCGAGGAACATCTCGGTTATGGATGACACTATGACGGCGCACGGCGAGCTTCTCTCGACCTGTTCCTCGAGCTTCTCGTCGATCAGAGTCACGAGCTGATACGCAGTGAACGCCCTGGACACGTTCACGCGCGACAGGATCTCCCGCTTGTTTAGCCTCAGTCGCTTGCACAGAGAGCTGATGGCATATGGATCGATGGCATTCCCGCCGTCTATCCAGACGACCTCCTCGTCGAATTGCGAGATCGCGCGGACGCAGAGCAGGTGCAAAAGGCTGGAGGCGTAGCTGCTGTCGCTGTCGAGCAGCGCGACCTGGGCTGAACGGAAGCCGCCTATGAGCTCGTCTAGCTGCAGGATCGAGGTTTCCAGAACCCTCTCATGGAGCAGCGGCTCCTCGCCGACTATCTGCACCAGCGGTTGTTCGAGCGCTGCTGTTCTCTGGATCTGCAAGCAGTGTCACCAGCATCGCATTATCGGTCGTTCTGGAGTTAAACGGCTGCAGGGGGGAGCATGGTGAAACTAGTGAACCCGATAAAATCCAGCAAGTCCAATCGCACGCGAAACAGCGCACGGAAGCCCGTCTTTCTGTGGAAACGGTGTGTTAATGTTTAAGTACACTAAGGGTGTTTTTCACTCAACTATTCCAGAGGATCGTTGAGATTCATCGGGAAGGGACAGAGGAAAATGGCTTCCAGATCATCTTCCAGAAAGCAAACACCACCGTCGAGGCCCCCGCCGACTCAGAGGACCTACGCGGCGCAAATAGAATCCACAGAGGTGAAGAGGTCGCGCAAGGCCGCCATACTTCAGCTCAAGATGGGCCGGCTAGCACACACGATAGGCATCGCATCCGGCCTCGCGCTAGCACTGACGGCCATAATCGCGTACGGCATCATCAACTGGGAATTCCTCCGGAATGCTCCCGATATATTCGCCACTCTGAAATGGATAATTCCGCTAGTCGCAGGCGTGGTAGTCGCTGCGGTCGCACTCGCGATCAAATGGGAACCGTATTTCACGGACAGGGAGGAGCCGCACTTCGCGATGAGCATCGTCGCGCTCGTGGCTCCTGCCTTCATCATAGCGCTCATAGTCCTGGACGAGTACGACTACGTGCAGCTCGGCAGGCCTGCTTGGCTCTATCCTGCCTCTCTCCTGGGGATATGTCTCACAGAGATATCGCTCGCGATGACTTGGGAGGGTTCGAGTCCTCGCCGGACCGTCAGCATCGTCTCTGCGATCTTCCCGATTGTCCTGCTCGTATTCCCCATGGTCTACCGCTTCACGCCCGAGGAATTAGCCAGCACTCTTCCGATGGCATATCTCGGCAGCGCGGTCGCGATCCAGCTCAGCGGCTCGATGCTGCACATCATTGCGAGCTCGACATCTGTGCAGCAGCGAGAGGTTCTCAAGGCGAGCGACAGCAAACTGCGCGAGGAGCTCCAGGAACTCGAAAAGAAGCGGCACGCGCTGATATACAGAGAGGACGCGCTAAGATCCAAGGAGTCCGACCTCGAGACCCTTGAGAAGCGGCTCAGCGATGAGACGGCTTCGATAGAGGAAAGGAAGACCCAGGTAGCCGCGGCCGAGGCGGAGGCGGAGCAGCGTTTCCTGCAGTTGCGCGATGAGAGACAGAAAACCGCGAAGCAGCAGGCGGAGATAGAGGATGCCAAAGAGGCCCTGAAGCTGAGGCAATCCGATCTAGAGGCTCAGAGAAGGGAGCTGGAGAAGCGCTCCAAGGCGCTGCTCACGAAGGAAGAAGCTGTCTCCACTAGGGAGAGGGACGCCAACAGGATATTGATCGATGCTCAGGCCAAGGAGCGGGACATAAGGAACAGGCTCTCCGAGGTCGAGGCGGAAGAGAAGGCTCTCGATACCATGCGCCAGGAGATCGACGAGCTTCAAGGGGCACTTGCGGACCGCGAGAAACAAGTGGGCGTCCGAGAGAGCGCGCTGGACATGAAGGTTCTGGAGATTGCGGCAGCGAGGGAAGAGCTTGGGACGGTTGCCAAAGAGAAGACTTCTGTCAAGACCCTCGAGCAGCAGTTGCTGATGAGGCAGGAGTCTCTCGCAGAAAAGGAAATCGCTCTTAAGACGTCTGAGGACGAGCTGCGTAAGAAATCCGAGCGTGCTGAGAGGCTGATTGCGAGAGCCGACAAGCAGATGAACGAGCTCATCGAGAAGGAGAACACACTCTTGGCTCGCGAAAAGACTGTCACCGACAATGAGTCCCAGCTGAGGGCGGAGGTCGAAGGCTTGAACGCCAAGCTGGAGGAGATGCAGAGCGCGCGTGAGTCGGTCACCGACAGGGAGAAGGAGTATCACAGTCTAACCGAGACCACCAGAACAAGACTCTCAACAGTGACATCTCAAGAGGAGGAGATCGTAAGGAAGATGGCCGCTCTCGAGCGAAGGGAGGAGAAGATCCGGGAGCTCGAGACGAGGCTCAGAACCGAGCACGACACGATGAGCTCCAAACTGAGGGAGATGCTCGAGAAGGAGAAGGATCTCAGCGCCCACGAAGACGAGATGAACCTGCGCTATGCGGAGCTCAAGGCGATGGAACGAGGGGTTCTGGAGAGCGTGGACGAGGTCGAGGCGGCCAGGACGTCCTTCGAGGTGCCAGAGGAGGGCGAACAGACTAAGACCTTGGCCTACAGAGAGAGGCGTTTGATTGAGAAAGAGCAGGAGATGAAGTCGCGGCTCTACCAGCGCGAGAAGGAGCTGGAGGCGCGCGAGCAGTCCCTGCGCGCGCATCTGAAGAAAGACATCGAGGGGATGGAAGAGGCCGTCGAGAAGGAGTACGCTGAGGAGAAGGTCAAGACGGGAATAGAACGTCTGGACGCCCTGCTCATGGGCGGCATGCCCTTCGGGTCCAACATCACGTACGTCGGACCGCCATTCATAGGAAAGGAGACCGCCATCCTGTTGTTCTTGGCCGAGGGCCTCAAGAAGGGCATTCCAGCAGTGATTGTGACAACCTCAAAATCCCCCGAAGAGATCTCCAAGGATATGGCGCCGATACTACCTACGTTCAAGGAATTCGAGCAGCTCGGTCTCGTGAACTGGGTAGACGCCACCGGACTTCAGAGAGCCCCGAGCGCGAGAACTGGAAAACCCAGTCTCATTGCAGCGTTGGGCTCGGGAGATCTGGGCGGGATCGGCAAGGCGATCGACGGATGCGTTAACAAGATACAGAAGCAGAGGCACCCATACTTCAGGTTCGCCTACATGTCTCTCTCGATGAGCGTGACGCAGTCGAACGAGAAGGACTCGTTCCAGTTCGTGCAGACCTTGGTCGGCAAGCTGCGGCAGGCCAACGCGATTTCGGTCTTTGCGCTCGAGCGCGGGATGCACACGGAGCAGCAGCTCGAGTCGATTCAGCATCACATGACCGGCGCGATCCAGTTCAAAACGGACAAGCAGAAGACTCTGATAAGCGTCCAGGGCGTAGGCGATGCGCAGACCAGGGACTGGATCGAGTACAAGCACACGAACAGGGCCCTCATGATCGGAGCATTTTCACTTGAGAGGATAAGGTAGTTAGAGCCTCGCCTCGGAAAAGCCCATAGGGGAGGAAAGGCTATCACCGATAAGGGAGGTAATGGCGTGAGTTCAGGTGGAATTGACGATAACACATCCTTCAGATATGCCCTGATTGCCGGCATTCTGTTCGTAGTGAGTTTCCTGGCATGGTTCTTTGGGGTCATAATCTTCGGGGGGACGAATGGAGTTGGCAGTCGGCATATGCTACATTGGGTGCCATGACGAGCGTGTTCCTGCTTTGCTCGATTCTGTTCACCATGCTTGGCAAGAGAGAGCTGTCACGAAAGTCACTCGTTGTTGGAGTCCTGCTGTTAATAGGACTGATATTGCTGTTCGCAATTCGCACAATCACATATCAGCCTGGGTCTGTCTAGCCCGAGAAAAGACCTCTATGTTGATGTGTCCCCGCCTCAGCATAACATCCACAGGGGAGGAAAGGCGATTCGGACCTATTGTGACCCCACAGGAACCGGTTTTCTAGCCCTGTAATTAACTGACAACCAGCGAGCTGCAATGGGAACCGAAATCCCCAAGACGAGCGTGCCATATTGCATGATGCTGATGCTTGAGTTGGTTCCTGTCCCCATCGCGAAGACGAACCCCCCTGCGGTAAGAACGAGGCCAAGGATGTATTCATTCGTACCGTGTTTCTCCTCGTCCTTCACATACAGAGGTTTCGATATGAACCACACACCTACCCACATGAAGAAAGTGCAAGCACCCACGAATCCAATCGTGAGTTCTCGGTCAAATAGCGCAGCAACCAGCTTGCTCTGTCCAAACAAGGCGAGAACAACTCCAATCAAGAAGACTGCCACATACACTGGTCTCCTGAGGACTAGTTCCTTTCCTCGCTTCTCAAGGTCGAGCAAGACAAGCGCGAGTACCACTCCCATCAAGACGCCTGTAACCGCAGCGTCGTACAGGTCTTTCAGCAGCATTACTTCGTCCATTTGCCATTTTCTCCGAGCGCCTGGTTGTGCACCATACGCTCGGCATAGGTATCACATTCGGCATTATTAGCGCTCTGCTTCATTTCGCGATTGACTCCTATGAGGCGGTTCCTTGCTAGGAAGAAGGGGTTTGCGGCAGCCCGCAAGCCTCTTTGATTGATTCTCAGCCAGTCATCGGAGTTCAAATCCCGGCGGGAGCACTTCTTCGATCCGGCGGCGACGGGAGCCGTCTGTGCTGGGATGTCATCACCTTAGAGGAAGTACTTCGGCCCTGTACTCCACGCGTAGAGTACCCCTTCGTCAATCACGAAATCGTAGCTTGTCCAATAAGAGTTGGGGCCTCCCCTCCATGTCACGGTCAGCATGTATGTTACTTCCTCCACGAATCCTGAACCGTTCACGACCGAGATCACGAAGTAGTCCTCCTGGCCGAAAGCGCCGTCCCCTGTGATGTCGGTGAGATTCAGCGAGAGAGTGAGGTTGCCTGCGGTCCTAGTTCCAAGGTTCACCGTCGCGGAACGACCTGTGTTAAGCAACTGTGAGGCATTGAGTGCGTCCCAGCTGCTGCTTCCATTAGAAAAGCTTATCCAAGGAGCACCGTAATGGTACTGGACCAGGGCAGCGTTATCTCCCGTCCACTTGATACCTTCTGGGACAAGCGACAACGGAGTGTGTTCTGATGGAAACTCAGGCTTGGAGAGTATCGTATACAAAGCGTAGGAGACCCCACTGGCAAGGATGCAAACACACAGTACGACCACTATGAAGATCCTTGGTCGTCGATGCGCGAATTGCCGAACCCTTTCCGTCATGGAGCCGCTAGCCACTCCTCCTAGAACGCATTGCCTGTTCCGTCTCATATAGCTTCGTCTCCCGATGACGAAACGGTCAAGAACGAGTAAACAGCCCGAATAAACAACCAATAGAGCGATGGGTTTGCAGCAACCTGCATTCCGATTGACTGTCGAGCCAGTCGTCAGAATTCAAATTCAGGCAGGAGCACCTAATCTCATGTTGTTGGAGAAGAATGCGAAAGGGTTTGGGGGGACGGACGACGAATGTTGAGCGTTTGCAGCATGTTGTTGTTTATACTTTCGACTTCCTCGGTGTAAGGTAGTTTATACCCTCTGCACCTTGTAGCTCCTTGATCTGCCGAGCGTGCTGAAAGTGGGAGAAGAATGATCCAGCTGGGCAACGGCATCCTGATCGAGGTTGATGGCTGCTCGTTCAGGTTCGATCCGAAGCGAGTTCTTCTCGGCGAGACGAGCATGATATCTCACGCCCACTCAGACCACCTTCCGAGTTCTTTCAAGCAGATGTCGGCGATATGTTCTCCTGTCACGAGAGATTTCATCAAGGCGCGGAGGAACAAGGAGATCGGGATAGACTCCGATGACCGTGTGAAGGAGCTTGAGGCCGGGCACATCGCGGGCTCGAGAATGTTCTTCGTTAGCGGGGACACGCGGGTCCTGTACACGGGCGATTTCTGCACGAGGGAGAAAGCAAACACAGAAGCAGCAAAGCCGCACAAATGCGACATCCTGATCACCGAGGCAACCTACGGCAAACCGCAGTACATCTTTCCAGACCACGAAGAGATCATGTCAGTCGCAAGGGATTGGGTGCGAGACATAGTGAAGAGGGATGGATGCGCAGTCCTCTTCGCTTATCCACTCGGAAAGTCACAGGAGCTCACGGCCTACTTCAGAGATCTTCCGTTGGTCCTTCACCCTGCGATTGCCGAGAACAACCGGATACTCAGGAGGCATGGCTACGAGCTCGCCCAGACGGAATTCGATGCTCATCGGACGAAGCCGCCGTTCGTGTACATCACGTCTGGATTGGGCAAGGACGCGCCTCGTGTGCAGTCGTTGAGAAAGCACGGAGCCAAGACGGCAGCATTCTCAGGATGGGCATTGGAGAAGGGTTTCAGATACCAGTCCGGGGTCGACGAAGCGTTCCCGGTTTCGGACCATTGCGGTTTCGACGAACTCACGGAGTTCATCAGAAGGTGCAGTCCCCAAAACGTTTTCACGAATCACGGGTTCTCAAAAGAGTTGGCGATGCATGTGCGTCGCTCGCTGGGGATTCAGGCTCAGCCGTTGGTTGCCAGGCAGAGGACTTTGGATCACTTCTGCTGATCTTCCTGGGCAGAGCTGCCCCAAGATCTCAAGTATGTCCCCGTGGGCATGAACACCCTCGAGACATCGACCGCGAATCCTTCCGAGCGCTTCATGATCTCCTCGGAATCCATGAGCGACGTGCCAAGGGCGACGCCCTCTCCGCTGAGGGTCATGATCGCAACAGTTCCCCTCTTCTTGATGCGTTCGTCTAGAGACACTATCCCGGGGACGGCGAGGTTCGCACCGTGGCAGATCGCATCGACCGCAGAGTCCTTGATCTCGATCTTGGGCATCTGGGCAAGAAGTACTTCCTTCGGCCTCAGCATCTTCCTGAGCGGACCGCTATCGCCAGCTTTGTGCTCCTCGTAGGCGTCCTTGAGGTCATGCAGAGAGACGGCGTCGTCCTCCGTCAGCACCCCCGCCCTCGTTCGCCTGAGATCCTGAAGATGCGCTCCCAGAGCTATGGCATCGCCGATGTCGACGCATAGGCTGCGGATGTAGGTCCCCGCCTCGCAGTCGACCTTGAAGAGCACATCACGGCCGGAGATCTCCAGCAGCGAGAGAGAGGTTATCCTTCTCGTCCTCAACTCTCTCTTGACGGCGGAACGCATGGGCGGGGTCTGATAGATCTCGTCTGTGAACTCCTTGAAGATCTCCTCCAGCCGTTTCCGATCGGCGTTGCCATGCATTCGCATCACGCCGACGTACGCCTTGGTCCCGTAGTGCAGCGTATCCATCGCGCGCACCGCGTTCCCCAATCCAACCGGCAGAACGCCCGTGACTCGAGGGTCCAGAGTGCCTCCGTGGGCGGACTTCTTGGCGCCGACCATGTCCCCAACCCAGCTAGTTACTTGGTGTGAAGTCGGACCAGCCGGCTTGTCGATGACGACAACGCCGTCCTCCAGGAGCTCGTCGACCGTGCGTTCCTCGGGCCTTTTGCCCTTTCCTGAGCTAATCGGCCTCTTGGATTTCACGAGCATGTTCCACCTCTGCCTTCCTTGCCTTCTCCACGATCAACTCCGCGATCTTGTCTGCAGGGGTGCTTGAGGAGTCGACCCACAAATCATAGACTGCTCTATCCGAAGGATCTACGCCATAATACGCGAGGTACCTCTTCTTTTCCGATCTCTCTCGTGAACGAATGTCCTTCAGCACCGAATCGGCGCTCTTGCCCTCCCTGCGGGCTATCCTATCGGCCCTTACCTGCTCTGAAGCTTCGATGAACGCTGCGAACACAGGGACTCTCTTCGCCTTCAGGATAAGACCTGCCAGCCTTCCCTCGATGACGATGTTTTCATTCGCCTTGGCGAGCGCGACCATGCGCTCGTCCAGCTCCTTGTCGATGGTCTCGTCCTCCTCGGCAAGCCTCCCGAAGGTCTCGAGGTCCACCTTGCGCTCCATCGCCATCTGTCTGAAGATCTGGCCCACGAGGATGAAATCGCAGTCGAGCCGGTTTGCGACGAGCATGCATATGGTTGTCTTTCCGCTTCCAGGTGGTCCGGAAATCGCTATCCTCATCGGCGGGCTCCCACTTCTTCAGGCTCCGTCTCACGCGTCTCTTCAATCGCCCCCGACTCCAGTTCGCGCAGCCTTCTGCCAAAACTGAAGTACTTCAGGACCCTCGTGAGGACCTGCCCGAACGGCAGAGTCAAGAGCGAGTAGAGCAGGATCCAGTTGGGCAGCACATTCGAGTGCTTCATGTCAGCGTTGAAGGCCCACGGGACCGAGAAAGCGGTCGATTGCAGGTCAAGATACACGAAGTTCGCGAGCCATGCGAATATCGGGATTATCACAAGCATGGTCACGGGCATCAGCTTCAGCTGCGTCTGGGAAGCCTTGAGCGACTGCGCCATGATCTGAGGCTGCAGCTCTGTCAGCTTCTTCAGCTTGTACGTGTTGTTGCTGGTTCTGGCCTCTCGGAGCTCCTTTTGAAAGGCAGATGTGATCCTGGCGTTCCTGGCCTGCCCAATCCAGTCCGAGAACAGATGTCTCACGGTGATGCTGAAGAAGCTCATCAGCAGACCCGTGAGCAGGAGGGTGAGGATCGGCTCGTGCCCGTTGAAACCAACCAAGGGCGTGAGCGGTATACCCACCAGCTTTCCGAGCCCCTGCCGCAGGTTCTGGTCGAACATCACGATCATCGCCGTGATGAACGCCATCATGACGATCATCTGGTTGCCGACGCCTGCAGTCGGCGGTCTCGGTCCTCGAGGAGCGCCCGAGCTAGCCATCTGTTCACTCGCCTCCGAAGAAGCCTCTCAGCACTGGATGCATCTCCATCATCTGCTCGCGGCCGATCGCGTCGTACAGTTGGATCATGATGCCCACTGAAAGCAGCACGCCTGTGCCTGAAGCGTTTCCGACGGTTCCTATGAGATCCGCGCCTGATGCCAGCGCGCCAACAGTCGCTCCAGAAATGACTGTCACCACGGGGATGTACCTCTCGAGCACTCTTTTGAGCACCCTCGGGTCCCTCCTGAATCCGGGGATCTGCATCCCGCTCGACTCGATCTGGCCCGCAACCGCTTCCGGGCCCATGTTCGTGGTTTCGATCCAGAATCTGGCAAACAGCACGGAACCGCCCACCATGACGCCGACGTAGATGAGCACATGTATGGCTATCTGAAGCCTGGTCTTGTTCAGCCCCGTGGCATTGAGATAGCTGTTGCTGAGCAGAGGCAAGAGCCAATCGCCCACGCCGTTCGACGACGACACGTAATAAGCCAGCCCACCGGACGGATGCGTTTTGCCCGCTGCATAGTATCCGAGCATCCAGTTGTGGCCCAGTATCGGCACATGCTCAAATGCGGGGTGGCTCCAGAATAGCATTGAGAACATGCTCACGTTCGCCAGCAGGGCCGCCATGAGTATGACCGGTATGTTGGACGCGTAGATCAGCTTGATCGGGTACCTGCCCCTCGCACCCCGCGCGGTCCCGTGTGCGAGCGGGAGTTCGATTCTGCTGGATTCCGTGTACGCGACGAAGAAGAAAATGGCGACAGTACCTATGAGCGCGACCATAGGGTTCGGCTGCGCGAGGAATATGCGTTCATAGCCTCCGTTCGAAAGCTGAGCGGCGGACATGTGGTGGAACAGGTAGATCGTCTTCGGGATGGTCCCCGCAGGAGGATTGCTGGACATGTCCAGCGGCTTCGAGCCATCGACAGGGTGCCAGTTGATCGATCCCGTGAAGATCTGCTGCGCTACCCCCGCGGCGATGAACAGGGATATGCCGCTCCCGATCCCCCACTTTGAGACCACCTCGTCCATCAGGAACACAAGGTACGAGCCGACGAACAGCTGAATGACTATGAGGGACCTCGCGAAACTCGCACCATGTCCCGTCCAGAAGCTCTCCATGTTGCTGACGAATTTTGTGGAGGGTTCCATGAAGCCGTAGACCTGGGGCGCGGCCTCGACGACTATCATGATGATGACCATGAGCTTCTGCGTGCCCTGGTAGACCGCCTTGTCCTCTTCTTTCTTCAGATCGAGCTTGATGATCTTCGCGCCCGTGAAGAGCTGCATGATGATCGAGCCGGTGACGATGGGACCGATTCCGAGGTGCATCAACGAGAATTGCGCACCCGCGAGTATCGCCCTGTACTGGGCGAACAGATCGACTCCTCCTGTCGTGCTCAGCCCATAGATCATGATGTTGGTCATCGCGAAGTAAAGCACTAGTATGAGGATGATCCACATCATCTTCGTCCGGAAGTGCACGTGCCCTTCAGGCCTCGTCACCGCGGGCAGCCTGTCCGTCAGTGGCTTGAGCTTGTAGAGCATGCTCTTCTCTTCGTCCTCCTCAGCCATCTGCACCCTTCCTTGATCCAGGCGTTTCCGGTCTTACCTCTGGTCCGATTCTCATTCGTTGATTAACGCCCCGCCGGCGCCCTTAAGCTTCTCCTGCGCCGATGCGGAAGCCTCCGCCACCCTCACCGATATAGCGGTCGTGATCCTGCCCGACCCGAGCAGCTTGTCGACGCCCATCTTGGTCAGGTCCACGCTCCACTTTCCGTCCTTCTGAACCGCGAACCCATCCTTCGCCAGCGACGGGAGCGCTTGTTCGACCTCAGAGAGGTTCATGGTGACCTTGTCGCTCACGACGGACTGCGGTCTTTTGAACCCGTGGTGGCCGAAATAATCAGGACAGTATTTAACGACGCTTATCCACTTGTGCTTGTGAAGTCCGGCATTCCCTCGGCCGCCCCTGAGGCCAGCTCCTCGTCCGGCCTTCTTGCCGCGACCGTGCGTTCTGCTACCTCTGAACTTGCTCGTCCTGCTGACCATCTACTTCCCCTCCGAGGGCTTGGCAAGCATTCGGTCTAGCAGCTTCTCGATCTCCGCGCCTCTATATCCGAGCGAGCCGCGGTCGACGTACGATCGCTTCGTGTTTCTGTAGCCTTGCCTCGGCGGCGGGAGCCTGAGGACCGGCTTCAGCCCCTTCACATCTGTGAGCTTCGCCTCTCCCTTGTCGATCGCCTTCGCGAGCGACAGTATCGAAGTGTACTCCGAGTTATCTTTGACGTATGCGTCTGTCACCCTGCCGCCTCCGACGACCTCGCCTCTCTGGAACAGCAGCCGCGCGAGCGTCTCGTGCGTGAGTTCTCCCCAGGTGACATAGTCCTTCACGACCTGGAGCATCCCGTTTGTGGTGTCGTTCTGCGGGAGCACGACACAGTGGTTCACTCTTGTCAGCTTCATCATGTCCATGGTCTCGACGGCCTGGTGCTGAATCTTCGCGTGCCCTCGGACCCTCACTATGGCCAATGCCGGCATCCTACTTCGCCTCCTTCGGCCCTTCCGGGGCATCCTCTGCCGTCTCCGGTGGCTCCTCTTGTGAAGTGCCAGCGACATGGATTTGGACAGGCCCGGTCATTATCTGGAGCCTGCTCTTCTGCTCGTCCGTGACCCTCAACTGTGAGGTTCTCCTGAGGGCCTCGAACGCCGCGATCGAGTTGTTGATGGTCGTCTTGGTGTGGCCCTTCGTGAAGCCCCACGCGTCCTTTATCCCGGCCATGCGCAGCACGCTCTTCGCGATGTCCCCCACGGCCAGCCCAGTGCCGCGAGGGGCGGGCTTTAGAGTCACGACGACGGAACCTGAGTGGCCGGTCACCTCGAACGGAAGCGAGTGAGGTGTCAAGCAGCCGCATTGCCACGAGCCGCAGCCTCTCTTGATCTCGATGACGTTCAGCTTGGCGACGTCGATCGCCGCCCTGATGGCGGGCCCGACCTCCTTTCCTTTCAGCCTTCCGAGTCCTACATAGCCGTCGTAGTTGCCCACGACGACGGTGATCGCGAACCTGACCCTCCTTCCGGAGTCCGTCATCCTCTGGACCATGTTCACATCGAGGACTTCGTCGGCCAGATCCGGAAGCAGTATGTCCACGATCTCGGGCTCCCTGAGGGGCAGCCTGGTCTTCAGCGCCTCGCTCATGGTGGCTATCTTGCCCTCGGCGACCAGCCTGCCCAGCCTCGTCTTCGGCGTCCAATCACTCATCAGTCGCACCTCCGATCTTGCTCTTTGCGCCTTCGAACATCGCAGCCGTGCCCTCTCGCATGTGCTTGCCAGTTATCCTGTCGTCCTTAGGAAGCATCTCGTCGCTGTGCGGCACCTCGATGCCCGCATCGACGATGCCCTTAAGGGCTGCGAAGACCACAGCGCCCTTCGTCGGCTCCCTGAGCCCAATGTCCAGCACAGCCTCCTCGAGGCCCTTCTCCTTGGCCCTCTTGCCCGCCAAGAGACCCGTGAGGTATGCGCCCGGCGTGCTCTTGCCTGAGCCGGTCCAGCCGAGTTTCTCCAGTTCAGTGGAAACAGCGCAAGCGACTATGACATCTCCGTCGGCCTTGTACTCGACGAACTGGACGCGCACATTGCGGTTG
Organism: uncultured Thermoplasmata archaeon; assembly: GCA_963705355.1. Taxonomy (GTDB): domain Archaea; phylum Thermoplasmatota; class Thermoplasmata; order UBA10834; family UBA10834; genus COMBO-56-21. The sequence goes on from OY970070.1 coordinate 1,971,285, forward strand.
GACTTCCGCACGACCGCTCTGGCCATTCCGCCTCTGATGAGCGCCGCCCTGTGCCTGTAGTCCGTCCTGCCCTCTCTCCTTCTCCTGAACGGAACTCTGGATCTCGGTCCTGTAGCCATGTCACTCACTCCTTCAGGATTCCCTCAGACTTCAAGTGCGATACCAGGTGCGGCCTGCTCTTGAACACCCCGCCCTTGGCCTTGAGATAGTAGATGCGATATGTCGCGCGATCAATCTTGCCCGTGTCCCGGAGCTCCTTCAGCTTGAGGCGCAAGGGCCTGATGGTCTGCATCCAGCGCTCCTTCGAGGGCTTTCTCGCGCCTTTCTTGCCGCGCCTGGAGCCGTGCCCAGTCTGCCTGCCCTTTCTCCTCTGGGACCTCTCGAACTCGGCCCTGCCCCTCGAGACTCCCTTCTTCTGCCTCGAGACGATCGCTCCGGAGTTGATGAGAGTCCTCACATCCGCGCGTGTGATGGCGTCGGAGACGTCCTCGGAGCTGTTCGGGTCTACCCAGACCCTGTTGACGCCACACTTCAGAAGCTCCGCGGCCATCCTTCTCTGGTTCCTGAGATCCATCTATCATCCGCTCCTGTTGAGTACTCTGATGCCGAGCTCGTCCGCCTTGTCCTCGATCTCCTGGCGCTTCCTCATCCCGACCTGATGGGCCACCCTTGCGGCCTCCAGCTCGGGCTTGATCTTCTCGAGGTCCTTGACGTTCCATATCAGAACCTCCTTGAATCCGGACGGGTGGAGGAACCTCGCGCCCTTCGGGGAGCCGTAGCCTATGGAGACGACGTTCGGCCTGTAGCCGTAGTGCTGCCTCATCTTTGAGTGGTCTCCCTGGGGTTTCCGCCACTTGACGTTCTGCAGCTTCCTTCTCCTGTGCCACTCCTGCCTCAGGAACGTTGGCCTTCGGGCGTGGATCTCGGCTCTCATCCGGAGCGCCTCCAAGGTCTCCTTCGAGAGCTTCGGCTTCAGCTTCACCTTGTAGCCTTCTTCCTCCTCGATCTCGACCTCTTCCTCCTTCTCGCCCTTCTTCTTCTCGGCCTTCTCCTTCGGCTCTACCTTTTCGGCCTCTTCCTTCTCCTCTGCTTTCTCCTCCGAGGCCTTCTTCGGGGCGGCCTTGACCTTCCGGGTCTTGAGAGCCGGTTTTCTCTCTACTTTTTTCTCCTCTTCCTCCGGCTCGGTCCGCACTTTCAGGTCTTCCTTCCAGTGTTCGATCGTCTTCGGACCAGCTCCCTTGAGATGCTCGTGTATCTCCTTCGTCTTCTTCTCATCCGCTAGAGCGGCCGCGAGCTCCTTGGGTGACTTGATGCCGATGGCCTCGAGCTTCTGGATGTATTCCTCTTTGAACGAGTGCAGCTTCATGAAATCGTCATGGTGCGCTGGTATCTTCTCTGCCAAAGCATTCACCTCCCCGGCTTCTCGATGATGTAGATGCCATCCTGGAAGACCCTCGGGTCGAAGCCCTTGATCTTGGTGGCTCGCTCGATGTTCGCCGCAGTCTGTCCTACATCCTCGACGTTGGGGCCGTTCAGCACCACCTGGTCTCCCTTTATGGCGACCTTGGTGGCACCCAGTATCTTGGTCTTCCTCGGGTGCTTCTCCCCCAGGAAGTTCTCGATCACGAAAGTGTCGCCCTTGACCGCAGTCTTGATCGGGAAGTGGGCGTAGACGATCTTCATCTTGTACTCGAACCCCTTGGTCGCGCCGACTAGCATGTTCCTTATGTGCGCGCCATAGGTGCCCACGAGTGCCTTCTCCCTTTTTCTGGGCAGCTCGCTCGAGACGATCACATGCTTTCCCTTCAGCTCGAGCTTCACCCTCGGATGGAAGAGATTCTTCGAGATCTCTCCCTGGGGGCCTTTGACCTTTACGACGCCTCCCTCGAGCGCGACGTAGACCTTCTCGGGAACCTCGATCTCGTCCTTCAGCAATCCTACTCGCATTGTGAACACCTCTCAGTAAACGAACGCCAGCAGCTTGCCGCCGACGCCTCCTTTCTTGGCCTCCATATGAGTCACGACGCCCTTGGTCGTCGTGAGTATGAGTACGCCGAAGTCCTGTGCGGGCAGGTATCTCGCCTCGTACTTCTCGAGGTCGGCCACCTTGACCGAGTACCTGGGCCTAATGACCCCGCAGTCGTTTATCTGGCCGGAAAGCGCGACCTTGAACATCCTGCTCCGGCCGTCCTCCACTAGCTCGAACTGCCTGATGTAGCCGCTCTCCTGCATGACCTTGAGCACGCGTCCCACCAGCTTCGATGACGGGCGGACAGTGCACTCGCCCTTGCCCACCCTCTCCGCGTTCTTGATGACCGCCATCGCGTCGTTGAGTGTATCGTGTTGCATGTCATCTCACCTCATGAGTACTTCCTGAATCCGATGTGGGGTGCGATTTCCCTGAAGCACTGCCTGCACAGGTGCATTCCGTACCTTCGGATGATCCCCCTCTTCCTTCCGCATCTGGTGCATCCGATGGTTCTTCCGAACTTCTTCTTGGGCTTCAATCAACCACCTCCACGCCGAACTTCGACTTGACGAATTCCATGCCCTCTTTCTTCGACACCCTGTGGTACTTCGGGAGCTTGGTCCGCATCATCCTTCTCTTCTGGACCCTGCGTCCAGGGCGACCTATGGCTGATGTCACATCGAGGCCGAATATGCCTATCTCGGGGTCGTACTTCATTCCCGGAAAGTCAGTGTAGTCCTGGATCCCGAACGAGAAGTTCCCCTCGGGATCGAACGAGTAGTCGGCAATCCTGTTCTCCCTGATCCAGAAGGCCTTCTTCACGAACTCGTCGGCCTCCTTTCCCCGGAGGGTCACCTTGCACCCGATCTGCATGCCCTTTCTGATGCCCAGATCCCTATTGGTCGTCTTCGAGACGGTGCGGACAGGCTTCTTGCCCGTGACCATCTTCAGAACCTTCTCGGCCTTGAGGAGCCTCTCGCCTGCATCTCCGACGCCGATGTTGATCACGGCCTTTTCTAGCCTGATTTCCCTCATCTTGCTGGTCATGCTGCCTTCGCCTCCAGCAACTTGATCTCAGGGGACTTCTCGCCGATGACGAAGACGTTCTCCTTGACCGTCTCGAGGCCTTCCTTGAATGTGACTAGGTTCGGAGCCGAGCCTCTCCTGATCTGATACCTCTCTATCGTTTGGACCGAGCCGGGGTGCGAACCTCCGACCAGGAGCGCCATGCTGCCTTTGTCCAGCTTGAACGCCTTCATTATCTTCTGGGATGGCAGCTCTATCTTCAGCACGTCGCCCGTCTTGTACTGGTCCTTGGGGAGCAGGATGCACCTGCCGTCGTGCAGGTTCAGCTGCACCTGGCCCTTCCTCACGACCTTCTTGTCGTCGACCCTCGCGAGCTTCCAGTCCTTCTCGGTGTCATCTATCGGTATCAGCTGGAGCTTGGCCTTGTAGTCGATCAGCATCCTGAAGCTCTGTTTCGTCTTCAGGACAGTGACGACATCCATCAGGCCGACTGGGAACTTGTAGTCCGTGACGATCTTCCCGTCCACCGCGATGGTCCTGCTGCCGATGATGAACCTCGCCTCTCTCGAGTTGTCGCAGAGTTTGAGCATGTCCCTGACGACCCCCAGGAGGGGGATCGATCCTTCGGTTCCGTGCGGGCCTGGGCTCGGCTTTGTGACCCAGTGGCTCGTCTTCCTGGGAACCGCCCAGCTCTTCGGGGCGGCCATCCGCTTGATGTGCTTCTTCATCTCAAATCACGCCCCCTTGAGGCTGTCCAACTTGTTCTTTCTCCACGGGTCGGACAGGTCCAGCTTTGTCAACAGCACATCCGACGGGTCGACTGGCTTCGGCTTCTGAGTGCCATCTGCCTTTGGAATCGTGATGTTCTCGATTATTATCTTCAAATTCTTGAGGTCGACATTGGCGACCTTCGCCTCGGACGTTTTAAAGTCCTTGTTGCCTCTGATGATCCTCACCGTGTCTCCCTTGCGGACTGGCACTGATCGGACGTTGAACTCTTTCATGAGCGCGGAGTCCAAGTGCGCTGACATCATCCTCTTCTTCAAGTGCAGGGGGGCGTTCGCTCTTGCCTTCCTCTGCTTCCCTGCCTTCGTGCTAGACGTCATTCCCACTCCCCCTCACACTATCATCGAGGCCGTCGCAGCGATCCTCGGCCACCTCTCGGCCGCCTCCCTCGCGACGGGTCCCTTGATGTCCGTTCCCTTCGTCTCTCCGGTGTCGGTCACGAGGACCACCGCATTGTCCTCGAACTGGACCATCGTGCCCTCCGGCCGTCTGAAAAGCCTCTTCTGGCGCACGATCACCGCCCTGAACAGCTGCTTCCTCACTTCCGGTGTGCCTTTCTTGACGGTGATGACCATCATCTCTCCGAGGGCTGCGTTCGGATACCGCCGCTTCGTGCCGTGGTAGTTCGGCACGCTGACCACTTGGACGATTTTCGCTCCTGTGTTGTCGATGCAGTCCAGCCTCGCGCCGGTCGGAATGCCCCTCGTCTGTCTTCCTGGAATGCCTTTCATCGCCACCACCTACTGTTTGTTCTGTATGACTACGTACGAGACTCTCTTGCTCAGGGGTCTGCACTCCATGATGCTGACCTCGTCCCCGAGCTTTGTCTGAAGGCAAGGGG